>JBIQLG010000001.1:0-363099 GCA_044464485.1 Agreia sp.
GGCCTAGTACGCCGCCCTCTCACGGCGGTAACGCGGGTTCGAATCCCGCTGGGGTCACCAACCATTCTGCAATATTCGCGTGCGCTGCCCCAACATCGGCTAACATGACGGGAGCGAAGGGGAGTATCCCATTTTCGCCGTATTCGTCAGGACGGCCAGCAGCGACGCTGACCCGGATGCGGCGGTGTCGAGAATCTCGGCACGGGAGAGACTTTCGGCCCTGTCCTGACCCTTCACGAACGGAAACCCCGTGGAACCTGTGATCCCCCTCTGGTTCGAGATCGGTTCTCTCGTCGTGTTGACGCTCATCATCGTCGGCGACCTGATCATCGCCTACCGTCGCCCCCATGTGCCGAGCGTGCGCGAATCCGCCCTGTGGGTCGGTTTCTATGTGTGCATCGCGCTGATCTTTGCCCTGCTGCTGCTGTGGCTTGGGGGTGTCGAGCACGCGGGACAGTTCGTGGCAGGCTGGCTCACCGAATACAGCCTGAGCATCGACAACCTCTTCGTGTTCCTGCTCATCATGGCCCAGTTCCGCGTGCCGAAGAAGTATCAGCAGGAGATCCTCATGGTGGGCATCCTCATCGCGCTCGTCCTGCGCGGAATCTTCATCATCATCGGCGCCCAGCTCATCGAGAATTTCAGCTGGATCTTCTACCTCTTCGGGGCGTTCCTGCTGTACACGGCGTGGAAGCAGGCGTTCACCGGGTATGAGGATGACGAGCAGACGGAGAATCGCATCATCCGTCTTCTGCGCAAGCGGGTTGCCATCACCGACCGGTTTGATGAGGGAAAGTTGCGCACGACCGTGGACGGCACGCGGATGTTCACCCCCGTCCTCGTGGTCATCGTCGCCCTCGGCGCCACCGACCTCGTGTTCGCGCTCGACTCCATTCCCGCGATCTTCGGCATCACGCAGGATCCGTTCCTGGTCTTCGCCGCCAACGTCTTCGCACTCATGGGGCTGCGGCAGTTGTATTTTCTTCTCGGCGACCTCATCGACAGGCTTGTTTACCTGCACTACGGGATCGCGTTCATCCTCGCGTTCATCGGCGTGAAACTCGTCTTCCACGCGCTCCACGGCAACGAAGTGTTTTTCATCAACGGCGGAAAACCGGTGGAGTGGGTGCCGGAGATCACGACCTGGCTGTCTCTGGCCGTTATTATCGGGGCGATGGCGATAGCGACGGTCGCGAGCCTCGTCAGATTGCGAATGAGCCGTTCGAAGCCGTCCTGACGGTGCGAACCGTTCCGCACCGAAGTTCAGCGGTTACGCGGCGTCGAGTCGTGCCTTCGCGAGCTGCTCCGCGGCCTCCAGCGTCGTGATGCCTTTCGCTGCAGAGTCGCGGAAGATCGTGGCGACGACATCGCCGATCTGCGTGACCCGCGAGGCGACCGCCGCGGCATCCGCACCCGGTCGCATCGCCATGTCGAGGTAGATGACGCCGCCGCCGTTGACGACGAAGTCCGGCGCCCACAGGATGCCGCGGGCGGCGAGTTCCGCTGCACCGTCGTGATTGGCGAGCTGGTTGTTCGCGGCACCGACGACGCCCTTGACCCTGAGCGCCTTGATGGCATCCGACGTCAGCACTCCGCCGAGACCGCACGGTACGAACAGGTCCGCCTCGACCGTGATGGCGTCATCGGCGTCCACCCACGCGGCGCCCAGTGACTCCGCGAATTCCTTCTTCGCGAGGTTCACGTCGGTGACGGTGAGTTTCGCCCCCTCGGCTGCGAGCCGCGTGGCGAGGCGGCCACCGACCTGACCGAGCCCGGAAATGACCAAGTGCCTGCCCGCGACATCCTTGCTGCCGAAAATGGCGTCCAGGGTGGCGAGGATGCTCGCGTGCACGCCTTCGCTCGTCGCGTCAGCGGGTTCGCCGACGCCACCCTGGTCTGCGGGAAGACCGCACACGTGCTCGGTGCGCTCGGCCACCACGGCCATGAGTTCGGCACTGGAACCCACGTCTTCCGCCGTCATGTACGAACCACCGAGGCTCTCTACGGCGTCGCCCAGGTCGAGCATCGCGTCGCGTTTTTGTTCGGCAGACAGCGTGACGCCCTCGGGTATGCAGACGACGGATTTTCCGCCGCCTCGGGCAAGACCGGCCGCGGCGTTCTTGAAGGTCATCCCCTCCGAGAGCCGGAGTGCGTCGGCGAGAGCATCCGTCCAGTGCGGGTACGCCCAGATGCGCGCACCGCCGAGAGCCTGCCCCAGTGCCGTCGAGTGCACGGCGACGATGATGGGCAGACCGCTTCGTGAGCCCGTGACGACGATCACGCGTTCGTGGTCTAAGGGAAGCGAGTCGAGGTGGATGGCCGATGATGATGACATGGTGAACACTCCGGTGTGTGAGCTTTGTGAGCGTGGAATGAGGCTGCATCCGGGTTCGGAGCAGGCAGCTACCACCAGCTTAGTGCCGTCCGACGCCGGCAAAAGGGGCGACGGGGCAGGTGAGGTGGCGTCTCGAAGTAGACTGGCATGATCAATTTCCGCGTCATTCGCGGTCAACGAGAATCGAGATGCAGCAGTGGGCAAGACGTTGGCGGAAAAGGTATGGGACGACCACATCGTGGCCAAGGGCAGTGATGGCGCACCCGACCTCCTCTACATCGACCTTCACCTGATTCACGAGGTCACGTCACCGCAGGCGTTCGACGGGCTTCGGATGGCGGGACGTCCGGTCCGCCGCCCGGACCTGACCATCGCGACGGAGGACCACAACACGCCCACCCTCAACATCACGAAGCAGATCGAAGACCCGGTCAGCCGCAAGCAAATCGAGACCCTTCGCGCGAACTGCGAGGAATTCGGCGTGCGGCTTCACCCGCTCGGGGACATCGATCAGGGAATCGTGCACATCATCGGTCCGCAACTCGGGCTCACGATGCCGGGCATCACGGTCGTGTGCGGCGACAGCCACACGTCGACGCACGGCGCATTCGGCGCGATGGCGTTCGGCATCGGCACGAGCGAGGTCGAGCATGTGCTGGCCACGCAGACCCTGCCACTGAAGCCGTTCAAGACGATGGCGATCAACGTCGAAGGCGAGTTGCGCGAGGGCGTCACAGCCAAGGACATCATCCTCGCGGTGATTGCGAAGATCGGGACCGGGGGCGGGCAGGGTTACGTGCTCGAATACCGCGGCAGCGCCATCCGCGCTCTCTCCATGGAGGGGCGCATGACCATCTGCAACATGTCCATCGAGGCAGGTGCGCGGGCCGGAATGGTCGCACCGGACCAGACCACCTACGACTACCTGAAGGGCCGCCCGCACGCGCCGAAGGGTGCCGACTGGGACGCCGCCGTCGAGTATTGGAAAACCTTGCCGACGGATGAGGATGCCGCCTTCGACGCGGAAGTCTCGCTCGATGCCAGCACCCTCGAGCCGTTCGTGACCTGGGGCACCAACCCAGGCCAGGGCGTACTGCTGTCGGATTCGATACCGGACCCTGCCAGTTTCGACGACCCCAACGAGCGAGCCTCGGCCGAGCGCGCGCTCACCTATATGGATCTCGCAGCGGGCACCCGGATGAAGGACATTCGCGTCGATGCCGTCTTCATGGGCTCGTGCACCAACAGCCGCATCGAGGATTTGCGCGCATTCGCCTCCGTGATCAAAGGAAAAAAGAAGGCGGATGGCGTGCGCGTGATGGTCGTGCCCGGCTCGGCTCGCGTGCGACTGGAGGCGGAAGCAGAAGGCATCGATAAAATTGTCGAAGACTTTGGAGCCGAATGGCGATTCGCCGGCTGCTCGATGTGCCTCGGCATGAACCCCGATCAGCTCGCTCCAGGCGAGCGCTGCGCGTCCACATCGAACCGCAATTTCGAAGGCCGGCAGGGCAAGGGCGGAAGGACCCACCTCGTGTCACCGCTCGTCGCCGCGGCAACCGCAGTCCGCGGGACGCTGTCCGGTCCGTGGGATCTGGACTCCGAGAGGGAGGGGCAAGCATGATGGAGAAGCTCACCGTTGTCGAGGGCGTCGCGGTTCCGCTGGAGCGCGCGAATGTCGACACCGATCAGATCATCCCCGCCGAATTCCTCAAGCGCGTCACGAAGACCGGATTCGACGACGCACTCTTTTTTGCGTGGCGTCAGAACCCGGATTTCGTGTTGAACGATCCGGCATTCACGCACGCGACGGTGCTGATCGCCGGGCCGGATTTCGGTACGGGTTCCAGTCGAGAGCATGCGGTGTGGGCGCTCAAAGACTACGGTTTCCGCGCCGTCGTGAGCGCGCGATTCGGCGACATCTTTCGAGGCAACTCGGGCAAGCAGGGGCTCATTGCCGCGCAAGTGGACGAAGCCGCCGTGGAACGGATGTGGCAGATCATCCGCGAACAACCAGGAATTTCTGCGACTGTGAACCTGCTTGAAAGATCAGTGACGGTCGGAGGTTTCACGGTTCCGTTCCACATCGACGATTACACTAGGTGGCGGTTGCTCGAAGGCTTAGACGACATCGGCATCACCCTGCGCGACGAAGCATCCATCACCGAATTCGAGAAGACCAGGCAGTCCTGGCGGCCGCGCACTCTTCCCGCACAATAGTCAGCAGGTAAACGTATGAAAACAGGTCTCAAAGACTCCCAGAAGTCTGCGGGCACCCCGAATCTCGCGATCGACAAGATCATCGTGAGGGGCGGAAACCCGCTGCACGGCCGAGTGGACGTTCGGGGGGCCAAGAACCTGGCGACGAAGGCGATGGTGGCAACCCTTCTCGGTGAGACTCCCAGCGTGCTGCGCGATGTCCCGGACATCAGCGATGTCGGAGTCGTTCGCGGACTGCTCGAAGTTCACGGAGTTCTTGTCACGGACGGCGAAACCCCCGGCGAGTTCATTTTCGATCCGAGCAACGTGGAAACCGCCCACTTCGCTCAGGTTGATGCGCTTGCCAGCTCCAGTCGCATTCCGATCCTGTTTTGCGGGCCGCTGCTGCATCGGCTCGGCGAAGCGTTCATTCCCGATCTCGGGGGCTGCCGCATCGGCGACCGTCCCATCGACTTTCACCTCGACGCGCTGCGCGCGTTCGGTGCCATCGTCGACAAAAGCTATGAGGGAATCCACCTCACCGCACCGAAAGGGCTCGACGGGGCGAACATCAATCTGCCGTACCCCAGCGTGGGCGCCACCGAGCAGGTGCTGCTGACCGCTGTTCGTGCTCGCGGGATAACGGAACTGCGCAACGCCGCCATCGAACCGGAGATCATGGATCTCATTGCCATTCTGCAAAAGATGGGCGCCATCATTTCGGTCGAGCCGAACCGCGTCATTCTGATTGAAGGCGTCGAACGGCTGAACGGCTTCACGCATCGTTCCCTGTTCGACCGCAACGAGGCGGCGAGCTGGGCGGCGGCGGCGCTCGTGACGCACGGCGACATTTTCGTGTCGGGTGCCCGCCAGGCCGAGCTCATGACCTTTCTCAACGTGTTTCGCAAAGTCGGCGGCGGCTTCGACATCGATGAAGACGGCATCCGCTTCTACCACCCAGGCGGGGAACTCAAACCCGTCACCATTGAAACGGATGTGCACCCCGGCTTCATGACGGACTGGCAGCAACCGCTGGTGGTGGCGCTTACCCAGGCGAGAGGGACATCCGTGGTGCACGAGACGGTGTACGAAAACCGGTTCGGGTTCATCGAGGCGCTCAATGAGATGGGGGCCAGCATCGTCGTGCACCCCAACGGACTTGCCGACACCCCGCGCCGTGTGGCCAGACGCGACTTCGAGCAGGCAGCGGTCATCACCGGCCCGACGCCACTGCACGGCGCCGACATCACGGTGCCGGACTTGCGCGGCGGCTTCAGCCACGTGATCGCGGCGTTGAGCGCGGAAGGCACCTCGACCGTGCACAACGTGGATCTCATCCGGCGCGGCTATGAGCACTTCTTCGACAAGCTCGCCGACCTCGGCGCTGATTTCGACATCGAAGGGTAACTCGTGGCGGAGGACCGGCAAGCGGCGAAGCCGCGCTCCGAAAAAATCGCAATCTTCCGACTGCTGGCTTTTCTGGTGCTGCCGATCATGAACATTTTGGGACGCTACCGAGTGCATGACGGTCATCACCTGCCTCGCTCCGGTCCCGTGGTGGTGGCGCCCAACCATTTCAGCGAGGTCGATCCTTTTGTCATCGGCGTAGCGATTTGGAAGCAGGGGCGAGCGCCGCGGTATCTCGCGAAAGCGTCGCTGTTCACAGTCCCCGTGCTCGGCTGGCTGCTGCGGAAGTCCGAACAGATTCCGGTGGAGCGAGCGGGCACTCGCGGTGTGGATCCGCTCGCTACGGCGAATCAGCTTGTCGACAAGAAACTCGTGGTCGTGGTGTATCCGGAAGGTACGCTGACGCGGGACCCCGACATGTGGCCCATGCGCGGAAAGACCGGGGCCGTGCGGCTGGCGCTCACCGCCGACGTCCCGCTCATTCCGGTTGCGCACTGGGGAACCCAGAAGATCATGCCTCGGTACGGCAAACGCGTGAGCCTGTTCCCGCGCAAAAACGTAGACATCACGTTCGGTCCGCCCGTCGACCTTTCCGCGTATCGCGGGCGACCGCTCGACTCCAGGATGCTGGCCGAGGCCACGGAATTGCTCATGGCGGCCATCACCGCGCTCGTGGCCCACATGCGCGGCGAAGAGCCGCCCGCGGAACGCTGGGACCCCGCGCGCAAAGGGCAGGCAGAAACCGGACGATTCGAGGAACGGTCATGAGCAACACCATGCCGATCCGGCTGTCGAGCCCGGGTTCTCGCCGCGTTGCTGTCCTCGGCGCAGGCAGCTGGGGAACCACGTTTTCCAAAGTTTTGGCGGATGGCGGCGCCGACGTTGCGATCTGGGCCAGACGCCCAGAGCTTGCGCGCGAGATTGCACAGGCCAAGCGCAACAGCGACTACCTGCCGGGCATCAATCTTCCGCGCAACCTGTGGGCGAGCCCCAACGTGGAGGAAGTCCTCGACGGCGCGGAGATGGTGTTCGTGTCTGTGCCCAGCCAGACGCTCCGAGCCAATCTGGCCGCGGTGCGGGAGATTATTCCGCGTACCGCGATCGTGGTGAGCCTCATGAAAGGGGTCGAGCGCGGAACCGCTCGACGCATGAGCGAGGTCATCCGAGAGGAACTCGGTTCCGACCCGGCGCAGGTGGCGGTGATTTCGGGACCGAATCTGGCGCTGGAGATCGCACGCGAGGAGCCCACGGCATCCGTCGTGTCGTCCGAGAATCTTGAGACCGCCACGCTCGTCGCCATGGCGGCGCGCACCGGATATTTGCGTTCGTTTGTGAATACGGATGTCGTCGGCACCGAGTTCGGCGGAGTTCTCAAGAATCTCATCGCCGTGGCCATCGGCATTGTCGACGGGGTGGGTTACGGCGAGAACACGAAGGCCTCCATAATTACGCGGGGGCTGGTCGAAATGACCGAGTTCGCGGTGGCGCACGGCGGCAAAGCAGAAACCCTCTCCGGGCTCGCCGGCCTCGGCGACCTGATCGCGACGTGCGGTTCGTCGCTGTCGCGCAACAACACCGCTGGCCGGTTGCTGGGCCAGGGCTACAGTTTCACGGATGTCGTGGCCCACATGAATCAGACCGCGGAGGGACTCGCCTCGGTGGCGCCGATTCTCGAACTCGCGCTCGCGAAGGGCGTGGAAATGCCGATCGTCTCTCAGGTTGCCGAGGTGCTTGCCGGCACCATGGAGCCCAAAGACATTGCCCCGCATCTCACGTCAGAGAGCGATGAACCACAACCGGAGCGTTGACGCATGGTGAAGAAGACGACCGTGGCCCTGATTTTCGGCGGGCGTTCGAGCGAGCACTCGATCAGTTGCGCGACCGCGGGCGGGGTGCTCTCGGCGATCGATCGCGATCGGTTCAGCGTGATCCCCGTCGGGGTGACCCGCGAGGGCGCTTTTGTGCTGGAGGACGACGATGCGCAGAAATTCCTGCTGAACCCGGATGCGCTTCCCGAGATCGCCGATAACGGCTCACGCGTGCGGTTTCCCGCCAGCGCCCGCTCGCGAGAATTCACCGTCACCGGTTCGGATGGCGCTACCCGAAGTCTCGGTGAGGTCGACATTGCGTTCCCCATTCTGCATGGCCCGTTCGGGGAAGACGGCACGATTCAGGGGCTTTTCGAGCTGGTCGGCCTGCCCTACGTCGGAAACGGCGTGCTTGCCTCAGCGCTGGGAATGGACAAACACTTCACGAAGACCGTACTTCAGTCGGCAGGCGTAGCGGTTGCGCCTTGGGTGACCATCACCGAATCGGACTGGAAGAGCGGTCACGACTCGTGGCGCTCGGGTGCCATGCGTCTCGGACTTCCCGCGTTCGTGAAGCCCGCGCGCGCCGGCTCCTCCGTCGGCGTCCACCGAATTTCCACCTGGGACGAACTGGATGCCGCGCTCGCCGCCGCATTCGAGCACGACGACAAAGTTCTCGTGGAAACGGCGATCGTGGGCCGCGAAGTCGAGTGCGGAGTGCTTGAAGGTCGGGTGGGCGACGACGGTCATCGCGCGACCCGCGTGTCTGTTGCCGGCGAAGTGGTGATTTCGAACGGCGGTTTTTACGACTTTGCCGCGAAGTACCTCGGTGCGGCGGGAATCGAGCTCGTGTGCCCGGCAGAGCTGACGTCAGCGCAACTGGACGACATGCAGGCGATTGCTGCCCGATCCTTCGAGGCGATCGGGGGAGCTGGGCTTGCCCGCATCGATTTCTTTCTCACCGAGGATGGCTTCGTTCTCAACGAGATCAACACCATGCCCGGGTTCACGCCGATATCCATGTTCCCCCGCTGCTGGCGTCACAGCGGCCTTGACTACCCTTCCCTCATCACCGAATTGATCGAACTCGGGATGGTGGCGGCGCGCTGACCTTGCCGTTATGGTGTGGGCGCCGGTGCCGGCTCGGTTGTCGGCGCGGGAGTGGCCTCGGGGATGCCGAGCACGTCATCCGGATTCGTGCACGCGCGCGTTGCGGGGATGGAGCCCACGGCGTTGGCGAGCGCGATGAGGGCATCGGTTCCCGAAGTCGTGTCGCCGTCCACGATGACCTCGACCGCGGGGTCGCGGCCATAGGTGGTGAAGACATACCGGGGGGCGTCGCTCGGATCGCGCAGCCAGTCGACACCTTTGACCGTCGCGCACAAGAGCGTCGACGGTCCGGGTACGGGAACGCCGCAGCGCAGGAGTATGCTCGCGGGATTGCCCCAGGCGCCCGTCGCCTGCGCATCGGTGACGCGCTTGGCCTGGGAGTCGATCGCGTCGGGGAGCCGCACAATGACGTCGGCGCATGCCGGATTCGTCGCGTCGGGGGCGGGCGTCATCGGCACCGCGGGCGTGCATCCTGCGATCCCGATGAGCAGGGCGGAGGCAAGCGCCGCGATGGCGGCGCGACGAGTGAGCGTGGACATCGCTTTCAGGCTACCGTGTGAGCATGCCGAACGATGAAGGCCAGCCTCCCACTCTGAATGAAGTGGGGGAACGCGCGATGCTGCAACGGATTTTTCCGCGGCTCCCCGCATCGGCGCTTCAGGTCCTCGGACCGGGTGACGATGCGGCAATCATGGCGGCGCCGGATGGCCGATACGTTGTGACGACGGATCTCATGGTCCACGGACCCGATTTTCGGCTTGCCTGGTCGTTGCCGCATGATCTTGGGTGGAAGGCGGCGGCCTCGAACCTGGCCGATATCGCCGCCATGGGAGCCGTGCCGACCGCTCTCGTGGTCGCGATCGCCGCGGAGGGCGATTCCGCGGTTACTCTGCTCGACGGCATCGCGGATGGTTTTCGCGACGCGTGTGCTGCGCTCGCGCCGCGTTGCGGGGTCGTCGGCGGCGACCTGTCGGTATCGGACACGTTGACCATCGCGGTGACGGCGTTCGGCGACCTCGAGGGCCGGGAGCCCGTGCTTCGTTCGGGTGCGCGCCCGGGTGACACGGTTGCCGTGAGCGGCCCGCTGGGTGCGGCCGCGGCCGGCCTGCACCTGCTCTTTTCCCGTGCCGTCGACGATTCCGGCGAACCGGATGCAAAACTGGCGGCGCGTTTGCGGCCCCGCGCGGCCGCGCAGCTTTCTCCGACGCCGCCCATCGCCGATGGCCCGCTGGCGGCGCTCGCCGGGGCAACATCCATGCTGGACCTCAGCGATGGGCTTGCCATCGACGCGGAACGCGTCGCACGAGCAAGCGATGTTGTGATCGATTTCGACGGGTCCGCACTCGGCGACGATCCGCTTCGGGCGCTCGGCGGCGGTGAGGATCATTCGCTGCTTGCGACATTCCCTGCCGGGGTGACGCTGCCAGGCGGCTTCCGGCCGATCGGCAGAGTGCGCGAGTCCGCACGCGACGGTGCGCGTGACGAGCGCATCTTGCTGGATGGCCGACCGCATCCCGTCACGGGGTGGGACCCGTTCACGGGCTGGATTCGGTGACCGTACCGGTGCTGTTGACCGCGCCCGTGCCGCTCACCCACCAGAGTTTCGTATCGCCGTAGCTCCGACTGCGCTCGAGGAGCATGCCTTCCGGCAGCCGCGGCGCAGCACGCGTCGAACTGCGTTCGAGAACTACTGTGGCGTCGGACGCGAGACGCGGAGCCAGCACCTCCAGCACGCCGGAGAGCTCGTCGTCCGCGATGTCGTAGGGGGGATCGACGAAGACCAGATCCCACGTCGACGTGCTCGCCTCAAGGTAGCCGCGAACCGCCTGCGAGGCGACCGTGATGTTCGGTCGCGCATCCGATGGCGCGTTGCGCAAAATTCGTGCGGCGTTGTCGGCGCAGATGCGCGCCGCCGCCGACGCGCGTTCGACGAGAACAACCGAACTCGCTCCGCGTGAGGCGGCCTCGAGTCCCAGAGCGCCGGAACCGGCGTACAAATCCAGTACCCGGGCACCGCGAAGCGCATCTCTGGCGTCGAGAGACGAGAAAATTGCTTCGCGGACTCGATCGCTCGTGGGTCGAGTACCGGTTCGGGGAACGGACAGTGCGAGGGATCCCGCAAAGCCGGCGATGATTCGTGTCACCATGCAAAGGTACCCTCGGAGTGTGCCATCTCCGCTCGACATGAAACTGAACGGTGTGCTTGGCGGCCGAACCGCGTCCGCGCTCGCCAGAAATCTCGGCGTCGAAACCGTAGGAGACCTGCTCACCCACTACCCGCGCAGATACGCGCGTCGCGGTGAACTCACGGAGCTGGCCCACCTCCCGCTCGACGAGAACGTCACGATCGTTGCCGACGTGGTCGGCGTGCGCGAGCGACCCATGCGGTCGCGCAAGGGGTCGATCCTCGAGGTGACGATCACCGACGGTAAAGGTGTTCTCGCCCTCACCTTCTTCAATCAGGCCTGGCGAGCAAAAGAGCTGCAACCGGGAGTGCGCGGCATCTTCGCTGGCAAAGTGGGCGAATATCGTGGCAGCCGCCAGCTGGCCCACCCCGACTACGAGCTTTTTCATGCGGAGGATGCCGAGGGCGGCGTGCGCGACGCGGATGCGGATGCGGCGAAAGCCTGGGCACTCACGCCGATTCCGATTTACCCGGCCACGGCATCCGTGGCGAGCTGGCAAATCCAAAAGGCCGTCGGAGTGGTGCTCGACACGCTTGGCGACGTGCCGGATCCGGTTCCCGATCACGTGCGCGACGCGCGTGGATTGCTGCCGTTCCGGCGCGCGATCGAACTGATTCATCGACCCGCCGTGGAATCCGAGGGGAAGTCGGCACGCGCGGCCCTTCGGTTTCAGGAAGCATTCGTGTTGCAAATGGCGCTGCTGGAACAGCGCGAACGCTTGAAGGATCACGCCGCGGTGGCTCGGGTTCCGGAGAGGGGAGGCTTGCTCGAACAGTTCGACGCCTCGCTTCCGTTTACCCTGACCGCGGACCAGCAGGCCGTGAGCGAGGACATTGCACGCGACATCGCGACTCCCGTGGCGATGAACCGATTGCTGCAGGGCGAAGTGGGTTCCGGAAAGACCGTCGTGGCGCTGCGCGCCATGCTCACGGTTGCGGAGTCTGGCGGTCAATCCGCGCTCCTGGCACCCACGGAGGTTCTTGCCGGGCAGCACCTGCGTTCCATCGTGGCGTCGCTCGGACCGGAGCTCGCCGCGCGACTGCGTCCCACCCTCATCACCGGGCAGTTGCCGATTGCCGACCGCAGGCGAGCGCTGCTGGCCGCCGTCACGGGTCAGGCGCAGATTGTGGTGGGCACCCACGCGCTCATGAGCGAGTCTGTGGAGTTCTTCGACCTGGGGCTCGTCGTCGTTGACGAGCAGCACCGTTTCGGCGTGGAGCAGCGGGAGGCGCTCCGACGCAAAGGATCCGTGCCGCCGCACGTTCTCGTTCTCACCGCGACGCCCATTCCCCGTACCGTCGCGATGACGGTGTTCGGCGACCTCGACGTGTCGACTATTGCCGAATTGCCGTCCGGTCGAAAGCCGATTGAGACCTTCGTAGTCCCACTCGCAGATCGACCCGGCTGGATGGCGCGGGTGTGGGAACGCCTCGCGGAAGAGCTGGCCCAGGGTCGGCAAGCATTCGTCGTGTGCCCGGCGATCGACGCGGATCGGGGAGCCGAGCAGGATTCCCTCGAGACGGGGCGCGAGCAGGAGCACGCACACGATCAGGGGCGCGAGCAGGAGCCGGCTCTGGGGCAGGAGCCGGGCGCGGCGTCTGGTGCCCCAGCGCGGTCGCGCTTCACCGTTACCGACACGCTCGACCTGCTGCGCCGTGACCCGCAGTTTGCCGGGCGGCGAATTGAGGCGCTGCACGGTCGGCTCTCCAGCGACGACAAGGATTCGCTCATGCGCGAGTTCGCCGCCGGACGAATTGACGTTCTCGTGGCAACAACCGTAATTGAGGTGGGAGTCGACGTGCCCAACGCGTCCGCGATGATCGTGCTGGATGCCGACCGCTTCGGCGTTTCGCAGCTGCACCAGTTGCGCGGCCGGGTGGGCAGAGGCGAGGTGCCCGGGCTTTGTTTGCTTGTCACCGCGGCAGAGGCGGGTTCGCTCTCTCGTGACCGCGTCGAGGCCGTCGCGTCCACCCTCGATGGGTTCGTGCTGGCGCAGAAAGACCTCGAACTCCGGCAGGAGGGCGATGTGCTGGGCAGTTTGCAATCGGGTGGGCGCTCGAGTCTCCGGCTGCTGCGCGTCGTCAAGGACGGCGACCTCATTCTGGAGGCGCGGTCGATAGCGCAGAGCCTGCTTGCGGGAGACAGGCGCCTTTCGGAGTATCCGGCTCTGCGGGAGGCGATCGCGCGTCGACTGGATGACGTGGAGCGCGACTTTCTCGCGAAGTCCTGAGGTCCGCGCTGAGCTTGCCGCGCGACTCCGCGTGGTCCCCAACGCGTGACCTCGCGATTGATCACGGCCGCGCAGGATAGGGTGGAATAATGCACCGGATCGCCGTCGTTCCCGGGTCATTCGACCCCATCACGTTAGGTCACCTGGATGTGATCGATCGTGCTTCCGGTTTGTTCGATGAACTGCACGTTCTCGTCGTGCACAATCCGGACAAAACCGCGCTTCTTCCGGTCGCGCAACGCGTTTCGCTCATCGAAAAGTCGATCGCCGATTCGGGGCTGAGCGACAACATCAGGGTCATGTCGTGGAGCGTGGGTCTTCTCGTGGACTACTGCACGGATGTCGGCGCGAGCGTGCTTGTCAAGGGCGTGCGCTCGCAGGTCGATGTAGCGTACGAGACGCCCATGGCGATTGTGAATCGCAATCTGGCCGGAGTGGAAACCATATTTCTTCTCCCGGACCCCGCCCACGCCCACGTCTCCAGTTCTCTCGTTCGGCAGGTTGCGGGGCTCGGTGGAGACGTGAGTCCCTACGTGCCGACGGCCGTGTCCGACTATCTTCAGACACCACGAGCAGGAAGTTGATGATGCTGCCCCTCAAACTTGGCTACAAAGCATCCGCCGAACAGTTCGCCCCGCGGGATCTTGTCGAATACGCGGTCGCCGCGGAGGCACACGGATTTGAGACCGTGACGGTGAGCGATCACTTTCAGCCGTGGCGGCACGAGGGCGGTCATGCGCCGTTTTCGCTCGCGTGGATGGCCGCGGTGGGGGAGCGCACGAAGACGATTCGCATCGGCACGTCGGTGATGACGCCCACGTTTCGCTACAACCCCGCTGTCATCGCGCAGGCGTTCGCAACCATGGGCTGCCTGTATCCGGGGCGCATCCTCCTCGGCGTGGGCACGGGCGAAGCCCTCAATGAGATTGCCACCGGATTTCGCGGCGCAGGGGCGCAGGAATGGCCGGAGTTCAGGGAACGCTTCGCACGGCTGCGGGAATCCATTCGACTCATGCGGCAGCTGTGGACGGAAGATCGGGTCGACTTCGAGGGGGAGTACTACTCCACCCACGGGGCGTCCATTTATGACCGGCCGGATACGCTGATACCGGTGTACATTGCGGCCGGGGGCCCGATGGTTGCCCGGTTCGCGGGCCGCGAGGGCGACGGTTTCATTTGCACATCCGGCAAGGGAATGGGTCTCTACACGGACGAGCTTCTTCCCGCCGTGGCGGAAGGTGCCGAGGCCAGCGGCAGAGACACCGACACGATCGATCACATGATCGAGATCAAGCTTTCCTACGACCCTGATCCGCGCGCGGCGCTTGAGAACACGCGATTTTGGGCGCCGCTGGCGTTGAGCAAGGAGCAGAAGCACGACATCGACGACCCCATCGACATGGAGAAAGCGGCGGATGCCCTGCCCATTGAGCAGATCGCCTCCCGGTGGATCGTGGGTTCCGATCCGGATGCGGTCGTGGCCGACATCCGCAAGTACATCGATGCCGGCCTCAACCACCTGGTGTTCCACGACCCGCGGGATGACCAGATGCGGTTTCTCGAACTCTTCGAGCGAGACATCGCGCCGCGGCTGCGAGGCTGAGGCCTCACAACCGCGCCGCGATGAGTCGCTGCATTCGCTCGGCGGCGAGCTCGCGCTCGAGCAGCGCCAAACGCTGCTCGACGCGGTTCGCCCGTCGTTCTCTGGTTTCGACGACGAGAGGTCGACGTCCCCAGCTCACGAGGGCAACACCGACGTGCAGCGCCAGCCGGTCGAGAAGACCGACCCTGCGCACCTGGATTCGTTCCGAGTCGTGTCGGCGTTGCGGCGGGTGTTCGTGCACGTCGCTGCGGTGTTGAGCGGTGGTGTCGGTGACGAGAGTATTCATGATGGTTGTCCTCAGTGGGTGGAAACGGTGCGATGGTTGGAGGTGAGCGCGGTCATGGCCGCGCTGGAGCGGGCGGATACGCGGGATCGACTCCCGACGTCGCCGGGATGGTGCGGTCAGGCTGTAGCTGACTGTGCCGCGTTGATCAGAGCGCGGAGGCGCAGGCGAGGCCGGCGGTGCGTCGGGAGATTCCCGTAGATGTTGTCATGAACACGCTGACCTCCTTTCACGATGCGCGAGGACTCAACTTACTGCCGGGTGTCTCGCTGGCGCAAGCGCACGAGCCGTCTCGGGCAAGGGAGTTATCGATCCGTTATTCCGTAGACTGACTGTCATGGGTGTTGTGTTTTCCGTGGTCATCGTGGTGTTGCTGTTCGGCGCGCTCGCCGACATCATCACGATCGACGAATCGCGGGTGAAGCATTTGCCGCGAATGTGGTGGATCATCATTGTCATTCTGATGCCGCTGATCGGTTCGGCCCTGTGGTTCATCGTGGGCAGGCAATACGCCGGTATTCAGCATCGCGCGAGCACGGCGGACACCCATCGCCAGCGAATGGTGCCGGTCGATTCTGCGCCCTCGTCAGACTTTGCCGTGCGTGATACCGCCGCGGAACTTGCCGCGCTCGAGAGAGAAATTGCCGCGCACGAGCGTGAGGAGCGCATCAGCGAACTCGAGGCAGAGCTCAAGGCAAAACGCGAGGCGCGACGACGGGGTCGGCCGGACAGCCAGGGGGCGTGAGAAGGTGCCGCCAACGGTACCGCGCACCGCGCCGCACACCGCACCGCACATCGGGTACACCGCACCGCACATCGGGTACGCCGCACCGCTGGAGCAGGTGGATCCCGCCCAGATCGTCGAACTCGCGTCGGCGGCAGAGCGCGCAGGGTTTCTCGGTGTCATGGCGGCAGACCGATTCCAGCCGTGGGTGCCCAGTCAGGGAAACGCCGCATTTGCGTGGCCGGTCCTCGGCGCTATCGGTCACGTGACTACGTGCGATCTCGGCACGGGGATGACGGTTCCCGGATACCGCTGGCATCCCGCGATGGTCGCTCAGGCAAGCGCGTCGCTCGCAGCCATGTACCCGGGGCGGCACTGGCTCGGCATCGGTTCTGGTGAGGCGATCGACGAGCACGTGGTCGGCGGTTACTGGCCGGAGACCGCCGAGCGAATCAACCGGATGTTCGAGGCTGTCGATGTGATTCACAAGCTGTTCACGGCCTCGTTGGCGGGTCGTGACGCAAAACACTCGGGCCAGTATTTCACTCTCGAATCCACGCGGCTGTGGACGATGCCGGCGGTCGCCCCGCCGATTCTGGTTGCAACCTCCGGTCCGGTTACCGCGCGGCGTGCGGGGCGAACCGTGGACGGAATCATCGTGGATGGCGCACCGTTCGACCGCATCGAATCGTTGTTCTCCCGCTTCGACGAAGGGGCGAAGGAGTCCGGCAGGGGCAGAGGTATCCGCGTGCTCCGACTTCACGTGAGTTGGGCAGAAACCGATGAACAGGCGATGGCCAACGCACTGCGGGAATGGCCGAACGGTGGTCTGCGGTTTCCGCGGTCCGACATCCGATCACCGTTTGAATTCGAACAACTTGCGCGACTCGTTCGACCCTCCGATTTTGAGGGCCGCATGATTGTCTCGGCGGAACCGGATGTGCATCGCGCGGAAATTCAGCGCTACCTCGACCTCGGTTTCGACCGCATTTACCTGCACAACGTGGGAAGGAACCAACGGGAATGGATCAACGTGTTCGCACGTGAGGTGCTGCCGAGGCTTGTGCGATGAGCGATCGCTTCACCGTGTGGGCGCTCGAAGGCATACCGGAAGTCTCTGCGGGTGATGACCTGCCGGCCGTGATCGCAAACGTCGCCGGCGATCTTGAGGACGGCGACATCCTCGTCGTCACGAGCAAGATCGTGTCGAAGGCGGAGGGTCGCCAGCTGCAGGCAGCGGACCGGGAAGACGCCATCACCGCGGAAACCGTTCGCGTCGTTGCCACGAGGAAGCATGCGGCGGGTGTCACCCGTATCGTCGAGAATCGCCTCGGGCTGGTATTGGCGGCAGCAGGAGTGGACTCCAGCAACACTCCGGACGGTACGGTTCTGCGTCTGCCTGTCGACCCGGATGCCTCCGCCCGTGCTCTGTGCACGGCGTTGCGTCTCAAACTCGGCGTGCGCGTGGGAGTGGTTATTTCGGATACTCTCGGGCGGGCATGGCGGCTCGGCCAGACCGACATCGCGATTGGCGCCGGGGGGCTGCGCGTGCTCGACGACCTTCGCGGGAGCACGGATGCGGGTGGACGACGATTGGACGCCACCATCATCGCCATCGCGGACGAGCTCGCGGGTGCGGCGGACCTCGTGAAGGGAAAGTCCGCGGGGCTGCCGGTGGCGGTGATTCGTGGCCTGGGTCGGTTCGTGGGTGATGTGGACGAACCGGGTGCGCGCGCGATTGTTCGACCATTGGAGGATGACCTGTTCCACCTCGGTGCCGCCGAGGCGTATCGACAGGGCCTCGTGGACGGTCAGGCCGGCATCGACCGCACCGTCGACGGTCGGCTACCAGCCGCCGCCGCCCCCTCCGCCGCCGCCGCCGCCGGAGAATCCGCCGCCACTTGAGCCGCCCGAGAAGCTGCTTCCTCCCGACGACCCCCACGAGGAGCCGCTGGAGGAACTCGGCGGTGCGGTCGTGGCAAAACGTGCCTGCGCGATCTGGCTGCCAAAGACGGAGATTCCGATGAGGTTGCTGTTGCCTTCGTACCAGGTCGGCTGTTCGGTTTCGCTGTAGTGGCGGCCGAGCTCGGCGATCCACTGTTTTTCCACTCCGAAGATCATGGCGTAGGGCAGGAGTTTTTCGTAAAGCTTGATGACGGCGGACTGGTCGGTGACATCGATGCGCTCTGCGGTGTCCGGCGCCTGCAGCACCCGAATGCGATCGGCTTCGGCGAGAGCAACATAGTCGCGGATGCCGTAGAGGTAGTCGCGTACTTCGGCACCCTTCTCCGTCATGACATACGGTGGCGTCACGAGGAACGCGATGATGATCCAGCCGACCACGCACCAGAACGCGGCCACGGATATTCCCGGCGCGTCGACGCCGAGCGGAATCGAGATGAATCTGATGGCGAGAGCCGCCGCGGCGAGCGCGAAGGACATCCAGCGCAGGATTCGAGGGATCCGCGTGACGGGTTGCGCGCGCCAGCCTTTCTTTCTCACTTCGTTCGCCGCGTGGAGCTTGTGTTTTTCGAGACGGTCGCCGATAGCGGTCTTATTGGGGTTCAGCACGACTCTTTCGCCCACCGCGACGTCCTCGAAGAGGAACTTCAGGACCCAGCGTTCCTCTTCCGGCGCTCCCGGCCAGCCCGCAAGCAATTCCAATTCGTAGCGTGTGTCCGGAGGATTTTTCGGCCGCTCCCGGATCGCCAGCACACGTTTCACCGCGAACCTCACTATTTGTGCGGGAATCGCGGAGCGCTGGCGTTTCAACAGCTCTGCAGCGAGCATCGGATATGCCTCGCGGTGGGGCGTGTACTCGGGCACGATGATGCCGCGCCCTTTCGCGTCACGCCACACGAACAGCCGCACGCCGATCACGAACAGGAGCGCGGCACCGGAAAGCGCCACAAGCACCCACGGCAGCACGGCAAAATACCACTGGTCTTTGAGGATGAACGGGTCGGCGAACGTCGCGGGGTCGAAACCGATGGCAATCGTCATGGTTTGGTACGGCAGAAGATCGTCGGCAGACGCGCTCATTGTGGAGCCGGTTTGGGAAATGACGCAGCGATCCGTTCCGCCTTCGTAACCGTAGTAACAGGCGCTGTTGCCGGTCAGCGTCTTGTCGATACCGTCGTTCAAGTGCACTGTCGCCGTGACCTTGCCGAAGGGTTGGCCCCATCCGGTGCCGTTGACATCCCAATAGAATTCGTCGGACGCGGTGTCTTCGAAAGACCTCACGACGTTGCGCGAAGTGTATTCGATGCGGTACGTCACGGTTCCGTGCACGTAACTTTGCGCGCTTCCGATTCGCAGCACGGCAAAACCGTCGCTGTCGGAGCGGGAGTAGGGTATCGGCGTGCCGCCGCCATCCGTCACCGAGACGATGGTGGTGTTCAGATCGGCGTCGCCATACGTGAGCGGGATCGCCCGTTCGATACCGTGATTCTGGTCGAAGTCCGGAAAGACCGCGACGAGAGTCTCGACCGTGCGCAGCGTGGCGTTTCCTCCCGCGTCCCGGCCGAGGTAATAGTCGCTGGACATTGAGGTGAATTCGAAGTCGTCTGTCGAGGCGTACGCGACGGCGGGGGAAAACCCGATGGTCAGAGCCGCGAGAATCACGGCCGCAAGCGCGAGAAAAAATCGGGAGGCAAACCTCGGTCGCATTCTCACAGGCTAGCGGAGAACCATCGTTGTACTTCTTTACCTGCGCTTCACGGCGCACGGTGTCAGAATCGACTGAGAGATCACATCTCGATCCCCGATGGAGTGGCTATGAACACAGCTGTTCGCCGCGGCATCGAACGGCGTGGCCGCACAATTTCGGTGACCGTTCGCGGTGGCGCGCTGGTCGGGGCGGCCGTTGTGTCCCTGAGCGTGGCATACATCGCCGGTTGGCCCGAGTTGCTCATTCTGGGCTGTTTCTGCGCGATTCCCCCGCTGCTGGGACTGTGGTTCACAGCGTGGCGCCGACCTCGCTTCACGATCGTCAGATCCTCGACGCCCGTCGTCATGAACGCGGGTTCCGCGGGTTCGGCTCGGCTCCGCATCACGTCGCCGTCACGAGTGCGTCCGGCAACCCTGCTCTGGAGCGATGACATCCCCTGGAGTCCGGGACTCACACCGTGGCGTGACCTGCCGGCAATGGATGCGGGAGGCACCGTCGACCTTTTCTACAATTTTGTGCCCGCCAGACGGGGAGTTTTCGAAATCGGCCCGCTCGTGGTGCGCAACTCCGACCCGTTTGGGCTTTCTCGTGGAGAATTCGACGTCGGTGGAACGCACCGGGTTGTTGTCGCTCCCGAGCTTGTCGATCTGGGCGAGAGCCTCGAGGAACTCGCATCACGCAGCGGCACGGCCCGAATGTTCCAGCATCGGGCGCTCGCGGGCGATCACGACATCATGACGCGCGACTACCGCCCCGGCGATGCGCTTCGGCGGGTGCACTGGAGGGCCTCCGCCCACCACGGGGAACTCATGGTGCGTGAAGACGAGAAGCGAAGCCACGCGGAGGCGCTCATTGTCGTGGATACTCGGCGAGCGAACTGGCGGGACGTCTCGCGGAACGTGAACCCCGATCGACCGGAGAGCGAGAATTTCGAATGGGCGCTCAGCATGGTCATCTCTCTTCGCGACTACCTCGTGCGTCTGGGGATCAAAGTGTCGGTTATAGAGACGGCGGTGCAACAACTGGCAGATGACGAATCGACGGATGGTTTTATCGAATCGCTTGCCCGCGTTCGGCTCAGCTACCAGAACGGTCCGGCGCTTCGCGTGATCGATCCATCGCACGCGAGCGTCGGAGTTCTTGTCGCCATTGTCGATTCGCCCGACGCGGAGATCGTTGCTGCGCTCGTCGAGCAGAGAGCGAATTTCGGTGTCGCCCTCGCATTTGTCACCGGTCCCGTGAGCAAACAACTCGATGACGCGCTCAGTTCCGCGGGTTGGGCGGTACACCGGGTGGCGCACGGTGAAACCGTGCGGGACGCATGGGGGATGGCGTTGCTCGAGCCCGGTGCGGTGACAGAGAATGCGTGAGGCCATGATTGCGCGTGCGGAGGCGGAATCCCGTGCGCGCTTGCGCCGGGCCGAATTGCCGCGCGCACTGCTTGTACTCACGGCGTTTGCCGTCACGCTGGGCGGAGTGCACACGATTCTGCAGGGCGTGCAGTGGTGGGTTCTGAGCGTGGTGATCACGATCGTCATCCTGGGCGTCGGCGCACTCGTGCGTACCGTGCTGCCGATGCGGAGCCTGCGCGCCAGACTTCTGGCGCCTCTGGCCGGAGCACTGGCGGCGTGCCTCATCGTGGTGGCGAGGTTCGGCGACGGAACGGGTGTACTGGGCGTCATTCCCACAGCTCAATCGTTCGATCGATTCCGCATCCTCGTGCGCGATGCCGGATATTCGATCACGTGGCAAACAGTGCCCGCCCGCGCTGATGATGCGATATCGTTCGTGCTGGCCATCGGCGTCGTCGCCCTTGTCGTCTTCGCCGAGATAGCGGTGTTTTCGATGAGGCTGCCCGCCGTGGCGGGTATTCCGCTTGCCCTCATTTTTCTCGTTCCCGGGTTCACGCCGGAGGGCAGAACCGATGGGTGGTTCTTCGCCGCGAGCGCAGTGGCATTCCTTGCTCTACTTCTGGGGAGCCGTCTTCGGCGTGCCGTTTCTGCGGTCGCCGTGGCCGCAATGGCCGTGTGCGGCGGACTCCTGCTTCCCGGCGTCATGCCGAGTACCGACTTCGCTGTCACGAGCAGCGGACTGGGGCCGAGCGTGTCAACGGGCGTCAACCCCATTCTTCGGCTCGGGGATGATCTCCGCCACAACGACAAGCGGATTGCGCTCACCTACAGCACGGTGTCCGGCGAGCCGGAGTATCTGAGGCTTGCGGTGATTTCGGACTTTTCGGGTTCGCGCTGGACGCCGGGTCAGCCAGCGTTGGACCCCTCGAACCGGCCGGTGACTTTTCCTCGCCCTCCCGGGCTCTCGGTGGGAGTGTCAAGCTCCCGCGAAGTCACCTACGTGCATGTCGCCAACCTGTTGAGTTCATGGCTGCCGGTTCCGTATGCGGCATCGAGCGTGACCGGCCTTCAGGGTGCGTGGCAATACCTGCCCGACGCGTTCACCGTGGCCAGCAATGTTGCCCTCGCCCGCGGCGAAAACTACACGGTGTCGAGCATGCACATAACGCCGACACCGGATGAGCTGCTCTCCGCTGGTGCGCGCGTGCCGTCGGACATGGAACGCTTTCTCGCCCTGCCGCCGGAGACGCCGGCCGTCATCGAGCAAACTGCTCACCGTGTGACCGCCGGCGAGGGCAGCAGTTACGAAAAGGCGCTCGCACTTCAGGCGTTTCTCCGATCCGAACCGTTCCGATATTCGGAGACAGCACCGGAGGCGGACGGCTACGACGGAACCGGCGTCGAGTACGTCGCGGCGTTTCTGGAGAAACACAGCGGATACTGCATCCACTTCGCGTCCGCAATGGCGGTAATGGCACGAGAGATCGGCATTCCCAGCCGAATCACTGTCGGGTTTCAGCCGGGTACACTGCAAAACGGTGACGACAACGGTCGGCGACTTTTCGCGGTCACCAATAAGGATCTGCACGCGTGGCCGGAATTGTTCTTCAGCGGCATCGGCTGGGTGCGGTTCGAACCCACACCGAGCAGGGGTGCCGTGCCTGACTACGCCAACCCCGCGGTGGTCGGCGTTCCTCCTGTGCTGGCCGAGGGATCCGGTGATGGAGCAACCTCGGGACGTCCCGGCGGTGCGGATGGACCGAAAATCGATGACGGACCGACGTCGGCGCGATGGCTCTCGCACGCCGACGCGAGCGGTTGGTGGACATTCGGCGGCATAGCGGCCGGGGTGGTTTTGCTGCTCCTGCTGCCGGCGATCCTCCGCGCGGTGCGGCGACGCCGTCGGCTTGCCAGAGTGCTGGCGGGAAAATCTTCGGTCACGTTGCTGTGGCGCGAACTGCTGGACTCTATGCACGATGCAGGAATTGCCGTGAACCCCACTCTCACGCTGCGCGAAGCTGCGGCAGTTGTTCGGCGCGCGCGCTCGATGACGGCGGAGGGCGCTGATGCACTCGAGCGACTCCGCGTTGCCGTGGAACAGGAGGGCTACGGTCCGCCGGCGCAATTCCCACCGCAGCCGGAGGCGCGCCGCCTTCTCGTCGCCGATGCGAAGCGTGTCCTGCACTGCGTTGCCGCGAGTGTTCAGGGTGATCAGCGAGTGCGGGCGTTGATGTTGCCTCCGTCAATAGTGGCGAAGGCGACGCAACTGGTGAGACGATTCGGTTAGTGCGTGGGACGTCAAACAGTGAGGCGAACAGTGGCAGCAGCAAACAGAGTGGGGCGCAGTGATTTTCACGCGCTCAGTCGGGACATCATCCGAAGCATTGAAACCGTCATCGACGGCAAGCGGGAGGCGGTCGAGCTTGCGTTGACCACGGTGCTGGCCGAAGGACACCTGCTCATTGAGGATGTGCCCGGTGTGGGCAAGACAATGCTCGCTCGCGCTCTCGCGCGCTCGATCGACTGCACGGTCAATCGCATTCAATTCACCCCCGACCTCCTGCCCTCCGACATCACGGGCGTGTCGGTCTTCAACCAGGTGACCCGCGAGTTCCAGTTCAAGCCCGGTCCGGTGTTCGCCAACCTCGTGATCGGCGATGAGATCAACCGTGCCAGCCCCAAGACGC
The DNA here is from genome assembly GCA_044464485.1 of Agreia sp. GTDB lineage: Bacteria > Actinomycetota > Actinomycetes > Actinomycetales > Microbacteriaceae > Terrimesophilobacter. The sequence goes on from JBIQLG010000001.1 coordinate 23,592, forward strand.
AGTCCGCGCTGCTGGAGAGCATGGAGGAGCGGCAGGTGAGCGTGGATGGCGAGACGTATCCGCTGGCCAGACCGTTCACGGTCGTGGCGACGCAAAACCCGGTCGAAATGGAGGGAACATATCCGCTCCCCGAGGCGCAGCGCGACAGGTTCATGGTGCGAATCTCCATGGGCTATCCCGATTCCGATGCCGAACTTGCGATGCTGCAAACCCGCGAGCGTGAGAGTCCGCTCGACGCGTTGACTCCCGTCGTCTCGCTCGCGCAGCTTGCCGACATGATTGCCATGGTGCGCGAAATCTTCGTTTCCGAAGCGGTAGAGCAGTATGCCGTCAGCATCGCGCAGGAGACCCGCCGAGACCGAGAGTTGAGGCTCGGTGCGAGCCCGAGGGCGACGCTGCATCTGGTGCGCGCGGCAAAGGCGAGGGCCCTTCTCGATGGTCGGGACTTTGTGCTGCCCGACGACATCGACGCGTTGGCTGTCCCGGTTCTCGCTCATCGGCTCATTGCCGCCGCGCGGATTGCCGGGGCCGGCTCGTCGTACCAGTCCACGAGCATCACCGACATCATTCAGCGGATTCTCGCTGCCACGCCCGTACCGCTCGGCGCGGGGGATAAGGTCTGAGCGCGTGTCGTGACCGACCGGGCGAGGCTGAAGAACCGCACGTCGCTGCGCGTGTCACTTGAACCGCGTGGGCGCGCACTCCTGGCGGCAGGTGTCGCGTGCATTCTCCTCGCCTATATGCTGCCGCGGAGCGAACTGCTTTACGCGGGTACGCTGCTTCTATCGATGCCGCTCATCGCGCTCGTCACCGTGAGGTTTCGCCGTCGACGGATGAGCGTCTCGCGGCGCTTCATTCCTGCCGTTGCCTCGGTCGGGAACACGGTGACCGTCATGGCAGAGGTGTGCAACCTCGCGGGGTCGAGTTCCGGCGAGTCTGCGTGGCGCGATTCCTGGCCGTGGCCGCCGCTCAGCACGCAACGGCGACGGCTCGCACCGCTCGCCCGACACAGCGGCGGTCTGGGGCGTGGCGGCGTCACGACGGTCACGTACGTGATGGACCCGCCCCGGCGCGGCATTTTCGAGATCGGCCCGCTCGTGCTCGACGTGGGCGATCCGTTCCGGGTGTGCCGGGGTGAGGTCGTGGTGGGCGGAGTGCAGTCGCTCATCGTCACGCCCCGAGTTGCCGAGCTTCCGGCGACTCTGCCGACCGTCGCGGCAGACGAGGGATCGGCCAGGGCATTGCAGAGGCTCTTCAGCGCGGGAGGCGACGACATCATGACGCGCGGCTACCGCCACGGGGATCCGCTTCGACGAGTCCACTGGAAGGCCTCGGCGCGCCACGACGAACTCATGGTGCGCGAGGAGGAACAGCGCAGTCACGCCCAGGCGCGAATCGTTCTGGATACCCGGCGTGCGGGCTATCGCGATACGGGTCCGGCGGCATCCGATGAGCCGGAAAGCGACTGCTTCGAGTGGGCGGTAGCCTTCACCGCCTCGCTCGCGCTTCACTTGCAGCACATCGGATTCACGGTGGAAGTGCAGGAAACGGGATATCGGCAGCTTGCGAGTCCGGATCAGCGCGACGACTTTCTGACGTCTCTTGCGGCGGTGACCCTCGTCGAAGGCGCTGCGCAGCGGATGACGCCGCCGATTCCCGCGGTGCGCAGTTCGTCGCGCGGATCGGTGTTCGCTCTCCTTGCGGATGCCGAACCGCTCACCGTCGAGCGACTCGTTGCCGAGCGAGGCCAGTTTGGCCGCGCGCTCGCCTTCATCATCAATCCGCACAACGACGTGGTTGCCGGGCGGCTTCGGGATGCTGGCTGGACGTGCATGCCCGTGCGCCCCACGGACGACATGATTGCGGTGTGGAGCGCGGCTGCGGAAGCCGGAGAGGCGCAGAGTGGCCAGCTCTGACCGGTCGAGCGTGAGCGCGGAACTGCCGCACCCTGCGCGTCGGAATGCGTGGCGCAGGAGCCTCGCGCTGTTTGCATGTTTTTGCGTCGTGGCGGCAGCATTGCACACGGTTCTACAGGGCTTCGACTGGTGGTTTGTCATCGCCGGCACTGTTCTGGCGGTCATCGGAACTGCCGCGGTGTCGAGAGCGCTCAGCAGCCGCACCTGGCTTCCCACCCTGCTCGGATCACTTGTGCTTCTTGGCTACCTGACCGTGGCGTTCGCGCGCCAATCAGCTCTTCTCTTCGCCATCCCCACGCTGGACTCTCTTGCGATCTTCGGTGATCTCGGTCAGGCGGGCGCGCTGTCGATTGCGAGCCAGTCTGTGCCGGCCGTCACGACCGCTGGGTTGAACTTCTTGTTGTGCCTTGGGTCTGGCGCTCTCGCCGTCGTCGCCGACCTTCTCGCCGTGACGTGGCGGCGGCCCGCGCTCGCGGGTATTCCGCTTGCCGTTATCCTGGCCGTTCCCACGATCATCGGCGTCCAGCTCGCAGACGCTTTCATTTTCCTGCTCGCGGCCGTGGCCTGGCTGATTTTGTTGAGGGCCGGCGACCCGTTTCCGCAGACGTCGGCGGCATTCGGCATTGGCGCCGCCGTGATCGCCTCAGCGTTGATACTTCCAGTTGCGTTGCCGCACGTGGATGAATCCGATGTTCGCATGGGCGGTTTCGGCGGTCACGTGGCGAGCGTCAATCCGGTGCTCACCCTCGGAGAAGACCTTCGTCGCGAGGTTCCGCGAACCATTTTGACCTACAGCACGCGCTCGGACGAGCCGGAGTACCTCAGACTCGTGAGTCTGCAGAATTTTGGTGCGGAAACCTGGAAACCGGACGCCCCCGTGATCGACCCCGAACATGACCCTTCCGCAATCGGCGCGCCTCCGGGGCTCTCTGCGCGCGTGAGTGTCACACACGACACCACCTGGGTGGATGTCCACAATCTCGGCAGCCCGTGGCTTCCGGTGCCGTTTCCGGCGACGAGTGTGAGCGGTCTTCGCGGCGAGTGGTTTTGGAATGCCGACGACCTCACGCTCCTGAGTCCGAGCGGGGAAGCCCGCGGGGAACAATATCGGGTTGAGAGCCTGCACGTCAGCCCGACGCGTGCGCAGCTGGATGCGGCAAGCGGAACTCCGGCGACCTCGCTGGGAAGCGACGACAGTGCCCAGAGGCAAAAATACCTTGCGCTCCCGCCGCAATTGCCGCCCGTCATCGCGGCGACCGCGAAGTCTGAGACCGCAACGGCAACGACGGATTTCGGCCGTGCGCTAGCGCTGCAGGCGTTCTTCCGAGACGGAAATTTCGCCTATTCGGAGACCGCCCCCGCCGACAACGACTACGACGACAGCGGGATGACCGCCCTCGCGCAGTTCCTCGAGGCACGAAGCGGCTACTGCATCCACTTTGCTTCCGCAATGGCCGTCATGGCCAGAACGCTGGGCATACCCTCCAGAGTCGCAATTGGCTTCCTGCCGGGAGAAAAGGACGGTACGACGGTCGAGGGCAGAACCGAGTATCGGGTGACCACGCGCAACGTGCACTCGTGGCCCGAGCTGTATTTCGAAGGGATCGGGTGGATGAGATTCGAACCCACCCCCGGTCGCGGTGTCGTTCCGCAGTATGCAGAGACAACTCAGCCGGGCAGTCCCGGCACCCCCGATCCGGCCGACCTGCCCTCAGCGAGTCCCACGCCCACGCCCGCGCCGTCGAGCTCCGCACGTCCGTGGGAGCAAAATGCGGGCCCATTCAACCTCGATGCGCGCTCCTCGACAGCGTGGCTGTTCTGGGCGGGTGGAGTGGGGGTCGCTCTCGCGTCGCTGCTGCTTGTTCCGGCTCTCGCACGCCGGGTTCAACGTTCGGTTCGGCTGCGAAGGTTCGAGCGCGGTGTTTCCGTGGCGTCCACCGCCTGGCGTGAAATCGTGTGTACCGCGCGGGACCTCGGGATGGGACTCAGCATCGCCGCCACTCCGCGAGACACTGCGGCGACCATCGCTCGCGCAGCGAAACTCGATCCGGCGGAAGCGAAAGCTCTCGCGTGGGTACTGGAACTCGTGGAGCGGCAGAGTTTTGCGGGCGAGCCCGCCGAGCCGCGGTCGCTTCGAGTGGCTCGGGAGAGCGGCGTGACAAGCGACTGGCCGCACCGGGTTCGGGCGTTGCTGCGCGGCCTTCGCGCGCACGCAGCCTGGCGGGCGCGCATGGTCGCGATCGTCGCGCCGGTGTCGCTCTGGGATCGTCGGACATCCGCTTCGTATGTCAACTGCGGGGACTGAACGCTATCGTGGGGCGCTGCCCCTCCCTCTGAATGACGTCGGCGGAGACTTCATACACCTCGTCGATGAGCTCGGGTGTGAGACACGTCGAGGTTGACCCGGCCGCGACGACGCGTCCGTGATGGAGAACGACAATGCTGTCGCTCCAACCTGCCGCGAGAGTCAGATCGTGCAGTGCGGCGATCACCGTAACGCCGCCTCGGGCCAAGTCGTTCAGAAGTTCCAGCGTCGCCAACTGGGCCGCAATGTCCAGATGATTGGTCGGCTCGTCCAGCAGCAGCAGGCGAGGTTCCTGCGCAAGAGCTCGGGCCAGGACCACGCGCTGGCGCTCGCCGCCCGAGAGCTCCGTGATATCGCGATCGGCAAAGCCGCTCATTCCCACCGTGTGCAGAGCCTCGCGCACGACGGCGCGATCGTGAGGAGAATCCTGGGCGAAGAGACCCTGGTGGGGGATCCGGCCCAGGGCCACGACCTCTGCCACGGAGAGCGAAAGCTCGGTAGCGGACTCCTGTTCCGCCAGTGCTACGGTGCGTGCTCGTTCTCGACGCGTGACGCTCGTCAGATCGTCTCCGTCAAAACGGATGACCCCGCTTGACGCGCCAAGTACGTGGGCGAGTCCGTGCAGCAGAGTCGACTTGCCGGAGCCATTCGGGCCGATGAGGGCGGTGACGCTTCCGCGCGCGGCCGAAATGTCGACGCCGTCGACGATGAGGTGCCCATCCCGATGCAGCGTGAGCCGCCGAGTGAGGAGCCCTTCGCCGTGGGAGGCGTCAGTTTGCCGTCTGGTCACGAGTTGACCTTCCTGCGTGCAAGCAGGGCCGCGAATACCGGCGCTCCGATGAGCGCAGTCACAATACCGACGGGAAGTTCTCGCGGCTCGAACAGAGAACGCGCCGCCGTATCCGCCCACATGAGAAAGCTTGCCCCGACGAGGGCGGAAAGAGGCAGCAGGAGCCTGTGCCGCGGCCCAACCATGAGGCGCACCGCGTGCGGCAGAATGAGGCCGACAAAGCCGATGGCGCCGCTCACCGAAACCATCGCACCCGTGAGCACAGCGGCGGCGGTCAGCATGATCCACCGTGTAGCGGGCACGTTGATGCCGAGAGTCGCTGCAGTGGTGTCGCCGAATGCGAAAGCATCCAGCACGCGACCGCTCATCATGATCGGGATGCCCGCAACGACAATGGCGATGACCGCGATGGCGACAGCGGGCCAGCGCGCTCCCGCCAGAGATCCGAGAAGCCAGCCGAGGATTTCACGATACGAGTCGCCCGTGACGGTCCAGAAGATGATGAGGCTCGTCAACGCCCCCGCGAGAGCCGATACGGCGATTCCCGCGAGGATCGTTCTGGCGGGCGTGATGCGGCCGAATGCGCCGGCGAGCAGCAGGGTTACGGCCAGGGCTGCCATCGCGCCCACGAATGCGGCGAACGGCAGCAGCAGCGCGCTGCCGAGCAAAATCACGGCGACGGCGCCGAGGGAGGCACCGGAGGAAAGGCCGAGCAAATAGGGATCCGCGAGCGGGTTGCGCGTGATTGCCTGCATGACCACACCGGCGAGGGCGAGGCCCGCGCCCACGGCTCCCGCTGTGAGAACTCTCGGCAGCCGCAAATCCCACACGATGCTGTCCCGCAACGGCGTGAGTGGGCTCGAACCGAAACCCAGATGGTGCAGGATGGAGCCCCACACTTCGGCGGGGCCGAGCCCAGCGGGGCCGAACGTGATCGCGAACGTCACGGACGCGACCACGAGCGCCGTGAGTGCGACGCTCCACACCGTACCCTTCGCGGTGCTACCCAAAGCTGATCGCTTTCAGTTGCGTGGCGAGCTCCGCTGCCGCATCCGCCGTGCGCACTCCCGCCTCGCTCGCGGCGAACGGCACAATGAGGTAACGGTGGTTCTTTACCGCATCCAGTTTCGCGGTGGCGGGGTTGCCTTCGAGCACGCCGATCTTTTTCTGCTGCGTGCTCCAGCTCGCGTCCACGAGAACGATGACGTCGGGGTTTGCCGCAACGACGCTTTCCCAGTTGTAGCTCGCCCAGGTGTCGTTCACGTTCGCCGCGATGTTGCGCACTCCGATCGTGTCGAGAATGAGTTGCGGGGCCCCGATGCCGGCTCCCACATACGGAATGTCGGAACCCGAGGAAAACCACAGCGCCGAGAGACCGCGGTTATCCTTGTGGATGGATTTCAGCGTGTCATGTTGCTGCGCGAGGAGGGCCGCGTCGTCGACGCCGAAAAGCGCGGCGATCTGGTTGATTTCGCGGTCGATGTCGTCGAACGTCAGCCGTTTCGGTTGATAGGCGGCTTCCTTGCATGCGGACGGCGAAACATAGGTGCGGATGCCGAGGCTAGCGAGTTCCGCGCGCGTTCCGGCTCCATCGGCCGAGAAATTGGACTCCCACCCGGCGTAAACGAAGTCCGGGTTGGTGCCCAGGACCACCTCTTCGGAGGGCACCTTTTCGGCCAACACCGGCAGGTCTGCGGCTTCCGCAGACCATTTCGCGGGCACGGGACCATCCTGAAACGCGGTTCCCACAATGCGGTCTCCGAGGCCGAGAGCAAGAAGCATCTCGGTGGACGTCGACTTGATGGTGACGACGCGCTGCGGGGGATCCGCGAGCGGTACGGTCACTCCGCAATTGTCGATGGATGCCGATGCGGAATTGGGTGCCGTGGATGGTGCGGCGTGAGGTGCGGAAGTTGCGGTGCAGGCGGTCAACACCGCGCAGCAGGCGGCGATGATGACCGGCGGGAACGCGCGGCGAGTGAATTGCGGCATGTGGTCTCCGGATGTGCGCACGATGGACTGCCTACCGAAATTTCGATGGCCAACCAGCCGCCCCAGATCCGGAACGCCCACACCCCACCACATCCGGCGAGGGGGTTGAGTACCCACAATACTCGCTCGGTGCGGCGGGGGCGGGCGTCAAGGCCCTCAGAGTGCTAGGTGTTCTGAGGGAACCCGAGGTTGATTCCGCCGTGGCTTGGATCGAGCCAGCGCGCGGTAACGACCTTCTCCCGCGTGAAGAACGCGACACCGGCGGGGCCGTAGGCTTTCGCGTCGCCGAACGCCGAATCCTTCCAGCCGCCGAACGAATGGTATGCGACGGGCACGGGGATGGGAACGTTCACGCCGACCATCCCTGCCTCGACCTCGTGCTGATACCGCCGCGCAGCTCCGCCGTCGTTCGTGAAGATCGCGGTGCCGTTGCCGTACGGGCTCCGGTTGATGAGCGCGAGCCCCGCCTCATAGGAGGGCACCCGGATGATGGACAGGATCGGCCCGAAAATCTCGTGCTGGTACACGTCGGAGTCGGTGCTCACGCCATCGAGCAGGGTGGGGCCGAGCCAGAACCCGGCTGCCTCGCCGTCGACCTCGATGCCGCGGCCGTCGACGACAACCGTCGCACCATCCTTCGCGGCGAGGTCGATGTAGGAGGCGACCTTGTCGCGGTGGGCCTCGGTGATGAGCGGTCCCATGTCGCAATTGCGCATGCCGTCTCCGACCTTCAGGCCCTTCATGCGCTCCGTGATCTTCGCGATGAGGTCATCCGCGACCGGCTCCACGGCGACGAGTACGCTGATCGCCATGCACCGCTCGCCCGCCGACCCGAATCCCGCGTTGACCGCCGCGTCCGCGGTGAGGTCGAGGTCGGCATCCGGCAGCACGAGCATGTGGTTCTTCGCCCCGCCGAGCGCCTGCACGCGCTTGCCGTGCTTCGACGCCGTCTCGTAGATGTACTTCGCGATGGGCGTGGAGCCGACGAACGACACGGCCTTGATGTCGGGGTGCTCGAGCAGAGCATCCACCGATTCCTTGTCCCCGTGCACGACGTTGAACACGCCCTTCGGCAGCCCGGCCTCGATGAACAGCTCCGCCATCCAGTTCGCCGCCGACGGGTCCTTCTCCGAGGGCTTCAGCACGACCGTGTTTCCGGCCGCGATCGCGATGGGGAAGAACCACATCGGCACCATGGCCGGAAAGTTGAACGGACTGATGATCGCGACCGCGCCGAGCGGCTGGCGCAGCGTGTACACGTCGACACCCGTCGACACGTTCTCCGAGAAGTCGCCCTTCACGAGGCTCGGCATGCCGAGCGCGAACTCGACGACCTCGATACCGCGCGCGACCTCGCCGCGGGCATCCGACGTGACCTTGCCGTGCTCGGCCGTGAGGATGTCCGCCAGGTCGTTGCGGCGCGCGTTCAGCAGTTCGCGGTAGCGGTACAGCACCGCCTGGCGGTTCGCCTGCGAGGTGTCGCGCCAGGCCGGGTATGCCGCGGTCGCCGCCGCCACCGCCGTGTCGACATCCGCAACGCTGGCCAGAGCCACGTTTTTGGCGACGACCCCCGTCGCCGGGTTGAACACGGGGGAGGTGCGCGTGGACTCACCCTTGTGGGACGCACCGTTGATGTAGTGGACGAGTGTTTCAGTCATGATCTTTTCTTTTCGTAGTGGGTGAATGCGCAACTCGTCAGGAGAGCAGGTCGAGGGAGAGCACCTCGTCGTAGATGGCCATCGCCTCTGCGACTTCCGCGTCGGTGACGACGCACGGCGGCACCACGTGGATGCGGTTCTCCGAAATGAACGGCAGCAGGTTGCGCGCAACGAGTTCGGACTTGACCTTCCCCATGACCGCGGCACTCACCGGAGTGCGCGAGTCACGGTCGGCGACAAGCTCGACGGCCCAGAACACGCCCGTGCCGCGCACATCGCCCACGATCGGGTGATCCGCCTTCAGTTTCGCGAGCGCCGGCGCGATAACGTCCCGGCCAATCCGCGCAGCGTTCTTCACGATCCCCTCGGATTCCATGGCGTCGAGAGCGGCGACGATGGATGCCGCGGCGAGCGGATGCCCGCTGTAGGTGAGACCGCCGGGGAATACCGCGTCGTCGAATGTGTGCGCAATCGGATCCGAGATGAGCACGCCGCCGACGGGAACGTAACCCGAGTTCACGCCCTTCGCGAAGGTGATGAGGTCCGGCACGACATCGTACGCGTCGAGCGCGAACCAGTTTCCCGTGCGACCGAAGCCCGCCATGACCTCGTCGAGGATCATCACGAGCTCGTACTTGTCGCACAGCGCACGGACGCCCTCGAGGTAGCCGGGCGGCGGCATGAGGATGCCGGCGGTGCCCGGAATGGTTTCGAGCAGCACGGCGGCGATTCCCGCCGGACCCTCGCTCTGGATGACGCGTTCGAGGTGGTGAAGCGCGCGCTCCGACTCCTGCTCGGCGCTCGTCGACCAGAATTCGCTGCGGTACTCGTACGGGCCGAAGAAGTGCGCGTGCCCGCGCGCGAACTCGTTTGCGACGCGCCGCCAGTCCCCGGTGGAGACAATTGCCGCACCGGTGTTGCCGTGGTACGAGCGGTAGGTCGACAGGATCTTGTCGCGGCCAGTGTGCAGGCGCGCCATGCGGATTGCGTTCTCGTTCGCATCCGCGCCGCCGTTCGTGAAGAAGACTTTATTGAAGCCTTCCGGAGCCCGCTCGACGATGCGCTTGGCTGCCTGTCCGCGCTGCAGGTTAGCGGTCGCGGGCGCGATCGTGGAGAGCGTTTCGGCCTGTTTCTGGATGGCGGCGACCACGGCGGGATGCTGGTGGCCGATATTGACGTTCACGAGCTGGCTGGAGAAATCAAGATAAGTGCGACCGGAGTTGTCCCACACGCGGCATCCGAGGCCGCCGGAGATGACGAAGGGTGTCAACTTTGCCTGCGCTGACCAGGAATGGAAAACGTAGGAATCAAGCTCGATGGTTTTCGCATCGAGCTCGGCGCCGCTGGCAGCGGAACCCATTGAGGTGGTGTCGGTCACGGTCTATCGTGCTTCTTTCTTGGTTGGTGTTGCAGTGGTGGTGGGTGGGCGGTCACAGAGCGCCGCCCACCCGGGTGGTACTTACTTGCCGCCCTCCTTGAGGGTGACGGTGATGGGCTTGTAGTCCTTGCCCATGACGTCCACGCCGTCCGCCTTCAATTCGTCCAGAGCTTTCTGGATGTACTTGTTGGTGTGGGCGTCGGCGGGCGGATCACCGGAGATGATCGTCGCGCCGGTTTCGTTCTTCGTCGTCTTGGCGATGCCGACCGTGCGGTTCCACGCATCCTCATCGATGTAACCGATTCCGTGCGTGGACGGCCAGATCAGCTTGTTGACCTCGTTGGCCATCCACAACTGGTGGCTCGTGCCGAGCGTGGAACCCGCCGCGGTGACGATGTCCGCAGCCTTCTGCGGGTCGTTCATCGCGAAGATCCAGCCCTTGATGGAGGCCTTCAGGAACTTGACGGTGGTCTCCTCATACTTCGGGTCGCTCGCCAGCCGGTCGGCGTCCGCCCAGATGGAGTCCTGGAGCATACCGACGCCGACCTTGTTGTAGTCGATGACGTTGATGTCCTCCGGCTGGTAGAGCTTGCCCGTTGCCGGGTTCACGCTTTCCAGAACCTGGGCGTACTCGTTGTACGTCATTGCCTGTGCGGCATCGATGTCGCCCTGCAGCATGCCGAGCATGTCGAACGCCTGGGTGACGAGAGTGATGTCATCCACGGTCAACCCTGCTTTTTGCAGGCCGGCGAAGATCTCCCACTCGTTGCCGTAACCCCAGCTTCCGACCGTGTGACCCTTGAAGTCTTCGACCGAGGTGATGTTCTTGTCTTTGAAGGAGATCTGCGTTGTTGCAGAACGCTCGAAGATTTGAGCCACGTTGGTGATGTGCGCTCCCTGTTCGATGGAACCGAGCACCTTCGGAACCCAGGAGATGGCGTAGTCGGCTTCGCCGGAGGTCAGGGCATCCTGAGGAACAATGTCCGCCCCGCCTTCCTTGAGTGTGACGTCGAGACCCTCATCCTTGTAGTAACCCTGATCCAGAGCGGCGTAGTATCCGCTGAACTGGGCCTGGGCGAACCACTGGAGCTGCAGGGTGACGGGCGTCAGCGCGCCGTCGTCACCATTGTCGCTGGAGCCGCCTCCACCGGGCGGCGTGCAGCCGGTCAGCGCGAGAGCTGCTGCGGCGAAAATCGCGGCTCCCGTCAGTAATTTACGGTTGTGCATTGCTTCCTCCTTGTTGGTACTTCTTTGGACACTGCAGGGTGAAACACGGTGTGGTTAAGTTCCTCGGTTCCGCAGCACCCAGCGCTCGATGCCGAGGACTGCGAGGTAAAACACCAGGCCGAGGATGATGGAGCCGAGCACGTATGCCCAGGCAAGCGGGTAGTTGCTCCCCGCGGCGGCGGTCGTGATCGATTTGCCGAGCCCGCCGATGGGGCCGCCGAAATATTCGGCGATGACCGCGGCGATGACCGCGAGCGAGGAGGCGATCCGAACGCCTGTGAAGATGAAGGGCAAAGCGGTAGGCAGAGTGACGGTGCCGATGGTCTGCCACGTGGTCGCCGCATGCGCGCGCATGAGGTCGCGGTGGACGGGACGAACCTGACGCAAACCCTTGAGCGTGTTTACGTAGACGGGAACAAACACCGCGAGGGAGGCCACGAGCTGGCGAGCCGTCTGCTGGCTTGCGCTGAACATCCCGTAGAGCACGGGCGCGAGCGCGACGATCGGCAGAACCATCGCTGCGGCCACGACGGCAGAGCTGAGTTCGTCAATCGTGCGCACGAGCGACGCGATGATGGCGAGCAGGATGCCCAGCACCATGCCGATGAACAAGCCCACGAGCGCGTTGAAACCCGTGACGAGGGAGTTCGACCACACCGTCGGCCAGTTCTCGAAGAATTGGCCACCGATCGCGGTGGGACTCGGCAACACAAACGGTTTGATGTCGAGACCGATAACGGCCAGTTGCCAGATCAGGAGGGTGAACACGCCGAGAATCAGCGGAGGAAATGCCCCCTTAGTCGCCCCGAAGGTTGCTTTCATCGGTTGTCCACTCCGAGCGCCGAGACGTCGGATGTGCCGTGCAGGTGCTCGCGCACCTCGCTGACTGCGGCAAAGAAGGTCTCGCTCTCGCGCAAATGGTCGGTGCGGTCACTTGCACCGCCGAGCCTGACATCCACAATGGCGCGGATGCGACCGGGGCGAGGAGACAGCACGACAACGCGGTTGGCCAGGAACACGGCCTCGGGGATCGAGTGGGTGACGAAGACGACGGCCGCGCCGGTTTCCGCGCAAATGTGGGCCAGCTCTCCCTGCATGTGTTCGCGCGTCATTTCGTCGAGCGCGCCGAATGGCTCATCCATGAGGAGCAGATTGGGCTGTTCTGCGAGCGATCTGGCAATGGCGACGCGCTGTTGCATTCCACCCGAGAGCTGGTCGGGAAAGTTCTCCGCAAAGTCGGTGAGCCCCACGAGCGCGAGCAATTCATTCGAACGCTTTCTCCTTGCCGCTTTGCCCACTCGGTGCAATTGAAGCGGCAACTCGATGTTCTGGCGAACCGTGCGCCACGGAAGCAGTCCGGCCTGCTGAAATGCGATTCCGTAATCCTGATCGAGCCTGGCCTGCTGTGCTGTCTTGCCAAAGACCCTCAGTTCGCCGCTCGTGGGTTGGTCGAGGTCGGCAATGAGCCGCATGAGCGTGCTCTTGCCGCAACCGGACGGCCCAATGAGGGAAACGAATTCGCCGCGACCAACGGTGAGGTTGATGTCCTCGAGCGCGACAACCTGTGCGCCGCGCTTGCCGGGGAACACCTTGCCCACATTGACGACGGTGACCGCAGCGTCGCTTCGTGACACTGCGGCCGCATCGGTGCCGCTGGTCTCTGATTTCTGACCCATGCTTTTCCTCACTTTTGTCGTCACGCGTTCGTCTCCCCGCGGCGGTACCGGCGGACCGAGAGCGCGAGTATTCCCACGGCGCCGGCCGCAATGAGGCCGATAGCGACGGCCCCGAAAATGGGTGCCCACGGTTTGCCGGGGTCACCGCCGGCCGCACCGGCGAATTCGATGACCATGCGGCCGATGCCGCCCTTGAGTCCGATGGAGACTTCCGCGACAATCGTGCCGATCACCGCGTTCGCGGCGGCGAGCTGCAGCGCAGGAATCAGGTAGGGGATGCTCGCCGGAATGCGCAGCCGAATGAGGGTTTTCCACCATCCGACCCCGAAGGAGCGGAAGAGTTCGACGTGACTGGTGTCGGGGGAGTTGAGCCCCTGGAGTGCGCCGATCGAGACCGGGAAGAAGGCGAGGTAGCTCGCGATGAGCGCCACCGACATCCAGTTCTCCCAAATGAAGTCGCCGAATTGTATTTGCGCGCCCCAGCGGCGCACCAGTGGGGCGATGGCGATGAGTGGCACCGTTTGGCTCAGAATGATCCACGGCAGCACGGCGGATTGCGCGGTGCGAAAACGTTGCATCACGAGCGCCAGCAGCAGGCCGACGCTCACTCCGATGAGCCATCCCACGGCCGCGACGTAGAGCGAAAACTCGGATGCGTCGACGACGGCCTGCCACATGGCGATCGAGTTGCTTGCGCCGGTGAGCGGTTCCGCGAGGCGTTCGAACATCGTGGCAATGTGCGGCATCGACATGTCGTTTGTGCGCGGCAGGATCGTGATGTCGCCGATCGCGAACCCTTTTTCCGGGCCGAGAAACTTGTAAAGCTCCCAGAGCACGCCCACAAGCACGATCCCGAGCGCACCGAGCACCGCTTTGCGCCAGGTTGCGATGCGGCTCGTTCGCGACGTGCGAGAGGGGCGTCGCTTGCCGGATTTGCCCGGCGAGGGCGATGCCGTCTCAAGCTGCATCGTGGGGGTGGACGTCGTCATGCTTACGCCTTGGCCACAACATGCTCGGAGAGAGCCGGAATCACACTCTCCCCGTACACGCGAAGGGTTTCTTCCTTGTTGTCGTGCTGAAGATATCCCGCGAACTGGTCGACGCCCATGTCTTTGAGCACCTTGAGCTTCTCGATGTGGTCTTCTGCGGTGCCGAGCAGGCAGAACCGGTCGACGATTTCATCCGGCACGAAGTCGGCGTGCGTGTTGCCCGCCTGACCGTGCTGGTTGTAGTCGTAGCCTTCGCGACCCTTGATGTAATCCGTGAGCGCTTTCGGCACTGCCGAGCCTTCGCCGTATTTGGCGACGATGTCGGCGACGTGGTTCCCCACCATCCCACCGAACCACCGGCACTGGTCGCGCATGTGCGTGGTGTCGTCGCCGATGTACATGGGCGCGGCGACGCAGATTTTGACCGATTCGGGGTCTCGCCCCGCGGCTCTTGCCGCGTCGCGCACGGTCTTGATCATCCACTCGGCGACGTCGAGATCCGCCATTTGAAGAATGAACCCATCGCCCACCTCGCCGGTGAGTTTGAGTGCGAGCGGACCGTATGCCGCGACCCAGACGTCGAGCGCGGAGCCTTTGCTCCATGGAAACTGCAGGGTGGCTCCGTTGTACTCAACCGATCGCGAGTTCGCCAGTTCGCGGATGACGTGGATCGATTCGCGCAGCGTTTTCAGGTTGGTGGGCGCGCCGTTTGTCACCCGCACGGCGGAGTCGCCTCGACCGATTCCGCAGATGGTGCGGTTTCCGTACATTTCGTTTAGAGTCGCGTACACGGAGGCGGTCACCGTCCAGTCGCGGGTTGCCGGGTTGGTGACCATCGGTCCCACCATCACGCGGTGCGTTTCCGCCAGAATCTTGCTGTAGATGACGTAGGGCTCCTGCCACAACAGGTGCGAGTCGAACGTCCACACGTGGCTGAATCCGTGCGCTTCCGCTAACTTGGCCAGTTGCACTGTTCGTGCCGACGGGGGATTGGTCTGGAGTACTGCGCCGAAATCCATGCGTTCCTCTGCTGTGGTCGGTACCGGTGTGGTGGGTTGCTGGTCAGGTGAGGTACTGGGAAAGGCCGCGCTTGAAGAACTTTCCGTCGCCGGCCTTTCCGAGATATTCGTTGTTGTCGACGATGACTTTTCCGCGGGAGAGCACGGTGTCGACGTGGCCGTCGATCTCGTATCCTTCCCAGGCCGAGTAGTCCATGTTCATGTGGTGCGCTTTGCCTACCCCGATGGAGGTGTGCCCCTTGGGGTCGTAGATGACGATGTCGCCGTCCGCTCCCGGCTGAATCACGCCCTTCTTGCCGTACATGCCGAACATGCGCGCCGGGGTCGTCGAGGTGACTTCCACCCAGCGTTCCAGCGTGATGTTGCCGTCGACGACCCCCTGATACAGCAGGTCCATACGGTTTTCCACCGACCCGATGCCGTTGGGGATCTTGGAGAAGTCGCCGATGCCCATGTCTTTCTGGCCCTTCATGCAGAACGGGCAGTGATCGGTCGAGACCATCTGGATGTCGTTGGTGCGCAGGCTCTGCCACATGTGATGCTGGTGACCTTCCGCGCGCGACCGGAGGGGCGTGGAGCACACCCATTTGGCTCCCTCGAAGTCACCCCATTCCTTGCTTGTGGCACCGAGTTGTTCCTCCAGCGAAAGGTAGAGGTACTGCGGGCACGTCTCTCCAAAGACGTTTTGTCCCTGATCCCTGGCCGCCGCAATCTGTTCGACGGCCTGTTTGGCGCTCACGTGCACGATGTACAGTGGCGCTCCCGTGAGATTTGCGATCATGATCGCGCGGTGGGTGGCCTCCTCCTCCGCCTGCCAGGGGCGCGTGAGCCCGTGATAGTACGGGGTGGTGTTGCCTGCTGCGATGGCCTGCTGCACGAGCACGTCGATGACGGCACCGTTCTCGGCGTGCATCATCATCATGGCGCCGAGCTCCGCACCTTTTTGGAATGCGCGGAGGATCTGCCCGTCGTCCGACAGAAAAACGCCCTTGTAGGCCATGAACAGCTTGAAGCTCGAGACGCCTTCCTTGACGAGTTCGTCCATCGCCGTGAGCGAGGTGTCCTGAATGTCGGAGAGGATTTGATGGAACCCGTAGTCGATGGCGCAGTTCCCCGCCGCCTTCTCGTGCCACGCCTTGTACTGGTCGAGCACGTTTTCGCCGGCATATTGCACGACGAAGTCGACGATGCTCGTCGTTCCGCCCCATGCGGCCGCGCGCGTTCCCGTCTCGAAGGTGTCGCTCGCGAACGTGCCGCCGAAGGGCATCTCCATGTGCGTGTGAGCGTCGATGCCGCCGGGAATCACATATTTGCCCTTGGCATCGATGACCGTGTCAACGTTCTTTTCGATCTCGAACCCCAGGAGGCTGGACCCCGGCGCGAGCACCGCGGCGATGGTTTCCCCGTCGATGAGGACGTCGGCCTGGGCGGTTCCGGTGGAGTTGACGACGGTTCCGTTTTTGATGAGGGTTTTCATCCGCTGCTCCTTTGCAGAAATTTTGGCTGGTCTCGGCGTCTACGGCTTCGGAATCGACGTGTACGAGTCCGGCCGACGGTCGCGATAAAACTGCCAGTCGTCGCGCATCTGGCGCACCATATCCATGTCGATGTCGCGAATGAGCACCTCTTCGTCTGTGCCGGAACCGCGCTCCCCGACAAAGTTTCCACGAGGGTCGATGATCTGGCTGGTTCCGTAGAAGTCGACAGCGAGTTCCCCGTATTCGTTGTCTTCGCGGCCAACCCGGTTGGGTTGCAGCACGAAGTATCCGTTCGCAACGGCCGCCGCGGGGCCCTCGACCTCCCAGAGCCGGTTGGAAAGGCCGGGCTTCGTGGCGTTGGGGTTGAAGACCATCTCGGCGCCGTTCAAACCGAGCTCGCGCCATCCTTCGGGGAAGTGGCGGTCGTAGCAAATGTAGAGTCCGACCTTGCCGACTGCGGTGTCGAAGACGGGGTAGCCCTGATTGCCCGGGCGGAAGTAGAACTTCTCCCAGAAGCGGTCCAGGTGCGGAATGTGGTGTTTGCGGTACTGGCCGAGGATCGTGCCGTCAGAGTCCACGATGACCGCCGTGTTGTAGTACAGGCCCGGCATCTCTTCTTCGTAGATGGGAAGAATCATGACCATGTTCAGCTCTTTCGCGAGCTTCGCGAAGCGTTGCACGATGGGGCCATCGGAGGGTTCCGCGTAAGCGTAGTACTTCTTGTCTTCCGTGATGCCGAAGTATGGGCCGTAAAAGAGCTCCTGGAAGCAAATGATTTGGGCACCCTCTTCAGCGGCATCGCGAGCGAACTTCTCGTGCTTGTCGAGCATCGATTCTTTGTCGCCCGTCCACGTTGTTTGCGTTATCGCCGCGCGAACGATGTTCGATCCACTGTCACTCATTGAAGCCTCCAGCTCAGGGCGCCATTACCCTTATTGTTACTCTGTCGCCTAAACATTTAGGTTTTGTGTTATTGCATGTCGTACAGTCTTCATAATGTCTCTGAAATCCATTCGAAGCAAGTGAGAATGACAAACTTGATCGATGACATCGAGGGTCGCACCCCCGTGGAGATTTCTACGTGCATCGGCCGTCTCATCACCTCGGGTCAGCTCGCGCCGGGGCATCGGCTTCCGACGGTCCGGGGTCTGGCAGAAAAGCTCGGCATCAGCCCCGCTACGGTGAGTCACGCGTGGAAAGCGCTCGCGGCCGCCGGCCTCATCGAATCGCACGGGCGCAACGGTTCCTTCGTGCGGCGCACGGATGCCCCGGATCGATCCTCCTTCAGCCAGCCGCGATCAGATTCAAGCGGGTTGCCTCGGCTGGACCTCTCCCGAGGAACTCCCGACCCGCAGTTGCTTCCGAGTCTCGGGCGCGCACTCACGCGCGTGTCTCATCGCGCAGAGACCGCGGGCTACATGGAACTTCCGGTGATTCCCGAACTGTTGGAACTGCTCGCCGAATCCTGGCCGTACCCGGTGGAGTCCATCACGATAGTCAACGGCGCCCTCGACGCGATTTCCCGAAGCATCGAGCAGGTCACCCGCTTCGGCGATCGCGTCATTGTGGAGAGTCCCGGTTTTCCGCCGTTCTTCGATTTGCTGAAGCGTCTCGGGCTCGTGGCGGTGCCGGTGGAACTCGATGGCCTGGGGATCGTGCCCGAATCTCTCGCGGCCGCGCTGAAACAATCTCCGTCGCTCATCATCCTGCAGCCGCGAGCACACAATCCCACGGGTGTCTCCATGACTCGGGAGCGTGCGAAGAAGCTCGCGACGCTCATCGGCGACGGTACGATGCACGCCCACGTCGTGGTGATCGAAGACGATCATTCCGGCGACATCACAGTGGCGCCCGACGTGAGCCTCGGCACATGGATTCCCGACCGCGTGCTGCATGTGCGCAGCTATTCGAAGTCGCATGGGCCAGATCTTCGCATTGCCGCGCTGGGGGGTCCGCGAGTTCACCTGAATGCGATCGAGTCGCGACGGATGCTCGGCCCGGGATGGACGAGCCGAATGCTGCAGACGATTCTGCATGATCTGCTCACCTCTTCGGAGAGCATCGCGCAGGTTGCGGATGCCGGGCGCGTGTACTTCTCGCGGCAAAAGGCGTTCCGCGAGGCGCTGGGGGAGCGTGGGCTGCACATCCCCCAGGCGGATGGGATCAACGCATGGATTCCCGTCGATGACGAGCGCGACGCGATCTTGCAACTCGCGGCACGCGGAATTGGGGTTGCGGGCGGTTCTCCCTTTTTTGCGACGGAGTCGCCGCAGGACTATGTGCGCGTAACCGCTGGCGTGATTTCCCGAAACGTCGGCGACGTCGCGAAGGCGCTCGCGGCGGCAGCGCGCGCCGAGACCTCGGTATCGCCGGATCTCACGGCGCGCTGGGCATAGCTGCGGCGGGCTCGCGCACGCGTTGTGCCAACCCGGGGTTGACAACCGGGCGGCGAAGGGCGCACAATTTTTGGTATGAATCGACAACCCGGGGTTGACAGGGCGCGGTGGGATGCACTCATCTCCTATCGCCCCGCTGGCGAACAACGGGATGTCGTCATCGAACGGTTGGAAAAAAGCGGAGTGACGCCGGAACTTTTGGCACACGTTCTGTCCGACGGTGGCGACGAACTCTACGCGCGAGCGCGCAGCGGCGGCGAAGGCTGGGCAGACGAGTTCGGCGGCGCATTGGCGGCAGCGTTGCTTGCGGCAGAAGTGAGTGCGCTTTCCGCACACCTCAACTCGCGGGCGGCCGCGATTCGCGCTCACGCGGTGGACGAACTGCTCGACCAGGTGAGTGTCGTGGCGGTGGCCGCCCACCTCGGTGTTTCTCGCCAAAAAGTCTATGAACTCGGCCGTGCGCGGCTCGGTTCCCACTACATCGACCGTGTGCCGTGGAGCACACCATGAGAAAAGGAATGAAGAAGCCCGTGATCCCCATCACAGAAACCGTGAACTTGCCCGATCCCTCGGTGCAGCCACTCGTTCACCCGCTCGACCTTCCAGAGGCCCGTCGCGAATTTCGCAAAGCCTGGCTCATCGACTCACTTTCGAACGCCGCAGTGTGCCTGTGCCTTGCGGCCATTGTGTGGTTTCTCACGGAAAGCTGGGTGCCGCCCGCCTTCGTGTTCGCGGCGACCCTGGGATTCGGTTGGATGGCACGCCGCTGGTCGTTGCGCGAGGCATGGGAGTTCATTCCGCGAAAACGGCAGGATCGCGCACGCCCGCTGCCCGCATTCTGGACGGTGGGCTCCGCGGTGATCCTCGCGATAGTGCTCGCCGCCGCGAGCGTCCTTCTTGGCCTGCGGCTCGCCCGGCCCGATGTGACGCTGGGTGTTCGGGAGGTGTGCATCGGCGGCGCGGTGGCAGCGTGCGTGCTCGGAGCCGTGACGATAGCGGCAAAGCTGATTCTTCGGCGACGCCTGGCCGTGGAGGCGCTCAGCGGTCTGCTGCCCCTTGCCGGGGTGGTCACGGGAGTGGTCGTCGGATACTACGCCATGTTCAGGCACCACACCATCGAGAATTGGGGCATCTCGTCGTGGTCGAATGCGGGCATCGGCGCAGCGTTGGTCGTTGTCGCGGGCGTCGCTTCGTGGCTGTGGAAGGCGCAGGAACGCCGAACTGCACGAAGTGCCGCCGCAGATTAGGCTTGTGCGGTGGCACACCCCAAAAAAACTCCGTTCACTCAGGACGTCGTTGACCTCATCCACCGTCCCGGCGAGATGCGCGAACGCGCCGTCGATATGGCGGCACCCGGTGGCTGGGGGAACGCCGTCATCGGCGTGCGCGAGGGTGAGCCGCTGCACATGGAGCTTCGGCTGGAGTCGTTGCACGACGGCATCCTCGTCTCCGCGAAGGTCTCGACGCGGGCGCGCGGCGAGTGCGTACGGTGTCTGATTGACGTCGAACTGCCGCTTGAGGTCGAAATCCGCGAGGTTTTCGCGTATTCTCATGACGAAGCTTTCGACTACGACGTTCAGGGCACGCAGGTGGATCTCGAGCCTCTGGTTCGGGATGCGGTGGTGTTGGCACTGCCTTTTCAGCCCGTGTGCCTGGACGCTTGCACAGGCTTGTGCCCTCAGTGCGGGGTGCGACTCCTGGACAATCCCGACCATGAACATGAGGCGACAGTCGATCCGCGATGGGCCGCCCTGGCCGATCTGGCAAAGTTAAACGAAGATGACGTGATCGGCGACGAGTCCGACGCCGAAGAAGAGAAGAGATAATCATGGCTGTTCCCAAGCGGAAGATGTCCCGCGCCAGCACGCGTGCGCGTCGCGCGCAGTGGAAGGCGACGCCTCCCACGCTCGTGAAAACCATCGAGGGCGGCAAGGTCGTGTACAGCCTTCCGCACCGTGCGAAGGTGGTCACGGACTCGGCGGGCACCGAGCTCTACATGGAATACAAGGGCCGCAAAGTCGCGGACGTCTAGTCTTCGCTTGACTCGGAATCCATATCGCGGGCAATGACGAAGCGCGCGACGACACGGGATGCTGATCTTCAGCTTGCCGAAAATCTCGCCGAAGTTCTCGACGTTCCCGTCGATGCCGATCTTCTGAGCCTTGCGCTCATCCATCGCTCGTTTGCCTACGAACACGGTGGAATCGCCCACAACGAGCGACTTGAATTTCTGGGGGACGCGATCCTCGGCCAGGCCGTCACGGTCATGCTTTATAACGAAAATCCCGACCTCGACGAGGGCGCCCTGGCCAAGCGCCGCGCGAGCCTGGTCAGCAGCGTCGCGCTCGCCGAAGTCGCGCGACGCATCGATCTGGGGCGCTTCATCCGGTTAGGCAAGGGTGAGGAGCAGACCGGCGGGAGAGACAAGTCGTCCATTCTGGCGGACACCGTGGAAGCCGTGATCGGTGCGGTGTTTCTCAGTTCGGGCGGCGATGTTGCGTCAGAACTCGTGTTGCGCCTCATCCGTCCTCTCATGGATGACCCCGAGCGTTTTGGTGCGGCGATGGATCCCAAGACGAGTCTTCAGGAACTTTCGGCATCTCTGGGTCTGGGCTTGCCGCAATACCAGATCATGGATAGTGGCCCCGATCATTCGAAGCGTTTTCGAGCGGCCGTGCTCGTGGGCGGCGAGGAGGTCGCTACAGGTGAAGGCACGAGCAAGAAGCACGCCGAGATGGCCGCGGCACTGCACGCATGGACGCAGCTGAGCGAGCGCATCCCGGGCGCGACCCGTTCGCGTAGCACGCCGTCCGGTAACTGACCGTGCCAGAACTGCCTGAGGTCGAGGTGGTACGTTCGGGTCTCGCTCCGTTCGCAACGGGCGCGACGGTCACCCGAGTCGATGTTTTCGATGAGCGATCGCTGCGGCGGCATCCGGGGCCGGTGGAAGACTTCCTCGAACGCGTGACCGGGGCAGTGTTTGCGGCGCCGTCGCGTCGCGGCAAGTTCCTGTGGCTGCCGCTCGCGGGATCGGCAGGCGAAGCACTCGTGGCGCACCTGGGCATGAGCGGGCAGGTGCTGTTGCGGCCGGTGGGCAGCGTGGATGCCCGAACGCGCGTACGATTCGCGTTGCGGCATCCGGCGCGCGGCGAGCTGTGGCTGAACTTCGTGGATCAGCGCATCTTCGGGTCGATGGCGATCGATGATCTGGTGCCGGTGACCGATCTGCCGGCCGGTGCGGCTCGCGAGCGCGTACCGGCATCCGTCGCTCACATCGCCCGTGACCCGCTTGACCCGCACTTCGACGAAGCCCGGTTTTTTGCCCGTCTCGCACGACGGCGAACGGGAGTCAAACGGGCCTTGCTCGACCAGACGCTCATCAGCGGCATCGGCAACATTTATGCGGACGAGGCCCTGTGGGCGTCCCGCATCCATTTCGACGAGGCGACGGATGCCCTGAGCCGTCCGCGCGCCACGCGGCTGCTCGCCGAGGTGCGCTCGGTTCTTCAAAAGGCGCTCGCCGAAGGCGGCACGAGCTTCGACGCGCAATACCTCAACGTGAACGGTGAATCCGGGTACTTCGCGCACTCCCTGAACGCATACGGGCGGCAGGGCAAACCGTGCCCGCGCTGCGGTCGCCTGATCGTGCGCGAGCGCTTCATGAATCGCGGGAGCCACTACTGCCCGCGCTGCCAGCGTATGCGCTGATACCCCCGAACTGGGGTAGAAGCGACGCATTGCGCTGAGCAGACTCGGATATGTCGGGGGCTGCGTGTCCCGTACGTGCGGGGTATGCGGCCGCTCCGGCAGGAATGCTCTGCCGCATCGTGTATCCGGGCCACGTCGAGGGCGCTGCCGACACGACGGAGCTGCTCTACAATGCGAACGGGCAGTTGGCCGGGGTGCTTGACCCCGGTGGGGAATTGAGTTCGTTTGCCTACAACGTTGACGGCCGTCTGTCGGGCATCCGCAATTCGCTTGCGAATGATTGGCTTGTGGCGCACCCCGGCGGATCGCAGACGTTAACAATGACGGATCTCGCATACGACTCCGCGGGGCGCCTTGCGGGCGTGACTCTTCCCGCGCCAGACGGGGCCACCGCCTCCGCACGGCCAGCAAAAACCTACACCTATGGTTCCGGCGTTACTTACGTCGATGTCGCGGGCCTCGCAGTGCCGAACGCCGCGCCGTCAAACGGGCACGCCGCCACCGTCACCTATGATGCGGCGTTCCGGCAGTTGACGGCGACATCGGCGGCCGGGTTGACGAGTTCTCAAGCGTGGAACAGCAAGGACATGAAATTGTCGACAACGGATCCCTGGGGTCATATGTCGACCGTGATCTACGACTCGCAGGATCGTGCCACCGATACTTACGGGTCGGCCCCAGCCTCGTGTTTTGACGCGAACCGTGTTCCGCTTACCTCGTGCCCTGTGAAGCCGGCCCACACGCTCACCGCGTATGACAACGGTTTGCAGGGGTTGAACGCGAAATATTACGACAATCCGATGCTGTCGGGAGCGCCGACGGTGTTCGATTTTGCCTCTGGAGCGGTGAGTTTCGATTGGGGCACGTCTGCGGCGAAGACAGGACTGCCGACGGATGGCTGGTCGCTTCAGCTCACGAGTTTGATCACGCTTCCCGGCGGACCGGTGACGTTCCGCACGAAGGCCGACGATGGCACGGCGGTGTGGATCGATGACGTGCGCATCGTCAACGAGACGGCGGTGGTGCCGGCGTCAGCGTTGTCACCGGATTATGGGCTCGCCAACCAGGTGACGACGGACGATTCCGCGCCGGTGGGGGACTCGACCGTGTCCGACGCGCAGGTCCCATCGCTCACAACTTCGCTTGCGTACTCGCACCCGTGGTTGGGTGCGGCAAACTCGGCGACTGTGGATCCGGGTGGCCTGAATCTGACGACGCAGACCGAGTATGAGGCCTCGGGAACTGGGTATCTGCGGCGTACGAGCAAGCTCATGCCGTCGGCGGTGACGGCCTCGCAGCCGGTGTCGACGGCCGGTTCGACGTTCACATACTGGGGTGATGCGGAGCCGCTGGGTAGTGTGACCTGTGGTTTGCCGGCGTCGACGCCGCAGTCGGGGTTCGTGAAGTCGTCGACGGGGCCGACTCCGGAGACAGGTGCCGCGGTGACGACGGAGTTTGTGTATGACGTTTTGGGGCGCATGGTGGGGTCGAAGCGCACGGGGGATGCCACTTGGTCGTGCACCAGTTTTGATGCACGCGGGAGGCCCGTGTCGACGGTATCGTCCGCGTTTGGTTCCTCGCCTGCGCGCACGGCGACCATGAATTATGCGGTGGGTGGTGACCCGTTGGTGTCGTCGGTGTCGGATCCGGTGGGTACGATCACCTCGACGATGGATCTGCTCGGGCGCAGTGTTTCGTACACGGATGTGTGGGGCACGGTGACGGCTCCCACTTCTGAGGCTCAAACGGGTCGCGTGGTGTCGGTATCGACGGCGGTTCCGGGTGCGGCCGTCTCGACGCAGTCGTTTGAGAATGGTCTGGATGGCAACGTCGAGTTGGTGAAACTGGATGGCACCACGGTGGCTGATCCGGCGTGTACGAATGGGTTGCTGACGTCGGTGGCGTATGCGAATGGTACGAGCCTTTCGTCGATTATTCGCAGTCTTACCGGTGCGTTGACGGGTGTTGGCTGGTCGTTTCCGGCCCAGGATGCGGTGTCGGATGAGGTGGTGCGGTCTCAGTCGGGCCGGGTCATCCAGAACACGCTCACCGATGGTGCGGCGTCTTACACGTCGAATTACTCGTTTGATGCGGCGGGGCGTCTGGTGCAGGCATCCATTCCGCGGCATGACCTCAGTTACGTGTATGCGAGCACGGGTGGTTGTGGTGTGAACACGGCGGCGGGGGCGGATGGGAACCGGACTGGTTTCACGGATGTGAAAGACGCAGGGCTGCCGGGTGAGACGTCCTCGTCGGTGTCGTTTTGCTTTGACTGGGCGGACCGGCTCACCGCCACCACGGCAACAACACCACCGTCGGGGGTGAATCCGGTGGCAGGTGGGAGCCTGTCGACGGCGGGCCCGTCACCGTCACTCACGTATGATGCGCACGGGAACACGACCCGTTTGGTCGATCAGCAGATTAGCTATGACGTGGCCGATCGGCACCTGTCCACGCTTCTGGATGATGGTACGTCGGTGGTGTATGTGCGGGATGTGTCCGGTCGGGTGGTGTCGCGTACGGCAACCCCGCCGTCGGGTCCGGCAGTGACGACGAAGTACACGTATGCGGGTGGTGGTGACGGTGCCTATGCGGTGTTGGATGGGGCGGGTGCCCTCACCCAGCGCACGGTGGGCCTGCCGGGTGGTGTGATGTTGTCGATCCCGGGTACGGGTGCACGGTCGTGGTTGTTCCCGAATCTGCATGGGGATGTGATTCTCACCACCGATGATGCCGGCGTTCGGGCGTCGGGTGTGAGTTTCTATGATCCGTTCGGGCAGTCGATTGATCCGGTCACCGGTGATATTGGCACTCTCACGGCGGATGATGCCGGCCCGAACACTCTCCCCGGTGAGGTGGATTATGGGTGGTTGGGTCAGCATCAGAAACTTACTGAACATCAGGGCAGTATTGCGACGATCGAGATGGGGGCACGGCAGTATGTTGCCGCCCTGGGTAGGTTCCTGTCGGTAGACCCCATCGAAGGTGGGGTGACCAACTCATACGACTACCCGGCCGACCCGATCAACAAACTCGACCTGACCGGGCTGATCGTTCAGTGGCGCATTGCCGATGGAACGGCTGCCGTATGGAGATATTCTCATAGCTATTTTCTTGGGAGTTCAAGCCTTAGTGCTAGTGAAATTGTTGGAAAGGTAAGACAGAAGTTTGGAAAGATTTTTCCACCGCTGTTTCGAATCGACGGCAAGTTTGACAGTGTGAAACTGAGTTCTGTTGGCCAGATACTGCCAACGGCACTGTATGGTATTGATGCTCCAGGATTCGCGGGGAAAGTAGAAGTCTCCAGATTGGTGGCGAATTCGTGGTCTCTCCAGTCAAAGCCTGGTCATCCTGCTTACCCGGGCACGGTAACCTTCACGATTCAATCAATTCAGGGGGAAGCTTTCCTCAATGTGAGTGCATTCTCATCAGCGCCGCCACCTTCAGGCAGTACTGAACTCTATTCGATATTCACCTCCGTATATTGGGGTGGCTTCGCGGATGACATTCGCTACGACATCCTTGGTGTCCATTACCGACCCCCTGGGATAGGAGCGCAATAACATGAACGGAAAGTCGAAATTGCTTGTTTTCCTGTATTCGGGGATTTTCGCGATCGTCGGCGGTATGGCTACTTTCCAAGTTGTCGCTTTTGATGGTGATCTGACCCTTCTCGTTGTGCTGTGGTGGCTTGCGCTACCGATAACCCCAGTGCTCTTCGCGGCCACTGTGTTCCTAGGCGTGTTCCTGGCCTATGCGTGGGGCAATGACACGGTTTTCGTTGTGGTCCCTGTTCTTTGTGCTCTCCTGTTTTTTTTGGCGGGGCTCATTCAGGCGACTGCCCTTCGCGGGATCGTGAGATATTGTCGACGCCGAAAGTCGATGCCGAACGATGTCTAACTGACTCCCGCTACCTTGTCGCGCAGAAGGGCGAGTGGGTTGCTCTCGTCGGTGGCGTATGCGAATGGTACGAGCCTGTCGTCGATTACTCGTAGTCTTACCGGTGCGTTGACGGGTATCGGTTGGTCGTTCCCGGCCCAGGATGCGGTGTCGGATCTGGTGGTGCGGTCTCAGTCGGGGCGGATCATGAAGGACACGCTCACCGATGGTGCCGCGACCTATACGTCGAATTACTCGTTTGATGCGGCGGGGCGTTTGGTGCAGGCGTCGATTCCGCGGCATGAGTTGACGTATGGGTTCGCGGGCACGGGTGCTCTGACCCAGCGCAAGGTGGGTCTGCCTGGTGGGGTGATGATCTCCATCCCGGGCTCGGGTGCGCGGTCGCGGTTGTTTCCGGATCTGCATGGGGATGTCATCCTCACCACCAATTACGCGGGCATCCGGTGCGGTCGCACCTGACGAACTCCGGACTTTGCGTTCCTGGGTAGGGAGCCGTTCGGAGCCGTACGAACGCTCGTGAAGGGGATTCCTCAGCCGGATCTCCCGACCTTCAGGAGCGCGCCTCGCGCCGTGGCGCGGGCAACGATGCGACCGCCGACGCGCGCAATGATGCGACCGTCGACGCGCGCAAAAGACAGGTTTTGGGCTGGTGCGCGTCCTGCCAGTGCGGCAAGCGTCCTGCCGTCCGGTACCGTAGGTGCATGAGTTTCGTCAGGCCGCCAAGGGTGCCATCGTGTACCTGAAGAGTCTGACCCTCAAAGGGTTCAAATCCTTCGCCCAGCCCACCACTTTCGCTTTCGAACCGGGCGTCACGTGCGTCGTCGGGCCGAACGGTTCCGGCAAATCAAACGTTGTGGATGCGCTCGCCTGGGTGATGGGGGAGCAGGGCGCGAAGACTCTGCGCGGCGGCAAGATGGAAGACGTTATTTTCGCGGGCACATCGACCAAAGGTCCCTTGGGTCGCGCGGAAGTCATCCTCACGATCGATAACGCGGATGGTGCCCTGCCGATCGATTACACGGAAGTCACGATCAGCCGCACTCTGTTCCGCAACGGCGGCAGCGAGTACGCGATCAATGGCGAAGCATGTCGACTGCTCGACGTTCAGGAGCTCTTGAGCGATTCGGGACTCGGCCGCGAAATGCACGTCATCGTCGGGCAGGGCCAACTCGATCAGGTGCTGCATGCCACACCGGATGAGCGGCGCGGGTTCATCGAGGAGGCCGCCGGCATCTTGAAACACCGTCGTCGAAAAGAGAAAACTGTTCGAAAGCTCGAGGCGATGCAGGCGAACCTCACCCGCCTCAGCGACCTCGCGGGCGAGCTGCGACGCCAACTCAAGCCGCTCGGACACCAGGCGGAAATCGCCAAAGAAGCCCAGATGATTGCGGCGACCGTGCGGGATGCCCGCGCGCGCATTTTGGCGGATGACGTCGTGACCCTGCGCGAAAGTCTCGCGCTTCACGGGCGCAGCGAGAACGAGCGCAAAACAGAACGCATCGTGCTGCAGGAGCAACTCGACCAGAACAAACTTCGCGAACTGCACCTCGAGCAAGCTCAGGTCGGCGACGCGGTCGATATCGCTCGGCGCACCTCCTTCGACCTCGAATCGGTGCAGGAGCGGCTGCGCGGGCTCTACACTCTCGCCAACCAGCGCATTGCGTTGCTGGGCAGCGCCGACGACGAGCAGGCGGCCGGCAGCGTCGTGACGCCGCAGCAGATCGAGGATTCGAAAGCCGAGGCTGCCAGGCTCGAAGAGTTGGTCGTCGAGGCGGAGGCCGCATGGAAAGACGTGCAGCATGAGGCTGCTCAAGCCAAAGCGAACCTCGATGCGCTTGATGAGGAAATCGCGCTTCAGGCATCCCTGGTTTCCCGTCACGAACTCGAACTCTCCAAGCTGACCGGCCAGGCAGAGACGGCAGCCTCCCGGCTCGCCGCGGTTCGCGGCGAAGTGCTTCGTCAGCAAAGCGCTCTTGACGCGGCGATGCAGCGCCGCGACGCCGCGCAGACTGCGTTCGCCGAACTGGAGCAGACCTCGGTGGCAGACAGCGCCTCGGAAACCGATCTCGATTCCGCATACCAGGCTGCGCAGGCAGAAGTGACCGTCGCGGAAAGCCACATGGAGAAGTTGCGTGAGGAACTTCATGACCTGGAGCGTGAGCGTTCGGGGCTTCTGGCGCGCACGAGCGCTCTCTCCAGCGCCCTCGACCAGAAGGACGGCTCCAGCGCACTCGTATCGAAGAAGCTGCGCGGAATAAAAGGTTTGGTCGCCGAACACATCCAGGTGCAGCCGGGATTCGAGGCGGCAATCGCGGCGGCGCTCGGAAACCTCGCGGACGCCGTTCTCGCCGACAACCGCGAGGCCGCCATCAGCGCGATGGACCAGGCGCGGGGTGACGAACTTGGCCGAGTGGACATCCTGTTCGCCGATGCCCCGCCCGCCGACGTTCCCGTAACCCTGCCTGACGGCGCGGTGGCGGCGGGCTCGGTGGTCACCGCTCCGGCCGGGGTGCTCGGCGTGCTCGCTTCGGTCGTGATCGCGGAAGATCTGGACGCCGCGCGCGCCGTGTGGAAGAAACTGCCGGTGAACTCTGCAGTGACCGTGATCACGAAGTCGGGCGATGTGTTGAGCCGTTATGTGCTGCGCGGCGGATCAGGTGCCAAGCGTTCCCGCGTCGAACTCGTGGCAGACCGCGACGCGGCGCAGGCCAGGCTTGCCGACGTCACAGCGCTCATCGACTCGGCGAGTGCGGCACTCGAGGAGCAACGCGCCGTGCATGCGACGGTGAAGCAGCGCGCCGCGGAAGCGCTGACGGCACTTCGTGATTTCGATGCGCAACTTGCTGCGAGCACGGAAAAACTCAGTCGAGCTCGAGCGCAGGTGGAGGCGGCGACCGCCGAATCGGAGCGACTGAAAAAAGCGTTGGAGCTGGCAACGGAGTCTGTGGCCGAAGCTGTCACCGCATCCGAATCTGCCGACGCAGAGTTGCTCGCGGCGCAGTCGAGACCACGTCCGATTCTGGACGCTTCCGCGCGCGACGCGCTCGCCGACGAGCTTGACGCGGTGCGGGAGCGCGACGTCGAAGCGCGGCTGCAGGTCGAGACCGCGCGCGAAAGAGTGCGCGCGGAACACGCGCGCGCCGAACAACTCGAACGGCAACTCGAAGAAGACCGTGTCGCGGCGCAGGAGGCGGCTCGCCGCGCGGTCATCCGGCGACGCCAGGTGGAGTCCGCGCAGCGTGTCATCGACGCCCTGCCCGCGGTCATGGATGCCGTAGACCGCTCCGTGTCGCAAGCGAGGGTCGAGCTCGCGTCCTGCGAGGCGGAGCGTGCCAAACAGAACGACGAACTTTCTGCGTTGAGGCGCGACGAGGCCGCGCTGCGCGAAAAGCTGGCCGCCGTGAGCGACTCCGTGCATGGACTCGAAATGCAGATCTACGAAAAGAAGCTGCACCTTTCCAGCCTCCTCGAACGTGCCGGCGAAGAACTCGGCCTGATCGAAGAAGTGCTCGTGGCCGAATATGGCCCGGACGTTCCCGTTCCGGCGGACCCGACATCCCTGGATGCCGCAGACGCCCGCGGTCCGGACGCGACAGGCGGTGACGCCGAATCTGGCACGGTTTCCGGCGATGTGCCGGAACAGGATGCCGATGCCGCGTCAACCGGCGCGCCATACCGCAGGTCGGAGCAGGAAGCTCGACTCGCAAAAGCCGAGCGCAAGCTCGCCCAGCTCGGCCGGGTCAACCCGCTCGCGTTGGAGGAATTCGAGGCGCTTGAGCAACGTCACAAGTTCCTCACCGAGCAACTTACCGACCTTGCCAACACGCGCAAAGACCTTCTCACGATCATCGAAGACATCGACGGTCGCATGCAGGAAATCTTCCTGAGCGCGTTCGAAGACACCAGGTCCGCGTTCGACGAGGTGTTCCCGGTATTATTCCCCGGCGGAAGCGGCAGCATTCAGCTCACGAATCCGGATGACCTGCTCACGACGGGCATCGAGGTCGCGGTGCGCCCCGCAGGCAAAAAGATCGAACGGCTCTCCCTGCTGAGCGGCGGGGAACGCTCTCTCGCGGCGATTGCCCTGCTCATCGCGATCTTCAAGGCGCGACCGAGTCCGTTCTACATTCTCGACGAGGTGGAAGCTGCACTCGATGACGCGAACCTCGGCCGACTGCTCACGGTTCTTGAGGAACTTCGCGAAGGCTCGCAGTTGATCGTCATCACCCACCAGAAGCGCACCATGGAGATTGCCGACGCACTCTACGGCGTCTCGATGCGGCACGACGGCGTAAGCGCCGTCGTCGGTCAACGGGTCGCGACGAATGAACGCGCTGCGGTTCGGTGACGGCCTGAAAGCCTGCGTCCCACGGTCGGGGAACGACTCTTCGAGGCCACTCACGAGGTGGGCGGAGTACGCATAGAATTGCGCAGTGACGCAGACCGCAGACACCGATATCGCCACCATTCAGAAGCGCGTCGTTCGGGTTCTCATCACCGCCCAGATTTTGGGAGGCATCGGGCTTGGTGCTACCGTCTCGGTTGGCGCTCTGCTCGCTTCCGAGGTGAGCGGTTCGCCCGCCTGGTCAGGGATGGCCGCCACTATGAGCACGCTCGGCGCCGCCGTGATTGCGGTACCACTTGCTCGCACGGCACAAGCGCGCGGAAGGCGAGTTGCCCTGTCGCTCGGCTCCATCGTCGCTGCGCTCGGAGCGGTTATCGCCACCGTGGCCGCAGCCGTGACCTTCTTTCCTTTGCTTCTTCTCGGGCTTGCGCTCGCGGGCGCCGGCTCGGCCACGAACCTGCAGGCGCGATTTGCCGCCACCGACCTCGCGCTTCCCCTGCACCGCGCGCGGCAGTTGTCACTCGTTGTGTGGTCGACGACGATCGGCGCGGTTCTTGGCCCGAACCTCATCGAACCGGGGGAAATGATCGGCCAAAGCGTGGGGCTGCCCACGCTCACGGGCCCATTCGTATTCACGGTGGGAGCGCAAATTGCCGCAATGCTGGTCTACTTTTTCGGACTTCGACCCGACCCGTTGCTCACCGCGTTGAAGAATGCTCCACCGCGCAACGGCGCTGCCCCGCCTCGCCACGGGCTCGCGACGCTGAGGGTGAACCCCCTGGCACGGTACGCCGTGGTTGCCGTCGCTTTCAGCCACGCAACCATGGTCGCCATGATGTCGATGACTCCCGTGCACCTTTACGGTCACGGCGCGACGCTCGTGATCGTCGGATTCGCGCTGAGCCTGCACATTGCGGGGATGTATTCGCTCTCGCCGATGTTCGGATGGCTTGCCGACCGCTGGGGACGCATCCCGACGATTCTGGCGGGGCAGGCGGTGCTCGTGCTGTCACTCCTTCTGGCGTGGATCGGCGCTGAATCGCGCGTGCTCGTCATCGTGAGCGTCATTCTACTCGGGCTGGGCTGGTCGGCGTCCACGATCGCAGGCTCGACTCTCGTGGCCGAATCCGCTCCGGTGGATGATCGCGCCGGACTGCAGGGTGTTTCTGACCTGCTCATGAATTCGACGGCAGCCGTTTTCGGTGCCCTCGCCGGACCCGTCCTCGCGCTCGTGGGTTACTCGGGTCTGGGGGTCGCGTGCCTGCTGCTCGTGGGGGTGGTCACGGTCTGGTCGGCAATCCAGTTCCGGGCAGCCCCCCAGGTCGCCAACTAAGATCACTGTCATGGCGGAGCGCACACAACCCTGGTCTTTGGGCGGATCACTCCGCGGGCTTTTTGCGAAAAAGACCATCGACGAGGAAACCTGGGAAGACCTTGAAGACGCGCTCATTTCTGCCGACTTCGGGCCGGATGTCACCGATTCCGTCATCGCGGAACTTCGCGGCGGCGTGGAGCGGTTTCGCACCACGGATCCCACGGACCTCAAGCGGATGCTGCGCGAAACCCTCGAAGAGCGGCTCGCGAAACTCGACCCCACTCTGCGCCTCACGGCTCGCCCGGCGGTTGTGCTCGTCGTCGGTGTCAACGGCGTGGGCAAGACCACCACAATTGGAAAGTTCGCGAAGTTCTTGGCGAACCATGGTCGGAGCGTTGTCGTTGGCGCGGCAGACACTTTCCGCGCGGCAGCGGTGGAGCAGTTGGCGACATGGGCGGAGCGAGGTGGCGCACGCATCGTCACGCCGCAGCAGCAGGGCCAGGACCCGGCATCCGTCGCGTTTCAAACCGTGGAGAAAGCGCAGCGCGAAGGCATTGACATCGTGCTTATCGATACCGCGGGCCGCCTGCAAACCAAGAGCGGCCTCATGGATGAACTCGCGAAGATTCGTCGCGTGCTGGAAAAGCAGGCGGAGATCGCAGAAGTTCTGCTTGTGCTGGATGCGACGACCGGCCAAAACGGTCTCGCTCAGGCCGAGGCGTTTATCGAACACGCTGGCGTCACGGGGCTTGTCCTCACGAAGCTCGACGGGTCGGCGAAGGGCGGCTTCGTGCTTGCGGTGCAGGAGAAAACCGGGATTCCCATCAAGCTTGTCGGCCAGGGTGAAGGCATCGGCGACCTCACCGGCTTCACACCGCACGTGTTCGTTCAGAACCTCGTGGGCTGAGGTCACTCCGCGTCGGGTTGTTCTGCCTGTGCTCGTTCGACCGCCTCACCGAGTTCGTCGACGAGAAGCGAACCAGGGGCGATGACACCCGTTCGATAGCCGGCTCGGCCGATCATGTGCGCAGAAATGGGCGCGGTCATCATCTGGAAAGCGAGGAGAGTCACGAGTACCAGAATCGTGGCCAGCCGTCGCTCCTGAAGTGCAACACCCAGGAGGATGAAGGCGAGACCGAGGATCTGCGGCTTAGTCGTCGCGTGCATTCGCGCGATCGCGTCAGGAAAGCGGAGGAGCCCTACGCCGGCGGCGAGGGAGAGGAACGCGCCGAGAATCAGCGAGACTCCGGTAAGGACGTCCATGACGAACTCGCTGCTCATGATTGCCTTTTCCTCGACACGTATCGCGCGACCACAACGGATGCCAGAAACGCGGTAGCCGCGACCGCGAGCATGGCGGGAAG
Source organism: Agreia sp. (assembly GCA_044464485.1). GTDB lineage: Bacteria > Actinomycetota > Actinomycetes > Actinomycetales > Microbacteriaceae > Terrimesophilobacter. The sequence goes on from JBIQLG010000001.1 coordinate 57,048, forward strand.
GGTTCGTGTGTGGGAGTTGTAGATCATTTCGGCTCCCATCGCGCAGATGAAGGTGGTGAGAAGCATGTCGGCCGAGATCATCCTGTCGAGAATTGATGGACCGCGAATGATGCGAAACAACGCCATGGCGGCCGCAGCGGCGAGCATCACTCCGACAGCGAGAAAAACCCATTCCTTCACGATTGACCCTCGCTTTCATGAATGCGCGCGAGATCCTCGCGCGAGCCGATGGCGCGAACGATTCGCGCTTCCACAACGAGAACCTTCGCACGCATCGCTTCGACGTCGTCGGCAGTTCGGGTGTCAAAAGTGTGCAGATAAAGGATCCCGCGCTCCCTATCGGCCTCGACAACAAGGGAGCCGGGCACGAGCGACATCGCGATGGCATCCAGCGTCATGATGAGATCCGAGCGGGTCCGCAATTGGATGCCGATTACCGAGGATTGCGGAATCGGCCGCGGGTTCAGAGCCTGAAAGGCGACGGTAAACGACGCGACGGCGACGTCGAGCAAAAAGTGCGTCGTGAACACGAGTGCGTACCAGAGGTTTATCCGGCCAGACAGGTCGGCCGGCGGAAGGTAAAAGACTCTCGTGACGATAAGAGCCACGACCAGCCCTGTGATGACGGTCAGCACGGTCAGGTTTCCCCAGAGCACCGCCCACAGCACGACGAGCCCGAGGAGAAGCGGCAATTGCTTCCACAGGCTCCGCCGAACTTCGCGTCGAGTGGCGGGTTGCTGGCCGCTCTCGATCGTGTTCGTTTCCTCGTGTGCTCCCGAGCGCGTCATTGCGTGACTCCCGGAAAGACCGTCGAGATGTAGTATTCGGGACCCGCGATGTTGTCGCCCGCACGCGAGCTCAGGTCGAACAGCGGCGCGCCAAAGATCGTGAGTGCCACGCTCACCGCGACCATGGCGATGGTTGCGCCGACCATGATGCGGGGAATGCTGCGAACGGAATTGACTGCCGTCGCAATGCCCATGGGAGCGTGCGCGGGCAATGGATTCTCGTAGCCCGCAACCTCATCCGAGTGCCGCCAAAACGTCATGCTCCACGCGCGCGCAAGAGCGTAGAGCGTGAGGAGTGAGACGATCGCGCCGCTGGCGATGAGAATCCATGACAGGGCGGATCCGACCTGGGCCCCCGCTTCAAACAGCGCAAGCTTTCCGAGGAAGCCGGAGAACGGCGGAATGCCGCCAAGGCTCAGCATGGGAATGAAGAACAGGATTCCGACGAGCGGGCTCGCTTTCAGCATGCCGCCGAGTCGGTTGATTCCCGTCGTACCGCCCTGGCGTTCGACGAGCCCGGTGGCGAGGAAGAGCGTCGTCTGCACGGTGATGTGGTGCACGATGTAGTAGGTGGCCGCGGAGAGGCCTGCGGCGGTACCCAGACCGATGCCGAACAGCATGTACCCGATGTGGCTCACGAGCGTGAACGACAAAAGCCGTTTGATATCCGACTGCGCTATCGCACCGAGAATGCCGACGATCATCGTGATGGCGGCCACGATCAGGATCACGGTGTTCAGCGCTCCACCGGGGAACATGATCATTTCCGTGCGCATGATCGCGTACACGCCCACCTTCGTGAGCAGCCCCGCGAACACGGCGGTGACGGGCGCCGGCGCGGTCGGATACGAGTCCGGCAGCCAGAACGATAAGGGGAACACGGCCGCCTTGATGCTGAAGGCCACGAGAAGCATGACGTGCAACACAAGCTGAATGTCGGGCGGGAGATCGGCGAGCCGCACCGAAAGCTGCGCGATGTTCACCGTGCCCGTGGCTCCGTAGATCATGGCGATTGCGGCGAGAAAAATGACGGACGAGACGACGCTCACCACGATATAGACGGTTCCGGCCCGGATTCGCAGCTCGGTGCCTCCCACGGTGATGAGCACGAAGCTGGCCACGAGCAGGATTTCGAAACTCACGTAAAGGTTGAACAGGTCGCCAGAGACGAACGCGTTGAACACGCCAGCAGCGAGGATGAGGTAGGTCGGGTAATAAATTGACACCGGCGTTTCGCGATCCCCGTCGGCGAGTCCCTGGCCCACGGAGAACACGAGGACTGCCAGCAGAACGGCTGCGGAGACCACGAGCAACAGAGCGGCGAGCCGGTCGACGACGAGCACAATTCCAAAGGGCGCGTTCCAGCCGCCGAGATCGATCGCTATCGCGCCGTTGACATCGACGGCAACCAGCAGGGCGATGCTGATGGCGAGAACTGCGGTGATCACGCCGACAGCGATGAGCGTCTGAACGCGCGGCCGTTTGGCCTGGGTGAGCGCCGCCGCGGCGCCGAGCAGCGGCAGCAGAACAACGAGCGGGGTCAGCGCATTCACGAGTCACCTCCGTCATCGTCCATCAATTGTTGCAATCTCAGTTGTTCGGTGATGCTCTCCTGATCCTGGAGCCGTTCCTGCTCGTCGAGATCCAACGCCGTGGAGACGGCCGCGGTCGCGCGAGTCCCGAACTCGGTGTCATCCGCGGCGATATCGCGTTCCGCGGTGACCGAGACGCGGCGGCGGCCGACTGCCATGTCTTCGGAGTCATCCTTCACGTCATCCGCACTCGCAAGGCGCCACGACCGGTAGATGAGCGCCATGAGAAATGCCGAAATGCCAAACGTGATGACAATGGAAGTGAGCACGAAAGCTTGCGGGAGCGGATCGGCCATGTCGCTCTCTTCGCCAAAGAACGGAGCAACGCCGGCGGGACCCGAAACGATGAGGATCAGCAGATTTGTCGCGTTGCCCACGAGAAGAAATCCGAGCAGCACGCGAGTCATGCTGCGCTCGAGCAGCAGGTAGACGCCGACGGTGTACATCACCGCCATGATCGCGACGAGAGTCAGGGATGCGCTCATATCGTGCTCCCGCTCTGTAGGGCTTCCGATTCCTCTTCCTGCTGTCGGTCCACTTCGGCACCAAGACTTCGAAGCACATCCAAAACCATGCCCACCACGACGAGGTAAACGCCGATGTCAAAAATTGTGGAGGTGGAAAATTCGAGGTGTCCGAGCACAGGAACCGTAGCCTCAAACCAGGTCGAGGTGAGCGCTTGTGCGCCGAACAGCAGCGGGGCGGTGGCTGTGCCCGCCGCGAGGATGAGTCCAACCCCCAGAAGCTTTCCGGCATCCAGCGGTGCGGCGGCACCCAGTTCGAAGCGGCCACCGGCAAGGTATCGGCCGGCGAGCGCAAGACCGGCGACCAGCCCTCCGGTGAATCCGCCGCCTGGAAGGTTATGGCCGGCGAACAGGACGTAGACGGAAAGTACGACGAGCGCGTGAAACAGCAGCCGAATGACAACTTCGAGCAGGATGGACCGGTTTTCGGGCGCGAGCTTTCGCCCGGCAAGCAGCCAGGCGTTTCGCGTCGACGGATCCTGAACGCCGGGAACATACTCGGCGGCGATAATTTCCCGCGACGGCTTAAGCCGTGCACGCAGTGACCGTCGGCGTCGGCCCTGCGGGGTGCGGGGGAGGTTGTCGGTGCGAGTCCGCAGAAACACGAGACTGGCCACGCCGGTCGCTGCCGCGACAATCACCGAGAGTTCGCCGAGGGTGTCCCAGCCGCGGATGTCGACAAGCACGACGTTGACCACATTGTCGCCGTGGCCGAGCTTGTGGGCGAGTTCCGGCAGAGCCAGGGCGATGGGCGATGCGGTTCGTGCGCCGAGTGCGACAACCGCGACCACGGCCATGAACAGGCCAACCGCCGCGCCGATGATCGCCCTCACGACGTGGTGTTCGCTGCCGTGCACCTTACTCAGCCTCGGCGGAAGGCGTCGAAGTACGAGGACGAAGGCGATGAGCGTGACGGTTTCCACAAGCACCTGGGTGAGGGCGAGATCCGGTGCGCCGTGAAACGCAAACAGGGCGGCCATTCCATAACCGGTCACCCCGACCAGCAGCGCAGCCTGGAATCGCTTTCCCGCCACCGCCAGTGCCAGGGTCGCGACGACCATGATCAGACCGATCGCGAGTTGCGCGGGGTTGTCAAAGGGCGTGAACGTGCTCGGCCAGGTTCGATTCAGCGCGAGTGTTGTACTGACGGAGCCGACCAGAACGAGCAGAATAACGGCGAGGTAGAAGGGCAGTGACCCGCGCTGCGTTGTCGCCGTCACGCGTCCCGCAAGTCGGTCCATTGCGCGTAGCAACTTTTGATACAGCTTGCCCGCGTCGACGACGGCGGGAACGCGCGATTGCGCGGCAAAGATCGGAGCACGCGCTACGAAAAGTGCGAGCCCGCCGAGCAGCGTGAGCGTTGAAACAAGAAGTGCGGCATCGAATCCGTGCCAGAGCGCGAGCGTGTATTCGTGGCCACCGGCGGGAAACTGCGAGGAATATCCTTCAAGCGCACGGCCAACAGGCTCAAACAGTGGTGCCAGCACTATTCCGGCGACGGCGAGCAACCCCGGCGCGAGGAGGAACCATCCGCTCTCGTCAATAGCGCGCACGCTTTCGACGCCTTTCTTGCGTGCCAGTGCACCCCAGAGAAATCGAGCACTGTAACCGACGGTGAGCACGGAGCCGGCTGCCACCCCGATCAGAGCCAACCAGCCAAGTGGCGACCCGAATGACGCACTCTCAAGAAAACCGCTGAGCACCGCTTCTTTCGCGACGAAGCCAGCCGTCAACGGGATGCCGATCATCGATGCCGTCGCGAGCGTGGCGATGATGGCGAGAACTGGCGCCTCCCGGCCGAGGCCGCTGAGCTTGCGCAAGTCGCGCGTTCCTGCCCGATGGTCGATGATGCCGACAATGAGAAACAGGGCCGCTTTGAAGAGTGCGTGGGCGAGGAGCAGTGCAACGCACGCGAGCGCCGCCAGACGGGTGCCGAAACTTGCCACGACCAGGAGGAACCCGAGCTGGCTCACGGTTCCGTAGGCGAGGAGCAGCTTCAAATCGTGCTGGGTGAGCGCTCGCCATCCGCCCACGAGCATCGTGAAAACGCCAAGCCCGAGAAGTACAGGCTGCCATCCGGGCGTATCCGCGAACCCGGGGGCAAGGCGTGCGATGAGATAAATACCGGCCTGCACCATGGCCGCGGCGTGCAGGTACGCGCTCACGGGTGTCGGCGCTGCCATCGCGGCGGGAAGCCAGAAATGAAAGGGGACGATTGCCGACTTGCTGAGCGCCCCCACGATGATCAGCATGATCGCGACCGTCACCAATGTGCCCTGCGGTGCGCGCTGGATCAGCTCGGAAAGGTTGGGCGTACCAGCGACCTCGGCGAGTATGACGAGCCCGACAAGCATCGCAAGACCACCCGCCGTGGTGACGATGAGGGCCTGCAGGGCCGCGCCGCGACTGGCGATCCTCCCGGTGTAATGGCCGATGAGAAGGTACGAGAAGACGGTCGTGGCTTCCCAGAAGATGAAGAGCAGGAACACGTTGTCGGCGATCACGAGGCCGTACATCGAGCCGGTGAACGCGAGTAACACCGACGCGAATCGCCCCAACCCATCCTCAGTCGAGGCGAAGTATTTGGTGCAATACATGATGACGAGCGCGCCAACCCCGGTAACGATTAGCGCCAGCAGCCACGACAGGGTGTCCAGCCGAAAACTGAGGTCCAGCTGCAGCTGCGAGATCCACGGCAGGATTTCAGCCGGTGGCGCTCCGGCCATAACCGCGGGCGTTTGAGCGAGCGTATAGGTGAAGGCCGCGGCGGGTACCACGGCAACGAGGGGAAATACCCGTACGCCCCAGAGCCGGGTCAGCCAGGGAACGACGATGGCCACGAGACTGAACGCGGCGAGGAGAACAATCATGTGGTCTCCCGGAGGTCACGTCGGCCGCCGTCCGCGCCTGTCAGTTCTCTTCCCCGGTAAGTTCCGAGACGCGGCGTTCGAGGTGCGCGACACGGTCGGGGATCGGCCTGCTGTGCAGCAAATTGGCGAGGATATCGGCTTCGTCCTCGTCGAGCTCGATCGTCACGAGTTCCTCATCCGCGGCGGCGACGTCGCGGGCATCCGCTGGCCCGTAAACGTAAATTGTGCGACTGCCGGTGTTGTCTTCAAGCACCCGAAAGTGCGCGCCGCGGCGCGTAATGCAGTCATGCATTGTGCCCACGCCCGATACCGACGAACGAGTTATCTCCATGGCAGCTGCGCTCCGTTTCCCGCGTCCGGTTGACAACAGTTGTCCGCCCAAGTTTAGTGGACTGCCTCGCGAGATGGTCCGTGCCGATTGATCCGTCAAAAGCGGGAGAAAAAATCTGTTGCGCGAAACCCGAGAACCACTAGCGTGTATCCATGTCACGGTTGCTCCGGCTGATATTCGCGATCGCGATCATCGCACTGACGCTGGGTGCGGCAACCCCGGCAACCGCGGAGGAAAGCGCCTGCATCGGCAGCTATTACGACCAGAGCGCCTACGAGTTTTTCACGCCGGAATTGCGCTATCTGCCGCCGCCCCTGCGGACGGAGGCGTGGGACTGCGCTGCGCGACTCAGTGACCGCCCGTTCGACCTGGACTCGGGATCCGCCGTCGAGTACGCACTCGTTTATGCCAACGTCGACTTCGACGTTCTTGTCCGTATCGTGCACGCGTTCGAGCAACAGGGGTGGCTGACGAACTTTGCGGCCATCACCTCCATCGATACCGGGAGCGGCATGCGCAACAGCGTGCGGTATTCCGCGGATCAACTTGCTGCCCTCGAGGCACCACCGCTCTTCGCGGGGGGACGCTTCGGAAACGCGGCAACGAACCACGACATCATCAGCCTGAGCTACGCGGACGGCACCGTGTATTCGACGAATGGACGACACTTCACCAGCCCCAGCCTCGTGGTGACGGTATCGCTCACCGAATCTTTTTCGGCCAACGGGCTCTCCGATCCGAGCGTGCTCAGCGATCTCAAAACCATCGACAACCTTCACGTGACGCCAGCAGGTGCGGCGCTCGTCGGTGGAGCAGCTGTCATGCTGACGCTCGTCATCGGCTATCCGGGCGCGCTTCTGAACGCCGTCATCGGGCCGGCATACGATCAGGCTCGAGATCGGCTTCGACGGCGCTGGAAGGCCCATTCGAAGGCCACCGAGGCGAACAGCCCGGCCGCGGGGTCCGGTGCGAAGAGTCCCGCTGAAGCGCAACCCTATCGGGCCCGAATGTTTGGCTGGCTCTTCATTCCCGGCCTCATGATCGCCTCCGTGATCAGCGGTTTCGTCGACCCAGCTTTCGGCCTCAACGCGATGTCGGCGCGAGTGCTCCTGACGGCGTTTCTTTCCCTGATGATTTTCAACGTGGCGGCATGGTCGCTCGTGCGCGTCATCGTGCGCAAGCGGCACCCGGATGCGCTCGCCACAATCAAATTCCGCTGGGGCTCTCTCGCCCTCGTCATTCTTGCAGTGCTCATCGCACGGCTTCTGAGCTTCAACCCCGGCGTAATTTTCGGACTCGTTGCGGGCCTCGTCTTTGCGACGGCACTGTCCAGGAGCAGGGATGCGCTCGTAGCCTTGCTCGGTGCGACTTTCGGGCTCGCCGTCGGTCTGATCTCGTGGATCGCCTTCAGTCTGGTGGCACCTTTGGCCGAAGCGGCGCCCGGAAACCTGTTCTTCGTTTCCGCGTCGGAGTTCTTCAGCGCCGTCACGATCGAAGGCGTCGCGAGTTTGCCGCTAGTGTTGCTTCCCTTGCTCGCCCTCGATGGCCACAAACTGTTCGCGTATAAGAAATGGCTGTGGGCGCTGTGCTACGCGGTGGGGCTGCTCGCATTCATGCTGGTTCTGCTCACCGTCCCGAGTGCGTGGGGAGAAATTCCCGGCGACTTCGTGCGGTGGCTCGTCCTCTTCGGCGTTTTCGGCCTTCTTGCCATTGCGGTGTGGGTGCTGCACGTCGTGCTGGCACGACGCACGAGGAAGCACCCTACAGCGCAGCGTGCGCCCGGCTGAGCTCCACGTAATGGTCGGCGTTGCGGCGGATCGCCGCGAGCTCGTCGTCCGTGACCTCGCGGCGCACCTTGGCGGGCACGCCGGCGACGAGCGAGCGCGGCGGGATTACGGTTCCTTCGAGCACGACAGCACCGCCCGCCACGAGTGAACCTGCGCCGATAACCGCACCATTCATGACCGTCGCGTGCATGCCGATGAGACAGTCGTCCTCGATCGTGCAGCCGTGCACTACGGCACCGTGCCCCACGGAGACTCCGGCACCGATCGTCGTCGGAACACCGGTATCGCAATGCACGGCGACATTGTCCTGAAGATTGCTGCGAGCGCCGAGCGCAATGGCGTCGGTGTCGCCGCGCAACACTGCGCCATAGAACACGCTCGACTCAGCGTCCAGCGTCACGTTGCCGATGAGGGTGGCGTTGGGCGCGACCCAGGCCGAATCGTTCACTGCAGGATGATGCCCGCCGAACGGGAGCACGAGAGAGGAAGTCATGTCTCCACGCTAGCGCGAGAAGCGCCGGGCGACCTGGACCAGAATTTCTTCCGACCCCGCGTAGACACCTTCTCTCCGCGGCCAATGGGTGACGAGATCCGTAAAGCCGAGCTCGGCAGCGCGACCTACGGCATCCTCCCACGTGTCTATGCTCTGCAACGCGTAATAGTGCGCATCGAGGTTGAGATAGCGATCGAGGGTGGCGGAATCCCGTCCGTGCGCGGCGAGGGAGTCATCGAGCCTGCGGGAAACCTCGGCCACCGAGTGCCACCATTGGTCGGGGGTCTCGGACTGCCTGCCGAGCGTCACCCAGCCGTCGGCGAGTTCGGCAACGAGTTGCAATCCCTTCGGCCCGTCGGCGGCGATAATGAACGGCATGCGCGGTTGCTGCGCTGGCGCACCGACCATGCGAGCTTCGTGCGCCGCGTACCAGTCTCCGTAGAAATTGATTCCGCCCGTCCCGGGCTCCTCGAATCGCAGCAGCGCGTCCAGACCTCGCACGAACTCGACAAATCGGTCGTGGCGTTCGCGACCGCTGAGCTGCCTTTCACCGAGCACGAACGCATCGAATCCTGTCCCACCGGAACCGACGCCCAGCAGGAAGCGTCCCCCCGAGATGTCGTCCACCGTTGCGAGGTCTTTCGCGAACGGCACGGGATGTCGAAAGTTCGGCGAGGTGACAAAGGTGCCGAGCTTTATCCGCGTGGTCGCCGTCGCCGCCGCGGTCAGCGTGGGAATTGTGGCTCCCCACGGCTCGTCGGCGAGACTGCGCCACGACAGGTGGTCGTACGTCCACGCGTGATCGAAGTTCAATGCTTCCGCGCGCTGCCAGAGGGGTTTCGCATCACGCCACGAGTGCTGGGGGAGAATGACGATGCCGTGTCGCATTGGCCAACTTTATCGCCGTGGATCGAGCTCGCAGCATTCCAACCATTAAACTGGTGGGCACCATGGCCACTTTTGGAAACCTCACGGACCGCCTTACCGACGCGTTCAAGAAACTGCGGGGCAAGGGCAAACTGACCCCGGCCGATGTCGACGGCACGGTGCGCGAGATTCGCCGTGCACTTTTGGACGCCGACGTCGCCATCGACGTGGTCAAGGACTTCATCGGGCGCGTGCGCGAACGTGCGCTCGGCGATGAAGTGAACAAGGCGCTCAACCCGGCCCAGCAGGTCGTGCAGATTGTCAACGACGAGCTTGTCGCTATTCTCGGCGGGCAGCAGCGTCGCCTGGAGTTCGCGAAGAACCCGCCGACCGTCATCATGCTTGCCGGTCTTCAGGGCGCGGGAAAGACCACGCTTGCAGGCAAGCTCGCCAAATGGCTCGCGGGGGAAGGGCACACCCCGATGCTCGTCGCGGCGGACCTCCAACGACCGAACGCGGTCACGCAGCTCCAGGTGGTCGGCGAACAGGCGGGAGTTCCCGTGTGGGCGCCGGAGCCCGGGAACGGGGTAGGCAATCCGGTCAAGGTCGCGAAAGACGGCGTGAAGGAGGCGCAGCGCCGCCAGTACGACACGGTCATCGTCGACACGGCCGGCCGCCTGGGCGTCGACGCCGAGCTCATGAAGCAGGCTTCCGACATCCGCAAGGCCGTCGACCCCGACGAGGTGCTCTTCGTCATCGACGCCATGATCGGTCAGGATGCCGTCGCTACGGCCAAGGCATTTCAGGACGGCGTGGACTTTACGGGCGTCGTGCTCACCAAGCTCGACGGCGACGCGCGCGGTGGCGCGGCGCTCTCCGTCGCTTCGGTGACCGGACGCCCGATCATGTTCGCGAGCACCGGGGAGGGTCTCGGCGACTTCGAGCCGTTCTACCCGGACCGCATGGCGAGCCGGATTCTCGACCTCGGTGACATCCTCACGCTCATCGAGCAGGCGCAGAAGACCTTCGACGAGGAGGAGGCGAAGAAGGTCGCGGAGAAGTTCGCGACCGACACCTTCACGCTCGAGGACTTCCTCGCTCAGATGCAGCAGCTCAAGAACATGGGCTCGATCAAGAGTATGCTCGGGATGCTGCCGGGGGCCAAGGGGATGCGCCAGCAGCTCGACAACTTCGACGAGCGCGAGATCACCCGCACCGAGGCGATCATCTACTCGATGACGCCGACCGAACGGCGTCAGCCGAAACTGCTCAACGGTTCGCGTCGGCTGCGGATCGCCAAGGGCTCGGGGATGACCGTGACCGAAGTCAACGCGCTTGTGAACCGTTTCGAGCAGGCGGCGAAGATGATGAAGACCGTCGCGAAGGGCGGCGTGCCTCAAGTGCCAGGCATGGGTCCCATTCCCGGTGCGGGTTACGCGGGCGGCGGCAAAAAGAAGCAGCAGAAGAAAAAGGGTTCGCGGTCGGGGAACCCGGCTAAGCGTGCGGCGGAGGAAGCCGCACTCGCGGCGGCGCCCAAGACTGCCCGTCCTGCGGGGTCTGGATTCGGACTGGGATCAGGCGGCTCGCCCGCGAATGCTGGGGGGCCCACGGACGAGGAGTTGGCCGCACTGCAAAAAATTCTCGGCCGCTAACTTTCTGGCATTGAGTTCCGGGGATGTTTCATTGCACATTCGACGAGAAGCTTAGTGATGTCCGACATGACCCTGGCCGCGTACTCACGTTGTGACACCAAATCCATGGTCGACATTCGAGGGACCGGTGCAAGCATGACGGCGGTTGACGCCATCGAGCTCCGCGCACCCGGCATGTCGTCCACCACGTTGGCGTGAAGGTCGGGGAAAGCCGAAAAAGCCCGGTTGGCAAACTCCGAGACTCGCTCAGTCAGGGTCGCGCCATCATTGCGATGGTAAATCTCCGACCCTATTTGGTCGAGGCCCATTGAGATGCGCCAATACCTGCCTTTCTTCGTCAATTGCGTAATCACGGCTGCGGGCGAAAATTCCTCGGGCCACAACTCAACCAGGTATTTTTCCCGTGGACTGACGGACAGATCGTCATCGACATCGTCTGCATCCGAGATCGAATATCGGAGTCGGTAATTTCGCCCGTCGATGAGTGGCAACGCTTCCTCCAGGCCGGTTTCCTCCCATCCCGTAACGGTCACGTGGTCGGTGGCACAGAGAGAAATCTCCACGACATCGCGCCACGAACTCTCCAGTGCGGATGGTCGCATCGCGGTGACCCGAACAGTCACTGGCAGATAACCCCATTGCCGCGCCGCAGAAAGGAGTAGGAGTCCGTTTGGAACTTGCGAGGAGTTTGGTTCGAAGTAGTAGGCGAGTGATAGCTCGTCGTCATCAGCTACCGGCGATAGCCCGCCACGAATTCGAACATAGAACTGTGAGAAGTCGGCCGCCACTACACTGTGGGATTCGAATGTTTCCTGTTCCACGTGCTCATACTCTCACCCCGGCTCGGCGGAGGACCGCTCACCGGGTGTGATGAAACCGGACTCATACGCGAGGATGACGGCCTGCATTCGGTCGCGCACACCGAGCTTGGCGAGGAGTCGCGCGACATGAGTTTTCACTGTCGCGTCGCTCACGAAAAGCTCAGTGGCAATTTCGGAGTTGGATGACCCGCGGGCGAGCAGGCCCAGCACCTCGCGCTCGCGGTCGCTGAGCGCGGCCACCGCATCCGGAAGCCGGCCCGGCGTCGGTTGAGCGATGAAGCGTTCAATGAGCCTGCGCGTGATGGGCGGTGCCAGAAGCGACTCCCCGCCCGCGACCACTCGCACTGCGGCAATGAGCTGGTCGCGCGGCGCGTCCTTCAGCAGGAACCCGCTCGCCCCGGCCCGCAGCGCGTCGTACACGAACTCGTCGAGGTCGAACGTCGTCAGGATGAGCACGCGGGAGGCCGAACCTCCGGCGACAATCTGTTCCGTCGCGCGGATGCCGTCGAGCACGGGCATCCGCACGTCCATGAGGATCACGTCGGGGTGCAGTTCCGATGCGAGCCGCACGCCCTCCGCGCCGTTTGATGCCTCACCCACCACCTCAATTCCGGGCTCGAGGTCGAGGATGAGGCGAAAACCGGTGCGCACAAGTTCCTGGTCGTCGACCAGCAGGACAGTCGTCACGGTGCTCTCCCGTCGAGGGGAAGTCGAGCGGCGAGTCGAAACCCGCCGCCGTCAACCGCGCCCGCATCGAGGCTTCCACCGAGGAGGTTGACCCGCTCGCGGATGCCCAGGAGCCCGACCCCGGCGCTGGCGACTTTCCGGGGCGCAGGTCCTGCGTCATTCTCGACCGAGAGGTCGAGGGAGTGTTCCGCTGCCTCCACGGTGACCGTGACGTGCACCGGCCCGGCATGGCGGGCCACGTTGGTGAGCGCTTCCTGCACGATGCGGTACGCGGCGAGATCCACGACCGGCTGGATCACCCGGCCATTCAGCTGGACTGCCGCGTCTACCGTCAACCCCGCATCCTTTGCGGAAGCGAGAAGATCGCCGATCGCGTCGAGTCCCGGTGCCGGTCGGAACTCGCCGTCGTCAGCACGAAGCAGGTTGAGCATGTCGCGTATCTCGCCGAGGGAGGAGCGCGCGGTCTCGTGGATGACCCTGAGCGGCTCTCGTGCGCGCGCCGGGTCCTTCTCCAGTGCGGCCCCCGCAGCATCCGCCTGCACGGCGATGACGCTCAAACTGTGGGCGACGACATCGTGGAGCTCCCTCGCGATGCGCACGCGCTCGTCCGAGACCGCCAGGAGCGCTAGGTCTCGCTGGTGCAGTTCGGCTTTCGACACGCGTCCTCGCCACAGCCGGCTTGCCCTGCCAAGGAGCCAGACCCCGCCGAACAGCAGAATGATGAACAGGTAGTCCTGCCCCGCTGAAACTTTCTCCTCGACGAGGATCGTCGCGACCATGAGGGCGCCGACGAGAGCGGCCATTCCTTCGGTGTAATGCGCGGCGAGGGAGTACATCGCGATGACGGAGACTACGAGCGACCACAGCGACCCGGTGGGCTCAGCCAGAATCAGTTGGGCGACGCCTGCCGCGAGAATGACCACGACGGTCACGACGGGCATTCTCGTGCGCCACGTCAGGGCAAGCGTCGACGCGACGGCGACGGGGAGTGTGACGACGAGCGGGCCTTCATTGGGGTTTCCGGTCACAACGCTCGCCACCGCAACAACGCAGGCCAGCCCGGCAAGCACGAGGTCACCGCGCGGGAAACCCCAGTGTTTCCGACCCAGCCACGGCGCGATTCCACCCAACATTTCCCCACTCTATTGCGCGATTCTTCCTCACGTCGTCGCCCATTTGGATGAATGTCGTCGTCCGAAATGGCGAGGGCGCCTGCGCCTGAATCACTCCAGCGGCCCCGGTCAATCGCCCGCATCGACGACGCGGAACCGACCGCGTTTTCGAGAAGCTCACTGCAGCACCGCGTGGTGCCCAAACGAAAGGTGAATGTCCATGTCAACAGCAGCAGAACGCTTCTGGCGCAATGCCGGAGTCGGCGGAATGATTCTCGGAATGGTGAGCCTCATCGCGGCAACCATCATTCAGTGGTTTGTGCAACCGAGTGACCCATCCGGGACCCCGATCGACGTTGCCCAGCAGAACCCCACGGCGTGGCTGATCGTGAGCCTTCTCGCCGTTCTCGGTCCCCTTGCCTGGGTGGGCGGCATTGTTTCCGTCACCCTGCTTGTGCGCGCGAAAGGGTGGACTCTCGCTACCATCGGCGGCTATCTCACCGCTGCCGGACTCATTGCGGGCGTTGGGCACCTTGCGATCTTCTTCGGCCTCATTGCCGACATTGCCGCATCCGGGCTTTCCCCGGAGGACGGTCTCGCTGTCTTGCGGGCAGACGACTCCAGCATCCTGTCGAGCGTGCTTCTCTACGGATTCCTCGTCGGCTTCTCGCTCGGGCCAATATTGCTCACAGTGGGACTACGCCGGGCGAAGCTGGTTCCCGTCTGGGTGCCCGTCGCCGCCATCATCATGGTCGTAGCGAGCTTTGTCGGAGGGACGGTGGCCGGCATTGTGCAGATGATTGCCGTCGTCGCGACGTTCGCGCCCATGATTGTTGCCCTACTGAAGGAACGGAAGGTCACCGCTTAGGCTGGACGGATGACTTCTCGACCCCTCCGCATCGGCGTTCAGATCGCGCCGCAACATGCCAGCTACGACAAGATCAGGGACACGGTGTCGGCGTGCGAGGAACTCGGCGTCGACATCGTGTTCAACTGGGACCACTTCTTCCCGCTCTCCGGTGACGCGGACGGCCTGCACTTCGAGGCGTGGACGATGCTCGCCGCGATCGCCGAGCAGACCTCGGGCGTCGAACTGGGTTGCCTCGTCAATTGCAACGCGTACCGCAACCCGAACCTTCAGGCCGATATGGCACGCACGATCGATCACATCAGCGCCGGCTCGAACGGGGGAGTGGGCCGGTTCATTTTCGGAACCGGATCGGGTTGGTTCGAGCGCGACTTCGATGAGTACGGTTACGACTTCGGCACGAAGGGCTCCAGGCTCGACGCTCTCGCGCGCGACGTGCCGATCATCCGCGAGCGCTGGACGAAGCTGAACCCCGCACCTACGCGCGACATTCCGATCCTGATCGGCGGCGGCGGTGAAAAGAAGACGCTTCGGATCGTCGCCGAACACGCCGACATCTGGCACAGCTTCAGCGACGCCGAGACGCTCGAGCGCAAGCTCGGCATTCTCGAGGCGCACTGTGCGGAAGTCGGCCGGGACATGGGCGAGATCGAGGTGTCGACGGAGATTCGGCAGCGTTCGCACGAGGATGCCGACGAGCAGGTTGCCCTGGGTGCGAGCATGTTCACGATTCAGGTAAGCGGGCCGCAGCATGACCTTGGACCCGTGCGCGACTGGCTCGCCTGGCGCGACCAGCACAATGTCGTCGCTCGGCAATAGTGTGTGCAGGTGAGCACTACTTTTCAGACTGAGCGCGCAACGACCTCGGTGAGTCTGCGCGTGATCCTTGCGATCATCGTCACGGTTCTCGCATGGGCGAGTGCCTTCGTGGTGATTCGAGGCGTGGGTGAGCACCTGGGGGGTGGCGAACTCGCGCTCGGCCGGCTGCTCGTCGGAACGGTGCTGCTTTCGCTTCTGCTCGTCGGCCGCACCTGGGTTCGGCCGAACCGCAACGAGTGGGTGCTCATCATCGTCTACGGGGTTGCGTGGTTCGGGGCGTACAACGTCACCCTGAACATCGCGGAGCACACGCTGGATGCCGGAACGACAGCCATGATCGTGAACATCGGGCCTATCCTCATCGCCCTCGGCGCGGGCATTTTCCTCGGCGAAGGGGTGCCGAAGTGGCTTGCGATTGGCGCCGGTGTTTCTTTTGGGGGAGTTGTGCTGATCGGAGTGAGCTCCGGACTCGCCGGCCTGGGCAATGGAGTGGGGATCCTGTGGGCGCTCGCCGCCGCCGTCACCTACACGATCGGCGTGTTGTCTCAGAAACGGCTGATGCGCCGCATACCTTCCACCCAGGTGACGTGGATGGGCTGCGCGATCGGCGCGGCGGCCTGCCTGCCGTTCACGGGAGGGCTCGTTGCGGAAGTTCAGGCGGCTCCGCTGAGCGCAATCCTCGGAGTCGTCTATCTCGGCGCCATCCCGACATCGCTCGCATTCACGACCTGGGGGTATGCCCTGTCAAAAATGCCTGCCGGGCAACTGGGCGTGACCACCTACGCGGTGCCGGCCCTCGTGATCCTCTTCGGCTTTCTCGCTTTCGGCGAGGTGCCCACGCTTCTCGCGATAGTCGGCGGCGTCATTTGCCTCGTCGGGGTCGCTCTGTCGAGGCGACGTTCCCGTGAGCGCCGGGTGCCCATTGCGGTGGCTCCGGAACCCGGAACCACTGCGGTTACCGAAGCCTCGCAAAATCTGCCACAATAGAACGTCGAGTCCCGGCGAGCCCGACCCTCTATCGGCTGCCGTGGAATCCATCAATGCTTTCGCCGAGTGTGCCCCTACGCCCACGGCCGTTCGCGACCAACACTAGAAACTTACGGAGAATTGTGGCTGTAAAAATTCGTTTGAAGCGACTGGGCAAGATTCGCTCACCGCACTACCGCATCGTTGTTGCTGATTCGCGCACCAAGCGCGACGGCCGGGTGATCGAAGAGATCGGTCAGTACCACCCCACCGAAGAGCCCTCGATCATCGAAGTCAAGTCGGAGCGAGCGCTCTACTGGCTTGGTGTCGGCGCGCAGCCGACCGAGCAGGTGATGGCGCTGCTGAAGCTCACCGGCGACTGGGGAACATTCAAGGGCGAGAAGGATGCGAAAAGCACGGTTCGCACCGCCGCACCCAAGCCGGAATTCCAGGCCGACGAGAAGAAGAAGCCGGTACTCAAGCCGAAGTCTGAGACGCCCGCCAAAGCCGAGACGCCCGCCAAAGCCGAAGCTCCTGCGGCGGACGAGGCGGCAGCGGATGCCGCAGAGGCTCCCGCAACCGACGCTCCCGCAGAGGCTCCCGCAACCGACGCTCCCGCAAACGCGGACGACGCGAAGGCTGACGACGCAAAGGCTGACGACGCAAACGCGGACGACGCGAAGGCTGACGACGCAACCGCTGACGGCGCCGACAAGGCTTAGCGATGCTTGCTGCCGCGCTGGAACACCTCGTCAAGGGAATCGTCGATCATCCGGATGAGGTCCAGGTTGTCGCCAAGAGCTCTTCGCGGGGAGAGGTGCTCGAGGTTCGTGTGAACCCCGAGGATCTCGGCCGCGTTATCGGTCGCGCCGGACGCACCGCGAAGGCGCTGCGTACGCTCGTGAGTGCTCTTGCCGATGGGCAGAAGGTTCGCGTCGACGTGGTGGACACTGATTTCTCCTAGAGCCAAGTCAGAAAACACCCGCCTGCGGGTAGGTCGACTCACCAAGGCGCACGGCCTCAAGGGAGCGATCAAGATCGAGTTGTACACGGACGACCCGGATCGCCGATTCGTTCCCGGTGCCGTGTTCTACCTGCAGGTGCCGGAGAGTTCTCCGTGGCACGACAAGACTCTGGAACTGCTTGAGCTCAAATGGTTCAACACGCATCCGGTGGCGTTCTTCAAGGGCATAGAAGATCGCACGAGCGCGGAGAGCCTGCTCAAGGCGATCCTGCTCGTCGATCACAACCCCGACGAGGCACCGGTCGAAGAGGATGCGTGGTATGACCATCAGCTCATCGGACTGGACGTTGTGCGTGACGGCGTGAAGGTGGGGACTGTCGCGCGGCTTGACCACTTGCCCGCGCAGGACCTGCTTCATGTGGCGACCGAGTCCGGCGATGTCATGGTTCCCTTCGTGAAGGCGATTGTGCCGAAGGTGGACCTCGCTGCGGGCGTAATCACGGTCACGCCTCCGGTCGGCCTCTTCGAGCCCGTGCCGGAGGACCCGGAAATCGCTCCGTAAACTGGCATCCATGCGCATCGACATCGTTTCGATCTTTCCGGAGTTTTTCTCCGTACTCGACGTGTCGCTGTTGGGTAAGGCGCGCGAGTCGGGCCTGCTCGAACTGAACGTGCACAACTTGCGCGACTTCACCCACGATCGACATCGCACCGTCGACGACACCCCTTACGGAGGCGGGGCCGGCATGGTGATGAAACCGGAACCGTGGGGCGAGGCGCTTTCGAACATCCTCGGGAGTCGAGCGCACGACGCGTTGGCCGACGCCACCTCAACACCGGATGTGGCGCAGACGCACAGCGCGACCATCGTATTTCCCTCGCCCGCGGGCGAGTTGTTCACCCAGTCGATGGCGCAGTCTCTTGCGTCGGAATCGCACCTCGTCTTCGGATGCGGGCGCTACGAAGGAATCGATGAACGCGTTTTCGAGTACGCCTCGTCGCTCGCTCGCGTGCGGCTCGTGAGTCTCGGGGATTACGTGCTGAATGGCGGCGAAATTGCGGCGATGGCCATGATCGAAGCGATCGGTCGACTCATTCCCGGCGTCGTGGGCAATCCGGAGAGCCTCGTTGAGGAATCGCACAGCGCTGGGTTGCTGGAGTATCCGTCGTACACGAAGCCGGCATCCTGGCAGGGGCTTGATGTGCCGTCTGTGTTGCTGGGCGGAAACCATGGCGCTGTTGCCGCATGGCGGAAAGAGCAACAACTCGAACGCACGCGCAGAATCCGTCCCGACCTGCTGGATCGGCATCCGTCCGGAACGATCAGTCCCGAGCGGTGAGGATGACCGGCCCGTCCCTGGTGACAGCAATGGTGTGCTCTGCGTGCGCCGAACGCGAACCATCCATGCTGCGCAGCGTCCAGCCATCCGGGTCGGTGAAAATCTGATCGGTCGTGTGCATGAACCACGGCTCGATCGCGAATACCAGCCCGGGTTTGAGCGGGTAGCCCCGACGCGGTCGGCCGTCGTTGGGAACGTGCGGGTCACCGTGCATGGTGTGTCCGACGCCATGGCCGCCGAAATCGGTGTTGATGGTCAGTCCCGCTTCCCTGGCGACCGCCCCGATCGCGGCGGAAACATCGCCCATGCGGTTTCCGACGACGGCCGCGGCAATTCCGGCATCCAGGGCGCGCTCCGTGGTGTCGATGAGCGCGAGGTCCTCCGGGCGCGCCGTTCCCACGACGAGTGACACCGCGGAGTCGGCCACCCAACCGTTGACCGAGGCCGCGAAGTCGAGGCTCAGCAGGTCGCCATCCTGCAGGGCATAGTCGTGGGGGAGCCCGTGCAGTGCGGCGTCATTCACCGAGGTGCACAGCACTTTGCCAAACGGCATGGCGCCAAACGACGGGTGATAGTCGATGTAGCAGCTCTCTGCGCCGCGATCCCGAATCATCTTGTGGGCGAGTTCATCGAGTTCGAGAAGATTGACACCGACCCTGGATGCCGCGGTCAGTGCGGTGAGGACGCTCGCCACGAAGCTCCCGGCGGGTCGCATTGCGTCAATTTCGGAGGGCGTTCTCAACTCGATCATCCAGCTATTCTTCACCAAAGGATGCCTATTCTGTGTGTATGTGGTTACGCAGAGCGTTCTTCTATATGCAGTTTTGGGCTATTCCCGTGCTGCCGCTCTGGCTGCTCGTCGGCAGAGGGCTTGCCATTTCGGGAAGCGGATGGGAGCTCGTAGTTCTGCTTTTCGCCACCCCGCTTCTCTCCGTGGCGCTCATCGTGGTGATGGGTTTGACGATGGCCCGCAAAGCGGTGCGTCGGGCACGGTTGCTGTCCTGGATCGATGTCGGAATTCTCGGCGCGTGGTACTTATCGCTCATCGCCGCGGGGCTCTACTCCCTGCCATGGCTGGCTATCCTCGCCATAGCGCTGATGCTCGCCGCGTTCTGGAGCGCCGTCTGGCAGTGGGTTGTCGAGACGCGCCAGCGCATCACGCTTGCGTTCGCCAGCTACGACGCCATTCCTGTGACCTCCCGCTGACGCGGTGTCGGTTGGCGGCCGGGTCGCGGGTGTGACAGAATAGTCCACTGTGCCCACGCACGGCCCTGCCTCAGGGGGGCCAGCAGTTTCCGGGCGCACTTCTTCTTTTCTGGAAATACCCATCACGTCGTCGACCTGTGGCGATGGCAGAGAGCGAACCACCATGCACATTCTCGATTCAGTCGATGCAGCATCGCTGCGCAATGACATCCCTAACTTTCGTGCCGGCGACAACGTGAAAGTTCACGTGAACATCGTCGAAGGTACCCGCTCTCGTATCCAGGTCTTCCAGGGTGTCGTCATCGGGCGGTCCGGTGAAGGAGTTCGCGAGACTTTCACTGTGCGCAAGGTGAGCTTCCAGGTGGGCGTAGAGCGCACCTTCCCCGTGCACTCGCCTGTGATCGACCACATCGAGGTTGTCACTCGCGGCGACGTTCGTCGCGCAAAGCTCTACTATCTCCGCAACCTTCGCGGCAAGAAGGCGAAGATCAAGGAAAAGCGCGACGCGCAGTAGCCCTAATGGCTTGTCGGGGTTTTGAAGACCCTAGACTTGTCGAGAACCCAGGGGCTACATGACGACAGAAGAACCGCCGATTCGGCATACACGAACGCGCTCGGAGAAGCGTTCGCGCTCACGCAGCGTGAAGCTTTTCGTGCGGGATATCGTTCTGATTTTTCTTGCCGCCATCATCATTTCGGTGGGAATCAAGGCGTTCCTGATCCGTTCGTTTTATATTCCTTCCGGTTCCATGGAGAACACGCTCCAAATCAACGATCGCATTATCGTGAACGAGTTGGTGCCCAAAGTAATGCCGATCGAGCGCGGCGACGTTGTGGTCTTCCGCGATCCCGGCGGATGGCTGCAACCGACGGTGCAGCCCGAAGAAAACTGGTTCGTCACCAGCATCGATTGGATGCTCTCGGTCGTGGGCTTGAGCGCACCCGACAGCAACGATCACCTTGTCAAGCGAGTCATCGGACTTCCCGGCGATGAAGTCAGCTGTTGCAACACCTTCGGTCAGATGTCGGTGAACGGCGTGCCTCTCGACGAGCCCTACCTTGATTTGCCGCAGGGCGTGACGAAAGCATCCGGTACGGACTTCGACGTTACGGTGCCGAAGGATTCGCTCTGGGTCATGGGCGACAATCGGTATGATTCGCTGGATTCCCGCTACAACACGAATAAACCGGGTAAAGGATTCGTCCCGATCGACAACGTGGTCGGCAGAGCATTTCTGATCAGCTGGCCCGTTGATCACTGGACGTGGCTGGACAATTACCCCACCGTCTTTGACGGAGTGGCCGACAAAGACCAGTAAATGACCGTTTCCGACCCTACGCTCGACGTCGAGAGACTCATTCTGGATGGCGGGGCACCGTGCGTCATCGGTTGCGATGAGGTCGGTCGCGGCGCCATCGCGGGGCCGGTGGCCGTAGGGATGTGCGTCGTGGATGCAACCGTCGAGACAATCCCCGACGGGCTGAGAGACTCCAAAATGCTCAGTGAGAAGCGGCGTGAGCACATGGCTCCGCTCGCACGGGCGTGGGCGGTGCACAGCGCAGTCGGGCTCGCGAGTGCAGAAGAAATAGACCGGCTCGGCATCATTGCCTGCCTTGGACTCGCGGGAAAGCGTGCCCTCACCTCTCTTCATGCTGCCGGGATCCGCGTCGTCGATGGCGTCATTCTGCTGGATGGCCAGCATGATTGGCTGAATCCCGCGCTGAACACAAAACTGACGGTGCACACTCGCGTGAAGGGGGATCGCGATTGTGCGTCGATTGCGGCGGCATCCGTGCTCGCCAAGGTGCACCGGGATTCCCTCATGATCGCGGCTGATGCGCGCGAACCGGGTTACGGGTGGAGCGGGAACAAGGGCTACGGTGCCGCAGCGCACTTCGAAGCGATTGGCCGGCTAGGGGCGTCGAGCATTCACCGCGTGACATGGTTGAAGTCGCCAACTCCGCTTCTCGGCCCCGCGCCCAGCGTCGGGAACGCCTAGGATTGAGGGGCAATGGATGACGAAGACTTCGAAGACTATGACCGCGAGGTTGAGCTGGCACTGTTCCGCGAATACCGGGATGTTGTCTCCCAGTTTCGCTATGTCGTGGAGACGGAGCGTCGGTTCTATCTGGCCAACGAAGTCGAGCTTGAGCGTCGGGACACGGAACACGATTTCTATTTCGAGCTCAACATGCACGACGTGTGGGTGTGGGATGTGTACCGCTCCGACCGTTTTGTGAAGTCGGTGCGGGTCCTCACCTTCAAGGACGTCAATGTTGAAGAGTTGAGCGCGAAGGAACTGGAGCTCCCCAAGGAGCTCGCACTCGACGAATAGCCTCGACATCGATCACGCTCAGTCACTGTCGCCAAATAATTCCCACCACAACCGGAGCTTCCCGTGGAACCCACCGCTTTCGAGCGAAACGTCCCTTCCGACCAGATCATCGATGACGCACTCGAGGATTCGGTGCTCGCCCCTTTCTGGCTTGACGACACCCCGGCTCGCCGGTGGCCCCGATACAACGACGTTCAGGACTACGATCTCGTCGTCGTCGGCGGTGGCTTCGCCGGATTGTGGACGGCACTCATGGCAAAGCAGCGCGACGCTTCAACGCGCGTCGCACTGCTGGAGGCGGAGTCGATCGGCTGGGCGGCATCCGGTCGAAATGGCGGATTCTGCGAGGCCACACTCACCCACGGCGAGGTGAATGGCGCTCGGCGGTTCCCCAAGGAACTCGAGCTTCTCGATCGTCTGGGCCTGCAGAATCTGGACGAAATCGAGCAGACCGTGTGGGAGCTCGGGCTCGATTGCGACTTCGAGCGTACGGGCGCGATCGCCGTGGCGGTGGAGCCGCACCAGGTCGAGTGGCTGGAAGAAGAAAAGGGCGCACCGCACAGCGTGTTCTTCGACCGTGACCAGATGCAGGCGGAAATTGCATCACCCACCTATCTGTCCGGCGTGTGGTCGAAACGTGATACGGCGATGGTGCATCCCGGCAAATTGGCGCACGAGCTGGCTCGGGCCTGCCACGAAGCGGGTGTTGACGTGTTTGAAAACTCACCCGTGCTGAAACTCGACAGCAAGCGCACGGGTCCGGTGATGGTACGTCTGGGCACGGGGGACATCCGTGCGAAGCGTGTCGCCCTGGCTACGAACGCATTTCCTTCGCTGCTCAAGCGGTACCGCTGGCACACGGTCCCCGTCTACGACTATGTGCTCATGACAGAGCCGCTCACGGATGCCCAGCTCGATTCGATCGGGTGGAAAAACCGGCAGGGTGTGAGCGATCTTGCCAACCAGTTCCACTATTACCGTCTGTCGAAGGACAACCGCATCCTGTTCGGCGGCTACGACGCGATCTACCACTACGGGGGACGGATCCGGCCGGAGTACGAGGATCGTCCCGCGTCACACCGGTTGCTCGCACGCCACTTCTTCACGACATTCCCTCAATTGGAGGGTGTGAAATTCACGCACCGCTGGGCTGGCGTCATCGATACGTGCAGCCGGTTCACGGCGTTTTTCGGGCACGCACGCGGAGGTCGGGTTGCCCACGTTGCAGGGTTCACCGGGCTCGGTGTCGCCGGCACGAGGTTTGCCGCAAACGTCATGCTCGACCAGTTGTGGGGTTTGACGACCGAGCGCACGCAACTGAAGATGGTGAAGTCGCTGCCGATACCGTTCCCACCGGATCCGATCGCCTGGATGGGCGTTGAAGTCTCGCGGTGGGCGATGAACCGTGCGGACCATAAGAAGGGCAAGCGCAACCTCGTGCTGCGAACCCTGGATGCGCTCGGCCTCGGGTTCGACTCGTGATGCGCGCCGAGTCTCGCGACTTCGACGACGGTGCCGTCGTCGACGCTCTGCAGTTGGATCTCCTTCATTCGCTCGTCCCGGCGGAGCAGGTAGAGCAGGGGTCTCCTTCGACAAGCGCGGTGGCGCTCGGCGAGTTCAGGGGCAGCGAAGTCGGTGTATGGGAACTCACGCCGGGAACAGTGACGGATGTCGAGTCCGAAGAACTCTTCATCGTGTTGTCGGGTGCAGCGACGGTGTTGTTCGTCGACGAGGACCGCACAGTTCATCTCGGCCCCGGTTCCGTCATGCGGCTGGAAGCCGGCCAGCGCACGGTGTGGACGGTGACGGAAACCCTGCGCAAGATTTACGTCGCCTGAGACCGCGGATCGCCTCCACTCCTGCACAATCGGCCACGATCAGGCCAGTCAACGGATGACGACCCTCGCGCGCTGACAGCTCGTACGCTCGGGCATTCTCGACCCATGGCGGCAAAAGATGACCTGGGCAGGCGCGGTGAAAGCCTTGCCGAGCAGTTCCTCGTGGACGCCGGCTACACGGTCCTTGACCGCAATTGGCGCTGCGCTCGCGGCGAGATCGATTTGGTCGCGCGCGACGGCGACGACACGGTGTTCATCGAAGTCAAGACGCGCTCGAGCACAGCGTTTGGGCATCCGTTCGAGGCGATCACGGAACCAAAGCTTGCGAGGTTGAAACGACTCGCGATGGCCTGGTGCGACGCGCACTCGCATCATCGCGGAACCGTCCGCATCGATGCGATTTCGGTCATCGCGAGGCCGGGCCGCCCGGTGTGCATCGAGCATTTGCAACGGGTGTCCTGATGGCGGTGGGGCGTACCCAGGCCATTGCGCTGCTCGGTTTGCAAGGTGCCGTCGTCGAGATCGAGGCTGACTATTCGTCACAGTTGCCCAAGTTCGTGCTCATCGGGCTGCCGGATGCCGCCCTCGGAGAAGCTCGGGACCGAGTGCTTGCCGCGGCGGCAAACTCCGGATGTGACCTGCCGAGCAGACGGTTGACGGTCAACCTTTCGCCTGCGGCGTTGCCCAAGCAGGGCTCCGGGTTTGACCTGGGCATCGCGCTTGCCACGCTCGCGGCGGCGGGAACGGTTTCGGCGGAGTCGATTGCCAGCGTCGTTCACCTTGGAGAGCTGGGGCTCGACGGAAGGCTCAGACCGATTACCGGAATTCTTCCGGCGGTTTCGTCGGCAGCGGCAGCCGGTTTTGCCTCGGTCATGGTCCCATCGGGAAACGCCGCGGAGGCCGCGCTCGTTCCCGGCATTCGAATCGTGCCGGTTGCGTCGCTGCGCGCCGCCGCCATTTGGCATGGCGCCGACCTCGAACCCATCGCCGTTGAGCCCATCGGCGTCGCGCAGCCCGCAGATACCACGCAGGATGCTCTCGATCTCTCCGATGTCATCGGGAATGCCGACGCCGTGGAAGCACTGATTGTTGCGGCGGCCGGCGGCCACCACATGTTTCTGCTTGGTCCGCCAGGTTCCGGCAAGACGATGCTGGCGTCCCGCATGCCGGGAATCCTCCCCGATTTGAATGCAGCTGACGCGCTCGAGGTGAGCTCGATTCGTTCACTGTGCGGGTTGCCGGTTGGGCGCACGCTGGTCACGCGCCCGCCGTGGGAATCGCCGCACCACACCGCCACGGCCGCTGCGCTCATTGGGGGAGGAAGCAAACACATTCGCCCAGGGGCGGCCGCACGTGCAAGCAGCGGCGTGCTTTTTCTCGACGAAGCACCAGAATTCAACAGCTCCGTGTTGGATGCCTTGCGTCAACCTCTCGAATCTGGCGTGATCAGCATTCATCGGGCGAACGCGGTTGCGCACTTTCCGGGCCGATTCCAACTGATTCTCGCCGCAAATCCGTGTCCGTGCGGGCAATACGGTGCACGCGACTCCGAGTGCACCTGCACGCCGAGCGCGAGGCGACGATATTTGGCGCGCCTTTCGGGCCCGCTTCTTGACCGCATCGACATCCAGTTGCGCGTGCAGCGGATCACGAGTGCGCAATTGAGGCTTGCGCACGAACGACCGCGGGTGACGTCCACTCACGCGCGGGCACGAGTCGTGGCGGCGCGAAACAGGGCAGCCGAAAGGCTTTCGGGGACACCGTGGCAGACGAATTCACACGTGCCCGGCGCCTGGCTCCGTGGCCGACACGCGCGTCTGAGCCCCGTCGTCACGGCGACAATCGACCGCGCTCTGGAGCGCGGCGGAATCACCATGCGCGGGTATGACCGTGTTTTGAGACTCGGCTGGACGCTCGCCGACCTCGACGACGCCGCAACCCCGTCTGCCGATCACATTGGTCGCGCTCTCTACCTCAGAAAGGCACTCTCCTCATGAGCATTCTCGGATTGAAAGAAGCGGAAGTGGCCCCCCTCGTGCGAGCGATAGCGGGTGACGATCTTGCCGGCGACGAACTGTGGGAACGGTTTGCTCGCGCGGCATGGACCGGGATCGTGGAGCCCGGTGATCGCGTCGCGGGCGCGCTCATCGCGTGCATGGGTTCGACCCAGGCCCTTGACGCGCTTGTCTCTCGTGCGAGCGCAGAAAGCCTCGTGGCCGCCGCCGCAGGTGACGCGACTCTTGAAGAAGTGAGTCAGGCGTTGGACCGCTGGCTTCCGCGGCTCCAGTCACGCACCGCCTTGCTCGCGCTGAAGCAAGCAAGTCGGTACGGTGTTCGATTGCTCGTGCCGGCTGACCCGGGGTGGCCCGCTGGCCTTTGCGATCTCGGCCCGCACGCGCCACTGGCGTTGTGGGTGAGGGGAAACGAGCGCACTCTCGGCACGAGCAGTGATTCGATGGCTTTGGTCGGTGCACGAGCCGCCACAGGGTATGGAGAGCATGTCACGATGGAGGCCTCTGCGGGGCTCGTCGATCGCGGGTACACGATAGTTTCCGGAGCAGCATACGGAGTTGACGGAATGGCTCATCGCGCGGCGCTCGCCAGCTCGGGTCAGACCATTGCGGTACTGGCCGGCGGCGTCGATCGCTTTTATCCGAGCGGGCACGAGGCATTGCTCACGCGAATAGTGGAGGAGGGGGCGGTGGTTTCAGAGCTGCCTTGCGGTGCAGCGCCAACGAAGTGGCGGTTCCTGCAACGTAATCGACTCATAGCGGCGATGAGTCGGGCAACCGTGGTACTCGAGGCGGGCTGGCGTTCCGGTTCGCTCAACACGGCGGGCCATGCTGCAGCTCTCGGGCGTCCGCTCGGTGCTGTGCCGGGACCCGTGACGAGTGCGGCTTCGGCGGGATGCCACCGACTCATCCGCGAGTTTGACGCGGTATGCGTGACCAATGCGGACGAGATGGCGCAATTGGCCCCGCTCGTGCCCACTTCCGATAGTCACGCGAGCGGCACCGCAAACCACCACGGTTCGACACCCGCCGGAACATCACCTGATCCATCCACGAGTGAGAACACGGTGAACCTTCGAATCTTGGACGCTCTCAGCGCGAGATCGCCGAGGCTCGTCGACGACATTGCCGCTCGCGCGGGCCTGTCAGTCGCATCCGTGCAGTCGATGCTCGGCAGGATGCACGTTGAAGGTTCGGCGCGGGAGAAGCACGGCGGTTGGATCAAGGCGACGTAAGCTCCGTGCGAGTCGGTGCGACCATCTAACCTAAGAATGGACGATGGCTCACGGCACGAGGGAAGGCGGAGCGGTCACACATGGGACTTCGAGCTCGCTGGCGCCTCTTCCCGCGCTGGCGCAAACGCGGCCGCACCCAGCGACCGTTTGACGAGAAGCTCCTGCCACCGACAGAATTCCTCACGGTAGCCGAATCCACTGAGGAAGGATTGCTGCTCACCGAATACGCGTGCCGAATGGCGGTGAAAAACCGGTTTATCAAGAAGATTCTCGCGGACAAGACCCCGTGGTTCATCGAACAATCCCTCGACGACGCCCGCGAGGCCCTCCGAGCTCTTGCGCGCGAGTCGGAGAACGACGCCCGCAACCTCGAGATCCTCATCGACAAATATCGAAACAATCCCCACGCCGAAGCCGACTCTCACGGCTACGGTTTCGGAGACATCGACAACATGGAGCACCGACGAGAAGTCTCGCAGCGAATAGCGGAGCGGTTGCGGGAACAAAGCGACGACAATGAGTATCTGGCCGAGCTCGTCGAAAAAGCCAGGCGCGACGCGTGGCGGGAAATTTCCGCAAACATTGAACATAATCTCGACGTCGAATACTTCCCGCTCGATGAAGAATATGAGCGAAATCGTGAAGACCGGTTACGCGCCTTCATAGAAGAAGACCTCGCCTCTCTTCTTGAGGAGTCGGCAGACCTTGGCCACTCCAGCGAAACCACTGCCCTCTAAACTTGAGCAATGATTCAGCTCGGTCAGTACCCCTCGGCGCGCCACGTTGTCGCCCACATCAGTGACACCCATTTTCTGGGCGGAGCGCGGCCGCTGTACGGGAGCGTGCAGACGGATGCCCACCTCCGCGGTGCGCTGGCCCAGCTCGAGGCATCCGGAGTCAAGCCCGAAGCGATAATCTTCACGGGCGACCTCGCCGACCTCGGCGAACCGGATGCCTACGTGCGGCTCCGCGCCCTCGTCGAGCCGGTCGCTGAAAGGCTTGGTTCGCACATCATCTGGGTCATGGGCAATCACGATGAACGCCTGCAATACTCGCACCAGCTTTTTGATGTTGCGCCCACCGAAGAACCTCAGGACCGCGTCTACGATCTGGGCGGTCTGCGGATTATTTCGCTGGACACGACGGTGCCCGGCTACCACCACGGAGACCTCAGCGATGCGCAACTGGAGTGGTTGAAGGGCGAGCTGTCGACACCGGCCGCGCACGGCACCCTTGTTGCGGTGCACCATCCGCCGATCCCCACCCCCATGCTTGAGGCCATGGGCATGCTGGAACTTCAGGATCAAAACCGTCTGGCCGATGTGCTCGAGGGCACCGACGTAAGGGCGATCCTCGCCGGCCACTTGCACTATTCCACCCACAGTACTTTTGCGGGTATACCGGTTTCCGTGGCCGCGGCAACGTGTTACACGCTCAACGTGACAGCACGCGACCGAATTCTCTCCGGTGTCGACTTCGGTCAGGCATTCAATCTGGTGCACGTCTACGATGATCGGGTCGTCCATTCCATAGTCCCGGTCGGTGATGCACCTGAGGTCACGGGTTTCTCCGCCGAAGGCTGGGCACACATCGAAGCCATGAGTCCGCAGCAACGGCGGGAGATGTTCTCCAATAAGCGGTCCTCGTTCAATAGCGCAGAAGCCCAAAGCTCCGAGTGATGCGGCGCGCATGCGCCAGGATCGGTCATGGTGCGCAACGATGGAAGCATGGCGTTCGAGCGCGCGGTCGCGGAGTTCATCGCCCACCTCAGACATGAGCGCGGGCTGAGTGACCACACTGTCCGCTCCTATCGCGGCGACCTTGAGGCTCTGGACGATTTCGCGACGCGGCGCGGTGTCCGCGGCCTTGGCGGGGTCGATCTCGAACTGTTGCGGGACTGGCTCTGGCAGGCGTCCCAGGACAATGCGGCGAAGTCCACGCTCGCGCGGCGTACGGCAGCGGTGCGGAACTTCACTGCCTGGGCCGTCCGCGCGGGCCTTGCCGACACGGATGCGGGAGCGAGACTGCGTGCGCCGAAACCGGATTCCCGTTTGCCCAGAGTCCTCACACGGCCGCAAGTCAACTCGATCCTTGACTCCCTGAGTGCGCTCGCAACCACCGGTGATCCCGTGGCAGTGAGGAATCTTGCGATTGTCGAACTGCTCTACGCCTCGGCGCTTCGCGTCAGTGAACTTGCGGGGCTTGACCTTGACGGGATCGACCTTGGGCGGCGGACGGTCCGGGTCACGGGGAAAGGCTCAAAAGAGCGGGTGGTTCCCTTCGGAGTTCCGGCAGCAAAGGCCCTCGTCAACTATCTGGACAACGCGCGACAACTGCTGCTGGCCGCATCAACGCCTCCCCCCGGGAGCGCACACGACGTAAGACTTGCGCCAACATCCGCAGTTTTTCTCGGCGCGCAGGGCAAACGAATCGGCACGCGCACGGTGTATCAACTCATCGCGAGCCTCCTGGCGGATATGCCCGGAACGGGGCCGTCCGGGCCGCACGCCCTCCGTCACACCGCGGCCACTCATCTTCTGGACGGCGGAGCCGACTTGCGTGCGGTGCAGGAGTTGCTGGGCCACTCGAGCCTCGGCACCACGCAGATTTACACGCACGTTTCGGCGGAGCGATTGAAAGAGAGCTACCGGATGGCCCACCCCCGCGCATAGCCCTCGATACACGCCGCCTTGGCTGCTTCCCTCCCGGAGGCAAAGGGCGTCAGGGCAGCTCGCGCGTCGGCAGGAGCACGGATGGTGCCAGACCTCCCAAAAAGTTCAGGGGAGAGACATACTGGCCGCCCACGCGAACGCCCATGTGAAGGCAGGGCTGTCGACAGTGCCCGGGCTCCAGCGTTCCGATTGCGTCGCCCCTCGTCACGAGGCTGCCCTCGATGAGGTTCGAACTCACTGGTTCAAAGCTGGAGATGACGCCGCCGCCATGGTCGATCGAGATGACATCGCGATCCACGACGAAGCCGGAGAAATGGACAACTCCATCCGACGGCGAGAGAACCGGCGCACCCGCGGTCGCGGCGATGTCGATGCCGCGGTGGCCGGGCGCGTACGGCGTTTCCGGCGCAATGAAAGGGCGAACGACGGGGTGTGGTGACGCGATGGGCCACACCCATCCCGAGCCGGGTAATCGCCCAGTCGGTGCGGCTCCCGCGAGTCCGTGCACAGGGGAAGCAACTCCCGCAAGCAGCAGGACGATAATCGCGGCACCCAGTGCACGCAGGCCCGGCGAGAGCATCCCAGGGGCTTTCATCCTGCGAGCATCTGCCATGGCGAAGCGCCGTGGCGGCCGTTTCGCCAATGCGGGGCGAAAAGCTCGCCCAGCACCGAGGGGGAGGAGAAGAAAGCCTGCTATCATTGGTCTTCGCACCCTGAAGTCGGGGTGACTACGCGTGCCCGAATTACGAACGTATGCGCACATCCTCTCAGTCCGGCGAAAGTCAGGCGGATGTGCGGCGGGCGCCAGGTTTCGTGCCGACCGGTACGAAAAATAACTGAGCGGTGCCTTCGTCCGAGGGATGATGTGCGCCAGAAAAGGAGACGGCCATGGCCGTTGTTACCATCCGCCAGCTTTTGGACAGCGGCGTTCACTTTGGTCACCAGACTCGCCGCTGGAATCCGAAGATGAAGCGATTCATTCTCACGGAGCGCAACGGCAGTCACATCATTGACCTGCAGCAGTCGCTTTCATACATCAATGCGACTCACGAGTACGTGCGCGAGACAGTCGCTCGCGGCGGCACGATTCTGTTCGTCGGTACGAAGAAGCAGGCGCAGGGCGCGATCGAGGAGCAGGCTCTTCGGGTCGGGCAGCCGTTCGTCAACCAGCGCTGGCTTGGCGGACTCCTCACCAACTTCCAAACGGTGTCGAAGCGGCTCGCACGCATGAAGGAACTCGAGGAGATCGACTTCGACGACACGACGAAGGGTTTCACCAAGAAGGAACTCCTCATCAAGAAGCGCGAGCTCGACAAGTTGCACAAGAGCCTCGGCGGAATTCGCAACCTCACGAAGACTCCGTCTGCGCTGTGGGTCGTCGACACCAAGAAGGAGCACCTCGCCATTGACGAGGCCCGCAAGCTCGGTATTCCGGTCATCGGAATTCTCGACACCAATTGCGACCCCGACGAAGTTCAGTACCCGATTCCGGGCAACGACGACGCGATTCGTGCGGTGGCGTTGCTGACTCGCATCATTGCGGATGCCGCGGCCGAGGGTCTTATCCAGCGCCACCAAAAGACCGAGGACGACGGTCAGGCGGCGGAACCGATGGCCGAGTGGGAGGCAGAACTCCTGCAGGCGGGCACGGCTGCGTCAACGGGTGACGCCGCGGCGTCGGATGCCGTTGACAAGGTTGAATCGGAACCCGCGAAGGCTGAGAAGGTCGAGTCGGAACCTGCGAGGGCTGAGAAGGTCGAGTCAGAACCCGCGAAGGCTGAGAAGGTCGAGTCTGAACCCGCGGAGGCGGAACCGAAGACCGAGCCGAAGGCCCAGAAACCGGCAAAGACCGAGCCGAAGGCCGACTCGCCCGCAAAGGCTGAGCCGGGTGCCGCGAAGGCGGAAAAAGCTGAACCGAAGTCAGAGAAGCCGGCAAAGGCCGACAAGACCGAGAAAGCTGAACTGAAGGCCCAGAAGCCCGAGAAGGCTGAACCGAAGGCTGACACGGCGGCGGAGAAGCCCGCTGCAAAGCCTGCCGCGAAGAAGGCGGCCGCCGCGGACGAGACCGCAGGCGACTCCAAATAATTTCCGAACAGAAAGAGTTTTAGAACATGGCAAACTTCACTGCCGCAGATGTCAAGGCGCTCCGCGATCGCCTCGGCACCGGAATGATGGATAGCAAAAACGCGCTCGTGGAGGCTGACGGGGATATCGAAAAGGCCGTCGAGATCCTTCGCCTCAAGGGCGCCAAGAACAACGCCAAGCGTGCCGACCGCTCGACGAGCGAAGGTCTCGTCGCGGCGGTCGAAAGTGGCGGCACGGCCACCATGATCGAGTTGGCATGCGAGACGGATTTTGTGGCGAAGAGCGACAAGTTCGTGAACCTTGCCGACGCGGTCCTGGCTGCTGTCGCCGCCGCGCGCGCCGGTTCCGTGGACGAGGCGCTCGCGGCTCAGGCTGGTGACACGACCGTTGCCGGGCTGATCGAAGCCGACTCCGCTGTTCTCGGCGAGAAGATGGAATTGCGTCGCGTGGCGTCCGTCGATGCCGACGCGTTTGCCATTTACCTGCACAAGACGAGCAAAGACCTGCCGCCGCAGGTCGGTGTCGTCGTGGGTTACACCGGCAGCGATGCGGAGACCGCGCGCAGCGTCGCGCAGCACATTGCTTTCGCCGACCCGCAGTACTTGTCTCGCGACGAGGTTCCTGCCGATGTCGTGGAGAAGGAACGAGAAATCGTGACCGAGATTTCTCGAAACGAAGGCAAGCCGGAGGCCGCGCTCGCCAAGATTGTCGAAGGCAGGATCGGCGCGTTCTTCAAGCAGGTTTCGCTGCTTGATCAGGACTATGCCAAAGACAACAAGCTCACGATTGATCAGGTGCTGAAGGATGCCGGCATCACGGTAACCGGGTTCGCGCGGTTCAAGGTCGGAGCCTGACACGAGCATGAAATGGGATCGGGGACTCACGTCTCCGATCCCATTTTTGTGCGCAAACCAATAGCCTGTAACGAGCGAGCGAATGAGGGAGAAACCATGATGGAAACGAAGAAGCGGCGGGTTCTCCTCAAACTTTCCGGAGAGTCCTTCGGTGGCGGAGCACTGGGGGTCAATCCAGATGTTGTGAGCGCACTTGCCAAGGAGATCGCGCTTGCCGCCGCCGACACCGAAATCGCCATAGTTGTTGGTGGCGGAAACTTCTTTCGCGGTGCGGAACTTTCCCAACGCGGTATGGACCGCGAGCGCGCGGACTACATGGGAATGCTCGGCACGGTCATGAACGCTCTCGCTCTGCAGGATTTTCTCGAGCAGGCTGGTGCGGAGACTCGCGTGCAGTCTGCCATTTCGATGACTCAGGTAGCCGAACCGTATATCCCGCGGCGCGCTGAACGCCACCTCACCAAGGGGCGCGTCGTCATTTTCGGTGCGGGGGCAGGATTGCCGTACTTTTCCACCGACACCGTCGCTGCGCAGCGCGCGCTTGAGATTAGCGCCGACGTTGTGCTCGTCGCCAAGAACGGCGTGGACGGAGTGTACGACGGCGACCCGCGCAAGAGCGCCACCGCATCCAAGCTCGAGCGGGTCACGTATCAGGAGGCTTTGGTTCGAGGCCTCAAAGTGGTGGATTCCACCGCGTTCAGCCTTTGCATGGACAACGGGATGCCCATGGTCGTCTTCGGGATGGAACCGGCAGGCAACATTACCAAGGCCATTCGAGGCGATCGCATCGGAACGCTCGTCAGCAACTGACCGGATGTCCCCGCTCGTCCTGAGTCTTGTTGCACTCGCGGCAGTTGCGCACGCAACCTGGAACATTGTGATCAAGCGCGCGGGCACGCGCGGCGCGGGATTCCTCTGGCTCACCTTCATCGTCGGCGCGGTAGTTTTTCTGCCCTTCGGATGGTGGTCGCTGGTTGCCGAACGGGTTGATCTCGCACACTGGCTGGGCCTCGCCGTCGTTAGCGGAGCGTTGCAGGTGGCGTACTTCTTTCTGCTTCAGGCGGGCTATCGAGCCGGGGATGTTTCCGTCGTATATCCGCTTGCGCGCGGGACGGGTCCGCTGCTCACGGTGATATTTGCCATGATTCTGTTTGGGGAGCGGCCCGCAATTATTGCTCTGGCCGGTGCCGGCGTGATCATTGTCGGCGTCGTAATTACGGGAGCATCCGCAGGCACATCCCAGGGAAGCTCGCGCAGAGCGGGGATGCTTTTCGGGCTCGCGATCGGCGTGATGATTGCCGGCTACACCCTGTGGGACAGCGCTGCCGTGACTGTGGGAGGAATGCCCGCAGTAGGTCTGTACTGGGGAAGCGTGCTTGCCCAGGTCGCCCTTCTCGCCCCCGCCGCAGCGCGGGAGCGGCACACGCTGACGGCCACGATGAGCAGGCACTGGTTGGCGATTCTCATTGTGGGAATTCTTTCGCCGCTCGCCTATATCCTCGTGCTCCTGGCGATCCAGAACGCGCCAGTGTCGTTGGTGGCGCCCGCGCGCGAAGTGAGTGTCGTGCTCGTCAGTGTCGCCGGCTGGCTGTTTTTTCGCGAGCCGCATCCGTTGTGGCGATTCACGGGAGCCGCGGTCGTGCTGCTGGGCATAGCAATGCTCGCGCTCGGTTAGCCGGTAAACTTGCTGCGACGAGAAGGAGAGCATGTGATCAGCGACGTTTTGGCGGAAGCCACTGACAAAATGCAGAAGGCGGTTGAGGTCGCCAAAGACGACTTCTCCGGCGTGCGAACGGGGCGTGCCAACCCGGCGCTGTTTCAGAAGGTGCTCGTCGACTACTACGGCACGCCGACTCCTCTCGCGCAGCTTGCGGGCCTGCAGAACGCCGATGCGCGCACTCTCGTCATTACCCCCTACGATAAAAGCGCGTTGAAGGACATCGAGAAGGCTATTGTCGCGGCACCCAACCTCGGAGCGAATGTCGGTAATGACGGTACCGTCGTTCGCGCGACGCTGCCGGAGCTGACGGAAGATCGCCGAAAGGAATTCGTCAAGATTGT
Source organism: Agreia sp. (assembly GCA_044464485.1). GTDB lineage: Bacteria > Actinomycetota > Actinomycetes > Actinomycetales > Microbacteriaceae > Terrimesophilobacter. The sequence continues at coordinate 91,828 of JBIQLG010000001.1, forward strand.
GCGCGGAAAGGGCGAGGACGCGAAAGTCTCGATCCGCAACGTACGACGCAAGGCGAAGGACGACCTCGACGCGTTGAAATCGGAGGTTGGCGACGATGAGGTGGCCCGCGCCGAAAAGGAACTGGAGTCACTGACGAAAACGTACGTGGACGCCATCGACGAGGCGTTGCGCAAGAAGGAAGCCGAGCTTCTCGAGGTCTGAATGTCGGATGAGGCTGATGGGCCGCCGACCCCGGCGAAGAAGCGTGTGCGACTGCGGCGCGCCGAACTTGAAGCGCGTGCGGAAGCAACGAGGGACGAGTTCCGAGCGCAGGTAACCGCAACCCGCGCGGAGCTTCGCGCGCAGATGAAGGCGACGCGTGCTCAGCTGGACCATGCGAACGAGCTCATCGAGAAGCGCACGGGTCGTAATCTGCCCCTGGCGATACTCATCGGCCTCGTCCTGGGGTTCGCGATGTTGTTCAGTCTCATCGTGATCAAGGAACTCTTCATGATTGTGGCGGGCGTGCTCATTGCGTTCACCGCGTTTGAACTTGCCAGCGCGCTGCGTTCCTCCGGTCGCCGCGTGCCGCGCTGGCCGACCGTGATCGCCGCTTTGGCCACGGTTCCCGCCGCCTTTTATCTTCAGGACAGCGGAAAATGGTTTGCCACGCTTGCGGGCATCGCGTTTGTCGTGCTGTGGCGGGTGGCTGAACTCGCACACCCCGCATTGCGCGGACCGGTGCGGCAGGTGTGGTTGGATCTGGCTGCGGGAACGTTCATTCAGATTTACATCCCGTTCCTCGCGAGCTTTGCCGTGTTGCTCACCGCAAAACCGGGTGGGGAGTGGTGGACTCTGGCGTTTCTCATCCTCGTGATTTCGGTGGACACGGGGGCGTACGCGACCGGGCTCACCTTCGGCAAGCATCCCATGGCGCCGCGAATCAGCCCGAAGAAGACGTGGGAGGGTTTCGCGGGGTCCGTCGCCGCCGCAATCATCGCGGGCATCCTGTTGTCGATCTTCATGATTCACCAGCCGTGGTGGTTCGGATTCATCTTCGGCGCCGTGATCGTTGCCACCGCGACGATTGGGGACCTCACCGAATCACTCATCAAGCGTGACCTCGGCATCAAAGACATCAGTTCGTGGCTCCCCGGGCACGGGGGTTTTCTCGACCGGATGGATTCCATTGTCGTGAGCGCAGCGGCCGCCTATGTGCTGTTCCTGATATTTGCCTGAGCCGCTCGGAACGTAAGGCAGAATAGTAAGGTGAGTTCTACCTTCCCCCGCACACGAAAGTCTCGCCGTGGATACTCCATCGACCAGGTCGAAGACTTTCTCGAAGTTGCCAGAGCAGCGTACACCGCCGACCCCGGCAGTTCTGCGTCGCTCACCGCGAATGATATTCGAAATGCTTCCTTCGCGACGCAGAAGGGCGGCTATTCACCCGTGCACGTCGATGCGGCGCTCGAGCGTCTCGAAGACGCCTTCGCGAATCGTGAACGGGAGGCTGCCCGGCAGCAGATGGGTGACGCTGCATGGTTCAATCTCGCGCGGACGAACGCAAAGGAGATCATCGATCGCCTTTCCAGACCCCAAGGCCAGCGGTTCAACCGGGCAAGTTTCCTCAGCGACGGATATGACCGCAAACAGGTTGATGAATTTGCCCAACGACTTTCCGACTATTTTTTGAAGGCCACGCCCATGAGCGTCGAAGAGGTGCGTCTCGTGGCGTTTCGTCCGGCAAAGGGCGGCTACAGTGAGTCGCAGGTCGACTATTTCCTGGACAGTGTTGTGGGCGTCATGCTTGCGGTCCGCTGATTTCCGGACAACATGCCCGGGTTCTGGGCTAAAATCGACACACTGTGGGTAGGCATAGAGAATATCTTCTTGGCCTGCCCCGCGCCGTGGGGGCCGGGGCGGTGACTTCTGCGCGCCATCACGGTTCTGGCCTTGCACTGCCGGCATTCTCTTTCCTGGTGTCGCTCGCGATGGTCCTCGTTTTCGTGGTCGCGCCGACGGCGCCGGCAAGCGCCGATCCCTCGGCTCGGAATGCGCGCCCCGAAGCGTCGCAAACACAGCGCTTTGCTCAGGCGCGCAATTACACTTCCGAAGTCATCAGGGACAATTACAGTGCGACATCAAAACCGAAGGCGCCGCTGGTGGCGTTACCGGATCCTGGCACCGCACAGGCCATCGCCTACGATCTCGTGGCTGCCAGAGGCTGGGGCGATGCAGAGTTCGCGTGCCTGGTTGCGTTGTGGAATCGCGAGTCGCATTGGAATGTGCACGCAATGAATCCCTACAGCGGCGCCTACGGAATCCCTCAGGCCCTGCCGGGGAACAAGATGGCGTCTGCCGGAGCCGACTGGCAAACCAACCCTGCCACGCAGATCATCTGGGGACTCGGTTACATCGCGGGCCGCTACGGCACTCCGTGCGCTGCGTGGGAGCATTCCGAGACGCACAACTGGTATTAGTTCCGCATAGGCTGTTGACATGCCACGTTCGAATCGCCCACGCCGAGCGCGCGCCAAAACCCCCGTAGGCGACGAGGTAGACCTTGAGCGAACCCTGTATGGCGTGCTGCGCACGGAAACCAGAAGGGGTGCGCTCTGGAATGTCCAATCGGTGTCGCCGTCGTCTGCTCTAAAAACGTACGTGTGTCCCGGCTGCAACGTGGACATTCAACCGGGTACCGCACACACCGTTGCGTGGCGCGCTGACGGCCTCTTGGGGGCGGCTGCTGATGTGGCCGATCGTCGTCATTGGCACAACTACTGCTGGAAAGTGAGTTAAGAGTGGAAATTCGCTCCGGGGTTGAACTCCCCGCGCGTCGCGAGGATATCGAGTTGCGCACGTCCGACGGACTCACGCTCGTCGGCGAGTTGTCTGCTCCGCTCGAAACGGATGCTATTGCCACGCTCATTTGCCTGCACCCCTTGCCGACGGGCGGCGGATTCATGGATTCGCACATCATCCGCAAGGCGGCTGCGAGGCTCCCCGCCCTCGCTGATATCGCGGTACTCCGCTTCAACTTCCGGGGAGTGACATCCCCGCGCGGTCATTCGGAAGGAGCGTTCGGGGAGGGCGTCGACGAACGATGGGACCTCGCCGCGGCCATGAAGTTCGTTTCGTCGCGAGGTTTGCCGGCTCCGTGGCTGCTGGGCTGGTCGTTCGGAACGGAAGTGGCGCTCGCATACGGTCTGGATCACCCCATCGTCGGCGCGATCCTGCTGTCGCCGCCGCTCAAGCGCACCTCCAACAACGAGCTGGCCAGATGGACTGGCAGCGGAAAGCGGCTCGTCGCGGTCATCCCCGAGTTCGATGACTACTTGAGGCCGGACGAGGCCCGAGTACGGTTTTCCGTCGCACCGGAGACCGATCTCGTGATGGTCGACGGCGGAAAGCACCTTTGGGTGGGCGAGGAGCAAACTCGCCGCGTGCTCACTGAGATTGTTCGAGTTGTCCATCCCGCAGCGCTGCCATTGCCGACGGAGTGGCCGGACGACGTCCAGCAGTAATCGTGAGCGCGTGGTGAACCGTCAGCGCACCCGAAAGTCGAGGCGATTCGCCTAGAGCTCGTTTTGTCGCGGTACCACAACCTGATTGATGATGAGAAGTATGGATGCCGCAACGGGGATGGCGATGAGGGCGCCGAGAATGCCCAGCAGCGTGCCGCCGGACAGCGCGGCGATGACGACGATAACGCCCGGCACCTTCACGGCGCGGTTCATAATATTGGGATTCAGCACGTACGCTTCCAGTTGCATATAGATCACGTAGTAGATCGCCACGGCAATCGCCGTCGGTATCCCGTCGAAGAGGAGGCAACTCAACGTGATGAGGATGCTTCCCGAGAGCGTACCCACCAGTGGGACGAGCGAGAACAGGAACGCGACGAAAGCGAAGAGCGCGGGGTATTCGGCATTGACGATGCTGAGGTAAATGAAGCTGAGAATGCCGTTCACGAGGGCAAGCGTCACTTGCCCCACCACATAGCGTCCTACGGATTCGCTGATCTGCTCGGCGATGTCCGAGAATCGCGCACGCCGTGTCGCGGGTACGAGCTGGTACAGGCCGCGCTTCATGCTGTTGAGCGAGGCGACGAAGTAGAGAGTCAGAATCAACACGATGATGAGTCCGAAGGCGCCACTGGCAATTCCCAGGCCGACCTGCAGCACGCCACCACCTATCGAGGTGATGTTGTCTTTGATGAACTCGAGTGCGCTGGCCACCAGTGCCTGCAGATCGATGTAGTCGGGAAGATTCTTTTGAACCTGCGCGACCCAGTTATTGTCTTGATCACCGAGAGCGGAAATGAGCGGGCTGAGTCCCTCGATGAGCTTAGAGGTCTGTTCCACGATGACCGGGATGACGGCAAATACCAACCCCGTGAACACGGCAAGGACCGCGACCACGACGCAGAGAATGGCCACCCAGCGGGGAAATCGATGTTTCTCGAGCCACGACACCGCGGGATCGAGTCCGAGCGCGAGAAAAATGGCCGCACCGATGTAGGTGATGATGGTGGCGAGGGTTCCGATGGCAGCGCCAATACTGATCGCGACGAGAACGCCGAGTCCGCCGAACAGGCCGAATCGGAATGCATTCTGGATCTTCACTGGTCCCCTTCGCTGCGCTCAGTGAGAGGTCTCATCCTCCTGGTTACTCGTCTGCCGTGGCCTTTTCCGCATCGCTGATGACGCTGCGAAGCGCGGAAAAGTATCCCGCAACCGACTCGCGCTCGATTCTAATCTTCGCGAGCCGATCTTCGGCTTCAGACACGAGTGCGTTTGTGCGCTTCTGGGCATCGGCGATCATCGCTTTCGCTCGAGCTTCGGCATTCGCCAAAACCTCCGCAGCCTCCTTTTTCGCAGTTTCTTTCGTCTTGGCCGCGTGCTCCGCCGATGCGGCAGCAAGTTTTTCTGCTTCCGCGCGTTGCTCCTCCGCACGCTTGGTTACCTCCGCCAGCTGCGCGTTGGCTTCGTCGAGGTAGCGCTTGTTCTGCGACACTGCTTCCTGATGCTTGGCCAGATATTCTTTTTCTGCCGAATCTCTCCGTGACGACAGTTCGAGTTCCAGCGCCGAGCGGGCGAGATCAGACTCTTTCTGCAGTTGACTCCGCGATGCAGCAAGCTCATTGCCCAGCTCCGCGCGCGCGTGCTCCATTTCCGCTGCGAAATCGGCGCGAGATTGCTCGAGCTCGCGGGCAAGATCTGTACGCTGCTGCTCGCTCTCCTGAGCCAGAGTCGCGCGAGCTTCGGCAATTTCCGCTTCGGCCTTCGCTCTGGTCTCTTCCAACGAGCGGGCGAGATCGGCTTTCGCGGTTTTCGTTTCGAGAGCAAGTTTCGAGTGAGCCGCCGCGGTGTCGTTCTTCAGCTTGACCCGTGCCGCATCCATTTCTTCATCGAACTTGGCTCTGGCTTCGGCAAGCTCCCTCTCCAGGGCGGCTCGCGCTTGCTCAGCTTCTGTGTGCAACTGCGCGCGCGTGATCTCCACCTCGCGTTCGGCGTCGGTGCGTTGCTGCTCCACGTCACGAGCCAGATCGCCCCACTGCTTCTCTGTTTCGGCAGCGAACTCCTTGCGGTTCTTTTCGACATCACGCGCCAGTGCCGCGGCGGCATCACGCGCTTCGGTCGTTTCGCTCACCGTTGCCGCTTTGAGCTCCTCTGTTTCGCGGGCGGCCTCCGCTCGCATGGCCGCAGCTTCGCGTTTGGCCGTGGCGCGCATCTCTGCCGCATCGGCGGATGCCGCACCACGAATGGCCGCGGCATCCTTGAGTGCTTCCTTCTTTGCGGCGTCCACTTTGGTCGCGCTTTGCGCAAGCTTGTCCGCGGCCTCCTTTCTCGCCGCGTCGAGGATTTCCGCGGCTTTCGCGCTTGCCTCGGAGACGATTTTCTCTCCGGCCTCCATCGCATCGATTTTCAGCGCGTTGACTTCGGCCTGCACGCTGCTGCGCAGCTTCTCGGCGTCAATGTCCGCCTGACTGATGAGCCTGGTTGACTGTTCTTCCGCTACGCGCAGCACATTTTCAAGCTTGGTGCCCAGGCCCGCGTAGGTGGGGCTGCCAATTTCGTCGAGTTCGGCCTGGAGATCGGCGACGATGGCGCTCAGCCGCTTGAGTTCTTTGGCATTCTCCGACTTGTCCGCATTTGCTTTGATCAGTTCGCGGCGCAGATCCTGAATCGCATTGTCGACTTCTTCGCGGTTGTATCCGCGCATTGCGGTGGAAAAGGCTTCGTCGTCGGTAGCCACATGTTCTCCCTGGTTCGTGGACGGACGGCCAAACATCGAAGTCAGCGGCCGGACACAGTCGAGTTTAGCGTCGCATTCGCGGCAGGGGCGAGAGCAGCACTTTCGCCGATGCGCACGGCCAGCACGAAGGTTGCTCTCAGACTCGGTGCGCTAGTCTGTAATGTCTTTGCTTGCCAGCTCTGCTCGAACTGCGAGCGTTGCGGAGCACTTCCGCCCGCCCGCCTGCGAGTGCTCAACGCGACGTCGTGGCGCACAGTGCGAGCGGCAGCGGCATGAAAGGAGTTCGACGTGCGGTTCATTGTGGCGATTGTGAGCTTCATCGTCGCCTTCGTCATGATCAGTTACGGCATTGCTCAACGGACCATTCTCGCCGAGCCAGATCACGTCGCGGCTTCCACCGAGTTGGTCACTACCGCTCCCGTGACGGTCATTGACGGCAAGGTTCTGAACGCCAACCCCGGCCGACAGAAGATTCTTATTTCGGGTTCGAGCACCATTTTCGCCGCGTACGGGCGCACGAGCGATGTGCTTGCGTGGATCGGAGATGCAAGCTACAACGAGGTCAAGCTGAATAAGGATAAATCCACGCTCACCAACTCGCGGGTCGCCGGCAAGGAATCGGTCGTACCTGATCCCGCCGGCTCGGATTTGTGGCTCGGAGAGTATACGAGGCAGGACCAGCTGACGTTCGTGGTGAACGTGCCGGATGACATTTCCATCCTTATTGTTTCGGACGGCAAGTCTCCCGCACCGGGCAACGTCTCGATCACCTGGCCCGTCGACAACCGAACGCCTTGGTCTGGTCCCCTCATCGTCGGGGGAGTGCTGCTGCTGCTCGGAGGTCTCGGCCTCTACCTTTGGGCGCTCTCGCACCTGCGCAAGTCTCGGGGACCGCGGAGGCGGCCACCCAAGATGCCCAAGCCTCCCAAGCGCCCCCGGTACAAGCCGCAAAAGGCGAAAGGCCTCCCGATGAATCGCGGCAGAAGAGCAGCGGGTCGCGCCAGCATGGTAACGGGTACGCTTCTTGTCGGTGCTCTCGTCCTGAGCGGCTGCACGGCGGAATCGTGGCCGGAGTTTCTCGGCGGAAGCGCGGCATCGCCCACTCCCACTCCGTCGGCGTCTGCGCCGCCCGTCAGCACCGACAAGCCGCCCGTGGTCAATACCACCCAGCTTGAGTCGATCGTCTCGAAAATTGCCCTCGTTGCGCAGCGTGCGGATGCATCCAAAGACTCCCAGCTCCTCGGCGAGAGGTTCGTCGGGCCGGCTCTGGCCTTCCGAACCGCAAATTATGCGATTCGCAACGCCGACACCAACTATGCGGCGTTGCCGGCAATACCGTCAGGCCCGGTCGAAGTTGCGCTGCCGCAGCAGAATGACAAGTGGCCACGCACCGTGTTCACCGTGGTTCACAATCCCAAAGATCAGGATGTAGCGCCCACCGCGCTCATGCTCGTTCAGAAAACTCCTCGCGAAAACTACAAGGTTGTTTACGCGATGCAGTTGGAGGCAGGTCCAGTCCTGCCCGAACTCGCTGCGGCGAACGTCGGAACCCAGAGGCTGCAACCGGATGTCAAGCTCTTTGTGCTGCCCCCCGCCGATATTGCGAGTGCTTTCGCCGACATCTTGTCGAAAGGATCTGCAAGCACGTTTTCCAAATATTTTGATCTGGAAGACGATTCGCTCGTGAAAGCCATCGGTTACGAGGCGAAGCAGGCGAGGATTGCCTCGATTCCCCCCATCGCCAAGATGGAGGTCGGAGTTTCCGTGGGAGACGCCGAAGTGATACCCATGGTCACAAACGACAACGGGGCCATTGTGGCCACGTACATCAACGAGACGGAAAAGGTAACCCCTGTGGAGGCGGGTGCCCTCATCAACGCGGAGGGTGCGGTGAAATCCCTCTCGGGGGTGTCCTCCTCGACGAAGGGTACCGTTGCCACCTACGGCGACCAGTTGCTGTTTTATGTTCCCCCGGTCGCCAGCGGCAAAAAGATTATTCTCATCGGATGGGCGTCCGCCCTGATCGCAGCGAAGGAGCTTTGATGAGCGAAATTCCACCAACCCAGCTTCGTGGCGCAGTAGATCTCTCGTCGTTGCTGCGTCAGAAGCCGTCAGGCGAAACCCAGGGCGGTGCCGGGGAAAGCGTGAGCGTCAGCTCTCTCGTCGTCGAGTCCAGCGACGCGAACTTCGGTCAGATGCTCGAGCTTTCACGCTCGGTGGCGGTCGTGGTGGAGCTCTTCGGCACCGCACCGTCTCCAACGTTGGAACGGGTCATCCGGAGCTATGCGGGCAAATTCGTGCTCGCACAGGTGAACGCGCAAGTGAATCCGCAGTTGACGCAGGCGTTTCAGGCGGTTGCTGCCCCCACCGTCGCTGCCGTCATAGGCGGGCGTCCCATCGCCCTTTACGAGGGCGAGCTCGGTGAGGCAGAGGCGAAGAAGGTTTTCGATCAGGTACTCACGCTTGCAGCGCAAAGCGGCGTAACCGGCACCGCGACGGCGGAGTCGGGCGAGTCAGACAATGGCAGCGCGCCGGCCGCAGAAGAGGCACCGCTGCCGCCCCACCATCAAGCTGCGTTCGATGCGATCGACCGAGGAGACTACGCAGCTGCAATCGCTGAATACCGCACCGCGATCGCGCAGGACCCGCGCGATCAACTGGCTGTTGCGGGTCTCGCCCAGGTGTCGCTTCTGCACCGGTTGAGCGGCGCCAGCGCGGATGAGTTGCGATCGGCCGCGGCCGCAGAGCCTTCGAACGTCGCCGCACAGCTGGCGGTGGCAGACCTGGACATGGCGGGCGGACACCTCGACGACGCGTTCGACCGGCTTCTCGACGTTTTTGCCACGCTAAGCGGCAACGAGAGGGAACCCGTGCGCGAGCGGCTGCTGTCGTACTTCGAGATTGCCGGAGCCGACGAACCTCGTGTCATCGCGGCGCGCCGCAGGCTCACCTCGCTCCTTTACTAGGAGTGAGCGCCGCACGGTCAGCGCGGAACCGCCTCGCCTTTCGGCGCGAGCCACAGCGCGGCAAGCGGCGGAATCGTGACGGTTGCCATAGCAGGCTGGCCCGCGTGCGGTTGAGCGCTTGCGGACACCGCGCCGAGGTTGCCGACGCCAGATCCGCCGAACTCGGCGGCATCCGAATTGAGAAGCTCAACCCATGTTCCCGCGTGCGGCAATCCGATGCGGTACGAGTCGACCGGCGTGCCCGAGAAGTTCACGATCACTGCGATCGGCGTGCCGTCGTTGGCCCACCGGAGAAAGGCGATGACATTGCTGCTGGCGTCATCGCCGACGAGCCAACTGAATCCCGCCGGATCGTGATCCTTCTGCCACAGTGCGGGCTCGTCGCGATAAACCCTATTGAGCTGGCGCACAAAACTCTGCAGTCCTCGATGCGCTGGCTGATCCAAAATCCACCACTCGAGGCCGCGCTCCTCGCTCCACTCCGCCGGCTGGCCGAACTCCTGGCCCATGAAGAGAAGTTGTTTGCCGGGATGCGACCACTGGTACGCCAGGTATGCACGCACGTTGGCAAGCTTTTGCCATTGATCGCCCGGCATTTTCGAGAGAAGCGATCCTTTACCGTGAACCACCTCGTCGTGGCTGATAGGCAGCACAAAGTTCTCGCTGTAGGCATACGCCATGCTGAAGGTGAGTTCGCCGTGATGATGAGAGCGGTACAGCGGATCGACGGACATGTACTGGAGCGTGTCGTGCATCCATCCCATGTTCCACTTGAAGCCGAAACCGAGGCCGCCGGCATCGGTGGCCGCCGTGACCCCGGGAAATGCGGTTGATTCTTCGGCAATCATGACGATGCCGGGGTGGAGCTTGTATGCCGTGGCGTTGACTTCCTTGAGCAGGTCGATTGCCTCGAGATTTTCTCGTCCACCGAAACGGTTGGGCGTCCATTCGCCGTCCTTCTTCGAGTAATCAAGGTAGAGCATGGATGCCACCGCGTCGACGCGCAAACCGTCGATGTGAAATTCTTCGAACCAGTACAGGGCATTGGCGACGAGGAAGTTGCGCACCTGCGATCTGCCGAAGTCGAATACGAGCGTTCCCCAGTCGCGCTGTTCCCCTCGATGGGGATCCCCGTGCTCGTAGAGAGACTCGCCATCGAACCGAGCGAGCGCCCACTCGTCCTTGGGAAAATGCGCCGGCACCCAGTCCATGATGACGCCGATGCCCGCCTGATGGAGCGTGTCGATGAGGTAGCGAAGATCGTCCGGGCCGCCGAATCGGCTGGTCGGGGCGTAGTAGCCGGTGACCTGATAGCCCCAGGAGCCTCCGAAAGGGTGTTCCGCGAGCGGCAGGAACTCTACGTGGGTGTAACCGAGATCGTCAACATATTCCACGAGTTCCGTGGCGAGTTCCCGATACCCGAGACCGGGACGCCAAGAACCCACGTGAATTTCAAAGACGCTCATCGGTCGCTCGGTCGGCCGTTCGCTCGCACGCTGATTGATCCACTCGGAATCGGCCCAGGTGTACTCCGAGAGTTCAACTCTGGATGCCGTTGCGGGGGGCAGTTCGGCGGAACGCGCCATGGGGTCTGCGCGCAGCAGCCAGGATCCGTCGCGAGCGCGAAGTTCGAACTTGTACGTGGATCCCACGGGCACTCCGGGGAGGAAAATCTCCCACACCCCGTTGTCGTCAAGCCGACGCATCGCGCTGCCCGTGCCATCCCAATTGTTGAAATCACCTACCACGCGAACCGCTTGCGCGTGCGGGGCCCACACGGCGAAGGAGGTGCCCTCGACGCCTTCGTGCATCCGGTGATGTGCGCCGAGAACGTGCCAGAGCTTCTCATGCCTGCCTTCACCGAAGAGATAAAGGTCTATTTCGCCGACCGAAGGGCCGAATCGGTACGGGTCTTCGGCGAGCCAGTCCGGCCCATGCTCATAGGTGGTCTCCAGCGTGTACGCCTGCTGGCGGCCCGCTGCCCGTCCATGCCAGATTCCATGACCGACATGCTTAAGGGGAATTCTGGTGCCGTTGGCGCGAACCGCGGTGACGGTGCGCGCCAGAGGCCTGCGCGCGCGAATGACCCACCCACCGGACTCGAGCGGATGCTGGCCAAGAACGGCGTGCGGTTGCGGGTGGCGTCCCTCGGCGACTGCGGCGAGCTCCTCGCCAGACACGGCGGGAAGGGCGGATGCTGTGGCCATTAGATCACTCCCTGCGGCTCGACGCGGAGCACATGCACCGGTTCCACGAAGGCGTCGAGTCGAACATAGTTGTCGCGTCCCCACTCGAATCTCTGGCCCGTCAGCAGGTCGGTGACCTCGAATCGCGCTGAGGCGTCGAGGCCCAATCGCGTGAGGTCGAGGTGAATGTTCGTTTCGCGAGCGGAATGCGGGTCGACGTTGGCCACGACAATGATCGCGTCGTCGACGCCGCTGGGTGTGAATTTTCCCGCGAGGAACTTGCTGTACACCAGAATCGCTTCGTCGTCGCTCCAGTGGACGTCGAGATTTCTCAGCTGTCGAAGGCAGGGTTGGCTGGCGCGGAGGTGATTCAACCTGGTCAAATATGGCGCAAGCGAGGTTCCGCTCTTCTCCGCTTTTGCCCAGTCCCTCGGTCGGTACTCGTACTTTTCATTGTCAATGTTCTCTTCAGATCCGGGTCTGGCCACATTCTCAATCAGCTCGTAGCCCGAGTACACGCCCCAACTCGGGCTTGCCGTCGCGGCGATCGCGGCTCGAATTTTGTATGCGGGCACTCCGCCGAACTGCAGGTACTCCGTGAGGATGTCTGGCGTATTGACAAACAGGTTCGGTCGAAGGTAATCGCTCGATACATGCGAAAGCTCGCTCAGATACGTCTCGAGCTCGTGCTTCGTGTTCCGCCACGTGAAGTAGGTGTACGACTGCTGGAACCCGATGCGGGCGAGCGCATGCAGTGGTGCGGGTCGCGTGAATGCTTCCGCGAGGAACACGATTTCAGGATGCTCGGTGGCCACCTCGTGCAGCAGCCACTCCCAAAAGCGAAGCGGCTTGGTGTGCGGATTGTCGACTCGAAAGATTTTTACCCCGTTGGCAATCCAGTACCGCACAATGCGCAGTACCTCACTGCGCAGCCCGTCTTCATCCAGATCGAAATTGAGCGGATAGATGTCCTGATACTTTTTCGGCGGGTTTTCGGCATAGGCGATGCTCCCGTCGATGCGATGGTGAAACCATTCGGGATGTTCTTCGACCCACGGATGATCCGGTGAACACTGGAGGGCCAGGTCGATGGCGACTTCCAGTCCCAGCCTGTTCGCTTTCGTCACGAACGCAGCGAAGTCTTCGATTGTTCCAAGGTCGGGGTGAATGGCGTCGTGACCGCCGTCCGCGGAGCCTATCGCCCAGGGTGAGCCGGGGTCGTGTGGTCCCGCATCAAGTGAATTGTTCGGCCCCTTTCTAAAGCTCGTTCCGATCGGATGAATCGGCGGAAGGTATACGACGTCGAATCCCATTGCGGCAATTGCCGGAAGCCGCCGTGCGGCGGTTGCGAATGTACCGCTGATCCATGATCCGTCCTTGCGCTTTTTTGCACCCTCGGATCGCGGAAAGAATTCGTACCAGCTGCCCACTCCGGCTCGCTCCCGCTCCACCCGCAATACCGAGGTTTCACTCTCCGTCTCGGTGGAGGTGAGCGGATGTGCGACCATCGCCTGATGCACGGTCGCGGCGGTTGCCGCGGCGAGCCGCTCCTTCGGCGTCAGAGCGGTGTCGGTGAGTTTTGCGAAAGCGGTCGCGAGCGTCGTGTCCCCTGGTCTCTCGGCCATTGCACGGTGCAGGAGTGCCGCGCCGGTCTCAAGAGTGAGGTCGCTGTCGATGCCCGCGGGTATCTTGACGATTGCGCTGGCGAGCCAGGTTCCCCAGTCGTCGGTCCACGCGCGATATCGGTAGGTCCATTCGCCCTGGGCCGAAACCTCTGCGTCCACCCGCCAGAGATCTGTTCCCGGGGAAGTCTGCGCGAGTCGGTGAGTTGTGGATTCGCCGTGCGGGCTGGTGAGGATGAGTTCTGCCCCCAGTTGTTCGTGGCCATCTTTGAAAATGACAGCTTCAAAAGGTAAGACTTCTCCGGCCCACGCGATGGGAGGGAACCGAGAATTCGACGGAGCGGGGGTGGTCAGCCGAATGGGAATTCGGCCCCAGTGCGGTTCATAGGAATGGCTCATTACTTCGACCGTAGCGAACGTAACAGGGAATTGAGCGAGTATCTCGCGTCGACGGGGGCAGAATTTTTGGTCTATGGACCCTGAACTGGTGTGCCCACTTTTGGGTGGGGTACAAACCTTGTCCCCACTCTTGCCGACAGATAATGTCGTCTGCGGGGGATATACCGGAAGAGTTCATACGAGCTCTATGACCGGAAGCTTCCGAGAGTCGATGGGTGTCGACTCGCTTACCGAAACAGCCCGTGACCCGAAAACGAGCTACCAGGTCTTCTGGAAGCATGCTGTCTGGGTCCTCATTGAACAGGACAAACCTCATGAACAAGCTCACCAAGGCAGCCATTGCCGGTGCGGCCGGAATTGCGCTTCTTCTCGGCGGAGCCGGCTCGCTCGCGTACTGGAACGACAGCGTCGCCATGACCGGCGCGCAGATTGATTCCGGCAGCCTCGACGTATCCATCGACTCAGGTTCCTGGGCCGGTGCACCCGCAGGCAAGTGGGTTCCCGGCGACTCCGCAACCTTCACCGGCAAGGTCAAGGTCACTGCGGTTGGCACGAACTTCAAGGGAAAGCTCACCGCGGACACCAGCGCACTGACGGGCGGCAACCTTCTTGCTCAGGCACTGGTTGTCAACACGACCATCACGCCGCAAGCCGGTATCAGTGCTGCAGGAGTGATCTCGGCACCGGGCACTTACACCGTGGATGTCGTGGTCTCCGTGTCGTTCCCGTTCGGCACCGCGGTCGACAACAGCACCCAGAGCCTGGGTGTGAACCTGTCTGATATCGCCTTCAACGTCGTCCAGACGCCGTAAGCGCAAACTCCCCGTTTGCATAACGGGCGGGCGCAGGTGATTCCACGTGCGTCCGCCCCACCCCCCGTTTATCTTCAGGTCATCTAGTAATCAACTCCAACCCGAGGAGGTGAAATCATGCTCGAAATGGTTACGTCCACCCGACGTCGAAAGACGCCGGCACACCGTGCCACACCAACGGCGGGCATGAGATTCGCCTCGATGGGCGGGATGCTCACGACTGCCGCGATCATTGGCGCAGGCGCGTTCCTCGGTCTCACGGGCGCGGGAGGAACATACGCCCTCTGGGACGATTCCCATGGAGTTTCCGGACCCGCGGTTGACTCGGGAAGTATGTCGCTTGTTGTGGGAACTGGTTCGGCTCCGTACACGATCCCCGCAGCGACCAACCTCTTTCCCGGCGATGCCGTCGTCAGCACTCTTCGCCTGGCGGTACACAATTCACCGTCGACTCTGTCGTCCGCGATCGTGATGAAGCTCGACGGCTCCTCGGCTCCCGGATATCAATTGCCGCCCAACGGGTTCGTCGTGCGTGTCAAGAAGGGACCGTGCACGGGTACACCGTTTACCGGCGGCACCGTACTGGGAATCACGGATCAGACTCTTCCGTCCACATGGGGTGGATCGGAAACGGCAAATCTCTGCATTCAGGTGGAACTGCCGGTGACCGCGGCAGCGTCGTCGCAGAACAAGACCGACAACATCACACTGTATGTTTCGGCAAGGCAGCCGTGATGCGTCGCGCTCGAGCCTCGGCTCCGTCACACTCGGTGTGGCGGCGCTTTCGTATCTCCCGCGTGGGCGTTGCCGTCGCGGTCATTGCGTTCCTGGTCCTGGGCGGCACCGGCGCTTTTGCGTACTGGGCCACCTCCACGGTGCCCGTGACGACGACCGCCTCGTCGGGAACGCTGAAGATCGCCGCGCAGTGGTCGGCAAGCCCGTCGCTCGGCGCAACTTTCACGAACGTCAACCCGCAAAAAGCGACGGGACAGTTCACCGTCACGAACAGCACAGCGACCTCGGCATCACTTCCGTCCAACACGACTCCCATGAGCTACACGGTGACTCTTGGTTACGACCTCTCCTCACCGGCGGGTGACGGAGCCGGTCCGCTCGCGACGGACCTCAGCGTGTACGCGTGGAAAAAGACCACCAATTGCTCCACGCTTCCCAACCCGCTTCCCACACCCGGCACCTGGACTGCACCGCCCACCGTGACGGGGTCGCTCGTTCCCGGTGCCACCGACACGTGGTGCGTGTACACGACGGTTGCTGAGCGCAGCAAGCTTGCTTCGACCAACGGCAAGGTTTCGCTCGTTCCGAAACTGACAGCCACCCTCTCCACGGGAAACTGGACCAGTGCGGCCGCCGTGTCCAAGGCCCCGGACCAAAAAACTCAATTTATCTATCCGGCCTTCGCGCCGTCGAGCGGTTGGTTCCGAATCTTTTCGAGCGTATCGGGTCACGAGTGCATGGATGTGAGGAGTGCAGGGGGCAATGGTGCGAATATCATCGCCTGGCAATGCAAACCGTCCGGCAATAGCAATCAGCAGTGGAAGTTCACCGTCACGGATACCGGTTATCTGAAGATCACGCCACGGCACGACACTTCGCTTTTCGTTGGCGTAGCCGGTGCATCGACGACCGCGGGATCGCTCGTGCAAGCGCAAACGAGCACCGTCACGGACGGCAGCCAGGAATGGCAGCTGCAAAAAAAACGGGCAGGCGTCTACCAGCTCGTGAACCGCAAGAGCGGCCTCTGCATGGAACCCGACATTCCCGACGCCGCCAACGACTACCCAATGCGGCAGCAGGTGTGCTCGGATCTTGCCCTGCAGGAGTTCACGCTGAACCCGTGGGAGAATCCCGCGTTCGAAACGTTCACCTGCACCAACAATGGCTCGGGAAACCCGCGAGGCTTCACCCTGAATTGGACCAAGGCGTTGGCCGACGACGTCACGATCCAGGTGCGGCCGGATGCTGGATCGCCGTGGATGACAAACGGCACGGCAACTCTTGGTGCGACGGGCTATGCGATCGGCGACCTCAACACCCTGAAGAACTGGGACTACGGCGTCGTACACCAGTATCAGGTTGTCGGAGCTCAGGGAACGCAGCTCGCGACCGGCAACTTCCGGACGGGACACGATAACGGCTTCTTCGGGTGGGGCGCATATGACTATCTGCGGTGCGGCTCGTGACCTCGCGCCCGGCACGGCGAGCGGCGGTCCCGCGCACGGCGACTCGCGCTCTTCTCGCAGCAGCAGTGATCGCGATTTCCACCGCGATTGCCCTGCTGGCACCCTCCGCCGCGCTGGCGGCCGGTGCCATTCTCTTGAGCAGCGACGGAGTGAGTTTCGCTCCCACCTATTCCGGCGTGCTGTTCAACGGCATTGCGAAGTTCGTTCCGGGGGACACTCAGAGCGAGGTTTTTTACGTGCGCAACGGCGGCCCGGATGATGGCTACCTCCGCCTCACCCTGCGGGATGTCACCGGCAGCCCCGTGCTCATCAACGGACTCTCCGTGTCGACAAGCGTTCCCGGAGGCCCGGGCGCCGACGTCGAGCTGTCGAAGAGCCAGCCGTGCTGGGTGCTCAACGAGGGAATCTTCGTTGCCGCGGGTGCCACTGTCGCCGTCACGGCTTCCCTGACATTCGATCCGGCATCGGGAAACACCACCCAGAACGGCAGCGCAAACTTCAACCTCGGCGTGAACCTCACGGACACTGCCGTCGTATTGCCACCGACGAACTGCGGAGGATCTGGACCGCTTGTACCAGGAACGCTGGACAGCGGCGGGTCCACAACCGGCGAGTTGTCCTATACCGGTACCGAGGTGCCCGTTATGCTCATCAGCGTCGCGGCATTCGTCATAGGAGTGGGCCTCTACCTGGTGGTGGCGGCCAGACGCCGCAAACGGGGAGCAGATGGCAAAGAAATCGACCCATAAACAGCACGGCATCCTGTACTACGTCGGATTGGGCCTGAGCGTGGGCCTCTTTGCCCTCGTCGTGCTCATCGGCGCGTTGGCCGTCGTTGTCCCTGCCGCAACGGGTTCGACCCCTTTCACTGTTCTCACGGGATCGATGACGCCCGCCTACCCGCCGGGCACGCTCATCATCGTCTCGCCCATCGACGCGAAGGACATTCGTCTCGGCGATGTCGTGACCTACCAGATCGAGTCCGGCAAGCCCGCCGTCGTCACGCACCGCGTCGTCTCCATCACCACATCCTCCAACGGCGACCGCTCGTTTCATACCAAAGGCGACGCGAACAACACCGTCGATGAAAAGGCGGTTCGCCCGGAACAGGTGCGCGGCAAGGTCTGGTACGCGATTCCGTATCTTGGCTATGTCAATCAGGCCGTCAACGGACAGGCACGGGTGTGGCTGATCCCGCTCATCGCTATCGGATTGTTCGCATACGTCGGTTACCTTGCGGCGAGCACCATTGTCTCCAGGCTCCGCACCTCGCCCAAGGGGTCGGAGACCGACGTGGATACGCCGAGGGAACCAGACTCGAGCGGGGACGCGGATGGACTGTCACGTGAGCATGGACGCCGTGCCGCGAACCGTCACTGACGCGCGGGAAATTGGTGCGGGTAACCTCGCTTAAGCTTGACTATCGTGAAGGCCATTAGAAGATTCACCGTTCAACCGGTTTTGCCGGATTCGCTTGACGTGCTCGATGAGCTTGCGACGAACCTCCGCTGGTCGTGGCATCTCCCCACGCAGGAGCTGTTCCAGCACGTTTCACCGGAAGCGTGGGAGTCCACAGGGCACGATCCGATCGCCTTGCTCGGGACGCTCGACGCCGATCGAATTTCGCAACTCGCATCCGACTCGTCATTCCTTGCCCGCGCCAACGAAGTGCGTGACGATCTGAACGCGTACATCAGCGAGCCGAGATGGTATCAATCGCTCGGGCCGGATGCGCCGCAGTCGATAGCGTATTTCTCTCCCGAGTTCGGCATCGCTTCTGCTCTGCCGCAGTACTCGGGGGGGCTGGGAATTCTCGCCGGTGACCACCTCAAGAGCGCATCCGATCTTGGCGTGCCGCTCATTGCGGCAGGGCTGTTTTACCACTCGGGATACTTCGCTCAGTCCATCACGGCGGATGGCTGGCAGAAAGAGGCGTACCCGCTTCATGATCCTGACGGGCTCCCGCTGACCGTGCTGCGGCGGCCAGACGGCACTGCCGCTCAGGTCGCGCTCGCTCTTCCCGATGACGGGGTGCTGCATGCCAGAATCTGGCAGGTTGCGGTCGGTCGCGTGACCCTGCTCCTCCTCGATACGGATGTACCCGACAACGACGAGGAACTCCGTTCGGTGACCGATCGCCTCTATGGCGGCGGAGGCGAGCACCGCCTGCTTCAGGAACTGCTCCTCGGCATCGGTGGGGTGAGGGCGATTTCGCTGTTCTGCGAGTTGACAGGTGCGCCGACTCCGAAGGTTTTTCATACGAACGAGGGTCATGCCGGATTCCTCGGCCTCGAGCGAATCAGCGATCTGATTGGCGGGGGGCTCACCTTCGCGGAAGCGCTCGAGGTTGTGCGCGCCGCAACCGTGTTCACCACGCACACTCCCGTCGCGGCGGGGATCGACCGTTTCGATGCAGCGCTCATCGAACGTTATTTCTCCACGGAACTACTGCCCGGGGTGGACGTTCGCGATGTGCTCGCGCTCGGAACGGAAGACTATGAAGGCGGCACGCCGGATATCTTCAATATGGCGGTCATGGGACTCCGGCTCGCGCAACGCGCCAACGGAGTCTCGCAGCTTCACGGCGAGGTCAGTCGCAGAATGTTTGGCGCGTTGTGGCCGGGATTCGATAGTCGCGAAGTGCCGATTACGTCAGTGACCAATGGTGTTCATGCGCCGACGTGGACCGATCGTGCCGTCGTGCAGCTTGCGGAAACCGCTGCGGGGAACGCAGACACGACGGCATGCGACTGGAACTCCGACGGGGTCACCGATGCGGAGCTCTGGAAGCTGCGCTCGAAATTGCGTGAGAACCTCGTGCACGATGCTCGGCGACGCATGACGCGAGCATGGGAGCAACTCCACCCGGGCGTCGCGGCCCCCATGTGGTACAGCGATTTGCTCGACCCGAACACCCTGACCATCGGGTTTGCGCGGCGCGTACCTACGTACAAGCGATTGACGCTCATGCTTCACGACCGTGAGCGGCTCCGATCGATACTGTGCCATCCGACACGACCGGTGCAGATCGTCGTCGCAGGCAAGTCCCACCCCGCCGATGACGAAGGCAAACGACTCATCCAGCAGCTCGTGCGATTTGCGAATGAGCCGGACATCCGCGGCCGCCTCGTGTTCCTCCCCAACTATGACATCGCCATGGCGCAAGTGCTCTATCCGGGAACCGACGTCTGGCTGAACAACCCGCTGCGACCGCTCGAAGCGTGTGGAACGAGCGGAATGAAAGCCGCCATGAACGGGTCGCTCAACCTCTCCATTCTCGATGGCTGGTGGGCCGAGTTCTACGACGGTGAGAACGGTTGGGCGATACCGAGTTCGGATGCCGCGGGCGACTCGGCAGAACGGGATGCGCTGGAGGCGGCATCGCTCTACGACATCATCGAGCATCAGGTGGCACCTCGCTTTTACGAAAGAAACGACGAAGGCGTGCCCACGCGCTGGATTCAGTCGATCCGACACACGCTCTCCACGCTCTCGCCGGCGCTCAGCGCCGACAGGATGGTGCGGGAATACGTGGAACGGCTCTATATTCCTGCGGCGACCTCCGGCGCCCTCCTCACCAAGGACGCCGCAGCGGGCGCTCGCGAACTCGCGGCATGGAAGTCGCGCGTCGTTGCGGCGTGGCCGAAGGTTTCCGTGCGCCACGTCGAATCGGGTGGCGTTGACGCGGTGCCCGAGGTCGGTGATGAGTTGCACGTTCGGGCAAAGATCGCGCTCGATGGACTTTCGCTGGACGACGTCATGGTGGAGGTTTTGTATGGCCGCACGCAATCGGACGATGAGCTCGTGAGTCCCGATCGGTGCGAACTTGTTCCCGACGCAACGGGCGTTGTGGACCCCGAGGGAGCTGGGCTCGTTCAGTTCGGCGGGACCGTGCAACTCTCGCACGCGGGGAGCTTCGGCTACACGGTGAGGGTGGTTCCGCGGCATCCCGGGCTCGTCAGCGATGCAGAGATGGGACTCGTCGCGGCAGCCGTCAGCTCCGATCGTGCCTGAAGCACCGCGAGAGCGACCGCGGCACGCCGTGGTGCTGCATGATTTTCGAGCGCATGTTCGCGCGCGCCCGACGGAGGTCTTTGATTCTCTTGCCGAGCGGTTCGATCCGGGAGAAGGAGCTCAAAGTTACTTCACGGCGGACCGCCGCGCTGGCCTGGTGATTGTGCAGGGCGGATGGTGGTACCGCGCCGAGTACCGAGTGATCCCGGATGACCTGGGTTCGTTCGTTGAGCATTCTCTCCTCAACGTTGCCGAGACGGCCAAAAGCCTCGGCAGGTTCACCGGTCGGCGCGTGATTGAATCCGCTCCCTCGGACTTTGATCGACTCATTGCCTCGCTTCGGGCGGAACTCGAGTGAGCCTTAGTAGGTCTGGCCCTTCGAGCAGGTTTGCTGCGCGGAATTTTGACCGGTGATGGAGCTCGGCAACTGCACAGCCTCCTGAAGCGGAGCGTTCGTTGGATCGACCGGAGTTGCGGGCTCGGTCGGAGCGTTCGGGTCGAGTTCGGAGCCCGGACCCGTCGGCCCGCTGACTGTCACCGGCTGATCGTTGATGATCGCGTTGAACAGCGTTGCGGCATCCTCCTTGTACGGGAGGACCCCGCCCTGACCGTTGCTGCTTCCAAAATAGGTGGGGTACTGCACCAATTGGATGTTCTGCGGTGCAATGTTCTTCAGGGCCAGCGCAATGGAGGCGAGTGTCAGTGGATTGCTCAAACTGTTGGATACCTGCATGTTTTCGACCGCGGCCTTCGCAAGCCCGTACACCTTGATGGGGTCGGACAGGGTCTCGCTGCTCTTGGCCTGACGCACGAGTGCAGACATGAAGACCTGCTGATTGCTGATGCGCGCAATGTCGGTTCCGCCGTCGACGCCGTAGCGGCTGCGCAGGAACATGAGAGCGTTCCAGCCTTTGAGCGTCTGTTGACCAGCATCCAGGTTGAGGCCGATCTGCCCGTCATGGATGGGGGTGGCGACGCACACGGTCACTCCGCCGATGGCGTTGGACATTTCGATCACGCCGTTGAACTCGATCTTGGCGGCGAAGGGGATGGTGACCCCGGTGAAATCACTCACGGTCTTGACCACGCACGCGAGACCGCCGTACGTGAGAGCGGTATTGATCTTCGCGGATGACTGCGCGCCCCAGCTTCCGTTTCCATCGACGCGCGGGCAGGACGGAATCGGCACGAACAAGTCTCTGGGGAAACTCACGACAGTCGCGTTGGTGTGATCAGCGGAGATGTGAAGCAGGATCGTGACATCGTTCAGGTGTTCGCCGCGATCGCCGAAGCGCGGGTCTCCCTCGCCGCTGTCGCTACCGACAAGGAGGAGGTTTACCCCGCCTTCGATCGCGCCGATATCCGGCGGCGGCCCTTCAGTTTCGCCAATGAGCGTGACGCTCGGCTTGGCGGAACTCGCGATGTCCCACGTGGCATACCCGACGACGGCGGCGCCGCTGACCAGCACGACTGCCAGCGCGGCCGCCACAAGTTTGACGATCGTTGCCACTGCACCCTGCGACCGCAGGCGTCCGTGCCGTGCGATGATCGGTGTAGCAGTGCGGCGGGAGCCCCGCGGTCGAAGTTCGGTCACCCACCGATATTAGGACACTTAACTCTGAGAACTGCCCAAATACCGGTGGTGGACGACTCGTGTCATTATGCTGCGAGCTACGCGCGGGGTGTCGCGCCCTTCAGGAGGAAATATCCCGCAATGACCGCGAGCGCGGTTGGCAGCAGGGTCCAGGTCACGACCCCCACAAATCCCATCGTGACGAACCAGGCGCCCACCGCCGGCCATTGCGCGGTAATTGTCACGAGCGCGACAAGTCCGACGATGATGAGGGCGAGCGACGCGAAGAAGACGAGCATTCCATTGACTTTCCATCGCACGTAGACGCTTGCGGTGGCCATCCCCACCATAAAGAAGAACAGGAACAGCACCACGGAGACGTAGAAGCGTTCACCAAGGTTTGGACTCAGGTAGCTGGGGCTGAACAGCGTGACGTTCAGGCCCCAGCCATGGGTGACATCCTCAACCCAGCCGAGGAACGTCACCGCAAGCGAATACGCCAGCGAAAGACCCACGAAAGTGGCGACGGTTCCGAAATAGAAATCCCGCCTCGTGACGCTGTAGCTTTGCGCGAAGGGGAACGTCTGACTTATGGACATGACAGCGATGACCAGCATGTACACGAGAAAATAGCCCAGAGCACCGCTGTATTGCATTCCGTCGGCGGAGTCCGCGAGATCCTGGGGTGTCATCACCGAACGGAAGATGAGCCCGAGCGCCAGAGTGACGAGGAAGATGAACCCCATGATCATCCACGGAACGACCACGATCTGGCCCTTATTGACGACGTGCAGGCGCATGACGTTGATGATTCGCCTCCACGATGACGTGGAGTGCTGGGTCGAGGGGGAAAGAATGGCGGCGCTCATGCGCTGAACTCCTTTTCTTGAGCGGGGGAGCTGGTTTTGTGAATGATGAGTTGCTGCAGCGACACGGGCGAGAGTTCCAGGCCCGCGGTGATCGCCGCGTGCTTGTCCTCGCTGTCGAGCGCCACGAGCGTGACTGACGAGATTCCGCCAATTCGCTCGCGGTGCAGGATTTCGCGACCTCGAGAGAACTCCTCGACGGCCGCGGAAGTTCCCGCCACCGTGGTTGCCGTGCCGCGCAGAGCGTCGGCAGAGTCATCAATGATGATGCGTCCGTCGTCGATGACGAGGACATGCTCGAGGAGGTTGCTTACTTCGTCGATGAGGTGCGTGGAGAGCAGCACTGTGCGGGGGTGTTCCGCGTAATCGGCCAGAAGCCGATCGTAAAAGAGCTGGCGCGCGACGGCGTCGAGTCCGAGGTATGGCTCGTCGAAGAACGTGAGCGGTGCGCGTGAGGCGAGCCCGGTGATAACACCCACCGCGGAGAGCTGCCCGCGGGATAGCTTCTTGATCTTGCGGCCCAGCGGAAGCCGGAAGTCGTCGATCAATTGGTCGGCAAAATCTGCGTCCCAGTTGGTGAAGAACCAGGGCGCGCTTTTCATCACGTGCCTGACTCGGAAGTCGTCCGGGTATTTTTGGCTCTCTTTGATGAAACACACGTTCTGCAACACCTTCGCATTTTCTACGGGGGAGTCGCCAAAAATTCTGATGGTGCCGGATGACGCAAAATCCTGGCCGGTGAGGAGTTGCATGAGCGTCGTCTTGCCGGCGCCGTTGCGGCCGAGAAGTCCACAAATTACGCCTTCCTGCACTGTGAAACTTACGTCGTCCACGGCGTGGAGGGATCCGAATCGCCGGGAAACCCCGGTGACGTCAATCGCTGCTGTCATTGTTTTCCTGCTTTCATGATCATGGTGGCGAGTTCATCTCGCGTGAATCCGAGATTGTGCGCTTCTGTGACGAGCGGTTGAACGTACTCGTCGAGAAACCTGCTTCGCCGCTGGGTGATGATGGTCTCGCGAGAGCCCTCCGCGACAAACATTCCAATACCCCTTTTCTTGTAGAGGATTCCCGCGTCGACGAGAAGGTTCACGCCTTTGCCCGCGGTCGCCGGATTGATGCGGTGGTACGCCGCGTATTCATTCGTTGAGGGCACCTGAGAGCCTTCGGGAAGTGCTCCGCTGATGATGTCGTTTTCAATCTGCTCTGCGATTTGGATGAAGATGGGCCTCGACTCGTCCACGCGCACCCCCTTTCTTTTTCGTGAGCACGGAGTGAGTTTCACCGAGCCACTGCTCGTTGGTTAATTACTTGACTAACTAACCACCTAAGTTTGTTTTTGTCAACTCGATGACGGAACGGGAGTGCGTAGGCTGGGTGCGTGACTGCACTTCACCACTTCACGGCACAGGAGCAATGGGACTTGCTGCACAGGCAGGCTGTCTCTCCCCGTGAACTCGTGAACCACTATGTCGCGCGGATCGACGAACTCAATGCCGGGCTCGGCGCATTCATCACCGTCACCGCGGAATCCGCGCGCGAGCGCGCCGCAGCGCTCGAGTCTTCCGCGGAACGCGCTGCCCCCTTGTGGGGATTGCCTTTTGCCGACAAAGATCTGGTTCAGCGAAAAGGGATTCGCACGACCTACGGATCTCGGCTTCTCGAAAATTATGTTCCCGAAGAATCGGACGATCTCGCGAAAGTGCTGGATGCTGCGGGAGGCGTGAGCCTCGGAAAGACGAACACACCCGAGTTCGGGCTCCCCAGTTACACCGAGAACCTGCTCGGCCCACCCGCTCGAAACCCCTACGACACGACCCTCGGCGCAGGCGGATCCAGCGGCGGCGCGGCGGTCGCCGTGGCCGCCGGGCTGCTTCCGTTTGCGCCAGGCTCCGACGGCGGCGGCTCGATTCGCATCCCTGCCGCAGCGTGCGGACTCGTCGGTCTCAAGCCCTCGCGGGGACTGATCCCGGCGGGCACGGGAATCGACAGCCTGGCGGGCCTCGCGGTACCCGGTCCGCTGGCACGCACCGTCGCCGATGCCGCGATGCTGCTCGACGCCATGATCGAGGGAGGCGATTACCCGTTCACGCTGCGTGCTCCACGCTGGGAGGGTGGCGCACTTCTCAATGCCGCAACCCGCGGGGAAGGGCGATTCCAGATCGCGGTGACCACGAGCTCGCCATGGGAGTCCGCGTACGACATTGTTGTCTCCGAGGAAGCCACAGCAGCCCTGCAGTTGGCGATCGCAGAACTTGACGCGCTCGGGCATGGATTGGAGCAGCTCGAACTCGAGCCAGACGAAAAGTATTCCGACGCGTTCCGCACAGTGTGGCAAGCTGGCGCCGCAGGAATTCCGGCCGAGGGGGCGGCGCTGCAGTTGCTGGAACCGCTGACCCAGTGGCTTGTTGGCCGAGGTCGCAGCGTAAGCGCGCGCCAGCTTGCGGAGGCACTGGGTTCGCTTGCGGTGTTCGAGCGTTCCGTCATCCGTCAATTCGCAGGATTTGACGCGGTCATGACGCCGACGCTGGCGATGACTCCCAGGCGCATCGGCTGGTATGACTCCGAGGATGCGGAGAGAAACTTTGCGCAACAGGTGCAGTACACACCGTTCACATCCTTCGTGAATGTTGCAGGCCTGCCTGCGATAACGCTGCCTGTTGCCGTCACGGCGGAAGGCCTGCCCATGGGGATCCAGCTCATCGGCAGGCCCGGTGGCGAAAGCGTGCTGCTGGCGCTCGGCGCTCAACTGGAACGCAGGATCCGATGGCAGGACAGGCATCCGCCACAGTGGTGAGGGCAAACTACACGTAGCCGCCGCGTCGCAGTCCCGCTTCAATTTCGAATCGGTTCTCAACCCCGTTTCGGCCAGCGGCAACATAAAGCGGGATGAACGCGAGGCCATACTTTTTCCACTGTGCGCGATGGACTGCCTCGTGGGCGAGAATTCCGGGCGATATCGCGCTGTGCGTGAGATACACCGCGCCGATCGTCGTTCCGCCACGTCCGAACGCCCAGCGCGGACAGCGTCTGGCGACAATCACTCCACCGTCCGGGCGGATGCGTCCGAGGCTCAGTACGCCGCCCCAGAGCATTCCGCAGCCCGTCGCGAACCAGTAGCCGGGGCGAGCGATCACGGGGCTCAGGAGGAACCCGCGGAGCCGTTGCGTGCCTGAGACGCGTCGTACGAGCGCCCGTGCCCCGCGTTCGAGCCGCGAACCGTCAACTGCCATGAAGACTGTTTAGCACTTTGTCGGTCGTTTCCGAACCGGAAGTGCGCTTCCCACCAGGCAATACAGTGGTGAGTATGCGGGAACTTCCCACTCGAGTGGCATTCGTGTCGATGCACACATCTCCCGCCGCTCAGCCGGGCGTTGCGGACGCCGGGGGCATGAACGTCGCGATTCGAGGGTTTGCGAGGGAGCTTGCGGCGCGAGGAGTGCACGTGGATCTCATCACCCGCGCAGATCGAGAGCCGCACGCACGCGACCTTGAAGCGGGGGTGAGGCTCCACGCGCTCGCCGCGGGGCGGCCAGGCCCTGTGGCGAAATCCGATCTTGCCGAGATCTCCGACGAGTTCGGGGAGGCGGTCGCCGCGCTCGCGCGAGAGGCGGCACCGGCCTTTGACATCATCCACGCTCACTACTGGCTCAGCGGCATTGCGGCCCTTCCCGTGGCACTCGAAGTCGGTGCGCCATTCGTTCAGAGTTTTCACACGCTCGCGGCGATGAAGGACCGTGAAACGTCCGGCCGCATGCCAAGGGAGTCAGAGAGGAGGGTTCATTCCGAGCTGTTCCTTGCCCGTCAGGCGGCTGCCATCATTGCGGGTTCCGCCGCCGAAGCGACGTTTCTCATCGACGATGTGCGGGCGCCGGCCGATCGGGTGTGGGTGATTCCGCCGGGTGTCGATATTGATCTCTTTCGGCCCAATCGCGAAAAGGCGCGGGCGCGCGTCGAGAGTGCGCTGGCGATTGCGCCCGAGCGCGCCATCCTGTGCGTTGCCGGTCGAATCCAGCCGCTCAAAGACCAGGAGCTGGCCATCCGGATTTTGGCGGAATTGCCTCCTCGACACGGTGCGAGACCGATCCTGGTGATCGCGGGCGAGTCGACACCCGGCGACGAGGAGTACGCGAGGGGCCTGAGAGCTCTCGCGCAAGAACTCGGTGTCGACGGTGACGTACGGTTCACGGGTGCACTGTCGAGAACGGCCATCGCCGATCTGCTCTGTGCTGCCACGATTACGCTCGTCACCTCGCACAGCGAGACCTTCGGTCTCACCGCGCTGGAGTCGGCTGCCAGCGGAACGCCCGTGGTCGGCTATCGTGCCAGCGGGATGTCGGAGTCGATAGCCGAGGGGGTTTCCGGAGTGCTCGTTGACTCCCGCAGTCCGAAGGACTGGGCGGATGCCGTCGCTCTCCTTCTCGACGATTCTGAGCTTCTCGGCGAGCTGGCCGCGTCTTCGCGCCTGCACGCACTCGGCTACACCTGGGCGTCCTCGGCAACGGCGCTGCTCGGCGTGTATTCGAGCCTCTAACCTCGGTATGCCTCGAGGAGACGGAGCCACACTTCGCTCATGGTCGGATATGCGGGGACGGCGTGCCACAGCCGATCGAGGGGAACTTCTCCCACAATGGCAATGGTCGCGGAATGCAGCATTTCGCCGACATCCTGGCCGACGAACGTCATACCGACGATGACGCTTCGAGTCTCATCCACGATCATGCGCGCGCGCCCCGTGTAACCCACCGCATGGAGGCTGGCGCCCGCGACGTGTCCGAGGTCGTAATCGACCACACGGATGTTGAGCCCCGCGTCTCTCGCCGACGCCTCCGTGTGGCCAACCGACGCAACCTCGGGGTCACTGAAGGTCACCTGTGGCACGGCGCTGTGATCTGCTGTCGCAACGAAGCGGCTCCACGATCCCTGATCGACACGATCTCCCAACGCCCTCGCGGCGATGACTGCGCCAGCGGCGCGCGCCTGGTATTTGCCCTGATGGGTGAGGAGTGCCCGATGATTCACGTCACCGACCGCATACAACCAGTCAACTCCGCGAACCCGCATGGTGTCGTCGACGTCGAGCCACTCGCCTCCCGACAGACCCACCGACTCGAGTCCGATATCCGATGTACGGGGGATGCGGCCCGTTGCAACGAGCAGCTCCTCCGCGGCGATCGGCGTGCCGTCATCGAGATCGACAGTCACTTCGTAGCCGGCGCGGTGCACCGATCGGGCCTCAACCCCCACGCGAACATCAACCCCAAGCGACTCGAGTTGCTGTCTCACCATCTCTCCGGCAAACGGTTCGTTGCTGCTCAACAAGTCACTTCGCGACAGAATTGTGACCGCGGTGCCGAACCCGGCGTAGGCCGTTGCCATCTCCACTCCGACAACACCGCCGCCGACGATGACCAGCCGAGGAGGAGCGTTCTTGGCACTTGTCGCGTCCCGGCTGGTCCAGGGTGAAGCGTCGCGCAATCCGGGAATATCGGGAAGCAGCGACGCAGAACCCGTGCAGACCGCAATGGCGTGTCGCGCGCGCAACGTGGAAGCGGCTCCTCCCTCTGCGGTGACCGTGACCTCCCGTTCTCCGCTGATCCGACCAACACCTCGCACGAGCTCTATGCCCGCAGAATGCAACCAATCCACTTGCGCGGAATCGTTCCAGTGACTTGCGGCTTTGTCGCGCCGCGCGAGCACTGCCTCAACGTCCAGCGTTCCCGTCACCGCTTCGCGTGCACCGCCCACGCGTTCCGCGGCGCGGACGGCCGCCGCACTTCGCAAGAGAGCCTTGGACGGCATGCACGCCCAGTAGGAGCACTCACCGCCTGCCAGTTCGCTTTCGATGATCACTACCGACAAACCCGCGGCGGCGGCGCGATCGGCGACGTTTTCACCGGTCGAACCGGCTCCGATCACGACAAGGTCATATTCGTCCATTGTTCGAGAGTAGTCACCCCGCGTGTGAAGCGGGTTGCGGTTCGCTTAGCGTCCGATGAACTTCGCCGGTGCGCGGGACGCAAACGATTCCATGCCGATTCGGGCATCTTCGCTGGAAGCGAGCCGAACCAGTTCCGGCTGCAGGAGAGCCTCGGCAGCGGCGTCGCCGCGGCGCACCGCCGCGCGCGCGTTGGCGAGCGTCGCCTGGACCGCCATCGGAGCCTGCGCCGCAACCCTCTGCGCAAGCTCTCGACCGCGATCGTACTGCGCGCCGTGCGGGACAACTTCCTGAACGAGCCCGATCCGAAGCGCTTCAGCCGCATCGAAGCTGTCTCCCGTGAGCATCCAGCGCATCGCATTTCCCCAGCCCACGGCGCGTGGAAATCGCAGTGTAGCCCCGCCGAACGGCAGAATTCCCCTGCTGACTTCGATCTGGCCGAACACCGTCGAATCGGCCGCGACGGCGATATCGCTGGCGAGGATGAGTTCGATTCCGAGCGTCAGACAGGTGCCCTGAACAGCGACGACAACGGGCTTTCGAACCGGAATGCCGTCCACCGCCCACGGGTTCACTCCACCCTCCGGCACCATGTCCAGGCCAGCTGTCCCGATGCGAGGAGCGACGTCGGCGAGGTCGAGACCGCCCGTGAAATGGTCACCGTGGGCGAAAACGAAGCCCGCGCGCAATTCCGGGTCACGATCGAGCTGGCCATATGCCAGCGACAGTTCCTGCAGCAACTGCATATCCGCGGCGTTTCGCTTGTCTGCTCGGTTGAAGCCGATATTGAGCACGTCATTGTCCCGCTCGACCGTGATGCGGGAGAAGGAAGCGCGTTGATCACTCATGAGCTCAGCCTAGGTGAGCTCGCAGAGTCTCTGCCTCCTGCCGCACACGGCGCATTTCAGGCGGTGAGCGCTCCGATGACGCGAAGGATGGTGGGCAGGTCGTCGCTTGCGGCGTCGACTGTGGCCGGCGCGAACTCGCAGACTCCCGCACCGGCGAGGGCGAAACGGGATCGTATGGCCCGAATCATGTCCAGGAGGACGGATGTCGAAATCCCGAACGGCACCGGGTAGTCGAGTCCCGCGAACTCCGAAGGGTCGAGTACGTCGAAATCGATATGCAGGTAGACACTCGTCGCACCGGTAGCCTCGATTGCCGCAACGAGTGATTCTGCAGTGAGTTCGTGTGGCGATAGGATTCGCAGTCCGCGCTCGGCGATCCACTGCGCCTCAGGTTCGTCCCATTCGCGGGCGCCGGCAAGAATCGTCTGCGAGCCCGAGAGCGGATTGTCGGGAACGAGTGACGGGAAGCCGTCACCGAGCAGTGTTCGCAGCACCATTCCATGAAATGCGCCCGTGGGAGAAGTTTCCGGCGAATGTGCGTCGGGGTGCGCGTCGAACCACACGAGAGCAAGGTCGTTCGGATGCAGAGCGTGCGCGTGCGCGACCGACGCAAGTTCCACGCCGCAATCGCCCCCGATCGTGATAACCGCTTCTGTCTCGTCGCGCAGCGCAGACTCGCAGCGGTCGCGCACCGACTGGATTGCGCTCAACCGGCGCACGCCGCTCCCGAGGCTTTCACCGGCACCCAGCGGGATGTCGATCGCGGTTGTCTGCCCCGCGGGGAGATCGCCGCGGATGGCGCTCGCGCCATCCGAAAGGTGCAGGGCTCTGGTAGACCCAGAGCCCTGCCACTGTGCAACGACGAGAAACTTCGCGCTCATTGCGTTCGATTTACTCGCCAGAGGTGACGGCCTTTTGCGGGTCCCCGCCCGACTTGAGCGCAGCGAGTCGGGCTTCCACCTCAACTTCCTTGTCGGAGTCGGCGAGCTGTTCGAACTGCGCATCGAGACTGGACGCTGCGAGCTCCTGCTGGCCGAGAACCTTCGCCTCTTCACGTCGGATCTTTTCATCGAAACGGTTGATTTCGCTCGTGGGATCGAGGATGTCGATGCTCTTCATGGCATCCATGACCTGCTGCTGCGCGCTCGCGGTCTTCGCCCGTGCAATGAGTTCGTCCCTCTTGGCCGACAGTTCGTTGAGTTTGCCGCGCATGCCGTCGAGGCCCTGCTTGAGCTTGTCGACAACGGCCGTCTGGCTGGCGATTGTCGGCTCGGCCGCCTTCGCTTCCTTTTCTGCGGAAAGCTGTCGGCCGAGCGCCACTTTCGCGAGGTTGTCGAACTTGTCGGCATCCGCGGTATTTCCGCCGGCGCGAAGCTCATCCGCCTTTCGGCTCGCAGCCAGCGCCTTGCTGCCCCAGTCCTGAGCGTTGGCCACGTCTTCTGCATGGTCCTGTTCGAGAAGACGAAGGTTGCCGATGGTCTGGGCGATCGCGCTTTCCGCTTCCGCAATGCTGTTGGAATAGTCGCGCACCATCTGGTCGAGCATCATCGCCGGGTCTTCTGCGGCATCCAGCAGCGAATTGATGTTTGCCTTGGCTAATTGGGCGATTCTGCCGAAAATGGACTGCTTTACCATCCTGTTTCCTTCCGTCATGGGCGGGTTTCCTCTAACGGTACTGGAGCGCTGTGGCGTTGGGTAGCGCAGACTCTTTGAGATTTTTCATTTACAAACGCTCGGCGTCGCTGCCACAATGGGCGCGTCACGGTCACGGTGGCCGTGGAGCGTTCCCCAACGAAAAGGAATCAACAATGGCAAGTGTTGACAAGGACTCGGCCAACTGGCGTCTCTACGGCGGCGGCGGTTTATTGGTCGGCGGAATTCTGTGGCTGCTGGCGGTTGTGATGGGTCAGGCCGGCGGCGCGGCGGACTTTGCGAAGTGGCTTGACATCATCGGGCTCATCGTCGTGGCGATCGGCTTCTTTCTGGTGGGCTTTGGTCAAACCGGATCGAACGGCGCCGTCGGCAATAGTGCGCTCGGCAAGCTCGGACTGTGGGCTGCCGCTCTCGGCACTCTCCTGTGGGCTCTGCTTCCGCTCTTCGGAGTTGCGGTTGCGGGTGCGTGGGGTTGGGTCGTCGCCATCCTGGTCGTGGTGGGCACACTTCTCGCCGCGGTCGTCATTATGCAGAAGGGTGTTGCGCGCGGTCTTGCCAAATGGGCGATGTTCCTCGTCTTCCTTCTGGCGCTCCTGTATTTCCTCGGCCTGCTGGCCGTGGCAGCACTCGCCAATTGGGTGATTGGGCTAATTTTCGCTATCGTGGTGGCTCTCACCGGTTTGGTCTATCTCCTCAACAAGAAGTAGATCACTCCGCAGATAACGCTCGATCGCTGCCCCAGCGTTGTGGCAGCGATCGACGCGTTTAACCGTGAGCCGCGCTCCCGGCGCACCCGTCGTCGAGTTCACCGTTTTCTTCCCTCAGCGTACGTCGAGGTCCTCGATCGACGTGCTCACCAGCACCGGGTTCGCCGATCCTGTTTCACTCGAGTCCGGCGTGAAAACGATCGCGGCGAAGAGGTCATATGTTCCTGGCGATAGTGGGGCGGCGCTTTCCGTCCCGCAACTGATCGGTGCGGAGGCAACCGGATAGGTGAAGGATTCGCCCGGCCGCAGATCGACGCGAAGGGCGAGCGTGCTCGCGACGCCGCCCGGGCGCGAAGCGACGATGCCGTCGCGAGCAAAAATGAGCGTCGGCTGTGCGGGGGTGGATCCCTGAACGCGCGCGTCCCCGCCGTTCGTGAGGGTTGCCGTGCCGGCGATGCGGCCACTATCGGAACGAGAAGGAGAAAAACGCAATTCGAGGTTGGAGTCGGTCGCGGTGTGCGGCAAGGCTTTCCACGGCAGACCGCAGTGGTCGGCGTCGGGGTAGAACATTTTGTTGCTCGAGTCGGTGGGCATGTTGCCGCCGCGAGACTCTGGCGCGACCATCGACATCCCTGCGTCAGAAGAGACCTGCCCCTCGTGAAGCGACGGGAGCGAGGAAATTCCGAGCGCAAATATTCCCGCGACCGCGAGAACAGAAATTGAGCCGGCCGCGATGAGTTTCGGACGCCGCCTCGCTCGAGCGCGATGCACGATGGTTGCGCTGTCGATCGCGCTGTTGTGTCCCTGAGTTGCCGCGTTCATCGCGCGACGAAGTTCGCCCTCGAAGGTCGGATCGGTTTCATTCGTCAAGATAGCGTCCCCCATCGCCCTGAGAGCGGTCATCCGCCGTCATCGCAAGCGCAAGTTTGCGCAGCCCGTCGCTCAGGTACCGCTTGACGGCCCCCGTGCTGATATTCAAGTGATCGGCTATGTCGTCGACTTTCAAATCCTCGTAGTACCTGAGCACGACGCACGCGCGTTCGCGCGGAAACAACCCGCGCAGTTTCTGCAGCACATCCATTCGCTCGTCGCTCTCGGATGCGGGTTCGTGAAAGTCTTCAGACACTTCCAGGTGCGCCACCCGCCGCCACAGAGTTTGTCGGCGCCCGCGGTCGAGGTAGGTGTTCAGTATGACCTTCCGCACATAGGCCTCCGCGCTGGACACCGTGAATCCATTGCGCACGCGGCCAAAGGTTTTGACGAGGCCATCCTGCACGAGGTCGGCGGCGTCTTCGGAATTACCGCACAGCAGAAACGCATAGCGCTCGAGTGCCGGCCCGCGTTCGGCGACAAGTCGGGAAACGACCGTCTCCCAGTCCGCGGTCCGCGTCGACGCGCTCGCACCGTGCTCGACCAAGGCATTTCCCTCCGCACCACCTATTCTGGCGGCCGACGTGCCCGATGCGTCGGAGGATTGCCGAAGCAATACCGGTGACGTCAGAGCGCGCGCAAAGGTCGTCATACCCTCTAAGACGCAGACCGCCTGTAAAACGTTGGGGTGGTTCAGCTCGCGCGGAGACGATCCCGGATGTCCGCCAGCTGGCGAGGCAAAGCTGCCGGAAGCCGATCCCCGAACGCCGCAAAGAACTCTTCTGTGCCGTCGAGTTCGTCGAGCCATGCCTGCGAATCGATGGAAAACAGTTCGTTCCAATCAGCGTCGGACACGTCAAGACCGTCACGGTCGACTCCGCCGTCGCGCGGAACGAGGCCCAGCGGCGTGTCCTGTGCGCCCGTCTGAGCGTCGACACGATTCAGAATCCACGCGATGACACGCGAGTTCTCGGCAAATCCGGGCCACAGGAAGCGACCGTCGTCGCCCTTGCGGAACCAGTTCACCTGGAAAATTCGCGGAACTACCGCATTGGATCGAAGCGACTCGCCCATCTCGAGCCAGTGGGCCCAGTGGTCTGCCATGTTGTATCCGCAGAACGGCATCATGGCGAACGGGTCACGACGCAGTTCTCCCACCTTGCCTTCGGCGGCCGCGGTGCGTTCCGACGAGATCGTCGCGCCCATGTAGACACCGTGTTCCCAGTCGCGCGCTTCCACGACGAGCGGCACATTGTGCGCGCGCCGGCCACCGAAGATGATGGCGTCGAGCACGACACCGTTCGGGTCATCCCACGAGTCGGCGATCGAGGGTGCCTGCCTCGCAGAAACCGTGAAGCGCGAATTGGGGTGCGCTGCGGGAGTGGTTGATTCCGGAGTCCAGTCGTTGCCCTGCCAGTCCGTCAGATGATCAGGCGGGGTGTCTGTCATGCCTTCCCACCACACGTCTCCGTCGTCGGTGAGGGCGACGTTGGTGAAAATAGTGTTTCCCCAAATGGTGTCCATTGCCGTGGCATTGGTGTCGCGGCTCGTGCCGGGTGCCACGCCGAAGAAACCCGCCTCGGGGTTGATGGCGCGAAGCCGACCGTCGGGGCCGGGCCGCAGCCACGCAATGTCGTCGCCGATCGTCTCCACTTTCCAACCCGGAATGGAGGGTCGAAGCATGGCAAGGTTCGTTTTTCCGCACGCCGAGGGGAACGCCGCCGCAAGATGGAATACCCGCCCGCGGGGGTTGGTCACCTTGAGGATGAGCATGTGTTCGGCGAGCCATCCCTCGTCGCGTGCGATCACCGAGGCAATTCGAAGCGCGAATGATTTCTTGGCGAGCAGAGCGTTGCCGCCGTATGCGGACCCGAACGACCAGATTTCGCGGGTCTCGGGGAAGTGGGTAATGTACTTGGTTTCATTTGACGGCCAGGGAACATCGGTGTCACCGGCGTTCAACGGCGCGCCGACACTGTGCACCGCGGGGACCCACTGCGTCTTCGGTCCGATGAGTTTTAGCGCTTTTTCTCCCATGCGCGTCATGATGGCCATGCTCGCGACCACGTAAGGGGAGTCGGTGACCTGCACGCCAAGCTTGGCGAGCGGGCTGCCGAGCGGGCCCATGGAGAAGGGGATGACGTACATGGTGCGCCCGCGCATGCAACCGTCGAAGAGTCCGTTCAGAGTTGCACGCATTTCTTTCGGCGCGATCCAGTTGTTCGTCGGACCCGCATCGTCCTGACTCTCCGAACAGATGAAGGTGCGCGCCTCGACTCGCGCGACGTCTTTCGGATCGCTTCTGGCGAGAAAACTGTATGGACGGTGTTCCGAGTTGAGCCGCAGGAGCGTTCCGGCATCGATCATTTCTCTGGTGATGCGGTCGTACTCCTGCGCGGAACCATCGCACCAGTGAATGGCGGATGGCTTGGTGAGCGCGGCAATTGTCTCCACCCACGACACGACGGATTCCGGTGCGGTGGTCGGGATCCCTGCACTGTCCCGCGATTCGCCCTGGGTTGAGCCTTCGGTGCGGTCGGGGGCAGTGATCGTCATGTCATTCTCCTAAAGAAGCGGCTTCTCATTACATAATGCGCCCATTAACTGGGGTTTTTCTGGAGATGGCGGATGAAAGAAGCATGAAAGTTTCACTACAGTAGAAAATATGACCGATCTTGTTACCCTCGGACAGCGCATCCGGCACTTCAGAGCGGAAGCGGGACTGACTCTCGATCAATTGGGCGCGGTGGTGAATATCGCGGGCAGCCAGCTTTCGCTCATGGAGAATGGCCGCCGCGAGCCGCGGCTGTCACTGCTGCAGTCCATTGCGGCCGCACTCAACGTGGAGACGACGGACCTGCTCAATCCGCAACCGCCGACGGCGCGCGCGGCGATGGAGATCGAGCTGGAACGAATGCAGCGCAGTGCCGTGTATTCGGGCCTGGGCCTTCCGACCATCCGGGCATCCAGATCCATGCAGGATGAGACTCTCGAAGCTCTCGTCGGACTGCATCGCGAACTGTCGCGACGTGCGAAGGAAGCGATCGCCACGCCGGAGGAAGCGCGCAGGGCAAATACAGAACTGCGCCAGCTTATGCGCACGAAAGACAACTACATTCCGGAGATCGAGGATCTTGCGCAGGAACAATTGCGTGAGGTCGGGCACTCCACCGGCGCTCTCACGCATCGTTCGGTGAGTCTGATGGCGAAAAATCTGGGATTCGAGCTCATTTTTGCCGCGGATCTTCCGCATTCCACTCGCTCCGTCACCGATCTGGAAAACGGTCGAATATACCTGCCGCCGGCCTCCATCCCCGGCGGCCACGGACTTCGATCCATGGCGCTTCAGGCTCTCGCGCACCGGCTGCTTGGTCATCATGAACCGGACAGTTACGCGGAGTTCCTGCGCCAGCGGCTGGAAATCAACTACTTCGCGGCGGCATGCCTCATGCCGCTGCGTCAGTCTGTTGACTTCCTCCTGGGCGCCAAGGCAGATCGAAACCTTGCCATTGAAGATTTTCGGGATGCGTTCGGAGTTACGCATGAGGCCGCTGCTCTGCGCTTCACCAACCTCGCTACCAGCCAGCTCGATATGACGGTTCATTTTCTGCGCGTGGGAGAAGACGGAGCACTCTACAAGGGGTATGAGAACGATGGGCTCAGATTGCCCACCGACATCACCGGATCCACCGAGGGGCAGATCGTGTGTCGACACTGGAGTGCGAGGCTCGCGTTTGAACGCACCAACCGCACCACCGAGTTCTACCAGTACACCGACACGCCCGCGGGAACGTTCTGGTGTTCGACTCAGATTGGAACGTCCCAGGCCGAAGAGTTTTCCATCACCTTCGGAGTGCCGTTCAGCGACGCGAAGTGGTTTCGAGGGCGGGATACCGCGAACCGGCAGTCCTCGACGTGCCCTGACCCTAATTGCTGCCGGCGGCCATCCGAGGAGCTGGCTACGCGATGGCAGCGCAAAGCGTGGGCGAGTGCAAGACTGCACGCGCATATATTGTCACCGCTTCCCTCTGGAACATTCCCCGGCGTCGATGACACCGAGCTCTACGACTTCCTCGAAAAGCACGCCGGAACCTAACGGGTGGCGGCCGCGTCACCGTCTATCGCGTAGTGACGCGCAGCTTCGCTGCCTGCCTCGGCAAGTAGTCGGAAAGCGCTGTGATGGGCGTCGGCCATGGATTCGGCGTGATCGGAGAGTGAATACTGGCGTCGACAAACGCGAGGATCGTAATCGGTACCGCTGCCGCGCAACTCGGCCAGAGGCGCTCGCGAGGACCCGTGAACCTGACCCGCAATCACGAGGGAGGGAACAGCATTCGTCTTCGCGAGAATGAGTGCTTCGCCCACCGTTTTGCCGGCAAATGAGGAGGCGTCAAGGCTCCCTTCGCCGGTCACGAGCACATCGGCACGAGTCATCGCGGAGGTCAGGCCGGTGATGCGTTGAATTTCGCGCGCGCCGGAACTGACTCGCGCGTTCCATACCGTAGCGAAGCCAAAGGCCGTGCCGCCGGCTGCTCCGTTCCCGGGTTGGTCCGGCGAACCGCCGAGAATCGACGCGTACCGGCGGAGCCCCGCTTCGAGCACGTCGACGTCGTGTGGCGTCGCGCCCTTCTGCGCTCCAAAGGTGTGCGCGGCGCCGTCGGGTCCCAGCAGGGGAATAGTCACATCGGCGAGAAGCGTCACACCTTTCACCGGCGGGCCGCAGAGCTCGCTGCGTGATACTCGTGCCAGTTTTCTCAACGCTGCGCCGCCGTCGGCGATCGAGTTGCCCGTGGAGTCCAAAAGAGTCAGACCCAACGCCTGGAGCGCTCCTGCTCCGCCGTCGGTGGACGCCGAACCGCCGAGCGCGATGACGAGCGATTCGACCCCGTGGTCCAGTGCATGCCGAATGACTTCCCCCAAACCGCGTGTGGTGGCGCCGCGAGCATCGAGCGCATCCATGAGCGAGATTCCGCAGCACTGGGCAAGCTCCACAACTCCCACTCGCTCAGGAAGCTCCAGCCATTCGCCTATTGTCGCGCGCCCGTCTGGTCCGGTGACCGGTCCCGCGCTGTGGCGGACCGCCTCAGTGGTCGAACTCTCGATCGCGTCGAGAGTACCTTCGCCGCCATCCGCCTGGGGGATGAGCGTGATGCGGTCGTTCGGACGCACATGGCGCCAACCTGACGCGATTGCTTCCGCGACTTCACGGGCCGTCATCGATCCTTTGAACGAGTCCGGTGCAATGATGACGGAACGCGAATCTTCCATAACCGAAAGCTTGCCGCACTCTGCGCGACACGGTGCTGTGCGCGGCGCCGACTACGCTAATCGGCAACCACACATCCACTGCGAGAGGGAGAGCGAAATGGCTGACCACAGCGCCCTCGAGGTGTTTGAAGACATTCCCACGAGTGATCTCTCTCGACTGCGACACGCGCTGCTCGAACTTCGCGTGCCGGATGTGGTGGCTCTGCTGCGGCGTTCCGACTCGCGTCGGCGAGCGGTGCTGTTTCGCCTACTCCCGAAGGACCGAGCCCTGGCCGTGTTCGAATCGTTGGAGCCCGGGCTCGCGGGCGAGCTGCTCGGCGGCCTGCGAGACGAACGAGTCGGCCAGCTCATCGAGGACCTCGACCCGGACGACCGGGTCACACTGCTCGATGAGCTGCCGGCCAACGTCGCCAAAAAGCTGTTGCAAGGGCTCTCGCCCAGGGAGCATGAACTCACGGCAACGCTCATGGGGTACCCGGTGGGCAGCATAGGGCGACGGATGACGCCGGAGTTCGTTAAAGTTCTTGAAACGATGACTGCGAGCCAGGCTCTCGAACACGTGCGTCGGGCCGGCCGCAGCGCGGAAACGATCTACTTCCTTCCCGTCGCCGGCAGGAACCGTGTTGTCGTGGGCGCCATCGAACTCCGCGACCTCATGATGGCGCCGCCGGATGCTCTGGTCCGGGACCTCATGCACGACCCGCTGCTCATCTCCGTCAACGAGCCGGAAGAATACGCCGCTCGCAACGTCGTGGAGGCGAATGCGGTCGCGACGGCCGTCGTCGATTCTGAGAATCGACTCGTCGGTCTCCTCACCTTCGACGACGCCGCGGCGATACTCGCGTCCGCGGAAGACGAAGACGCCGCGCGCACGGGGGGTGCGGAGCCATTGCGCCAGCCCTACCTGTCTGCGCGACTCATTGCGGTCGTGCGAAGCCGCGTCGTGTGGTTGTTCGTACTCGTTGGCGCGTCGTCGCTCACAGTGGCCGTGCAGGACACGTTCGCCGCAACTCTCGAACAGTCTCTCGCGCTCGCGCTCTTCATTCCGATGCTGATCGGCGCAGGCGGCAATATTGGGTCACAGGCGGCGACCACCATCACGCGGGCGCTCGCGGTGGGCGAAGTGCGCCCCCGAGACATCCTGCGGGTTCTGTTTCGGGAGCTTCGGGTGGGACTCATGCTGGGTGGAACTCTCGGAATTCTTGGCTTTGTTCCAGCAATGCTGCTGGTCGGCCCCGACATCGCACTCGTGTTGCTGCTGACCGTCGCGGCAATAGGAACGCTCGCCGCGGCCGTCGGCGGTGCAATTCCGTTGGCGGCGGGATTCGCGCGGGTGGACCCGGCCATCGTTTCCGCACCGTTCATCAGCACCTTCGTTGACGCGACCGGGCTGGTCATCTATTTCCTCATCGCCAAGGCGGTTCTGGGCATCTGAGACGCCGCAGAGTTCATCCGTCTTAATACCAGAGGTCCACTGAAGATACAAGCCCTTGTTTGCGGGCAGACCCCCGTGGGGAAATGGGGTCACGGAGTTGACGAACCAACTTCGCGAAACGAACTACAGAAACGGATAGACATCATGAGTACCCTCTTCATCATCCTGGCCATCATCGCCATTATTTTGCTGTTCGTCGGTGGTTTTGTGAAGGCCGTCAGCTTTCTGCTCTGGGTCGGGATCGTCCTGCTGATCATCGCCGTGATCGCATGGCTCCTTCGTGCCATCACCGGTCGTCGGTCCGTATAGCTCCCGCAGATCGATTCATTGATTCCACGAAACGCCAGTCCAAAAGTGAGGTGATGAAAATGATGAGAGGGGTTCACCCTTCAGTTATTGCTCAGCCGCTTGCTGAGCGTGAGTGGCAGGTCGTCACTGGGGACTGGGACAGTTCCCAGGGCGGCCGAACGCTGGGTTTCATCGAGGAACTCGGCGGAACCTACGAGGTCGAAGTGTTGCACGACTCTGAACTCTGCCAATTCTTCGGCACGTTCAAAGAAGCGATGGACTATTTCGATTCGCTAGAGCGAGGTCTCCAGGGGCCCGACGTTTACGAGGACGGTGTGCTGTGCTGAGCGCATCCGTTCTGTATTTCGGATTCATCCTTCTGGTGACCGGAGGCGGGATTGCGCTCACTCGCGTGGGCACTAATTCGGGACACATCCTCGCCTCTGCTGCGGGCGCGTTCGGCTGCATTCTGGCCGCCGCGCTCGCGGCCATCGTTATGAGCGTGGCAAGCGGACTGGGAACCGTGTGACGTCGAGCGCTACTCGGAGGTGCTCGTATCAATCAGGCTGATCGAGGTGCTCCTGGTGATCAGTAATTCTGCTTTCTGTAGCTGGCCGCGTCCGCGATTCACAACGAGCCAGCCCGGCTGCTTCGTCGCGAGTATTTCGGCGATGAGTTCTTTCACCTCATCGGCCCGGCGTGCCACCACGTACTCTTCGCCGTCATAGAGGATGGTTGTGCGCGTCATCCTTCGTCTCCGTTGGACACGACGCGACCGGAACCGTTGGGTGCCGGCTCCGGGAGCAAATGGAGACCCGCCGGCGAATGGGCAGTCAACATCAGTTGCTCGATCCACTCGCGATTTATCGTCGGCGTGCGGCTTCCCACAAACTTGAAGGCAAGCGGGATGGCAGGGTGCAACCAGACTGTGCTGCGCCCGTCGCCGATCGCGCTGTCATCCTTCCAGGTGAAAAAGAACGGTTCGTTTCTGCGGAGCTTCGCGCCCACCACGAACTGGATGTGCGCAAGCGTGCGGTCGTCGAAATCCGCGGCGAGCGTCGAATCGTAGGTCAGAGTGCCCATGACACTATTGTGAACGCCAGCGCAACGAAGTGCCCACCTTTTCCCGAAGCAATTTGGTTACGAGGCGAGCTCGTTGTCTTTCGCAATCGAGGTCACGCGGTGCCCAGCGTCACTCGTCTCGGTATCCAGCGGCTCGGGAATCAGACGCAAACCGTCGCCGCTGTTCGCGGCGATCATGAGTTGTTCCAGCCACGGACGGTTAATTTCCGGCTGACGAGTTTCATCGAATTTGAAGTGCAGCGGAATCGAAGGATGAATCCAAATGGTCGACCTACCATCGTCGCCATCCACGTCGTGTTCGAACGAGAACGCGAAGGCCTGATCGCGACGAAGCTTGGTCAAAATGACGATCTTGACGTGCGCGAGGATCCTGTCCTCGATCTCGATTTCCTCTGCGGGTCGTCCGTACAGCAAGAATCCCATGACGTCGTCCTAAAGCTCTTCGTGCCCAAGTTGGCTGCCCGGATGCCGTGCCGGCTTTGCGTGGAACACATGATCATGCCCGCTCGCGGGATTGTGCCCAACTTCGATGTCGATCGGAACGGTTTTATCGTTGGGCTGGATATTAACCTTCGCTGCCATCCCAGCATGGGAGAGCGCCTCCGCGAGCTTCTCCAGCGCGATCGCCACGTCGTCGTCGAGGACGACGGTGCCACCCGCGTGCCGCATTTCCTTCATACACCCATGCTTCGCTCCGCCTGCGGGTTCGTCAAGGTATAGCGAAATCCAACAGCGGACTGTAAGGTACGCGCTTTTTGCCGCATGAGAGGATCGTCGTGCATTGCTTCAGATGCACAGGGAGGAATCCATGCCGTTTCTCGACGCAAATGGCTCCGAATTGCGGGTAATCAAACTGCACCAGGCGCCAGCCGACAGCCACTACTTCCAACTCGTAGAGAAAATTGGTTTCCGAGAGCACGCGGGTGCAGATAACTCCGCGACCAATCCGACGTACTGGGCGCCTGCGCATCGGATCACGGCAGATCCAGGCCCGGGAAATCGCACCGATCTCGCGTCCGTGCCCTGGATTCTCTGGGGCTTCATCGCGTCCTACGGTAAGCAAAGCGCTCCCGCCATTCTTCACGACCACCAGAGTGAAGTTGCGCGCCAACTTCCCGCACCACTCGCGCTGCGGGAACGCAAGGAAGATGATCGTCTCTTTCGCGTTGGCCTACGGCAGCAAAAGGTTCCCCTTCTCAGCGCCTGGCTCATGTGGACCTTCGTTTCCATCGAGCGCTATTTTCGACACGCGAAATGGCGATGTGCGCTGATGGTGACGCAAATACTGGCCAGTGCGGCGGTGTGCTACACGGCGGTGATGTGCGGGATGGGGCATCCGCTGTGGTTCCTGCTTCTGGCGCTGCCCGCCGTCGCGTCAGTGGCGTGGGGGAGACAGGCGCCCCTGCTGCTGTGGGCAAGCTACGGCGGCGCAATACTTCTGCCGCTGATTGCGGCTCAGCTGATCATCCTCACACCGTTCTGGATTCTGGTCATTCTGGTTCGCGAGCTCATTGATCGGCCGTTTTTCGATCACCATCCGAGTACCGTGATTGCGCCATATTTTCGAAAGCGAACCTAACGCCCGCCGTCGCGCACAACGCGCACACACCGTCGGATTGTTTACACAGGCAATTGGGGGTAGACAGGCTACATGGAGTCTTCAGGCGTGCCGCCCAGGCCCACCGATCGATTCACCGAGTCGCTGGATCTCGTTCCCCTCCCCGGCAGCGATCGTCCCGCTGCCGAAGGCGTGCGCCCCGCGAGCATCGAGCTGGAGGCGGAGGGAGCCATCGCCGTTACCCTTGTGCTCCGTCGCAGATCCTTCGGCGAACGACCCGATCCGCGACGCCGCTGTGCATCGCGCGAACAGTTTGTGGAGGCTTTCGGTGCTGACCCTTCGGACCTTGATCTGGTTGTTCGCACGTTGAGCAGGCTGGGCCTCACTGTTCTCAGCACAGACGCGGGATCGAGACGGGTACACGCGACTGGCAAGTTCTCTCGAGCGTGCGCGGTGTTCGGAACCTCACTGTCTGCCGTGACCTGCAACTCGCACTCCGGGGAGATCGTCACGCATCGACACCGAACGGGCGGCCTCAGCGTGCCGAAAGTGCTGGACGGCATTGTGACCGCAGTTCTGGGACTGGATGATCGCCC
This sequence comes from Agreia sp., assembly GCA_044464485.1. Lineage (GTDB taxonomy): Bacteria > Actinomycetota > Actinomycetes > Actinomycetales > Microbacteriaceae > Terrimesophilobacter. The sequence goes on from JBIQLG010000001.1 coordinate 134,949, forward strand.
CCAGGCCAGACCACAGTTCCGCGTCGCCGTTCCGCACGCCATCTCGACCAGTTACACTCCCGTCGAGTTGGGCGAAATCTATCGGTTTCCCGCCAGCACGGATGGAGCAGGGCAGACCATCGCGATCATCGAGCTCGGGGGTGGTTACCAGCAGTCTGACCTGGACAGCTTCTTTCGGAGGCTCGATTTGCCCACTCCGAGGGTCACCTCCGTCGGTGTGGATGGTGCGGCGAACGCACCGAGCTCGGACCAGACCGGCGCTGACGGAGAAGTACTGCTTGACATCGAGGTTGCCGGTGCGCTCGCGCCGGCGTCGTCGATCGTGGTCTATTTCGCGCCCAACACGGATGCCGGTTTTCTCGATGCGATTGCGGAGGCGGCTCACGCTGAACCAACGCCTGCGGCCATCAGCATCAGTTGGGGACAGAGCGAGGATCTTTGGACCGTGCAGGCGCGCAACGCGATGGACGACGCACTGCTGGACGCTGTCTCACTGGGCGTCACTGTGACCGCTGCCGCCGGCGACAATGGCAGCTCGAATGGTAGCAGCGACGGGGCACCCAATGTGGATTTTCCCGCATCCAGCCCGCACGCTATCGCCTGCGGTGGCACCACGCTTCACGCCACCGCGCACCGCGTGCGGTCCGAAACCGTATGGAACAACGGGCCAGGTGGCGGGGCGACGGGAGGCGGGGTGAGCAACATCTTCGCTCGACCGAGCTGGCAGGACCACGCGGGCGTCCCTGGCATCCAGAGGGGGCCGGGCGGCCGCGGTGTTCCCGATGTCGCGGGCAACGCTGATCCGAGCACGGGCTACCGGGTTTTCGTGCATGGATCCCCCACGGTGATCGGCGGGACCAGCGCGGTTGCACCGCTGTGGGCCGCGCTGGTCGCGCGCTGCGCGGGCGCGCTCGACCGACGGCTTGGCTGGCTCCAGCCGACGCTGTACACGCTGGACGGCGTTATGCGCGACATCACGGAGGGGAACAACGGCGCCTTCAAGGCGGGCTCAGGGTGGGACGCATGCACGGGTCTCGGCGTGCCGGATGGTGGGGCACTACTCCGCGCGCTCTCAGCGAACGTGCACGAACGCGAGGGAGGTCAGGGTGATGTCTTCCCGAAGTCGTCCGTGGAAATACCTCGCGCCTGAACTCACCTCGTGCGTTGCCGCAAATCGGCGTACGCGACCGCGAGCGCGGCCAACACGATGACAATGATGGCGGCAAATCCCACGTTGAACGCCGCAGCCCAATTGCTCACGGCGAGGACACCAAACGCGATGGCGGTAATCACGGCGATACCGACCGACGTGCCGATCCGCTGCCCTGTCTGCATGATGCCCCCGGAACTTCCCGCATATCGCAGAGGCACTTCCGCCAGTGTGAGTGCCTGATTAGGGCTGATCACCGACCCCTGTGCGATGCCGACGAACGACAGGCTGAGGAGCAGCCACCATTCGCTCGCGAGTCCCTCAGAGTGCAGCCACACAATGCCGATGCTGAGGATGAGCCCGAATAGCGCACTGTACATACCCCCGATAACAACCTTGCGGCCATATCGCACGACATTCCGTCCGCCCCAGAGTGCGGCAAAAATGGAAAGGATAGAGCTGGGGAGGCCCACCAGCCCGGATTCCAGGGCCGTGTGCCCCAGGCCATCCTGCATGTACAGGGCAACCAGTACCCACACGCTCGTGACGCCCATGAAGTAGAGCGTGATCAATAACGAACCATTGGCAAAGCTTGGCGTTCGGAAAATGGCGAGGTCGACCATCGGGCTTCGGCCGTTTCGCTTGTATCGTCGTTCCCACCAGAGCCATACCAGAAGGATGACCGCGCCGACCGGAAGCGAGGGCCACACCACCGCATTGGCCTCCGCTTCGACGAACGGAACCAGAACCGCGAGAACGGCAAGTCCGAGGAGAATGGCACCGATTGGATCCAGATCGCGACTTCCGCGCGAGAGTGGCACCGCAGATTTGTGGTTGCTGTTGAGCAGCGGTTTCGGAATCCACACATAGGCGAGGATGATGCCGACAATTCCGATGGGAACATTCACGAGGAACGTCCAGCGCCACCCCTGCTCAGCTCCGGCGGCCTCGATGAGCAACCCGCCCAGGAGCGGCCCTATCGCGACGGACACACCGACGGTCGCCCCGAAAATGCCGAAGGCACGTGCTCGTTCCGCTCCGCGGAAGTATTGCTGAATCATCCCGACGGCTTGCGGACTGAGCAGACCGGACCCTACCCCTTGGAATGCCCGCGCGACGTTGAGGGATAGCGGATCCAGAGCGAAACCGGCAGCGATCGACGATGCTGTGAAAAGTGCAACTCCTGCGATGAACAGTGGCCCGCGACCAAAGATGTCCCCCGCGCGTCCCGCGGAGACGAGACCCACTCCGAAGGTCAGCGCGTAGCCCGAAAGCACCCACTGCAACTGCGATTGGCTGGCGTGGAGCGACAACTGGATTGACGGCAGCGCAACATTGACGATGCTTACGCTGATGAGTGACATGAAAAGGGCGACGACCAGCACCGAGAGTACTCGCCAGCGACGCGCGTCTGGCGAGTACTCCTGAAGCGGTTCGGACACGAGTTCGACTGTAATCGCTCCCGTGGGCTGTGAGTTGCCGTAACTTTCGCGATGGCAACCGAGCGTGGAGCATTCACCGTCCGTTTACCGCGCGGAAGGATGGGCGCACCCAGTCGTCGGTGAGCCCTAACTTACGGCTTTTTTCAGCAGCGCAACGAGTTGCTTTTGGTCTGCCGCAGTGAGCTTCGTCACCGCAAAGGCGTTCGGCCACATGTTGCCGTCGTCGAGATGTGCGTCTTCTTGAAACCCGATGGTGGCGTATCGCGTTTTAAATTTGGCGGCGGGCTGAAAGAAGACGACCACTTTGCCGTCGGCGTTGGCGTACGCCGGCATGCCGTACCAGGTCTTTGGGCCCAAATCCGTGTGCTTCTTCACCAGCTCGTGCAGGATTTCGGCAAGCTCCTTGTCGGTGCCAGTCATGTTGCTGACGGCAGTGACACACGCTTTTTCCAGATCGGCGCCTGCCTTTGCGGCCTTAGCTTCGGCGACCGACGCCCGCATGGCAGCCTTCTCTTCCTTGCTGAAGGTTGAGCTCATGAGTTCCTTTCAGACAGTGAGTTTCGTGAATAATCGTAAAACGAACGGCCCCGTGCCGACTAAACGTCCTTGGGCCGAAGGTCGAGCCGGCGCAGCAGTTGCGCGTTTAGCGCCACCACCACGGTCGAGGCCGACATGAGCAGTGCACCGATTTCCATGGGAAGCACGAAACCAACGGGGGCGAGCACTCCCGCGGCCAACGGCAGGGCAATCAGGTTGTAGCCGGCCGCCCACCAGAGGTTCTGCGTCATCTTGCGGTAGCTCCTCTTCGAGAGTTCGATCACGGAGAGTACGGAGCGCGGGTCGTCACTGGCAAGGATGACACCTGCGGAGGCGATCGCGACATCTGTACCCGCGCCGATCGCGATACCGACGTCGGCCTGGGCGAGCGCGGGCGCGTCGTTGACGCCGTCACCCACCATGGCGACGTGTCGGCCTTCGTGCTGCAACTCGGACACCTTTGCCGCCTTGTTCTCCGGGTGCACGCCCGCGAACACACGGTCGATTCCCAGTTCGTCGGCCACGGAATGCGCCACTGCCTCCGCGTCCCCGGTAATCATGACGACCTGGATGTTCAGCGCGTGAAGCTCGTCGATCGCCTGACGGGATTCTTCCCGGACTTCATCTGTGAGCCCGATGGCGCCCACGACCTTGCCGTCGGCGAACACGTGGAGAATGGTGGCACCCTCGTCTGCCCACTTCTGCGTCTCTTCCATGCTCGTGGCGTTGTGACTCTTCAGGAGCGAAGGTCCGCCAACGGAAATCGTGCGACCGTCCACGGTGGCGGTGACGCCAACGCCAGCGGATGCCTGGAACTTGCTGGCGGAAGGAATCGTGATGTCACGCTCGCGAGCCGCCCGGACTATCGCTTTCGCCAGCGGATGCTCGCTGTCGCCTTCTGCCGAAGCCGCCCATCCGAGCATCTCGGCTTCGTTGTCGCCCGGCGCAACTGCAGTGTGCGAGACCACGGGCTCACCTTTCGTCAGCGTGCCCGTCTTGTCGAAGAGAACCGTGTCGACGTTGCGCATGCTCTCGAGCGCAAGCCGATCTTTGACGAGCACGCCCGCCTTAGCAGCGCGCTCCGTGGAGATCGCGACAACGAGGGGAATCGCGAGCCCCAACGCGTGAGGGCACGCAATGACCAGCACTGTGATCGTACGCACGATCGCGTTGTCCGGTGTGCCGACGAGCGTCCACACGATAGCCGTGATGACGGCCGATCCGAGTGCGAACCAGAAGAGCCATCCGGCGGCTTTGTCCGCCAAACGTTGAGCGGGGGAGGACGAGTTCTGTGCTTCCGAGACGAGTTTTTGGATGCCGGCAAGCGCGGTGTCATCGCCCACTGCCGTCACGTGAACTCGAATGGCGGTGTCGGTGGCCACCGTTCCGGCAACGACGTGGTCGCCTGGCGCGCGGCTCACTGGCCGAGATTCGCCGGTGATCATCGACTCGTCGACGTCCGCGGTGCCCTCCGTGATGGTTCCGTCGGCGGGAACCCGTCCGCCCGGGCGAACGATCACCAGATCGTCGATGCGAAGTTCTGCGGGAGCCACGACGCTGACAGTGTCTCCGTCGATGCGCTCGGCTTCGTCGGGCAATAGTGCGGCCAGGGATTCGAGAGCTGTGGAGGTCTGCGCAAGGGAGCGCATCTCGATCCAATGCCCCAGCAGCATGATGACCACGAGCAGCGCGAGCTCCCACCAGAAGTCGAGCTCCCGGTCCAAAAGCCCAAGACTCGATCCCCACGACGCGAGGAATGCCACGGTGATCGCAAGCGCGATGAGGAGCATCATTCCCGGTCGACGCGCTCGAATTTCAGAGACCGCACCGGTGAGGAACGGTTTGCCGCCCCAGAAGTACATGACCGTGCCGAGAATCGGCGAAATCCACCACACCAGGAGGATGTCGGGGAGTGAATAGCCGAGCAGATGCGCGAACATGTGGTTGAACCCGACGACGGGCACCGCGAACACGAGCATGATCCAAAACAGGCGGCGGAATTGCGCTACGTGGTCCCCATGTCCCGCGTGACCGTCGTGCGCAGAATGATCGTCATGATCCGACATGTCGTGTTCGGAATGCGCGGACTCGGTACTGGTGTGTGCGGAATTGTCGCTCATTACTGATACGTTATACCCCGGAGGGGTATTTTGAATAACAGGGCAAGCGTTCTCACAGGTTTATTTCTTGCAAGCGTCCTCGCACTGACGGGCTGCACGGCCGCACCAGGCGACGGCGCAGGTCACGGCGACACTGCGCCAGGGGCATCCGCTGAGGGCGAGAATCTGCTCGCCGAGCACAACCTCGGCGGCCTTGACGCGAAACACATCATTGACCGGCTCGATGCTCTCGCGGTTGCGGAGCGGCCCAACGATATCTTTGCGTCAGTGCGCGCCGAGAGCCTCGTGGTTTCGAGCGCGGACGGACGCGAAGTGACCCTTCCCATGCCCAACGACGAATTTTATGTCTCGATGGCTCCCTACGTGACTCATACGCACGAGTGCTACTTCCACAGCCTCACGACGTGCCTCGGCGAGCTTGACAACGAGGACGTACACGTGAAGATCGTGGATTCAGCGGGCGCGGTAGTGATAGACGGCACTTACCGCACTTTCAGCAACGGATTTCTCGGCCTGTGGTTGCCGCGCGACATGACGGCGACGATCACGATCGAGCATGAAGGACTCTCGGTTACCGCGCCACTCTCGACGACGGCGGACGACCCGACGTGCGTCACGACCCTGCAGCTCTCCTGATCAGGCAAGGGAGCCGCTGAGCAGCCCTTCCAAACGTCGGTAGCTCGTCTCCATGCCATCCGTCATGCCAGTCGCGAGGACCGCGTCGCGCTGCTCGGCATTCGCGTAGGTGATGACGAGGGAGAGCAGAGTTCCACCTTCCACGGCCGAGAGGGTGAGTTCATTGAGCGTGGGCGGGAAGTCCATTCCGATCATCGCTTCGGTTGTCACTGCGCGGTACGGTTTCTCCGACTCCAGCAGCTCGCCGGTGAATCCAAATCGTTCAGCGCTGCCGTCGCGCTGCCACTCATACCGGTAGCTGTCTCCGACGCTGGTCGCAATCTCGCAGACGGGCATTGACCATCCGTCGGGGCCGAGCAGCCACTGTTTCATGAGATCGGCGTCGTTGTGTGCCCTCCAAACCTCCTCGACGGTACCGCGGATGACCCGGGCCGCCCGGACCTGCGTGTCGCTGAGGATCTGCGCTTCGATGGGTCGATCGGCCGCGAAGGATGCCAGATCGGCGAGCACCATGTCGATTTGAGACATCGCCTCACTCGTGCCTTCGAGCACGCCCATGTCGAGAAGCTGTTGCATTTGATCGAGCGAGTCGAAGTACGAGGTTGTCGTCAGGCGGCTGCCTTCGCTCGTCTCCTCGAAAACGAAGTCCATGCGCATGGCGGGGAGGTCGGTATTCGGTACACCCGCGGCATCCGAAAAACTGTCGAGCACCTGGAATGCGTGGGGTGCGTCGACGGTGATCCATTCCCAGCACCCGTAATGCACGTCTCCCTCGGGCCCGGTCATCGCGTAGATGCTGCGTCCGCCGGGTGCGGCGTCGTGTCGGAAAAATTTCGCCGGGTAGGTCGGCGGTCCCCAGAATCGTTCCAGTTGTCGCGGATCGGTGTAGGCATCCCAGAGCCTGCGCACAGGCACGGGGAAATCGGCGACGATCGTGATGATGAGCTGGTCGAGATCCTTCCCGACGGAGGTGACGGGCATGATGTGCCTTTCGATCAGGTTTCCGGTTGAGTGGTTGCTTCGGCGGCGAGCAGGTCATCGAGTCGGCCGATGCGTGAGCGCCAGAGCGCTTCGAACCGGTCAAGCAGTTGTTGCGCCTGGCGGATGCGTTCGGGGTTCCCCCGCACCATCCGCTCGCGGCCGCGCGGTTCCTTCGTCACGAGCAGTGCTTCTTCCAATACGGCGACGTGTTTCTGCACCGCCGCAAAGGACATCGCGTAAGACGCCGCCAACTGCGACACCGAGATGTCGGCAACGAGCGTGCGGCGCACGATGTCGCGCCGCGTCGAATCCGCGAGAGCCCGAAAAATGCGGTCCACGTCTGAATCGGAAAGTTCTAATACAACCATTTGGTTGTACAATACTCCGTGGGTGTGGATTGCGCAACTGTGGCGTGGCAGGGTCATCCGAAGTCTCACAGTGAACCCATATACCCGCCCGGGGTATCATGGGTTCTGGACAACCAGCGCACAGAGTGACGCTGACCCGGACGATCCGTGAGAGTTGACGGACTTGCGGTGTGTTTCATGCGCAACCGCGGGTGGGCCCAACGATCACGCCAGGAAGGACGTGCCGACAATGATGAACGGCTATTGGATGAATGGGTTCTGGATGGGAGGCGGTTGGCTCTTTGGTCTGCTCATCGCCGCTGGTGTCGTGTTGCTCATCGTTCTTTTGGTGCGCCTTTTCGGTGGCGGCATGGGCCGAAGCACCGGTGGCGGGAGGGAAACTCAGGTTGTTTCCGCTGCGCGCCAGATTCTGGATGAGCGGTATGCGCGAGGAGATCTGACTACGGAGGAATACCAGGAACGTATCCGTGTCCTGAACGAGGGCAGCTGATGCGGCCCATTAGCCGACGGCAGGTTCTCGTGCTTGGAGGTCTCGGGGCCGCGAGCGTTGCGGCAGGCAGCGCTGGATTGTTCCTGACCGCCAATGGCGGATTCATCCCGACTACGGTTGACGACTTCTCGGAACCGGTGACGTTCAGAAGCGTTGAGGGCGTTCTGCAACTCAAGCTGAAATCCGCGGCAGGTCCGGTGCAAATTGCAGGCCGACGTGCCACCGCACTGAGTTACAACGGCGGCGTGCCTGGGCCAACCTGGATCGTGCGGCCCGGCGATCGAGTAATGGTCTCGTTGGAGAACCAACTGAGTGAACCCACGAATCTTCACGTCCACGGCCTGCACGTCTCACCGAGCGGCAAGAGCGACAACGTTCTCATTTCCATCAACCCGGGATCTTCGTTCGACTATGAGTACCAGTTGCCCGTGGATCACCCGCCCGGCGTGTATTGGTATCACCCGCACCATCATGGCACCGTCGCCGCTCAAGTATTCGGAGGACTGTACGGGGCCATCATCGTTGAGGATCAGGCCGCCATCCCGGTCACCCGTGAGCGTGTATTGGTGATTTCCGACATCAGCCTGGACTCGTCCGGGCGCATTCCACCCCAGAGCGGAATGAGCGCGATGGTTGGTCGGGAGGGTAACCTGGTTCTCGTCAACGGGCAACTACTGCCACGCATGACCGCAAAGCCCGGTGAGCGCGAACGCTGGCGCTTGGTGAACGCGTGTGCGTCGCGATACCTTCGACTTCGCCTCGATGGGCAACAGCTGCAACTTCTGGGGATCGATTCGGGGCGGTTCGCCGCGCCTCGTGAAGTCTCCGAGATCATTCTTGCACCCGGCAACCGAGCCGACGTGCTGGTGACGACGGCAAGTGGTACGGCAACGCTTCAAACATTGCCCATTGACCGTGGAAGCGCCATGGGCATGATGGGGGGCCCGCGGGGCTCCTCCACGAGCGCGAATCTTGCAACTCTGGTTGTTGCGGGAACTTCAGCCCACGCACTAGCTGATGTGCCGAAGCAGCCACAGCCACGAGATCTTAGAACCATCGCTGTTGACGGTCGACACGAATTGGTCTTCGCAATGGGGATGGGCGGCATGGGGATGCGCGGTGGAAGCTCCATGATGTCCTTCACCATTGACGGGAAAGAGTTCGATAGCACCAGGATCGACACCACTGTGCGGGGTGGTTCCATCGAGGAATGGACGTTGACTAATACCAGCCCGATGGATCATCCTATTCACCTTCATGTTTGGCCGATGCAAATTGTTGAGCAGGACGGTGCAGTGGTGGACGATATCCTTTGGCAGGACGTCGTCAATGTTCGGGCCAACTCCAGTGTCCGAGTGCGCATCCTGTTCGACAATTTCACCGGGACCACCGTCTACCATTGCCACATACTCGACCATGAAGACCTCGGGATGATGGGGATAGTTCACGCAACCTGATGCCGCTGGTCCCCAAGTGGTGCTGCGCTGAGCAAGTGCTTGTGAGCGACCGTCTCGCGCTGTCGCTGGGGGACTTTTTCTCGAGTGGGTGCCCCGAATAAAATTTCTCCGGGAGGTTCCCAGGCGAATTACCTCCTCCGACCGACGTTCACCACCTGTAGCGAATCTGGGCAGCGGGAGTAAATGATGAAGACCTATACCGTCGGAACGGACAACGCGGACATTGTCTGCGATGTCGTCGGCGATCTCGAGACCGCGGATAGGCCGCCGCTCATGATGATCGGCCAGCCCATGGACGCGAGTGGGTTTCGGGCTCTCGCTTCCCACTTTCCGGATCGAGTCGTGGTGACGTACGATCCGCGAGGTGTGGGCCGCAGCGTTCGCCGCGACGGCGTAGCGACAAATTCGCCCACAGTTCAGGCCGAGGATGTGCACGCCGTCATCGCCGAGCTGAAGGTGGGTCCGGTCGAAATGTTTGCGAGCAGCGGCGGTGCGGTGACGGCGTTTGCCCTCGTGGCTGCTCATCCAGAGGATCTCGTCACCCTCGTGGCCCACGAGCCTCCGATCCTGGAGGTGTTGCCCGATCGCGAAGCAGCGGAGCGAGCATCGGCGGCGGTCACCGCGGCATACAATGCACACGGGTTCGGGGCCGGCATGGCAGCGTTCATTGCGATGACGTCGTGGCGCGGCGAGTTCACCGACGAGTATTTCGCCTTGCCTGAACCGGATCCGGCGATGTTCGGGCTGCCCACCGCGGATGACGGATCGCGTGACGACCCCCTTCTCTCGGGCAGTTCTGGCGACGTCACTGACTTTCAGATCGACGTCGCGAGGCTCAAGGCATCGTCAGTCCGTATCGTGCTCGGCGTTGGCGAGGAGTCCGACGGCGTACTTACCGGGAGGTGTGCCGTGGCTACCGCGACGCTGCTCGGGCATGAGGCGATCGTGTTTCCGAGTCACCACGGAGGATTCGCGGCTGAGGACTCGGGATATCCGGGCAAACCGGAAGCGTTCGCCCAAAAGCTGCGCGAAGTGCTTTCTGGAACGTCAGCCAGCGAACCCGCTCGGCGCGGCGTACCGGATTCTGGCCCGACTCAACCGTATTGAGCCACGTCGAACTGGTTTCCTTGGGGATCGGCGAGTGTAACCCATCGGAAGCTCTCGTCCCCACGCCGCCCGATGAGCGTTGCACCCGCGGCGAGCAAGCGATCGACCTCGACGTCGAGGTCGGGAGCGTTCAGATCGAGATGAATCTTGTTCTTTCCGGGAGTGGGGTCATCCACTTTCTGGAACGCAAGCATGACCGGCAGGCCTCCACCCTTGAGTACAACGAACCAACCGTCGTTCGTCTCCGCGATATCGGCGTTAGTTTGCTCGGCCCACCAACGAGCGAGCGACTCCGCGTCGGCGGTGTCGATCGTGACCATTCCCAATGTCAATGTCATGCCGCCACACTAGCAACCTCAATCGGTGCACAAAACGTCTGCAATCGATGCATTGTGACTATGACGGGAGGCCGTATGTGCCTCGTCTGACCGTGGTGCACGGCTCGAGTGGGGCAATCCTATGGACGGCGGCGTGGTCCTGTCGACATACCCCTTGGCCGCATATTAGCCGTCCCCGCCGTAGCCTTGGCGGCATCCGGCGGTCGCGCGAATCCGTCAGACGTAGAACCCTTCGCGCAGGTTGATGCCGTGCTCAATCCACGCCTTCATAGCGGCGAGCATGCCGGTCCAACCGAAGCAATTGCCAAACGCTTGCTTTGCGCCATCCGGGGTCACGAGCCACGACGACTCGGTGATGGTGACGAGTGTGCGGGTCCCGTCGTCGACGGGCTCGAACTCGAATGTGGTGGAGGTCTCGGCCTCGACGGAGGCAATTCCCTGCCACCGAATCACAAGCTTGCGGGGCGGAACTGCCTCCACGACGGTGACCGGGAATCGGCCGGGAAAGTCAGCGAAGTCCCACGAAACATCTGCCCCAACCTCCAGGCGGCCCCTGGCTCCGCCGGTCGTGAAATATTTCGAGAGTTGTGCCGGATCTGCGACGGCCTCGTAGACATCGGCGGGCGGCCGGGCGATGTGGCCCGACACGGTGAAGGAGAGAGAGTCCAATTCCTTAGTCATGTTGTATTTTTATAACATGAGTGAACCGGCTGTCAAGAACCCAGACGATCTGGTGTTCAAGGCGCTCGCGTCACCCCTGCGCCGGCGCATGCTTGACGCTCTGAAACAGGAACCTCTATCGACGGGGGCCTTGTGCACTATGTTCACCGAAGTGGACCGTACGACGGTGCTTCAGCACTTGAGGGTTCTCGAGCATGCCGAATTGGTGACCGGCCGAAGAGTAGGCAGGGAACGCCAATTGGCACTCGCACCGCTTCCGATCAAACGAATTTTCGATCGCTGGATCACTGACTACACGCGTGCCGCGGTTGAGCTTCTTGACGAACTCGACCGGTCCTCGGCGTAGACGAATCCGGATGCGGAGTTGCCTGCTGAGTTTTATGGTGAATGATGCTCGTTACGTCATCTTGCAGGACTCCGAGGGAATTCGGTTTGCGTCATTGATGCGGTCCAGTGGCCTGGATGGAATATCCGCCGAGCTCCGACCTCGGGCGGACGGGATCCGGCCTAGCGCGTGCGAAGAACAAATTTGGTGCCGTCCGGGTCACCGAAAATTTCTTCGCCGTTCTCGCCCGTGCCGCGATGGGTTGCCCCGAGCCCGAGCAGGCGCGAAGTCTCACGATCGAGTTGGCTCCGCGACGTCGTGACTTCGAAAAACTGGCGACAATTGTCGGCGTCAGTCGCCCCGGGATGCCCGCTCCACGCGAGCTTCGTGCCACCAAGGGGAGACTGTATAGCGGTCTCCTCGCCTTCCTCCCACACGAGCGGCCACTGAAGCACCTCACTCCAAAATTTGCCAACAGCTCGCGTGCCAGCGCAGGTCACTTCCGCGAGTGGACCGCACCCCGCAAGGTAGCGGTTCGAGTCTTCGATCACGCAAAACGCGTCGCCCACCGCGTCGGCCAACACGACGTGGGGCTCTTCCGGTTTTTGGCCGACGTCGATGTGCGAAGCGACCAGCTCAATACACGTCGCGACGATGTCGTTCTGGTTGCGGGTTCCGTCAGTAATGAGGTGAAGGTGAAGGAGGTCGCGCCCGCCGCCGGAATCCTCATAGACAAACCGAAGTCCCACCTGACGCGGTGTGCCCGCGAGCAATAATCCGGCGGTTTCCCGGATTGGAGGGCGATTGAGTAGCACGCCCCAGAATTCGGCCGCGCGTCGGGGATCAGAGGATCCGAGTACCACCGCATGGCTTTGGAGGGCAATCACGACACGATAATACGGTGGCAGAGTGAAATCCGACAGCGCGGTGAGACCATGAAAGTTCACGGTACAGGCAGGGGGGCTGACCGCTGCCGGCCGATCGATTTCTTGCTCGAGCGACCTCTCGCGGCACTCGAGACGTGGACTGCTCACAAAGGAGGAACCAATGGGGAAAGTTCTTATGAATGCGTCGGTCTCAGTGGATGGTTACATTGCATCGGATAACGACGAACCGGGTCCGCTGTTCGAGTGGTTGGTGAGCGGGGACGTTCCATTGGATGACGGTGGTGTCCTGAAGGTGTCCCAGACCTCCTACGACCACATCCGGCCTTGGTGGGGCCAGAGAGCGAACCTGTGGGTGCCGCCGGTGTGAGCCGTCGCGCAGTGACAGGTTTGCTTGCCCCCGCCGATTGCCGGGCGCAGCAGTCGTTCGTGGTCGCGGCCACCGTAGAAGATGTGCCCCCAGCAGGATTTGAACCTGCGGCCTTCTGCTCCGGAGGCAGACGCTCTATCCCCTGAGCTATGGGGGCCAGGAGTGCGTGACAAGGTTACCAGCCACCGGGTGCACGTTCACCCCTTCGGCGACGAAGCGGATGCGCAAAATAGGATGAGGGTGTGATGATCGACGGCACCCGGATGCTGGCCACCCTCCTCGCCATCGGTGCGGGCGCGTGGGTGGGCGGCCTCGTCACCGTCACCCTCGTGGTGGTGACCAGCAAGTTAGTGAACACCCCGGATCGCGTTTCCATGTTCCGCCGCTTTGGACGGGCATTCGCGGTGTTTTTCGGCGCGACCGCGCTTTTCGTCGTCTTCCCCGCCCTCTCCCTCGCGACTCTTCAACCTGGCGCGCTGACCGCGAGCATCCTGGTGCTCGCGTTTGCTCTTCTGGCCGCCACAGCGGGAGGCATCTTTCAGGCGCGCAGAATGACAGCGCTTCGAGCCGCGGCGGACGTCGAGGGACGGCGTGAGGTCGCATCGGAACACACCGCGGCGAACGCGGTCGCACTTCGCCGAAACGCCGTTGCCGCCGCGGTCATCCGTTCGCTGCTGGTCGGGGGATACGTTGCGCTTCTCGCACTTGCGGTGGTGCTCGCCGCTGTTGTTTAGCGATGAACCAGTGCTCAGTGCGCTGCGTTCACCGCCGAGGTAATGATGGTTTTCGCGTCCCGTGCGGACGCGAAATACACGGATGTCGCGGTGATCCAATATGGTCCGTCAAAAACTTGAATAACACCTACCTGTCCCGAGTGCGAAAAGTAGGCGTCGTCACCGAGTCCGCTGACGCTGTCCCCGGACGATGCCGTGGTTTTGGCCGCCGCCAGTGCGTTGGGCCCGGGCTGGGCGATCGCGACGTCGATCGTGTCGCCGCTGGTTTGGTTCATCCAACGGCAGACGGTGCCCTGATCTGCGGCTGCCTGCGCGGTCACCGTGCCCGCTTCGGGGGAGAACTTGGCCAGCAAACCGAAGTTCGGGTTGAAGTCGTACATAGTTTGGGCGCTCACGACGGTGTCGCACGGGATGGAGACCGGGGTCGGCTTTTCGGCGGGCGTCGCGGAACTGGTCGGTCCGGGCAGCGGCGTCGTCGCTGGTGACGTCGTTGGGCTGGGCGTCGGCGGCGCGATGGTGGGCACAAGGTCGCTGCCCGGCGAAAGGCATCCGCTGAGCGACACCGCCAGGGCGAGGCCAATGCCGGTCAGGGCGATTCGACTGGTCAGCGTGGGTTGAGGCATAAATCTATTCTCGCTGCACCGCTGAAGCGGCTGGAGTGCAACGCCGCGAAGTAGCCGATCAATGCCCCGGTAGAATTCCTTCCTATGACACCCGCCGAACTTTCCGCCGCCATTCACGCCATCGTGGCGGAGGAGCTTGCACAGCGCGGGAGCGAAATTATCGTGACGACGGAGGATGTCACGCTTGAGCGCCCCAGGAACCGCGAACACGGCGACTGGGCGCTCAACATCGCGATGAAACTCGCTAAACCGCTGGGTGTGAACCCGCGGGAAATTGCCCAGTCCCTCGTCGAGCCGATCGGTGAGATTGGCGGCGTCGCGTCGGTCGATGTAGCCGGCCCTGGATTCATCAACATTCGCCTCGATGCCGCCGCGGCGGGAGCCATTGCGCGGTCGATCGTGGAAGCGGGGGAGGCGTTCGGCCGCAACGACGCGCTGGCTGGCGAGTCGATCAACCTCGAATTCGTCTCGGCGAATCCCACCGGGCCGCTGCACATCGGCCACACGCGCTGGGCCGCGCTCGGCGACTCGATTGCGCGCGTGCTGGCCGCATCCGGCGCGCGAATGGTGAGCGAGTTTTACATCAACGATGCCGGCAACCAGATGGACAACTTCGGCGCCTCCATCTATTCCGCCATGAAAGGCGAGCCGACTCCCGAGAACGGATATCCGGGTCAGTACGTCACGGACCTCGCCGCGCTCGTGAAAGCGCAGCATCCCGAGATTCTGGACCTGGAACCGGAGGCCGCGCTCGCGCTCGCTCGAGAGACGGGCTACCAACTGCAGCTGGCCGACATCCGTGAATCCCTCGAGAAGTTCAACGTCCACTTCGATGTGTGGTTCAGCGAGCGCACCCTGCACGAACCGGATCCTTCCGGCGTGAGCCCCGTCGAGTCCGCGCTTGAACGGCTCCGCGCGCAGGGCCACGTGTTCGACGAGGACGGCGCGGTGTGGGTGCGCACGACCGAATTCGGCGACGACAAGGATCGCGTCATCCGGCGCAGCAACGGTGTGTACACCTACTTCGCCTCGGATGCCGCCTACTACCTCAACAAAGGCGACCGCGGCTTTGCCCACAAAATTTACCTTCTCGGCGCCGACCACCACGGTTACGTCCATCGCTTGAAAGCGCTCGCGGGCGCAGCCGGGGATAACCCCGAAACCGATATCGAGGTGCTCATCGGGCAGCTCGTGAGCATCAACGGCGCGCGGCTGTCCAAGCGCGCGGGAAACATCATCGAACTCGACGACCTGCGCGAATGGCTCGGCACGGATGCCCTCCGCTATTCGCTCGCGCGGTATCCCGCCGATTCTCCGCTCACTCTGGACCCCGAACTTCTCACGAAGCGCACGAACGACAACCCGGTGTTCTACGTGCAATACGCGCACGCACGCACGCATCAGGTCGCGCGGAATGCCGCGGCATCCGGTATCGAAACAAGCGTGTTCGAACCGGAGCTACTCGATCACGAAACCGAGAACAATCTTGTCGGCTTGCTCGCGGAATTTCCACGGGTTGTGGCGCAAGCTGCCCAGCTCCGCGAACCGCACCGCGTCGCCAGGTACCTTGAGGAGCTGGCCGCCGCCTACCACCGCTGGTACGACTCATGCCGGGTGATACCGCTCGGGGACGACCCGATAACGGACCTGCATCGCACGAGGCTGTGGCTGAACGATGCTGCCGGTGTGGTGCTGCGAAACGGCCTCACGCTCGTGGGCGTATCTGCGCCGGAACGCATGTAGCTGGCGGTATTCCGCGCGCGAAATTCCCACTGTCGAATGTCGTCGGCGTGTGCCACGATGCGGGGATGAAAATCCTAAAACAGATGATCGTTTTTGACGCGGCGGACCTCGCCACTGAAAGCACTTTTTGGGCGGGCTTGCTTGACGGGTCGGTCGACGCCGACGAAGACTGGCACACGATTCTGGTGGACGGCAAACCTCACCTGGCGGTTCAGCTGGCTCCCAACCACGTCAAGCCGGACTGGCCGGATGGACAGCCGCAGCAGGTGCATGTGGATATCTACGTTGACGACATCCGCACGGCCCAGAAGAAGGCTCTCGACTTGGGGGCACGGATGCTGCAGCCGGCGAAGGATCTCGACGCCAAGGGCGGCTTCGAAGTGTATGCCGACCCGGCCGGCCATCCGTTCTGCCTCTGCTGGGGCTGACCGGGGTCCCGCCGGCACCCTGAACCCCTCGGGGTGTCGGCGGTGGCACCTAAACTTGACCTGTGGTTGACCAGGAGAAACCCGCGTTTTCGAACACCGGGGTAGCCGAGCTGACGCTGGATCAGGCCAAGAGCGAGGCCGATGCGCTCACCACGCGAATTCTCGAACTTCGCGATGCGTACTACGACCGCGACGAAGTGCTCGTTGATGACGCAGAGTATGACCGCATGATGCGCCGGCTTGAAGAACTCGAGCACGCGTTCCCTGAGTTGCAGGGCCAGGACAGCCCCACCCAGACTGTGGGCGGCCGCGCTCAGACGACGCTGTTCGCCCCGGTCCAGCACGCCGAGCGGATGCTCAGTCTCGACAATGTGTTCTCGGTCGACGAACTCCTCGCCTGGGCGGCGCGCGCCGAGAAAGCCGCCGGTCGGCACATCGACTACCTGTGCGAGCTGAAAATCGACGGGCTCGCCCTCAACCTTCGCTACGAGAATGGCCAGCTTACGAGCGCGGCAACGCGCGGCGACGGCGTCGTCGGCGAAGACGTCACGCAGAACGTGCGATACCTCGCGGGGATACCGCGGCGCCTCGCTGGCACGGGCCACCCGAAAATCGTGGAAGTTCGAGGCGAGGTCTTCTTTCCCGTGGCGTCGTTCCGCGAGTTGAACGCGAACCAGGCGGAGGCAGGGGAGCGCGTGTTCGCCAACCCGAGGAATGCCGCGTCCGGCAGCCTGCGCCAGAAAGAAGAAGGCAAAAACCCAGCGCAACTCGCGCTCATGCGCGATCGCCTTTCACGATTGCGGATGCTCGTGCACGGAATCGGGGCATGGCCAGACCCGCCTGTCGCGACCCAGTCTGAAATTTATGGCCTGCTGCAGACCTGGGGTCTGCCCACAAGCACTCACTTCAGAGTGGAGAAGACTGCAGAGGCGGCGGCTGGGTACATCGCGCATTTCGGCACGCACCGCGACAGCGTCGAGCACGAAATCGATGGCGTCGTCGTCAAGGTCGACGAATTGGCACTGCACGAAGAACTCGGTGCGACGAGCCGCGCACCACGCTGGGCGATCGCCTACAAGTACCCGCCAGAGCAGGTCAACACGAAACTTCTCGACATTGTCGTGAGCGTCGGGCGCACCGGCAGGGTCACCCCGTTCGCGGTGATGGAGCCGGTGCGCGTGGCCGGTTCGACCGTGCGCCAGGCGACGCTCCACAATCAGGACGTCGTGAAAGCCAAGGGCGTGCTCATTGGCGATACCGTCGTGCTGCGCAAAGCGGGCGACGTGATTCCCGAGGTGCTCGGCCCCGTGGTGGAGTTGCGCGACGGCACCGAACGCGAATTTGTCATGCCCACGCATTGCCCCGAGTGCGGTACGGCGCTCGCCCCGGCGAAGGAGGGAGACATTGATCTGCGTTGCCCCAACGCCCGAAGCTGCCCGGCGCAAGTGCGAGGCCGCGTCGAGCACGCAGGGAGCCGCGGCGCTTTGGACATCGAAGGATTGGGCGAGGTCAGCGCCGCCGCGCTCACCCAGCCGGATGTCCCGGCACAGCCTCCGCTCGTCACCGAGGCCGGTTTGTTCTCGCTCACGCTTCCCGACATCTTCCCGATAGAAGTGACCGTGCGCGATGCGGAAGATGGTCACATCAAACTTGGTGAGGACGGAACGCCGCAGCGAGAAACCCCATTCAAGCGCAAACGTAGAAAGACCGGCAGGGATGCGGATCCCGCATTCGATTCCGCATCCACCGAATTTGCCGGCGACGAAGAATTCGAGCCGTCCAGCGCGGCGACCAAGCTGCTCGAACAATTGGAGCTCGCCAAGACCAAACCACTGTGGCGCCTTCTCGTTGCCCTGAATATTCGCCATGTCGGACCGGTGGCCGCGCGCGCACTCGCCAACTGGTTCGGGTCGCTCGACGCGATCCGCGCCGCGAACTCAGAGGAGCTTGCCGCAGTTGACGGAGTGGGGAGCATCATTGCGGATGCCGTCAAAGAATGGTTCGAGGTCGACTGGCATCGCGAGATCGTGGATCGCTGGACCGAGGCGGGGGTGCGCTTCGCCGTTGAAGGCCACCCTGGCCCAGGAGCTGCGGCTGCAGCGGGCGGTCCGCTCGCCGGCCTCACTGTCGTGGCCACGGGGAGTCTTGAGGGTTTCACGAGAGAAGGTGCGCAGGAGGCGATCATTGCCGCGGGAGGCAAGGCCGCGTCCAGCGTGTCTGCCAGAACCGACTTCGTTGCGGCAGGTCCCGGGGCAGGTTCTAAGCTGACAAAAGCGGAAGAATTGGGGATTCCTGTTCTGACCGCGGCGGAATTCGCGGTTCTGCTCAAGGACGGGCCCGAGGGCATAAAACGCGTGAAGGGATAGCGCGAGCACTGTACCGTCTGGCCAAGTAACGCTTCTACCCCTATTATGGGGGAGAACGGTTAGCGCGTTGCGACTCGGGAAACTTTTCCCGCGTCGCCAACGATGAGGAAGTGCCCGAATTGCTGCTTCAACTGACAGCATTGGCGCTTTCCCTTTCCCTGGGTGGGGGGAGCGGTGCCTTTGGCGCGCCCGAAATGCGACCGCAGGCCGTGGACACCGTTGCGATCGATCACATCAACCTTGCGCCGGGGGCCGGAGACTTCCGCGATGCTGGCGCCGAATCAACGTTGGCGGTGGATCCAGCGCACCCGCGACTGGGGGGCAACCTTTCCTTGCTGCGCAAGCTGGGAGGTCTCCCCGCTGGAGACCTCGAGGCATTCGTCAAGGACCATCCGGATGCGATTTCCGCGCTTCTGGGTGCGCGCATCCCGCCGCAAACCATATCCACCTGGTGGACGACCATGGGATCGGGTGCGAAGCAGCAGCTCATCGACTCCGCCCCGCAGCTCATCGGTAACCTCAACGGAGTGCCGTTCGACGCTCGAGGGTTGGCAAACAACGTGTACCTCAATGCAACGATCGCGAAGTTGGAAAAGAAGCTCAGTTCCGGCGTCGGGCGGGGAATGAACGTCGAAGTCACGAATCATCTGACGATGCTGACTCACATCAGGGATGCATTGACGGCGAAACAGGGTGATCCGCAGCGCACCCTTGTAGGCCTCGATACCGTGTCGCCGGGACGCGCGGCGATTGTGATCGGCGATGTGGCGACCGCGGATTTCGTGAGCTATTTGATTCCGGGAATGTTTTTCACCATCAATGGCCAGGTCGGCTATTGGGCGGACACCGCAACCACCCTGTATCACGACCAAACCCGGTGGCTCGAACGCCTGGGTGAATCAACGAAAACGGTGGCGACGGTCGCGTGGATCGGCTATCAGACTCCGCACCTGCTGAACGTCGGGTCGCTCACCCTCGCTCAGGAGGGGGCGCAATACCTTACGGGAGCCATCAATGGCCTACGGAGTCTGCGGGGCTCTTCGCAGCCCTATGTCTCCATCATGGCTCACTCGTATGGTTCCACTGCCGCGTTGATGGCGCTGCAAAGCGGTGACATCGAGGTCGACGCGCTCGCAATCGTTGGCTCGCCCGGCAGTTCGGCGCAAAACGCCTCCGATCTGGCCGTGCGCAACGGCAACGTGTATGTGGGCGAGGCGGGGTGGGATCCCGTTGTCAACTCCGCGTTTTACGGCAGCGATCCGGGTGCCGTTTCGTACGGTGCCCACCGAATGAGTGTCGCGGGAGGGACGGATGCGATCACCAGCGTGCGTCTCGGTGCATCGTATGGCCACAACGAGTACTTCCAGCCGGGGAGCGAATCCATGCGAAACTTTGCGCTCATCGGAATCGGGGAGGGCGGACTCGTCATGGACAACACGGGCAGAATCATCGCGTCCGAGCAACGCTAGAGCGGGCCGAGTTTCTCGCCTGCCGCCACGAGTCGCCCGAAGCGCAGGTTCGATGGTCTCGCGAAACGGGGGCAGGCTCCCCGCTCGAATAGAATCGAATGGTGCCTGAATCAACTCCGTCGCCCATCGATGCTGCCCAGGTCGCCCACTTGGCGTCCCTCGCACGCATTGCCCTCACGCCCGAAGAAATCGAGACCCTCACTGGCGAGCTCGGGGTCATCCTCGATTCCATCGCAAAAGTGTCCGAGGTAGCGACGCCCGATGTGCCCGCCACATCGCATCCGATTCCGTTGTCCAATGTGTTTCGGCCCGACATTCCGGGAGAGACGCTGACGCCCGAACAGGCACTCTCCGGCGCACCGGAGCGTGACGGCAATCGATTCAAAGTGTCGGCGATTTTGGGGGAGGAACAGTGAGCGAACTGATCACCCTCTCGGCCGCGGAGATGGCACGCCAGTTGCAGTCTCGCGAGGTTTCGTCGGTCGAGCTCACGCAGGCGCACCTCGATCGCATCGAACAGGTCGACGGCGACGTTCACGCATTCCTGCATCTCTCCGAGAGCGCTCTCGCGACCGCCGCGGAGGTGGACGGTGCGCGCGCTCTGGGTGCGAAACTCAGCCCGCTGGCCGGTGTTCCTGTCGCCATCAAAGACGTTTTGTGCACTCAGGACATGCCGTCGACGGCCGGGTCACGCATCCTCGAAGGCTGGATTCCCCCCTACGACGCGACAGTCGTGAGCAAGCTGCGTGCGGCACGCTTGGTGCCGCTCGGCAAGACAAACATGGACGAGTTTGCGATGGGCTCTTCCACGGAGCATTCCGCGTTCGGCCCCAGCCACAACCCGTGGGATCTCCAGCGAATTCCCGGCGGATCGGGAGGAGGCTCCGCTGCTGCCGTGGCTGCGTTCGAAGCGCCGCTGGCACTCGGCAGCGACACCGGCGGTTCGATTCGCCAGCCGGCCGCGGTGACGGGCACGGTCGGCATGAAACCAACGTACGGAGGTGTGTCGCGTTACGGCGCGATTGCGCTCGCATCCTCCCTTGACCAGGTCGGGCCAGTGACGCGTACGGTACTGGATGCCGCGATGCTGCACGACGTCATTGGCGGACACGACCCGCATGACTCGACGTCGCTCACCGATGAATGGCCATCGTTTGCGGAGGCGGCGCTCGCCGGTGCGGCTTCCGGTTCCCTCAGGGGTGTGCGGGTCGGTGTCGTGAAGGAACTTGGCGGCGAGGGGTTTCAGTCCGGAGTGAGCGCGCGGTTCGCCGAAGCCCTCGCGGTCATGGAGAAGGCAGGTGCCGAGATCGTTGAGGTTTCTGCACCGTCATTCACCTATGCGATTGCCGCCTACTACCTGATTCTTCCCGCGGAAGCATCCAGCAACCTGGCTAAATTCGATTCGGTGCGGTTTGGAATGCGGGTTACTCCGCCCGGCGGCGGGACTGTGGAGGAGGTCATGGCCGCGACCCGCGAAGCAGGGTTCGGCCCGGAAGTGAAGCGACGCATCATTCTCGGCACCTACGCGTTGAGCGCGGGATATTACGACGCGTATTACGGGAGCGCCCAGAAAGTGCGCACGCTCATTCAGCGCGACTTTGCCGCGGCTTTTGAAAAAGCGGATGTGCTCGTTTCGCCCTCGGCGCCGACCACGGCGTTCAAACTGGGCGAAAAGATCTCTGACCCGCTCGCCATGTACCTGAATGACGTGGCCACCATTCCCGCGAATCTTGCGGGTGTGCCCGGGATGGGACTGCCCATGGGACTTGCGCAGGAGGATGGACTGCCCACCGGGCTCCAGATCATGGCACCGGCGCATGAGGATGCGCGAGTTTACACAGTTGGTGCGACGATCGAGGCGCTCCTGGAAGACTCGTGGGGGCACACTCTCATCAGCAAAATTCCGGGACATCCGCGTGGCCAGTCCGACGTTTTCGAAGGGGGATCGCGATGACTTCGAGGGTCGAGGTGATGGATTTTGACGAGGCGCTGGAGCTGTTCGAGCCGGTGCTGGGCTTTGAAGTGCACGTCGAACTGAACACGCGCACCAAAATGTTCTCGGCGGCACCGAACCCCGCTGCAGCGGGATCGGATGCGGGCGAGCCGAACACCATGATCACTCCCGTGTGCCTGGGGCTGCCGGGTTCGCTTCCCGTCGTGAACGAGCAGGCGATCAAGAATTCGATCAGTCTCGGCCTCGCGCTCGGTTGCGAAATTGCTCCCACGAGCCGGTTCGCCCGCAAGAACTACTTCTATCCCGATCTCGCCAAGAACTATCAAATCAGTCAATATGATGAGCCGATCGCACACGATGGAACGGTCGAGGTTGAGCTCGCGAATGGACGAAAGTTCAGCATCGACATCGAACGCGCCCACATGGAAGAGGATGCGGGAAAACTGACCCACGTCGGCGGATCGACGGGTCGCATTCAGGGCGCCGAGTATTCGCTTGTCGACTACAACCGGGCCGGTGTTCCGCTCGTCGAGATCGTCACGCGCATGATCACCGGGGCCGAGCACGATGCCCCGGAGCTCGCGAAGGCGTACGTTTCCGCGATTCGAGACATCGTCACGTCGCTCGGTATCAGCGAGGCGCGCATGGAGCGCGGCAACCTGCGCTGCGATGCGAACATTTCGCTGTCGCCGAGAGGCTCCGGCAAGCTCGGTACCCGCACGGAGACGAAGAACGTCAACAGCCTTCGCAGTGTCGAGCGTGCCATCCGATACGAGATTCAGCGCCAGGCCGCAGTCCTCGCCGCTGGCGGCACCATCATCCAGGAGACGCGGCACTGGCATGAAGACACGGGTGTGACCGTTTCGGGGCGTCCCAAGAGCGACGCCGACGACTACCGGTACTTTCCCGAGCCTGACCTGCTTCCGGTCGAGCCGTCGCGCGAACTTATCGAGGAATTGCGTGCCGCGCTACCCGAGCCGCCCGCAGAGCGCAGACGGCGTCTCAAGGAGTCGTGGGGTTTCACCGATCTGGAGTTCCAGGATGTTGTGAATTCCGATTTGCTCGTGGAAATCGAGCTGACTGTTGCGGCCGGTGCGGCTCCTGCACAAGCACGCAAGTGGTGGACGGGTGAGATCGCGCGCCTCGCCAACGCACGCTCCGTCGATGCTTCGTCGCTGGTGTCTCCCTCGGATGTCGCCGCGCTCGTCTCGCTCGTCGAGTCCGGCGAACTCACCGACAGGCTCGCCCGTCAAGTGCTGGAGGGAGTCATTGCGGGCGAGGGGTCTCCCTCCGAAGTCGTGGAGAAGCGCGGGCTCAAGATCGTGTCGGATGATGGTGCATTGATCGCGGCGATCGATGATGCGCTTGCGTCGCAGCCGGACGTGCTGGCGAAGATTCGCGACGGAAAAGTTCAGGCTGCCGGGGCCATCATCGGAGCGGTCATGAAAGCAATGCGCGGTCAGGCGGATGCTGCGCGAGTCCATGAGCTCGTTCTCGAGCGCGCGAAATCAGCTACCTGAACGGCGATCCGACAACACGACCTCAGAGAACACCGATCCCAGACCGGCGTCTCACGCTTCGCATCAGGAACTAGGCCGCGTTAGTGCTCTCCACGGTGTCCGCGTGAGGGTTCGTCGCGGGTTCGCGAGAGCTCTGTGCAACGCGCGGCGCCACGAACAAGGCTGCAAGAGCAATGGCTGCGGCAAAGGCGAATACTCCCGCAAACGACAATCCAGCGGAGGCGAGCGCGGCAAACACGATTCCGGTCGTGGCGAGAGCAAGTGCTCCGCCCAGCGAATCGGAGATGGAGAGCGCAGAACTGTTGAATCCCTGATTGGCGCGCGTCGACAGGGCCAGAGTCATCGTGCTCATTCGCGGGTACATGAGGCCCATGCCGCCGCCGCCCAGTACCCAGCCGGCGATAGCGGTTCCTGAGGGCAACGAAAGCAGTGCCGTCGCGAAGGCGATAACAATCGCAACGAGAACCAGCGACGTTCCGATCACCGTGCTCGCCGCATTCGTCAGGTGCGCGCTCAACCGGCCCTGCAACCACGATGCTCCTGCCCACGCGAGGGCGCCGAGAGTGAGCGCAAGTCCCGCAAGCGTGGGCGAGTATTCGTAGTTCTGGATGAGAAGATACGGCAGGTACACTTCCGCGCCGAAGAATGCCGCGGCCGCCAGTCCGCGCAGCAGAATCACGCTGGGCAGGCCGCGACGGACGAGCAGGGTCCCGGCGGGCAGCAACGGGCGGGCGGAGACGATGGCCACGATCGCCGCGATACCGGCAATCCATCCGCCGATTGCGGGAACTTCCGAGAAAAAGCTCAGCGACAGTACCGCGAGGGCAGCTATCGCGGCCCAGGTGATGCGTCCGATCGCCCACGGAACGGTGGTTTCCGTGTCGCGCGCGGGCAGTGACCGTAACGCGGGTCCCACCATGGCCGTCGCGAGCGCAACGAGCACGACCACGCTCAAAAATACCCAGTGCCATGTGAAAAGTTCTGTGATGGCGCCTGCGGCGAAGGGGCCGATGAGCGAAGGGACAACCCACGCTGCCGCGAATCCCGCGAAAATCGAAGGGTGCAGCCGTGCGGGAAAAACCCGGGCTACCACAACGTAGAGCGCCACGATTACGGCACCCGTTCCGAGGCCCTGGATGAGCCGCCCGGCCACCAGCATGACCATGGTCGTGGCAGTTCCCGCGATCACGAGCCCCGCCGCAAACAACGCGGAAGCTGTGTAGAGGGGTGCGACGGGACCGTGGCGATCGGACCAGTTTCCTGAAACCACCATGCCGATGACCCCCGTGGCGAGGGGTCCGGCAAAGGCGAGGGCATACAGGTGAGCACCGTGAAGCTCGGAACTCACGACAGGCATGATGGTCGTGACGGCGAGTGATTCGAATGCCCCGAGAAACACGAGCGCGCAGGATCCGAGCGTGATCCACAGATAGTCAGGGCTGAAGAGCCCAGGCAGTCTTTCTGGCGCGACGGATTCGCGGGACACACGAGGCATGTCCTGAGCCTACGCGTTCTGCGCCCCGCCGATTTTCACGCCATGCTGCCGTCCCGGTGTGCTCAGGGCTTACCTTCCGCTCCCTGATTGCCGCGAAGTCGCAGCAAGCGAAGCTGCCCTTCTTCTCGGATCTCCACGATGCCTCCTCGCGACTTCACGAAATCGGTGAACGTCTTGTAGCCGAGCGTGGACTCCTGAAAGGTCGGGTCCATCCGCAGCATCTGAGTTTTCACGCCGGAACTCGGAACCCAGTCGATGTCGTCCTTCGACTGCCCCAGTTCCAGCGCGCGGCGCAGCAGGTTTGTTGCCGCCTTCTGTTCAGCCGGTTTTGCTTCGGCGTTCCGATTCGTCGCCGCAGCGTTCTTCGCGGGCTTCGGCTGAGCGGCGTCCGAACCCTTTGCGCCCTTCGGGGTCGAACCCCGTGCGGCGCTTTTCGTTGCGCGCGGCTCTGCACTTTTGGTTGCGGCTGCTGACCCTGCGGCGGAAAGTTCGGATGCGTCCAGCTGGTCTTGCTGATCGGAAGAGTCGAGACCCGGCAGCCCGTCGTAGTCCTTGTACTCGTTGCATGCGGCATTGAGCGCTCTGCTGGTTCCCCCCGCGACCCCAATTCCGATGACGTATCGTCCGAGCCTGCGGCACCGCTGGGCGAGTGCGATGAAATCCGAGTCACCGGACACGATGACGACGTGGCTGAGTTCCGGCAGGCGAAAGAGATCTTCGACGACGTCGACAGACATCCGGATGTCAGCGCCATTTTTCATCGATTGCACCGTGGGGAACATCTGCACGAGATCGACCGCACGGCCGACGAGCTGATCCTGGTAGCTCGCGTTCACGGGAACGGCCCAGTCGGCGTAGGCGCGTGCGATGGCCACGGTTCCGAACGATGACGCGTAGTCGAGAATGGCGCCGAGGTCCACTCGAGCGGCAGCGAGGCGGTCGATGAGCTCCTTGTCGTCTCGGAGTGCTTCGCTCGTGATGGCGCGAAGCAGTTCGGCTTTTCGGCGTCCGCCGCTGTGAGTTTGGGAATACCGGGAGATCACAATGTTGTCAAAGTCGATGTACACCGCGACCCTGCCTTCAGGTGAATTTGGCATGTGGACGGGCTCCCTTGATCGTGTGTACCTGCAAGTCTTACGGTTTGAACCAGCACAGGCAACGTCGCAGCTTTCTATAATCGACACGTGGTGGATGTGCGACGTGCAACAGTTCAGGACTGGGAGTCCGTGAAAGACATTCGACTACGTTCTCTCCTGGATGCTCCCGACGCCTTTTGTTCTACACAGAAGACCGAGGCTCAATTTGACGACGAAACCTGGAGACGGCGTCTCACTCAGGCCGCGACGTTCCTCGCCTGGGATCGCGGCGCGCCGGTCGGAACGGTCACGTGCAAGGCCGACCCGCACGACGAAGCCGGCCGCGAACTTGCGGCGATGTGGGTAGACCCTTCGCAGCGCCGCAGCGGTGTGGCCGAGCTTCTCATCGAATCTGTTGTCGCTTGGGCGCGTGAGGAATACACACACCGGATGTCGTTGTGGGTCGCCGAGGACAACTCGTCCGCTCGCCTGCTCTACGAAAAGTGCGGATTTTCCCTCACCGGGGAACGCGAGCCCATGCGCCCCGGCGTCGACCAACTGCGCATGCGCAGGCCGCTGGCCTGAGACCCCGGACCAATCCATTAAACAATTGCACTCTGTGCAAAAAATTTCCGGATTATCCGGGTCGGGTTTACACTGTCGTGCAGCAAATGAGGGAGTTGCTCATGACACGGAAGATGGCCGCTGCTCTACCGATCGCCGTGGCAATGCTGCTGGCCGGATGCGTCTCCATCACGTATTCGCCGACGAACACGTCACCATCCCCCTCGGGCAGTTCCGCGAGCGGGACCCCATCGCAAAGCCCCTCGCCGACGGCGGAGTCGTTCACGCCAGGAGCGCCGGACGGACAATGCCTTACCGCTAATCTCTCCGTTTCGGTGGAGGACGAAAGCTCCTCGGCCGGCCACATGCATTCGGCGATAGTTTTCACCAACAACGGACCGGACTGCACGCTTGAGGGTTACCCGAACGTTCAGGTCATGAACGACGGCGTGCCCATGGGCAGCAGCAGTGAAGAAGACTCCACGGCAACCGAGGCGTTGGTTTCCCTCCCGGCTGGCGGCACCGCGACCGCACAATTGGCCTCCGTCAACATTGATCCGGGTGGCGGACCGCTGGGCGATTCATGCATCGTCGACCATGGCACGGGATATTTGGTGACGCCGCCTCACTCGTACACCGCCATTCCCGTGGATGTCCCGAATGTTCCCGCATGCACCAACGGCACGGTGTGGATGACCGCGGGCCCGGTGTCCGCACCCTGAAGTAGCGAGTGGTTTCGTTTCGCCACAGGGGGCCGAACCTGTGCGATAGCGTCGGCATATGACGACGAGCGATGACGCCCTGACCCCATACCTGGTGATCGACCTCGACACGATGGAAGCAAATCTTTCGCGTGCGGCGAGTGCGGCACGGGAAAGAGGCCTCAGCCTGCGGCCCCACGCAAAGACTCACAAGACGCCCGAGATCGCCCGGCGTCAACTCGCGCACGGTGCCATCGGCATCACCCTCGCCACGGTCAGCGAGGCGGAAATTTTTGCGGATGCCGGCATTGACGATATTTTCGTCGCCTATCCGGTGTGGCCATCGCGTGTGCGCGCACAGCGCATTCGTGATCTCTGCCACAGGATCACATTGCGCGTGGGTGTCGACTCGATCGACGGTGCGCTCGCTCTTGGTCGAGCAGTGTCCGGCGCTGAACTTGAGGTGCTCGTTGAAGTCGACAGCGGTCATCACCGCAGCGGCGCGCAACCCCGTGATGCCGGTGCCGTCGCGGCTGCGGCCGAGCGTGCCGGCGTGAGGGTGCGCGGGGTTTTCACCTTCCCCGGGCACAGCTACGGTCCGGGTCGCGGATCGTCTGCCGCACACGATGAGGCGATGGCCATCGAGGCCGCAGTCGAATCGCTCTCGCGCGAGGGAATTGCCGCCGACATCCGCAGCGGTGGATCAACGCCGAGTTTCCCGTCCACCGTCGGCACAGCGTTGAACGAGAGCAGGCCGGGAGTGTACGTATTCAACGATGCACAACAAATCGAGTTGGAGACCTGTGGCTTTTCAGACGTCGCACTGTCGGTCGTGGCGACGGTCGTGAGCCGACACGGACGAAACGTGATTGTGGATGCCGGAAGCAAAGTATTGGGCGCGGACCGCGCCGCGTGGGCGACCGGCTTCGGCCGGCTCTCGGGAGAGCCCGACGCCCGCGTCACGGCCCTCTCGGAGCATCACGCCACGGTTCTGTTGCCCGAGGGCACCTCGGTGCCAGAGCTCGGAAGCGCGCTGCGCCTCATTCCGAATCACGTGTGCAACACGGTGAATCTCGCCGACAACGTTTACGTGATGCGCGGGGGTGCCATCGTGGATTCATGGCGGGTTGCCGCGCGCGGTGCCAACACCTGATCGCCCTCCATGTTTCTCCGTGACACGTGATCCGTAGAGTCCGTCCCCGCGCGATGCTTCGGCAGTTTTGGTGGCGATTGCTTCGTGTGAGTTTCCGCAGAATCACGGGAATAAGTTGAGTCGGGCGCCGCATCGCGGAAAGGTGGGAGATTCATTGCAACCGGAAGGAAAGCACATGCTCACTCTCACCGAAAACGCCAGCACACTCATCAAGACTCTTGCCGACCAGACCGCGGTTGCGGAAAATGCGGGTCTCCGCATCAGTGCAGGGCAGGATTCCGCCCAGCTCAGCGTCGACCTGACACCCGCGCCAGAGCCCAACGACCGCATCGTTGAAAGCGATGGCGCTCGTGTATTTCTTGAAGAGAATGCCGCACTCGCGTTGGACGACAAAGTGCTCGACGCCCACCTGGATGACGCGGGTGCCGTTCGCTTTCAACTTGATGCTCAGCAATAGAGCTGCGCCGGCGTAACGCGCATTTCGGCCGTCGTCACAGGTAGCAGAATGGAGGCATGGCTACTGTTCTCGTGACCGGCGCGACCGGCACTCTTGGTGTTCCCACCACTGCCCGATTGAGGGAGGCCGGCCATGAAGTTCGGGCGCTGAGCCGAAGTTCCGGACCGGCATTGACGACCGGAAATCTGCTTACGGGAGAGGGGATTCCCGACGCGATGGCGGGAGTTGACACTCTGGTGCATCTTGCCACGGGACGCCGCGATATCGATCAGGCCAAAGCGGCGATCGATGCGGCACGCGAGGCCAATGTCGCGCACATCGTGCTCATCTCCATCGTCGGTGTGGAGGAAATTCCTCTCGGCTATTACAAGGGGAAAGTGGCGATCGAGAGCTACCTCACCTCGTCGGGATTGCCGTACACGCTGTTGCGAGCGACACAATTTCACCAGCTCGTGGATTTCATGTTCTCCGTGCAGAAATTTTCGCCGGTGTTGCTCGCGCCGCGGTTCTCGTTCCAACCGATTTCTCCGGATGACGTCGCCGCTCGGTTGGCAGAGCTCGCCTCTGGCGAACCCCGTGGCCGCGTGGACGACATCGGTGGACCAGAACAGCTTTCCGCGAGAGCGCTGGCGGAACAGTGGAAGGCGGCTACGTCGTCACGTCGCGCAATTGGCAACCTTCGCCTGCCGGGAAAAACTGTTGCCGCATACGCTGCCGGGCACAATCTGGTTCCGGGAGCGCCGTACGGCGTGACAACGTTCCAGCAATATCTGCGCGCCAGGTATTCAGGTCGACAGCGGGCTGTTTCCCAATAGTGATGGCGACCACGGCGAGCCCAACGTGGTGACGCTGGAGGTCGAATCCCGCACGACCGCTAGTGCGACTGGTTGGTCTCCACTTCTGCGGGGCGCCGAATGAACGCGGCAATGGGAATGACGACGAGCGAGATGATCGCACCGGCGAGAAACGCGAGCTGAATTCCCGTGGCGGTTGCGGACACGATCGTTGCCCCCTCCGCGAGGCGAGACGCTGCCGCCGCCGCCATGATGGTGACGAAAAGCGCGGTACCCGCGGCACCAGCGACCTGCTGAATGGTTCCCACAATCGCACTGCCATGTGAGTACAAGTCGGGGGAGAGCGCCGCCAACCCCGACGTGAAAAGCGGCGTGAACATGAGGGCAAGCGCGAACGACAGACTCATGTGGGCAACGAGCACCCACCAGAACGGTGTGCTTTCACCGAGCATCGTCATTCCCCAAAACACGGTGCTGACCATGACCGAACCGGTCACGACAAGCGCGGTGGGCCCGATCCGGTCGTAAATTCGCCCGACGACGGGGGCAAGCAGACCCATGATGAGCCCGCCGGGTAGCAACAGCAATCCGGTCGACAGGGTGTCGAGTCCCAGGACGTTCTGCATGTAAATGGGAAGGAGGATGATCGTGCCGAAGAGCGCGAGCATGCTCACCGTAATGACGGTGATGGACAGCGCGAACTGCCGCGAGCGGAAAGTGCGCAAATCCAGGAGCGCATCGTCGCGTTTCTGGAGCACCAACTGCCGCAGGATGAATACAACGATCGCGAGCACCCCAACTCCGAGCGGCACACCACCCGTGAGGGGACTTCCGCCGCTTGCCGCAGCGCCAAGATTGCTCAAACCGAAGACGAGCCCGCCGAAACCGAATGCGGAGAGTATCACCGAGGGCACATCAAAATGGGTCACTCTGGGGTCCGTCACGTTCGGGATGCGCACGTAGCCGAGCGCGAGCGCCCCGAGGGAGATCGGCAGAACCAAAATGAACATCCATCGCCAGTCAAGCACGCTCAGAATGAGCCCCGAGATGGTCGGGCCAATTGCCGGTGCCACGGAGATGACAATCGAAATGTTGCCCATCGTTCGCCCTCGGGTCGCGGCGGGAACCAGAGTCATGACGGTCGTGAACAGCAGCGGCATCATGATTGCGGTTCCGCTTGCCTGAACGACGCGAGCGACTACCAACAGCGGGAAACCGGGCGCAATGGCGGCAAGAAATGTTCCTGTGCTGAACAACAACATCGCCGCGATGAAGACCGGGCGCGTGTTGAATCGCTGGATGAGCCATCCGGTGATGGGAATAACGACGGCCATCGTGAGCATGAACGCGGTGCTCAGCCACTGGGCAGCGCTCGCGTCGACGCGCAGGTCGCGCATGAGCACGGGGATCGCGACGCCCATGATCGTTTCGTTGAGAATGACGACAAACGCCGAAACGAGCATGAGGGTGATGACAAGCCGGTTTCGAGCGCTGGTGGCGGCGAATTCATCGCCTGCGTGGGTCGTGGTGGGGAGAGTTGTTTTCGGCATCAGGGGCCTTCGTGAAAGGGAGTGGGCAATCAAGTGGGGGAGTGGTCGTGTGTGCTGCACCCGGGCTCATCGAGCTCGGCATCTACTGGCTGAAGGAAATCTGAGCCGAAGTAAATGCGGAAGAAGTATGCGCTACAGCACTGACATTGAAATGATCACCGCATAAATATAGACGTTGGGTCCGCGCCTGGCAAGCACAACCATCAGGGGTAGCCTTGAAGGATGGAGTGGCTGGCGAAGCAAGCGGTGACGCTCATGACCGCGTGGTTCTTCGCGTTCGCGCTCATCCACTCGGGACCGAGTACATTGCTGGTCGTCGGTGCCGTCGCACTGACCCTGGGCGCGCTGTTTGCCGTGCGGCTCCTCGCCGCCCCCAGTGTGCGCGAACTCACGGTCGGGGCGCGAGCCAGAGAACACCGCGAGGTATTGGGAACCCTGCCAGAGCCGCAGCATCCGGATACCGACGGTCGCCCGCGTTCGAGGGCGCCATCGCGGCGGGTACCGACCGCCGCGTTTCTTTCTGCCTAGTTCCGCTTTCTGACGCGGTCTCTGCAGGCTGCCGGTGGTCACATGACCCCGCCAACCTCAACTACCGCAAGGAAATCTCCCGTGGACATTTATTCGTTCCCCCCTGTTGCCGCCATTCTGGATGGAGCATACGGGGTTGTCACAACACTCGCGCTCTGGCTTGCACCGCTCTTCGGAAGTTTGAGCGCCGCCGCCGCAATTGCGCTCATCACCCTGCTCGTGCGTTGCGCACTCATCCCCGTCGGCCGGGCCCAGGTGCGTGCCGAATTCGCCAGGGCCCGACTGGCACCGCGCTTACGCGATCTTCAGAGGCGCCTCGGTAAGAATCCGGAACTGCTGCGTCGCAAAACGATGGAATTGTACGCGCAGGAAAAGGTGTCACCCACTGCGGGATGCCTCCCCGCTCTCGCGCAGGCACCGGTGCTGTCGACCGTGTACGGGCTGTTCATTCTCACGACTATCGCGGGACATCCAAATCTGCTTCTGACCGAGCATGTGGCCGGAGTTCCCTTGGGTATGTCGCTCATAACACTTCTAAAATCCGGACCAGTGTGGCCCGGTGTGCTCATTTTCGGCGCGCTTCTTCTTGCTATCGGAACCACCGCGTGGTTCTCCAGAAGGGTGGCGTTGAAATTTGCGGAGTCCCAGAAGACTCCGGGCGCTCCCGCCGCGGAAGGTGCCGCTGCGACCATGGAACGACTGAGCGGTACGCTCAGCTGGCTTCCCTTCATGACTCTCGTATTCGCAACCGTGGTGCCGCTTGCGGCCACGATTTATCTGACCGTCACGACCGCCTGGACGCTCGTCGAGCGGGTCGTGCTGCGGCGCATCCTTGCAGAGCGATGAGGTCCGGCGGCATTGTGCGAGGGCGAGGGGCACCGCGTGTGTTACGCATCGTTGCTCCGCGTGACGTCACGAACCGAGGTGCTGCATCCGCCCGGGTTAGCGTCGCAGTATGACCAATACCGACACACTCTCCACCACAACCATCAGCCATTCCGATCGCGCGGAACGCCTGGCGCGCGCGTCCACCGAATGGTCGGATCGCATCGCCGCAGACCCCGCCTCGGCGAGGCTCACCTATCGTGTGAATGGGCGCGGCGAAGGCTCGGTGGCAACTCGCATCAAGTCTGGCAAGCACGAGTTTCTCATTGATGAGCCGGCGGCGCTCGCGGGCGACGATAGTGCTCCGAGCCCCGTCGAGTTTGCCCTTGGCGCTCTCATTTCGTGCCAGATCGTCGTCTACCGGCTGTACGCGGACGCGCTCGGCATCCAGCTTGACGACATCACAATCGACGCCGAAGGGGACCTCGATGCGCGCCGTCTATTCGGACTCGACGACAGCGTGCGAGCTGGTTTCAGTGCCGTTCGATTGCACGTGAAAGTCACGGGCAGTGAAACCCAGAGCAGATACGACGAGTTGCACGCGATAGTCGAGGCGCATTGCCCCGTACTTGACTTGTTCGCGAATCCGACACCGGTGACGGCGACGGTTCTGAAGCAGTAGCCGTTTCACCAAAAAAGGAGCCGGGCGCGCAGCCCGGCTCCTTCGAATGCGCGAGACAAGTCGCGGCTGCGTAGTGGTAGCTACGCGCTATTGCTCTTAGTGGATGCCTTCGCCTTCTTGTCGGCGCGCTTCTCCTTCAGAGACCTGGCTGCCGCAGTCTTGTTGCTGCTCTTCTTGGGCGATTTGTCTGCCATAAGGCACTCCCTCCCTCGGAAGCACGATCGGCTTCGATTAGTGCTGACCTTACGCCACCCGGTTCAGAATTGCATCTGTTCTGGCGGCTCAAACTCAAACTCGCCCGTTCGGATTACGGACGCAACAGCACCTTCGTGGCACGCCGCTCATCCATGGCAGCATAGGCGTTCGCCACTTCGGCAAGCGGAAGCTCGAGATCGAACACGCGGCCCGGTCGGAGTTGGCCGGAAAGCACTTCAGGCAGCAACTCCTCGACGTAGCCGCGAACCGGTGCCACTCCGCCCCTGACTCCGATGTTGCTGCCGAACAGGGTGCGAATCGGCAACTCTGGCCCGCCGGCCGGGACTCCGACGTATCCGACCATTCCTCCGGGACGCGCGGACCGGATCGCCTGATCCATCGACTCTTTGGTTCCCACGCACTCGAGCACGCAGTCGGCCCCGACGCCGCCAAGCATGTCCTTCACACGTGCAACACCGTCATCTCCACGCTCCTCGACGATGTCCGTCGCCCCGAATTCGCGCGCGATCGCCTGCCGATCCGCGTGACGCGACATGGCGATGATGCGGGATGCTCCCCGCCGGCGCGCCGCCAGAATTGCGCACAATCCGACGGCACCATCGCCGACGACGGCAACTGTCTTGCCCGAAGTCACCCCCGCGGACATCGCGGCGTGATGCCCGGTTCCCATGACGTCGGAGAGAGTCAGCAGATGGGGGATGAGTGCCGCGTCGGGAACCGTCGGCGTTGCGACGAGCGTGCCGTCCGCGAGTGGAACACGCACGCGCTCGCCCTGCGCACCATCGACGAACCAGCCATTGCGATCATCCGAACCCCAGTATCCGCCGTGCAGACAGGATGTGCTCACGCCGTTTCGGCAATTGATGCACGTGTTGTCGCAGTAATAGAACGGCGCGATGACGAAGTCGCCCACCCGCACTGTGGTCACGGCAGAGCCGGTTTCCTCCACGATGCCGACGAATTCGTGCCCGATACGATGCGGCTGGCTCGTGGGAGAAACACCGCGATAGGGCCACAGGTCGGAGCCGCACACGCACGCCGCGACGACGCGCACTATCGCGTCGGTGTCCGCGCGCAGGATCGGGTCGGGCACTTCCTCGAGCCGGATGTCCCGAGTGCCGTAAATGAGAGTTGCTTTCACCCTTCCGAGTCTAGAGAGCGAATCGCTCCTCCCATGCAGGCGCGAGTTGCGCGTAGCGCTCGTCCCAGTCGACGCCCGCGACACGAGTGGGGTCGGTCACGGAGGTCGGGGCGGCTCCGAGCTCGTCGTCCAGTTGCTCGAGGTAGGTTTGCCAGCCTGGACCGTAGTAAATGGAGCCGACGCCTTCGTGGTGGAGTCTCAGCATGGCGCCATGAGCCGTCGGCTCGATCGTGATCGTGAGCGTTGTCGGCGATTCTTCGACAGCGTGCCAGCTCGTGACGAAACGGTGCGGAGGGTCGCACTCGGTGACTGTACCCGTGCAGAACAGCGAACCGTCGCTGTTAAGTGCTTTCCACGTGCCGCCGAGGCGCAAGTTTCCTTCGTAGGGGGCCATCCATCGGCTGAGCCGTTCGGGCGTGGTCACCGCTTCCCACACGTCGTCGACGTCCGTGGAAAACGAGCGTTCGAAATCGAGCGTGAAGGTGCTTCCGGTCTTCGTGAGATTTCCGAAAATTGTCGTCATTCTTTGGTTTCCTTTCGTTCCCGTTTGCCGCGGGCGATTTCGGTGTCGAGGGCATCCATTCGTCTATTCCACAAGGCGCGGTACCGGTCCACTTGGGCTTGAAGCTCGTCGATCACGAGGGGTTCGAGGCGGTAGATTCTTCTGGCCCCTTCCGCACGGCTGCCCACGAAGCCCACTTCGCGCAGGATTCTCAAGTGCCGTGACACGGCTGGCTGGCTGATGCCGAACTCGCGTTCGACGATGCGCGACGCGTCACCGGCGGCGAGCTCACCGGCGGCCAGAAGCTCCACGAGCCTTCGGCGCACCGGATCGCCCAAAATGTCGAGAGCATGCACGGTGGGAATCATATAACCTACGAGTTATATCCGCAAGGGACGGGAATCGCTGCCCGGCGCGGGCCGGGTACCGGGAGTACGGTGAAAGGGAGACAAGGGAGAAACCGATGACTGATTCCGTGTACCACCCCATGACGCCTGAGCTCGCCCATTTCCGACGCGAACTCGCTCCTGACATCCACGCCGCGTGGGATCAGTTCAGCAAGACCGTATTTGCCGCGGGTGCTTTGGAGGAAAAGACGAAGCAATTGATCGCTGTCGCGGTTGCACACGTCACGCAGTGCCCGTACTGCATCAAGGGCCACACGAAACTCGCTGAGAGGAAAGGCGCGACACCACAGGAAATCATGGAGGCCATCTGGGTCGCCGCAGAAATGCGGGCGGGCGGTGCCTACGCGCACTCTGCCATTTCGCTCGGCGAAATTGCGGATCACACTCGTGCAGAGTGACGAAAGCCTGCTCGCCTGAAGCGATCCGGTCCGGCGAGAACCTCGTGAGCCCGTGAACTTGGTGTGAACGCAGCGCGGGGAATCGACCTCGGCGTACCATCAGACTTACCCGGCACAGCACACCATGTTGGGAGATGACGGCGATGGCAATTCATGACGCAGGCGTAAGAGACCGCGAGCCATCGGTAGAGCACTCCGAGTCGAAACCAACGGCAGGGTCCGGGTCGTTGCCGGAAGATCCGGCGCGGAAGACCCCCGCGGCTGCACCGTCGAGAGATCGCGAGTACATTCACTACGGCGGTCGGGTCTTTAGCTGTACGCCGGACATGGCGGCGATATTTCTGCGGCACGCTCGGGAGGTCATTGAGGCCGGTGCCGAGGAACTTGTTCCCCTGCTTCACAGCGAGGGCATTGAATTACTGTTCGTCTCGCGGTCGATTCCCTACTCACTTGCGCATTCCGCAGTCGAGTAATGGTGCGCGCTCGGGTGAGAATGGTTGAATGCGCCTCCGAAAACTGACGCCGCGTGATCTGGCCGACATGCTTGCACTCAACAATGAGGCGGTTCCCGCAGTGCCGGAAGCTACCGAGAGCGAATTGGCAGCAATCCTGGATGCCTGTTCCTTCGGATTCGCCGCCGTCACTGACACTGAATTTTTGGGTTTTGTGATGGGGCTCGCCCCCGGCAGCACGTATTCGAGTCCCAACTACCAATACTTCGAACGTCGCGGCACAGACCACCTTTACGTGGACCGCATAGTCGTTTCTGCAGAGGCGCGCGGTATGCGCATCGGTCAGACTCTGTATCAGCAGGTCATAGATCTGGCCGTTGACCAGGGCCGAAACGAGGTCACGTGCGAAGTGAACCTTGACCCGCCGAACCCCGAATCGCTCGCGTTCCACTCTCGAATGGGATTCAGTGAGGTAGGTCGTCAGGACACCGGGTACGCGACAGTTTCACTACTCGCACGCCCCCTGAGCTGAGGCGCGTTGCGCGCCACCGCCCACGCTACGGTGCCAGCGTGATCGGGTCCCCTTCCCGCCGTCGTGCTTTCGCACAGCGATTGTGGAGGTTCTGCGTTCACACTTAATCCCGCGGCGATAGTCGGCAACGGTTCTTCGTGTGAAGGAACCGCGGCGACGGCAGCCATTATCCCGCGTGGTGTGGATTCCGCTGGTGCGGAGCGAAACGCCAGATCCGGGCGCAGCGTGGCGCACTTGCCCCTCTGCCGCACACATTTTTATCGACTGTGCGCGTGCAATCGACTGAGAGATTACCCACCGTGCCACCTCGCTCTTCCACCCTGTCCGCGCGCACCCAGCGGGATGCCGAATCCACCGGTCGTGGCCGAGCGACGCCGGCGGCGGCCCGATTGCCTGCACTCAACGGCAGAGCTGTTCGCCAGCTTCGGAATGTGCACGCGGTGAGGTCCTTGAGCCGAATGATCGTGACCACGGCCACGGGAGCGGGTCTGGTTTTCTTCGCGGGAGTCGCGGTCCCGGCGTATGCTGAGGCATCCGTTGACGCGCAACTGCCTGCACCACAAATCATCTCTGTCGCGCCCACCGCGGATATGCCGGTGATTGAGCGCGATGGATACACGGTGACGGCACCACCGCCCGTCCAGTGGCCTACGGTGAACCACACGAAGATTTCCGACGGTTACGGGCCGCGAGTGCCGCCCTGCGACGGGTGTTCCAGCTTTCACGAGGGCGTCGACTTTGATGCCGGCTGGGGAGCCGAAGTGCATGCGATCGCTGCGGGAATTGTTATTGAAACAGATGATCCGTTCAACGGTTCGTTGGGTACTCACGTCACCATTCAGCACCTGGTTGACGGTCAAACCGTCACGAGTCTCTACGGTCACATGCAAGCCGGGTCGATGACCCTGCGAGTCGGCGACCAGGTTCACGTGGGCCAGACCATCGGATTGGTGGGCTCCACGGGTGCGAGCACCGGCCCGCATTTGCATCTGGAGATCCGCGTCGAAGGCGCGCACGTGAATCCGCTCAGCTGGTTGCGTGCGCATATCGGATAGCTGTTCAGTTCTCGCCGTCAAGGGGTTACTCTGAGCAGTGATGCCCACACGATCCCCCACCGTCTCGATTGTGATTCCCGCGTACAACGAGGAAGCAACGATTCGCGCGTGTGTTCTGGCTGCGCTGCATCAGACGTCTCCCGCGTGCGAAATAATCGTCGTTGATAACCGATCGACGGACGGCACGGCGGCGTGTATCGCCGACCTCCAGGAGGAACATCCCGAAGCTCCGCTGATTCTGGTTCGACAGGATGCGGAGCAGGGCCTCGTTCCGACGCGAAATTTTGGTCTCAACATGGCCACGGGAGAGGTGATCGGCCGAATCGATGCTGATTCCGTCATCCAGCCGAACTGGGTGCAGGAGGTTCAGCACGCGTTCCTCGACGAGGCGGTAGCCGCGGCAACCGGTCCCGTTCTTTACTACGACATGCCGCTGCAACAGTTCGGTCTCAAGGCAGACAACCGCGTGCGGAAGTTCATCCTCACGCTGTCACGCGACTATCACTTTCTCTTCGGCAGCAACATGGCGATCCGCCACTCGGCCTGGCTGACGATTCGAGATCAGACGTGCCGGGATGCTGCTGACGAAATGCACGAAGATATTGATCTCTCGATTCATCTGGCGCAGAACCAGCTCACCGTCGCCTACGTGCCGACCATGGTGAGTGGGATGTCCGCGCGGCGACTCGAGGACTCACCGCGCGCATACGCATATTACGTGCGTCGTTTCGAGCGAACGTACGCGCACCACAATCTGATGAATCCGCTGCTGCGGGCGCCGATGCTCGTGTTCTTCGCGATTTATCCTTTCGCCAAGACACTTCGATCCCTTCAGGCGCGCCGCTTCGCCCGCGCCGTCTGACCCGAGTCGTCCGCTGCGGATAGCCTGTAGTCGTGGGCAGACAGGACGGCAGCACTCGTCAGGTGAGTGAAGCGTCCGTCGACAGCTCCACGGCACCCATACTCCACGTGGATTTGGACGCATTTTTCGCATCCGTTGAACTTCTCGAGCGCCCTGAACTCGTCGACAAACCCGTTGTCGTGGCGCACGATTCGTCACGTTCGGTCGTGACCGCGGCGAATTACCCGGCGCGCAAGTTCGGAGTGCGATCGGCGATACCGCTTTCTCGGGCCAAACAACTGTGCCCCCACGCGATTGTGCTCGAGCCCCATTTCGAAAAATATCGCCACTATTCGCGCCGCGTGATGGCGATCTTCGACGACATGACGCCCGTGGTGGAGCGTCTGGGTATCGATGAGGCATTCCTTGACGTGGCCGGCGCGCGGGGTGTCATCGGTTCGCCGGCAGAGGTGGGATCCCTCATCCGTCAACGTGTCCGCACCGAGACCGGCCTCGCGTGTTCGGTGGGTGCCGCGGCCACGAAGTTTGTCGCGAAGCTCGCCTCGGGAAGAGCCAAGCCCGACGGCATGCTCGTGATACCGCAGGGTGAAACACTCGGTTTTTTGCATCCGCTTCCCGTGGGAGCGCTCTGGGGCGTTGGCGCCGTCACGGAAAAATCGCTTCTCGGGAGGGGATTGACAACCATTGGCGACATCGCCGATGCGCCGCTTGGCGTTCTCAAGAGAATTGTCGGCGAAGCCGCAGGAATCAAACTCCACCGGCTTGCCAACGGAATCGATCCACGCGCGGTGACCCCTGACACTCAGGAGAAAAGTGTCGGCCACGAAGTCACTTTCGAGGTCGACATCGCAGACAGTGCGATTCTGAGACGAGAACTGCTGCGGCAATCATCCAGCGTCGCAGCGCGCCTGCGCGCGTCTGGAACCGTGGGGCGCACGGTGGTGCTGAAACTGAGATACGCGGATTTCACCACGATTTCGCGATCACGCACGCTCGGCGAGCCCACCGACGTCGGTCGCCGGATCGCCGAGGAAGTGCGCGGCCTTTACGATTCTCTTGGCGCCCACGCCCCCGTGCGGTTGATTGGCGTGCGCATGGAGCAGCTTTCCGAGACCGGGGGAGCACCAGGCGGACTGTGGGATGACGACGAAGACTGGCGCGGAGCGGAACGCGTCATCGACAGCGTCGGCGAACGCTTCGGTGCAGAGTTGGTTCGTCCGGCGTCCCTCCTCACGCGAGGAGACGAACTCGGGCCGTCCAAGCGTCGCCCGCACCTCTGACGAGCGCAGCGAGTAGCGTGGAGTGATGACCGACGAAAAGGGTGCGACACCGGAAAATCCGGTCGACAATTCCGCTGAGTGGGTGGCCGCCCACATTAGGGCTTTTGATGAACCGACCGGCGCCGAGTGGCCGACGCAGCGTGGTGCACCGTTACTGCTGCTCACCACGAAGGGTGCAAAATCTGGCCTATGGCGGCGTACCGCGCTCATATACGGTGAGGATGCGGGACGTCTCCTCATCGTCGCGTCGAAGGGCGGGCATCCGACTCCTCCTGGATGGTATGTCAATCTGACCGCGCACCCCGAAGTCCATGTTCAGGTGCGGGATCGGACGTTCCGCGCGATGGCGCGCACCGCCACGCCGGCGGAGAAGCCGGCACTGTGGGACGAAATGGTGAGCATCTGGCCCGACTACGCAAACTACCAGGAGAAGACGGAACGGGACATTCCCGTGGTCATTCTCGAGCCCGTCAACTGAACTGCGGAACCACTTCGGTCGCCAGGAATTCGAGGTGATCGAGATCGTGCAGATCCAGGATCTGAAAGTAGATGCGATCGATTCCAAGATCGGCCAGCACGCCGATGCGATCGACCACTTCGGATGCGGTTCCCGCAAAACCACCGCCGTCGCCGAGTTCGACCAGGTCGCGACCGATGGCCGCGGCGCGCTGCTTCGCCTGTGCGGGAGTTTTGCCCGACGCGGTTCCTCCCGGCACCGAGAGCGTGAGCGTCGAGAGGTCGCGGCCCGCGTCGTGGCACGCTGCCCTGATTCGCGAAATGCGCCCCGCGATCTCGTCGACAGTACCGAAGGTGGTGTTGTATTCAGTGGCAAACTTTACCGCGAGCGCGGGGGTCTTCTGAGCGCCGCTGCCGCCGACGATGACCGGCACGGTGGATTGCACGGGTTTGGGAAGCGCGGGGGAATCCACGAGCTCGTAGTGCTGGCCGGAAAAGTTGAAGCGTTCTCCCACCGGGGTCGCCCATAAGCCGGTCACGATTTCGAGTTGCTCTTCCAGCATCTCGAACCTTTTTTGGGGGAACGGGATGGCGTACGCGCGATGCTCCTTCTCGAACCAGCCAGCGCCGAGCCCCAGCTCGATTCTCCCGCCGGACATTTCATCCACCTGGGCAACTTGAATTGCGAGAATTCCGGGCGAACGGTACGTCACGGACGACACGAGGGTGCCGAGCCGGATGCGGCTGGTCTCGCGGGCGAGTCCCGCGAGGGTAGTCCAGGCATCCGTTGGGCCGGGGAGTCCGTCGCCTTTGCCCATCGCGAGATAGTGGTCGCTGCGGAAGAACCCGTCGAATCCGAGTGCCTCGGTTGCGGTCGCGATGGCGAGCAGGTCCTGGTAGCTGGCGCCCTGTTGCGGTTCTGTGAAGATGCGAAAGTCCATTCACCCAGCTTCCCACTTATACTTGACGCAGAACACGGGAGTCCGGTGAGCCGGGCTGAGAGGAAGCTGATCAAAGCTTCGACCGTCGAACCTGATCTGGATCATGCCAGCGCAGGGAGGACCATTCTCATTTCTCCCGTGCCATTTCCTCGAAAGAAAGGGCACGAACAGTGACCATAACGTCAGACACCACGAAACCAACCCAATCTCGCTCGCCGCGTTCGATGCGCTGGCGCGTCGTCGACATTGTCGTGGCCAGCGTGATTGCCGTCGCCAGCAGCGTTGTATTTTTTGCATGGGATATTGCGCACGACGGAGTGACCGCGCCCCTCAAGGCATTGCTTCCCGGCGTTCAGGCGATCGATGGCGGCATGTGGCTTTTTGCCGGAGTGCTCACCGCCCTCGTCATTCGCAAGCCGGGCGCGGCGCTGTACGGCGAATTCGTCGCCGCCGTCATCTCCGCGCTTCTGGGCAATCAGTATGGTGCGACAGTTCTCGTGAGCGGTCTCATTCAGGGGCTTGGCGCAGAAGTCGTTTTCGCGATCTTCCTGTACTCGAGCTGGAGAGTGTGGGTCGCAATTCTGGCGGGAATCGGTGCGGGCATCGCCAAAGCCGTACTCGAACTCATCGTGTGGTATCCCGGCGCGGACACGCTGTTCATGGTCGTATACACGGTCGCTTCCATCGTGAGCGGGGCAGTGATCGCCGGCTTCCTGTCGTGGCTCGCTGTGCGTGGCCTGGCCAAAACGGGTGCACTCGACCGTTTCGCCTCAGGTCGAGAAAATTCATCGCGTGTGTGAGCGTGCCTGACGGAATGTCGGCGCCGCGACATCCGAAGTATGTTGATCGGGTCCACCCCGTGGGCTTCAGCGCCACGGGGTGGGGCTGGCGGCATGCCTCCCGCGCGCGCTGGGCGCTGCATGACCTTGACATCTCGATCGAACCGGGCGAGCGAGTGCTGCTGCTCGGGGCATCCGGGTCGGGAAAATCGACGCTCCTGCAGGCGATGGCCGGCGTTCTGGGGGCGGAAGACGAGGGCGAGTCGACCGGACAACTGCGAGTGGACGGCCAGCATGCCTCTCGTGCCCGCGGCCGCATCGGTCTGCTCCTTCAGGACCCGGACAGCCAGGTCATCCTTGAAAAAGTGGGCAGAGACGTCGCATTCGGGTGTGAGAATCTGGGCATTCCTCGAGAGGAGATCTGGTCGAGAGTGCACAGCGCCTTGGCGGATGTCGGTCTTCGACTGCCCCTCGACCACTCGACGGCGCAGCTCTCCGGCGGGCAGAAGCAACGCCTCGCCCTCGCGGGCATTCTTGCGATGCATCCCGGCGCGCTCCTGCTGGATGAACCAACGGCAAATCTTGACCCTGACGGCGTAGTGGAGGTTCGCGACGCGGTCCACCGCGTTCTGGATGCCACCGATGCGACGTTTGTCGTCGTTGAGCACAGGGTCGACGTGTGGCTGCCGGTCATCAATCGCGTCATCGTCCTGTCGTCGGATGGCACGGTCACAGCCGACGGCCGACCAGACGACGTGCTCGTGGCGCGCGGAGCCGAGCTTGCCGCAACGGGCGTGTGGGTTCCGGGATGGACTCCTGCATTCCCGGTTCGCCGCGCCGCGACGGGGGAGTTGCTCCTCGCCTCCGACGAACTCACCGTCGGACGTCGCGCGAGAGGCCGACGTGAATCCACCTTCGAGCGATCGTGCCCTGCAACAAGTGTTCGGGAGGGCACCACCACGGTGCTCACGGGGGCGAATGGGTCCGGCAAAACCACGTTCGGCCTTACGCTCGCCGGCTTGCTCCCGCCGATTGCGGGCAACGTCGTTGCCAGTGCGAAGCTTCGAGGCAGCGCGGGAGAACACCCCATCGAGTGGAAGTCGCGCGAGCTGCTGACGCGAATCGGCACGGTGTTTCAGGAACCAGAGCATCAGTTTCTGCGCGCGAAAGTTCGCGAGGAACTCGCTGTGGGGCCGCGCGCGCTGCGGCTTGGGGAACGTGACATTGCCGAGCGAGTGGATGAGCTAATGGAGCGACTGCGTCTCAGCGCGCTCGCCGAGGCGAATCCGTTTACGCTCTCCGGAGGAGAGAAGAGACGATTGAGCGTCGCCACGGTCCTCGCCAGCCGGCCCCGCGTCCTTGTTCTGGATGAGCCCACCTTCGGTCAGGATTCCCGCACCTGGGAAGAACTCGTGGCGCTCCTGGCCGAGCACGCGCGCGAAGAGAATTCGATTGTCGCCATGACGCATGACGCGCTGTTC
This sequence comes from Agreia sp., assembly GCA_044464485.1. Taxonomy (GTDB): domain Bacteria; phylum Actinomycetota; class Actinomycetes; order Actinomycetales; family Microbacteriaceae; genus Terrimesophilobacter. The sequence continues at coordinate 178,999 of JBIQLG010000001.1, forward strand.
GTGGACGCGGTCGCGGACGTGCGGGTAGAACTGTGAAAACGTCATTCGCGCGGACCAATCCCGTGGCAAAGCTGGCGGCGGCACTGCTTGTTGCCGGATGCCTTGTGCTGACCATCGACTGGGTGTCCGCGGCGACGGCGCTGCTGTTCGAGCTGGCGCTGGTTCCTTTTCTCGGCATTCCACCCAGGCAATTTTGGCTGCGCACGCTCCCCGTCTGGGTCGCAGCACCGCTGACCGGCATCACCATCTTGCTGTACGGAAAATCGTCCGGCACCGTCTACTGGGAATGGTTGGCGGCGCACATTAGCGACGGATCCATCACGCTCTCCGCGGCGACGGCGCTGCGGGTGCTCGCAATAGGGTTGCCCGCCGTGGTGCTCTTCATCACCGTGGATGCGACAGATCTGGCGGACGGCCTCGCCCAGGTCTGGCACCTGCCGAGTCGATTCGTGCTCGGCGCGCTTGCGGCATTCCGGCTGGTGGGATTGTTCATGGAGGACTGGAGATTTCTGGAGCTGGCGCGACGCGCACGCGGTATCGGAGATATCGGCCGCGTGCGCCGCGTTCCGGGACAGGTGTTCGCTCTGCTGGTTCTTGCCATCCGGCGCGGAAGCAAGCTTGCGGTGGCCATGGAGGCACGAGGTTTCGGCGGCGCAGGTGAGCGCTCGTGGGCACGCGAATCGCGATTCGGCACGAGCGAGTGGATTGTCGTGATTGCTGGTTTGATGGTGGGCATGGTGGCAATCGGCGCAGCGGTGTATTCGGGGCACTGGAACTTCATTGTCGGATAGCGCAGCGGGTTCAGAAAGCGCACCGCGCGGCGAAATTCGCCCCGATATCGTGCTCATCGATGGGCGCAGCGGTTCGGGCAAGTCGGAACTGGCTCTCGCGATGGTCGAGCAGACACCACGACTGCAACTCGTGCGCATGGATGATGTGTATCCGGGTTGGGGCGGCCTTGAGGCCGGCAGTCGGCACATCCACGATTTCGTGGTCTCGGCATCCATTCGGCGCTGGCAGCGCTGGGACTGGATGGAAAATCGACCAGCGGAGTGGCACATGCTCGACCCTGCGCGACCCGTTCTCATCGAGGGCTGCGGAGCGTTGAGCCGCGCGAATCGCGCTCTTGCCGCCTATGCAATCTGGGTCGAACTTGATGAGGACGCCAGGCGCCGCCGCGTGCGCGAGCGAGATGGCGAGTCGTGTTCGGAACACTGGGATGCGTGGGCGGCTCAGGAGCAGGCATTCATCACTCGCGAAAACCCGCGGTCGCTGGCCGACACGGTCATACACGGTTCCGAAATCTAATGCGCGGAAACCTCATAGCGGCCTGCCGCGTCACCGGACCCCGCAGCGGTGCGCCGCAGGGTTGCTGGCACGCTATCCCCAGCCCAGCCGATGGAGCTCTTCGTCGTCGATTCCGTAGTAGTGCGCGATCTCGTGAACAAGCGTGACGTGGATCTGCTTCTTGAGTTCGTCGAGGTCGGTGCCCAGGTTCAGCAGTGGCTCGCGATACAGGATGATCCGGTCGGGCAGTTCACCGAACCCGTACTGCCCGCGTTCGGTGAGGTTGACCCCGTCGTAGAGTCCCAGGATGTCGAGAGAACCGTCATCGGGGCGATCTTCGACAACAAACACGACATTGTCGAGCCCGTCCACCATATCGTCGGGCAATCGGTCAAGCTCTGCGACGACAAGCTCTTCGAACTGCTCGGGGCCGATGTCAAGTTCATCCATTCTGGCCAACCGCATCGACTGATTCCACGAGGGAGTTCTGCAGGAATCCCAGCCAGTCGTAAATCTCCTGAAGCACCGAGTCGCCGTCCGGCTCCTGATCGTCGCGCTCTATGCCCAGTCGCGTGGCCAGGGACAGGCGAATGTCGGTGAGGCAGCGAAGCCACGCCATCGCCTGCTGCCTGTCCAATCGCACCTCGCCGGACTCGATTGCGGACGAGAGCGACACCATCACGGTATCTGCGTTCGCAACTTTGCGGTCGATGAGACCCGTCGCCGTGTACCGTCGAAATTCTGCAGAGGATGCGGGGTCGCCCGGGTAGGCGTCCGGCAGCATCCGAACCACGGCGGGGTCGCTCGCGTTGCCTTCCCGCAGCAGCACGGAAACCTGGGAGGCGAGGCTTTGAAGCACGAGCGCTTCATCCCGATTCAGTGCGGCGAAAACCGTACCGTCGACGTCAGCGGTGAAGGCTTTCACGCATCCGCCTTTCCCATGGTTGCCCAGAGACCGTAATCGTGCATTGCCTCCACGTGGCGCTCCATCTCTTCGCGCGAACCGGTGGCAACGACGGCTCTGCCCGTGAGGTGAACCTGCAGCATGAGCCGCTCTGCCTCGGCCGGGGCATAACCAAAGTAGCTGCGGAAAACCCACGAAACGTACGACATGAGGTTTACCGGGTCGTTCAGGACGACGGTGACCCACGGCACCTCGAGAGCGCTGCGCTCCTGCGTACGTGTTTCGCCGAGAGTGTCGGTCATGCCACCAGCCTATGCGGGGACACGCAATTGGGGTGATCGACGGGACTCGAACCCGCGGCATCCGGCACCACAAGCCAGCGCTCTACCAACTGAGCTACGACCACCAAGTACCACAGAACGACTCCGTGGCAACGACTCACTATCCTATTACAGTCGAGCCCCGAAGTCCTCAATCACAGCGGTGGCGATGGCGTGAACTTCGGCCGTCGTCGGCCCGGGGTCGGCGACGAAAGCGGCCTTGCGGTAATAGTCAAGTTCTCGAATCGATTCGAGGATGTCCGCCAGTGCTCGGTGGCCGCCCGCCTTCTCGGGCGCATTGAAGTAGACGCGTGGCATCCAGCGCCGCACGAGCTCCTTGATAGAGGAAACATCCACGTTGCGATAGTGCAAGTGACTGTCAAGGCGCGGCATGTATCGGGCAAGGAAGGTGCGGTCGGTGCCAATTGTGTTCCCCGCGAGCGGCGCCTGCTGCGCGACCGGCACGAACGAGCGAACGTAATCCAGCACCGCATCCTGAGCCGCCGCGAGCGTCACGCCGTCTGGAATTGCCTCGAGCAACCCGGAGGACTGGTGCATTTCGCGGACGAAATCGCTCATGTTGTCCAGTGCGGCCTGATCCGGATTGATCACCACGTTGAATCCGGGATCAAGAATCTTAAGGTCAAAGTCCGTGATGATGACGGCGACCTCAACGAGTTGATCAACCGAAACGTCAAGTCCCGTCATCTCACAGTCGATCCAGACGAGTCGATCGTTTCCGTTAGGCATTGCTTCAGTCTATCGATGTGAAGTGACAGCTTTTCAGGTAGCGTCTCCCACGCCTATTGCCTCCGCCTCGACCTCAAGGTTTCGACGCTCGAGCTCCGCGTGCCCGTTCGCACGGCCGAGAAAACGCGTACCGATGAGGATGATCACCATGGCCATGAGCACGGATGCGGCGCCGACGAAGTAGGGAGTCGACGGCAGGTAGACGACCGCGAGAATCGCGGCAACGGGCGGCGCGACGGCGCCACCCAAAAACCGGACGGCCGAATACGCGGATGACGCAACCGAGCGAGGAAGATCCGTCGCCTCCATGACAGTCTCCGTGAACACGGTATTGAGGATGCCGAGCAGTAGGCCACCGACGATGACCGAGGTCACCAGCGCGGGGGCGGAGTCGACGAAGATGCCCGCGGCAACGAGATCGAAAGCCAGCAGCGGAAGCACCGTGGCAAGGACGGTGGTTCGCTTGAGCACGGCAGTAAGGAGCGGCGCCACCCACACCGACGTGACGGCAAGGCACACGCCCCAGCCGAAGAATACGAGTCCGAGTCCTATCGCGTTCATTCCGAGCGGGAACGGAGTGTAGGCGAGGAGGATAAAGAATCCGATGTTATAGAACACCGCACTGGCGGCGAGAGTCGCGAGCGCGGGGTTACGCATCGCCCTGAACGGCGCCGATAGTTTTACGGGACTTGTCTCCGCGGCGTCGCTCTTCCCGAGAAGAACGACGATCGCCGTGAAGCCCACGGCCATGAGCGCGGCGGTGCCGAAGAAGGGCCCACGCCAGCTGATGCTTCCGAGAAGCCCGCCTAGAAGCGGGCCAACAGCGATGCCGAGCCCGAGGGCGGCCTCGTAGAGGATGATCGCTGCGCTTGCGCCGCCGCTTGCCGCGCCCACGATGGTAGCGAGTGCGGTGGAAATGAACAGTGCATTTCCGAAGCCCCAGCCGGCCCGGAATCCGATGATCGTCTCCACGTTCGCACTCAGAGCGCTCGCGAGAGAAAACGCGACGATCAGTCCGAGACCGATCATGAGCGTGCGTTTTGCGCCGAGACGGCTGGATACCCAGCTCGTGAAGAACATGGCGATTCCGGTGATGAGCAGGTAGCTCGTGAAAAGCAGTTCGGTTTCTGCGGGAGTCGCCTTCATGTCCGCGGCAATTGCGGGAAGGATCGGGTCGACGAGGCCGATGCCCATAAAAGCGATCACGCACGCGAACGCCACTGCCCACACCTGCTTCGGCTGGCGAAGAATGCCTTTCGTATCGTCGGTGGTGTGCGTCATGATGTGGCAATCCGATCGGTGGCGGTACGCGCGGTGATGATCTTCACCGCCTGCGTAAGCGCGGTTCGATCCGCGCGGTTGAGACCCTCGAACATCGGCGCGAGGGCGGTGGCGAGGGCAATCCGCCAGGACTCGAGTTTTCGTATTCCCTCGGGGGTCACGCGCACGAGTGCTGCACGGGAATCGGTCGGATCGGCGATGCGTTCGACGAGCTGCTCTTCTTCCAATTGCCGAACAACCTTTGTCATGGATGGCTGCGTGACGCGCGCAGCGGCGGCAAGCTCGCCGATGCGCAGGTCGCCATCTGTCGTGAGAATGGAGAGGGTGTTCCACAACGCCGACGGCGTTGTGTTTCCGGTTGTTCGCGCCGCGATTCTGGTGAGCCGATGGGCCGCAACCAGCAGTGCGGCAAGCATTTCCGTTTCCTGCTTCATGCCTCAAGTGTATAACTAAATTATATAACGTAGATATGTTGATCGGGATGTGGTGAAAATGGTTGCTGCGCGTCACCGCCCAACGTGTTAGTAATAGTCCATGAGCAATGAGACTCCCAAGATCAACCGGGGTGACGAATACGTCGTCATCTACTCCGGTGGCCCCAATGACGGCCATACCGGCACGCGCATCAGCACCGACGGCACGTGGGATCAGGAGATCACGGTCATCACGGCAGTCGATGGCAAAGAGACGATGATCGACTACAACTATTCAAGCTGGCGCGAAATCGGCGGCCAGTATCACGTCACGTACGTCTTCGACAAAGCCGACAGCGAACCGGTCGAAGACCCGGAGGATCGCGGCGGACGACAGTAGTCTCGGCCCGCACCAGACCCGCTACGGTATCGTAGAACCGCTGTTCGCCCTCGTAGCTCAGCGGATAGAGCAGGAGCCTTCTAATCTCTTGGTCGCAGGTTCGATTCCTGCCGAGGGCACCCAGGTGCCGTCGTCACACCGTGGCGACAGGTTTGACGCTGTCGTCCACCGATGTTGCTGCCTGCTGTTCCTCCCAGGCTCGTTGCTGTGCCTCAAGGTCCTGATCGTTGAGTGAAGCCTCATAGGCCCACGAGTCCAGATCATTTTTGAACAACTTCTTGGCGCGGCCCGGGTGAGCCTGCCATTCGATGAGGCGTTCCTTGAACTCCTTAAGAGTCTGCGTGGCCTGAAAACTGAACGAGACCGCTTGCTTCTTCAACTCGGCGATTTGGTGCGCGGCCCACTCGGCGGCCATGCTGGCGCCAGACAGCGGAAGAAGTCGGATGCGCACATCGCATTCCAAAGCAATATGATCCGCCTGATTCTGTTCGGAAACTGAGAGTCTGTTCCAGTTCGCCGCCCTGCGTGCGGAGCCGATGATCGCGGTGACCGCTGCTGCACGTTCATCCCGGTTGTGGAGACTGATGATGCGTTTCGTCGAGCCGCGACCGATGAGCGCGGCAATGATTCCCGCGACAAGAATTGCGATACCGGGAACGATCGCCGTCGAAACGACATGCGAACCCGCATCCGAATAAAACCAATACACGAAGTTATCCCACCACTGCATACGGGCAGGCTACCTCGCGGTTCTCGCGGCGACTGGTTTCCCTGCGCGAGTCTCGCGAACACTCAGGAATCGTCGCAGATTCCGGATCAACCGAAACGAAGGCAATCTACGGCGTCATCGAAGCTCCAAAAGTCTCCGAGGTGCAGAAAACGCCGGTGAAGCGGGATGAGCCGCTTCGACCGGTAGCGGCGACCATCGGGTACGACGAAACTCTCGATGTAGCCCAGCACTTCACCATCGGTTCTGGTCACTCGCCATAATTCATCGTGCAGCTGCACGAGAGCGATTCCGCGGCGGCGGGCAGCGCCCGGCGTCGCCGAGGCTGACGATTCGTGCAGATCGAGTACGGGGGAACCGGCGAAGTCGAATGAAGGCATCCTTTACTCCTGATGTGCGGCCGGCCGACGGATTGGGAACGCCTACAGGCTAGGTGGACCCACCGACATCCGCGGCATCCACAGCCAGTTTTTCGCCATCAAGTGGAGCATCAGCGCGTGATGCTCGCTACGTCGATCGCTCAGAGCAGGGCTTCGGTGTCGTCCGCGGTAATGGCGAGATCCGCGAGAACTACCTTATTTACGCGTGCGGTCTGGGCGAGGATGATACCCGCGAGAACCACCACTGCCCCGATGGTTTGCAACAGACTCAGCTTTTCGCCCAGCCACAGCCACGCAACCAGGAACGCGAAAATCACTTCCGCAGACGACACCACGCCCGCCGCGGTGGCAGTGAGGTGCTTGAGCGCGACGAGAGACAAAAAGAACGGAGCGAACGAGCCGAGCAGCATCGTCCACAGCACGGGGACGATCAGCGGCAGTTCGATGCCGGCAAGATTTCCACTCAGAGAGACCGGTTCCGAGAAAACGTGCGGGTCGATGTTCCACCATCCGCTGAAGAGCAGCCAGAACACGGTGGCGGAACTCATTGTCCAAAATGCCACAGCCATGGGGGAGCTGAGCGCAACGACGCGCTCTCCAACGAGAAAGTAGGTGGAAAGGCACACCGCAGCCGTGAACGCCATGAGCACTCCGAACGGATTCAGTTCGCTCGCCCACACCTGCGCCACGACCGCGAGACCGAGCAGCACGCAGCCGATGGCCACCCACAGGCGGGCTCGCACCGTTTCGTGGAAGAAGAAGAATGCGACGAGCGCGACCATGAGCACCGCGGTGAACTCGATGAGAAGTGTGATACCCACGGGCAGCACGCTGATCGCCAGGGCGTAGGTGAACTGAAGCATGGCAACCCCCACGATTCCCATCGCAACCAGAACCGCCAGCTGCCGCCACGACACCCGGAATGCGGAACGATTGGCGAACAGCAGAACGGCGCCGGCGATGACCGCGGTGGCGCCGACGCGAAACAGGGTCAACTGGGCCGGCTCGATTCCCGCCTCCAGAATCACTCGAGTCACGCTGCCGTTTGCACCAAAGAGCAGGGCGGCGCACAGCGCGTAAATGTAGCCCATGTGCTAATTCAGTCCGGTGCCATGAACCGCGAGAGGTTCAATCCTCGCGAGCTCTGCACTGGTCAACGCGGGGGCATGTGCAGCGGCGAGACTGTCTTCCAGCTGGGAAACACTGCTCGCCCCGACGAGGGCAGAAGTCACCTGTGGCTGGCGAAGCACCCACGACAGAGCCAGCTGCGCGAGAGTTTGCCCGCGGTCCCCGGCAATCTCATTCAATGCCCGTGCGCGGTCGAGGTAGGTTTTCGAGATGTTTTCTTCGGACATCCATCTGCCCTCTGCGGCACGCGAATCCGAGGGGATTCCGTCCAGATAGCGATTCGTCGCGAGGCCCTGGGCGAGGGGGGAGAAGACGATGCAGCCGATACCGAGCTCGTCGATCTGCTGCAGGAGGCCACCCTCCGGGGTGTGGTCGAACATGTTGTACCTGGGCTGGTGGATGAGCAGGCGGATGCCGTCCGCGGCGAGCAGCTCGTGTGCCGTGCGCGTTTGCTCCGGATCATAATTGGAGATCCCCACGTACAGCGCTTTTCCCTGGTGCACCGCGCTCGCCAGCGCGCCCATGGTTTCTTCCAGCGGAGTGTCCGGATCCGGCCGGTGCGAGTAAAAGATGTCGACATAGTCCAACCCCATTCTCGCGAGGCTTTGATCGAGCGAAGAAAGCAGGTATTTGCGCGAACCCCACTCGCCGTATGGACCCGGCCACATGTCGTAACCGGCTTTGGTCGAAATGACAAGTTCGTCGCGGTACGGGCGAAAGTCCTCGGCAAAGATTCGGCCGAAATTGGATTCCGCCGAGCCTCCCGGAGGACCATAATTATTCGCCAGATCGAAATGCGTGACACCGAGATCGAAGGCTCTGCGAAGGATCAGCCGCTGGGCATCCAGAGGGCGGTCTGCGCCGAAGTTATTCCAGAGTCCGAGTGAAATGCGCGGCAGCTTAAGTCCGCTGTTTCCCGCTCGGACATAGGGCATGTTGTCGTAACGATCGGATGCTGCCTGGAAACTCATCACGTCAGCCTACGACTACTCCTGCACCGTTCTCGACGCCGCCGAGAGTTCCACAGTTTCGCGCCGCACCCGCTGCGAATTGCGGAGGCGCAGCACCATGGTTGCCATGACAGACACATTGACAGTAACCGGCCTGGTTGCCACGACACCTCGCCACCTCATCACCGCGGAAGGGCTGGCTGTGACGAGTTTTCGGCTGGCCTCCAACCTACGAAAGTTCGACCGTCACAAAAACAGCTGGGTTGACGCCGGAACCAATTGGTACACCGTGTCGACCTACCGTCAGCTCGCGCTCAATCTTGTTACCTCGCTCAACAAGGGAGACCGCGTACTCGTGACGGGAAAACTGCGCATTCGCGAATGGGGCGACGGCGATCGCACGGGACTCAACATCGATCTCGACGCCGACGCGCTGGGCCACGATCTGAGTTGGGGAACCGCGACCTTTGTCCGCAGCATCCACTCGACCGTCCGCGAAGCGGACGCGCCCAGTACTCCGGCCGAGAACGATTTCCCTTCGGAGGAAAGCGGGTCGGTCGCCACTGAGGCGGCCGTGGTGCCGGCAGAGAATGCGGAAGGGACAGCTTCGTCCGTCGAGCATGATGCTGACGTCGCCGTTCCGTTCTGACGTCGCAGGTGCTCACGGCATAGACTCATCCTTGGCCGCAAAGGACTGAGTGCGCCATGCGCGAAAGGGAGCCTCATGCGCAGAGCGCGATACGCCGGAATCGGGGCGGTGGTCGTGGCGACATGCGGCCTGCTGAGTTCCTGCGCAGCGTCATTCAACGACAACGTACCGATGCCGATTCCGACTCACACCGTCAGCACGTCACCCTCGGCGTCTCCCGTCGCCCAACCGGATCCGGACCCCACGCTGCTCCCCGGCGGAACGGCGCTCGCAAACTTTGACTACTTCAACTTTGTCAACAAGCGGCTTCTCGCCGTGAACCCGAATCCATCGAGTGAGGCGATCGTCGAGAATTTGATCAACTCCGGTTTTTCCAAAGATTCGCTCGAAGTCACGGCGGACCACACCGCCGTGATCCGACGCGCCGCAGATTCGATCGAATTTTCGGTCCGGACGAGCAACGGATGCTTGCTCGGCGAGTTCGCGGCCGGCGGCTACACGAGCATGGTCGGTCCGCTCGTGAACGGGACAAGTTGCCTTATCGGCGAAACCGAGCCGATCAAGTGAGCTGACTGTAGAAAATCTGCTCTCCGCGATTTCGTAGACTAGATGTCATGGCCGAATTCATTTACACGATGGTGCGCGCCCGCAAGGCGGTCGGCGACAAACTCATTCTTGACGACGTCACGATGTCGTTTTATCCCGGGGCGAAGATTGGCATGGTCGGCCCTAACGGAGCCGGGAAGTCCACGATTTTGAAGATTATGGCGGGACTGGACACCCCCAGCAACGGTGAGGCCAGACTCAGCCCTGGTTACTCTGTGGGCATTCTCATGCAGGAGCCCGAGCTCAACGAGAGCAAGACCGTGCTGGAGAACGTTCAGGAAGGCGTCGGCGAGATCAAAGCCAAAGTTGATCGGTTCAACGAGATCTCCGCGGCAATGGCAGAGCCGGACGCGGATTTCGACACCCTTCTCGCCGAAATGGGCGTTCTCCAGGAAGCAATCGACGCCGCGGACGCCTGGGATCTGGATTCTCAACTCGAACAGGCGATGGACGCGCTGAGAACGCCGCCCGGAGACGAAATGGTCTCCCACCTTTCGGGCGGCGAAAAGCGCCGAGTGGCGCTCACGAAGCTTCTGCTCCAAAAACCCGACCTCCTTCTGCTCGACGAACCCACAAACCACCTGGATGCCGAGAGCGTGCAGTGGCTCGAACAGCACCTCGCCAAATATCCGGGCGCGGTCATCGCCGTCACGCACGATCGGTATTTTCTCGACCATGTTGCCGAGTGGATTGCCGAGGTGGACCGTGGTCACCTTTACCCCTACGAAGGGAATTACTCGACCTATCTCGAGAAGAAGCAGGAGCGTCTTCAGGTCCAGGGCAAGAAGGACGCCAAACTCGCAAAGCGACTCTCCAGCGAACTCGAGTGGGTGCGAAGCAACGCGAAGGGCCGTCAGACCAAGTCAAAGGCACGCCTTGCCCGATACGAAGAAATGGTGACGGAAGCCGAGAAGACGCGAAAGCTCGACTTCGAGGAAATCGTGATCCCGATGGGTCCGCGGTTGGGTTCGCAAGTGCTCGAGGCCAAAAAGCTGGTCAAGGGCTTCGACGGTCGCGTGCTCATCGATGGGCTGAGCTTTACGCTTCCGCGCAACGGCATCGTGGGGATCATCGGACCCAATGGAGTCGGCAAGACCACGCTGTTCAAGACCATTGTCGGTCTCGAACCGCTCGACGGCGGCGAATTGAAGATCGGTGACACCGTTCAGCTTTCCTATGTGGATCAGAGCAGGGGCGGGATCGATCCGAACAAGACTCTGTGGGAGGTGGTGTCTGACGGCCACGATTACATCACTGTCGGCAAAACCGAGATCCCGTCGCGGGCGTACGTGAGTCAGTTCGGTTTCAAAGGCCCGGATCAGCAGAAGAAGGCCGGTGTGCTCTCGGGTGGCGAGCGCAACAGGCTCAACCTTGCACTCACCCTCAAACAAGGCGGAAACCTGCTGCTGCTCGACGAGCCGACCAACGACCTGGACGTCGAAACCCTCAGCAGCCTCGAAAATGCCCTGCTGGAGTTTCCCGGTTGCGCCGTGGTGATTACGCACGATCGGTGGTTCCTCGACCGCACCGCTACTCACATCCTTGCGTGGGAAGGCACGGAGGAAAACCCCGCATATTGGCACTGGTACGAGGGCAACTTCGAGGCATACGAGGAAGACAAGATTCAGCGACTCGGACCGGATGCCGCCAAACCTCACCGCAGCACGTATCGCAAACTGACGAGAGACTAATGCGAATTCACATTTCGGTGCCGTTGCGCTGGGGCGATCTCGATGCGTACAACCATGTCAACAATGTGCACATGATGCGCATTCTGGAAGAGGCGCGCGTGAGAGCGTTCTGGGCACCCGAGGTTGGCGAGCCAGCGCCGACCGCGGTTCTGGAAGCGAGCGCGGGTTCAGACACAATCACGATGATTGCCGGTCACGTCGTCGAATACGTCGGGCCCGTGGAATACCATCAGGAACCCTTGGACGTGCAACTATGGATCAGCGCGGTAGGCGGTGCGAGCGCGGATATCGCCTACGAGGTGTACTCGCGGGGCGCACTCGTGGTTCGCGCCGAGAGCACCATGGTCTTCATTGACGCAAAGACGCAACGGCCGAGGCGAATCGCCGACTCCGAGCGTGCGGCGTGGGAACCATATTTCGGCGACCGGATTATGTTCAAGCGCGACGCGAAATGGGCGCGGTCGCAACAATAACGGCCCCGCCGCGTTAGTTCGAGGGGACTCGGATCATTCCTTCCTGCGCGACGCTCGCCAGAAGCGCTCCGTCCCGCGAATAGATGCGACCCGTTGCGAGCCCACGGCCCCCAATGGCGTTCGGAGATTCCTGAACGTACAGCAGCCACTCATCGACCCGCCCGAAACGGTGCCACCACATGGCGTGATCCAGGCTCGCGACCTTCATTCCGCGCGTTGCCCACACCGCATTGTGTCGTCGCAATATCGGCTCCAGCAGGGAATAATCGCTCGCGTAGGCCAGGGCGGCGCGGTGCAGAACTTCGTCATCGGGAAGCCGGTCAATTGCCTTCATCCATATCGCCTGATGAGGGACGCGATCGTTCACTTTTCCGAAGTAGACGGGCTCGCCGACATGGCGCATTTCGAAGGCGCGGCCCGTTGCCCAGTACTTTGCAATCGGATGATCGATGCTGCTCAGGAGCTCGGCGTCACTCGGCAGGGACTCGGGGTCCGGTACATCCGCAGGCATATCGATCTGGTGCTCTAGGCCCTCGTCGCGGTCTTGAAACGAGGCGATCATCGAGAGAATCGGCCGTCCTTCCTGGTACGCCTGAGTGCGTCGCGTGGAGAAGGATCGTCCATCATGTATTCGGTCCACGGCGAAGGTAATGGGTTGTGTGACATCTCCGGGCCGCAGAAAATAGCCGTGCAACGAATGGATGTGCCGGTCGTCGTCGACTGTGCGGGATGCGGCAATCGCGGACTGCGCGAGAACCTGGCCGCCGAAAACCCGGCCGAGCGGCATCCACTCGCTGATTCCGGTAAAAATATCCTCGCTGGTTCGTGCCCCCGTGTTTTCGAGCGCAAGCGCTGAAAGCAGTCCCGCAACGGGCTCCATCATCAAAACTCCCGGGTCAATTGCTGCTCGGGCTTACGAAGCCCTTCCGTTCTAGGTAGTTTAGAGGTCAGATGAGCCCTACATTTTCTCTGGTTGATTCCCTCGCTCTCAGCGACCTGCAGACTTTTCTCGGTCGCGCCGGTAGGGTCGAGGACGGTTCTGTGCGCCTCATTGCCGACTCAGGAGTCCTCGCAGCGTATGTTGCCATTTTTTATCCAGTCGGATTGCGCGACGAGACCCCGACCGTACTGGGACTCAGAACGTTCGCTCTCTCCAGTGACAACTCGGTTGATGCGGTCGTGCCGGTGCGCTCGCTCCTCGAACGGCTCGCGAAATTGGCGTCAGACGTTGTGGATCCCTCGGCATCCGTCACCGTGAACTTGCCCATCGAAGTCAACACGGTCGTGTGGTCGGCGATTTCCCCGCCTCGAGGCGGATGGCATGGCCTCGATCCTGTGCCGTGCGAGCTGCTGGAATCGGTGGCGGATTCGGGAATCGCGGAAATCAGGGATGCGGTACCAGCGGGAACGGGGGAGCAGCTCGTCCACCGTGCTCGCGCCGAAGTGTGGAGTCGCCCGATCGACGGCTTTGAGCATATTCCTGCCGGTGCTGCGTTCGCGTGCCACACCCTCGGTTTTCTCGCGCCGCCCGAACCCGTGCGCGTGTTCGAGACCGGGCCGTGGACGCGCCTGAGCACGCAGCGCGGGCACGTCCTCGTGCGGCGCAAAGCCTGGACGCTTCAGGCGTGACGGCGCGGTAGCGGCAGCACACAACATCCACTAGCCGAGAATCTCTCAGAGCTGTACGATTTCGCCAACGCCGCATTCCCGACGCGGTTGGTGAGGATGCGCCGTGAAGCGAGTGGTCCAGATATTCAGCGCGCTGTGTCTCGCGGTCGGCGCGTGGGCGGCAGGCCCGGCAGCGGCCTGGGCCAACGACTCGTTCACTGTCGACGACATCCCGGGCGGCATCATCGCCGAGCAGCCCAATCACGACGAGGTGAAGTTTTCCGGCACCGTGACGTACGGCGGCGAGGAAATGGATGTCTTCATTTTTATCGATTCTCACCTCGTGACGTGCGAGGACGATTTCGGCAACGATTTCAATGAGTACACGTGCCTGCGCACCGGGTGGTTCCCCACGAACACAACATGGGAGTACTTCTTGACGCACGAGGACGTGGAGCGACTCGGGCTGACGTTTCTTGGTCCGCACGAAGTGAGATTCGTCCTCACCAGGTGGATGGATGGGCCGCGGTTCATTCAGGACGAAAAGACACTGTCGCTCGAATTCGTGACGGAAATGCCTACGGAAACCCCAACATCGCTTCCGCAAGCCGCTTTACCGTTGGCGCCTGAGCCGCAATCTCCCCGGTCTTCCGTGTCTGAGTTGTCTTCGGGCGATCCGGCCTCACCGAGCGTCTTAAGCGCCGTGCGACCCCTCGCGACAGTCGCCACGAGCCACGTCAATGCCGTGATCACCGCCGCGGTGACGATCATCCTGCTGCTGCTCGTCGGGTTTCCCTCAGCGCTGCTCGGGCAGTCCCTGGGGGAGAACTACGATCGGCTTTTCGGTCGGGTTAATGCCGCGGTGCGGCGTGCGAAGACGAAGTTGTCGCGGCCGGCAGTGCCGCACCCTCCCCTTCCCGAGTGGCTGCCGATCACGTTCGGTCTCGTGCTCGCAACCATCATGTCGGCTTTCGTGGACCCGGGCTTCGGGTTCAATCCTGGTTCCGCACGCATGCTCGCCTCCATGGGGATCGCTTTCGCGCTCGAGAGCGTGGCCGGGTGGGTTGTCATTCGGGCGGTTCTGGCCCGAACGGATCCGGAACTCCGTCCGAAGCCCGAGTTCAAGTTCGGGTCCCTGCTCATCATCCTCATCGCCGTCATCCTGTCGAGGCTCGTCGGGTTTGAACCCGGAATGGTGTTCGGTCTCGTCGTCGGGCTCGCGTTCGGCACGAGCCTGGCATCCGCTCGGGAAGTTCGCGTGAAATTCATCGGGCTCACGTGGGCTTTCACGATAGGGGTGGTCGGGTGGGTCGGGTACAGCCTGCTTGCGGGGGCATCCGGATGGCTGCCGTTGTTCGCGGCGGAGACGCTGAGTGCCGTGGCGGTGGGTTCTCTCGCTGCCCTCCCCGTCGCGCTGCTGCCTCTTGGCGGACTGGACGGCGGTGTGCTGTTCCGCTGGAACCGGTGGGCGTGGGCTGGAGTTTATGCGGTGGCGTTGTTCGTCTTCTTCGTTGTTCTCCTGCCCATGCCGTTCAGCTGGGGCGAGATCGGCGCGCCGCTGGCCACCTGGGTCGCACTGTATGTCGCCTACGCCGTGTTCGCTGTGGCGGTGTGGGCGGGTTTCCGACTCACGAAGCCTAAGGGCGCGCATCCGAAACCATCAGAACTCGAAACGGCGGGGACACTCACGGAGTAAGCACTCCCGGCAGGGTCGCGATCTGGTTGAAGACCGACGCCATGATGACGACGACGAGCACGATGCCGAGAATGAACGACAACACAATGAGGGAAATGGAAACCCACATCGGCGAGATACCTCGGCCGGTGCGTCGCCGCACCACGACCGATCGGCCAATCGGATATACGGAATAGCTGAGGAACGCCCACGCCCAATGGAACGGGCGAGGCACCTCACGCCGCTCCAGCTCCCGATAGTCGAGGTAGGCGAACCACACGCTCAGGCCGTACGCGATCATGCCTCCGACGACGGAGATGAGGTAGCCAGGCGAGACCATGAGGTTGAGCATCGCCATTTCGCTCGTGGCCGCGGAAAGGTCGAACATCCGCGACCAGTCGATCGTGACGAGGCCGAATGACGAAAGGTATGGGACGAAGACGACGAGCCAGATCCATACCGTGTTCCACGGTGTTCCACTCGGCGCGGAGAGGGACGTGGTCTCCATCGAGTACCCTTGCGCAACGGGAGGCGCCTGGAAATCCGATTGGTTCTGCGTCCACGCGCGCCCATCCCACCAGCGTGACCGGGTCGCGTCGTTGGGGTCCGGATACCAACCAGCGCTCGGAAGTGTCATGGTTGACTATTTTAGGGCGTTGGCTGCGGCTCGTCCTGCCTGTCTTCCGCTGAACAGGCATCCGCCGAGGAACGTGCCTTCGAGGCTGCGGTAGCCGTGCATGCCGCCACCGCCGAATCCGCTCGCCTCGCCCGCCGCGTAGAGGCCAGGGATCGGCTGCCCGTCGACACCCAGCGCCTGGCTGTCGAGGTTCGTCTCGATGCCGCCGAGACTCTTGCGGGTGAGGATGTGCAGTTTGACGGCGATGAGCGGCCCCGCCTTTGGGTCGAGGATGCGGTGCGGCGGCGCTACCCGGATGAGCTTATCGCCGCGGTAGTGACGCGCTTGGCGGATTGCGGTGATTTGCGAGTCCTTGGCGAAGTCGTTGGCGAGCTCACGGTCGCGGGCTTCGACTTCCTCGCGCACTCGCGCGGCGTCGAGTGCGACATCCGGGGCGAGTTTCTGCATTCCGGCGATGATCTCGTCGAGCGTGTCGGCAACGAGGAAATCTTCGCCTTTCTCCTTGAACGCTTCGACCGGCGCCGTCGCCCCCTTGCCGAGACGCTGCTTGAGGAGTTCGCGGATGCTCTTGCCGGTGAGGTCGGGGTTCTGCTCGCTGCCGCTCAGGGCGAACTCCTTTTCGATGATCTTCTGGGTGAGGATGAACCACGTGTAGTCGTGGCCGGTCGTCATGATGTGTTCGAGCGTGCCGAGCGAATCGAAGCCAGGGTAGAGGGGAACCGGGAGCCGCTTGCCGGTGGCGTCGAGCCAAATGCTCGAGGGGCCGGGCAGAATCCGGATGCCGTGCATCGGCCACACGGGCCCGTAATTCTTGATGCCCTCCACGTAGTGCCACATGCGGTCGCCGTTGATGAGGTTCGCCCCCGCCTTCTCGCTGATGCCGAGCATGCGGCCGTCAACGTGCGCGGGAACGCCCGTGATCATGTGCTTCGGCGGCTCGCCCATGCGGCGGGGCCACTGCGCGCGCACGAGGTCGTGATTTCCGCCGATGCCGCCGCTCGCCACGATCACGGCCGAGGCACGCGATTCGAACTCGCCCGCCTTCTCGCGATTGCTGGCCTCGCCGCGGGCCGCGGCATCCGGTTTCAGGACGGTGCCGCGCGCACCGACGACCGCGCCGCCCTCGACGATGAGTTCGTCGACCCGGTGGCGGAACTTGAGTGTGACGAGGCCCGCATCAACGCCGGCGCGCACACGCTTCACGAACGGCTCGAGGATGCCGGGGCCGGTACCCCACGTGATGTGAAAGCGGGGGACCGAGTTGCCGTGGCCGGTGGCGGTGTATCCGCCGCGCTCGGCCCACCCGACTACGGGGAAGAATTTCACGCCCATGCCGCGCAGCCACGTGCGTTTCTCGCCCGCGGCGAACTGGAGGTAGGCCTCCGCCCACTTGCGCGGCCACAGGTCTTCGTCCCGGTCGAAGCCTGCCGTGCCGGCCCAGTCCTGGCGTGCAAGGTCGAGGGAGTCTTTGATGCCCATGAAGCGCTGCTCGGGCGAGTCGATGAGGAACAGCCCGCCGAAGGACCACCAGGCCTGCCCGCCGAAGCTCGCCTCCGGTTCCTGGTCGAGAATGGTCACGCGTTTTCCCGCGTCGACGAGTTCGGCTGCGGCGACGAGCCCGGCGAGCCCCGCACCGATGACTATCGCGTCGGTTTCGATGGTGCCGCTGTTTTTCGCCATCCGTGCCTCCTCGTGCTTCGCCGTTGTGTTCACAATTCAGGCAGGATGCTCACACATCGCCCGATTCGAGCCTGAATCGTGCGTTCTTCTCGATTCTGCCTGAATTGCGACCGGGCCGGGGCTAACTGCGGCCACGAATGCGTCGGCTGAGGGTGGCGGCTGCAGCCTCGACCGCTCGCCCGAACCGCGTCCACTGCGCCTCATCGACGAGGGTGCGCCGAAACGTGAGACCCACGGATGCCGCCGGGTAGTCGTTGTGATCGAGCACCGCGGCGGCGACGGAAGCGTAGGCGGTGTCGATATCGCCGTCCTCCGTGGCCCAGCCGCGCGCGCGGGTGCTGCTGAGAAGCTCCGTCAGTTCTGTGACGGATGTCGGGCCGACGCTCGTTCGAAGCGGCAGGTTCTCGTCGGGGTAGATTGCGTCGAATTGCGCCCGGGGCAGCGCCGCAAGCATCGCCCTCCCGGTTGCGGTGAGGTGAGCGGGCAGGCGCACACCGATGCTCGTGACGACGGCGGGCGCCCTGGCCGCGGCAACCTTCGATGCATACACGACATCGCTGTGCTGCAGCACGCCGAGGTGCGCAACGACCGGCAGCTTGGTTTCGGCGATGAGCCGCTCCAGCACGGGCGTTCCCAGCCGGGCGACGGCGTTGGAGGCGAGCACGGACGATCCGATTTCCCCGAGCAGCGGCGCAAGCGCAAACCCCTGGTGTTCGGGCGAGTGCACGACAAAACCTTCGCTCTGCATGACCTTCAGGAGGTGATACAGGCTCGAACGCGGCAAGTCGAGGTCGCGGCTGATCCTCGCGGCACGCACCGGTCCGCTGTGCCCGGCCAGGTAACGGATGATGCGCAGCGTGTGGCGCGCGGCCGGCACTGCGCTCATTGTTGCTCCTGAATTTTCGAAACCACGACCGGATGCGGTGGGGGTTTGTCTCGGATACCAGACAGATTATCGTGAATGCGGGCCCACGCGGGAGGTTTTCGGGCTCTAATGAGAGACATGAGTCGAGTTGTGTTGGGCATCGGCGCCCCGAGCCGGGACGATGTGGTTGCCGTGGCGCGTGCCGGCGCGAAAGTCGAGTTGGCCCCGGATGCCATGGCGGCGATGGAGTACAGTCGCGCCGTGATCGAGGCGCTCGCCTCCGACCCGCAACCGCACTACGGCGTATCGACGGGTTTCGGCGCCCTCGCGAGCAAGCACATCCCGTTCGAGCGGCGTGCGCAACTGCAGCGCTCGCTCGTGCTGAGCCACGCCGCGAGCAGCGGCCCGGAGATCGAGCGCGAAGTGGTGCGCGCCACCATGCTCTTGCGCCTTTCCACCCTGGCTACCGGCCGCACGGGCGTCCGCCCGGTCGTCGCCGAGACCTATGTGAAGCTGCTGAACGCGGGCATCACACCCATCGTCGGCGAATACGGCAGCCTCGGCTGCTCCGGCGACCTCGCTCCACTCGCGCACTGCGCGCTCGCGCTGCTCGGCGAGGGGGAGGTCCGCGATGCGGCGGGCACTCTCATGCCGGCATCCGAAGCGCTCGCCGCCGCCGGAATCGAGCCGATCGAGCTGCACGAAAAGGAGGGCCTCGCCCTCATCAACGGCACGGACGGCATGCTCGGGATGCTCGTCATGGCCATCCACGACCTGAACCAGCTGGTCACGACGGCCGACCTTGCCGCGGCGCTCAGCGTCGAAGGGTTGCAGGGAACGGATGCCGTGTTCGCCGCCGACCTGCACGCGCTGCGCCCGCAACTTGGGCAGCAGCGCTCCGCGGCGAACATGCGCGCGGTGCTCAAGGACTCCACCATGATCAGCCGTCCGGAAGGCTTCACGCGCGTACAGGATGCGTACTCGCTTCGCTGCGCTCCACAGGTGCACGGCGCGGTGCGCGACACGATCGACCACGCAACGCTCGTCGCCGAACGCGAACTCGCGAGCGCGATCGACAACCCCGTCGTCACCCTCGACGACCGACTCGAATCAAACGGCAACTTCCATGGCGCTCCTCTCGGTTACGTGCTCGACTTCCTCGCGATCGCCGTCGCGGACCTCGCGAGCATGAGCGAGCGGCGCACCGACCGGTTCCTGGATGTCGCCCGCAACCACGGCCTGAACGCGTTCCTCGCCGACGACCCCGGTGTCGACTCCGGCCACATGATCGCGCAGTACACGCAGGCGGGCATCGTGAGCGAGCTGAAGCGCCTCGCAGTGCCGGCGAGTGTGGACTCGATCCCGTCCTCGGCCATGCAGGAAGACCACGTGTCGATGGGGTGGAGTGCGGCACGCAAGCTGCGCCGCTCGATCGATGGCCTCGGCCGCGTAATAGCGATCGAGTTGCTCACGAGCGCCCGCGCGATAGACCTGCGCGCGCCCGTGCAACCCGGCCCCGTCGGCGCCGCCGTGCGCGCCCAGCTCCGCACGCGGGTCGAAGGCCCCGCCACCGACCGATACCTGGCCCCGGAAATCGCGGCCGCCCACACCATGGTGCTCGACGGTTCGCTGCTTGCGGCCGCGGCATCCGTAGTTTTGACAGCAGGAGGAGAACTCGTATGAGCGCAGGAGACAAAATTTCAGGGCCGCGGCCCGTGAGGGCGTACCGCGGAACAGAATTGCACACGCTCGGCTGGCAGCAGGAAGCCGCGCTGCGGATGCTGCAAAACAACCTCGACCCGGAGGTCGCTGAGCATCCGGATGACCTCGTCGTCTACGGAGGCACCGGCAAGGCCGCGCGCACGTGGGAGGCGTTCGACGCGATGGTGCGCACGCTGAAGACGCTGAAGAACGACGAGACGATGCTCGTGCAGTCCGGCAAACCGGTTGGGGTCATGCGCACGAACGAGTGGGCGCCGCGCGTGCTCATCGCGAACTCGAACCTCGTGGGCGACTGGGCGAACTGGGACGAATTCCGCCGCCTCGAGCAAAAAGGCCTCACCATGTACGGGCAGATGACCGCTGGCTCGTGGATTTACATCGGTACGCAAGGCATCCTGCAGGGCACGTTCGAAACCTTCGCCGCCGTCGCCGACAAGTTCGCGGCCCGCAGCGGCGGGTCCGGGGCGTACGGCACGGGCACGCTCGCGGGCACCATCACCCTCACGGGCGGCCTCGGCGGTATGGGCGGCGCCCAGCCGCTTGCCGTCACGATGAACGACGGGGTGGTCATTTGCGTTGACGTTGATCAGAGCCGCATCGACCGCCGCATCGAGCATCGCTACCTCGACGTCGAGGCGACCTCGATCGAGAATGCGCTCGAACTCGCCTACGCGGCGCGCGACAAGAGGGAACCGCTCAGCATCGGCCTGCTCGGCAACGCCGCGGACGTATTCCCGCGGATGCTTGAGCAGGGTGCCGAAATCGACATCGTCACCGACCAGACGAGCGCGCACGACCCGCTCGCTTACCTGCCGCTCGAGTTCACGTTTGACGAGTGGCATGCGGCACGCGAGTCCGACCCGGAAGGGTTCGCGGCGAAGGCGCGCAACTCCATGCGCAAGCAGGTGGAGGCGATGGTCGGATTTCAGGATGCCGGGGCCGAGGTGTTCGACTACGGCAACAACATCCGCACAGAGGCGAAGACAGCCGGCTTCGAGAGGGCGTTCGCGTTCCCCGGGTTCGTGCCCGCGTACATCCGCCCGCTGTTCGAGCAGGGCAAGGGCCCGTTCCGTTGGGCGGCGCTGAGCGGCGACCCCGCCGACATTGCCGCGACAGATCGGGCGATCCTCGACCTGTTCCCGGAGAACAAGTCGCTCGCGAAGTGGATCACAATGGCGGGGGAGCGCGTGCACTTCCAGGGCCTCCCGGCGCGCATCTGCTGGCTCGGCTACGGCGAACGCGACAAGGCTGGACTCAAGTTCAACGAGATGGTCGCCTCGGGCGAGATCTCGGCACCCATCGTGATCGGCCGAGACCACCTCGACTCCGGCTCGGTCGCCTCGCCCTACCGGGAGACCGAGGCGATGAAGGACGGCTCGGATGCGATCGCCGACTGGCCGCTCCTCAACGCGCTCGTCAACACCTCCTCCGGAGCGACGTGGGTGTCGATCCATCACGGCGGCGGCGTCGGGATCGGCCGTTCGATCCACGCGGGGCAGGTCACGGTCGCCGACGGCACCGAACTCGCCGCGCAAAAGATCGCGCGCGTGCTCAGCAACGACCCGGGGATGGGCGTCATCCGGCACGCGGATGCCGGCTACGAGGACGCGATCGAAGTCGCAGAGCGCCTGCACGTTCGCGTGCCGATGCGCGAGACTGAGGGGCAATGAACACTCCCACCGGTTCGGCTCCGCTTCCCACCGACGCGCTCTGGCCCCGCGCGGGCAATTGGCCCGCAGCACACGGCAGAGCCGACGTCGCGATCATCGGCGTCCCGACGTGGCGAACGTCGATCTCGGCGACGAACGCCGGGCAGACGCCGGATGCCGTGCGCGCGATGATCCCTCGCTACAGCGAGTTCTCGCACGCCGAGATCGTGCGTACCGAACGCAGCCCAGCCATCACGTTCGCCGACTATGGAAACATCGCCGACCCGGACGCCGATGAGCAGCGCGCCATCGCAGAGATTGCCGCCGTCGACGCGAGGCTTCTGGTGGCGCTCGGCGGGGACAACGCGGCAACGGTGCCCGTCGCTCTCGGGCGTTGGGGTGACAGGATACCGACCGCCGGTCTTGTCACGGTCGACGCACACTACGACCTTCGCGATGGAGTCTCGAACGGATCTCCCGTGCGCAGACTCATCGAAGCCGGTCTCGACGGAGCGCGCGTGGTTCAGATCGGGATTTCCGACTTCGCAAACTCCGCAGAGTATGCGATGCGCGCTCGAGACTTCGGCATCACGGTCATTCTGCGAGATGAGCTCGTCCGGCGCCCGATGGCCGACGTGATGGCCGAGGCGCTCGAAATCGCCGGGGCCGGGGGCGGGCCGATCCACGTGGACCTCGACCTCGACGTCGACGCGTGCGATCGAGCGGTCGCGCCGGCGTGCCCGGCATCCGTTCCCGGCGGGATCTCCGCGTACGAACTGCGAACGGCCGCGCGCATTGCCGCGCGTCACTCTCAGGTCGAATCGATCGACCTCGTGGAGGTGGACTCGGCGAAGGACACCGAGGATGCGCGCACGACACGACTCGTCGCGCTGTGCGTGCTGGAAGCGGCGGCGGGCTTCCGCGAGCGGTCCGAGGCGTAAATATCGTGAGCACCCTCATCGACAACATCGGCCTGCTCGTCACGCACGAGGCAGGCCGACGGGAACGTGAAAATGCGGCCCTCGTTATCGAGGACGGCGTCGTCGCCTGGATCGGCGACGTCGGCACGGCGCCGGATGCCGACGAGCGAATCGATGCTGAGGGCCGGTGCGTGATTCCCGGCTTCGTCGACAGCCACAGCCATATCGTGTTCGCGGGCGATCGCTCGGCCGAGTTCGAGCATCGCATGATCGGACAGCCATATGCTGCTGGCGGAATACGGACGACCGTGGCGGCGACGCGCGCGGCGACCGATGCGGAACTCGCCGCTAACACGGCGCGGCTCGTGGCGGAGATGCGTTCCCAAGGCACGACGACCGTCGAGATCAAGAGCGGCTACGGCCTGACGAGCGTGGATGAGGCCCGTGCGCTCGCGATCGCAGGGAGGTTCACAAACGAGACGACGTACCTCGGCGCGCACGTCGTTCCCGCCGAATTCAAGGATGACCCCGCCGGGTATGTCGCTCTCGTGACGGGCGAGATGCTTGACGCGTGCGCCCCGCACGCAAAGTGGATCGACGTGTTCTGCGACCACGGTGCGTTCGACGTGGACCAAGCGCGGACGATCCTCACCGCGGGCGTCGCGCGGGGCCTCGAAGCGCGGATGCACGGCGCACAACTTGCACCCTCGGGCGCCGTGCAACTCGCGGTCGAGCTGGGCGCGGCAAGCGTTGACCACTGCACCTACCTGACCGACGACCATGTCGCCGCGCTCGCGGCATCCGACACCGTCGCCACGCTGCTGCCCGGAGTCGAGTTTTCGACGCGGCAACCGTATCCGGATGCCCGCCGCCTCATCGATGCCGGCGCGACGGTCGCGCTCGCGTGCGATTGCAATCCGGGCTCGAGTTTTACATCATCGATGCCGTTTTGCATCGCCGTCGCCGTGCGGGAAATGAACTTCAGCCCGGCCGAAGCGTTGTGGGCAGCGACGGCGGGGGGAGCCGCCGCGCTCCGCCGAACCGACATTGGCGGCCTCGCTGTCGGTCAGCGCAGCGACCTCGTCATTCTCGACGCGCCGAGCTATGTGCACCTCGCGTACCGACCGGGCGTGCCTCTCGTGCACCGGGTCATCACGTCGGCGGAGTCGGAGCGGACACCCGACTAACTCAACTGCACGGCGAAGTAGGCGAGCACGGCGATGAACGCCCACGACGCGAGGCCGACGAGTAGCGACCGCCAACCCGTGCTCACGAGTTCCTTTACGCGCACGCCCGTGCCGAGTCCGAAGAGTGCCATGGCGAGGAGCGCAGTCTGTACGATATCGGCGATTGACAGTACCGCGTCGGGCAGCGGGATGAATGATCGAATCGCAACGGCGAGCAGGAAGCCGGCGACGAACAAGGGAACGATCGGCGGTCGCTTTGCCGGTTTCGCGTCTACTGCGACGTCCGTGGCTGTTTCGGCGCGGGCATTTGAACTTGCTTTGACCTCGCACTGCCGTACCGCCAACGCGGCAATGGACACCATGGGGGCGAGCATGAGCACGCGCGTGAGTTTGATGACGACGGCGATCGCGAGCGCGCTCGTGCCGGCGAGTTGAGCTGTCGCAACCACCTGGCCAACGTCGTGCACGCTCGCGCCGACCCAATGCCCGAACTGGTCGGCGGTGAATCCGAGCGGATGCCAGAAAATCGGCAGCACGGCAATCGCGAGCGTGCCGCACAGGGTGACAAGCGCGACCGGTGTTGCAGCCTCCGAGTCCTTCGCCTTGACGACCCCACTCATTGCGCCGATCGCGGAGGCGCCGCAAATGGAAAACCCTGTCGCGATGAGCAGCGGCTCGTGTTTGGGTAGTTTCGCGAGCCTTCCCATCCAGTAGGTCGCCACGAATGTCAAAAGGACCAGTACGACAACCAACAGGATGGTCAGCCATCCGAGGTGGGCAATATCAATGAGGCTCAACTTGAGCCCGAGCAGAACGATTCCGAGGCGCATGAATTTCTTGGACGCGACCGAAAGTCCCGGTGCGAGCGAACCGGTGACTTCGCGGCGTGCGGGAGGGATCTGCGCCACGATGATGCCGAGAGCGACCGCGGCAGTGAGCAGTGGAATCACCGGGAAGAGAACATGGACTCCCCATGCGACGAGTGCTGCCGCCGCCGAAATTACCACACCCGGGAGCCATGCGGGGATAGTGCGTTGAACGGGGGGAGGAGAGGCGAGCTGCTCGGGAATCACCTCTCCACAATGCCGGATGCTGTGCACGGCCACCAGACGCGGTACGTTTGTGACGCCACAACGATAGCTTGTAGGAGGCGAAATTGCTGGGACCACATGTGCCAGACCTGGTGGCGCTGGAGGTGTTCGTTGCGGTCGGCGAGGAAGGAAGCATCTCCCGAGCGGCACGGAGGCTGGGGATGTCCCAACAGGCGGTGTCTGCCCGCATGCGCTCCATGGAGAAGCTGATCGGCTCGGAACTGCTGATCCGGACCGCACGTGGCTCGACGCTCAGCCCGGCTGGCCGAGTGGTGAGCGGTTGGGCGGGGGATGTACTTGCAGCGGCGCAACTGCTGGATGCCGGCATTGCGTCGCTGCGATCCCAAACCGCCAGGCAGCTTAATGTCGCCGCGAGTCTCACCATCGCGGAGTATCTTCTCCCGCGCTGGCTCGTGGCGCTTCGAACCCGGCAGGAAGCTTCCGGAGTTCCGCCAACGCAAGTGGGCTTGACCGCCGCCAACAGTGAGGACGTCATCGACTTCGTCCGCTCCGGGCACGTGCCGCTTGGATTCATTGAGACTGCGGCTCTTCCGTCCGGGTTGCGCGTGCGCAGAATCGGGTTTGACGAACTGAGGGTCGCTGTCGCACCGCACCACACGTGGGCGCGCAGAAGCAGTCCCGTGACGGTGAACGAACTCGTGCGCACTCCGCTGGTTTCGCGGGAACCCGGATCGGGCACCAGATCTACTTTCGAAATGTTGCTCACCGCCGCCTCGGGTGGAGAAGCTATCGCCGCGCCGCGCGTGGAACTCTCCAGCACCGCCGCAGTCCGCACATCCATTGCCGCGGGCACAGCACCCGGGGTGCTGAGCTCGCTGGCCATCGCCGATGATCTCGCGCTCGGGCGGCTAGTCGCCGTCCCAGTGGAGGGGCTCACGCTCCGACGACAACTTTCCGCAATCTGGCGAACCGGCAACACGCCACCGCTCGGCCCGGCGCAGGACCTGGTGACGATTGCTTGCGCCGGTAGTGGGACTCAGCCCACCGGCCGCGAGGCGTGAGCCGCGGCGTTTCTGGCACGAGCCGCGGCGGATTCCGAACGGCCCACAAGCTCTGACTCACCCACGTTCGCACCAATGAGTTTCGCACTTATCTCCGCGACCGTCACCGCGATTCGCACCGCTGCATCCGCGTCGAAGCGCAGATTCGGGTTGCCCATCGTCACCAGGTTTGCCGCGAGCTCGGCGACATCCGCCGCAGCGTCGCCCATGACCGCGAGCTCTACGGATAACGCGTGCAGTGCGGAGGTTCGATGATCGCCCGATGCCGCGAGTGCGTCCGCGTAACCGGCGGCGTCTGCAGTGATGACGGGCTCGAATCGGCCTCGCAACACATCTGCTTGCGCGGCGATCTCCTCTGCCTCAGCCAGCCTGGATGCGGATCGGTGTGCAACTTTCGCGGTAAGGCCGGCGGCGAGCGCGCCGAGAACCGCAACGACGGAGCCCGCCGCAGGCACGGAGTCTGCGCCGGCAACGTCGCCGACCAGTGCGCGCAACGGCAGGTCGAGGTAGTCGCTCCCCGTGGAATCGAAGGACATCAGGACAGTCCGACAATTTCGCCAGAATCGTCGATGTCGATGATTTCGGCCGCGGGAGCTGACGACAGGCCGGGCATTGTGCGCATGTCTCCGCACAGCGGGTAGATGAATCCTGCTCCGATGGATGCACGTACCTCGCGCACAGGCAGACGCCACCCCTTCGGTGCGCCCTTGACGGCAGGGTTTGCCGAGAGGGAGAGGTGTGTTTTGGCAATGCACACCGGCAAGTTGCCAAAGCCGGCAGCTTCATACCTGGCAAGCTGTTTCGCCGCCAGCGGTGAAACGTCCAGGCCGTCCGCGCCATACATCTCGCGCGCGATGGTATCGATTTTGTCGGTGAGAGACAGGCCGTCCTCGTACAAATATGTGAAGTCGGATGGCTCGTCGCAGGCCTCGGCGACGGCTTCCGCCAATTCGGCCGCACCCTTTCCACCCTCGGTGAAGTGGTAGCTGATCGCCACGCGCACACCCTGTTCTTCGGCAACCTCCATGATCGCCTTGTGCTCGCTCGGATGATCGGTCGGGAAGGCATTCACGGCAATGACAGGCGATACCCCGTGCCGCTTCACATTGGCGATCTGCTGCCTCAGGTTGGCAGCGCCCTCGAACACGTCGTCGGGGCTCTCCGCGAGCATTTCGGCCGGCAGTGGGCGGCCGGCGACCACGCGATACTTGCCCGAGTGCGTTTTGAGATCCCGCACGGTGGCCACGATCACAGCGGCATCCGGGGTGAGTCCGGAATTTCTGCACTTTATGTTGAAGAATTTCTCCGCACCGATGTCCGCGCCGAAGCCTGCCTCCGTGATGAGGTAATCTCCCGCATGGATACCGATTTTGTCGGCCACAACAGACGAATTACCCGTGGCAATGTTGCCGAACGGGCCGCAGTGCACAAGCACGGGTGTCCCCTCGACCGTCTGCATAAGGTTCGGCTTGATCGCATCCTTCAGAATCACGGCCATCGCACCGGCCGCTTTGAGTTGCTCGGCCGTCACCGGGTCGCCATCGCCGTTGTACCCCACGACCATGCGTCCAAGGCGCGTACGCAGATCCCGCAGCCCCGAGCACAGCGACAGCAGCGCCATCACCTCGCTCGCAGCCGTGATGTCGAAACCCGTCTGACGGGGGTTGCCGTCATCGGCGCCGCCAAGCCCGGAAACGATGTTGCGCAGTTCGCGATCATTGACATCGAGAACGCGTCGCCAGGTGATCTCGTGCGGATTCAACCCGAGCTGGTTTCCCTTGTGGATGTGGTTGCCGATCATTGCCGACAAGAGGTTGTGGGCGGCGGTGACCGCGTGCATGTCACCCGTGAGGTGCAGATTGAGCGCTTCCATGGGAACCACCTGCGCGTAACCGCCGCCGGCCGCGCCGCCCTTAATGCCGAACGTGGGTCCCATCGAGGGCTGCCGGATGGCGACGACTCCGCGCTTGTCGATGTGACCAAAGCCCTGACCCAATCCGACTGATGTCGTCGTCTTTCCAGAACCGAGCGGCGTGGGCGTGATGGCCGTCACAACGACGTACTTCGCTCGGGGCCGATCCGCCAGCTCATCGATCGCATCGAGTGAAATCTTCGACGCAGCGTTCCCATAGGGTTCAAGCAAGTGCGGGCCGATCCCGATGCTTGCTGCTACGTCGGCGAGAGGCCGACGAACGGTGGCGCGGGAGATTGCGAGATCTGACGGCATGGCCGCTTTGCTGGTTTTAGCTGAATCTAAGATGATGCACACCAATCACCGATGCTCGACCAGAAACTCTTTGCGATCCCGGTCGGAACGCACGGAAAGTACTCGGCTAATTCTGTTGGACGTCAAACAACTTATCAAGCGTTCCGCACTACGAGCTCGCGTGCTCCAGTCGCACAACGACGGACTTGGAGATCGGCGTGTTGCTGCCCTCGGCGGTGGCGTCCAGTGGAACCAGCACATTGGCTTCGGGAAAGTACGCCGCCACGCAGCCTTTTGCCGTCGGGTACGCGATCACGCGAAAGCGCCTGGCCACCCGATCCACGCCATCGGCATACTCGCTGTGGATGTCGACGATGTCGCCGTCGGCAAAACCGAGTTCGGCAAGGTCATCCGCGTTCACAAACACAACATGTCGCCCCTTTTTCACGCCGCGATAGCGGTCATTCAGGCTGTACATGGTGGTGTTGAACTGATCATGCGAGCGCATGGTCTGCAGCAGCAGCCTTCCCGGAGGGACGTCGAGCGCTTCCAGCGCATTGACGGTGATGATCGCCTTTCCGGATGCGGTGGGGAATGTCCTCGAATCGCGCGGTGGATGGGGGAGTACGAATCCGCCGCTCTGGCGCACTTTGCCGTTGAAATCGTCAAATCCCGGAACGACGTGGGATATATGGTCACGGATGACGTCATAATTTTCCTCGAAACCGGCCCAGTCGATCCCGTATCGGTCACCGAGAACTGCTCGCGCGAGCCTCGTCACGATGGAGATTTCGGAGAGCAGGCCCGGAGCAACCGGCTTTAGTTTCGGGTAGGAAGGCTGCACGGCGGCCACCGTGTCTTCAACGCTGACGAATTGTTCGCCGCTGGCCTGAACGTCGATTTCGCTGCGGCCCATCGTCGGAAGAATCAGCGCCTCTTCGCCGATCACGGCGTGGGATCGATTGAGTTTCGTGGAAACCTGCACGCTCAACTCGGTCCTGCGAACGGCATCCTCGGAGACGCCCGTGTCCGAGATGGCACCGACGAGGTTGCCGCCGAGTGCAAACCACACTTTGATCTTGCCGTCGCGCATCGCGCGAATTCCGTTGACCGCGTCGACACCGTCTTTGCGGGGAGGGGAGAAACCGAATTCCGTCTGGAGCACGTCAAGGAAAGTCGACGGCATTTTTTCCCAGATTCCCATGGTGCGGTCACCCTGAACGTTGCTGTGACCGCGAATCGGCGAGGCACCGGCGCCCGGCTTGCCGATATTGCCTCTCAAGAACAACAGGTTCATGATCTCTTTGATCGTGGGAACCGCCCGCTTGTGCTGCGTGAGCCCCATCGCCCAGGTGATGATGACGCTGTCAGCCCGAATGTAGCGTTCGGCGAGTTCATCGATTTCCGCACCGCTGAGGCCCGTGGCGGCCAAAACGGCGTTCTCGTCGAGGTCGGCCAGGTGCTCCGCAAACGCCGCGAGCCCCTCGCAATGTTTCTCGAGAAAGTCGTGGTCCAGCACCGTGCCCGGGTTGGCCTTCTCCGCGTCTAGAACACGACGCGAAATCGCCTGCATGAGGGCCATGTCTCCGCCGAGGCGAATTTGAAGATACTGGTCGGCCAGACCGGTACCCCGGCCGACGATACCGCTGACCTTTTGCGGATTCTTGTAGCGGATGAGTCCCGCCTCCAGCAGCGGATTCACGGCGACGATCTGCGCGCCCGCGTGCTTCGCTTCCTCGAGGGCCGTGAGCATCCGAGGATGATTTGTTCCCGGGTTCTGGCCCATGATGATGATGAGGTCGGCTTTGGCGAAATCTGTGTAGAGTATCGTGGCTTTCCCGACGCCTATCACTTCGCCCATGGCGGTGCCGGTGGATTCGTGGCACATGTTGGAACAGTCCGGAAGGTTGTTCGTCCCAAACGCGCGCGCGAACAGCTGATACACGAAGGCTGTTTCGTTGGCGGTTCGCCCGCTCGTGTAGAACGCTGCCTGATCGGGGGAGTCAAGACTGTTTAATTTTTGAGCGATGACAGCGAACGCGTCATCCCAACTGATTGGCTGATAGTGGTTCTTGCCCGCTGGTTTGTACACGGGTTCCACGAGTCGCCCCTGCATTCCGAGCCAGTACTCGTCTTTCGACAGCAGGTCGTCAATCGAATTCTCGCTCCAGAATGAGCGGGGGACGGTCACAGGTGTGGCTTCCCAGGTGAGGGCCTTGGCCCCGTTCTCGCAGAATTCAAAGGTCTTGCGCTCTGGCGGATCCTCCCATGCGCAACTCATGCAGTCGAAACCATCCTTCTGGTTCATCGCCAGAAGACCGCGCAGAGCACGGCTGGCCCCCATGGCACCGAACGCGGGAATCATCGAGTGCGTGACGCCGGGAACACCCGCAGCCCACTTTTTCGGATGCGTTACACGGAGTTCGTCTTCCTCGGCACTTCGTTCGACCGGTCTGTCGAGAGTCATGCCGCGCTTCCTTCCTTCGCTCGCGACCCCACGATGCGTTCGGCCCCGGCATACACCACCATCGAGTCTCCTCTCACGAAACCGACGAGTGTAAGCCCGCCTTCCGCCGCGAGCTCGGCGGCAAGGGAAGACGGTGCGGAGACCGCAGCGAGCACGGGGATTCCCGCCATGACGGCCTTTTGCGTCAACTCGAAACTCGCGCGGCCGGAAACCATGAGCACGGTGCCGCGCAAGGGAAGTCGGTCGTCTTTCAGCGCCCAGCCGATCACCTTGTCGACCGCGTTGTGGCGACCAACGTCTTCGCGCAGCACGAGAAGCTCACCGGTTTCACCGTGGAACAGCGCAGCTGCGTGCAGACCACCCGTTTTATCGAACACGTCCTGACCTGCCCTCAGCTGCTCCGGCAACGCGGCGAGCAGATCCTCCGAGACACGCAGCGGATCGCTTTCCACCTCGAATGCGGAGTGAGTCCGCACAGCGTCGATGCTCGACTTGCTGCAGAGCCCGCACGAGCTGTTCGTCAGAAAGGATCGTTCCAGGCCGGGATTCGGTGGCGGCACATCCGGTGCCAACGTGACGTCCAGTACGTTGTACGTGTTCAGGCTGTCTTCGCTTGCACCCGCGCAATATCGCGCTGCGCGAAACTGTTCGCTCCTCGTGATCACGCCTTCCGAAACAAGAAAACCCGCGGCCAAATCGACGTCATTCCCCGGTGTTCGCATTGTGACAGCGAACGAATGTCCTCCCACGCGGATCTCCAGCGGCTCTTCGACCGCGAGCATGTCTTCGCGTAACTGCGGCCTGCCACTCAGGGCGATACGTGTCACCTTGCGGCGGGCGACTATTCGGACCATGACCCATTCTTATCACCGAGTGCCATGACCAACAAGGAAACGCCCGCCGGCAGGATAAGGTAAGCGGCTCCGGAATCTCAGTCGTCGAAGGTGTTCACGAGCGAGTGCGCTGCCCGGTCCAGGTAATCCCACAGGGTGGCGTCGTGCAGCGGCGAAAGTCCGAGCGCGTCGAGTGCGGTGCGCATGTGCGAAAGCCAGCGGTCCCGCGCATCCGGGTTGACCTTGAACGCGACGTGTCGCTGACGCAGTCGCGGGTGGCCTCGCTCCTGACTGTAGGTAGCGGGTCCGCCCCAGTACTGCTGAAGGAAAGTGCTCAACCGATGGATGGAGCCTTCGAGATCGTTCTGCGGATACATCGGCCACAGCACCGGATCCTTCTGCACTTCGCTGTAGAAAGTCCGTACCAATTGGTCGAAGGTCGTGCTGCCGCCAATCTGAGTAAAGAGATCGTCGCGCGGCGTCGAGCCAGTCTCGCGGGCCAGGAGCGGGAGGTCGCCTCGAGCGGCGCTATCGGCATCCTGACTCACAGTTTCTCGATTTTCTTCTCGGCCTTGGGCGCGGACTTGGGACTGTCACGCAATGAGGTCGTGCCTGTTGCGCTCGGCGAGGCCGAGTGGTGCTGGTCCAGGATCATGCGGTTGAGCGAGGGCACGCTCACACCCAATTCATCCAGGGCGAGTTTGATGCGCAACCGCAGTTCCCGCGCCACCGCCCATTGATCTGCGCTGCGCGTTTTCACGACCAGTCGCACGACAAGTGCTTCCGCGGTGATCGACTCCACACCCCAGATCTCCGGATTCTCGATGATCTTGCGGCGCCACTCGGGATCGCTGCCCAGCATTTTCGCTGTCGACAGAACGACGTCTTTGACTTCATCGATGTTTGCACGGTACGGCACGGGAAGGTCAATGATGACGCGGGCCCAACCCTGAGACTTATTGCCAACCCGAAGGATTTCACCGTTGCGAACGTGCCAGAGCGTCCCGTTGACGTCGCGAATGCTGGTGATGCGCACACCGACGTTTTCGACCGTGCCCGACGCCACGCCAAGATCCACGATGTCGCCGATTCCGAATTGGTCCTCAAACACCATGAACATTCCGTTCAGGATGTCTTTGACGAGGTTTTGCGCGCCGAAGGCGAGTCCGGCGGCCACGACTCCCGCAGCACCGAGGATTCCCAGAACGGGAACGTTCATCACGGTGAGGATGAGCACGAAAGCGGACCCGAAAACAACCACGGTCAGAACACTGTTGATGACGGTACCCAGTGTGCGGGTGCGCTGAACGATGCGAGCGGCACGCAATGGTGCGGAGGCGAGTTCCTGGGTCTCTTCGACATTGTGCGTCTTCTTTACCCCGGAGACGACTCGATCGATCGCGCGCCGAAGGATGACGAGAATGAGCCATCGAATGATGAACGCAGCGATGACAATGACGACGATGTCGATGAGCGGGTGCCACTCCGCGAAGAAGGCGCCAATGGCATCCCAAAAACTCGACCAGATCACGTCATTCATCGCGGTGCCATTCTATTGGCTCGAGGGTGAATATCCGCTCGGCGACTGATTAGCGACGGTGCAGGCGCGCCGCGCACCGAACGTGCCCGTCCTGACGAATACGTCGCTGGCGTTCAGCCGTTGCAGTGGTCAACGAGCCACTTGGTGGCGTCCTTCGTGGCAGCGCTCGTGGCATCGTTGAGGCTCGACATGTCTCCTTTGGCTTCCTTGTCCACTGCCTGGGCGACCACGAAAACCTTGGCACTGATTTCGGCGGGGGCGTTCTGCGCGATGGCATCCCAGTACTTCGCCAGCCCGGTTTCGTCTTCGGCCTTATTGAACAAGTCCGTGTTGTTGAAGGCCTTGCAGACACCCTCAACCGATCCGCCCGTGTTGTGGTATTGCGCTGCGGCATCCGCGCTGGCACCGCCGCCCGAGCAGGCCGAGCAGGCGAGTATTACCGCACTTGCGAGAATGATGGTGGCAAGACCATGTGGGGTTTTGACTGCGGGATTAGTCATGAGACCGTCCTCATTTCTGCGCGGCTGTGCACGCGCTCGGGTTAGCAGTGGGCAACGAAATAGTCGGAGACGGCGGTGACGTTATCCACCCAGGATTGATCGGATGCCGCGGAAGTGTCGCCGGCCTGGATCCTGCGATATCCATCCGCAATGGCGGAAACTTTGGGCTTGATGCCCGACGGAGATTCGTCTGCCAACTTCTGCCAGAAGTCCACAACTTGCTTGAGTTGCCCGGCATCGGAGTCGTCATCGCTGGCCGTGGGCGCGGATACGAGGTCGGTGCAGAAGGGAGTGCCGGCAGCATCCCTGCTTCCACCGATTTCGGTGTTGTCGTTCGAAGAGTCGGCAGAGTCATCGGAACCGCTTGAGCTGCCGGTATCCGTTGCGTCGGAATTGCTCGACGACGAGGCTGTGCCTCCGTTCTCGGGACCTGGCCCGCTTGCGGGTGCGCAACCCGCGCAGGCGAGGAGAATGGCGCTCGCGGCAATGACCGTCGTGAGCAGACGCGTTCGCTGAAATTGAGTGATGCGCATGGGGTTCCTTCCGGGTTGTATTGCGCTGACGGCTATCCGTAGCAATGAGTAATTTCGTATCCAACGAGAGTCTGCAGGGCGTCCTGCCATGACGAGTTGTCCACTTCGGTCGCATTTTCGGCGCGAAGCTTGTCGTATCCCGTGGCAACGGTGAGTGCGGCATCCTTCACCTCGGCGGGGGCTTCCTCCGCCGTGTGATGCCAGTAGTCGGCCACTTTCTTCAGGGTTTCTTCGTTCGTGGCTACACTGTCGTCTTCGCCGAGGTGATCACTCGGCGTGTTGATGACGTCTGTGCAGAATCCCGGCTTTGGCTGGCTCGAATCGTCGCCGGCTCCTTCCGAGGAGTTTGACGGGGTCGCCGTGGTCGCAACATCACCGTGAGCACTGGAGTCGGATGCCGGGGGTTGCCCCGCGCTCGAACATCCGGCGCACGCTAACAGCAGCGCGGCGCACAGTGTCCCGGCACGTGCGGCGAGGTGGAGAGGTGAAGGCGACTTCATGGCCACGATTAGACGATATTGACCCGCGCGTACGAGTCGGTTGCCGAGAGCGAAGGTCTTTGTTGCAGGATGCGCAAAATTTCATTGCGCGCTAGCATGGCGCATGGTCATCGCGGGCCCCCTGCATCGAACGCCACCCACCTATCGAACCTGGTCGAGTGGTTCCGTTCCGGAAGTGGATCAGTTTGCATTCTGGGCCGACGTGGTGCGCGACGTTTTCGGGCCCATGCGTGTGGCCAGAGAAGACTCCGGCGCGTTCCACACGGAAATCACCCAGGCGAATATCGGGGCGCTCGTGGTGTCCTCCGTCGAGGCGGGGCCGCACACTGCGGAGCGTGACAGCGCGCTGGCCCAACTGGACACCTCTGGTCGCGTGTACATAAATATTCCCCGCTCCGGCGAGCTCGCGGGCGAACAGAACTCTCGCTCGATCCGGCCGCGCGAAGGCACGGTGGGAATGATCTCCAGCGGGGTCGTCACCAAGATTCACGCACCGGTCGATTTTCGCCAATTCGTCATCAGCCTTCCCGCCGAGCTCATCACGCCGCGGCTGGCCGATCCCACCGCAGCGGGCACGGCGAGCGGAATGTTGCCCGGCCTGCTGTCTCACATGGTCGATTACCTCTTTGAGCACGCGGAGGGGTTCAGTGTTAACGAAGCCGGTCAGGTGACCCAGCAAGTTGTCGATCTTGTCGTCGCAAGCTTCGGCCCGTCGACCTCGTATTATTCCGGCCGCTCGGCGATACTCCTCCAAGCGGCCATGGATCACGCAGAGGCGACGCTCGACCAGGCGAGCCTCGGCACCGATTCTCTTGCCGCGCACGTCAATGTGTCCCGCAGGACTTTGGAGAAACTCTTCGCGGAACGCGGTACCACGGCAGCGCGGTGGATCCTGCAGCGACGGCTGGAACGAGCCCGGCTTGATTTGGCGTCAGCCGCCCACGCGCGAAACTCGATCGAGACGATCGCACAACGATGGGGGTTTGTGGACCGAACTCACTTCAGCAGGGTCTTCAAGTCGCACTTCGGCGAATCACCCGCGGCATTTCGCCGCGGTCACTAGCGCGCATCCTTCGCTTGCGCGGCGAGAGCACGCTCAACGCCGGCGAGATTTTCTACCACGAGCCGGCGCAGGGCAGGTATGTCCGGATTGGCATCCAACCACCCCTTGGTCGCCTCGACGAGCGACTTCGAGGCGAGCGGCGCGGGGTAGAGCCCGACGACGAGGGCTTCGGCTATCGCGTAGCTGCGGTTCTTCCACAAATCCGTGAGCGACGAGAAATAGCGCTCGACCACAGCCTCGAGCACCGATGGGTCATTCACGTGCTGGTAACCAAGTGCAGTGTTGCGCACGATCAGGTTCGGCTTGTCGTCCTCATCCACGAGAGAGTCGAATGCCGAGAGCTTCGCTTCGGATGTCGGGAACGTCGCCCCAGCTCTGGCTGCAGCCTGCGCACCGCTCGCGGTGTTGTCTGTAGCGAGCATGTCGTCGATGTCTTTAGTCGTGGCCGCACCGTTGAGCACGAGCCCCTCAAGCAACTCCCAACCGAGGTCAGTGTCAATCGTGAGGCCGTCCAGGGCGATAGTGCCGTCGCGCAGGCCGCGGAGGGCATCGACGTGATCACTCGTTGACGCAATCTGCGCGAAGAACTTCACGAACTGGAACTGGGAGTCGGAGCCGGCCTCAGCATTCTGCGCCAGCGACCACAACTCGTCGCCGACCTTCCCGATGGTCGCGGCGCGCGTCTCCGCGGCAACGTACTGGCGCGCGGCAAGCAGCAGTTGGTTGAGAGTCGTGCGGATGGTGGTACTTTCCGTCTCCGTCGCGATGTTGCCGAGCACCAGCCGTACGTAGTCGCTCGCCGGCGTTTCGGCATCCCGCGTCGCATCCCACACCGAACCCCACACGAGAGCACGGGCCAGCGGGTTCTCGATGTCCTTCAGGTGCTCGATCGCGACTGCCAGCGAGTCATCGTCGAGACGGATCTTCGCGTACGCGAGGTCGTCGTCGTTGATGAGCACGAGGTCGGGCCTCGCCATTCCGACGAACTCGGGGACCTCCGTGCTCTTGCCATCCACATCAAGCTCGTGGCGGTGGGTGCGCACGAGCTTGCCGTCTTCGAGGTTGTAGAAACCGATGGCGAGACGATGCGGGCGGATGGTGGGGTAGTCGGGGTGGGCGCTTTGCAGCACGCGGAACGTCGTAAAGTTCCCGCTTGAATCCACCTCGAAGGAGGGGCGCAGCGTGTTCACCCCGGCGGTCTCCAGCCACAGCTTCGACCACTCGGTGAGCGTGCGTCCGCTCGTGATCTCCAACTCCGCGAGCAAGTCCTTCAACTCGGTGTTGCCCCACGCGTGCTTCGTGAAGTACGCGGCCACGCCCGCGAAGAACTCGTCTTCGCCCACCCACGCCACGAGTTGCTTGAGAACGGAGCCGCCCTTCGCGTACGTGATGCCGTCGAAGTTGACCTGGACATCCTCGAGGTCGTTGATGGTGGCGACGACGGGGTGCGTGGACGGGAGCTGGTCCTGACGGTATGCCCAGCTCTTCTCCATCGCCTGGAACGTGGTCCACGCTTCCGTCCACTCCGTGGCGTTCGCGGTGGCGATCGTCGAAGCCCACTCGGCGAACGACTCGTTCAGCCACAGGTCGTTCCACCACTTCATGGTGACGAGATCGCCGAACCACATGTGGGCGAGCTCATGCAGGATCGTGACGACGCGGCGCTCCTTGATCGCATCCGTCACCTTGGAACGGAACACGTACGCTTCCGTGAACGTCACGGCGCCCGCGTTTTCCATCGCTCCCGCGTTGAACTCGGGAACGAACAGCTGGTCATACTTCTCGAACGGGTACG
The DNA here is from genome assembly GCA_044464485.1 of Agreia sp. Taxonomy (GTDB): domain Bacteria; phylum Actinomycetota; class Actinomycetes; order Actinomycetales; family Microbacteriaceae; genus Terrimesophilobacter. The sequence goes on from JBIQLG010000001.1 coordinate 216,451, forward strand.
GGTAATCGAACTTCTCCTCGTAGTACGCGAAACCCTTGCGCGTGATGTCGAAAATGTAGTCCGCGTCGAGGTGCTGGCTGAGCGACTTGCGGGAGTAGATTCCGAGCGGGATGGTGCGTCCGTCGCTGCTCGTGAGCTCGCTCGTCACTTTCGCGTACGGCCCGGCGACGATCGCCGTGATGTAGGAGGAGATGCGCGGCGTGGTCTTGAACACCCAGATGGAGCTGTCCCCATCGGCCGTGCGCGACTCGACCGGCTGGTTGCTGACAACCTCCCACGCGGCAGGCGCGGTCACCGTGAACCGGAATGTGGCCTTCAGGTCGGGCTGCTCGAACACCGCGAACACGCGGCGGGAATCCGGAACCTCGAACTGCGAGTACAGGTACACCTCGCCATCCACGGGGTCGACGAAGCGGTGAAGTCCTTCGCCAGAGTTCGTATACTCGGCATCCGCGACGATCCTGAGCACATTGTCGGCGGCGAGGTTGTCGAGTTGGATGCGCACGCCGTCGGCAGCCGAGGTATCGATGGCGACACCGTTGAGCTCGATCGAGTGCACTGTGCGCGTGATCGCGTCGATGAATGTGGATGCGCCCGCCGTGGCCGTGAAGGACACGTCGGTCGTGCTGCGGAAGACTTCGTCGCCCGTCGTGAGGTCCAGCACGACGTTGTAGTGGTCCACCGTGACGAGAGCCTTGCGCTCCTGGGCTTCGACGCGGGTGAGGTTGTCTCCGGGCACAGCAGTCTCCTTTGTGAGGATCAACAAGTGTTTGCTGGGCGGATGCGCCCAGTGTGGTGTGTCCAGCCTAGTAGCGTGAACTGCGAGATCAGCAAGTTTTGACCACTCCACGTATCGTGAAGTCATGCCTGCAAATATTGCTGATTCCCTCTCGCCCACCGCCGTCGACTTTTGGTTCGACCCGTCCTGCCCGTGGGCGTGGATGACGAGCCGCTGGGTGGATGAGGTGGCCAAGTTCCGTGACCTTGACGTCACCTGGCACGTCATGAGCCTCGCCGTGCTCAACGAAGACAAAGACGTGTCCGACGACTATAGCGCCTTCTTTCCCCGAGCTCTTCGCTACACGCGACTCATTGCCGCCGTTCGCGAGCTCGAGGGCCAGGACATGGTGAAGCCGCTCTACGATGCGCTGGGGGAGCGCATTCACCCGGGTGGCTCGCGCGAACCCGATGAGGTCATCCCTGCGGCGCTGGCCGAGTTGAGTCTGCCGGCCGAATATGCGCGTTACGCCGACAGCGACGAGTACGACGAGCAGATGCGCGCAAGCCACTTCGACGGCATCAACGGCGTGGGCCAGGATGTCGGCACTCCCGTCATCGCGGTTGACGGTACGGCGTTTTTCGGGCCCGTGATTTCACCGATTCCGCGCGGGGACCAAGCCGTCATTCTCTGGGACGGTGTCGTTGCCGCGGCGAGCTTCGACGGCTTTTTCGAACTCAAGCGCAGCCGCACTCGCGAGCCGATTTTCGACTGAGGGCGCGCCAAGCACGGCCGAGCAGTCAGCGATGGCACCTCGGAGTACATCGCGAAGCCTCGCATCCGAGCCGGGCGAGCACGCGTGGGCGATGCCGAGCACACCGATGCGGATCACCGACTCCGCCATCCGTGAAATCGCGCGTGGGCGCGCGGGTGGAGTGTTCTCGGCCATGAAGCCGCTCGCCCAACGAGTTGCCAGAGGAGCAGAGTTCATCGCGTCGCGAGCCAGGTCGTCAAGTTCCATGGAAAGCGCATGCCCGAGGCGGCTCAATTGCAGTTGGCAGGAAAGAATCCCGACCGCCACAGCGCGCTGGCGCTCTTCGCTCGCGATGGGGAGAGCTGCAGAGGCGACCCGGATCGCAATGAGCAACTCCACTCGCGGGTCGTCGCCGTTCAGTCCGACAACAGAGGGGATCAATTCCGCCAGTTGCGCGCGTGCACCGTCAGAGGTGCAGTCATTGGTCAGCCGGGCGAGGAAAGCTAGCGCCGGATGCGTGCACGCGGGATGGTCGCTCCAGCGTTCGCCCGCGAGATACGAGGCGAACTCCATGAAACACGCTCCGCTGCGCGGCGATCGATGGCTTCCTGCCGACAGCACGGGCACCGCAAGCGGTGTTTTCATAGCTCCTGTTTTCAACGCTGGCCTCCCTCTGATGTGGAACGCTCCTTCCAGTGTGCTCCACGTTTCCAGAGAAGACCAGAGTGCGGGGCGGACGACACACGGTGCCTGCCTACACTGGAACCATGCGCATCCATATCGCGACAGACCACGCGGGTCTTGACTTCAGCAGGCAACTGCAGGCTCATTTGAGCGCGGCAGGCCATGACGTAGTGGATCACGGACCTGCGGAATATGACGAACTGGATGACTACCCCTCCTTCTGCATCAATGCGGCGATCGGCGTGGTTGCCGATCAGCAGGCAGGCAAAGAAGCACTTGGCGTCGTGTTCGGTGGCTCGGGAAACGGGGAACAGATGGCCGCCAACAAGGTGCGCGGGGCTCGTGCCGCGCTCGTGTGGAGCGTGCCCACGGCGCTCCTGGCCCGCGAACACAACGACGCGAACGTCATTTCGATCGGTGCTCGTCAGCACACTGTGGACGAAGCGATCCTGTTCATCGACACGTTCATCGCGACTCCGTTCTCTGGCGCCGAGCGTCACGCCCGCCGCATCGCCCAATTGCGTGAATACGAAGACACGGGAGCGATCGCGGGCAAGCAGGTCGACTGACGTGCCAGAAGGCCATTCCGTTCATCGCATCGCGCGGCAATTCGCCTTGAATTTCGTCGGCCACCGCGTCGGGGCATCGTCGCCCCAGGGTCGGTTCACGGATGGTGCGGCGAAGCTTGACGGATTGACGATGACCGATTCGCAGGCCGTCGGAAAACAGTTGTTCCTCGAATTCGCGGAGAGCGAGAACGCGCCGCGAGTGTGGTTGCGCGTGCATCTCGGAATCTACGGCGCGTGGGACTTTGCGGGCAAGATCACGGCGGATGCGTCCGTGTCCTCCACGAACGGACGCATCGGGCAGACCCGCATGCACAGCATCCTGGAAGACGACGCTGCGCGTGCCGCAATCGATCTTGCCGACGTCGACGATTCGCTGCACTCGATCGGCGCACCGCGCACCACGCGCCTGCGGATGGCCGAGGGCGAAACCGAGGAAGCACTCACCGCGTTCCCTCCCGAGCCGGTCGGGCAGGTGCGCGTGCGCCTGCTCACCGATTCTGCGGTCGCGGATCTGCGCGGACCCACGGCGTGCGAGGTTCTCCAGCCGGAGGAGGTTGCCGCCGTCATCGCGCGACTTGGCCCCGACCCGCTCGTGGATGACAGTGCCGCGGCCGAGCAACGGTTTGTCGACATCGTGCGTCGCAAACCGACGCCGGTGGGTTTGCTGCTCATGGATCAATCCGTGGTCGCGGGCATCGGCAACGTGTATCGCGCCGAGTTGCTGTTCCGCGCCAGCGTGAACCCGCACACCCCCGGCAAGGACCTCTCCGAAGAAACCGTGCGCGCGCTCTGGCAGGACTGGTCGTACCTCTTGCGCGTCGGAGTCCGGTCGGGCCTCATGCTCACGATGGACGGGCTCAGCGACGAAGACCACGCGAAGGCGCTGGCTCGCCGAGACGACAGGCACTGGGTGTATCACCGCGCCGGACTACCGTGTCGCGTGTGCGGTACCAACATCGCCGTGGAACTGGCGGCGGCGCGGAAATTGTACTGGTGCCCGAACTGCCAGTCTTAGACGCATACGGAACGGGATTCGTTCCCGCGTTTAAACCCATGCCAAGCTTGATCCCATGCGCTACACCCCCCACTTTGTGACGACCGATCCGGAAGAAGTGCGCAAGCTCATCCGCGAAAACCCGTGGGCGACGATCGTCGCAAACACCGCGAAAGGGCTCGTCGCCACCCATTACCCGGTGATGCTCGAGGAGGACCGCGAGGAGATCAGCATCGTGAGCCACGTGGGCAAGCCAGATGACCGCGCTCTCGAGCTCGGCAGCGCGGAGGTGCTCGTGGTCATTCAGGGCGCCCACGGGTACATTTCGCCCGGATGGTATGGCGATATCCCTGCCGTTCCCACCTGGAATCACTCGACCGCGCACCTGTACGGCGTGCCGGAGATTCTCAGCGACGAGGAGAACTGGCGGGTGCTCGATGAGCTTGTGGAGCATTTCGAAGGCGAGATGCCGCATCCAAAACTGCTGAAAAACAACGAAGAGTACGGCCGCAGCATTTTCGACGGCACCGTCGGATTCCGTATTGTCGTCACGCGCTTCGAGGCGCGACTGAAACTCAGCCAGAACAAGTCAGACGAGATCAAAACCACAGTGGCGGAGGAACTGGACCACGGAGCGCACTACGCTCACCCGCGTCTCGCCGCCGACCTTCGACGAGTGAACGGGCTGGACACATGACGATACTGCGAAACGCTCGGCTCGGCGATGCGGTGGTTGACATCGAACTCTCGGATGGCGTGGTCGCCGCCGTTTCACCGGCCGGCTCGGTGGACGCTGTGAGCGATGAAACCATCGATGTGGACGGTCGATGGATCCTGCCCGGTCTCTGGGACCACCATGTGCACTTCAATCAGCAGGCTCTCGCGCTTCGTCGAATTGACGTTTCCTCTGCGGTTTCGGCCGCCGAAGCTGCAGCGATTATGGCGACGCATGCTGCCCGCGTGCGGTTGACGGAGGGGCAGCCGCTTGTGGGACACGGATTCAGGGACGGCCTGTGGCCGGACACCCCGACTGCAGTGATGCTCGACGATGTCGTCGGTGGCGTGCCGACTCTGCTGATCAGCGGTGACCTGCACTGCGTCTGGATGAATACCGCCGCTCTCGAGTTGTTCGGCCATGGTGGACATCCGACCGGCGTATTGCGGGAAGACCCGTGCTTCGACGTTGTTGCGCGGCTCCAGGACATCCCCGACGCGACCCTCGACGGATGGGTGGCGGATGCTGCCGCCGATGCCGCTGGGCGGGGAGTCGTCGGCGTCGTCGATATGGAAATGGGTCCCAACATTGACGTGTGGTTGCGGCGAGCGGGCAACGGATTTTCGACGTTGCGAATCCAGGCCGGCATTTACACCTCATATTTGGAGGCCGCCATCGACGCGGGATTGAGGACCGGAAGCGCCTTGGCAGGCTCCCCGCTCGTCTCCGCGGGACCGTTCAAAATCCTCACCGATGGATCGCTCAATACCCGCACTGCCTACTGCGTCGAGGAATACCAGGACACCCACGACCATGGCCTCCTTACCGTGCCCACGGACGAGCTGATTCCGCTGATGACTCGCGCGAGCACAGCGGGGATCGAGCCCGCGGTTCACGCGATCGGGGACGAGGCGAACCGGCTGGCTCTGGACGCGTTCGAACGGATCGGATGCCGGGGCCGCATCGAGCACGCTCAACTGCTGCGCAGGGAGGACATCCCTCGGTTCGCCGCGCTCGGAGTCGCCGCCAGCGTGCAGCCGGAACACGCCATGGACGACCGTGATATTGCGGAACTGCACTGGGCGGGCCGGACTGATCGCGCGTTCGTTCTCCGTAGTTTGCTGGACACGGGTGCCGAGTTGCTTCTCGGATCTGATGCGCCGGTATCACCGCTCGATCCGTGGATCACGATCAGCGCCGCGGTGTATCGGGCGCGGGACGGCCGTGAGCCGTGGCATCCGGAGCAGGCGATCACGTTCGCGGAGGCTCTTGCTGCCTCGACGCATTCCCGCGTTGCGGTCGGCGAGGCCGCTGACCTGATCGCGGTGGACCGAGACCCGGCGATGGCAACCGCAGACGAGTTGCGTGCCATGCCGGTCGCGCTCACGCTTGTCGCGGGCATGGTGACGCACACGACACTCTGACAGACCCCGCTCGCAAAGGAGTCGCTCCCTGAGGATGCGTTCCCTGAGGAGTCAGCGGAGCCGACGTCTCGTTCGTTCCCTGAGGAGTCAGCGGAGCCGACGTCTCGTTCGTTCCCTGAGGAGTCAGCGGAGCTGGACGTCTCGAAGGGACGTGCGTTATTGGCTTAGGACGCCATCCGGTGGTCGCCCAGGCCCTGTGTGGAAAATCCGATGGCGGGCTGGATTTCCGGTCGCGGCGCTTCAAGCTGATCGGTCCAGGCGGTTCCGGTCCACCACCTGAGCATGGGAAGTCCAGTCGGGTCGGGGTACCAGCCGAACGGGGGGAGCGACTGTTGGGGGGTAACAGACATGATGATTCCTGCAAGTTGCCTGCCGCTGGGCGCTTCGGGTGCGGCGTTGTGGCGTACCAAGCCGGGGGGTAATCGGTACCCCCCATGATAGGCACTTGCGCCACGAAAAAGTCTCCCCCATTCGGGGGTCAATCACCGTAGGGCGGCGTACTTGACCACGGCATTTCGGATGTCGCGCGAGCGCTGTTCGTAGCGGAATGCGAGCGCCGTCAAGATGATTCCCGCAGCGGCCGCCCACAGCCACCACGGGACAAACTCGTATGCCGCGCGCAGCTGTGGGAGGAAAGTCGCAATACCATGCACGATGACGACCACGACACCGATGGTGAAAGGTGCCTGAAGCCGTCGCGCGACGCCGACAATGATGACGCCGACGCCGACCACGCCGAGGCCGACCAGCCGCCACAGCGGTTGTTCGCTGAAGGTTGCCCAGAGCGACGGCACGAGCAACATGGCGATGCCCGGCGCCAGCCACTGCCAGCTGCGTGCTGCAGGCACCTCTGCCATGTGAATGGTTCCCGTGGCCAGGAGCGCCAGAGCGAGCGGGACGGTAACGAGTTCCGGGTAATCGAGAGTGCCCATTGCGCCACCGGTGAGCGCAGTGAGACCCGCGAGCGCGATGGCGAACCATGCCACCGTGCGTGACAAGGGCGAACGATGCAACACGAACCCGATCACGTGGACCGCGCTGTAGAGGAGAACCAGGCTGAGGATGCGAAGCTGACCAAGTGCGAATTCCTCGAAGGCTGGCGCTTCGAGCGCCAGCACGGCAGCCATCGCCACGATCCCGAGAATCTGACTCGCCGTGGCCCGCAGGTGATCGGTCGACTCGTGGCGGGGAATCGCCTGCCCGAATGCCGCGGCGATGAACGCCACGAATGCGCCCAAGATCCATGCGTCGCGAGCGGCATCCGAAACGGGAAGGTAGACGGCGCGGCCGATCATAAGGACGAGCAGCCCGGCGGCGCCCGCGACCGCGGCGGCATCCCACCAGCCCTGAGCCGAACGGCCGACGATCACGAAACTGCCGACGAGCAAGAGTGCCACGGCGGATAAGCCCATGATGAGAGCGCGCAGCTCGGTTCCGCTCGCCCCGTTTATCGCCAGAGGGAGCATGCTGACCAGTAGTGCGCCGAGGACGATGGTGGGGGCCGCAAGATTTCGTGTTGTCCGAGCGTCGCTGGTGTTTTTCGAGTGCGCTCGTGAAATCAGCACAGCAATGATGAGGAGTGCGGCCGTGAGGGGGAGCACGTATGGCTCGAGATTTGCTACGCCGATACCCCGCAACCGCCACCACAGCCCGGCGGTGGCCAGCGCGAGGGAGAGCCAGCCAAGGTGTCGCCGCCACGAGGTCGATGAAAACAGTCCGCCGCTATCGATGGCCAACAGCAATGTTGTCACGGCGGCGAGGGTGAGTATCAGCCAGGCAAGGCCGGAGTTGGTCATCACCGCAGCAATCACGGAAGGGAGCGCTACGAGCACGACGCCCGCATCCAAAGCCCAGCGTGCGGCCCCATTCGGGCGGACAAGGTGAATGGCCAACGACGCGGCCGCGGCCAAGAGTGCAGAGAGGATGGGGGCGATCGTCGCCGCAAATTCGGGCATCGCAACAAACTTCGTGAGCGCGCTGATCGCGAGGAAGAATGCGGGTGCCGCCACGATTGCGGCAGCGTTGGCCTCCACCCGAAGATTGTGCGCGGGTGCAAGCACCATCCACAAAATGAGGCCAATGAGCAGCAGCAGCGAGCAGAAAAAGCTCGTTGCATATTCGGGAAGGAGCAACTCTGAGCGTGCGGCACTGCTCATCTGCTCGAGCGAGACGGCCAGAGTTCCGACGGTGATGACGGCAACTGTTCCTGTCAACCAGAACGTGCCTCGGCGATCGGCACGGTGCACGGCTCGTCCGAGCGGCACGGCGAACACCGTGAACACGGCGAGGGCGAGAATGCTCACGAAACGCAGACCGTTGTTCCAATCAATGTCGAGAGGCAGCGACGCGGAAAACGTGATGTAGTGTGCTGCCGAGTTGCTCGCAATGAGCGCGACGACGGTCGCGATTCCTAGCAAAGCGGCTTTGGATACCGCGGTCAGCACGCTTCGCCTGGACATGAGGAGCAGCGCAATGATGACGAGCGAACCTATCCACCAGGTGGAGGTGCTTGCCCAACTCACGACGTATCCGAAGGCGGCAGCGCCGATAGCCAATGCTGCAGTGGGCGCCGCATAGTCGCGTCCGGAGGAGGAGTGAAGCTTTCGCGAGCTGAGGGCGATAACGGCAACGGCGCTCAGAAGCAGCCATCCGGCCATGATGGTCCAGAGGGTGCCGACGAGTGCGGCGGCCGTCAGTGCAACGCCTGCCCCAAACCACGCGAGAGCGGGGCCGCGGCGGCGAATTATCCCCGCCGCCGTCCAGAAGGCACCGGCCACGACGCCGATGATCGCCAGAGTGAGCACCGCCCAGCCGTCATGATCAAGTGCAACCTGCAGAGTGTCTGTCGGATGCATCGCCCAGGTGTTCTCGAAACCGTAGACCACGCGGCCCACCGTCGCGGCTATGGCGATGAACAGCGGTGCGACAAGCGTGATGGCGAGTACTACGGCTGATGACCATGCGGCAACGGCACTGAATTTTCTCCACCCGCCTGGCCCGCGCACCGCGAGGACTTCGAGAACGAGTGCAAGCGTGGCAGCCGCGATACCCGGCGCCATGATCGCGAAGACGTCGGAACTCGAGCGCAGTGCCGCGAATCCCAACGCGGATGCTGCGAAGACTCCACCCATCCCCGCGAAGATGTACGCGCATGCTCGCCACGGTTGCGCCGCTCTTGGCGCAGCGAGAGCCCAAAGGTGCGCGGCCGAGATGACGACGATCGCCACGACGGCGATGGAGCCGGACCAGTCTGACTCCGGTGCCACGGTGAACGCGAGAACGAAGGCGGCGGCCAGTGCGAGCAGTGTCGTGCACAGGCTGATCATGCGCTCGATGGAGCGCGTTCCCCGTGTCGGTGTGGGTGGTTCGGTGGATGGGCCGGAGCGAAGTGAGGCCGCGACGGGCGGCAGGGCAAAACGATGAATCAGCCCTGCTGTGGCGATGGAAGCCGCGACGAGGTATGCCCGTGTGCCCGCGTCGCTGCCTTTGGCGGCACCCGCCACCAGCACGCCGACACCGGGGGCGATCATGGTGAACCCGACAACGCTCGGCGCGCGCAAGCCGGAGAGGCGGCTCCACGCCAGGAACAGAACTGACGTGAGAATGATCGTGAAACCCCAGTAGAGCTGGCCATCGCTGGAGAGAAGGCCGAAGAAATCGTTGGCACGCAGCGCGTAGGTATCCAGATATATCAGTACGATCGCGAAAACGGCGATGCCTTCCGCTGTGGCGGTGTGCCCCCGGCGCCGAAGTATCGATGCCGAACCGACCGCGGCGAGAGTGATCGCGGCGATGATGACGCTGCGCCAGATGATTCCAAAGTTGATGAAGGCGTAGATCAGAAAGAAGATGGCGGCCACCGAGAGGAGCAGAATTCCGACGACCAGGAGCGTGACCTGGATGCTGGAGTATTTCCGCTGTCGAGCAGCAGGTGACGCGCCCACGGGAGCTGTTGCGGTGGCCCTCGAAATCGCCGATGGCCCTGCTGAGGCGGTCGCGGCAACGGTTTCCGCTTCTGCGGCCGGTTGGGCAACCGGTACCGCTTGAGCGGTCGAAGCCGCTTGCGCGGTGCTCTGCACTGCGTGCCGGAGGCGGCCGATGATCGTTACCCGGCGCTCCAGCGCCGAGGCAGCCGAGAGCGACGCCTCGTGAAGCTCATGCGCGGCGGGATGCCCAAGGTCGAGTCCGCATTCTGCGCACACCGTGCTGCGGAGCGGAGTAAAACAGGCAGGGCATTGGTTCGTGCTCACCAGCTCCGCGGAATTGCGGGGAAACACCACGCGACCGGCAAAACGGGTGTAGTCGATGTTGTCGGTCATGGGCTCCCTCGTTCATGATCGGTCTCAGATTACCGGGCGGGAGAGGGGCGTTGCGAGCAATTGTGAACAACATGCTGCAGTGTTCGGGCCGAAAGCACACTCAGGTGCAGATCGAGTAAGCCAGTTCTAGTTCGACTGTTCGCAAGGCAGAGTTTTTTTCGCCGCCAACGCCGTGATCGGCTGCCACGACATCCATCGCAACAGCCGACCATTCGGCAGATGCTTAGCAGCAGCCGCCTGAGTTGCAACAGCCCGCGGTGCAGGCTTCGGGGCAGCAAGCCCCGGACATGCAGTCCTCGTTCATCGAGCACCTCCTTCATCGATCTTCGTCGATGCTTTCATTATTCAGAAGCATATCGACGGCTGTCAATATATATGGGACAATTGGATCATGACGATGACCGAGTTGCTCCCGATTCGCGATCTGCAATCCTGCTGCGCGCCGCTCACGCGGGAGTCGATTTCCGTCGAGAACGCGGAGAGCCTCGCCGTTTCGCTCAAGGCGCTCGCAGACCCCGCACGGCTGCGCATCCTCTCGATGGTGGCTGCCCACGAGGATGGCGAGACGTGCGTGTGCGACCTCACCGAACCCCTCGGGCTATCGCAGCCCACGGTCTCCCATCATTTGAAAGTGCTCGTGGACGCCGGATACCTCGACCGCACGAAGCGCGGCACGTGGGCCTACTTTCGGCTCGTGCCCGGTGCGCTCGACTCGGTGGCGGGGCTTCTCGCCACGGTGTGAGTGCTGTCCCTAGTCAGCAACGTCGAGCGCTAGTCATTCGGACGAAAGGGCGTGCCTTGGCACCACCGCTCGTCCGAATGACAATCGCTCGCCGGGCACAATCGGATTTTCATTCGCGCGGGGCCATACACAGACTTGCGGTGCGGTCGCCAGCTCTCGAGATGGGCAGCAGATCGTTACGCTTGTGCAGTTCTCAAGCGGCTGTCATGGACCTTACTCTTGGCTCATGAAAGGGTCGGTCGCGACGAGTGTGGCATTAGCGTTCATTGCTGCAGTCATGCTGACGGGATGCACCGCCGGGATTGAGGGCTTTATCGGGTTGGAGCGTAAGGGTGATTCTTTTCGTGCCGTGGTCTCTATGTGCGACGGCAGTCACATCACCAAGGTTGAACTGCGTGATCGGTCGCTCGTCAACAGCCAAAGAGTGGTATCTGCATAGACTCGTACATGCAAGCAGTGATAGCATTGCTAGTGTTTGGGAGGCGGGAGAAGCTGATGGCTACCTTAGTGATTCGAGACCTAGATGACGACGTCAAGGCGCGTCTGCGCGTTCAGGCCGCCGAGAATGGCCGCTCCATGGAAGCAGAGGCCCGGGTGCTTCTGGCCGTTGCGGTAAGTGGGCGTCGACCTGCGCGTGGGCTCGGCTCCTACATCCGTGATCAATTCGCCGAGATCGGCGGAGTCGACTTAGATGTCCCGCAGCGTGACGAGCCAGCGCGCGTGACGGACCTCAGCACGTGATTGTTCTGGACACGAATGTCGTGTCCGAACTTGCTCGGCCGAAACCGAGTCACGCGGTCATCGAATGGGTTGACGCTCAGGACTCGTCAACTCTGGTGATCACCGCGCTCACTGCGGCCGAAGTGCGAGCCGGTGTCGCCCTCCTCCCCGACGGCCGCAGGAGGCGGGAAGTTGGACTACGGATGGAGTCCTTGCTCACCGAAACCTTCGCAGGCTTCGTCCTTGCCTTCGATATCGACTCCTCTGCCCACTATGCAGACATCGTGGCTGGCCGCAGGCACGCGGGCCGACCGATCAGCACCTTCGATGCACAAATCGCAGTCGTCTGCCACCAGCACGAGGCAAAACTCGCAACCAGGAATACCGCGGACTTTACCGATACCGGCATACAGCTGATCAACCCTTGGGACGGTCGCTAATCTCAAGCGGAGCATGTGGAAACGCCAATCCGATGTCCCGCAGAACGTTCCTCAAGTGACTCATCGAGTCAGCTCATCGGAAGTCTTGAAGAGACCCGTCCACGAATGTGTTGCTCACGATCGCCGGTCTATCGCGCGGATCCGTCGTAGCGCTAGGAGCGCCACGACAACGCTTATGAGCACAAGCGATATGAATGCGGCCACCGCGCCGGACGCTCCGGTGAAATACGCAAGCGAGAGGCCACCACCTATCGCGAGTGCAAGCAGGATCGCATCCGACTGCCATAGCAGTACGTTCAGAACTGAGAGGTCTCCCACCGGGGTCACGATGGGCATCAGTAGCAGCACCGGTAGTGGCCCCTTGGCGGAGTCATAGACGCGTACGATCACGGTGAACACCGCAAGAAGTACCCACCACATAGCAGATGCCTGTGCATTGCCGGCAAGTAACACCCCGGCGCCACCGAACACGATCACTGCAATCAGCGGTGCAACAGCGTGCGCCAGAGTGCGTGGCCCGACCGCCCAACCGTAGAGCGAGGAAGCAGTGGCGTTGGAACTGGAATTGCGAAGCCCGTCACACCAAACTCCGGCGGCGAGGTAGGCGAGTAGCGCACCAGGCAGTGCGATGGCCCACCGGATGTCTTCTGGCGCGGCAGCAGCGCTGCCGATCAGCCAACCTGCGGCCATGATGCTGACGGTGCCAACAGTCAATCGCATAGGGAAGCGAATGATAGCCAGCGCATCGCGGGTGAACACCGCAAGAATCATTGGCCCGTGGAATGTGATGCGGAGGTGGCGTGCACGAGTGGGTGGGGGCCGGAATCCGCCGATGGCCGCCGATGCATCGCCGGTAGTCAGGAGCATCCCTGTCGTCTGCCAGCGGAGCGATTGAGCAAGAACTCTGGGCGTGGAGATGCTGTTTAGCAGCGCAGGGATCGAGGCCACCGAGACTAGTGAAAGCAGCAGTGCTGCGGTTGGCCAAACAATTGTGGATGTTGCGCTCAGTCCTTGCAACGACAGTGCCAGCCAACCCCATGGCGTAACAGTGGACGAGAGGGTTGCTAACGGGGTGAGAGGTGGAACCGAACTGCAGGCAGCGAGAGCACCGGTCGCCAAGACAAATGCAGCGACGGTTCCTATAGCCCAGCGGGGCAGTGTTTGACCCACAAGCCAGGCGAGCGACAACAGGATCGAGAACGCCAACGCCGAGACCATTACGAGGGCAACCACTTGCGGGTCGCCAGTGCCGTCGGCGGAAGAAGTACTTATCTTGTTTGCGATCGCAAGTATTCCTACACCTGAAACGAATAGGAAAGCCAGTACGAAACTCGATGAGAAAAAGGGTCTCCGCAGCCCGAGCCGTCGCGCGATCGGACTGCCGAGCAGGAACTGAGCAAGGAACGGTCGAGGTATCGCTGGCCCGCGAATCGGTCCAAGAAGCAAGGCACCCGCAACCAGAATCGAACCTGCCAGCGTCACGACACCGACAACTTCAGGCAGGGCCGACAAGGCCTGGACACTTGGGGTGGCAAGCCCCAACACGACGAGACGCACCACGGGGAACACCGCGATCGCGGCCGTGAGGACTACCGTGTAGGTCAAATAGGCGATATCATCCGTGCCTTGTTTACCTCCCCGCTGGGCGATTACTGCGCGTGCGGCGCGGAGCGCACTGCGATTGGAAACCGGCGTCACAGCTCGCCAAGGGTCAATCGCGCGTCCGCTACCGAGTCAGCAAGTTGGGCACTGTGGGTGGCAATGACAACGGCCGCCCCATCGGCCTTGGCCTCCCGTATTGCGGCGATGACCAACTCGAGCCGGCCGCCGTCGAGGCGTTGCTCGGGTTCGTCGAGAATCAACACTTCAAACGGGCGAATGAAGGTAACGGACAGAGCGAACAACTGCATTTGGCCCGACGACAGTTCGTGTGAGTATCGATGCGAAAGCGCGCTGATACCCCATTGATGGAGAGCGATGTCGGCCCGCTCGTCTGCGACAGTGCCGATCATGCCCCAGGTTGTTGCGATGAACCGCAGTTGTTCACGCACCGTAAGGTCGGTCGCGAATGCCGGCAGCCCAATCAGCGAAGAAATCGCGCGGCGAGTATCTTCTCGACGCTCATCGAGCCGCCTGTTGCCGATGAGTACAGTTCCTGAAGTCGGGTGCAGAAGTCCCGCGAGGATAAGTAGCAGTGTTGTCTTGCCCGACCCGTTCTGGCCAAGGACAGCGAGTACCTGCCCTGGAATGATCTGAGCCGATACCGGAGCCAGTAGTACCTCTCCGTCAACAGTGGCGGCGACGTGATGCGCTTCCAGAAGTGAGGGCATCAACCAATTGTGGCCTAAACAGCTGAAGAGAACGTCTGCCTACCGATCGACATGCGGCCCCTGTAGCGCAAAGCGTTCCGCTTGCGGGCGGTCAGAGTACCTCTCCGTGTACCTGATGAGAGCAGTTACGTAGTGACAAGCTCGCTGACCAGAGCAAATGTCCGGCACTCGTGTTCTTGAACTTCGCGCGTCCGCTAGGAGCGTTGTTATCCGAACGAGGGGGCAAAAGTCCGAACCAGCCCGTGACGTGACGGGAAAGCGCGAGCGTAGCCCGGTGACGATAAGTCTCACTTTGGTTGAGACGAGTCGCAAGTATTCTTGAGAACTCACAGCGACGTTGGCTATCAGTTGGAGGGGATGACGGGAATCGAACCCGCATCATCAGTTTGGAAGACTGAGGCTTTACCACTAAGCTACATCCCCACAATTGAGGGCCGAAGCCACACATTGCGGTGCAATCCTAATACATGAAGGAGGGCGACTTGACGAACTGGCGTTCCCATGTGCTCGAGCCATTCGTGACCGCGGTGATCGTCATCGGTGTCGCACTGATCGTCTTGATCGTGCTGCTCGTTTCGGCGGGCGGTTTTCGCTACCTCCCCATTGCGTTCTTTTTGGGAATCTTCTACCCACTGATTCTTGCCGTACCGTGGGTCGCCCTCACGGCCACATTTTCGTGGCTGCTGCGCCGCCAAGCGCGCTGGATGAGCCTCGCCGTGGGCGGATGCGTGAGCGTGCTCCTCGCCTGCCTCGCCCTCTCGCCGAAAATCGCCAACGCCCTCACGTCGGCGAACGGATTCCAACCCGCGGACACGCCCGTGCTCGTCCTGCTGATCGTCGTATTCCTGATGGTCTCACTCGTGCAGACCTTCGTACATATGACTCTTCGAGCGCGTGAGAAACGAGAACCGTCTCCAGAACTCAGCTAGACTTGCCGAGGCCAATTTCTGCGCGCCCGCGCGATCCGATTCTCTGGCCGCCATCCTTCGGGGCGTAGCTCAGCTTGGTAGAGCGCCCGCTTTGGGAGCGGGAGGCCGCAGGTTCAACTCCTGTCGCCCCGACACGAAGCCCAGAACCACAACAGATCAACCAACCAGGAGAAATCGAAATCGTGAAGACCACCGTCGAGCGCCTGAGCCCCACCCGCGTGAAAATGACCATCGCGGTCACCCCGGAAGAGCTGAAGCCCAGCGTCGACCACGCATACAAGCACATTGCCGAGCAGGTCAACATTCCTGGTTTCCGAAAAGGCAAGGTACCCGCTCCGATCATCGATCAGCGCGTCGGCCGCGAAGAGGTGCTCAACCACGCCATCAGCGACGGTCTCGAGAAGTTCTACCGAGAGGCCGCAGACGAGCAGGGCATCCGTCCATTGGGTCGTCCCTCCGCAGAAATCGTGGAGCTTCCCGCGATGAAAGACTTCAGCGGCGACTTCATCGTCACCGTCGAGGTGGATGTCCGCCCGGATTTCACGCTCCCCAAGCTCGATGGCCTCAAGCTCACGGTCGACGCCGTCGAGGTGACGGATGCCGAAGTTGAGTCGGAACTCAACGAACTCCTCAGCCGCTTCGGCACGCTCATCACCGTGGACCGACCGGCAGCAACAGGCGACTTCGTGCAAATCGATCTCAGCGCAACGATCGGTGATGAGGAAGTCGATACGGCAAGCGGTATTTCCTACGAGGTTGGCAGCGGTGAACTCATCGACGGCATTGACGAAGCGCTCGAAGGGTTGAGTGCCGGCGAAGACACGACGTTCGAAGCACCGCTCATGGGTGGGGACCACGAAGGCGAAAACGCCCAGATCGCGATTCACCTCACGGCCGTGAAAGAGCGCGAACTGCCTGCGGCGGACGACGACTTCGCCCAGATCGCAAGCCAGTTCGACACGATCGACGAGCTGAAGGCGGACATTCGCGAACAGGTCGGTCGCTCGAAAGTGTTCGGGCAGGGTGCCCAGGCCCGCGACCAGATCGTCGACAAACTTCTGGAAAGCGTCGAAATTCCGGTGCCGCAGCAGCTCATTGACGACGAGGTGCACCGTCACCTGGAGAACGAACAGCGTCTCGAAGATGACGAACACCGCGCCGAAGTGATCGAATCCAGCGAAAAGACCTTCCGCAGCCAGCTCCTGCTTGACGCCATTGTGGAAGCCGAAGAGGTCAAGGTCAGTCAGGACGAGCTCACCCAATACCTCATGCAGGGTGCCGCGCAATACCAGATGGAGCCCTCCGAGTTCGTCAAGATTCTTGACGAGAACGGCCAGATTCCGGGAATGGTTGCCGAGGTCGCGCGCGGCAAGGCGCTTGCAGTCGTACTGTCAAAAGCAAACGTCACCGACACGAACGGTAACGCGGTCGACCTTTCCGCGTTCACCACTCCCGCGAACTCTGAGGGAACCAGTTTCGTCGATGTCGACCTCGACGCCGCTCACGACGAGCACGACGACCACGACCACGAGCATTGATGACACAGATTAACTGATCTGCCCACGGCGAACACTCCGATGAGCGCTCGCGCGCTCCGATAGATTCGATTCACGGCGACAACGAAACGGAGCTCGACAGCATGGCCCAACCGGCACTGGTCAGCAGCATTTTCGACCAACTTCTCAACGACCGCATCATCTGGCTCGGATCCGAGGTGCGGGACGACAACGCCAACGAGATCTGCGCGAAGATATTGCTTCTCGCAGCGGAAGACTCCAAACGAGACATCTACCTCTACATCAACTCACCGGGTGGATCCATCACCGCGGGGATGGCGATCTACGACACCATGAAGTTCGTGCCCAACGACATCGTCACGGTCGGCATCGGCATGGCCGCGTCGATGGGGCAGTTCCTGCTCTCCTCCGGCACGAAAGGCAAACGCTACATCACGCCCAACGCACGCGTGCTTCTACACCAGCCTTCGGGCGGATTCGGCGGAACGGCGGCGGACATCCAGACTCAGGCAAACCTCATCAACGACATGAAGCGGCGCATGGCGGAGCTCACCGCCGAGCAAACGGGCAAGACGGTCGAGCAGATTATCGAAGATGGTGACCGCGACAACTGGTTCACCGCACAGCAGGCACTCGAGTATGGTTTCGTCGACCACTTGCGCGAATTCGCGACGGATGTCGTGGGCGGCGGCGGGACCGACGACGCGGCCACCCCGGGAAAGAAGTAGGGACACAGCAATGGAATTCACCAATTTGAACCCGGGCGGCATCGCTCGCAACACCGCTGAGGCCCGCTACATTCTTCCGAGCTTCGAAGAGCGCACCGCGTACGGTTACAAGCGCCAGGACCCCTACGCGAAGCTGTTTGAGGATCGCATCGTTTTCCTCGGCGTGCAGATCGATGATGCGTCCGCGGATGACGTCATGGCCCAGCTTCTCGTGCTGGAAAGTCAGGATCCCGACCGCGACATCGTCATGTACATCAACTCGCCGGGCGGCTCCTTCACGGCGATGACGGCGATCTACGACACGATGCAGTACGTGCGTCCACAGATTCAGACCGTGTGTCTCGGTCAGGCCGCCTCGGCCGCCGCCGTGTTGCTCGCTGCCGGAGCGCCAGGCAAGCGGCTTGCACTCCCGAACGCGCGCATCCTCATCCACCAGCCGGCGACAGGCGATGCTGGTCACGGTCAGGCTTCGGACATCGAAATCCAGGCTCGTGAGATTCAACGGATGCGCAACTGGCTCGAGCAGACCCTCTCCGGCCACTCAAACCGCACACCGGAGCAGGTCGCCAAAGACATCGACCGTGACAACATCATGAGTGCGGCGGAAGCGCTCGAGTACGGTCTCATCGATCAGGTGCTCACGAGCCGCAAGAACCTGCCGGCAGCGATCACCGCGAGCTAGCCGTCACCGCTGGCGGGGGAGCGTTCACTGTTTCCCGCCAGCGGAACAACTCGTCTAGTCTTCGGGTTTTTCGACGGGCGAATTGTCATAGCGGGCATCAGGCGTATCCGCCGCGGGTGGAGTGCCTTCCTTCTTGCGGGGCCGTACGAGCAGGAGTGTGGCCACGAGCGCGATAGCGACGGCCACGACGGCTCCGCCAATCCACAGGATGTCCGTGGTGGATTCTGCGGCAGCATCATCCGGCGTGGTGGGGGTGTCATTCACCTCGGAGCCAGAACTCTGTCCGCAGGTAGCGGGCGTCGTCTTTCCCTGCGTCACGGGCGCGGAATCGGATGCCGGCTGCCACGTGAAGGGAATTTCTCCCGAAACGGTGTGCCCATCGGCCGAGACGACCTGCCAACCGAGCGAATATTTACCGGGCGGTCCCACCGCAGCATCCGTCTCGACGGAGGGACCCGAGACGGTGACGCAGCCGTCGCCGTAGTAGAGGCCATCTGGCCCCTGCACCTGCATGAAGAACCCGCCTCCGGTTCCGCTGAGATCGAGCAAATTGTCATTCGTGGTCACGATGAACTGTTCGGGAAGCTCGGTGAGCACTTCGTTGACGCTCGGTGTCGAATCCACGTAGTAGTTGTGGGCGGATGCGGGTGTCGGCAGGGCGATCACGCCGACAAGCGCGAGTCCGACGATAACGGCCGATCGGAGTGCGGTTGCGCCCAACGGGAGTGCGGACATCGTCAGTCCGCCGAGCTTCGACGCAGTGCCGCTATCCCGAGTGCGGCACCGATGGCCCCGAGCACCAGACCGCCGATCCCCAGCCCGCGCGCGATTGTGTCCGCAGTCGTCGACGCGGCAGCGGGCTGCGAATGACCCCCCGTCGGAGCATCATTCACGTAAAGAACCGGTGCAGGGTGCTCTGCGGTTTCCGAGGTTTCCGACCACGACACGACGGTTCCATCGCTGTAGGTCTGTTCGGCGGGCATGACGAGTTTTCCGGTGTCAGGAATCGGTCCAAGCGAGAGAGGAAAAACCTGCAGTTGGCCGGCGCTGATCTCGAAGCCGGGTGACGCGGTCCACACCACTTTCGTCACCGCCTCGGTGATCGTATTTTCACCAATTTTCACCGGGGTCGGAAGCGTTTCCTGCACCAGTTTCGTTGTCCATCCGGTGACCGGTACGTAACTCACGTTCAGGATGGGCGTATCAGTGGGCAGGGAAAGTTCAACTTTGTTCGTCACCGCGGTTGCCGATTCGTTGGGCACTTTCACATTGAGCAGCGTCCACGAGCCGGCTGCTGCCGAGTTGGGGGCGACGGTGACGTGAGCGGATGCGGCAAGAGGGGTGACGACAGCCAGCAGCAGGCCAGCACCGGCGGCAAGAAGAACGGGGAGACGTTTCATGAAAAATCCTTTCGGCAGTGCCCTCGGGCAGGCAACCGTGTCATCGCATTTTCCGTGAACTCAGTTCTCGCTGCCGCTTTTCATTCTATGCGGCGCGCCGACGCACCAAATCGTCATGGTACAGCGACTGTCGGTATCGCAGGTTAGGCTCGTTACTGCACAATGGTTGTTCAAGGGAGGCGAGCATGGCACTGGGCGAGAGCGCCGACCTGCTCAAGTGTTCGTTCTGCGGAAAAAGCCAGAAACAGGTCCAGCAACTGATCGCCGGACCCGGTGTGTACATCTGCGACGAGTGCGTCGAATTGTGCAACGAGATCATCGAAGAGCGGCTCGCGGAATCCGGTGAAGAAGCTGTCAGCGAGTTCGATCTGCCCAAGCCGAAAGAAATCTACGCGTTTCTTGAGGAATACGTCATCGGTCAGGAGCCTGCCAAGCGCGCTCTGGCCGTCGCGGTATACAACCATTACAAGCGAGTCCGCGCGGAAAAGACCATCATGCCGGCCGAGTCGGTTGGCGAAGAGATTGAAATCTCCAAGTCCAACATCCTGCTCATCGGACCGACCGGGTGCGGCAAGACGTATCTGGCACAAACGCTCGCACGCAGACTCAATGTTCCGTTTGCGGTCGCGGATGCCACGGCGCTCACCGAGGCCGGCTACGTCGGCGAGGATGTCGAGAACATTCTGCTCAAGCTCATTCAGGCTGCCGATTTCGATGTGAAGCGCGCGGAGACCGGGATCATCTACATCGACGAGATCGACAAGATCGCGCGCAAAGCGGAGAACCCGTCCATCACCCGCGACGTGTCGGGGGAGGGCGTCCAGCAGGCGCTGCTGAAAATTCTCGAGGGCACTGTCGCTTCGGTGCCTCCGCAGGGCGGCCGCAAGCATCCGCACCAGGATTTCATCCAAATCGACACCACGAATGTGCTGTTTATCGTGGCCGGGGCGTTCGCCGGTCTTGAGGAAATCATTTCGCACCGCGCGGGCAAGAAGGGCATCGGATTCGGCGCTCCGCTTCACAGCAAAGGCGAAGACATCAACCTGTTCAGCGAAGTGCTCCCGGAGGATCTCCACAAGTTCGGTCTCATTCCCGAGTTCATCGGCCGCCTGCCCGTTGTGGCGACAGTTGCACCACTCGATCAGGCTGCGCTCATGGAAATCCTGACCGTCCCCAAGAATGCGCTCATCCGCCAATACCAGCGGATGTTCGAAATCGACGGTGTCAAGCTTGAGTTCGAGGCGGAGGCGCTCGAGGCCATTGCGGATCTCGCCGTTCTCCGTCAAAGCGGCGCACGTGGCCTGAGGGCGATTATGGAAGAGGTGCTCGGACCGATCATGTTCGAGGTGCCGTCCGACGATGACGTGGATCGCGTCATCGTGACCAAGCAATCAGTTCTCGAGAATGCAGCGCCCACCATAGTGCCGCGCCGGCCCGAGCGCCGCGAGAAGTCCGCCTAAAGGATCGATAGCCCATACTGCAGCCCATTTCCGCCGGGGTAGTCGGCTCGATTGCGGGATTCGCGACATCCTTCGCGCTCGTCATTGCCGGGCTCCAGACGGTCGGTGCGACGGATGCCCAGGCCTCGTCGGGCCTGCTCATCCTGTGCGTCACGGTGGGCATCACGTCGATACTCCTCGCGATCATCTACCGCATACCGATCTCGATCGCGTGGTCGACGCCAGGCGCCGCGCTGCTCGTCGCTGCGGGCCAGAGTCACGCGAACTTTGCGGCCGCTGTTGGAGCGTTCATCGTGTGCGGTGCGCTCATCGTGCTGTGCGGGTTGTGGCCCGCGCTCGGGCGACTGATGACGAATATTCCGAAACCCATTGCGAGCGCGATGCTCGCCGGCATCCTCTTTCCCATTTGCCTCGCACCCGTGACGGCGATCATCGACTTTCCATTACTCGCCCTGCCCATCGTCGTGGTCTGGCTCGTGATGCTCCGCTTCGCGCCGCGGTGGGCCGTGCCCGCTGCAATGCTCGTCGCTGCGATAGTGATAGCCATCTCCGCGGGTGGAGAGTGGGTGCAGAAGGCTGAGCTTGCACCGCAGTTGTCTTTCGTGATGCCCGTGTTCGACCCCGCCGTCATCGTGAGCCTTGGCCTGCCGCTGTTCATCGTCACCATGGCGGGGCAGAACGTACCTGGGTTCGTGGTGATGTCGACATTCGGATACGTGACCCCGCCGCGACCGGTGCTCGTCGGCACCGGGGTCGCCTCCGTTGGCGGCGCATTCTTCGGCGGACACGCCATCAACCTCGCCGCCATTACCGCGGCGATCATGGCCAGCCCGGAAGCGGACCCGGACAAATCGAAACGCTGGATCGCGACCCTGAGTGCCGGCTTCCTCTACCTGCTGCTCGGGCTCGGCGCGGGCGTCGCGACGGCACTTGTGGCCGCCTCGCCGCCTATTCTGATCATCGCCGTGGCAGGCCTCGCTGTCGTCGGCGCGCTCATCACGTCCATCACCGGGGCGCTCGAGGACCCGCCCCACCGGATCACGGCAATTGCGACGTTCCTCGTGACGGCATCCGGGTTCACGCTCATCGGTATCGGTTCCGCGTTCTGGGGTTTGCTGGTCGGAACCGTCTTCATGCTGTGGCTCGGGTGGAGACGACACCCCCACGCTTGAGCGCGACGCCGAGTTGCTTGCCCGTCTCGAAGACGCGTGACAATCCACCTCGACCCCCGAGCACGGGTTAGCGGTTTTCGGGCGCCTCGGGCTGCAGCTCAGAGATGAAGGCCTGTTCTTCTCCGCGCTCGCGCGCCCTGCCGCGAGCGTATTCGGTGCAGATGCCTATGAGAACATCGAATTGAAGGCAGCTATGCTTGTGCTTTCGATCGCGCAACACCACGCGCTGTTTGACGGCAATAAGCGCACATCCTGGGTCATCATGGTCGCGTTCCTGAACATTAATGGGTTAGACCTGCGGATGGGCGAGGACGTGAAATTCGAACTTGTGCTCGCCGTCGCTGGAGGTTCCGTCGAGCTCGAGGAGCTTTCGTCTGTGCTCCGCCGCCACCTTGTCACCATCGCACCCTGAGGAGGGCAAAGCCCGTCTCGAAGGGGGCCCGAGATGACTCGTGTGTTCCCTTCGAGACGGCCCTTCGGGCTTCCTCAGGGAGCGGCCTCCTCAGTGAACAGTCTGCGTGCTACTCGAGACCGCGGCGCTTGAGCAAGGGCTCGATGACCGCATCACGGCCGCGGAAGTCGCGGTACGCGTCCAGCGCATCCATCTTTCCGCCGACGCCCAGGAGCTTTTCGCGGAACCGGTCGCCGTTGGCGCGAGTGAGCCCGCCGTTCTCCTTGAACCACTCGACGGTGTCGGCATCCAGCACTTCACTCCAAATGTAGGAGTAGTAGCCGGCGTCATAGCCGCCCGCAAAAGTGTGCGCGAAGTAGGTGCTCGAATAGCGCGTCGGTACGGCCGGATTGTCGAGGCCCACCGCCGCCAGCGCCTTCGCCTCGAACGCGGCGACATCCGTCACCTCGTCATCCGCGGTGATCGAATGCCACGCCTGGTCGAGGAGCGCCGCAGCGAGATACTCGCTCGTTTGAAAGCCCTCGTTGAACTGCTCGGAGGCGTGCAGTTTGTCGACGAGCTCCTGCGGGAGCGGCTCGCCGGTCTCGTGGTGAACCGCGTAATTGGCGAGCACCTCCGGCCACAGCATCCACATCTCGTTGACCTGGCTCGGGAACTCGACGAAGTCGCGGAACACGCTCGTGCCGGTGAACTTCGGATACGTCACTCGGGCGAATAGCCCGTGGAGTGCGTGCCCGAACTCGTGGAAGAGCGTGTTCACTTCATCGAACGACAGTAGCGTCGGCTCGCCCGCCGCAGGCTTCGGAACGTTGTGGTTGTTCACGACCACAACCGGCTGATCCAGCAGAGTGTTTTGCCCGACGAGCTCATTCATCCACGCCCCGCCGCGCTTCGAATCCCGCGTGTACAGGTCGTAGACGAAGAGCCCTACGTCAGAGCCGTCCTCGTTCTTCACCTCGAACACGCGCGCATCCGGGTGATAGGCGACGAGGTCGGGGCGTTCCTCGAACGTGATGCCGAACAGCTTCGTCGCGGCGAAGAACACGCCATCCTTGAGCACTCGCTCGGCCTCGAAGTACGGGCGCATCGCGGCCGTGTCCACGTCGTATTTCTTCTGGCGCACCTTCTCGGTGTAGAAGTCCCAGTCCCATGCCTCGATCCTGTGTCCGGCGACCTCCTCGAGATCCTTCTGCTCCGCGCGCGCATTTCTCGCGGCGGGAGGCGCGAGTTTGCCGAGCATGTCCGCAACCGCCTCCGGCGTTTTCGCGGTCTGGTCTGCAGTGACGAACGCTGCGTGCGTGTCGAAGCCGAGCAGCCGCGCGCGCTCGGCGCGAAGCCTTGCGATCTCCAGCACGAGCTCGCTGTTGTCGTGCTCGTTGCCGCGGTTGCCGCGGGCGCGCGACGCTGCCATGATCCGCTCGCGCACGTCGCGACGGGTGAGGCTCGAAAGATACGGGTGCCCGGTCGGCAGCACGAGGGTCACGAGATACTTCCCGTCGAGGCCGCGCTCCTTGGCGGCTTCCGCGGCGGCGGAGATCTCCCCGACGCTCAGGCCGTCAAGCTCGGCCACATCATCGATGACGACAGCGAGATCGTTGGTGTCGGCCAGCAGGTTCTTCTCGAAGCGCGTCGTGAGCGTGGAGAGCTTTTGGTTGTAATCCTTGAGCTGCTCCTTCTGCTCATCATCGAGGCCTGCCCCAGCGAGGGTCATTTCCGTGAAGTACCGCTCGACGAGGTAGCGCTGCTCCGCATTCAGGTCAAGCGAATCCAACTGGTCATGGAGGGTCTTGATCCGCCAGTACAGCTGCGAATCGAGTTTGATGGCATCCTCGTGCGCGGCCATGAGCGGCGCAATCTTCTCTTCGAGGTCGTTCGTGAAATCGTTCGAATCCGACGAAGACTTGTTGTAGAAAACCCGCGCGACCCGCGTGAGGGTCTGCCCGCTCTGCTCCAGCGGCACCATCGTGTTCTCGAACGTGGGCATGTCCCGCCTGCGCGTGATGTTCGACACTTCGGCAAGGTGCTCCTCGAAACCCTTCTCGAAGGCGGGCAGGTAGTGCTCATCCTTGATCTCGGCAAACGGGGGAAGTTCGAAGGGGAGGGTGCTCGCAGAAAAGAAAGGGTTCGTCATCCTCCAACCTTATTAGGCTGGGGTTATGGCGGCACCGTCCGAACATTACAATCACGGGCACCACGAGAGCGTTCTTCGCTCGCACAGCTGGCGCACCGTAGAGAATTCTGCGGCCTATATCTTCTCCTATCTCACGCCCGGCGTGACTATTTTGGATGTCGGATGCGGCCCCGGCACGATCACCCTCGACTTCGCCGCGCGAGTTGCGCCGGCCACCGTCGTCGGCCTGGACGCGTCGAGCGAGGTCATCGAGAAGGCCACGGCTCTTGCGGCAGAGCGCGATATCAACAACGTCGAATTCGTGGTCGGGGATGCCTACGAACTCAGCTATGAGGACGGCGCTTTCGATATTGTGCACGCGCACCAGGTGCTTCAGCACGTGTCCAATCCGGTGGGCATGCTCCGGGAACTTCGGCGTGTGCGGTCAGCGGAGGGGATCGTCGCCGCGCGCGATGTGGACTACGGGGCGTGCTTCTGGTATCCGGCATCGGCTGGTCTCGACCGCTGGCTCGACGTGGTCCGTGGGGTGTACCGGAGTAACGGGACCGAACCCGACGCTGGCCGCCACCTGAAATCGTGGGCCGAGGATGCCGGCTTCAACGAGGTAATCTCCACGGCATCCATCTGGACGTTCAACACGGCCGAGGATCGCCGGTGGTGGGGGAGCATGTGGGAGACCAGAATTCTCCAGTCGGCGCTCGCGGTCGGCGCCATCGACGCCGGAATTGCGAGCCAGGACGAGTTGATCGACATTTCGCGAGCGTGGCACGAGTGGTCGCGTGATCCGCGCGGCTGGCTGGGGATGCCGCACGGCGAGGTCATCTGCCGGGGTTGACGCACAGGACCTCGCGCAGCAACGAACACGAAATGCAAAGGCTTCGTTGCAAGTACTCCGTTGCAAAGAGAAGATTGCAAAGAGCATATTGCAAAGAAATTGTTGCAAAGGATTGTTTGCAATGGTAACTTTGTAGGCATGGAGAACGAAGAGACGCAGGACTCAGTACAGGGTCGCCAGCTCGACCTCGAGTCTCTCAAGGCTCTCGCTCATCCGCTGCGCGTCAAAATCTTTGATGTCCTTTCGACCTACGGACCATTCACTGCGAGCGGTCTCGCCGAACGTCTGGGCGAATCGAGCGGGGCCACAAGCTATCACTTGAGGCAACTCGAAAAGCACGGTTTCGTTCGGGAGATCGAAGGCAAGGGAGTGGGACGCGAACGCTGGTGGGAGCGTACACCGGGGGGAATTACTCTGGCGTCCCCCGATGCCAAAGACACCTCCGCCGGTCGCGAGGCGAGCCAGCTGGTCATGAGGGAATGGGCGAGTACCCGCGAACGCAATCTCACGGAATTCCTTGAGCGCGGTCACGATGAACTTCCCGAACGCTGGATCGAATCGTCCGTCATCAGCCTCAGCAACGTGTTCATCACCTCGGAGGAACTGGGGGAGTTCGCCGAGATGTATATGAAAATGGTCGGTGAATTCACCGACCGGCACCGTAACCAACGTACGCCGGGTTCGCGCCCCGTGCAGATCCAATTCCACGCTTTCCCCGTTGTCGATGGGGAAGAAATTTCGTCACCCGAAACTCCAGAAGGAGAAACAGAGTCATGACCATGACTGCGCCAGTTCCCGTACTTGGAACATCAGAAATTTCGGTAGTACGTCGCAATGTCGTCGGCAGAAGAGAGGTGAAAACAATGCCAACCGCAACAGCTCCGAATCATACCGTCAGCGTCTTCGCCTCAGACCAGTACCGCACGAGCGGCGTCGACCGCGCGGTCGAGCGCTTCGCAGAAGCACTCCTCCGGTGGTCGCGCCACCGCGCTGCGCGAAACTCCCTGGGCTCCGTAGAGCGATCCGCGCTCGTGCAGAACCGCGCTGCGCAGCTTCGTCGCGAACTCGATGCTGAGCGACTCCTGCTGCACTACGGCCTTTAATCCGTCTCGCGGCACTCAAGGCATCCGCGGGACCGCTCGCGGGTATGACTCGACCCCGGCGGGGAGTGGGGTGCGGCTTCCTAGAGCCTTTCCTCAACTCACTCCGCGCCGGGGTCGCCTGACGCAATAATAGCTTCGCTTCCCTCTGGCGCAAGGCTGATCACGACCACATCGTCGGAATTCGTGTCCGGGTCGAGCTCCACGATGGGTCGGCCCTCGAGCCACGTCAGTGTCCACCGCCTGCCAGAGGAACGCAGCGCGGGCCCCATTGATGATTCGACGGTGCTCACGGCGGCCACGATGGTTTCCGGCAGCCGAGCAGGCGGAACATCTCCCGGTGCCCATCGAGTTCCCAACTGCATCAGTCACCACCACCGAGCACGATTTCGGTCACGGCAACCTCTTCCGATTCCGAAATCGCGAGTTCTTCGATGCGGCCAACAGACTTCAGATCTTCCGCTGCCTCGGCCAGCAGCGCTGGTCCGGTGAGGCGTGCGGAAAGAATCGTGGTTTTTTGCGATGCCTTCGCATCGGTCTTGGCGCGTCGGATTCCAATGAGGGCGGTACTCACCAAATCAAGAAGACCCGTCGGCGCAACCTCAATTGGCGGGGTGGGCCATGACGAGGTATGTACTGAGGTCTCGTGAGTCCAGGACCACACTTCCTCTGTTGCGAAGGGGATGAACGGCGCAAAGAGCCGCAACATCACGTCGATGGCGGTGCGCAATGCCGCAACCGCGGAGATCTGCCCTTCGACACCCGGAGCACCGTAGGCGCGTTCCTTGACGAGTTCGAGATAGTCGTCGCAGAACGTCCAGAAGAATTGTTCTGCCGCTTCCAGAGCGCGAGCGTGGTCGTAGGCGTCGAAGGCATTCGTCGCCGTCGTCACAACCGCACCCAGTTCCGCAAGCATGTCGACGTCGAGAGGGTGCGTGACTGCTGCCGTCTCGACTGGGCCGCTCACGTCAATGGAGTACACGAATTTCGCCGCATTCAGGACCTTGATCGCAAGGCGCCTGCCGATTTTGATTTGCTTCGGATTTTGCGGATCGAATGCCGCATCCGTTCCGAGGCGAGAGGATGCCGCCCAGTAACGTACCGCATCAGATCCGTGGTCTTCGAGCATGGCGGAGGGGGTGACGACGTTCCCCTTCGACTTGGACATTTTCTTGCGGTCCGGGTCGACGATGAATCCACTGAGGGTCGCGTTCTTCCACGGCGCGACGCCGTGCTCCAGCTCGGAGCGCAGGAGTGTGGAGAACAGCCACGTGCGGATGATGTCCTGGCCCTGGCTGCGCAAATCGTAGGGGAACACGAGGTCGAAGAGCTCCGGGTCGCGCTCCCAGCCTCCGGCGATTTGCGGGGTGAGCGACGAGGTCGCCCACGTGTCCATAATGTCCAGTTCGCCGACGAAGCCACCCGGTTTGCCGCGCTGACTCTCCTCGTACCCGGGCGGGGCATCCGAGGAAGGGTCGACGGGGAGCGAGTCCTCGGTAGCGGCAATGACCGCGCCGGCCTCGCCGTTCTCATCGAGTTCGTACCAGACCGGGATGGGCACGCCGAAGAAGCGCTGTCGCGAGATCAGCCAGTCGCCGGTGAGACCGCCGACCCAGTTTTCGTAGCGCACCCGCATGAAGTCGGGGACGAAGTTCACGTCGCGACCGCGCTCCAGCAGTGTGTCGCGCAGCGCTTCGTCGCGGGCCCCGTTCCGGATGTACCACTGCAGGGTGCTCACGATCTCGAGCGGCTTATCGCCCTTTTCATAGAACTTCACGGCGTGGGTAATCGGTTTCGGCTCGCCGTCGAGGTCGCCGCTGTCGCGCAGCAGCTCGACCATGCGCGCCTTCGCGCTGAACACCGTCTTGCCGCTGAGCTCGGCGAAGGCGGTCTTTCCTGCGTCGGACGTGATCGCCTCCGGCGCCTCGTCGATGATGCGGCCGTCGCGGCCGATAACGGTTCGGTTTGGCAAATCGAGTTCGCGCCACCACACCACATCGGTCACGTCGCCGAACGTGCAGATCATGGCGATGCCGGAGCCTTTGTCCTGCTGGGCAAGTCGGTGCGCGACCACGGGAACTTCCACATCAAAAATTGGGGTGCGCACGGTTGTGCCAAACAACGGCTGGTAGCGTTCGTCATCCGGATGCGCCACGAGCGCGACGCATGCTGGCAACAGTTCCGGCCGCGTCGTTTCGATGTACACGGGTGAGCCGTCGGCCTTGTGAAACGCCACGCGGTGGAATGCGGCGGGCATGTCCTTGTCTTCGAGTTCGGCCTGCGCCACGGCGGTGCGGAACGAGATGTCCCAGAGGGTGGGGGCCTCGGAGCGGTACGCCTCGCCTCGCGCGAGGTTGCGCAGGAACGCACGTTGTGCAGCGGTCTGCGACTCAGGGCCGATCGTGCGGTAGGTCTGGGCCCAGTCCACGGATAGGCCGAGCGCGCGCCATAGCGCCTCGAACTGCTTCTCATCCTCTACCGTGAGGGTTTCGCACAGTTCGATGAAGTTGCGGCGGCTGATGGGCTTTTGATCCGCGGCTTTGCTGCTCTTGTTGTCTCCGCCCTCGAAGGGCGGTGTGAAATTAGGGTCGTACGGGAGGGTAGGGTCGCACCTCACACCGTAATAGTTCTGCACGCGTCGCTCGGTGGGGAGTCCGTTGTCGTCCCAGCCCATCGGGTAGAACAGGGTTTTCCCGCGCATCCTCTGGTAGCGCGCCGCGAGGTCCATGTGCGTGTAGCTGAAGACGTGACCGATGTGCAGCGAACCCGATGCCGTAGGCGGAGGGGAGTCGATCGAGTAGATATTGTCACGGGGGTTCGCGTGCGCAAGCGCCGCAGCGCGATCAAACCGGTAGGTGCCGTCGGCTTCCCATTTCTCACCCCACTTGCTCTCCAATCCTTCGAGGATGGGCTTTTCGGGGGTGGCGTCAGCCATGGAGTACTCCGGTTTCGCTATGTGCGGCACCGTGTCACATGCTGAGGTGCCTGAGTGTGGGTTGTTAGCCCATTCTACGGCAGAGCAACTGCCACCGGTTGCGCGTGATTAGCGAGTGAGGGTCACGGTCTTGTTCGTTTGACCGCTGGCGCCCCGAACGCTCACCGTGTAGATCTGCGATGACTCGCTGCACTGGTAGTTGAGCGTGTAGGAGCCCGACGGCGGCAGGCCTGTCTCGTATGCGCCCGCATACGCGTCCGTGACGCCGACTCCGATTGCGGCTTCGTTCGCGCCGGTACTCGCCCACGTGAACGTCACGGCGACCGAGTCGCTGTTGTTCGCGCATCCGACCGATGTGTTGTTCGTCGGCGAGAATGACGTGAAAACCGGTCCAGTGGTCGGTGGAGTCGTGGGACTCGGCGAGCTGCTGGGCGAAGCGCTCGGGCTTTCACTCGGACTCTCGCTCGGTGCGACGCTCGGGCTGGCGCTCGGCGACGCACTCGGACTGGCGCCAGGAGAGGCCGAGGCCGGAGGTGTGGCTGGGCTGGAGTCCGATCCCCTGAGGGCACCGGAAAAGAGCAGGGTGAGGAGGATAACGACGGCAATGAGCAGCAGACTCCCAACCACCGACAAGACGATGACGAGCGTGCGCGATGTCGCTGGCGCATCAGAAGGCAACGGTGCGGATGCTGCGGCCGGAGGCTGCGGGTCCAGCGGTTCGGTTGGCGGATAGAACTTTTCGGTCGGAGTGTCGTCGCTCATGCTTCCTCGCACTATCAGTCACCACGGGCAGGTGGAACGCTCAACGGACATCATATGGGTGTGGGAGGCCAGCGCACCAGAGCCAACCTCCCACACCGGTTCGGGGAAAATTTCCGGCGCTATCCGTCTGCGATGACCTCGTCGCGAACTCGAATGCGCTGGGCGATGAGCGCTGCGCCGAGAGTCAGCACGGAAAGCAGTGCGAGCACGATACCCGGATGCCACCACGCCGAATTCGTTGCGTCGGCAAGTGCGGAAGTTGCCAGTGGAACGAGTCCGGAAACGACCGCGGCGACACTGTAGGAAACCGAAAGCGCGCTGTATCGCACCGGCCCGTGAAAGAGATCCGACATGAGGCCGCCGAGGCCGGCCCAGGCGAGCGTGGGCAGGATTCCACCGACGATCATGGTCCCGACGAGAATCGGAAATGTTGCGAACTGCAGCATCCAGTACATCGGGAATGTGATGAGGAGCGTGCCGAGCGCTCCTATCGCCACGACGCGGGCCGAGCCGATCCGGTTAGCGAGGACTCCGAACAGCGGGATCGTGACGAATTGCAGCATGCTCCCGATGAGGGTGGCCGTGAAGAGCTCCTGATACGAAAAGCCCAGCGTGTTGATGCCGTAGGCGATCGTGTAGGTATTCATGAGCGAATACGAACCAATTCCCAGCAGTGCCGCCGCAATCGCGACGACCACGGCAAACGGGTGGGTGCGGAAGACGTCCAGCACGGGCATGCGCGAACGTCGGTTGGTGTCGACGAGTTTTGTGAACACGGGAGTCTCGTCGATCGCGAGTCGGAGATAGAGCGAAACGGCGAGCAACGGGAACGCGAGAAGGAACGGCAACCGCCAACCCCACGCGAGCATGTCCTCACCGCTGAGGGTGACCGACAGGAGCAGGAAGAGCGCGCCGGTGAGGAATGTGCCGACGGGGGATCCGAGTTGGGGAAGCGCTGCGTAGAATCCACGCTTTTTGTAGGCGGCGTGTTCGGTTGCGAGCAGAATCGCTCCTCCCCATTCGCCGCCGAGCGAGAGCCCCTGAATGATCCGCAAAAGCGTGAGGAGAATCGGAGCGACAATGCCGATGGTCGCGTAATCCGGTAGCAGGCCGATTGCGCCCGTAGCCAGACCCATCACGCCGATGGTCCAGAGGAGCGTGCGCTTTCGGCCGATGCGGTCACCGAGGTGGCCGAAGATCACGGCGCCGAGGGGTCTGACGAGGTAGGACGTCGCGAGCACGGCGAACGCGGCAATCGTCCCGACGACTCGGTCCTGTTCCGGAAAAAACAACGGTGCGCTGAAAATGGCGCTGAAGTACGCGAAGACGTAAAAGTCATACGATTCGAGTGAGGTTCCCACAAAGGACGCCCAGACGACCTTTCTGGCCACTTTCTGGTCGGTGGGTTTGACGGCGATGGGTTCGAGGTCTGTCGCGGGCACGCGGCGCCTTTCTCAAGGGAGTGGGGATGATTTGTATTGTTGGACTGAATCCAAAAATAGATACTAGTGGGGAAATCGAATGAAAAGCGAACCCGTGTCTGCAGGACGACCGCGGGCGTCATCTCGAGACACGATCGAGGAGGCGGCCGCAGAACTATTTCTTGAGCAGAGCTACGCCGGAACAACCATCGACGAGATCACTCAGCGCGCCGGTGTGAGTCGCGCCACATTTTTCAACTACTTCGAGTCGAAGGGCGATCTGCTGTGGATCGACGCGGATCACGCGATCGAGTCTCTTCAGACTCGCATCGATTCTGGCGCGGACGTCGTGGATGCGGTGATCGCCGTCGCGAGGGAGATCGGTCGAGAAAAGGTGCCGCTCGCCGCGACCCAGTCGGATGTCATGGGGACAAGGGAGGAACTCGTGACCTCGGGCCTCGTGAGGGTTGCGCGCGTAACCGGGCTCATTCGCCATGCTCTGGTTCGACAACTCGGCCAAAGCGTTCATGACCTCGCACTGAATGTGACCGCGAACTCTCTCGCGGGTGCCATCGTCGCGGCATGGGGGGCCTGGATCATGGGCGGGCTGGATCGGGCCTCGCTGAGCGAGTACGTGAGAGACGCACTTGATCTAGTGCAACTATAATAATAAGATGTTCGTGTGCTCATAAGAATCGACCCGTCATCCGAGGTCGCGCTGTTTGACCAGCTCGCTGGCAGCATTCGCGCATCCACAATCACGGGTGCCATCGGCGTGGGAGAGCGGTTGCCGTCTGCGCGAGAGCTTGCTGCATCCCTGGATATCAACGTGCACACCGTGTTGCGCGCATACCAGCTTCTGCGCGACGAGGGCCTCATCGAGTTGCGACCCGGTCGAGGCGCGATCGTGACGGCACGTGCGGCGGGTGACTACGACGCGCTCAATCTCGCGGTGAGCGCGGTGATCGCCGAGGCTCGCAAACTGGACATCACACCCAGCGCACTTACCGCGCTTATCAGAGAGGCATTCCAATGAATCAGGCGAATGACGACCACGCGCGTCCGATTTCCGTGAGAACGCGCACCGTGGGGATCGGCGGGATTCTCCCGGCTGCCCTGGGAATATTCTCGACGGTTCTCATGGCGACGTGGTTACCGCAACTGCCCCACCCGATTGCCGTGCACTGGAGCGGTGCAGGTCCGGATGGTTACGGTCCAGGGGCGGTTTTCGTGCTCGCACCCGCAATCATCACGGTGCTGTTCAGTGTTTTCGCCGTCGCGTTTTCGTGGCGCACGAGCGGAACCGGACGAATTTCCTGGACGCAAAAGTTTGTGCTGGCCACGAACGTCTGGTTGGCGACTTTCCTGAGCACAGCATTTGTCGCCAGCGTCGCGATCCAGCGGGGGCTTTCCGACGCGCGCACTGCGCCAGACGTCGGAGGCTGGCTCGCTGTGGGCGCCGTCGCCGCGCTGGCTCTCGCTGCCGCGGCATGGGTTCTGCTTCCTCCCGGAGTCTCGATAGACGATCGCGGCTCACGGGTGGAGCCGCTGGATGTGCTGGGCGGTGAACGAGTCTCCTGGTCCCACACGGCACGCTTCAGTTCAGCGGCACTCGTTTTCGTGGGCTTCGGCATCCTTGTTGCCGTGAGTGCGGTGATCATCACCGGGCTCAGTCGTCCGTCGTCGATGCTGCTGGCGCTGATCATTCTGGTGTTCGTCGCGATCCTTGCCCTTACGAACGTGTGGTGGCGTGTGAGCGCCGACCACCGCGGCTTCATCGTCAGAAGCGCTCTGGGGTGGCCCCGCAAGCACATCGGGCTCGGCGACATCCGGTCCGTGAGCGTCATCGAGGTTCAGCCGACTCGAGATTTCGGAGGCTGGGGCTGGCGCTTCGCTGGAGGGGGTCGCAGCGGAGTGATTCTGCGCGCAGGTGCCGCAATCGAAGTGACGCAGGCAAACGGCCGACGATTCGCCGTCACCGTCGATGACGCGAAAACCGGAGCTTCCGTGCTGGCAGCTCTCGCGCACAGGCAACCCGCGCAGTCAACCGAGCAGAGGTGAAAACCCGCTAGAATCGCATGCAGAGGCATCGATCCGGCAATCACCGGGGAGCTTTCGGGAGAACCGCGCGCTGGGGTTCACGGGGAAGATCAGTTCTGATTTTCGCCGCGAAGCCAGCGCCGACCGCTGCACCAACGGTCGGGTAAAGCGCTCAGTAGATCCGAACGGGTGGGTCCGTCACATCCCTGAATGAGCGGCTGTTCGCGCGCAACGGGAACAGCAAGCGAGGTGGTACCGCGGCACTTGTCGTCCTCGTAGT
Source organism: Agreia sp. (assembly GCA_044464485.1). Classification (GTDB taxonomy): domain Bacteria; phylum Actinomycetota; class Actinomycetes; order Actinomycetales; family Microbacteriaceae; genus Terrimesophilobacter. The sequence continues at coordinate 250,664 of JBIQLG010000001.1, forward strand.
TGATGACAACACGAGGAATGGCCACCATGACGTACCCGATCCGCTCCACCGGAGATAACGCACCTGATCCGCTCTCGGAATCGCTCAGTCCGAGTCCGCGTTTTCCAGAGATCGAGCAGCGCGTGCTGGAGTTCTGGAAGCAGGATGACACCTTTCGCGCGTCGGTCGCGCAACGCGAAGGCTCGCCCGAGTGGGTCTTTTACGACGGACCCCCCTTCGCCAACGGCCTCCCGCACTACGGGCATTTGCTCACCGGATACGCGAAGGATCTCTTCCCGCGCTTCCAGACGATGCGCGGCAAGCAGGTGCACCGCAGGTTCGGATGGGACACCCACGGTTTGCCGGCGGAGCTTGAAGCCGAACGCCAACTCGGTATCACCGACAAGAGCCAGATCGAAGAAATGGGCATCGCCGCGTTCAACCAGGCTGCTCGCGATTCCGTACTCAAATACACGAAAGAGTGGGAAGAGTACGTCACGCGGATGGCCCGCTGGGTGGACTTCGAGAACGATTACAAAACACTCGACGTTAACTTCATGGAATCCGTGATCTGGGGTTTCAAGCAACTTCATGACAAGGGTCTCGCCTACGAGGGCTACCGCGTTCTTCCGTACTGCTGGCGAGATCAGACTCCGCTGTCCAACCACGAGCTGCGCATGGACGACGACGTGTACAAGATGCGCCAAGACCAGTCCGTGACGGTGACGTTCCCGCTGACGGGAGAAAAAGCCGAGGCGCTCGGGCTCGCCGGCGTGAAGGCCATCGCGTGGACGACGACTCCGTGGACTCTGCCGACCAATCTTGCGCTCGCCGTCGGTCCCGAGGTCGAATACGCGGTGGTGCCGGCGGCGGATGGCTCCTCCAGATTCCTGTTGGCGGCAGATACCGTCGCGTCATATGCGAAAGAACTCGGTTACGAGGATGCGGCCGACGCGCGTGCGGTGATCGAGCGCACCGTCGTGGGCAGCGAGCTGGGCGGCATCCGATATGAGCGGCTGTGGGACTTTTACGCGGATGTCGAAACATTCGGCACCGAAAACGCCTGGCAGATCCTCGTGGCGGACTACGTCGAGACCGGAGAGGGCACCGGCATCGTGCACCAGGCGCCCGCATACGGCGAGGATGACCAGATCGTGTGCGCTCAGGCGGGCATCCCGGTCATCCTGTCGGTCGACGATGGCGGACGGTTTCTGCCCGAAATCGAGGGTGTTGCCGGGCTGCAGGTTTTCGAGGCGAACAAGCCGCTCACGCAGCAGCTTCGCGCCATGGGCAGGCTGTTCAAGGTTGCCAGCTATGAGCACAGCTATCCGCACTGCTGGCGCTGCCGCAACCCGCTCATCTATAAGGCGGTGTCGAGCTGGTTCGTGAAGGTGCCCGAGTTCCGCGACCGTATGGGCGAGCTCAACCAGGAGATCAACTGGGTGCCGGACAACGTCAAGGATGGCCAGTTCGGCAAGTGGCTTTCCAACGCGCGCGACTGGTCGATTTCCCGCAACCGATACTGGGGCTCGCCGATCCCGATCTGGAAGAGCGACAACCCGGAATATCCTCGCGTGGACGTGTACGGTTCGCTCGCCGAGTTGGAGGAGGATTTCGGGCGGCTTCCGGTGAATACCCACGGCGACCCCGACCTGCACCGTCCGTTCATCGATGAACTGACCCGGCCGAACCCGGATGACCCGACGGGCAAATCCACGATGCGCCGTATTGAGGACGTGCTCGACGTGTGGTTCGACTCCGGTTCCATGCCGTTCGCGCAAGTGCACTACCCGTTCGAGAATCAGGACTGGTTCGACAGCCACAGCCCCGCCGATTTCATCGTCGAGTACATCGGTCAGACGCGCGGCTGGTTTTACACGCTCCACGTGCTCTCCACGGCGATCTTCGACCGGCCAGCGTTCAGCAATGTGCTGAGCCACGGCATCGTTCTCGGCAGCGACGGCCAGAAGATGTCCAAGAGCCTGCGCAACTACCCGGATGTCTCGGAAGTGTTCGATCGAGACGGCGCAGACGCCATGCGCTGGTTCCTCATGTCGTCCTCGGTCATCCGCGGCGGCAACCTCGTTGTCACGGAGGAGGGCATCCGTGGAGGGGTGCGTGAGTTCCTGCTTCCGCTGTGGAGCACGTATTACTTCTTCGCCCTCTACGCCAACGCTTCGACGGAGCTCAGCGCGAGCGCACCGACGGAGCTCAGCGCGAGCGCACCGACGGAGCTCAGCGCGAGCGCCGCAGTGCCGCTCCCTGAGGGATCGCGCAGCGATCGTCTCGAAGGGAGCAGCGCAAACACTTCATCCTCGCTCCCTGAGGGATCGCGCAGCGATCGTCTCGAAGGGAGTCCCGAAGGTTACCGCGCACGCTGGCGCACCGATTCCACGAACGTGCTCGACCGCTACCTGCTCGCCAAGACCAGACAGCTTATCGAGGATGTCACTGTCGACCTCGAGGCCATGGATTCCCCACTCGCCGCCGCAAAACTGCGCGACTTCGCGGACGTGCTCACGAACTGGTACGTCCGGCGCAGCCGGGACCGATTCTGGGCCGGCGAGGACGCCGACGCATTCGACACCCTGTACACGGTGCTCGAAACGCTCGCGCGCGCGGCAGCGCCACTCGCACCGCTCGTTACCGAAACCGTGTGGAAGGGGCTCACCGGCGGGCGCAGCGTGCACCTCGAAGACTGGCCGCATGCCGCCGATTTTCCCGCAGACGACGCGCTCGTGCAGGCTATGGATCGCGTGCGCGAGATAGCTTCTGCTGGGCTCGCCCTCCGGAAGTCGACCGGACACCGCGTGCGCCTTCCGCTGCCAGGGCTGACGGTCGTCGGCGACACCGAGGGACTCGAGGAGTTCGCGGACATCCTGAAAGACGAACTGAACGTCAAGGACATCACGTTCGCCCCGCTCGCCGAGGACAGCCTGGGAGATTTTGGAATTACTCGCCGGCTGTCGATTAACGCGCGGGCACTTGGTCCCAGGATCGGCAAAGATGTTCAGCGCATCATCCGGGCGGCAAAGTCGGGGGAGTGGAGCGCGGACGGCGAAACGGTGACGGTTGGCGGCACGGAACTCCTGGCCGGGGAGTTCGAGCTCGTTCTCGAGTCTGCGGACTCCGCCAATGCGGTGTCCTTCCTCGCCTCGCATGGTTTCGTCGTGCTCGATACCGCGACCACACCCGAACTGGAAGCGGAGGGGCTCGCGAACGACTTCATCCGGGATGTTCAGCAGACACGCCGTAACCTTGGGTTTGATGTATCTGATCGGATCTCGATGCGCGTTGCCGCAGAGCCGGAGTTAGCGAACGCCATCATGCAAAATGAGGAAAAAATTCGCGCCGCGACGCTGACCACCACGCTCACGTTTATTGAGTGGGGTGACCAGGTGATGCAGCTTCACGATTGGGATGAGAAAGTGCTGGATCCCGAGCACAGGTCGTCGTTTGCCGTCGCGTTGGAGCGGGTATGACACGCGCGGGCGAAGACCCGGAGATCGGAAACGACGCACTGTTCCAGGTGCAGGCGGACCGGGTTTACGCTGAGCTTCTTTCTCGCGTAGGGGAGTCGGCTCCTCAGCCGCGCCTGGCACCCACCCGCAGAGTGGCGGAGCTGCTCGGCGACCCTCAGCATTCATACCCGGTGATCCACATCACCGGCACCAACGGCAAAACCAGCACCGCGCGGATGGCGGAGAGCATCCTGCGTGCACACGGTTTGCGGACGGGCCTCATGACGAGCCCGCATCTGGTTCGCATGAACGAGCGCATCGTGATCGATGGCGAACCCATCAGCAACGAGGCGTTCGTGGCGAATTGGGATGACATCCGGCCGTACCTGGACATGGTGGATGCCGAACTGACCGCCTCAGGCGACGTGCCCGTCACATTCTTCGAAGCGCTTACGGTACTGGCATTCGCTTGCTTCGCCGACGCACCCGTGGATGTCGTCGTTCTCGAGGTGGGCATGGGCGGTGAGTGGGATTCCACGAATGTCGCCGATGGGCAGGTCGCGGTATTCACTCCGATCGATCTCGATCACGTTCACCGGCTTGGCAGCACCATCGCCGAAATTGCCACCACGAAGGCCGGCATCATCAAGCCCGACGCACGCGTGGTCTCTGCGAGGCAGGCACCCGAGGCACTGCAGCCGCTTGAACGCGCCGCAGCTCTCACGGAGTCCACGCTGGCCATGGAGGGCCGCGAATTTGCGCTGGAATCCACGACGGTCGCCGTTGGCGGACAAGTCATCACGGTTCGTGGACTCGCCGGAGAATACCGGGATGTGTTCCTTCCGCTGTTCGGCGATCACCAGGCCATCAATGCGACCGTGGCGATTGCTGCTGTGGAATCGTTGCTCGGCGCGGGTACGCAACCCATCGCCGAGGACGTGCTGTCGGAGGGGCTCGGGACGGCGACATCACCCGGACGATTGCAGATTCTGGGTAGTGACCCAACCGTCATCATCGATGCTGCGCACAATCCACATGGCGCGCGAGCGCTGGCGGCCGCCCTCGACAACTATTTTGACTTCAGTGAGCTTGTTATCGTGATGGGCATTCTCGAAGACAAGGATGCCCATGGCATAGTCGAGGCGCTCGCCCCGCACGCCGCCCGCATCCACGTCACCCAATCGCACTCCGATCGTGCGATTCCCGCGGATGCCCTCGCCGAGCAGATGGAACACTGGACCCATGACGCACCGCAACTCGAGTTTGATTCGCTCGAGCAGGCGCTCGACGACGCCCGCGAGTGGGCATCCGCTGCTGCGGGCAGGGCGGTTCTCGTTACGGGGTCGATTACGCTCATTGGCGAAGCGATTGAACTGGCGACGACTCAGGGATGGAAGCGATGACAGATCGGGCCACGCGCGTACGCCGCGTTCGCACTGCCACCGAATCTCTGCTTTCCATCGTTTTGGGGCTGGAAGCGGCGCTCATGTTCTTTGTGACGGTGACGGCGTTCGGGCTGAAAGCAGTACCTGCTCCGGTCGCGTTCGGCGCGGGCGGCGGACTCTTTCTCGTGCTGGTCATTTGCGCCTGGCTCGTTCGGTACCCTGTGGGCGTCTGGCTGGGCTGGGTCCTGCAGGCAGTTCTTATTGCCACCGGAATCGTCATGACCCTCATGTATTTCATTGGTGCCGGTTTTGCGGCACTGTGGATCTACTGCTTCGTGATTGCCCGCCGCCTGGACCATCAAAATTTTTCGAAGACCGCAACCACAGGTAGGGAGACCCCGTGAACGATCCCGTAGAAGAAACCCTCATTCTGGTGAAACCGGATGGCGTCGCTCGAAGCCTCACCGGCGAAATTCTCCGCCGTATCGAGGCAAAGGGTTATCAGCTGGTGGACATCCGGCTTGTTCAGGCCGACCGGGACCTGCTCGCTCAGCACTATGCGGAACATTTCGGAAAACCGTTCTACGAACCGCTCGTCGAATTTATGGAGAGCGGACCGATTGTGGCGATGAGGGTGGCAGGTAACCGGGTCATCGAAGGATTCCGTTCGCTCGCGGGAACGACAGATCCCACCACGGCGGCGCCGGGAACCATTCGAGGCGATCTTGGCAGGGACTGGGGTCTTGCCGTCCAGCAAAACCTCGTGCACGGTTCGGACTCTGCCGACTCTGCGGCACGCGAGCTTGCGTTGTGGTTCAGCTAGCGTGCGCGTCGAGTAACAAAGCCGCAACGAAGCGGTGTGCAAAGTTGACTATTATTCCGACAAATTGGGGCCTCTGACCAGCATTTTTGATCAGTTCATAGTCGATATATCGACGTGCGCGGGGCGGCTGCCTTTGATACGGTGGACCAGCAAGTTTAGACCGCGCTCGCGGATTTCCCTCGAACTGAAGGAATGACACCGCGATCGTATGGTTGGCACGATGGAGCCGGTCCCATGATCGCTCCAGCCCTGACCGGCGTCCCGAGGTGATTGGGGATCGCTGTTGATGAGTGTGGGCACATCGATTCCAACCCGGGCGTGACCAAAACCACCCCGAAGAGCACACATTCTGCGGGGTGCGGAGGCAACCGTGGCAGAACCCGATTCGATAGCAGTCAAAGCCCATAAGCTTTACAAGGTTTTCGGTCGACGGTCACAGGATGCCGTGCGCGCGCTCGAAGAGGGAGCGACCCGCGACGAGGTGGCCTCGTACGGTACCGCCGCAGTCATTGATGCGAGCTTCGAAGTCACAACAGGTGAGATCTTCGTCGTCATGGGACTGAGTGGATCTGGAAAGTCGACGCTCATTCGCATGCTCAATGGTCTTCTGGAGCCGACCTCGGGAACCGTCACCATCGGCGACACCGACATTTCAGGCATTCCCGCGAAAGAACTTCGGCACGTCCGACGCAACAAGGTCTCCATGGTGTTCCAGCATTTTGCGCTGCTGCCGCACCGAACGGTACTGGATAACGTGGCATACAGTCTCGAAATTCAGGGTGTCGGCCGCGCAGAGCGGGTAGAGCGGGCGCGCGAAGTAATCGAGGTCGTTGGCCTTTCCGGATGGGCGGATCACCTGCCGGAGGAACTCTCCGGCGGCATGAAGCAACGCGTCGGTCTCGCCCGGGCGCTCGCGTCGGGGACCGACATTCTGCTCATGGACGAGGCATTCTCAGCGCTCGACCCTCTCATCCGACGTGAAATGCAGGAACAGCTCATCGAACTGCACGCTGACCTCGGACGCACCATCATCTTCATCACCCACGACCTGAACGAGGCGATGTTCCTCGGTGATCGAATCGCCGTCATGCGCGACGGCCGCATCGTGCAGGTGGGAACGCCGGAAGAAATTCTCACCGATCCCGCAAACGATTACGTCGCTCAGTTTGTGCAGGATGTCGACCGCGCGCGAGTGCTTACGGCATCCAGCGCGATGGAGGCAGCCCGTTCCGTGGTGTCGCGGACCGCGGGACCGCGTGCGGCGTTGCGTGAGATGCGCGATCTGCAGACATCCGCAGCCTTTGTGGTCGGACGAAACCGCACGCTCATCGGTGCTGTACGCGACAGGGACGTCATGCACCTGGTTAAGAACGGTAAAACCGACCTCGAATCGGCCATCGATACCGAGGTCGCCGCCGTGACCGGCGACGCGACGCTCGCCGACCTTTACAGCGTGGCGGTTGAAAACGATCTTCCCATCGCGGTCATCGATGAGGACAAGCGCCTGCTCGGCGTGATTCCGCGGGTGACGCTGCTCGCTGCGGTCGGAAACATCAACACCGAAAACGGCGAACCGAACCCCATGGAGCCACCATCGACAATCCCGATCAATATCATCACCGAAACGCTCCTTGAATCCGCGCCCAACGGGGACTCCGAATCGGATGAGCCGGCCACGATGACGGAAGGAGCGAAGTGATGTTCGACCTCAGAATTCCTCTCGGTTCGTGGGTAAAAGACTTCGTCAACTTCATCACCGAATATTTTTCAATAGTCTTCGACGTCATCAAGAACATTTTCAAAGCACTCTTTGACAGTGTTCAGTGGGTACTCACGGCGCCGCCGTTCTGGGTCATCATCATCATTCTTGTGGCCCTCGCGGTGTACATCCGGGGCTGGAAGTTCGGTATCGGTGCAACGGTCGGCCTGCTGCTCATTGAGTTAGTGAACCAGTGGACGAACGCGATGGACACCCTGGCGTTGACGCTCGTAGCGGCCTTCATCGCCGTGGTCATCAGCATCCCGGTGGGGATCTGGGCGGCACGATCTCCCGCGGTCTCGGCAATTGTGAAGCCGATCCTCGATTTTCTGCAGACCATGCCTGCGTTCGTGTACTTGATTCCTGCGATCATGCTCTTCCGCGTGGGTGCGGTTCCCGGCATTGTCGCCACCATCGCATTTGCGATAGCACCGGGCGTGCGGCTTACCGAACTCGGTATCCGCGGCGTCGACAAGGAAGTTGTCGAAGCCGGTCAGGCGTTCGGTGCGTCACCCGGACGCATTTTGCGCCAGATTCAGCTTCCGCTCGCGAGACCCAGCATCATGGCCGGAATCAACCAGGTCATTATGCTCTCGCTCTCGATGGTGGTCATTGCGAGCATGGTCGGCGCACCCGGCCTCGGCAAAGACATTATTCAGGCGCTGAGCCGCATCGACATCGGACTGGGGTTCGAAGCCGGTCTGGCGGTGGTGATCCTCGCGATCATTCTGGACCGCCTCACTGCCGCGCTGGGCACGGGGCGCAAGTCCGCCTCCCTCTTGTCCCGCGTAAAGACCAGGACTGGCGCAACGCCAGTCGACACAAACTCGGTCGACGAAATGTCGACCGACACGGTGCCCGCGAAGTAAGCAGTTCGCAGCTGCAATATTCGCGCGGTGCATTACCGCCAATCACCCCCAACACAGCGGGGGCCGAAAGGAAGAATATGAAAAAGCGACTATTGGCCGCGTTGGCCATTGGTGCCGTCGCGACCCTGGGCCTCGGTGCCTGCGCGTCGGAGACCACTCCTGCCGCCGACAATGGCGGACAGGAGCAAACCACGGATAAGACGGATCTCACGATCGGCGTCTTCAACGGCTGGCCTGAGGGTGAGGCCGCCTCGATCCTGTGGAAGCTCGCCCTCGAGAAGAAGGGCTACAACGTCACGCTCGAATACGCTGACGCGGGGCCGGTGTTCCTTGGCCTCAGCCAGGGGGACTACGACGTGGCGTTTGATGGCTGGCTGCCGCGCACTCACGCGAGCTACATGAAAGAGTACGGCGACAAGCTCGCGGACCTCGGTTCGTGGAATGAGGACGCGAAACTCACCATGGCAGTGAACGCGGATGCTCCCATCGAATCTCTCGATGAGCTCGCGGCCCACGCGAGCGATTTCGGCAACCGAATCGTCGGAATTGAGCCGGGCGCCGGTCTCACCGAAGCCGTCGAGAAGGCGGTCATCCCTGAGTACGGACTCCAGGACATGAACTTCGTAACGTCGTCGACGCCCGCGATGCTCGCCGAGCTGAAGTCCGCTCTCGACAAGAACGAGAACATCGTCGTCACGCTGTGGCGTCCGCACTGGGCGTACGACGAGTACGACATCCGCGACCTGAAGGACCCCAAGGACACCCTGGGAACCGCGGAGTCGATTCACTCGATCGCGCGCAGCGACTTCGAAAGTGACTACCCGCAGCTCACGAAGTGGATCAACAACTTCCACATGGATTCTGACCTGCTCTTCTCGCTGGAGAACGTGCTGTACAACAGCGGCGCCGATGCCAGCGACTACGAGTCGATCGTTTCTGACTGGATGAAAGATCACCAGGACTACGTGGACGGCCTCACCAAGTAGGTTTCGTAGTTCACGCCGGACGGCCGATCACCCTCACAGGTGACCGGCCGTTCTTGGTTCGCTCCGAGGGAGATCTCAGAATAAGTAGTGCACGACGTCGAGCCGCAGCTGCGCGATCAACGCGACGATGAGGTAACTGGCGATGGTGATGAACGGAGTCCAACCGAGCGCACTGCGGAAGAACGCGCGAAAACGCTCAGAGACGGGCCAATGGCCCGCGGCGAGAGTGTAGAGGGTGACGGACCAAAAGAGCGGAATGGTGACGCTCCAGACCACCATGCACCACGGGCAAAGAGTCGAGAGGTTGAAGATGCTTTGAAAAATAAGCCAGCATACGAAGCCCAGCGCGCCGGCAATTCCCAGATTGAAGAGAATCCAGAACCAGCGTTCGAAACGAGCGCGGGCCAGCAAACCAACGCCTACGGCGATGGGCGCTACGAATCCGCAGAGCCCCAGAAGGGGGTTGGGGAACCCGAAAACGGAACCCTGCCAGGATTCAAGGTTCTTTCCACACTGAACGAGGATGCTGAAGTCGCAGCCGAGTGCGGAGTCGGGATTCAACAGTGTTTGAAACTTCGCGACCGTCAGTTCCCACGAGGCGTACACACCGATTGCTCCCGCAATGATGAGGAAAACCGCGAGAGTAACAGGACGCTCTGGGCGGCTGCTATTCATCACATCCACAATCATCCCACGAAGAAAAACTGGGTTTGCTGCGCAGGCGTGCGATAATGGCTGCAGCGATGCGGGCCGCGCCCGCGTCAGCCAGATAAAGCTTCCCGGTCTCTGAGCCGGGCAACTGCGATTCGCTCGTCGAATCGCGACAGAAAGCGTGTGAACGCAAAGGATTCGCGATAACGGCCAGGGGCCGACATCGCACGAGAAATTACCCGGCGGGGGTGCGCGGTTTCCCGCACCGGGCACTAGGAGTGCACCAGCGATGGTGGAAAAAAACGAAAATAAGCCCAGGAAGTCGCGGCTGTTCGGCGGCCGCAAGCCCAAGGATCCCGAGTCATCGGCCGCAGCGGCCGACGCACATGGCGCTGTTGCGGCTCAGCCCACCGACAGCACGGCTACGGCCGCTGAGCAAAGCACGACAGCAAAGGCCGCTCCGCGAAAAGGCGCTGCGAACAAGGCGGAACCACCAAGGAGCGCACCCGACGCTAATAAAGAGGTGCAGGGCGCAGCGGTGAAGAAGTCGCCGGCAAAGTCTGCGCGCGCGAAGGCGCAAGCCGGCGAAGGAAAGCCCGGCGAAGCGACGGCCGGTAATCCGGAGGCCAGCGGCCTCAAGGCTGCGAAGGAAGCACCCGCACGCGCTCGTGCACCGCGCGGCACGGCGCGCACGGCGGCTCCGCCGAAGTCCGCGGCGGAAGCGGCGTCCGCAAAACGCTCGACGTCGCCGGTGGAAACCCCGGTCGCTCCCATGCTGGCCCCACTCTTTCAGGCTCCTGACCTTCCCCCGATGCCGAAGAGGGGAGGCGCGGCCGACGTTGAATCCACATCAGTTCGGCGCCGCGCGCGACGACGCTCCGGCGAAGAGGGCGACGTCGATGCGCAGCAGCCCAACACCGTCGTCAAAGTTCGACAGCCTCGACAGCAGCAGGCGCAAAGCAACGAGCCGCAGCGCGTCAAGGGTTCGACTCGACTGGAGGCGAAGAAGCAGCGTCGTCGGGACGGACGTGATGCCGGGCGGCGTCGGCCGGTCATTACGGAGGCCGAATTTCTGGCTCGGCGCGAGAGCGTAGATCGCATGATGGTCGTGCGCTCGAAGGAAGATCGCATCCAAATCGGCGTGCTCGAAGACAACATTCTTGTCGAGCACTACGTGGCGAAAGCTCAGGAAGCGTCCCTCATCGGCAATGTGTATCTCGGTCGGGTTCAGAACGTTCTCCCGAGCATGGAGGCCGCATTCGTCGATATCGGTCGCGGTCGCAATGCGGTCCTCTATTCCGGTGAGGTTGACTGGGATGCGGCCGCCGAAAATTCCAGCGAAGGCAAGCAGCAGGCTCGCCGCATTGAACTGGCCCTGAAGCCGGGCGACAAGGTTCTGGTTCAGGTAACGAAAGACCCGGTGGGGCACAAAGGCGCGCGGCTTACTAGTCAGGTGTCCTTGCCTGGCCGCTATCTCGTGTACGTGCCCAACGGTTCCATGAACGGAATCTCGCGAAAGCTTCCGGACACCGAACGCTCGCGGCTGAAGAAAATACTCAAGGAAGTTCTGCCCGAAAACGTCGGCGTCATTGTGCGCACGGCCGCTGAGGGTGCCACGGAGGAGCAACTGACTCTTGACGTCAATCGGCTGACGGCCCAGTGGACGGAAATCAGCGCGCTGGTTGACAAAGCGCAGGCCCCCTCGCTCCTGCACAGCGAACCCGATCTGCTCGTCAAAATCATTCGAGATGTTTTCAACGAAGATTTTCATAAGCTCGTTGTCTCGGGAAACGACGCGATGACCACGATCCAAAACTATTTGAGCGCCGTGGCGCCGGATCTCGCTGATCGAGTGGAGGCATACACGGGGACGGTCGACGCGTTCGACGAGTTCCGCATTACCGAGCAAATCGAGAAAGCGCTCGATCGGAAGGTGTGGCTGCCGTCCGGGGGGTCGCTCGTCATTGATCGTACTGAGGCAATGACGGTTGTCGACGTCAACACCGGCAAATTCGTCGGTTCGGGCGGGAACCTCGAAGAAACCGTGACCAAGAACAATCTTGAGGCCGCCGAAGAGATTGTGCGTCAGCTCCGGCTGCGGGACATTGGCGGAATCATCGTGGTCGACTTCATTGACATGGTTCTGGAGTCAAATCGGGACCTCGTCTTGCGCAGGCTCGTCGAGTGCCTCAGCAGAGACAGAACCAAGCATCAGGTCGCCGAAGTGACCTCGCTCGGATTGATCCAGATGACCCGCAAGAAACTGGGGTTGGGACTGCTCGAATCATTCAGCGTGCCGTGCGAGTCGTGTGCCGGGCGCGGAATAATCGTGCATCACGACCCGGTGACGAAGCATCGGCAATCACCGCAACCCGAACCGAAACGCTCAAAGGGGAAGAGCGGACAGCAGCCGCAAAAGAGTGGCAACGGCGCGACTCATGCCATTACGGATGATGTGAAGAATGCGCTCGCGAAAATCGCCGCGAGCACGATTGCGCCCGTCGTGGAGTTGGGTGATCGTGAACTCAGCGAGACTCCAGGTCTCGATGATGCGGCACAGACTCCGTCCACGGCTCCGGCGGCCGGCACGGAATCCTCGACGGGGTCGTCTTCCGAAACCCAGGAGGATCCGTCCACCATCGAAATTCTGGACATCCCCCTCTCAAAGTCCACTAGGGCCACGCGAAGCGTCAGCGCACAAGACGCGGAGAAACTTCTTGGTTCGGTGCTCGATGCGCTTCCCGAACCGCACGCTGTCGGCAGCGGCAAGACGCGTACTTCACGTCGCGCATCCACCGCCGGGCAAACGGTCGATCCCAGCGCCTAGATCGCGTCGTTCGCGCTGGGAGACCCGCAACCCACTCGCCTGAAGTCGTTTAACCAATTCGCGATTGCTTACCTGGACTGCGCCGGCTGCGACGAGTTCACTATGCCGGTGTTCAGGCACGTCGTAGTGGTCACGATCGAAGGAGCGTTCGGGGAGCCCGGCGGCGCTGGCGAAGGCATGAAGTTCTTCGAGGGATTCATCACTCACCACGTGTGACCATAAAGTTCCGTGCGCCGACCACTGGGGCCGGTCGATAAGAACCGTCATACGTGAGAGTCTAGAACGGCAAATCGCAGGGGAGACCAATCATGATCAACGGCGCAGAGGGCGGAGCAGGAACCCCAAAAGTTACCGCTGCGGTGCTCGTCGCCACAACCCTCGTGGGCATTGCGGTCATCCAGCAGATTCTGATGGCGCTGCTCAATCTGGGCATATTGCTGGGTCAGATCAATGCTGGCGGCGATTCGGGCATGTTCTTTCCCGGTTATCTATGGAGCGCGCTCTCAGGCTGGCTTCCCTTTGTCGTGGGCGTTTTTCTCTGCCTGTGGCTTCTCACGCCGCTGAGCGCCCATCAGCGGCCCACCCGAGTCATCGGACGCTCCCTTGTGGCTTCACTGTGCGGAACTCTCCTCGTGTTTGTCGCGACCATCCTGGGTCTGATCTTCACCGGGTTCGACACCTCGGCGGGGCTCGCTTTCGGATGGGCGGCAGGTGCCGCAGCGACAGCTTCTGCAAACATTGGATGGGTGCTTTACCACGCTGTCTACACGGCACTGAGTTTGGCGATCACCTTCGCGCCTGTGACCGCGCTCGCCGCGATCATCGTGTGGTTGTGGCTCCGTGGAAACCTCGCGCACTCGGCGACGGGGAACACCTCGCGCGAGGTTTGACCGCGCTTCAAAATATCCGGTAGTATTGATCTTCGGTGTGTGCCGGGCTGAGCCCGCTTTCTACGCCAATGACTTCCATTCAGACAGTCTTTCAACAGTGAGGGTTCCACGTGGTTTACGCAGTTGTGCGCGCCGGCGGTCGGCAGGAAAAGGTCGAGGTCGGCTCGATCGTCGTTCTCGACCGCATCAAGGCGGACAAGGACGGCAACGTCGAGCTCGCACCAGTACTTTTCGTCGACGGCGACAAGATCACCCATGATGCCAAGTCGCTCGCGAAGATCACCGTGACGGCCGAAGTTGTCACCGACCTTCGCGGACCGAAGATCAACATCCAGAACTACAAGAACAAGACCGGGTACAAGCGTCGCATGGGGCACCGCTCCGAACTCACCCGCGTCAAGATCACGAGCATCAAGTAAAGGGGCGGCACTCATGGCACACAAAAAGGGAGCAAGCTCCACCCGCAACGGTCGCGACTCGAACGCTCAGCGCTTGGGCGTGAAGCGCTTCGGAGGCCAGGTCGTCAATGCCGGCGAAATCATTGTTCGCCAGCGTGGCACGCACTTCCACCCGGGTGTGAATGTGGGACGTGGCGGCGATGACACGCTCTTCGCCCTCGCGGACGGTGCCGTCGAGTTCGGCGCAAAAGGCGGCCGCAAGGTCGTCAACATCGTCGCTGCCGAGTAGCGGCAATCACGTTTCCCGTGGGCGAGCTTCGGCTCGCCTTACGGCGTTTAAGGGCAAGGAGAACTCGTGGCGACGTTCGTCGATGAGGTGACCCTGCACCTTCGCGCAGGCAACGGCGGCGACGGATGCGTATCCGTTCGTCGCGAAAAATTCAAGCCTCTTGCCGGGCCGGACGGCGGCAACGGCGGCAACGCCGGCGACATCGTCCTTGTGAGCGACCCGCAGGTGACGACGCTCCTCGGTTACCACCGCGCACCGCACCGCAAATCAGACAACGGCGGGCCGGGCATGGGAGACAACCGCAGCGGCTTCAGTACCCCGGATCTCGTGCTTCCTGTGCCGGTAGGTACCGTGGTCAAAGATGTCGACGGCAATGAGCTTGCCGACCTTTCCGAGCCGGGAATGCGGTTCGTGGCGGCGGAGGGGGGCCAGGGCGGACTCGGAAACGCTGCGCTGGCGAGCACGAAACGCAAAGCGCCGGGATTTGCCCTTCTGGGCACGCCCGGCTGGGAGGGCGACATAGTTCTCGAGCTCAAGGTCGTCGCCGATATTGCGCTCGTCGGATTCCCGTCCGCAGGAAAATCGAGCCTCGTTGCCGCATTGTCTGCCGCAAAACCGAAGATTGCCGAGTACCCGTTTACGACGCTTCATCCGAATCTCGGAGTAGTCCAGGCGGGCGACGTGCGCTACACGATAGCGGACGTTCCCGGCCTCATCGAGGGCGCGAGCGAAGGCAAGGGCCTCGGTCTCGAATTTCTGCGGCATGTTGAGCGTTGCTCGGCACTTGTGCATGTGCTGGATTGCGCCACTCTGGAATCGAACCGGGACCCGGTGAGCGACCTGGACGTGATTTTGACAGAGCTTGCCGCGTACCCCGTTCCTGATGGGCAGCTTCCCCTGGTGGAACGGCCCCAGTGCATTGCATTGAACAAAATTGATGTTCCCGAGGCGCGGGACCTCGCCGATTTGGTTCGCCCGGAGCTGGAGGCTCGAGGCTACCGGGTGTTTGAGATCTCGACCGCCAGCCGCGAGGGCCTTCCGCAGCTTTCCTTTGCCCTTGCCGAACTTGTGGCCGAAGCGCGAGCAACGATCGAACCTGCGGCACCCCGCATCATCCTTCGGCCTAAGGCTGTAGACGATGGTGGGTTCCACATCCGGGTTGAGGGCGGTTCGGGCGGAAACGTGTACCGAGTTATTGGCGCCAAGCCGGAACGCTGGGTTGCGCAAACGAATTTCACGAACGATGAGGCAATAGGATTTCTCGCCGATCGACTCGCGAAACTGGGTGTCGAAGACGAACTGTTCAAGGCCGGCGCCATCGCCGGTTCCACAGTCATCATCGGTTCCGGACACGGAGTCGTCTTCGACTGGGAGCCGACGCTCACCTCGACTGCTGAATTGATCGCATCGCCGCGTGGCGCGGATTCGCGGTTGGACGGCTCCGACCGCCCCACGCGCAGCAAACGCCGCGACGACTATTTCGCCCGCATGGACGCGAAGGCCGCTGCGCGCGCGGAACTCATCCGCGAGCGTGAAGCGGGCATGTGGACTGACGATGAGGGATTCGCCGTGGATCACGGCAACGATCCCGCTGCCTCCGAAGGCTCATCGGAACAATAGTCGGGCGAATGCGCTGAACACGGTAGATTGGTAGCGGTGCTGGCACTGCTTTGCCGCGCCGGCCGAACGGAGATGAAATGCTACTGCTTGCACTTGCTGCCGCTGAAGAACACGCTGCACCGCTCGTAATGCCGAACTGGGCATTCCCGCTCATCGCGTTTATCGTTTTCCTCTTCATGGGCATCGTCGCGTGGAGTTTTCGGGATGTCGCCAATCGCCACGCTCACAAGGTTCATGCAGGTGAGAATCGCCACGGGTCGAGCGAACACGCCGGGCACTAGGTTCACCCACGATGGCTGCCCGCAACCATAAGCGGTCTCGTATCGGAGTTATGGGCGGCACTTTCGATCCCATTCACAACGGCCACCTCGTTGCGGCAAGCGAAGTGCGGCAGCATTTCGCGCTCGATGAAGTTGTTTTCGTTCCCACCGGTTTTCCATATCAGAAGCGGGATGTTTCCGCGGCCGAGCATCGATATCTGATGACGGTAATTGCGACGGCATCCAATCCGGATTTCACAGTGAGCCGCATCGATATCGACCGCGGCGGACCCACCTACACCATTGATACTCTTCGCGAGCTCCGCAGTGCACGTCCGGACGCCGATCTCTTCTTCATTTCGGGCGCGGATGCCGTGGCTCAAATTCTCGATTGGAAGGATGCCGCCGAGCTTTTCGAACTTGCTCACTTCGTAGCTGTGAGCCGGCCGGGACATCAGTTAAACGTTTCCGGATTGCCAAAGGAGCACGTAAGCTTGCTAGAAGTGCCCGCGCTGGCTATCTCATCCACTGATTGTCGTAGTCGGGTCAGCCGGGATTTCCCGGTGTGGTATCTGGTTCCCGATGGAGTAGTCCAGTACATCTCCAAGTACCATCTGTATCGGAGTTTTTCGTGACAACCTGGCAAAATCAGCAACCGATGAGCCGTCGGGCTCTCCGGGACTCTGAGCGTGCGCAGGCTCAGGCAACGCTCTCGGACACGGGTGAACAGCCGCCGGTAGAAACCCCCTTTGATCAGCAAATTTTCGAGAGGCCAGCACCGACGCCGCCGGTGACGCCGCCTCGCCCATCCCGGGAACCGCTCGAGAATCATGACCGCGAGACAGAGCCGCTTCGTCGACCTCGCAATTCGGGTGCGGTTCGGCCAGAGTCAAATTCGCCGGCGTATCGACTGAGAGATTTCAGCCCGGAAGCGCGCGGGAATTCATTCTCATCGACTCAGACGGCACCCTGGACGCCGCCGTCCCCGGGGAGCGAAGATCTGGACTACCACACGTCGGTCGATGCGAACCGATCGGCTCCTCAGAGCTATTCACGCCCCGTTGCCTCACCCCCAATCGTGGTGACACCCGAAGAGGCGTCGAACTCCCGTACGGAGCCGGATGTGCCGCCAACGCGCGAATCGGTGGAACGGACACTCACCCGGCGTGAACTTCGTGAGATGCGAAACAGGACGGCCCCTTCCGAGTCCGAACCGGCTTTTGTCGACGCGGCGGCCCCACCCGTTGCGCCGGCCGTGCCGGCAATGCCCGTCGCGGTCGCGCCGGCACCCGTACCGGATTCGGCATCTGCCGGGCCAAAGGACGAGCTTGCCGAAGCCATGGCGGCGTTCGACCGGCTCTATGAGCATCCGCAAACGCCACCGCCTCTCGTCGAGCCGGTTCTGGCAACTCCCGTCACGCCCACACCTGCTCCGGTTTCGGCGCCCGCCGAGACGTCGGCAATCCCCCCTGCACCGGCGCAGTCGCCTTCAGAACCGCTGCGCGAGGTCGTTACGGCGCCCGAGGTCTTTTCCGCTCCGGTCGATCACTGGTCCCACGGCAACACGATCGACGCCCCGTCAGATGCGTCGGTGGGGCCGCATCAGCGCGATATTTCATCCAGCGACGCCATCACGACGAGTGCACTTGTCCTGCCGAACTTCCCGATTTCGTCACCGATCACCGGACCGGTGAGCGGTACCGGGGAGATCTTGATGACGGGTTCGGTTTCCCTTCCCGCCAGCCTTGGGGTCAACGGACTTCATCCGTCCCGTTATGACAGGTCGGACATCGACTCGATCATTGACGCTGAGGACCGGGAGGATTCCGCGCCTGATTCCGCTCCGGTACGCGCGGTTCGTGCCGTGAGCACTTACACATCGCCTAACGGACTTCTCTCTACCAAACGGCCGAAAGGCAATAACCTGCCGATGGTGTTGTCCATCACGGCGGGCGTGATGATGGTCGGCGTCGTCGTGCTGGTTATTGCCGGAATGATTTTTAAGATCTTCTGATTGGTGACGTTGACCTCTGTGAAATCCGAAGGCCGGATATGACGGCGTCGGCTTCCGCCCGCGAGCTGCTTGCCGTCGCTGCGTCTGCGGCAGACTCCAAGCAAGCGGAAGACCTGGTGGCGCTCGACGTTTCGGAACCGCTACCCTTCGCCGACATCTTCTTCCTCGCGAGCGGACGCAACGAACGTCAGGTCGCCGCGATCGCCGATGAAGTGGAGGACCGCCTCGCCGAGGCAGGAGCAAAACCGCTTCGGCGCGAAGGCAAGTCCGAGGCGCGGTGGATACTTCTGGACTTCGGCGATCTCGTCGTCCACATTTTCCACGCGGAGGATCGAATGTATTACTCGCTTGAACGCTTATGGAACGACTGTCCGACGGTTCCGCTGGATCACTGACATGGTGGAACTTCCTCGTTGGGATGCGGCACGCGGGGATGAACAGCGCTGCATCGACAGCATCGACAGTTGGGCGTTAAGGCTTCGCGACAGCGGAGTTGTGTCGCTGTTCGTGTCTGACTCGGGAATAGAGTCACTCCAAGGGCAGCGTCTTCTCGATGCCCTGGACGATTTTGCTGCCACGCACTGGGACTTTCGTGGCGGACGGGAACGAAACCTCGCCACTCGGCCGGACCTCTCGCCCAGGCAAACGGCAGCGATAGACCAGATCGCGGCCGAGCTTGGACTTGATGGCACCCCGCCGCCGCGGCGCTCGCGCTACGACGCCGTCCTGATGACGGGTGGGATGGTGCGTGCGGGCATCGTGAAGCCGCGATATTTGAAGGAACTGTTTGATGGCGGTCTCGAAGCCCGTGAGGGAACATTTCTCGGAGGATTTCGACCCTTCGCGGGCGACGAATTGGCTGTCGCACCGGCTCTCGGTGTTCAGGGCACCGATGAGTTCTCGGCAATGATCGCCGGCATGAGGCAGGCGTTTTCCCTCGCTGATCCTGACAGTTCGGTAGGTGCTTCCGCGCCGAGTGAATCGGATGCCCCGCTTCCGGACAGCGAATACGCGCGCTGGCGGATCGACACATGGCAACTGCACGGGACTCTCCTGCGCGTGATGGCCGCGCCGTCATCCGAACCGCTTCACCGCAGGGCAAACACGGTGGATACCTATCGATTCTGGGCCTCGCGCGCGAAGGACATCCGGTCGGTGCTGGTCATTACGACACCGATCTACGTTCCATACCAGGGTGCGGGAGCTATCGAGATTTTGGGAATCGAGTATGGTCTGTCGGTGGAAACCGTTGCCGTCAGTGCCGGGGCCAGCGACCTGGGCGAATTCAGCCAGCCTTTTCTGCCCATGCACCGCGCACAGGAGATGCGTTCGGCGATTCACGCTCTGAAACGCTTGAGGTTCCGTGTTTCCACGCGGGCGACAACCTCCGATGCTTCTGAGGGTACCTCGGTGTAGTAACCTAATGAAGTTGTTTGCGAGTGATCGCATTCTGCGGGGCTGTGGCGCAGTTGGTAGCGCACCTGCATGGCATGCAGGGGGTCAGGGGTTCGAATCCCCTCAGCTCCACCAAACCGTTCCCATTCAGGCAGCGAAGTTGACGACAGTGTTTCATCGTCAACCATGTATCGCGGCTCAAGTTCTGGCTTCGAGTTGCCGATTAATGTCAGCCACGTCGATGAGGTCAGGGTCGAAGTCCGTTGTCCGGGCGGCACGGTGCACCCACTCGGCGATTTCCTCGTGCTCCGGATGCTGCGGGTCGGCAAGAATGGCGAGCTTCTCGGTGTAGCCGGCGATCCCGCCTGAGTCCTCCAGCGGTCCGCGACGTTTGCCCCGAAGAGCGATGGCGCGAGGTGCTGCCGGAGCGTGCTCGATGGGCTCGACACGTTCGATCTCGTGAATCCAGCCGTCACCGAAGTCGTAGCTGTAGTAGAGCGGGCCCGCAAACCCGTGAAAGATCTGCGCGAGTGTCGCTTCGTTTTCTGTCAGCACGTCGTCGTCGTTTTCGAGGTCATCCGGTGCCCACGTCCGAGGATTCCGGCCGATGCGCGGGCGTTCATGTTGCGGCGCAAAGGGATACTGGTCGGTGAAATTGTGCAGGTGCGACTCCCGCCATCCGAAAGCGATCTGCAGCACGTCGTGCAGTTCGGCAAGGGTCAGGTCTCCGTTTACCGCAAGCTCTCGCCAAATCTCCGGATCACTGCCGACGATGGAGATGCGAATCCGAAACTGGCCGGCGGTGGACTCAGGCGAGCGTGGCACGACTCCCATTGTGCCAATTCTGTCATCGCCACGGCCAGCGGCGACGCCAGATCGGACTCACCGATCGCCGGTGCCCGCGGCTCGCCCAGCGCAGGGACACTGCCGCAAGAATGCCTGCGATCACCGTTGCGCTCAAGATCGCGATCTTTGCGCCATCCCGATATTCGGATGCCGGGAAGGAGAGTTCCGCCAACAGCAACGACACCGTGAAGCCGATCCCCGCGAGCCATCCGATCGGCACAAGGTCGCGGAGGAGAAGTCCCGGTGGCAGACGCAGACCGGAAAGCTTCGTCACGAGCGCCGTCGTTCCGAGCACGCCCACAAGTTTCCCGGCCACAAGCCCGAGCACAATGGCGAGCACAACCGGCTGGCCGAACAACGCGCGAGCACTGTCGCCGTCGATCACCGACACCCCGGCGGAAAAGAACGCGAACACCGGCAGGGCGAGAGCCGACGACCACGGCTTCACGACGTGCTCATAACGCCTCGCGCGCGAAGACCGCTCACCGTGAAGGTAACGCGCCGGAATGGCGACCCCGAGCAGCACCCCCGCGATGGTCGCGTGGATCCCGGATGCGTGCATGAGCACCCACGCGAGAAGAGCGAGCGGAAGCAGCATCCACCATTTCGCTCCGCGAAGCCGCGCGACGAGCGCGAAGGCGGCGATGACCACGAGAGCGAGCACGAGCGCGAGGAAGTCGACGCTCGCGGTGTAAAAAGTGGCGATGATGACGATCGCCAGCAAGTCATCGACCACCGCGAGCGTGAGCAGGAAGGTACGTAACGAGCCCGGCAACCCGCGACCGAACAGGGCGAGAATTGCGAGCGCGAAGGCTATGTCTGTCGCGGTCGGGATGGCCCAGCCGTGGAGGGCCGGCGTGTCTCCAGTGGCGAGGATCACGGCGACGAACACGACAGCCGGGACGACCATCCCGCCCACCGCTGCGAGCATGGGAACCGCAGCCTCACGGAAGTTGCGCAGGCTTCCGGCCACGAACTTATGTTTGAGTTCGGCACCCACGACAAAAAAGAAGATCGCGAGCAGTCCATCCGTCGCCCACGAAGCAAGCGACAGATCAAGGTGCAGCGCGGATGGGCCCACCGGAAGGGCGGAGAGAGCGGCATACCCCGCGCGCCAGGGCGAGTTCGCCCACACGAGCGCGATGGCCGCGGCAAGAACGAGCAACGCGCCGCTGGTTGTTTCGAGGGTCACCCAGCGGTGTGCGCGCACTCTCCGGGAACGATGCGTTCGGTAATCGGTCATGGGCTTCCTGCCAAAGACGGCACCGCCTGCCGGGTCGCCGACGGATGCGCCGACCAGACTTCCCGGCAAAACCAGATGCCCAGTCTACGTGACGTGAAGTGGTCCCGTCGGCAGATCACCAGGCGGCGGCCCGGTAATCCTTGAGAAAGACGCCCTGGATGTCTTCGCCATCCTCGCCGCGCACAATCGGGTCGTACACGCGGGCCGCACCGTCCACGAGGTCGAGGGGTGCGTGGAAACCTTCTTCGGCGAGACGCACTTTCGTGTGGTGCGGGCGTTCATCTGTGATCCAGCCGGTGTCCACCGCAGTCATGAGGATGCCGTCCGTCTCCAGCATTTCGCCGGCGCTCGTGCGGGTGAGCATGTTGAGCGCGGCCTTCGCCATATTGGTGTGCGGATGCCCTGGCCCTTTGTAGCGGCGGGCGAACTGCCCCTCCATTGCCGAAACGTTCACAATGTACTTTCGGCGCGCGGCAGACGCAGCCATTGCCGGACGCAACCTGCTGATGAGCAGGAAAGGTGCCGTGGTATTCGCCAGCTGCACCTCCAACATCTCGAGCGGTTCCACGTGCTGTACGTGCTGTGTCCAGCTGTTGACGTGCAGTTCATCAGGTACGAGGCCCCCCGCGTCGATTGCGGTGCCCGCAGCCATCTTCTCGAGCGACGAGGAGCCGGCCGTCATCGCCAATTCGGCAAGCTCTTCCGGTGTGAGCGAAGCCGTGCGGGAAAGAAGCGGATGCGTGGCCACGGATGCTGCCAGTGCGTGCGGGTGCGCATCGTTGGTGTGCCCGAACGTGAGCATGTCGGGAAGAACTCCCTCAGGCAGCGGCTCGAGTTCGGCGGCGGCGAGCGGTGCGTACGCTCCAGGAGAGCGGCGAACAGTCTGGGCCGCATTGTTGATGAGGATATCGAGCGGCCCCGCGGCGGCGACCGAATCGGCGAGCCCGAGAACCTGGGCCGGGTCGCGAAGGTCGATGCCGACGATGCGCAGCCTGTGCAGCCAGTCGGCGGCATCCGGCAGCGACGAGAACCGGCGCACGGCGTCACGAGGGAATCGGGTGGTGACGGTCGTGTGCGCACCGTCGCGCAGCAGCCGCAGCGCGATGTGCATTCCGATCTTGGCCCGACCGCCGGTGAGGAGTGCACGACGGCCGGTCAGGTCGGTGCGTGCCTCCCTCTTGCGATGGCTGAACTCGGCGCACTCGGGGCATAACTGGTGATAGAACGCGTCCACCCGCGTGTATTGCTGTTTGCAGATGTAGCACGCCCGAGGCTTGAGCAATTCACCGGCGATGGGGCTTTTCGTTCGCGCTGCCAGCGGAATCCCGCGCGTTTCGTCGTCGATACGATCGGGCGCCCCGGTCGCGGTCGCGGCGATGACTGCACGGTCCGCATCGGCGATCACCGCGCGCTTCTCGAGTCGCCGATTCTTCTTGACGGCCTTGAACATGCGCGCGGTCGCGCGGCGCACCGCGAGAAAATCGGGATGTTCCTCATCGAGTTCGTTCATCGCGGCAAGCACGCGCAGAACCGTGTCGAGGTCAGCAGGGTCGATGCCGGCCGGTTCGTTCGAGTCGGTGTCCAGCTCAGGCCCCCAGGTCGACGTTCATCCTGCGATTCTACCCGGCGCGCATCGCCCGCCTCCGGTCGGCGGCCTCGCCATCACTCGCCCCGGCGCGCACGGCATGACGGGCTTACCATTGATTGAAAGGATTTCTCATGTCATTCGGTCAACGTATTTCACTTCACGATGTCGACCCCGATGCCTACAAGCCCATGTACGCCATGGAAAAGTACATCCACGCCGGTTCGCTCGAAGGCGAGTTGCTCGAGCTGCTCAAGATTCGCGCCTCCCAGATCAACGGATGCGCCCACTGCCTCGCGATGCACACGCGCGACGCCCGCAAGGCGGGTGTCGATCAACGCAAGATGGATGTGCTCGGCGCATGGCGGGAGGCACCCGCCCTCTATTCGGATCGCGTGCTCGCCGCCCTCGCGCTCACCGAACAAGTCACGCTCATCAGCCAGGGCGGAGTCACCGACGAGGTCTGGGCGGACGTCGAATCCCGTTTCGCGCCGAAGGAGATCGTCGAACTGCTCATGGCGATCTCGGCGATCAACGTGTGGAACAGGCTGGCGGTCGCCACGCATCAGGACCTGCCAGAAGAGTAATCGACGAAGGCTCGACCTGCTTAACTGAGGCCGAGCATGACGGCCGCGGTGATCGCAAGAACTACGCCGGCAAGTTGAACTGGTCCTATCCGTTCTTTGAGCAGTGCCCACGCGAGAAGAACAGTCGCTAACGGGTAAAGACTCACCAGCACGGCCACGACTGCGAGATTCCCGGTGTGAAGCGCCATCATGAGCAGCACGTTGCCGACGCCAAGCAGTGCGCCGCCCGATGCAGCGAGGCTCCACACACTCCAGCCCACCGGCAGCAGCCTGGCGGACACAGCCCGCTCGCCGCGCATCCAACCGTCACCGCGGCGAAAGCGTGGGAATGAGACGAGCACAAGAAGTACGACGAGCCCTACGGCGACATCAAGGAATGCAGGTATGACGCCCGAGCTTTCCGGCGCGACATCAAGCGACACGACCGTGAGGCCGAGCGTGATCCCCGAAATGACGGCGAGCACCGCTCCGCGCGCGGTTATCCGCTCCACGGCCGAACCCGTCGAAACCGAAATGAGCGTCGTCGCCAGGATCGCCATCGCTACGGCGACCCAGGCCAGTATGCTCAAGCTCTGCCCCGTCACGGCAGCGACGGTGACCGGCACAGCGGTTTGGATGAGCGCGATCAGAGGGGCAAGCAGGCTCATCGGGCCGATTGCGAGGGCCGCGTAAAACGTCACCATGCCAATGACCGCGAACAGAGCGGCCACCGTGCCCGACCAGATTGCGAGTGTGCTCCACACGGACGGCACGAACAAGAACGCGAAACCCGCAACGACCGTTGCCGCCGCATAGATCGCAGCGCTCGCCGTGACGACGGGAAGTTTGCGCGAGCTCAGTCCGCCGAGAAAATCGGATGCGCCATAAAACACGCTCGAGAGCAGTGCCAGAAGTACGACGAAACCCACGAGGTATCAGCAGGTCCCGGGTGTCATGGCACCACTGTAGTGCGGCTCGAGTGCCCTGACGTTCGCCGCACCCTATTCTTGGTGGATGATGTCCACGAAACTCCTGCTGGATTGCGACCCAGGGCTCGACGACGCGCTCGCACTTCTCCTTGCGCACTCCGATCCGCGGCTTGAGCTCGTTGCCGTGACAACCGTCGGCGGGAACGTGGCGCTCGAGAACACCGCTCGCAACGCGCTCCAGTTACGCGAGTATCTCGGGTTCACGAGCGTACCGATCGCCGCGGGCGCAGCCGGTCCGCTCGTGCGCGAAACGAAGAATGCGGCGGAAGTTCACGGAGTCGGCGGGCTCGGCGACGTCATCCTGCCGCCGGCCGCGTTGCCCCTCGATGCGCGGCACGCGGTCGATGTCATCATCGGAACTCTGCGGGCGGCGCCAGGCGAAATCCACCTTGTCGCCACCGGGCCCATGACGAACATCGCGCTGGCGCTTCGGCAAGAGCCGCGCATCGCCCAGTGGGCTGCGTCCTTCGTGATCATGGGCGGATCGTTCACGCGCGGCAACACGACGCCCGCGGCGGAATTCAACATGTACGCCGATCCGGAAGCCGCGGCCGAGGTGTTCGCCGCCGGGTGGAACGTCGTCATGGTGGGTCTCGACCTCACCCTTCAGGCCCTCGTGACCGAAGGCATCAGACAAAGGATGCTCAAACTCGGCCCGCTCGGCCGCGACCTCGTCATACCGCTGGCCACATTCTGGAATGATCCGCAGGACCCCGACTGGGGCGGGCAGGCCGTTCACGACGTGTGCGCGGTCGCCTACCTTTCCCGTCCGGACCTTTTCACGAGCGTGCCCGCGAGGGTGGAGGTGGAAACGACGGGGGAGTGGACCGCGGGAATGACGGTCACGGACTTTCGCTCGAGCATCCCCAACGCGCTCGTTCCCGTCACGCTGAATGTGCCGGGTTTCTGGGATTACGTGCTCGAAAGCTACGGTCGGACGGCCGCTCGGCGCGGTGGATCTGTTCCCGGGCGGCGCTAGGAAACGCTGACGTCGACGGAGTGCAGCCCGGTGGCTCCGTCCGGCACGACATCGGCGACTTTGGCGGTCTGCACGCTGCCGTCGGCATCCGTCGCGCGGACGGTGAGCGTGTGCCGGCCGGATGTCGCGGGCCAGGGATACGACCATTGGCGCCACGTGTCGGCCGAAATCGCCTCAGCGAGCGTCGCCTCCGCCCACGGGCTGTCATCGATCTGAACCTCGACACGGGAAATGCCCACGTGCTGGGACCACGCGACTCCGGCCACCATGACGGTTCCCGCATCGAGCTGGCGTGACGCGCGCGGTGTATCGATGCGGGAGGAAAGTTTGACCGGGCCGCGTTCGCTCCAGCCGCGGTGCGTCCAGTACGCCGCATCGCTGGCAAAAGTGGTGACTTTCAGTTCGGTGACCCACTTGGTGGCGGAGACGTAGCCGTAGAGGCCGGGAACCACCATGCGCACGGGGAAGCCGTGTTCGGCAGGCAGTGGTTCGCCGTTCATGGCGGCGGCAAGGATGGCGTTGCGGTCGTCGGTGAGAACGGAGAGCGGGGTGCCCGCGGTGAATCCGTCGATGCTGCGCGACAACACCATGTCGGCGCCAGCCTTCGGAACCGCGCGGGCGAGCAGATTGCGGATCGGGTATCCGAGCCACAGCGCGTTTCCGATGAGGTCTCCTCCCACGTAATTGGAAACGCACGCGAGGGTCGTGTAGCTCTCCTCGAGGGGGAGAGCGAGAAGCTCATCGAAGTCGAGCGTGATCTCGTTCTCTACCATTCCGGTCACCGTGAGCGACCATTGCTGCGGGTCGATCGAGGGAACGATCAACGCGGTGTCGATACGGTAAAAGTCGCGATTGGGGGTGACGAGGGGAGCGATGCCGGGAATCTCCAGCGCCGAACCCGCGGGAAGCGGCGCGGCGGCGACGGCGGGTGCCGGCAGGGTGAACAGCCGACGGGCGGTTTCCGTCGCCTGGACTCCGGCCGCAGCGATTCGCCCGCCCAGAGCGGCGACGATTCCGAGACCCGTGGTCAGACCCGCGGCGATGAGAAAGGTTCGCCGCTCGACGCTGCGCTCGAGCGCTCCGACCGTCGAGTCGATGGCGCGTGCCCGCCGCGAGAGAATGCCGAGAATTATGATGGCGAGGACGACGGCGACGATGGACGGGATCGCCGAGAGCGCGGACGAGTCGGCGCGCGTCACGGCGGCAAGAATCGCGATGGCCCCCACGGCCGCGATCATGACGCGACCCCACGGAGGATTGCCATGTTCGATAATCCCCGCGATGCCGGATAGTACGAGAACGAGGAGCGAGAGCGCGACAATGATGACCACTTTGTCGGCCGTGCCAAACAGCCCGATGACCAGTTCCTTGAGCCAGGGCGGGGCAAGGTCGATGACGAGGGACCCGGTGGACGCGAGCGGACTGGACCTCGGCGACAACACCACCGCGACGACCTCTGCGATTCCGATTCCCGCGCTCGCCGCCGCCACCCCCGCGAACGCCGAACGCCAGCGCGAGCCCTGGTGCGGGCCGGAGGCACCGTGAGTTTTTGCGTCGCGCAGCAACTGCGGCATCCCTCCAGCATAAGGCGACGTACCCGGTGGCACTGGATGTGCGACGGTTAAGGGGTGCAGATTCCTTCCACGTCCGACCCGGATGCCGTCTACGCCGCGTTCACGGACTGGACCTCCGCCGAAGGGTTCGCGCTGTACCCCGCGCAGGATGAAGCAATCATGGAGCTTGTCACGGGGGCGAACGTCATCCTCAGCACACCGACCGGGAGCGGCAAGTCGCTCGTGGCGATCGGAGCGCATTTCGCGGCACTTTCTGCGGGTAAACGGAGCTACTACACGGCACCGATCAAAGCGCTCGTGTCCGAAAAATTCTTTTCACTCGTGGACATTTTCGGGGCGGAGAACGTGGGCATGGTCACGGGGGACTCGAGCGTGAACGCGGATGCGCCCATCATTTGCTGCACGCAGGAGATTCTCGCGAACCTCTCACTTCGGCACGGCGTCGGCACTCCGGCCGACATCGTGATCATGGACGAGTTCCACTTTTACGCGGACCCTGAACGCGGCTGGGCGTGGCAAGTGCCCATTCTGCGGATGCCGAACGCCCAATTCCTGCTCATGTCCGCGACGCTTGGCGACATCGACTGGCTCGCCGAGGATCTCACGAGACGCACCGGACGACCGACGGCCACCGTCACGAGCGTGGATCGGCCCGTGCCCCTCCACTTCTACTATGCGACAACCCCCATCCACGAAACCGTCGAAGAGCTTCTTTCGACCGGTCAGGCGCCCATTTACATCGTGCATTTCGCGCAAGCGGCGGCCCTCGAGCGGGCTCAAGCGCTCACGAGCGTCAAAGTGATCGACCGGCAGCAGCGCGATGCGATTCTCCACCTCATCGGCGATTTTCGCTTCACGACAAAATTCGGGCACTCGCTCTCCCGGCTCATCCGCTCGGGCATAGGGGTGCACCACGCTGGAATGCTGCCCAAGTACCGTCGGCTCGTCGAGCAGCTCTCCCAGCGCGGTCTCCTCCGGGTCATTTGCGGCACCGACACGCTCGGCGTCGGCATCAACGTGCCGATCCGCACGGTCGTGCTCACCGCCCTCACCAAGTTCGACGGCATCCGGATGCGGCAACTGAGCGCCCGCGAATTCCACCAGATTGCCGGACGCGCCGGCCGTGCCGGGTTTGACACCGCCGGCACCGTCGTCGTGCAGGCTCCCGAACACGAGGTCGAAAATGCGCGCCTCGTCGCCAAAGCGGGTGGGGACGAGAAAAAGCTCAAGCGAGTCGTGCGCAAGAGAGCGCCGGAGGGGTTCGTGTCGTGGGGCGAGCCGAGTTTCCAGCGGCTTGTCGCCGCCGAACCGGAAAAACTTACCTCCGCAATGACGGTGAGCCACGCGATGATCCTCAACGTCATCGGCCGCGGCGGTGACGCATTTGCGGAGGTTCGCGCGCTCGTCGAAGACAATCACGAGCCTCGCCACAGGCAGCGTGAGCTTGCTCGGCGCGCTCTCGCGATCTACCGCACGCTGCGCACGGCGGGCATCGTCGAACAGGTGTCGCTCCCTGAGGAGATCGACGAAGGCGATCATCTCGAAGGGGGCCAGGCGGTTACTCTCCGCCTCACCGTCGACCTGCAGCCGAACTTCGCCCTCAACCAGCCGCTCTCCCCGTTCGCGCTCGCCGTCATTGACCTGCTCGATCCCGAGACTCCCGGATACGCGCACGACGTCATTTCCGTCATCGAATCCACTCTCGATGATCCGCGGCCCGTGCTTTCCGCGCAGGAACACCTCGCGCGTGGCGAGGCGATAGCCGCGATGAAAGCCAAAGGCATCGAATACGACGAGCGCATGGAACTGCTCGAGGCGATCACGCACCCGAAACCTCTCGAGGAGTTGCTGGATGCGGCCTTCGACACCTACCGTGCCTCCCAGCCGTGGGCCGCCGACTTCGAGGTGAAACCCAAATCCGTCGTCCGCGACATGTACGAGCGGGCCATGACGTTCAACGAGTTTGTGGGCTTCTACTCGATCGGCAGATCCGAGGGACTGCTCCTTCGGTATTTGTCCGACGCGTTCAGGGCGATCCGACAGACGATTCCGGAGTCGGCAAAGAACGACGACGTGCGCGATCTCATCGAATGGCTCGGCGAACTCGTCCGGCAAGTGGACTCGAGTCTCCTCGAAGAGTGGGAGGAGCTGAGCCACCCGGTTGCCACGCTGGACGACGAGTCGGTGGTTCCGCCGCCCCCACCCTCCGTGGTGACCAATGAGCGCGCGTTTCGCGTGCTTGTGCGAAACGAACTGTTTCGCCGCGTGCAACTCGCCGCCCTCGACGATGCGGAAGCACTCGGCGAACTGGATGCCGACTCGGGTTTCGACGCGGCCCGCTGGGGGGAAGCGCTCGATGCGTATTACGCCGCGCACGACCATCTCGGCACCGACGCGGATGCGCGCAGCGCCGCGATGCTCATGATTGACCAGCAACCTGAGCAGTGGAGCGTGCGCCAGATTTTTGCCGACCCTGCCGGAGACCACGATTGGGGCATCAGCGCTGTCGTCGATCTGGCGGAATCCGCCGAGCAGGGCGTCGCGGTCATCCATGTCACGGACGTTGGAGTCTTCTGATCGACCGAGGCGACCAAAATGCTACCTCGGGTGTTTACTGGGACTATGACGCGTCAGCAGCGACTCGTTCTGATCATCGCGATCCTCGCATCTCTCGTGGCGTTTCTCGACGGGTCAGTGGTCAATGTCGCGCTCCCCGCAATCAGTCGAGAACTCGGCGGAGGACTATCCACGCAACAGTGGGTGGTTGACGCCTACCTCATCACGCTTGGCGCGCTCATTCTTGTGGCGGGATCTCTCTCCGATTTGTTCGGCAGGGTGGCCGTCATCCGCGCGGGACTGTGGGGATTCGGCGCTGCTTCGCTCGCGTGCGCCCTGTCTCCAAGCGTGGAGATGCTCATTGTCAGCCGGGGTATCCAAGGTATTGCGGGAGCGCTCCTGGTACCCAGTTCGCTTGCCCTGATCATGACGGAGTTCCGCGGCGGCTCTCAGGCGAAAGCTATCGGTTCCTGGACTTCATGGACCAGTGCGGCCTTCATCGCCGGGCCTATCGTCGGCGGGGCGCTCGTTGACCTTCGATCGTGGCGGTTTGTCTTCGCCATCAATGTGCTTCCCATCGCGGCAACCCTTGTCTTGCTGACGAAAGTGGCATCGAATTCGCAGGGCGACAGGTCTACGAAAATTGATGTCCCTGGCGCGATCCTCTGCGTCGTGGGTATCGGTGCCCCCGTGTTCGCGCTGATTGAACAGGACAATTTCGGATGGAGCTCACCCGTCATCTGGGGGACGATGGCGGTGGGTGTTCTCGGGTTCGTGGCATTCGTCTGGCGTCAGTCGACGGCGACGGCGCCCATGATGCCGCTTGCGCTGTTTCGCGTGCGGAACTTCGCAGTGGGAAACGCGGCAACATTGTTCGTTTATGGAGCGCTGGGTTTCTCGAGTCTTGTCATTGTCGTCTTTCTTCAGCAGTCCGGAAACTGGCCGGCGACACTGGCGGGTATCGCCGTATTGCCTATCACCGTCATCCTCATGGTGCTCTCCACCTTTTTCGGAGGGCTCGCTGGCAAATACGGTCCTCGCGTGTTCATGGCCGTCGGCCCCTTTGTGGCGGGCGCGGGGCACCTGGCCATGCTTGGTGTCTCGAAGGACGTGCAGTACTGGTGGCAGCTTTTGCCCGGCATAATACTCATCGGCGTGGGTCTTGCCATTACCGTCGCACCGCTGACCGCGGCGATTCTCGGATCCATCAGCGAAAAGCAATCGGGTATCGGATCTGCGATCAACAATGCGATCGCTCGTGTTGCGGGACTGATTACCGTGGCAATGCTCGGAATTATTGTCGGTTCGACCCTTGACGTCGACGGCCTTCACCGCGCACTCGTGGTGGCCGCAGCGCTCCTGATCGTTGGTGGGCTGATTTCCGCTGTCGGCATCCGAAATACTGCACCGGATGATGCAGAAATGACGGTCATTGCAGCACCTCATGGCTAAAAGTGCGTCGCATTCGTGGCACGCTAGTGGAGGTGCTGTCTGACCGAGAATCTGCGACACAGCAGGTGCGTCGCAACTGATGACGAAGGAGTCACTGTGGCTGATCCGATCTCCACCCCGCTCGAAGATGCGCGCTCGCGATTGAGAGATGCTACCGATTTGCTGGGGTGCGATCCGGGAATGTACGCGATTCTCGCGCATTCGACGAGAGAGCTCACGGTGAGCATTCCCCTTCGTCGGGACGACGACTCGATCGAGTTGCTCACGGGCTATCGAGTGCAGCACAGTATCGCGCGCGGGCCGGCGAAAGGTGGCTTGAGGTTCAGCCCCCATGTCAACATCGATGAAGTGCGTGCGCTGGCCATGTGGATGACCTGGAAGTGCGCGCTGCTGGATGTCCCGTACGGTGGCGCCAAAGGCGGCGTCACGATCGACCCGCGGCAGCATTCGCAGCGGGAACTGGAGCGCGTGACGAGGCGTTACACGAGCGAGATCATGCCGATTATCGGTCCGGAGACCGATATTCCCGCACCCGATATCGGTACGAATGAGCAAACCATGGCCTGGATGATGGACACGTATTCCATGAACAAGGGTTACTCGATTCCCGCGGTGGTGACCGGCAAGCCCATCAGCATCGGGGGGTCGCTCGGTCGAGCTACGTCCACTTCGGAGGGTGTAGTCCACATCGCGCTGGCTGCTCTTCGTGACAACGGAATGGACCCGGCGAAGTCGACGGCGGCCGTTCAGGGTTTCGGCAAGGTTGGCAGGGGAGCCGCGAAGTTCGCATTTGAGGCTGGACTGCGCGTTGTCGCCGTAAGTGACGAGTTCGGCGGGCTCTACAACGATTCGGGCATCGACATTGACGCGCTGGGCGACCATGTGGATGAAACCGGAAGCGTCGTAGGTTTCACCGGAGCGGATGCCTTCGACGGCCCCGCGATTCTGGAACTCGAGGTCGATTTGCTTATTCCTGCCGCGGTGGAGGGTGTCCTCCACGAGCAGAATGCCGGCAACGTCAAGGCGAAGGTGATCGTTGAGGGCGCGAACGGTCCGACAACTCCTGCGGCAGACACCATTCTCGAACAACGCGGTTGCATTGTCGTGCCGGACATTCTCGCCAACGCGGGTGGCGTGATCGTGAGCTACTTCGAATGGGTTCAGGCGAATCAGGCCTACTGGTGGCGCGAGGATGAAGTCGAGTCCCGTTTGGAGGAACGGATGCTGAGCGCGTGGGCGCGCGTGCATTCATTTGCGAGGCAACGAAAGCTGTCCTTGCGCGGTGCAGCCACGGCCCTTGCGGTGGAGCGAGTCGTCGAAGCCCACGTCATCCGCGGTATTTATCCCTGAGCATTGCTCTCACACCGATCGCGAAGCGTCACGGTACCAGGAGCAACTTGCCGATGTGGCGGCCGGACTCCATCTTTTCGTGCGCGCGTCGCGCGTTCTCGAACGAGAACGTCTCGTCGATTACCGGTGAGACGTTGCCCTCCGCTACGAACGGCCACGCGTGCTTTCTCACGCTCGCCATTATTGTCTTCTTCTCGTCGAGAGTGCGCGCGCGAAGCGTGCTGGCGTGGATGCTTCCCCATTTCGACATGAGGCGACCGATACTGACTGCTCCATCGACCCCGCTCTGATTCCCGATGAGCTCGATGCGACCGCGGGACGCCAAAGCGCGAATGTTGCGTTCCAGATATGCACCGCCAATTGCGTCGAGCACGACATGGGCGCCCACGCCATCGGTTTCCTGCATGATGCGGTCGACGAAATCCTGTTCGGTGTAATTGATGAGGATGTCGGCACCGAGTCTTCGGCACGCATCCAATTTCTCTTGGGAACTTGCGGTAACCGCGACACGGCACCCCAGGCCCCGTGCGAGCTGTATGGCGATGGTTCCAATTCCGCCGGAACCACCGTGTACGAGTAGTG
This sequence comes from Agreia sp., assembly GCA_044464485.1. Lineage (GTDB taxonomy): Bacteria > Actinomycetota > Actinomycetes > Actinomycetales > Microbacteriaceae > Terrimesophilobacter. The sequence continues at coordinate 283,992 of JBIQLG010000001.1, forward strand.
TTTCGCCCGCGCGAAGCTCGGCATTCATGACGATGGTGGACCACACGGTAGCGATCGCTTCCGGCAGCGCCGCCGCATCCTCAAGCGGTACCTGCGGCGGAACCTCGAGAAGCATCGTCGTGGGGACGCTCACTCGCTCTGCGTATCCACCTCCCGCGAGGAGCGCGCACACGCGATCTCCGACACGGACGTGCGACACGGACGAGCCAAGTGCCTGTACCGTGCCGGCCACTTCGAGTCCAGGCCATTCGGGCGCGCCTTTCGGTGGTGGGTAGTTCCCCTCTCGCTGATGGATGTCTGCGCGATTGACACCCGCGGCGACCACGGAAATCACCACCTCGTCCGCCGCGGGCGAAGGGTCGGCCCGTTCCTCGATCCTCAGATTCGCCGGACCGCCTGGCTCCGTAATGACTACTGCCCGCATGCCTTTACAGTACGCTCAGAATTAAGGCGTACCGTTGTGTCTATGGGGTCTGCGAACGATGTTATGGGGATGGAACACCTTCTTGAAGGAGAGTGGCGTCTCGGTGCGACCAATGTCGATGCGTGGGTGAATGGCACTCGACGTGACGCGCTGTTTCGTTTCTCCATTGAACAGGATTCTCCGCTCGTCATCACGGAAGAACAGGTGTTCACCTCGCGTGATGGCAAGGAAAAGCGCACATCGCTCACGAGCAAATACAGCCACGGTGAATTCATCGCGAAGGGGCGCAAGATCCTCGGGACCATGAGCAGGTGGACTGTCGGCGGCGCGTCGCCGGATGGATCGATTGTCGTCATTCGACTCACGCACGAACGCGGTGGCCAGGATGGCCTGCTCGTGCTGGTTCGCAGCGATCAAGTTCGTGATGATGTGCGCACGACTATTGCGACTCAGGCGGACGAATACAGCATCGGTCCCGAGGATTTCGCCAGTTTGACCTGGCTGCCCGGCGTCTGAATGAACTCAGGTAAGCGCCGAGCGTTTGTCGCTACTTGGTGGGCAGTTGGTACCCGTCCGGACCTTCGAACACGAGGGGTTGATCCGAACTCGTTCCGGTACCGGAGGAATCGGTCACCGCAGGATGCTGTTCTGACTCGGCCGCTGCGGGCGCAGGGGAGCCCAGTGAAACGCTTGCCAGAAGCGCCGTTGCGAGAATGAATGCGGCTGTCGCGGCGCTCGTCGACGCGTGTGCAAACGTGAGTCTTCCTTGACGTCGCAGTCGGCGAACGGCGATTCCCACGATGACCAGGGCAATCGCTGCCAGCGTCAGTGTTGCGGCGAACGACGGTGGGAGGGCGCTCAGGGATCGGGCCGTTGCATTCAACGCAGCAAACATTGCCGGTTGTTCCTTCCGGGGGTGTAAGGAACACTTCCGCTCGGGTTACGGAAGTCGCACCCCGATGGCACGGGGTCTTCAGGGTGCACCCAAAACTTACCCTACCCGCAGATGGGGGTCAAGCATCCGCGAGGTGCAGTCAAAACATGATTCAGTGCGGTGCCGTCGACGCCCCTTCGCTGACCTTGCCCAATGCGCCTTTCGAGCCTCGGCCAAGGGCGACCGAGATCGCCCCGGCTGCACGTACCAGTCCAAGGTGCGAGAGCGCCTGCGGGGTATTGCCCACCTGGCGCTTTTGCTGGATGTCGTACTCTTCCGAGAGCATCCCCACGTCGTTGCAGAATCCGACGAGTCGATCCATGAGAGGAATGGCATCCTTCACGCGACCGCTGAAGGCATACTGCTCCACGAGCCAGAATGAACAGGCGAGAAACGGATGTTCGCTGCCGGGAAGGCCATCGACGTTCGATTCGGTAAGGTACCTCTTCAGCAGCCCATCGCTGAGCAGTTCCTCTTCAATTGCTGCGACAGTGCCGAGCATGCGCGGATCGTTGTGATCAACGTAACCGATCTGTGCCAGTTGAAGCAGGGTGGCATCCACGTGGGTGCTTCCGTAGTACTGCGTGTAGGAATTGCGTTTGCGGTCGAACCCGTGTTCTTCGATATCGTCGCGAATGCGGTTCCGAATGGACTCCCAGTGATCAGCAGGACCATCGAGCCCATAATGCCGAACTGCGCGCACGCCACAGTCGAGAGCCGCCCAGAGCATGGCCCGCGAGTGCGTGAAGTTGCGCGTAGGACCTCTCATCTCCCACATGCCGTGATCTTCGCGTTGCCAGTTCTCTTCAACAAATGTGAGCAGTGCCCTTTGGAGCGGCCACGAGAATCGGTCCTCCTTCGCGCCAATCTCGCGCGCCTTCTGCAGGGCGAGCATGGTTTCACCGAAGATGTCGCCCTGGTACTGCGTGAACGCGCCGTTGCCTTTGCGCACGGGTGCTGCCCCCTGATAGCCGGGGAGGCTGTCGATCGTCAGCTCGGTGAGTTCGCGTTCTCCACCGATTCCGTACATGATCTGAACGTCCGCCGGATCACCTGCAATCGCCCGCAGCAGCCAATTGCGCCAACTCCGAGCCTCAGACCGGAACCCGCGACTGAGCAACACTTCCAGGGTCGCGGAAGCATCACGCAGCCAAACAAATCGGTAGTCCCAGTTGCGAACTCCGCCCCAGTCCTCGGGGAGGCTCGTTGTGGCGGCGGCGATGATTCCGCCGGTGTCCTCATGAGTGAGAGCTCTGAGGATGAGCAAGGACCTGGTCACCTCATCTCGATATTCGCTCTCATCAAGATCGCAGCTGGAAATCCAGTCATTCCACCAGCGATTCGTCCTGCGGATGCCTTTGGAGATCTTGTAGCGCCGTGGCACTTTTCGGTGCGACGGGTACCAGGTCATGGAGAGGTCGACTGTCTCGCCCTCGTTCACGGTGAATTCAGAAACATGGGAATGGTTGGAGGGCGCGAGCTTCGGACCGCGAACGACGACGGCATCCGGACCGGCGATCGCCACAATCGCGTGACGTTTCTTCTCCTCGATCTGGCGAACCCACGGCATGGCGTCCGCGTAGCCGAAGCGGATGCGCAATTCCTGATGCATGGTGACAGTTCCGCGAACCCCGCGCACGCGACGGATGAGGTCCGCGCGCCGATCGCCATGGGGCATGAGTTCCGTCACTTCGACTTCGCCATCCGGCGTGACCCAATTGGTCACGAGCGTGAACGTCGTACCAAGGTATCTTCGAGTGCTCGTGGCGTTGTTGTCCACAGGCGCAAGCAGCCAGCGTCCGTGCTCGTCCTCGCCGAGCAGGGCACCGAACGTGGATGCAGAATCAAAGCGCGGAAAGCACAGCCAGTCGATGCTTCCGTTCTTGCCGACGAGCGCTGCGGTGTGGCAGTCTCCGATCATTGCGTAGTCTTCGATTGCAAGGGGCATCGTTCCATCTTTGCACCGCTGAGCGGGGTTACCCTAGGCAGATGCCACACGAAATTGGAACTCTCGTCATTTTTGGAGCCAGCGGAGACCTGACCAAACGTCTGCTCCTACCCGGGCTTGGGCAGCTTATTGAGAGCGGAAAGGCGTCCAAGCTTCTGGTCATCGGCGTCGGTCGTGATTCGATGTCGACAGCGGCGTGGCATGCCAGAATTCAGAAATCGTTCGAGTCCGGAGGCGCACGAGGGGCGGCTGCGCGATCTGTTGCGAAGCGCTCGATCTATCGGCAGGCGGATGTGACCACTGCGGAAGATCTGGAAGATATTCTCGCCGCGTGCTCGGGCACGCCCGCGTTTTACTTCGCTCTGCCTCCGCACGTCACCGAATTGGCCACGGAAGCTCTCGCGAAAGTCGAGCTTCCCAAGGGAACAGTGTTTGGGCTGGAAAAACCGTTCGGCACTGATCTGAAGAGCGCTATCGCTCTCAATCGGCGACTCGTGAAAATCATTCCGGAGCAGCACCTGCATCGCGTAGACCATTTTCTGGGCAAGTCGACGGTGCTCAACCTGCTGGGACTTCGATTCGCCAATCGTATTTTCGAACCGGTGTGGAATGCGCAAAACATCGCCAGCGTCGACATCGTTTTCGACGAGCAATTGGCGTTGGAAGGCAGGGCGGGCTACTACGACGGGGCCGGTGCCCTCGTCGATATGATTCAAAGTCATCTCTTGCTCGTCATGGCGTTGGTGGCCATGGAGGCGCCGTCGAGTCTTGACGCAGATGACCTTCGTGGGGCGATGGCCCAGGTGCTTCGTGCCACGCGCGTCATGAACGGCGATCCGAAGTCGGCGAGTCGACGCGCACGATACACCGCGGGAACCGTGGGGCGCCGAAAAGTTCCTTCCTATGCCAAAGAGCCCGGTGTCGACCCGAAGAACAACACGGAAACCCTCGCGGAGGTGACCTTCGGAATCGAGAACTGGCGGTGGGCCGGAATCCCATTTACTCTGCGTTCCGGAAAGGCGCTTGCGAACATCCGCAAAGAGATCATCGTGACGTTCAAGGACGTTCCTCATCTGCCCAAGGGGTTGCGCGGGAAACCGGGTCCCGCGTCGCTGCGCATTTCGCTGAGCCCGGATGACATCAGCCTCGATCTGAACATCAACGGCCAGGGCGATCCGTTCACGTTGGATCGGGTCGTGCTCAACGCGGAATTCGGAGCGGGGGAACTCGGTCCGTACGGCGAAGTTCTGGCCGGGCTCCTCTCAGATGACCCGACACTGTCCGTTCGCGCCGACGCGATCGAAGAGTGCTGGCGGATCGTTGAGCCGGTGCTGACGGCATGGAAGAACAGTGAGGTCGCGCTGGAGGAATACCGAGCAGGTTCCTCCGGGCCCCGGCGATGGCAGACTTTGAGTTAGCTGGGCGTTAACTGGAAGGCCCCTGTTTGGGGGGCATCGGGCCGTATGGTGTAGTCAACAGAAACGGAGAAAAATCATGAATCTGCTTCTCGCCATCATTGTCATCGTTGCCATCATCCTGTTGATCACCGGTGGGTTTGTTCAGTCACTGAACTTCCTTCTGTGGGTGGGCATCGTCCTCGCGATCATCGCGGTTATCGTGTTTCTTGCACGGGTCATCACCGGTCGGCGCAGCGTTTAGCCGCGCTGCGGCGGCATCCGCCGTGTGAGCCTGACATCGGACCCCGCGACTTAGTCGTCGGGGTCCGATGGGTCTACGGGGGCATGATGGTCGCGACCGGATTCTCCACGCTTCCAGTAACCGTCGATCTTTACGTTGTCCCGCGGAAGCGAGAGTTCACGCCGCAAGTAGCGTCGAATGGTGACAAGCGTCGTGGCTTCACCCGCCATCCAAAGGAACGTGTTCGCATCAAGAGAGCCGACGCCGCGCAGTGCGCGTTCCAGGCCTCCGTCTTTCTCAAGCCACAGAATTCTCGCCTTGTGAACGTGCTCCGGATCAAGGTATGCGGCATCTGAGGCATTCCCGAGCTCGACGAACCCGAGGATCTCGACGTCATCCGGAAGCATTTCGATCCAACGTGCCATCGCCGGAAGTGCCGATTCGTCGGCACCGAGGATGACGCGGCTCGCTCCGGTTGGTGGAAGGCGGGAACCGCGCGGGCCCGCGATCGCGACGGAATCTCCGATGGATGCGGTGGCCGCCCACGTCGAGGCGGCGCCATCGCCGTGGAGGTAAAAATCGATATCGAGTTCGGCCGGCGCCGTGTCGTCGGCAGCCCGAAACGCACGGGGTGTGAAATCGCGCCTCACGTCATCGCCCAGAAAGACTTTGACGTGGTCTGCGGGTCCAAGGCTCACAAATCCGTCGACTTCGCTCCCGCTGAGCGTGAGCCGGCGAAAGCCCGGAGAAAGGTCGGTAATCCTGCTGATGCGCAGCATCCGCTTTACCGCGTCATGCCTTACGAGTTGGCCGGGTTCCATCACGAAGTCTCCCAAACGAATCTGCTGCCGCGGGCTCAGCGGCATGAACGACAGTCCACGCTATCGGACAACCGGTCGGTTGAGCGGTCATCGTGGCATTCGCGGCGCTCAGAACGCCCAGATTACAAAAGGCCGAGTTTTGCAAGTTCGTCCGCGAGGCCCGCGCCATCCGGGGCTCTCACCCAGGGGACAGTGGTTTCGCGATCCGACGGTTTGATCGTTGTGCGCCCGCCTGCCAACACGGCTTCGCCGCCGGAGAGTTGCCGGATTGCCACGGCGGCGACGCGAGCCGGGTGCGTCTCGACGAAGTTGCTGTAGAGATCCTCATCGTGCTGTCCATCGTCTCCGACGAGAATCCACTGGATGTTGGGGAATTCTTCCACCAGCCGCTGCATGCTGTGCTCTTTGTGTTCGCGACCGCTGCGAAACCACCGGTCATGGGTGGGGCCCCAATCGGTCAGGAGCAACGGGCCAGGAGGGTAAAGATGCCGAGAGAGAAATCTGGTGAGAGTTGGAGCCACGTTCCATGCGCCGGTGGACAGGTAGACGACGAGCGAGCCGGGGTGGTCGCGGATCAGCTTTTCGTAGAGCACGGCCATACCGGCAACCGGGGTTCGCGCGTGTTCGTCAAGAACGAAAGTATTCCACGCGGCAAGCAGCGGCCGCGGGAGGGCGGTCACCATCACCGTGTCGTCGACGTCGGAAAGCAAACCGATCTTGGCCTCGGGGTCGACGATGAACACGGGCGCTTCGACTGGGCGGGATCCTTCCGTATGAAGCGTGATGGTGTGCCAGCCCGGTGACAGTGAAACCTCGATCACATCGTCGATGACGCCGCCTCGATCAGCGACGATTATGTAGTCGACCCCGTTGACGGAGACGGTCACGGCGGCATCGCCGACGGGAACGCTGGTAAAGCTGCGCCAGCCGCGAATTTTTTTGTATCGAATCTCGTCCTCGACGCCCGGTCGAGCGAGCAGAACTCGCGAGAGCACGCGAATCCAGGCCGTGGAGCCATAGCCGGTATACGGCATGACGATCGGCGTATACCCTCGGCGTCGCGCTCGACGCTCGCGAAACCGATGATAACGGTCTTCGAGCCGTGCCGGGAGTTTACTGATGGGCTCGTCCGCCGGCGAGGCAGCGGAATTCGTCGGCGGTCCCGTCATGGAACCAGTCTTTCATGCCCGGCCGTACCCCTCGTGCACCCGGAGATGCTCGGCGATCCTGTGAATCTGTTCTTTATTTCGGTGCTTTGTGGATTTTTTGGGCGCCCCTGCCATGCAGCGCGATAATATTTCTCCGTTCATTCCAGATGGATGTGGACCGCCACGATGTGGCTCAATCGAGATGGAGTTGACTGTGACCGAATCGACAACACTTCTTCGAAATGAGCCGATTCAGGCGCGGAGCAGTGCGCGGCTGTCCAGCTTGCTCGATGCCGCCGCTGCGACAATCGACAAGGTGGGCTGCGAACGGCTGACCACCGCGATGGTGGCGGAGCGCGCAGGGGCATCAATTGGGACCGTTTACCGGTACTTTCCTGATCGCATCGTGGTTCTTCAGAGCGTCGCCGCGCGAGCATCCGACCGGTTTTCCACTCGAATCGACTCGGCACTCGACCACAACTCGCTCGTGGACTGGTGGTCCGTCGTCGAAAAGGTCATCGACGAGTTGGTGAAAGCATTTTCGTCCGAGCCGGCATTCGCGGCGCTTCGGTTCGGCGACGTCCTCGATCTGCGCCCACGTGAAAACCCTTCCTCCGGATATGCTGCGCTTGCGGGGAATCTGGCTTCGGTTCTGGAATCCCGATTCGGAATCCGTGCAGAGGGCAGGCTGGCATTTCGACTGGAAGTGGCACTGACCCTCGTGGATTCGCTGTTGGCGCGAGCATTCGCTCACGCCTCCAAAGGTGAAAAAGCATTCATCGACGAGGCAAAGTCTGTTGCGCGCACGTATCTGGAGCGCACGATTACGAGCGCGTCGTAACGTCACAAAAGTCTGGGAATTCCACCAATCGGGAATGCCAGACGCTCCGAATAGTGTTTGAATGTTTCGTTTGGTGCTCGTTAGGCGTTCACCGAAACAGCACGACACTGATTCGAAACCCGGTTGTGACGAGGAATGGGTGGTATTCACCGTGATTGAGTTCCGCGGAGTTTCCAAGAGCTACGCCGACGGTACGCGAGCGGTCGAAAACTTCAACCTCGTTATCCCCTCGCGAAAAACCACTGTGCTCGTGGGCTCCTCCGGCTGCGGCAAAACAACGCTGTTGAGAATGATCAATAGAATGGTCGATCCGACTGAAGGAATGATCGAGATCGACGGAGTCGACGTGGCGAGCCTTTCGCCGGTGAAACTTCGCAGGAGCATTGGCTACGTCATGCAGAATTCGGGGCTGCTCCCGCACCGCAGGGTCATCGATAACGTGGCCACGGTTCCGCTCCTGGAAGGGGTTCCCAAACGCGTCGCGCACGAACAGGCGCTGGAGCTCCTCGACACGGTGGGGCTTGATCGTTCCCTCGCGCGGCGCTATCCGAACCAGCTTTCTGGCGGTCAACAGCAGCGGGTCGGTGTTGCACGAGGGCTGGCGGTCGATCCGAACATCCTCCTCATGGACGAACCGTTCGGCGCGGTGGATCCGATAGTGCGGTCCGACCTGCAGCAGGAGCTCATCCGTTTGCAGCAGGAACTGGGCAAGACCGTCGTCTTCGTGACGCATGACATCGATGAGGCATTTCTACTCGGCGATCAGGTGGTCATTCTTCGGGAGGGTGCGCACATCGAACAGCAGGGCGCCCCGAGTGAGATCCTCGCGAACCCCGCAACCGAATTCGTCGCAAGCTTCATAGGAGCAGGTCGCGGAAAGCGCAGGCTGTCGGTGGATTCCAGCGTCACATCGCATGGCGACGATCTTGTGCTCGTGGATGGCTCAGGAAACGCGGCGGGGGTCGTGGATGCTCCCGGTGGCGTGATCGCGGGCGCCACGAGCAGCCCGAAGTCGCGAAGCATCTCCAACAAGTCAGATCAGGCGGGCGACGCCTGATGCAGTGGCTATGGGAGAACCGTGATCTGGTCCTCGGCCTGTCGCTCGAACACGTGCGACTGTGCGCAATCCCGATCATTGTTGGTTTCATAGCCTGCATACCGCTGGGGTGGCTCGCGAACCGTTTCCGAATGACGCGCGCAATACAACTCGCACTTTTTGGGATACTCTTTACAATTCCGTCGCTCGCCCTCTTCGTCACGCTGCCGTCCGTACTCGGAACCAAAATTTTGAACCCGATAAACGTCGTGGTTGCGCTCACGATCTACGCGATAGCGATCATGGTTCGGGGCGCGGCAGATGCATTTGCGTCGGTGTCTCAGGACGTCATCCGGTCGGCAACCGCCGTTGGATATTCCTCTCGTTCCCGGTTCTGGACGGTGGAGTTTCCGTTGGCAGGGCCCGTGCTGCTCGCAAACCTGCGGGTTGTTTCCGTGACGACGGTGAGCCTGCTGAGCGTGGGTGCGCTCGTCGGGAACGGCGCCCTGGGCTATCTGTTCATTAACGGATATCAGCGAAACTTCCCCACGGAAGTCATGATCGGGATCGTTTTTACCCTCATCATCGCTATTGCGTTCGACCAGATCTTGGTATTGATCGGAAAACTCCTCATGCCGTGGGCCAGAGGCACGAAAGAGACCTCGCGCGCCTCTCTCGTGACGGGAGGTGCTGCGTGATGCTGTTTCTGGACGCCATAGCCTTCATTTTCGATCCCGCGAATCTCATGGGAGAGAAGGGGATCCTGCCGCGGCTGCTGGATCACCTTCTCTATACCGGGCTGAGTCTGGGTGTCGCGTTGCTCATCGGTATCCCGGTCGGCCTGCTCATCGGGCACACCGGCAAGGGAAAGAATCTTGTCATAGCGCTCACGGGAGCGTTCCGCGCACTTCCCACGTTCGGGCTCCTGCTGTTCATCATCCTGTTCACGGGACTCGGTTTGTGGCCTCTGTTGTCGGTCCTGGCCATTCTCGCCATTCCGCCCATCATCGCGGGAGCCTATTCCGGGCTCGATTCCGTGAACCGCGAGACCATAGATTCGGCGCGCGCGATAGGGATGACCGAGTGGCAGATCCTAGGCAAAGTCGAATTACCGCTAGCCTTGCCGCTCATCCTGGGCGGCATCCGTTCCGCAACGCTCCAAATCATTGCCACGGCGACGATTGCGGCCTACGTGGGGCTCACCGGACTCGGCCGTTTTCTCATTGAGGGTCTCGCGTACCACGATTACACGATCGCTTTTGCCGGCGCCATTTTGGTGGCGGCTCTGGCGCTGGCGGCAGACGGGCTACTGGCCGTCATTCAAAAACTTGTTGTCCCGCATGGGGTGTCCCGCGGGTCAGCACGCACAACCCGGAGGTCAAGATTCAACATTTGGCCCGCCGTTAGGACCGGGACACCCATCACAGGAGGTTGAAAAAATGCAATCACACATCACACGACGAATCATCGCGGGAATAGCCGCCGTGGGGCTCACCGCGAGCCTGGCGGCATGCGCGTCGGGAAACCCGATGGGCGGCGACTCGAAGCCGGAGCTCGGTTCACTGACGGTCGGTTCGCAAGGCTTCGCGGAAAGCGACATTCTTGCGCAGTTGTACGGACAGGTCCTGGCCGCGAACGGCTACAAGATCGATTACGCACCTTCCATCGGTTCACGAGAGACGTTCATTCCCGCGCTCCAGGATGGATCGATCGATCTCATTCCGGACTACGCCGGGAACCTTTTGTACGGCGCTGACCCGAAAGCCACCGCCACGTCGACCGCAGACGTGATGGCGGCGCTGCCTGCCGCGCTCAAACCATTGAAGCTGAAAACCGCGGACCCGGCGCAAGCCGAAGACGCTGATGCACTCGTCGTAACAAAAGAGTTTGCCGAGGCAAATAATCTCGAGAGCATCGGCGATCTGGCACCGATAGCGTCCACGATTACGATCGGGGCAAATACGGAATTCGAAGGACGCTCGTACGGGCGGTCGGGGCTCGAATCCGTTTACGGTGTCACGGGTTGGAAGTTCAAGGCGATTGACGACTACGGCGGGCCGGGCACCTTGAGCGACCTGCTCAAGGGAAACATTCAGGTCGCGGACATCTACACCACGACGCCCTCAATCGCGCAGAACGACCTCGTGGTTCTGAAGGACCCGAAGCACCTGATTGCGGCGCAAAACATTGTGCCGCTGTTCAACGAAGCGTCGTACAGCGTTGGCGTGGCCAACCTCGTGAACCTCGTGTCCAACAAGCTCACGACGGAAGATCTCATGAAGCTCAATGAGATCAGCGCGGGCGACTCCAAGCCGTCGCCGGAGAAGGTGGCGAAGGACTGGCTGACGGAAAAGGGTTTGATCTAGTTCCCGGCAGTTCCCTGCATCACGGAAGGTCCTCCCGGGTGGTGGCATCGCCATCGCCCGGGAGTTCCATGTGGCGACGCTGGTTGCGTGCCAACAACATCCGAACAAGGAAGACGACGACGAGGAATCCCGCAATAATTCCGACGAAGACGTAGCCGGCGCCGTGAAGGGTTCCCGAAAGCTCGCGGTAGGTACCGGCCGCCGCCCACCCGACGGAGGCATACGTCGCGGCCCAAATAAGGCACGCGGGAAGAGTCCAATACAAAAACTTCCGGTACCGCATTGTGCTCATGCCGACGGTGAGCGGGATGAGGGAGTGAAAGACGGGCAGGAAACGGGAAACGAAGACGGCGATTCCGCCGCGCCGATCGAGATAGTTCTCGGCCCTCATCCAGTTCTCGTATCCGACGCGCTGCCCGAGCCGACTCGCGCGAATCTTCGGGCCGAAGTACCGACCGAGGGCAAAACCGATGGATTCGCCCGCGAGAGAGCCCGCCACGATGGCGACGACGAGAAACACGTATTGCACCCAGTTTTCGACGCCCGTGCTCGCGACGATCACTACAGTGTCTCCGGGGACGATGAGCCCAATCAGGATCGAGGTTTCCAGCAGCATCCCGACGCCGGCAAGCAGCGTACGCAATACCGGGTCGACATTCTGGACGAGGTCGAGCAACCAGGTGAGTACATCGTTCACTGGATATGATCTCCAATCGGTGCCCGCAGTGCATCTCGGCGATCGCGCCACGCTCCGATTCTGCCGGGCTTTTCTGCGAGTTGCGGCCCGCCGAGCCAGCTCGTCACCATTCGAATGCCGTGCAGCGCGTTGAGCGCCCACACTTCGCAGCCATCCAGATCGGAAGGTTCAACGGATTCGCGCCGTGTTTCGTAGCCCATTGCGGCAGCCAGCGTGAACAGGCTCTTTGCGGTGATGCTGTCAACTCGCGCAAATTCGGCGAAGTCTTCCTGCAGCGGCGGTGCGCAGAGCGCCTCGCCGCGCCACCACACTATTGCGTTCGTTGCGCCATCGATGATCCGGCCATTTTTGGTCAGAATAACTGCGTCATCGGCTCCTGCGTGCTGTGCGTCAGTTCGCACGGAAACGAGGGCCTCGAGATCTGGCCCTTTGACCCCGGGCTCTGAGCGCGGATCCGGGCCCGAATGCGTGGCGAGAACGACCGCGCGCGTCAGTTGGGGAGCGCTGCGAAGGCGAAAGGCGAGGTGAGCGCTGTCGGGCGTCACGCGAAGTTCACATCGCGGGAACCACTGATCCTCGGGAGGGATGAGGGAGAGTGCCCAGTGCCACATCGCTCTCGCATCTTCCATCGTCGGACGCGTTCGCAGCGACGGTCGCGACACTGCAGCAAGAAACCGCTCTTCGTGAAGTCCAAGGCCAAACGCCCTGCCCTCGCTGACCAGAAACGAGTCCGCGGCCGCGATGGTGTGCTCGCTGGGATCGCAATAGTCGACCGGAACAAGCTGACCGTCACCCCAGCGGTAGAGGGTCGCGATACTCATAGAGTTAGATTATGCGCCGCCAGGTGATCTCGACACGATTCGAGCGCTGGGTCGATCCCGCAGCGTGTTTTGCGGCGCTGTTCGCAGAGGGTGAACTCGCGTTTTGGCTTGATTCGGGAGTGCATTCGGCCTCGGGGATGAGTTGCATGGGAATCGGCTCGGCCTCGGTCATTGAGCGGGACGGCCGACTCCATCACTGGCCGTCGCAGGAGCGCAGCACAGGGTCGATCCTCGAATTTCTTCGGCGGGAGCAAGCCAGTGGAATAACGCGTGACCAGAACCGGACGCCCTTTCCTCTGGGCTGGATCGGGTGGTTGGGATACGAGCTGCACGAAGCGACGCTGGGTACCGACATCCGTCGGGAGTCCCGATACCCGGATGCCGCATTCCTGCGCGCCGACCGGGCGATCGTGTTCGATCACGGTCAGCGTACAGTTTCCTTGGTTGCCCTGGGGGACTCGTGGTCCGGTGAATTGCGTGAGTGGCTCACCCGCACGACGGCAACGCTGGAAACGCTTTCTCCAGCGGACCGGAGTCCGCGCACCGCGGAGGCCGTCCGGCCCCGGGAGAAGCCCTCGCCCGTGTGGGCATATTCCGATACCGAATATCTGAACATGATCGCCGACTGTCAGGAAGCCATCAGGGCAGGCGACGCTTATCAGCTGTGTTTGACCACGGAAGTTCGGTGCGACATCCGGCCTGAACCTGTCGAAACCTATTTGCGCTTGCGGGAGCTGAGCCCCAGCCATCATGGCGGATTTCTTCGGATCGGGGGAGTGAGCCTTCTGAGCGCGTCGCCCGAAAAGTTTCTGACCGTGACCGCACGCGGCGAGGTCGAGTCCAGACCCATTAAAGGGACGCGCCGGCGTGGCGCTACGCCGGACGAAGACGAGTCCCTGATTCAGGAGCTCCGTGCGAGCGGCAAAGAACAGGCAGAGAACATCATGATCGTTGACCTGGTCCGCAACGACTTTTCGCGCGTGTGCGAACTGGGAACAGTGGCGGCACATCAGATTCTCGCCGTCGAAACCTACGCGCAAGTGCACCAATTGGTGAGCACTGTCCGTGGCACTTTGGAACCCGGCCGGGATGCCGTGGATGCTGTGGTTGCGTGTTTTCCCGCCGGTTCCATGACGGGCACGCCGAAGCTCAGCGCCGTGCGCATACTCGATGGGCTCGAGCGTCGCCCGCGAGGCATTTACTCGGGCGCGTGGGGGTACTTCGGGTGGGATGGAAGCGTGGACCTCGCCATGACCATTCGCAGCATCGTGCTCGACTCTGGCGGCGCGACGATCGGGACAGGCGGGGGCATCACGGCACTTTCAGTCCCGAGCGAAGAACTTGAGGAGACTCGGATCAAGGCGACTGCGCTACTTCGCGCTCTCGGATTGGTAGCCTTGTAGCTCGGGTTTCGATGCGCTCGTGCTCATCGACTATCAATGGCGATCACCCGTCACCTCCAGCACAAAGAGAGACCGCCGTGGCACATCATCGGGATGACGATACGTCCGCATACGACATTGCGAAAATCCAGGAGAAATGGCTCGCCAAATGGGATGAGCTTGACCCGTTTCGCGTGGACAGTGCCGACGATGATCGTCCGCGAAAATATGTGCTCGACATGTTTCCGTATCCGTCGGGCGACCTTCACATGGGGCACGCTGAGGCATATGCATTCGGGGACATCGTCGCGCGTTACTGGCGCCAGCAGGGGTTCAACGTGCTGCACCCCATCGGCTGGGACTCGTTCGGCCTGCCTGCAGAAAACGCCGCGATCGAGCGCGGAATCGACCCGCGCGGCTGGACTTACGACAACATCGCGCAGCAAAAGCGCAGCATGAAGTTGTACGCGACATCCTTCGACTGGAGTCGCGTTTTGCACACGAGCGATCCCGAATATTACCGCTGGAATCAGTGGCTTTTTCTCACCCTCTTTGAGAAGGGGCTCGCATACCGCAAGGCATCCTGGGTGAACTGGTGTCCCAAAGACCAGACGGTGCTCGCCAATGAGCAAGTGATCGATGGTGCGTGCGAACGTTGCGGAACGATCGCTGTCAAGAAGAAGCTCACGCAGTGGTACTTCAAGATCACCGATTACGCCGACAGGTTGCTCGATGACCTCGACCAGCTCGAAGGATCGTGGCCGCACAAAGTCATTGCGATGCAGCGAAACTGGATTGGCCGGTCAGTGGGTGCTGACGTGGACTTCGTGATTGACGGGCGCGCAGAACCGTTGACCGTGTTCACCACGCGTCCGGACACACTGTTCGGTGCCACGTTCATGGTCGTTGCGCCGGACTCGGAGCTGGCCGCCGAATTGGTCTCCGATGCCAGCCCCGAGGTGCGCTCGGCATTCGACGAGTACCTCGCCAAGGTTCAGAAGAGCACGGAAATCGAGCGCCAGGATGCGTCGCGGGCCAAAACGGGTGTGTTTCTGGATCGATACGCCATCAATCCCGTCAATGGGGAGAGGGTTCCCATCTGGGCGGCAGATTATGTTCTCGCCGACTACGGGCACGGTGCCATCATGGCGGTACCCGCCCACGACCAGCGCGACCTGGATTTCGCTCTGGCATTCGGCTTGCCCGTGCGCGTGGTCGTGGACACGAGCTCGCGCGATTCAGACGCCGTCAGTGAGTCCACGGTCGCTGGCGAGCACGACCCGGTCGAAAGCGGCCAGGCGCTCTTCGGTGACGGCACGCTCATCAATTCGGGTCCGCTCAATGGTCTGAGCAAGAGTGATGCAATTGACCGCATGATCGAGATTCTTTCCGAAGCGGGCACGGGAAGGCCGGCGCGCAACTTTCGCCTGCGCGACTGGTTGATATCGCGCCAGCGCTACTGGGGAACGCCCATTCCGATCATTCACGGTCACGACGGCGAGCTCATTCCGGTTCCCGCCGATCAGCTTCCTCTGGAGTTGCCGACATCGGAGGGACTCGATCTCACGCCGAAGGGGACCTCTCCCCTCGGCGGCGACGAAGAATGGATGTCGGTCGCGAATCCGATTGACGGCACTCCCGCGCGTCGGGACCCGGACACCATGGACACGTTCGTCGATAGTTCATGGTATTTTCTGCGATTCCTCAATCCGCACGATGCGACGCGCGCTTTCGATCCCGAGGAGGTGGCGAAGTGGGCTCCGGTTGATCAGTACGTCGGCGGTGTCGAGCACGCCATCCTGCATTTGTTATACGCGCGTTTCATTACCAAAGTGCTCTACGACCTCGGGTACGTCACGTTCACAGAGCCATTCAGCGCGCTGCTGAATCAGGGAATGGTGCTCTCCGGCGGCTCCAAGATGAGCAAGCGGTCCGGAGGAGTGAGTTTCAGCGGCGAAGTTGCCGAGCACGGCGTCGACAGCATCCGGCTCACTCTCGCCTTTGCCGGTCCGCCGGAAGACGCCATCAACTGGGAGGATCTTTCGCCCGCGGCGTCGGCGCGATTCCTTGCGCGCGCGTGGCGACTGGCTACGGATGTGTCGAGTGCTCCGGGAACGGCACCGGATGACGGCGATGTGAGTTTGCGCAAGCACACGCATCGCTTCCTCGCCGATACGCCCGCACTCGCGGAGTCTCTGAAGTTCAATGTCGTGATTGCCAGAATCATGGACCTCGTGAATGTAACGCGCAAAGCGATCGACAGCGGGTCCGGCCCGGCAGACGGCGCCGTGCGCGAGGCCGTGGAAGTCATCACGATTGCGCTCAGTCTTTTTGCCCCGTACACGGCGGAAGAAATGTGGGAAAAGCTGGGGTATGAGCCGACGGTCGCGTTTGCCGGTTGGCGGAAGCCGGAACCGGATCTTCTCATCCAGGAGTCGGTGACATGCGTCGTGCAGGTTGATGGCAAGCTTCGCGACCGGCTCGACGTCAGCCCGGATGCCACGGAAGAAGAGCTTGAGGCGGCAGCGCGTGCGCTTCCCTCGGTCGGCAGAGCGGTCGGGGATGCGGAAATAGCGAGGGTGATAGTACGCGCCCCGCGCCTGGTGAACGTCGTCACGCGACACTGAGTCGTCCCCACAAGCAACCCGTCCCTCACAGGCAACTCGTCCCCACAAGCAACTCGTCCCTCACAGGCAACTCGCTCCAAAAAAAGACACTGCGTCGGAGTGCGCTGCGAACCGATGGGCGCTGCACCTTCTAGCGTCGCATCATGCAGCCTGCGGATCCGCTTTCCGCTTCTCGAGCGTCCCGCTTCCGGGTTGGGCTCGGTGCGGCAGTCGTCCTGGTGCTTGTGGGCGTTGGCGTCACCGTTTTCGTGGCGGCGATAGGAAGCGCGGGCGGAAACACGGTGGCCATCCCGCGTCCTTCCGCATCCTCCAGTCCCGCGCATGGTCGCATGGGGTCGGAACTCTATGTTCACGTGCTCGGCGCCGTCCGCAAGCCCGGGCTGTATCGGCTTCGAGACGGTGACCGGGCAATCGACGCAATAGCACGCGCGGGCGGGTACACCACTGACGCGGATACGAGCGCGGTGAATCTGGCTCGATTTCTTTCCGATGGGGAGCAGATTTCCATCCCGACACGCAGTGAATCCGCGAGCGGCAGTACCGGCAATCCGGCGGGCTCCGTTGCGGGTGGCAAGGTAAACCTCAACTCGGCAGACAGTGCGGAGCTGGAGACTCTGCCGCGCGTGGGGCCCGCGCTGGCCGCGCGGATTCTTGCGTGGAGAGCCGCTCACGGACGATTCACCGCAATCGAGGATCTCATGAGCGTGTCAGGGATCGGCGAAAAAACGTTTGCGGGTCTGAAAGATCGTGTCACCATCTGATGACGGATGCCCGGCTCGTTCTCCCGGCCGCGGTGGGCGGCGTTTCCGTGGGAATCATGATCGGGTTTCCCGATGCGCTCGGCGCGACCGTCATCGGGGCGTGGCTGTGCACTGGTGCCGCCATCCTGACAGCAGTTGCCGTCCGCAAGGCACGAAGGGTCACAGCGACGATGGCGGTCACGGGCGTCGTGGCTGCGTTGCTGTTGAGCAGCGCTGCAGTTCATTCGGATGCTCGGCGACCGGCGCTCCTCGTGGACGCCGCAACGAGCGCTCGCTTCGTCACCGTGACGGCCACCGTGAGCACCGAGGTTCATGGCGGGCCATCCGGGCGGTCATCCGAATCCCGCACCCCGGTCGTCATTACCGACGCCACGGTGGGCAACCGCAGCGTGCACGGTCTCGGTATTCCGGCAATGGTGCTGGGCACCATTCCACCGTGCGGAAGCGGCGCCCGAATCACTGCGTCAGGGACGCTCGCGGGCACGGAGACCGGCGATCGCGCCGCATTCCTGGTATTTGTGCGCGGCCACGCGAAGATCCGAACCCCCGCTCCATGGTTTTTGGCATGGTCGACGTCGCTCCGTTCCGCATTTCGGGATTCTGCGTCGAAGCTGCCCCGTGACGGTGGATCGTTGCTGCCCGGCCTTTCTATAGGAGACACAAGCGCGGTGGGCGATTCTCTGCAGCAGGCGATGATCGCCACGTCTCTCAGTCATCTCACCGCGGTGTCGGGGGCAAACTGCGCGGTGGTGGTCGGCCTCGTCATGCTTCTCGGCGGCGCGGCCGGCGCGTCGCGTCGGCTGCGTATTTTTCTGGCTCTGGTCGTACTGGTCGGGTTTGTCATTCTCGTCACACCCGATGCCAGCGTCCTGCGCGCGGCGGTCATGGCGTCGCTCGTATTGTTTTCGCTTGCGCGGGGACAGCCTTCGCAAGGTGTCCCGGTTCTGTGCCTCGCCGTGATCGTGCTGCTGTGCCTGGACCCGTGGCTCTCACGGAACATCGGGTTCGTACTTTCCGTTCTGGCAACCGCGGGGCTTATGGTCCTCTCGGGTCCGCTGTCCGGCTGGCTTTCGCGATGGTTGCCCGCACCGCTGTCCATTGTGATCTCTGTGCCGCTGGCAGCTCAAGTGGCATGTCAGCCGGTTCTTCTTCTCCTCACCCCGTCGATACCGGTCTACGGGATTCTCGCAAATATTCTGGCTGAGCCCGCGGCACCGCTCGCAACCGTCCTCGGGCTGCTGGGTTGCATCCTGAACCCTTTCATCCCCGCGCTCGGGCACACCATTATTGCGGTTGCATGGTTGCCGTCCTCGTGGATTGCCGCGGTCGCGCGCTTTCTTGCGTCGGCTCCTGGTGCACAGGCACCGTGGGTCCCCGGTGCGTTCGGAGCGCTGCTTCTCGCCGCGCTCACCGCGGCCACCCTGTATGCGGCGCTGGGGCGCCATCCCCGGCTCAAGCGAATTTCTCTCGCGCTGCTCCTGCTGGGGACGACGGGCTACGCGGGTGCTGCTGCCGGGGTTGCTCTGGCGCACGCGCACTCTGTTCCCGCGACGTGGCAGATCGCGGCATGCGACATCGGCCAGGGCGACGCCGTGCTCGTTCGCAGCAGGGGAGAGGTTGCGCTGATTGATACCGGCCCCGACCCCGACCTGCTGGCGAAGTGCCTTGATGAACTCGGTATCGCGAAAATCCACTTGCTGATTCTGAGCCACTATGACCTCGATCACGTTGGCGGCACCGCGGCTGTTCTGGGAAAAGTCGAACGGGCAATGGTCGGCCCCGTGTCGGATCCGAGCGATCTGGAGCTTCGCGAATCTCTGAAGAACTCGGGTGCTGCAGTCTCGGAGGTTGCTCGAGGAGAGCACGGTTCGCTCGGCGAGCTCACTTGGGCGGTGTTGTGGCCGCCCTCTCGCCCGGGTCTTGTTGAACCGGGAAATGCGGCAAGCGTGACGGTCCGTTTCGAGGGCAACGGCGAGTGCGCGGAGTGCCTCAGCTCGCTGTTTCTCGGCGATCTGGGGCAGGAGTCGCAATTGCGGATGCTGGGTGCGGCTCATCCGGCGCCCGTGGATGTCGTCAAGGTGGCGCATCACGGTTCCGCCGATCAGGCCAAGGAATTGTACGAGAGAGTTCACGCCAGGGTGGGCATCATCAGCGACGGAGTCGGCAACCGATACGGTCACCCCACCGACACGCTTCTGAGAATCCTTTCCGCAGCGGGAACCACGATCACGCGCACCGACCTGGAGGGCATGATTCTCATCTCGTCGATGGACAGTGGCGGACTAACGGTCTGGACAGAGCACCCGCCGGCTCGTGACGTCGGCGCACATTAGGCTGGGTCAATGGCAGCTTCGCGGTCCGAAATCCCTCAGCTGACGTGGGATAAGGTGCGGCCGGCACCCGTCATTCTGGTGTCCGGACCCGAGAATTTTCTCGCCGATCGTGCAATTTCACTGCTGCGCGACATTCTGCGCACGGAAGACCCGAGCCTGGAAGTCAGCGATATGGATGCCGACGCGTACATGCCAGGAGAGCTTGCCACCCGCGCGAGCCCCTCGCTATTCGGCGAGCCGAGATATGTGAGGGTGAGCGGAGTCGAAAAGTGCACGGATGCCTTCATCACGGAGGCGCTCGCCTATCTTCAGTCGCCCGCCTCCGATTGTTACCTCGTTCTCCGTCACTCTGGCGGTGTGCGCGGCAAAAAGCTTCTCGATGCGATTCGAGGCGGTCTCGGCGGTGGAATCGAAATTACCTGCGCGGAGCTCAAGAGAGACGCGGATCGCACTGGTTTCGTCCTAGCCGAGTTTCGCACTGCCCATCGAAAGATCACGGCGGGGGCCGTGCGTGCGCTCAATGCAGCTTTTGCGGACGACATTGCTGAGCTCGCAGCCGCGTGCCGTCAATTGCTCGCCGACTCCTCCGAGGAGATCACGGAATCGATTGTCGAGAAATATTATGCCGGCCGGGTGGAGACCAACGCGTTCCGGGTTGCCGATGCCGCCATCGCCGGCCAGCACGGTGAGGCGCTCGTTCTCCTGCGGCATGCGCTAGCGTCCGGGGCGGATCCGGTTCCGATCGTCGCTGCGTTTGCGAGCAAGCTTCGAACCATGGCGAAGGTATCCGGGGCGAGGGGAGGCGCCGGGCAGCTCGCCAGCCAGTTCGGACTGGCACCGTGGCAGGTCGAGAGGGCACGGCGCGACCTGCAAGGCTGGACGGAGGACGGGCTCGCACGCGGTATCACGGTTCTGGCGGAGACGGATGCTCACGTGAAGGGCGAAGCGCGCGATCCCGTGTTCGCGCTGGAACGCATGGTGAACATTGTGAGCGCTCGGGGTGTGCGGCCCTGAATCAACTCGTCCACATCGCCGGCGCGCTGAGCCAGCGGCGCTGATCGGGAAGCGAAAAACGCTCCGGCCGTGACGGCCGAAGCGTTATCGGTGGGAGCAGCCGAAAACCGAACCGCTCGACGGGGAACCCTACTTGAGTGCCGCTACCTGCTTGGCGATCGACGACTTGCGGTTCGCCGCCTGATTCTTGTGCAGGACACCCTTGCTTGCGGCCTTGTCGAGTTTGCGCGTGGCCACGACGAGCGAGGCGGTTGCGGCCTTCTTGTCGCCGGCGCTGATGGCTTCGCGGGTCGCGCGAATAGCGGTCTTGACCTCGCTCTTTACAGCCTTGTTGCGCTCGGTCGCCTTGCGGTTGGTGCCGATGCGCTTGATTTGCGACTTGATATTTGCCACGGGGAACCTTTTCGTTGTTGTCGAGCAGTCTGAAGTCACGGCCGTTCGGCCGGGAGAGTCGATGTGGCAAGCGAATCACCGCACATCCCCACGGATCGCGTACGCACGCCAACAGGTAACTTTATCAGACGCATGGACTTCAGGCGAATGGTTTGCTGCCGCGCGAATTCGACGAACAGGTCAGTCATGGGAGAATTGTGTGGTCTTCGTAAACCATGATCCACAAATCCCATCACAACAGAGGAACGCGTGACACCGAAAGCACTGAAGGCGCTCGAGCCGTCGGCGACTGATCCTGCGTTCATCCGCAATTTCTGCATCATCGCGCACATCGACCATGGCAAGTCGACACTTGCTGACCGCATGCTGCAGATCACGGGCGTCGTGAGCGACCGCGATATGCGCGCGCAATATCTCGATCGAATGGACATCGAGCGTGAGCGCGGCATCACGATCAAGAGTCAGGCCGTACGGATGCCGTGGGCGGGTGTCGGCGACGACGGTAAGTCTCAGACCTTCGCGCTGAACATGATCGACACGCCTGGCCACGTTGACTTTACGTATGAAGTGTCGCGAAGCCTTGCCGCGTGCGAGGGTGCCATCCTGCTGGTGGATGCCGCCCAGGGCATCGAGGCACAGACGTTGGCAAACCTTTATCTCGCTCTCGGCAACGATCTGGAAATCATTCCTGTGCTGAACAAGATCGATCTTCCTGCGGCCGACCCGGAGAAGTACGCTGCCGAATTGGCGGGACTGCTGGGGGGAAGCCCGGACGACGTTCTTCGCGTGAGCGGTAAGACCGGCCACGGCGTGGAGGCACTCCTCGACCGCGTGGTCGAGCGGATTCCTGCTCCCAAAGGGGACGCGGACGCCCCGGCGCGCGCGATGATCTTCGACTCCGTGTACGACAGCTATCGCGGAGTTGTGACGTACGTGCGGATGGTGGACGGTTCCCTGTCGCCGCGCGAGCGCATCCAGATGATGTCGACGCGGACGGTGCACGAGCTTCTCGAAATCGGCGTGAGTTCGCCGGAACCCGTGCCGACAAAGGGGCTCGGCGTGGGCGAGGTCGGTTATCTCATCACGGGAGTGAAAGACGTTCGCCAGTCGAAAGTCGGCGACACGGTGACGACTGCCTCGAAGCCGGCCTCCAAGGCTCTCCCCGGTTACACGGAACCAAAGCCCATGGTGTTCTCCGGCTTGTATCCGATCGATGGCAGCGACTACCCCGAACTGCGCGATGCCCTGGACAAGCTCAAGCTTTCGGATGCTGCACTGGTGTACGAGCCGGAAACCTCCGTCGCGCTCGGGTTCGGCTTTCGGTGCGGATTCCTCGGCCTGTTGCACCTCGAGATCATCACGGAGCGACTTGAACGCGAATTCGGCCTCGACATGATCACGACGGCGCCTTCCGTGATTTACGAAGTAACGAGCGATGACGGCAAAACTGTCACGGTCACGAACCCGAGCGAGTTCCCCGGCGGCAAGATTGCGAGCGTGCGGGAGCCCGTCGTCAAGGCATCCATCCTCGCGCCCAAAGATTATGTCGGAACGATCATGGACCTGTGCCAGAGTCGACGCGGGAACATGCTCGGAATGGAATACCTCGGCGAGGATCGGGTCGAACTTCACTACACGATGCCGCTGGGCGAGATCGTCTTCGACTTTTTCGACCAGCTGAAAAGTCGCACACAGGGCTACGCGAGCCTCGATTACGAGCCGCACGGCGAGGCAGAGGCGGATCTCGTGAAAGTGGACATTCTGCTTCAGGGCGAGCAGGTCGATGCGTTCAGCGCGATAGTGCATCGCGAAAAGGCGTACGCTTACGGCGTTCTCATGACCGGCCGACTGCGTGAACTGATTCCGCGCCAGCAGTTCGAGGTGCCGATCCAGGCGGCTATCGGCGCGCGCATCATTGCGCGGGAAAGCATCCGGGCGATGCGAAAGGATGTGCTCGCGAAGTGCTACGGCGGCGACATCACGCGCAAGCGGAAACTCCTTGAAAAGCAGAAGGAGGGCAAGAAGCGCATGAAGATGGTGGGAAGGGTCGAGGTTCCGCAGGAAGCCTTCATCGCCGCGCTGTCGGGTGACGTGGAAAAGAAGGACAAGAAGTAGCGTGGCGAAGCCGGTTCTCTGGCAACAGGCTGTCACCTACGGAGCTGTCGGCGGCACGCAGGCGGCGGACCTCTTGCTCTTTCCGCCGGCGGGGTTTCGTCCGTTCGAGCGCCGGGTTCGCATCGGCCACGGGGCCGCGAGGTGGGAACACGCCTGGCAGGCAACGCTGACCTGGGGGATCCAGCGCACGAGCGGGATGCGGGTTCTCGTGCAGGACTCTCCGTCGGAGGTCACCGAAGGCACGTACACGCCGGTCGTCTTCGATGAGTACGGCGAACCCGAACCGCCCCAAGCGGTGGACGGCAACGAGGTGGTGTACGCGGCGGAAGGGATGAGCTTCGTGGCGCCGGGTGATACCGCACAACTGATCATTCCGCTCTGGCCATTTCGCATCTCCGCACCGTGCCGCGTTATTTATGTCATCGACGAACCGGCACGCAAGGGTTTTGCCTATGGCACTCTTCCCGGGCATCCGGAGAGCGGCGAGGAAGCGTTCATCGTCGAGCAGACGGCGGATGGTTCGGTCTGGCTCACCATCCGCGCATTTTCCCGCCCTTCCGGATGGCTGTGGTGGGCGGGGTATCCGATCCTGCGCATTGCGCAATCGGTCTTCACGCGGCGCTATCTTCGCTCGCTCTCAGAACGCCTGAACTGAACTGGCGCACGTGGCTCCTGGAACGCTCCCTCTGGCAGATCCGGCTCCCGACGATGGGATGCTCCCCGGATCTGTGCTGGATGGCGCAACCGGCCGCGATTTCGGTGTCTACGTCCACGTCCCGTTCTGCCGGGTGAGGTGTGGCTACTGCGATTTCAACACGTACACCTCCGAGGAATTGCGAGGTGTGAAGCGCTCCGATTACGCCGGACAGGCCATGGCCGAGATCGCTTTTGCGGCGCGCGTGCTGCGTGCATCCAAAGTGCCTGCCCGTCCGGTGTCCACGGTTTTCTTCGGTGGCGGGACTCCAACCCTGCTGCCGGCGTCCGATCTCACCGAAATGCTTTCCGCCATTCGCGAAACCTGGGGTCTTGCTCCGGATGCCGAAATCACTGCAGAATCCAATCCGGACTCCGTCGATGCCGAGTATCTCCTGGCGCTCGCTGATGCGGGATTCACCCGCGTGTCCTTCGGCATGCAATCTGCCGTGCCGCACGTTCTGGCAACACTCGAGCGCACACATGATCCCGATCGCATTCCCCAGGTCGTTTCTTTCGCGCGAGACGCCGGATTGAACGTGAGTCTCGATCTCATTTACAACACTCCGGGCGAGAGCCTCGACGACTGGAAGCGTTCCCTTGACCTGGCCATCGCTCAGTCTCCCGACCACCTGAGCGCGTACAGCCTCATCGTAGAAGAGGGAACAAAACTCGCCCGACAGATCCGACGCGGTGAGATCACTGCCCCCGACGACGATCTCGCGGCCGAACAGTATGAGCTGGCGGACAAAGTGCTCAGCAGCGAAGGATTCGAGTGGTACGAGGTGAGCAACTGGGCGCGAGCGGAGCACCAGCGTTCGCGACACAATCTCGCATACTGGCAGGGGCAGGACTGGTGGGGTATCGGCCCTGGTGCGCACAGCCACGTTGGCGGCGTGAGATGGTGGAACGTGAAGCATCCGGCAGCGTACGCGCAGCGCATCATGTCCGGTGCCTCGCCCGGGGCGGGTCGGGAAACTCTCGATGACGAAACGCGGCGGCTCGAGAACGTCATGCTGCGCACCCGGATTCGAAGCGGCCTGTCCATGGCGGAACTCACGGGAGGCGCGCGCACGGCAGTAGCCGGTCTCATTGCGGACGGGCTGATTAACGCGGAAGCCGCCCTCCGTGGCGTGATAATTCTTACGCTCCGTGGGCGGCTTCTTGCGGACGCTGTAGTGCGCACGCTGCTGCCGGAATAGGCGACAGCTCTCCCATCGAGACAGCCTGCGGCCACTCAGGGAGCGAACTGTTACTTGATGAACTTGATGGCGATCGGGTACACGTAGGTTTCACCCCTGTTGGCCGCGACTGCCGCAATGATCGAGAAGATGATGACGACGACGCTCACTGCCAGAAGGATGAAAATTCCAATGAGCACGATGGTCAATACCGCGCCGATGAGGCTTGCGATGAGCATTGTGAGTTGAAAGTTGAGGGCGGTACCCGAGTGTTGACGGATGAGAGGACCGCGATCCTTGAGCACGAGGTAGCCAATGAGCGCCGGGAGGAACCCGAAAAAGATCCCCCCGATGTGGATGAGGATCGCCCATAGCTTTTCGTCGGACGGGCTCAACGGCTGAACGACCTGGTACGGGTTGGGTGGCTGCGGCATGGATTCTGTCATAGCCCCATTAAAGCAGGAGAGCCGGACCAATGGCCCGACTCTCCCGTGTGGTTTCTGAAACTACTTGATGAAGCGGAAGTTCACCGGGTAGCGGTAGCTGCCGCCGCCGTTCACCTTAACTCCACCGAGGATGGAGAAGAGGACGTTGGCGAGGTAGATCAGCCATCCGATGAGGCCGAAAATCCACGTGAGGCTCCACAGCGCGGTGAAAATGAGAATCGCGGTGAGGATCGCGCCGATGATCGTCCATCCGATGTAGAAGATCAGGAAGGTGATTTGCCAGTTGAGCGCTTCCTTGCTCTCCTGCTTCGTGAGAGTTCCACGGTCCTTGAACACCAGGAAGATGATGAGCGAGGGGAGGATCCACAGGATGCCACCGAAGTGCGACCACATGGCCCACTGCTTGTCCTCTGCTGCGGTAAGGGGAGCCGCCGGCTGCGGCGCTGCAGCTGCCGGGGGAGTTTGATCAGTCATTGATTGTGCCTTTCAGGTGATCGAGTGCGTTCCCGCAAGGGTTCGAACCGGGCTGGCCTGGCGTGTCCCATCTTTGGTTCACGGCTCGGGCTCATCCATACGGTACTGCCCCTGACCCATAGTTGCAACGCCTGTTGCTCGGTATGTCGCGGTACTATTGGCACTCCTGATAGTTGAGTGCCAGATTTGGCGGAGGTGATGAATTGGTTTCCGAGCGTGGTCTCGATGTCCTGCGCGTCATCGTTCAGGACTACGTTGCGTCCCGCGAACCGGTGGGGTCGAAATCCATTGTCGAACGCCACGCCTTCGGCGTTTCCGCCGCCACGATCCGACACGATATGGCGATGCTCGAAGAGGAAGAACTCATCGCGGCGCCGCACACGTCGTCCGGCAGGATTCCCACCGACAAGGGCTATCGCGTCTTCGTCAATCACCTGGCCGACCTCCGCCCGCTCACGCCAGCGCAACGTCAGGCAATTGAGGCTTTCCTCGGGAGCGCGACGGATCTGGATGAAGTGCTGTTGCGCACGGTGCGACTGCTTTCGCAACTCACGCATCAGGTTGCGCTCGTGCAGTATCCCTCGCTCGGCCGGTCACATATCCGCCACATCGAGCTCGTTCCGTTGAGCTCGACGCGACTCTTGATTGTGCTCATCACCGACACCGGCCGGGTCGAACAACGACACGTCGATGTCACGGGCGACCTGGAACCGGAGTTTCTGGGAGAAGTGCGGGCAAAGCTCAATGCGCGACTCGGGGGACTCGGGCTCGCTCACGCCGCTGCGGCACTGGAAAACCTTGCCGACGACTTCCATCCCACGCACTCGCCATTTATCATCCAGATTGCCGACAGCCTCCGAGAACAGGTCGCGGCGAATCGGGTTGACAAGCTCCTGATGGCGGGAGCGGCGAATCTCGCGACAACGCCGGAAGATTTTGGTGGCAGTATTGTTCCCGTCCTTGAGGCGATCGAGGAGCAAGTGACGCTCCTGAGGCTGTTCGCGGAAATGGAACCAGATCAGCGGGGTCTCGCAACCAGTATCGGAAGCGAAAACGCGCAGTTCGGTCTGGGGGAGACATCCGTGTTGGCGAGCGGCTATTCGTCTTCGCGTGGAGAGTTCGCGAGGCTTGGCGTACTCGGTCCCACGAGAATGGACTACCCAAATAACATGGCTGCGGTGCGAGCCGTCGCCCGATATCTCTCCCGCCTGCTCGGCGAGGAATAATCCAAGGGAACCCGTGTGGCAGATCATTATGAAGTACTGGGCATCGCGCGAACCGCGACGCCGGAAGAAATAAAGAAGGCGTATCGTCGGCTTGCACGCGAGCTCCACCCGGACGTCAACCCCGGAGCGGATGCCCAGGAGAAATTCAAGCTCGTCACGCACGCCTACGATGTGCTGTCCGATCCGGCGCAGCGCCAACAGTACGACATGGGCGGTACCGGCGGGATCGGCGGAATGGGAGGTTTCGGTGACATTTTCGAAACCTTCTTCGGCGCGGCCCAGCAATCGGCGGGACCACGATCCCGAAGGGAGCGCGGTCAGGACGCGCTCCTGCGCATCGAGGTCGAGCTGGGTGATGCAATATTTGGCGTCAAACGCGATCTCGAGGTGGACACCGCGGTGATCTGCGGCACGTGCGAAGGCTCGTGCTGCGCGCAAGGAACTCAGCCTGTGCGCTGCGACATTTGTCAGGGGACGGGACAGATTCAGCGTTCCGTGCGCAGTCTTCTCGGCAACGTGATGACGTCAAGCCCGTGCGGCACGTGCCGCGGTTACGGCACGATCATTGCCAATCCGTGCCCCACCTGCGGCGGCCAGGGGCGGGTGCGCGCGCGCCGCAAGGTGAGCGTGGATATTCCTGCCGGAGTTGAGACCGGCATCCGCCTTCAACTTTCCGGCCAGGGCGAAGTCGGTCCTGCGGGCGGGGCGAACGGCGACCTTTATCTGGAGGTGAAGGTTCGGCACCACGACATCTTCAGTCGCAGCGGCGACGACCTTCTCGCAACTCTCGAAGTTCAGATGACGGATGCCATCCTCGGAGTGACGACGAAGATTGAGGCTCTGGATGGTCCCGTGACGGTCGAGGTCAAGCCGGGAACACAAAGCGCGGAGGTGATCACGGTCAAGGGCAGGGGGGTGACCCACTTGCGGGGCACCGGTCGCGGCGACTTGCGTTTCGGCGTGCAGGTGGTGACTCCGACAAAATTGGATGCAAAGCAAACGGAACTCGTCAAGCAGTTCGCATCGATCCGCAAACCGGTCGCGCCGAAACTCGCCCATTTTCAGCAGGGCCTGTTCCAGAAGCTTCGCGACCGCTTCCTCAACGTGTGAGGCGTATGTGCGATGGCGCATCTCTACTTGAGCGATGACGTTGCAGGCGTGACCGCAGGCGACGTGGTCGAAGTGAGCGGCAGCGAAGCCCGGCACGCGATCACCGTCGGCAGACTCAAGGTGGGCGAGCACCTCAGGTTGGGCGACGGGCAGGGAACCATCGCGCGGGGCACTGTGAGTTCCGTTGACGGGGAGCAATTTGCCGTGACGGT
Source organism: Agreia sp. (assembly GCA_044464485.1). Classification (GTDB taxonomy): domain Bacteria; phylum Actinomycetota; class Actinomycetes; order Actinomycetales; family Microbacteriaceae; genus Terrimesophilobacter. The sequence continues at coordinate 312,633 of JBIQLG010000001.1, forward strand.
CGAGAGCGTCAGCGTCGAAGTCGAACCGAGCCCCTCACTGTGGCTGGCACAGGCCCTCGCCAAAAATGATCGGGATGAGCAGGCTATCCAGGCAGCCACGGAGTTGGGAATCGATGGCATCGTTCCGTGGGCCGCGGGCCGTTCGATTGTGAAATGGGAGGGTCCGAAGCGGCTCAGGCACGAGCAAAGGTGGGCGAACATTCTTCGCGAAGCCAGCAAACAGTCCCTGCGTCATCGCATCCCGACGCTGCATCCGCTCGCCACCACGAGCGCTATTGCCAGACTCGGCGATTCGTTTCACCTTGTCGTGCTCGACCCGAACGGCACGTACCCACTCACGGCCCTCAAACCCGACGGTCGCGACCTGCTCCTCGTAGTCGGGCCGGAGGGCGGGATCGCTCAGACGGAACTCGCGGCGTTTGTGGCCGCCGGCGCATCCGTCGTGTCTATGGGCCCGGGAATCCTGCGCACCAGCACGGCGGGCCCGGCAGCGGTTGCCGTTCTCAACGGCATACTCCAGCGGTGGTAGACCCGGGGCGAGGTTACAACAGTTAAGATGGTGAGCATGTCCAGCGAACGCGAGCCTTCCATATTCACGAAGATCGTCGCGCGTGAAATCCCCGCAGACATCGTATTCGAAAGCGACACGATTGTTGCGTTGCGGGACATTAATCCGCAAGCTCCCGTTCACCTGCTGGTTGTGCCAAAGACCGAAAAGTACCGCAACGTTTCCGAACTCGCGGCCGGTGACCCACCGCTTCTTGCAGAAATCGTGGCCACCGCGAAACAACTCGCCGAAGAATACTGCGGCGGCGAATTCCGACTCATTTTCAATGAAGGAGAAACTGCCGGTCAGACGGTATTCCACGTGCACGCACACCTGCTCGGGGCGGAGCCGGGCGGCACGCTGGCGGAAGGAACCCTTGGCCAGTAGCGAGGTCCGCGGCGAGAGCGAGCAGGAAGCCCACGAACGGTTCGAGGTGGATGGCATTGCGATGGTGCGGTTGCTGGGAACGCAGGACCGCTTGCTCGGCACTGTCGAAAAGCAGTTCCCCGGCGTACAGGTTCTCGTGCGTGGCAACGAGATTTCTCTGCGCGGCGACGAAGCAGAAGTTTCGGCCGCGCGCAGACTCATCGACGAACTGATCAGGATGGTGCGAAACGGATACGAGCTTGACCCGCCGGGCGTGGAGACTTCGGCGCGCATGCTGAGGGCTGATCCCGGTTCGAGCCCGGCAGAACTGTTGAGCCAGGCCATCCTTACGACCCGCGGAAGGAGCATCCGCGCGAAAACACTCGGCCAGAAAAATTACGTCGACGCCATCGATCAGAACACGATCGTATTCGGCATCGGCCCCGCGGGAACGGGCAAGACGTATTTGGCCATGGCGAAGGCGGTTCAGGCCTTGCAACGTAAGGAAGTCAATCGCATCATTCTCACGAGACCTGCGGTTGAGGCTGGAGAGCGCCTGGGCTTTCTGCCGGGGACCCTCAACGACAAAATCGATCCTTATCTGAGACCGCTCTATGACGCGCTCAACGAAATGATGGATCCCGATGTCGTTCCCAAATTGCTCGCGACCGGAACCGTCGAAGTGGCACCGCTCGCCTACATGCGTGGTCGCACGCTCAACGATTCCTTCATCATTCTTGACGAGGCGCAGAATACGAGCCCCGAGCAAATGAAAATGTTCCTCACGCGGCTGGGTTTTGGTTCGAAGATGGTTGTGACGGGCGATGTGACCCAAATCGACCTGCCTGCGGGCGCAAGCGGCCTGCAACTGGTCACGACGGTGCTCGCCGATATCGACGACATCCATTTTGCGCGATTGACGAGCGAAGATGTCGTGCGGCACAGCCTCGTGGGCCGGATCGTCGATGCCTATACGGCGCACGACGCACGGCGACAGGTGAAGCGATTCAAGGCCGAGGAGAAACGCCGTGAGCATCGAAGTTAACAATGAATCGGGCGTGGACGTTGACGAGTCCGCGCTCCAGAGAATGGTGATGTTCGGCCTCGACGCCCTTCACGTGCACCCCGACGCGGAGCTCGGTATTGTGCTCGTCGACGAAGCCGCAATGGAGCAACTTCACGTTCAGTGGATGGATGAGCCTGGACCGACGGATGTGCTCAGTTTCCCCATGGACGAGCTTCGGCCGGGCACAGATGACGCAGTGACGCCGCCAGGACTCCTGGGCGATATTGTGCTGTGCCCTCAAGTGGCGGCTGCGCAGGCGACGGCGGCGAAACACAGCCTCACCGACGAACTGTTGCTGCTCACGTGTCATGGACTCCTGCACCTTCTTGGATTTGACCACGCTGAACCGCAGGAAGAGAAGGAAATGTTTGGAATCCAGGGCGAGATTCTCGCGGGATTCGCGCAAGCAGAGCGAAAACGCGCGCGAAAATGATCCCACTCTTCGTGAGCGTCGCCGTGGTCCTCGTCGTTCTCGGCGGCCTGCTCGCTGCCGCAGACTCGGCACTGGCGTCGCTGACACGAGCGGATTTGAATGAACTGGCGCTGACGTCGCGGTCACGCGCATCGCTTCTTGCCATTGCGGGCGATGTCGGAGCGCACGTGAATGCCGTCAACTTCATGCGCGTTGTCGCCGAGACCACCGCAGCGGTTCTGGTCACCCTGTCACTCGCATCCGCGTTTGAAGAGTGGTGGTGGACGCTGCTGTCGGCCGCCTTCATCATGACCCTGGTTTCTTTCGTGTTGGTGGGTTCAAGCCCTCGAGCGATCGGGCGGATGCACGCGCGCACGGTGATGCGCTGGAGTGCCGGTCTCGTGCACGCGTTTCGAGTCTTCCTCGGGCCGATTGCGGCGGCACTGGTGAAGATCGGTGATCGCGTCACCCCGGGCCGCGATCGCACCATGTCGTTTTCTTCGGAAGAGCAGTTGCTCAGCATGGTCGACGAGGCGACGGCGCAAGAGGTGCTCGAAGAAGACGACCGTGAGCTCATCCACTCGATTTTCGAATTCAATGACACGGTGGTGCGTGAAGTCATGATCCCGAGAACAGACATGGTCGTCATCGACGGTGACGCGAGCATTCCGGCGGCGATGACAATGTTCCTCGAGAAGGGAGTGTCGCGAATTCCGGTCATCGGCGAGGATATCGATGAGGTTCTGGGAATTCTCTATCTGCGCGACGTCGCGAGACTCACATTCGAAAATCCTCAGGGTGCCCACAACGGTACGGTGGTTGAGGCCGCTCGGCCAGCCGTGTTCGTACCGGAATCCAAGAAGGTCGACGAGCTGCTCAGGCTCATGCAGGTTGAGTCAAACCACTTGGCGATGGTCGTAGACGAATATGGCGGGATTGCCGGACTTGTCAGTCTTGAGGACATCATTGAGGAACTGGTCGGTGATATTTCTGATGAATACGACCGCGAGATTGTGGCTGTCGTTGATCTGGGAGAGGGTCGGTTCAGGGTCAGTGCCCGACTTCCGATCGATGAGCTTGGCGAACTGTTCGGAATGGAGCTCGAGGATGATGATGTCGACACCGCCGGTGGATTGTTGACGAAAACGCTTGGCCGCCTTCCCACCACGGGTGCGATGGGTCGCACGTCAGGTCTCCTGCTGACGGCGGAGCGCACGGAGGGCAGGAGCAAGAAGCTTCGCACGCTGATCGTCGAACGCGATCCGCATAGCCGGGAGGAGTCGGAAGAGGAAAACGAGGAGGGATCCTCATGACGGAGGGCTTTCGTGCCGGATTCGTCACCTTCGTCGGGCGTCCGAACGTCGGCAAATCCACCCTCACCAACGCGCTCGTCGGCGAGAAGGTGGCAATCACGAGCAGCAAGCCGCAGACCACCCGTCGAGCAATTCGCGGAATAGTACATCGTCCGGACGGTCAGCTCATCGTGGTCGACACACCCGGAATGCACCGACCGCGTACGCTGCTCGGCGAACGGCTCAACGACGTCGTGCAGGCCACCCTTGCCGATGTCGATGTCCTGTGCCTGTGCGTGCCGGCGAGCGAGAAACTCGGTCCGGGGGACCGGTTCATCAACGAGCAGCTGAACAGCTTTCCCCGTGCGAAGAAGGTGGCCATTGTCACGAAAACGGACCTGGCATCGAAATCCGCGGTAGCAGCGCAGCTTCTCGCGGTGAACCAGCTGCGGGAGTGGGATTCGATAATTCCCGTCTCCGCGCTGACGGGGGCGCAGCTTGACGTTCTCGCAACGGAGCTCATCGCGCTGCTGCCCGAGTCGGTTGCGTTGTATCCGATGGACACCGTCACCGAGGAGGGTCTTGCCGACCGCATCGCCGAACTCATTCGCGAGGCCGCCCTTGAAGGAGTGTCCGACGAACTGCCGCACTCGATTGCCATCACCATCGATGACCTCGTGGAGCGCGAGGACAAGCAGCTTCTCGAGGTCTACGCGAACCTGTGGGTGGAACGGGACAGCCAAAAGGGGATCATCATCGGCCACAAGGGCAGCCGCCTTGCCGAAGTGGGCGCGCGAGCGAGAGCGCACATCGAACCCCTTGTCGGGCACCAGGTGTTTCTCTCACTCCGCGTCAAAGTCGCCAAGGACTGGCAGCGCGATGCCAAACAGCTCGGCCGCCTCGGTTTCTAGCCGGTGACGTGATCAGAAAGTCGCTTGGAAGGTGTTCAGCACATTGTCCAGCACGGCATTCTTGTCCTGATCGCTCACCATCTGCACGAAGACGAGCATGAGGTGCGTCTTGGCGGCATCGGTCGTCGCAAGGATCGCGAAGTCGGTGCTTGTCCCGCCACAGCTGCTGAAGTAGGCGAACTGTCCCACGTAGTAGCTGTCGTCATACGGCCCCTCATTGGCGAGAGTGCAATCCTTGCCCGGGCCGGTCTTGTAATTCTGGATGACTTGCTGGATATCCGCGCCGACAGCCTCCTTGCTCGCGCTCACCTGAATACCGGGGGTCGACCAGCCTTGACCGAACGCGGCCAGGTCCGGACTCGCGGACACGCTGTAGAACGTCGCTCCGCTGTCTCCCGTGACGGTCGAGCCGTCGACTTGCGACCAGGTGTTGGGCACCTTCACGCTCACGGTTCCGCTGTCGTCGGAGACGGTGACGAAGCTATCGACCGTTCCGCCTCCTTGAGAGTTGCCGGAGGAAACCAGTTTGATCTCTTTCCCGTTGAACTGGCCCTCGTAGATCGAGTCGTCGGAAGGACGGTAGATCTTGTAATCGATAGTGGCGTCGGAGCCCTGCGTCTTCAGCACCTGGCAGTAGTCCGCGAGGCTGCCATCGCGTGCCATGGTGACCCCGGCCATATCGATGAGCACATCGCCCGGTTCAATGCCGGTGACGTCGGCCGGCTTTCCCGCGGCAACGGATTCGATCCAAATGCCGTTGGGCGTTCCGTCGTCTGCTGGCGCGAGCGCCCTGGCGTTGAGTCCCAGAGAAAGGATGGTCTTGCCGGCCTTCAGGTCTTCGAGCACGGGCAGCACCTGGTCGCGATGAATCGCGAAGTTGTAGTCGAGGTCGTCGTTGCCCGCATAGTTCACGCCAACGACCCGGCCGTTGGGATCCACGAGCGGACCGCCGGAGTTGCCGCCCCTGATGCGCGCGTCATGTTCGATCACGTGATCCAGCGAAGCCCAGGAGTCATCCTGAGGAACATCGTTCTTCGAGACGATGCCTCTCGTCATCGTGAAGTTCGGATCCCCCAGGGGAAATCCGGCCGAGTAGACGTCAAGTGCGGTTTCGATTTTTCCCTTGTGCCAGGCCATGAACGGGTAGGTTCCCTTGTCCAGCTGGATAACGGCAAGGTCGAGACATTCTGACGCACCGAGCACCTTCGCATTGAATTGCTTGCTCGTGTCGCCGCCGAGCCACACCTTGAGCGTTCCGGCACCCACAACCACGTGGTTGTTGGTGAGCGCGACACCGCTCGGATCGATGATGAAACCGGAGCCACGCGCGGCGGATTCCGCCGGTTCGATGGTCCCCGGCTCCACGAATGTGCCTTGCGCCTGAATCTGAATTGTTGCGGATTGCACACCCTTGAAGGTGACCGGTGCCGGGCCGGTCGGCGCGGAGAGGCCAAGACATCCGCTCAGCGCCAGAGTCGTCGCGGTGACTGTCGCGAGAAGTCCGAGGTTTCGCGCGCCGCGTCGTGTCGTGGTGGTGGTTGAGTTCACTGCATACTCCTGATCCGGTGAGTGGGACCGCCGGCCTGCACGGCGAGTTTCGACAATGACACTCGCGTGGCCGTGAACCCGTGGTGGTAATAACTTGAGCTTCTGTTAAAAAGTCCGCTGTGAAATACCCTGATTGTATATGCGCGGGCGTGCAATGGTAACCTCATTCTCGTGTTGTTTTTCTCGCTGCTTCTTCGCTGCCGCGACGAGTCCTAGTCCAGGCCTCCCTCGTCGCGGAGTTCGTCGTGGCCATCACATTCATTGGCTGAATTGAGCGAGGGACAGAAGATCATGAAGAACACGCAATCTCCGTCGGCGATGCCGACTCACAAGTACCGTCCGTTCCACGAAACCCTGGGCATCGACCTTCCGGATCGGCAGTGGCCGTCCAAACGGATCACCGCGGCACCGCGCTGGTGCGCTGTCGATCTTCGGGACGGCAACCAGGCCCTCATCGATCCGATGAGCCCCGAGCGCAAGCAGATCATGTTCGACCTGCTCGTGCGCATGGGTTACAAGGAGATCGAGGTCGGGTTTCCGTCCGCAAGCCAGACCGACTTCGATTTCGTCCGCAAGCTCATCGACGAGGATTTGATTCCGGATGACGTCACCATTCAGGTGCTCACGCAGGCTCGCGAGGAACTCATCAACCGCACGTACGAGTCGATTCGCGGCGCGAAGGAAGCGATCGTGCACCTCTACAATTCGACGAGCATCCTGCAGCGCGATGTCGTGTTCCGCACCGACAAGCAGGGCATCATCGACATCGCCGTGAACGGCGCACGTCTCTGCAAGGCGGCAGAGAGCATCGCCCCTGGCGTGGACATCTACTACGAATACTCGCCGGAGAGCTACACGGGCACGGAGCTCGAATTCGCGCTCGACGTGTGCAACCAGGTGCTCGAGGTGTTCGAGCCGACTCCCGAACGCAAGGTCATCATCAACCTCCCTGCGACGGTGGAGATGGCCACCCCCAACGTGTACGCGGACTCGATCGAGTGGATGAGTCGTCACCTGAACCACCGTGAGAACGTCATCCTGAGCTTGCATCCGCACAACGACCGGGGAACGGCGATTGCCGCCGCAGAGCTCGGGTACATGGCGGGAGCCGACCGCATCGAGGGCTGCCTGTTCGGCAACGGCGAGCGCACCGGAAATGTCGACCTCGTCGCGCTCGGCATCAACCTGTTCACGCAGGGCATCGACCCGCAAATCGATTTCAGCGACCTCGACGACGTCAAGCGCATCGCCGAGTACTGCAATCAGCTGCCGGTGCACGAGCGCAGCCCCTGGGCGGGCGACCTCGTCTATACCGCGTTCAGCGGTTCCCATCAGGATGCCATCAAGAAAGGTTTTGAGGCCATGGCCGCGGACGCCGCCGAAAAGGGCGTGTCGGTCGACGACCTCGTGTGGGCTGTGCCCTATCTGCCGGTCGACCCCAAGGATCTGGGTCGCAGCTACGAGGCCGTCATCCGGGTCAATTCGCAGTCTGGAAAGGGAGGTGTGGCGTACCTCCTGAAGGCCGACCACGCCCTCGACTTGCCGCGCAAGCTCCAGATCGAGTTCAGCGGCGTCGTGCAGGCGAAGACGGACTCCGAGGGCGGAGAGGTATCCAGCGCGCAAATTTGGGAAATCTTCACGGATGAGTATCTTCCTTCGTCGGCTCCCGACGAGCGATGGGGACGGTTCGAATTGCAGAGAACCCGCACCGAGAGCGCCATGACCGGAGTGGTATCGCTCTCTGTGGAGCTTCGGGTCGGCGAGTCGACGGTGGAGTCGAATGGTACCGGCAACGGTCCGATAGATGCGTTCCTCGATGTGCTCGCGCGCGAAGGCATCGATGTGAAAGTGTACGACTACGTTGAACATGCCCTCGGGGCTGGCGGCGACGCGGTTGCTGCGGCCTACGTCGAGTGCCAGGTCGGCGACAAGCGACTGTGGGGCGTCGGTATCGATGCGGACATTTCCACGGCAAGCCTCAAGGCGGTTGTTTCTGCGGTAAATCGCGCAGTGCGAATGCCGTCGGAGGATCGCGAACTAGCGACCGTTTAGTCCAGGCTCACTCGATCTGCCCCCGCGAGGCGACGGACGGACGGCGAGACGGGGATGCCGTCCCGCAAGTCGGGGGCATCGAGGGGATCGCCGTATGTTGTCCGTATCGGCAGCACGCCTGCCCAGGTGTCGCCGGCGATGTCGTCATCGGGGTCTTCCGGCCACTGCGTGGAGTTTTTGTACGTCCATTCGTCGATAGTCATGCGCAGGATCATCGTCGCAGCCAGTTCCTTGCGGTTGTGGGCGCGCAATTCGGTGTGACGACCCGGCAAGAGGCTCTCCGTAATGCGATCCAGCGCTTCGAGTTTGCCGTCTCCCTCAAGACGCTCGCAGGAACCGAACAGGATCGCGCTGCGATAGCGCATCGAAGATTCGAAAGCCGAGCGAGCATAGACGAGCCCGTCGACACTCATCACGGACGCGGTGACCGGGATGCCCGCTGCGAGCCGTCGAAGCCACCACGAGCCGGTCGAGCCGTGAAGTATCAGCGCGTCGCTCGCGGGGGCGAAAGCGATCGGCATGACTGCGGGCCGATCATTGTCGATAAACGCGAAATGGCCGACGCGAGTGTCGGCGAGCAGCCGGTCAAGCGCATCGCGGTCAGTAGCGGAGACGCGCTCCGGCATCCGTGATGGGGTAGTGCGATTGGCTTTCATCTCACAATTCTGCTGCATTCGCAACCGTCCGATGCGCTCGAGCACAATCCGCGCGTGCGCACGGATAATTGAGAGATGCCCCTTTATCGAGACGATGCGGTTGTGCTGCGCACCCACAAATTGGGTGAAGCGGACCGAATTGTGACAATGCTGGGGCGGCAGAGAGGCAAGATCCGCGCTGTCGCGAAGGGCGTGCGGCGAACCGGATCGAAGTTTGGTTCCCGATTGGAACCGTTCATGGTGGCGGACGTGCAATTGTACGAGGGCCGGAATCTGGACATCGTGACGCAAGTGGAGTCCATTGGTGCCTACGGCGTCGACATCATGGCGGATTACGGCAGTTATACGGCGGCGAACGTCATGGTGGAAACAGTGGACAAAATCACCGATGACAGCGGCTCCCTTCAGCAATATCTGCTTCTCGTGGGGGCCCTGCGTTCCCTTGCTCGTCGCGAGCACGGCGCAAGTCTCACGCTGGACTCGTTTTTGCTTCGCTCGTTGTCTCTTGCCGGTTGGGCGCCGAGTTTTGCGGACTGCGCCGTGACGGGGGCGCCGGGACCGCACACGGCCTTTGTTGTTCAGCTTGGCGGCGTCGTCGCGGATGAGGTTGCTCCGCCAGGCGCGCCCCGTGTGGACGCAGGAACGCTCGAATTGCTCGGCGCGCTCCTGGCGGGCGAATGGACTATCGCGGAAGCCGCCGCGGAGCGGTCCCGAAGTCAGGCCAGCGGGATCGTCGCGGCATACACGCAGTTTCATTTGGAACGCAGTCTCCGCTCACTTCAGCATGTCGAACGGGAATTCTCGCCCGGGGCACCGACGAGCGATCCTGCGGTACCCTTACGCGACACGTCGCGCAGCGATCATGCAGTACCGGTTCCCGGTGACTCGCGCACGGATCGCGTCGAAGGAAGGTCCCCGTGACACCGGTCCCCAAAACGCACAAAGATTCAATGGATTTCAGGCCCATCGACTGGACCGGGCTGTATCCACCGACGCTGCCAACCGCAGCAATTCCGGAGCACGTCGCCCTCGTCATGGACGGTAACGGCCGCTGGGCCAACGGCCGGGGTTTGACCCGTATCGAAGGTCATCGTGCCGGGGAGGCCTCCCTTCTTGACGTCGTTGCGGGCGCCATCCAGATCGGTGTAAAACACCTGAGCGTCTACGCGTTCTCCACGGAAAACTGGAAGCGCTCCCCCGAAGAGGTGCGCTTCCTTATGGGCTTCAATCGTGATGTGCTGCACCGCAGGCGGGACCAGCTGAACGACTGGGGTGTGCGCGTGCGCTGGGCGGGCCGGAAGCCGAAACTGTGGGGCTCAGTTATCAAAGAGCTGCAGTTCGCGGAAAAGCTCACGGCGCACAATGAGGTGCTCACGCTCACCATGTGCGTCAACTACGGGGGTCGCGGCGAAATTGCGGATGCCGTCCGTGCGCTCGCGGAGCAGGTCGCGGCAGGCAGGCTCTCGCCGTCGGGCATCACGGAGCGCAGCATCCAGCGCCACCTCTACACGCCGGAACTTCCCGACGTCGACCTCTTTGTGCGCAGTTCGGGTGAACAGCGCACGAGCAACTTCATGCTGTGGCAGAGTGCGTACGCCGAGATGGTGTTCCTCGACACTCTGTGGCCCGACTTCACGCGTAAAGACCTGTGGCAGGCAATTGAGTTGTTTGCGTCCCGGGCGAGACGCTTCGGAGGAGCGACGGATACTCCGAGTCGGTCGGTTTAGAAACCGTGCCGATTAGCGGAAGTATCTACCCGCCCTAAACTGGAGGTTCATTGCCGACCGGACGCGAGCCGCGCGCCCGGTAAGACCTCTGGAGAATCCCACGTGGCCACCGCCTCCCCGCTCGATGCCGTCATTTCCCTCGCCAAACGCCGTGGCTTCGTGTTTCAGGCCGGTGAAATCTATGGTGGATCACGCTCGGCGTGGGACTACGGACCGCTCGGCGTCGAGCTCAAGGAAAACATCAAGCGACAGTGGTGGAAGGCCATGGTCACGTCCCGCGACGACATCGTCGGTCTCGACTCCGCCATCATCCAGCCCCGCCAGGTGTGGGTCGCGTCCGGTCACGTCGGTGCGTTCACCGACCCGCTGACAGAGTGTTTGAACTGCCACCGCAGGTTCCGCGCCGACCACCTCGAAGAGGCGTTCGAGGAGAAGAAGGGGCGCGCGCCCGAGAACGGACTCGCGGATATCGTGTGCCCGAACTGCGGAACGCGCGGGCAGTGGACAGAGCCCCGCGATTTCCAGATGATGCTCAAGACATATCTCGGCCCCGTGGAGGAAGAGAGCGGTCTGCATTACCTGCGGCCAGAGACCGCCCAGGGCATTTTCGTGAACTTCAACAACGTGCTGGGTGCATCCAGGATGAAGCCCCCGTTCGGTATTGCCCAGGTGGGCAAAAGCTTCCGCAACGAAATCACTCCCGGCAATTTCATTTTCCGCACGCGCGAGTTCGAACAGATGGAGATGGAATTCTTTGTCGAGCCGGGTACGGATGAACAGTGGCACCAATACTGGATCGACGAGCGGGTTGCCTGGTACGTCGATCTTGGAATGAATCGGGACAACCTTCGCTTGTATGAGCATCCGAAAGAAAAACTCTCGCACTACTCGAAGCGCACCGTGGACCTCGAGTATCGTTTCCGATTCCAGGGAAGCGAGTGGGGAGAACTTGAGGGTGTCGCCAACCGCACTGACTTCGATCTTTCGACGCACAGTGCGCATTCGGGCACGGAACTTTCCTATTTCGATCAGACGAAGAACGAGCGATGGACGCCATACGTGATCGAACCGGCTGTGGGCCTCACTCGCTCGATGATGGCGTTCCTCGTCGATGCCTACCACGAGGATGAGGCGCCCAACACGAAGGGCGGTGTCGATAAGCGCACCGTGCTGCGGCTCGATCGGCGACTCGCCCCCGTGAAGGCTGCCGTTCTTCCGCTCTCTCGCAACGATGAGCTGTCCCCGGTTGCCAAAACGCTCGCTTCGGATTTGCGGAAGTTCTGGAACGTCGAATTCGATGACGCAGGCGCGATCGGGCGCCGCTATCGCCGGCAAGACGAAATTGGCACCCCCTTCGCCATCACCGTTGACTTTGACACCCTCGAGGACAAGGCCGTCACGGTGCGCGAACGGGACTCCATGGCGCAGGAGCGCGTCTCCCTCGACCGCTTGCAGGGTTACCTCGCCGAGCAACTACTCGGCGCCTGACTCTGGGGCCTTTTCCCGCGCCCTCAAACAGCGCGGGCCCTTCCCAACAACTCCGAGCGACTCCGAGTTGCGCCAAATTGTGAGAAGGATGCTGTATCACCCACTATTTGACGCAACTCGACCACCCGGGGTGCGACTCGGGCGTTGCCCGTCCGGGCGTGAGGGTTCCGCGCCGCTGGGAATAAGCCGTGGCCTGCGTCGGTTGGGATGACCATGAGCGACACAGTTAAAGTTGACATCTGGTCCGACATCGCGTGCCCCTGGTGCTACATCGGAAAGCGCAAGTTCGAATCCGCTTTGACATCCTTCGACGGATCCGTCGACGTTGAATATCACTCGTTCGAATTGGCGCCGGACACGCCTGAAGAAGTGTCCGAATCCGCAATCCAGCGACTCGTCGAGCGTAAAGGACTCTCGCACGCGCAAGCGCAGGGAATGATCGACAGGGTGAAAAGCATCGCCGAGAGTGTGGGCCTCGACTACAACTACGAGTCGCTGCAACCGACCAACACTGTGCGCGCGCATGAACTGCTGCATTACGCGAAATCACACGGTAGGCAGATCGACATGAAGGAGCGACTGCTGCGTGCGTACTTCATCGAAGGGCGTCATGTCGGCAGAGTCGAAGAGCTCGCCGATCTTGCAGCCGAGATCGGCCTTGATCGAAACGATGCTCTCCGGGCACTGAAGTCGCGCGAATTTCTTGCCGCGGTGGATGCCGACAAATCTCAGGCGCGCGAATACGGCATCCAGGGTGTTCCCTTCTTCGTCATCAATGGAAAGTACGGAATCTCCGGGGCGCAGGACGCCGATACGTTTGCCGCTGCGCTCCGTCAGGCGAAAGACGAGAGGCTCGCTGCGGTATGACCGAACCTTCGAAGAGCCCGTTCACGATGGTGGGCGTCGCGGATGGCGAAGTGTGCGTTGACGATGTGTGCGAGGTGCAGTCGGCTCGAACGACTCAAGCTGGTGCCAATCCCGAGGCAGCGCCAGCAACGGAGACGGCTTCCGAGGCGCTTGCCGTCGACGGGCTTTAGCCCGGTCGCACGCACGCACACCGGTTTCTGGGAGAATTGTCCCAATGACCACTCTCACCCACGCGAAACCAGCGCTTCGACTCGGGCCCATCGAATTGGCTGTCCCGGTGGTTCTTGCGCCGATGGCGGGAATCACGAACACCGCATTCCGACGACTGTGCCGCGAGTTCGGCGCGGGCCTCTACGTGAGCGAGATGATCACGAGTCGCGCTCTCGTTGAGCGTGGTGAAAAGACTATGCGCCTTATTCGCCACCACGAGTCGGAAACACCGCGCACCATTCAGTTGTACAGCGTTGACCCCGCAACCGTGGCAGAGGCGGTTACGATGCTCGTGGCGGAAGACCGGGCCGATCACATCGATTTGAACTTCGGATGTCCGGTTCCCAAGGTGACCCGCAAGGGCGGGGGAGCCGCGCTGCCGTGGAAGCTCGACCTGTTCAGGGACATTGTCGAGTCGGCCGTTGCGGCGGGGGGTGATGTGCCCGTCACCGTCAAAATGCGCAAGGGCATTGACAACGATCACCTCACGTACCTGGAGGCGGGTCGGATTGCTGCCGGTGCCGGTGTTGCGAGTATCGCGCTGCACGCGCGCACCGCATCCGAGTTTTACAGCGGTCAGGCCGACTGGTCGTCGATCGCGCGCCTCAAGGAGACGATCACGGATGTTCCGGTTCTGGGCAACGGTGACATCTGGAGCGGTGCCGACGCGATCCGCATGGTCGAGGAGACGGGTTGCGACGGTGTCGTCGTCGGACGCGGCTGCCTCGGAAGGCCGTGGCTGTTCGGTGACCTGGTCGCCTCGTTCAAAGTGCGTGCCGGCGAACTCTGCGAGGAGGACGCCGCGGCCGGCCTTGCAAGACCCTCGCTCGGCACGGTTGCCGCGACGATTCGCCGCCACACGGAGTTGCTTGCGGAGTTCTTCACGAGCGATACGCAGGATGGCGAGCAGTGGGCCTGTCGGGACATCCGCAAACACATGGCGTGGTATTTCAAGGGATATCCGGTGGGCAGCGAGTTGCGGTCGGCCCTTTCCCGCGTGGAAAGCCTGCAGCACCTCGATGACTTGCTCGGCGAACTCGACTGGTCGCAGCCCTATCCGGGTGACGATGCCGAGGGGCCTCGTGGCCGCGCGGGGCATCCCAAGCGCACCGTCCTTCCCGAGGGGTGGCTGGACAGCCGCGAACTCGGGCAGAGCCACCGAGGAGAGTTGACCGAGGGCGAAGCGGACACCACGGGTGGTTGAGACAGACCCAGAACGCGCACGCGGGTCGCAGCCGGGCCGAGGCGGATACACCCCGCACGACACAGCCCGCTGGATGCCGGAGCGGCACTCCACGCGGCGCAGCGATTTTGCCCGCGACCGCGCGCGCGTGCTGCATTCGAGCGCACTGCGTCGTCTCGCGGCGAAGACGCAGGTCCTGAGCCCGACCGCGGGAATAGACAATGCGCGCAACCGGTTGACGCACTCTCTTGAGGTCGCGCAGGTCGGGCGCGAGCTCGCGTCCAGCCTCGGCCTGGATCCGGATGTCGTCGACACCGCCTGCCTGGCTCATGACCTGGGTCATCCGCCATTCGGGCACAACGGCGAGAGAGCACTCAACGCCTGGAGCCTGGACATCGGCGGGTTCGAGGGCAACGCCCAAACGCTCAGGTTGCTCACGCGCATTGAACCCAAGGTGTTCGATGGCGCGGGAACGTCGTTCGGATTGAACCTCACGCGCGCGAGCCTTGATGCGAGCTGCAAGTACCCGTGGCCCGCGCAGAGCGCCGTAGGCGACCCCAGCGGTCGCGCCAAATTTGGATTCTACACGGAGGATACGGAGGCGTTTCGGTGGCTTCGCGAGGGCGCGCCGGATCGCCAACTGTGCATCGAAGCGCAGGTTATGGACCTCTCCGACGACATCGCATACTCCGTCCACGATTTCGAGGACGCGATTGTCGGCGGCTACATCGACGTGCCCGCGCTGGGCGCACGCGTCGACCACGATGAACTCGTCGAGTCGATGTTCGCGTGGATCGGTGGCGAACTGAACCACGACGAACTCATCGAAGCGTTCGACCGTCTGGATCGTCTCGACTCGTGGATTGAGGAATTCGACGGCACACGGGTGGCCCTCGGCCGGTTGAAGAACCTCACCAGCCAGCTCATCGGCCGGTTCGCCGGGACGGCGACTCAAGCGACCCGCTCTGCACACGGTGAGACGTCGAGAGTACGGTTCGGTGCGAATGTCGTCGTTCCGAGGGAAACGAGAGCAGAAATCGCGGTGCTGAAAGGTATCGTCGCGGCCAACGTCATGTCCACGAACGCACGCAAGCCCATCTACGCCCACCAGCGGGAAACGCTCACTGAACTTGCCGACATCCTGTTGGATCGAGCACCGGACGAACTCGACGCCGGATTCGCTGCGGATTGGCGCGCTGCGGAGTCTGATGCCGCACGCAAACGCGCGGTCGTCGATCAGGTCGCGAGTCTCACCGACCAGTCCGCCAATGCCTGGCACGCGAGGCTCCTCGGACGCTCAGCCTAGAATCATGGCATGGCTGGCCTGATCCGAAGAACCGACATCGATGAGGTGCGATCTCGGGTCAACATTGCGGATGTCGTCGGCGACTATGTGACGCTCAAGAGCGCCGGCGTCGGCTCGCTGAAGGGACTGTGCCCCTTTCACGACGAGCGGAGCCCGAGTTTCCACGTGAGACCCGGCGTCGGTCGCTACCACTGTTTCGGATGCGGCGAGGATGGAGATGTTTTCACCTTCCTGCAGCGAATGGACCATGTCACGTTTTCGGAGGCGGTCGAGCGCATGGCTGCGCGAGTCGGCGTTGAGTTGCACTACGAAGATGGCGGCCCGGCAGATCGAGATAGCGGGAGTCGTGCGCGACTTCTTGCCGCCAATCACGCGGCCGCCGAGTTTTTTGTCGAACAGCTCGCGACTCCGGCTGCGGAGCCGGGGAGAGCTTTCCTGGGCGCTCGCGGTTTTGACCCGGCTGCCGCGGCGCATTTCGGAGTGGGCTTCGCGCCCAACAGCTATGACGCTCTCAGCAAGCATCTGACATCGCGCGGATTCACTCAGGAAGAGTTGCTCGCATCCGGGCTCGTGGGTGAGGGTGATCGCGGAACGTACGACCGTTTTCGCGGTCGACTGGTCTGGCCAATCCGCGACACGACCGGGCAGACTCTCGGGTTCGGTGCTCGCAAGCTCCTCGACAATGACAACGGCCCCAAGTACCTCAACACGCCGGAGACGTCGGTTTATCACAAGTCCCAGGTGCTCTACGGTCTGGATCTAGCTAAGCGGGATATCTCGCGAAGCAAACGGGTCGTCGTGGTCGAAGGGTACACGGATGTCATGGCGTGCCATCTCGCGGGCGTGACGACCGCGGTGGCCACGTGCGGCACCGCCTTCGGCGTCGACCACATCAAAATCATCCGCCGAGTCTTGGGGGATGTCGACAATGCCGATTCGCACGGACTCGGTGAAGTGATCTTCACGTTTGACCCGGATGAAGCGGGGCAAAAGGCGGCCAGCCGCGCGTTCGTGGAAGAGCAGCGTTTTGCCGCGCAGACATTTGTTGCCGTGGCGCCGGATGGTTTGGACCCGTGCGACATGCGTCTCGCGAAAGGCGACGACGCGATCCGGCGCCTGGTGGATGACCGCAAACCGATGTTCGAATTCATGATCAAACGCAGTCTCGCCTCGTTCGACCTCGACACCGTGGAGGGCCGGGTGGGCGCCGTGCGGGCCGCGGTTCCCGTGCTTGCCGGAATTCGCGACCGCGCGGTGCACAGTGGTTACATCAGAAGCGTCGCCGGCTGGATCGGCGTCGATCCGCAGGATGTCGTGCGCGCTGTTTCGGAGTATGGCAGGCGCAAACCTGCCCAGTCGCCTGAACCACGAGCCGAAGTCAGTCCGCAGGACCCAACCGAGCCGGCGGCCGTTCGCGGCCCGTCCATTACCGAACTGCCCACGGATCCGGTGACGAGGCTGGAGCGGGATGCCCTCATGGCCATCCTCCAGCAGCCGGAGGACGTCGGCCGAGAGCTGGTGCAACGGGTTTCGAGTGTCGGGTTCACGAACTCCACACTGCAGGTCGTTCGCGATGGGATTGCCGCGAGTATGGACGACTTTGCCACTTCGCACTGGCTGGAACGGATATCGACAGAGGTACCCTCCCTGTTTTCGGGCATCGTGAGTCAGCTGGTCGTGGCGCCCATTCCCGAAAAATCTGGCCGAGAACTCTCGCTCTATTGCAGGGGCGTCGTCGCTTCGCTCATCGGCCGAGACCTGTTGGCCAGGAAAGCGGAATTGCTCGGTCAATTGCAACGAACAGACGCGAACACGGAATCCGAACGGTACCGAAAGTTGCAGCAGAAATTGATCGACGTCGAAACCGAGCGTCGCACGATCATCGGCGAGTAGGTTGCAGAACAATAAATATTAGGCGCCAATCGACCCTTCGCCGTCCGTTGGGGGCGCAATCCGTGTTATCAAGGTGTAATACACCCGAGGCGTTCGACACTGCGCGCCCGGGCATGTTCCTGCCGGAACTGGAATTGGTCTCGGCAGATTCTCACGACAGAGAGAGGTATCCGGATATGACGTCCGCATCCACGATCCGAAAGCGCACGCTCGCCGTGCTCGGTGGCACCGCCATCGCAGCAATGGTGCTCAGCGGCTGCGCGGCCGGAAATGACTCCGGCAATTCCGGAGCATCGGGGACCATCACCGTTGGAACCACCGACAAGGTCACTACCCTCGACCCTGCTGGTTCTTACGACAATGGTTCGTTCTTCATCATGAACAACGTGTTCCCGTTCCTGATGAACTCGAACCCGGGAAGCTCCGATGTCCACCCGGACATCGCAGAATCCGCCAAGTTCACGTCCCCGAACGAGTACACAGTTGTCCTCAAGAAGGGTCTCAAGTGGGCGAACGGCCACGATCTGACGGCATCTGACGTCAAGTTCAGCTTCGACCGCCAGCTGAAGATCGCTGCCGACAACGGTCCGTCGTCGCTTCTCTACAACCTGGACAGCACCGAGGTCAAGGACGACCTGACCGTCGTCTTCCACCTCAAGGCGGAAAACGACCAGATCTGGCCCCAGATCCTGTCAAGCCCGGCTGGCCCGATTGTCGACGAAGAGGTCTTCTCTCCT
The DNA here is from genome assembly GCA_044464485.1 of Agreia sp. GTDB lineage: Bacteria > Actinomycetota > Actinomycetes > Actinomycetales > Microbacteriaceae > Terrimesophilobacter. The sequence continues at coordinate 330,894 of JBIQLG010000001.1, forward strand.
GACTCGGTCACCACGGACAAGGAAATCGTTGACGGCATGGCATTTGCCGGCCCGTACACGATCTCCAGCTACAAGTTCAACGAACTGGTCCAGTTCAAGGCGTATGACGGTTACAAGGGTCTGCTTAAGGCACCGGCCACCAAGACCATCAACCTCAAGTACTACGCCGACCAGTCGAACATGAAGCTCGACGTTCAGGAAGGCAACATCGATGTCGCCACGCGCAGTCTTTCTGCGACGGACATCGACAGCCTTGCCAGCAACAAGAACGTTGTCGTTCACAAGGGACCGGGTGGTGAGATTCGCTACATCGTCTTCAACTTCAACACGATGCCGTACGGTGCAACCACTGCTGAGGCTGACCCGGCCAAGGCACTCGCGGTTCGCCAGGCTGTCGCGGATCTGATTGACCGCGACGCGATCGCGAATCAGGTCTACAAGGGCACCTACCTGCCGCTGTACTCCTACGTTCCTGCTGGACTCACCGGCGCCACCGAGGTGCTCAAGGACCTTTATGGTGACGGAAACGGTGGCCCGGATGCAGACAAGGCGAAGTCGACTCTCGAGGCGGCAGGGGTGACCGTGCCGGTCACGCTGAACCTTCAGTACAACCCGGACCACTACGGTGCAAGCTCGGGTGACGAGTACGCGCTCATCAAGTCTCAGCTTGAGTCGAGTGGCCTCTTCACGGTGAACCTGCAGTCCACCGAGTGGGTTCAGTACTCGAAGGACCGTTCTGCTGACGTGTACCCGCTGTACCAGCTCGGCTGGTTCCCGGACTACTCGGATGCAGACAACTACCTGTCGCCGTTCTTCCAGAAGGACAACTTCCTGAAGAACCACTACGACAACCCGAAGGCTCAGGACCTCATCCGCCAGCAGGCAGTTGAGACTGACCAGGACAAGCGCATCAAGGAAATTCAGGACGCACAGGCGACGGTCGCTGCGGACCTGTCGACGCTGCCGATGCTGCAGGGTGCGCAGGTTGTTGTTGCGGGCAAGGACGTGAAGGGCGTGGATGACACGCTTGACGCCTCGTTCAAGTTCCGTTTCAACGTTCTGAGCAAGTAAGGCCGAACACGGCGGCTAAAATCAAATAGCCGTAACAGGGGGCGGTCCGCGAAACAAGCGGGTCGCCCCCTACTTTTCGGGCAGATTTTCCAGGTAGCGCGTGGGCGAAGATTGGCAATGATGACAACAACCGCAGTTTCAGATACTCCACCATCGGGAGTTGAACCTGACCAGAAGGCGCGATCGAAGGGTTCCGGTGGAAACCTTGGTCGTTACATCCTGATCCGGCTCCTCCTCATCATCCCCACGGTGTTCATTCTCGTCTCGATGGTGTTCATGCTCATGCACACGATCGGCGACCCGATCACCGCCGCACTCGGTGGCAGACTCACGCCTGACCAGTTGCAGGCGCGAATTCACGCCGCCGGATACGACCGGCCGATATTGATCCAATATTTCGAATACCTCGGTCAGCTCGTCACAGGCAATTTCGGAACCACGATCAGCGACAATCGCCAGATTTCCGAAATCCTCCTCACCTACGGCGGCGCCACTCTCGAACTGGCGTTTTACGCCCTGATCGTCGCGTTCATTGTGGGAATTCCGCTGGGCATGCTCGCGGCGTACCTTCGGGACAAGTGGCCGGATGCCGTGCTTCGCGTGTTCGCCATCCTCGCCTACGCCACGCCCGTCTTCTTCGCGGGACTGTTGCTCAAGCTCATCTTTTCGGTCTGGTTCAAAGTCTTGCCCGTCAACGGCCGCGCCTCGACCGGTACCGAGTTGAATATCCAGACTCTCGACCACCCCACGAACATCTATCTGATCGATGCGTTCCGCACGGGCAACCCTTCGGACATCGTCGACGTTCTCTCGCACGCGATCCTTCCCGGGATTGCGCTGGGCCTTCTCACGGCGGGAATCTTCCTTCGACTCGTGCGGCTGAACGTGATTGGAACGCTCGGGCAGGATTACGTTGACGCCGCGCGCTCCCGTGGTGTCGGCGAGCTGCGCCTCGTACGAAAGCACGCGTACAAACCGGCGCTCGTGCCCATCATTACCGTCATCGGCCTTCAAATCGCGTTGTTGTTGGGCGGGGCGGTTCTGACCGAGACGACCTTTGAATGGAAGGGCCTTGGCTTCATGCTCGTGCAGTATTTGAACGCGCGAGATTTCGTTGCGGTTCAAGGCATCGTGGCGCTCCTGGCGGTCATCGTTGCCGTCACGAACTTCATCGTCGACGTCATCGCCGCGCTGATCGACCCGAGAGTGAGGTACTGACATGACGAATCTCACTTCGGCCAAACCAAGCCTGTGGGCGCGCCTGCCCATCGTTCGCGAAGTTCGACAGAGTGTCGGATGGCAACGCGGCATGCTCGTCGCCGGCCTCGTCATTATTGCCATCTTCCTGATCACGGCGGCGTTTGCACCGGTCATCGCACCGTTCGGCTTCAACCAGCTCCGGGACGCGAACGGCACCTTCGGTGCACAGCTCCCGCCAGGCGGCCAGCACATCCTGGGCACGACGGTGGGTGGATACGACGTGTTCTCCCGAGTGATCTGGGGCTCCCAGACCGCATTCATGGTCATCGTGATCGCGGTGATCCTGTCGGTGTTCGCGGGTGTTCTTCTCGGACTCGTTTCCGGTTACTTCGGCGGCTGGCTCGATCGTGTGCTCGTCGTGATCGCGGATGCCGTGTACGCATTCCCGTCGCTTCTTCTCGCGATCGTCATGTCGATCATGATTTCCGGCGGCAGGTCCGGATTGTGGAGCGGGCTCTTCGCGGCCGCCATTTCGATCACCGTCGTCTTCATTCCCCAGTATTTCCGTGTGATTCGCTCGGAGACGGTGCGCATGAAATCGGAAGCTTTCGTCGAATCCGCGAAAGTCATCGGCGCCAGCAACGCTCGAGTGATGTTCCGGCATGTGCTGCGGAACTCGACGCGCACGCTCCCGCTCATCCTGACGCTCAACGCATCCGAGGCCATCCTGACCCTCGCGGGGCTCGGGTTTCTTGGTTTTGGAATCGAACCCACCTCGGCTGCCGAGTGGGGTTTTGATCTGAACAAATCGATTTCGGATGTCGCGGCCGGCATTTGGTGGACGTCGATTTTCCCCGGCACCGCGATCGTACTGGTCGTGCTGGGCATCACCCTTGTGGGCGAGAGCCTCAATGACCTGGCGGATCCGAGATTGCGCACGCGCCATCGAGCACTCTCGAGCGGTGCTGTCTCCACCGAGGTGGACGAACTGGAGGAGAACCTGTGAGCACTTCAGTGAAGAGCAACGAAGTACTCGAGATTGATGATCTCAATGTGACGTTCGCCACGGATGGCGGCGACGTTCACGCTGTCGAGGGCGTGAGCCTCTCGGTGCGGTCCGGCGAGGTTCTGGCAATTGTTGGCGAGAGCGGCAGTGGCAAAACGGTTACTGCCAAGACCATCCTCGGTCTGTTGCCGGAAACAGCGACGACTTCGGGCGCGGTCCTGATCGGCGACGACAACGTGATCTCCGTCTCGAAGGCGCGTTTGCGGCAAATCCGGGGCACGGGAGCGGCAATGGTTTTTCAGGAACCCTCGACTGCCCTGAATCCCGTGTACACGGTCGGCTGGCAAATTGCCGAGGGGCTGCGGGCGCACGGCAAATACACCAGATCGCAGGCCAGGGCGAAGGCGATCGAGTTCCTCACGCGCGTCGGAATTCCGGATGCCGAAAACCGCGTGGACTACTACCCGCATCAGTTTTCGGGCGGCCAGAAGCAGCGCATCGTCATCGCGATGGCGCTTGTGCTGGAACCGTCGATCATCGTGGCCGATGAACCGACAACCGCGCTGGACGTCACGGTCCAGGCGGAGATTCTCGATCTGCTGCGGCGGTGCCGGGATGAGTTCAACGCTGCGATCGTGCTCATCACCCACAATATGGGCGTCGTTGCCGACCTCGCGGACCGCGTTGCGGTCATGTATCACGGGAAGATCGTCGAAGAGGCGGATGCCGTGGACCTGTTCCACAACCCCAAGGACGAATACACGAAACGTCTTCTGGCGGCGGTGCCGTTCATCGGTGCGGGTACCGCGAAGACGAAGGAGCGCGCGAACGCACGGGAAACCGCTGCTCCGCGTGAACCGGTAGTGATCGCCGAAGATCTGGTCATCGAGTATCCGGGTCGGCTTGGTCGTGGCGGATTCCGCGCCGTCGACGGGGTGAGTTTTCAGATCGCCGAACGCGAAGTGCTGGGACTCGTGGGGGAGAGTGGCTCCGGAAAAACGACGATCGGTCGCGCCATCGGCGGATTGACAAAAGTCACGGGCGGCTCGCTCACGGTCCTCGGCCAGGAGATGCTGGGGGTTCGGGAACGCGATTTCCGGCCACTGCGCCACGACATCGGTTTCGTGTTCCAGGATCCGGCAACGAGTTTCAACCCGTTGCTCACGATCGCCGAGTGCGTCGCCGAGCCGCTCATCGTGCACGGCAAGGCGGGAGACGCGAGGACCGCCAGATCGCGCGTGGACGAATTGCTGGAAGCGGTTCAACTTCCGAAGAGCTTCGGTGATCGATATCCGCATGAGCTCAGTGGTGGCCAGCGACAGCGGGCAAGCCTCGCGCGCGGGATCGCGCTGCAGCCAAAACTGTTGATTGCCGACGAACCGACGAGTGCACTGGATGTCTCCGTGCAGGCCAAGGTGCTTGAGCTGTTTGCCGAACTTCAAAAGGAGTTTGGTTTTGCGGCGCTGTTCATCAGCCACGACCTGGCCGTCGTCGATCTGCTTGCCGACCGCATCGCCGTGCTCTTCAAAGGCAGGCTTGTCGAGGAAGGCACGGGGGACAAGGTCCTTGTTTCGCCGGAAGACCCTTACACTCAGCGGTTGCTGGCCTCGTTGCCCGTGCCGGATCCAATTTTGCAGGCTACACGTCGCGAGGAACTCCATAGACTTCAAGGACTGGATGCCACCGGCATTCCCGCTACAGGAAGCAAAGTTTGACTCAGACCGGAACTATTGTCGTCGCCGACGATCTTTCTCTTCGGTATCCGTCCAGGGACGTCCGATCCAGATATGTCGCAGTCGATGGCGTCTCCTTCACTCTCGCGGAGGGTGAGATTCTTGGTGTCGTCGGCGAGTCGGGCTCAGGCAAGTCCACGCTCGCGGCGGCGTTGGCAGGATTCGCCGACGTGGGCACATCGGCGTCGGGTTCGCCCGTGATTTGCGGTGGCTCGCTTCGAGTTTTCGACACGGAGCTTCGCGGTATTAGCGCTCGGCGGCGAGACAGGCTGCAACTTTCCATCGGATATCTGGCGCAGGACGGCGCAGAACGTCTCGATGCGCGCCTGACCGTGGCAGAAAATGTGGCCGAACCCATATTTTCCCGAGACCGCAAATTCAGTTCGCGCGAGGCCGGAATGGCGGTCGCGACCCTCGTCGACGCGCTGAGGCTGCCGCTGGGTCTGATGTCGCGCTATCCCTACGAGTTGAGCAGCGGCCAGCGCCAGCGAGTTGCGGTGGCGAGGGCCCTGATTCTCGAACCTCGTCTGCTGGTGGCGGACGAACCCACGCGCGGCGTCGACGTTTCCGTTCGCTCCGGCACGCTGGAGATACTTCAGGAGCTTCGCCGGGAACGCGGATTTTCCGCCATCATCGTCAGCAGCGATTTGACGATTATCGAGCAACTTGCCGAGCGAGTGCTGGTACTGTGCGGCGGTCACGCCGTGGGGTTTGGCCCCATCAATGGGGTACTGTCTGAGCCTATTCATCCGTATTTGACGGCGCTAGCGGCCTCAAGATTCGATAAAGTCGGTGCATGACATCGAGTGGGGGCTCGGTTCAGCACCGTTCCGTGCTGGCCACTCCGGCCGAAGGTGTGCCGAACGATCGGCGGCCACGGCCGGGCCCGATTGCTGTGCTCCCGGCACCCACGGACTTTTTCGTCGCCGCAATTGAGGAGGCGGGCGGCGACGTTCAACCGCTGTCCGAAGACACGCGAGGTCTGGTGTGGCTCTCCTACGACCGTGCCCACGAAATCGACGACGTGCTGAGCACGCATCCGAACATCGACTGGGTCCAGTTGCCGTGGGCAGGTGTCGACGCATTTTCCACTGCGCTGGCGAATCACGGCGGAGGCCGGCCAGTATGGACGAGCGCAAAGGGTGCGTATGCCGAGCCGGTGGCAGAACACGCGCTCATGTTGACGCTTGCACTGTTGCGTGACGTCCCGATGCGAGTAGTGGCCCGGTCCTGGGGCCCCAAGGTCGGTTCTTCGCTCTACGGCGCCACTGTCGTCATTGTCGGCGCCGGCGGAATTGCCATCGAACTGATTCGTTTGCTCCGACCGTTTCGCGTGAATATCACGGTGGTGCGTCGCTCCTCTGACGCACTCGAGGGCGCCGACCGTACCGTGGCATCCGAACATCTGCACGACGTTCTGCCGTCCGCTGACGTCGTGGTGATCGCCGCGGCGATGACGGACTCCACCACCGGTCTCATCTCTTCCGCGGAACTTGCCCTCATGAAGTCCACTGCCGTGCTCATCAACGTTGCCCGAGGCGGCCTCGTCGACACGGATGCGCTCACGAGAGCGCTTGCCGAGGGCAGAATCCGCGGTGCCGGACTCGACGTTACCGATCCGGAGCCGCTGCCGGACGGGCATCCGTTGTGGAACGAGCCTCGAGCGCTGATCACCCCCCACAGTGCCGACACGCCTGAAATGACAACGCCCTTGTTGGCGGAAAGGGTGAAGACTAACGTGCGAGCGTTCCTGAAGGACTCGAGATTTATTGGGCTAGTAGACCCGGAGGCAGGATATTGACTCTCATGTGGGCGGGTTCGTATACCGCAACGATGGGCGGGTTTTCCCGGGGAATTTCGGCGGTCCGAGTGACCGAAAAGGGTCTGCAGTTCGCCGGCGTCAGCGCGGTCACGTCGTCTCCGTCGTTTCTCATCCACTCGCCGAGTGTGCCCGGCGTCATTTACGCCGTCGATGAGGCGAATGGCCGGGTCGAGGCGTTTCACCGCAAGAAGCAGTCGACCACCCTGTCGCCGATGGGCGGTCAGGCGACCTCGGGGACTCTCCCGTGCCACCTTGCTGCCACGCAACAGTGGCTGTATGCCGCAAACTACGGCACGGGCGGAGTGGATGTTTTTCCGCTCGCCGCGGACGGGACAATTGGTCCGCTGCAGCAAACTCTCACGTCGAGCGGCAAGGGGCCACGGCCCGAGCAGGACGGCCCGCACGCGCATTCGACTCTCGCCTTCGGCGATGTGGCGATCACGGCCGACCTGGGCACCGATCGTGTCGACATGTACCGCTGGGTCGAGGGAACGATGGCGCACGAGGCGTCACTCGAGCTGCCGCCGGGAACGGGCCCGCGGGATCTCGCGGTCTCTCCGGTCGCGGGAAAAATCTTTCTTCTCGGCGAGTTGGGCGGATCCGTCTTCGTTCTTGGTGGCGGTCGCAATCTCCAGATCATGAAGTCCGGCAGTTCGGGAGCAGCCCCCGGTGACCACGCTGCCGGCCTCGTTGTGGATCCGACCGGGCGTTTTCTCTACACGACCATGCGGGGCTCAAACCGCCTCATAGCCATCGATGCCGATACGCTTCAGCCTTTTGCGGAACTGCCCAGTGGCGGGGACATCCCGCGCGGCATGTGCATTGTCGGCAACCTGCTTTTCGTTGCCAATCAAAGCTCGGGAACCCTCGCTGCTTTCCAGTTGGATGCGCAGACCGGAGTTCCGACGATGGTGGGGACTCCGCTGTTCATCGACACGCCGACCTGCCTGCTGCCCGACTTCTCCTAGTCCCGATCGGTTGCGCCATCCGGAGTCGCAATCTTTGCTAAAGTGGCAAGCTGAATGTCCAATCCTCGATAGCTCAATTGGCAGAGCAGCCGGCTGTTAACCGGCAGGTTCTTGGTTCGAGTCCAAGTCGGGGAGCTTGTAGAAGAGTTGCATACCGGTGCTCCACTTCGCGATGGCGACCGTGTTGAATGGCGGACAATTCGGGGAAGTGTGGGCAATGTCATCAGCGAGCCTGTCCGCGTCGGATGCTCTGGCTGTCCGAGCCGGGCTCGCTGTGGGGCTTTCGGCGGCCGCATACGGTATTTCGTATGGGGCTCTTGCGGTGGCGGCGGGCTTGGACGTGTGGCAAACGTGCATCATGAGCCTGCTGATGTTCACGGGAGGCTCGCAATTCGCGCTGATCGGCGTGCTCGCATCGGGCGGCGTCGCGGCGGGGCCGACGGCTATCGCCAGCGCGGCCATCCTCGGCATCCGTAACGGTATTTACGGTATTCGTATGGCGCCCATCGTTGGCGGACCATGGTGGAAACGCATTGCTGCCGCGTGGGTGACCATCGATGAGACTACGGCAGTCGCCACGAACCAGGCGACGAAGCGCAGTCAGCGAATCGGGTTTTGGACCACCGCCGCTGCCACATTTGTCGGTTGGAACATCACGAGCCTCATCGGGGCCCTCATCGGGGACGCCCTCGGCGATCCGCGGTCGTGGGGGCTGGATGCGGCTGCCGCGGCCGCATTCATCGGCTTGCTGTGGCCGAGACTGCGGCAGCTTCAAACCGTGGCCGTCGCGAGCGCCGCCGCGGTCATCGCCGTAGTGCTCACCCCGGTCTTGATTCCCGGACTGCCCGTGCTGGTTGCCGGGATCGTGGCAGTGCTCGTCGGAACTTTCAACTGGTTCGCGAATTCTGATTCTCCCCTCGTTCCGCTGGAGAGGGAGGGCGCATGACTCTGTGGCTCATTGTCATCGTTGCCTCGCTGGCGTGCCTCGCCCTTAAATTGGCCGGATATCTGGTGCCGCCAACCCTCCTCGATAAACCGGCACCGTCCCGAGTCGCGAACCTACTGACCGTCGCGCTTCTCTCGGCGCTCGTCGCAGTACAGACTCTGGCCGCGGGAGCTTCCTTGCAGGTGGACGCGAGAGTTCCCGCGGTGCTCGTGGCCGTCGTGCTCTTTGCCCTGCGTGTGCCGTTTGTCGTGGTGGTAATTCTCGCGGCCGCCACCGCCGCGCTCATCCGACTCACCGGCTGGGGATGACGTTATCCTTCCGGGTGGTCAACACCGGGAAGCCAGCTTTCGCCCGCCACGCCCCAGCCATTCTTTTTGATGGCCTTGCGCGCCGCGCGAGCGTGCTCATGGTCCAGTCGATCCACGTACAGGGTTCCGTCGAGGTGATCGAATTCGTGTTGAAAGATGCGCGCGAGCCAGCCTTCCGCCTTCAGCTCGAACGGTTTTCCGCGCTCGTCCACAGCGCGCAGAATGGCTAACTCTGCTCGGCGGAGCGGAAAACGCTCACCGGGAACGGAGAGGCAACCTTCGGATTCGTTTTCTTCATCCGGCTCTCCCGTGGGCGGGGGAGATATCCACAGTTCCGGGTTGATGGCGGTGCCTCGGGAATGCGTTCCATTGTCATCCGTCCAGTCGAACACAAAAATGCGCAGAGGCGTTCCCACCTGCGGCGCCGCCAGCCCAACTCCGGGTGCTGCCTTCATCGTTTCCATCATGTCCGCAACCAGCGTACGGAGCGCGGAATCGAAGGTTGTCACGGGCGAGGCGGTCGTATGCAGCACCGGTTCGCCCGTGATGAGAATGGGAAGTACGGCCATTCGATAAGAATATCGTGGGCACAAACGGTAAAGTCGTGGGGTGCCACCTGACCTGAGTGATTTCACCGATCAGTTCGTGACGCTCACTCCGAACCAGTGGATCGGTATCCCTGTCGCAATCCTTGCCGCGGTTTTTCTTGCACTCGGCGCGCAGTTCCAGCATCGGGGAGTCGGTCGGGTCGAGGCAGACACGGGTGAGGTGGACACTTCCCCCGGGCTGAGCCCGAAGCAGCTTCTTCTGCTTCTGGCGAGGCCCTCATGGGTCATCGGAACCCTCATGCTCGGTCTCGCCGTAGTCCTGCAGCTTACGAGCCTCTATCTGGCGCCCATCATCGTCGTGCAGCCTCTCGGCGCTACCGCACTCGTCATCACCGCGGTGGTGAATGCTCGTGTGTCCAAAGTTCCGCTGGACCGCAAATCCATTCAGGCCATAGCGTTTTGCGTGGGCGGGGTGGGAATTTTCGTCACGGTTGCTGCATTTACGGCAAAATCGAGCCCCATCAGCGCGGCCCAACTCGGTGTGATTCTCGCCATCCTCGGGGTCATCACCATGGGTTTTTCCCTGGCGTTCGCGTTTCTCCGCGATCGCTTCAAAGCGATCGCCTTCATCCTGGGCGCCGGCGTGCTGTACGGGTTCGTTGCGACTCTCGCAAAAGTTGTGATCGACAGAGCGAAGACCGGTGACTTCGAATGGCTCACCGTCACGTGCATCGTTGCTCTTCTCGCCGCGGCGATTCTGGGTGGCTATTTCGTTCAGAACGCCTACTCGTCGGGACCGCCAGATCTGGTGATCGCCGGTTTGACGGTCGTGGATCCTCTTGTGGCCGTGACGATTGGAATTGTCGTGCTGCAGGAGGCTGCCGGTGCGCCGTGGTTTGCCGCGGTAGCGTATGTTGCGGCGGCAGGGCTGGCAATTTACGGGGTTTTCCAACTTGCGAAACACCATCCGCAGGCACAGCGATAGGCTGTTGGTTACGCCCAGAGCATGAGGGAACCCCTAAATTTTGTCTGACGCCAGCCACAGTTCATCGTGTGAAGAACCTGCGCCGCTTCGAGTGCTTCTCGGTGCCGACACGTTCGTTCCGGACGTCAATGGTGCTGCCAGCTTTACCTCCCGGCTGGCGGCAGGTCTCGTGGAGCGCGGCCATGAAGTCCACGTCGAGGCACCGGCGTTCGGCCCCAAGCATGGCCGATTCGTTGAGGAGCACGACGGCCAGAAGCTCATCGTTCACAGGGTCTATTCGTGGCGGTGGTTTCCGCACGACTGGCTGCGGTTCGTGCTTCCGTGGCGCAGTCAGGCCCACGCCGCGCGCATTCTGGACCAGGTGAAACCGGATGTTGTGCACATCCAGTCGCACATCGTGATCGGGCGTGGGCTTGCCAGGCAGGCGACGATCCGCGGCATCCGCGTGATAGCGACAAACCATTTCATGCCCGAAAACCTCATCCAGCACACGCTTCTGCCCAGATTCCTGCGCAAGACGGCCATTCGCATCGCTTGGAAGGATGCGGCGAAAACGTACCATCTGTGCGAAGCGATAACGACACCTACCCGAAAGGGCGCCGAGTTTTTGGAGGCGGCGACAGACCTTACGGGCGTGCACGCGATTTCCTGCGGAATCAACTCGAGCGAATACACGCCCAGTTTCGAGAAGAAGACCGAGAATCGAATTTTGTTTGTCGGGCGCGTGACCGGCGAAAAGCACATCGACGTGCTCATCAAGGCGGTGGCGAAGCTCGATCCGGTCCTTGATGCGAAGCTTGAAATTGTCGGCGGCGGCGATCTCATGAACCACCTCAAGAAGCTCGCGGTGGATGTGGGGATTGCCGACCGCACGACGTTCACCGGGTATGTGTCGGATGACGAACTCAAAGCCGCATACACGCGGGCGACCGTGTTCGCTATTCCGTCCATCGCGGAACTGCAGAGCATCGCGACGATGGAGGCAATGTCGTCGGGACTTCCCGTGGTGGCGGCAAACGCCATGGCCCTGCCGCATCTCGTGCACCCCGGCGAGAACGGCTACCTTTTTGAACCAGAGGATGTCGACGAACTCGCGACGAAACTCACCTCGATACTCACGGCGCCCGAGGCGGAGCTCAACCGGATGAAGCGCAACAGTTTGAAGCTCATCGCGCCACACGACATCCAACGCACACTGACAACCTTCGAGAGACTGTATCGTGGTGAAGCGGTGGTCGACCCGGTCACCGAGGTGTCACTGGACGAGCAGGCTTCCTGATTCTCATCGGTGACGCGGGGCGGTAGCTCAGCTGGTTAGAGCAGCGGACTCATAATCCGTCGGTCACGGGTTCAAGTCCCGTCCGCCCTACACACGCTCATCCCTTGTGCTCTCCTCCCCGCGTCCAGCGCGCGGAAAGCGGTGCACCCGGCGCCTGAAGTACGAGCTCCTCTGCACTGCAGTTCGCCGTGACGGTGGGGATGTCGGTGTAGTCGATTGCCGGGATGGTGGAGGTTTCGCTCGCTGCTTCTGATCCGCCACCCGGCACCGTAGCCCAATTTTTGAGGTCGAGCGAAGCGGGGTCGCTCCCGGTGCTCCAGTTGCCCGTCGCGGTGTATGCGGAGGGGGTATTGAGGGGCACGCGCGTATCCCCGGCGACAATCGTGCCCGTCGTGGTGAGGTCGATGTCTGTGGAGACGAGCCCGTCCGACGTGAACTGGATTGTGCCAGCGCCGTCGAGCGCGAAATCCGCAATCGGCAGGCCACGGTCGTTGACGAAATCGGCGGACTGCGCCTCATAATCCGAAACATCCAGGTTCCAGGTTCCGACGATGCACGGTGCTTCTCTCGGCGAAGATTTGTCGTCGGAGCCGTCACGGTCGGGATTGGTGGCGGAGGCGCATCCGCTAAGGGTCATCGTCGCAAACAGCGCGAGGATGAGCGGGGGAGTGGCTGTACGGGCTGTTCGCTGCATGATGTCTCCTTTTGTGTGTGGGAACTCACAATGACACGACGAACGCGGCCCTGTCGAGGGTTGACACGCTTACTCATCCACTTTTTCCGCGACTGCGGAAGTGCCCGCACAGTGACCTCTAGGCTGAGAGGATGCCGGCCACCAGCGAGAAATCGCGCCTCTCCCGCGAGACCGTTGTGCTGGGAATCATTGCCTTCTTCGTCATGGTCGGGTTCGGTGTGGTGATTCCGGTCTTACCGGTCTTCATCCGCAGTTTCAATGTCGGCTACACCGAAGTCGGTGCGGTGGTCTCCGCGTTCGCGCTGGCCAGATTTATCGTGAGCCCATTCGTGGGCAAACTCATCAGCTGGGGTGGGGAGCGCACGATTCTCGCGACTGGGATCGGAATCGTCGCGGTGTCGAGTGCGTTGGTGGGGCTTGCGCAAACCTATGTCGAGGTTCTCGTGCTTCGCGGGGCGGGTGGAATCGGCTCGGCGATGTTCAGCATTTCGGCCATGTCCCTCCTGCTGGCAACGACGCCGCCCCACCGGCGCGGAAGAGCGGTGGGCTTCTATCAGGGAGGCTTCCTCATCGGGGGGATGGCCGGTCCGGCTCTGGGCGGTGTGCTCGCGGTCATTTCTTTGCGCGCGCCGTTCTTCTTTTATGCGGGAACGCTCGTTGTCGCCGGGATCGTCGGATTGCTGTTTCTGAAACCCGCTTCGAAAGCGATGGCCGACGACGGGCGATCCGAAGTTGCCGCCCTGCCGTTCCGGCTGGTGCTGCGGGACGAGCGCTTTCGGGCCGCATGCATCGCCAACTTCGCTTCGGGATGGTCCAGCCTCGGCGTGCGCAGCGCGCTCGTGCCGATCCTGGTTGTCGAGTTGCTGCACAAGGAGGAACTGTGGACGGGCATAGCCTTCGCTATCGCTGCGGTGGCGCAGACTCTCGCACTCGGTCCTGCCGGCACCTTCGTGGACCGGATTGGCCGAAAACCCGCCATCATCGCGTCGTACGCGGTGGCGGCCACGGTCATGCTCGTGATCCCCTTTGCGGGAAACATCGTCGTGCTCATCGTCTTGCTGAGCATTTTTGGTATCGCCGCGGCCTTCATGGGTACGGCGCCAGCGGCCTCCGTCGGCGATGCCGCGGGAGCAAAAAGCGGCCAGCCGGTAGCCGTTTTCTCGGCGATATCGGATCTTGGCGCGATCATCGGACCGCTGGCCGCTGGCGCACTGCTCGACGTTTTCTCCTATCCCGCTGCGTTTGGTTCCGCAGTGATCCTGTTGGGTTTCGCTTCGCTCTACGCTCTGCGGATGCCGCGTCGCTCAATGCTGAACGCAGGAACCTGACGACACAGGCTTGTCGAGGGAGGATGCTTCCGCGGCGACAGGGCCGACCTCTTCCATCGTTTGCGCGTAACCCACATTCTGAGTGTCTGCCGATTTAGCGAACACCACGCCCACCACGGCCCCCTTTTGCGACAGCAGAGGCCCGCCCGAGTTGCCTTCCTGAACGTGCGCGGCCAACTGGTACACCTGCATGGTGTGCGGATTGCTGCCGTAAATGTCATTGACGCGCACGTCGATGACGCGCTCCACTCGCGCGGGGTTCGATTGGAATGGTCCACCAAGCGGGTATCCGTCAAAAACGGCGGTAGAGCCTTCTGCGAGGTTTTTGCCCAAGGAAATTGGCGCAGCCGTCATCCCGGTCACCGCCACCACCGCGAGGTCGTTCGACGGGTCGAAATAGACGACGCGACCGGAAAACGCGCCGCCGCCGGGAACTTCCACGACGGGTTCGGATACTCCCGCAACGACGTGCGCATTCGTGACGACTCGATTCTTGGCCACAACAAATCCGCTGCCCGACTGGTTCTGACCGCACTGGTACGCCGTTCCGGTCACTTTCACGACGGAGCGCGCTGCCTTCTCCAGAGAAGGGCTCGTGGTGTCGATGTTCGGAATTGTTGGTGGCGTAGTGGGCGCGCCGGGGTCGCTTACGCCGCCCGCTGCCGAAATGATTCGAGGGATTCCCTCGTTGATGACGAGGGCGCGCAATTGCGCCATCCCGCTTCGAACGGGAGCGGGCGTGATGTGCTCAATCGTGCGCAGCACCGTTGAGCCAGCGATGGCCTGCGAGAGAACGGGAACTCCGAGTGAGCCGATGCTGAACGCGACCATGGACGCCACGAGCGCCGCCACAATGGCGTTCACGATCGCACCGGCGATCCTGTCGACAATGCCGAGTCTGGTCTCTTCCACCCGGTTGCCAATCGCCCTGCCGATGAGTGAACCGAGCGTTTGTCCCGCCACAATAAGAACGAGCACTGCGACGAGGATCAGCAGAAGCCTCCACTGCGGCCAGGGGATCCACGAACCGATCATGGGTATTGCGAAGAACGCGATTAAGCCGCCGGCGACGATGCCGGCCATAGCAAAAATGCTTCGAATGAATCCCGCGATCCAGCCGTAACTGAAATACGCGAGGATCATCAAAATGAGCAAGGCGTCCAGAATTCCTGCAACAGACATTCGCGTTCCTCCAAACTCTGCTCGCTGAGACTATCGTGATCTGACTGAGCGAAACTTGAAGCATGACAATTCCCAAGCGAACTCTCAACGATGGCCGTGAGCTTCCCGCGATCGGATTCGGCACCTACAAATTGAATGGCGACGAGGGTGTCTCAGCGGTGCTTTCCGCACTGGATTGCGGCTATCGATTGCTGGACACTGCACTCAATTATGAGAACGAAGCGGACGTCGGTGAGGCCATTTCGCGCTCAGACGTCGCGCGCGAAGATGTCGTGCTCGCCACGAAGTTGCCGGGACGTTTCCACGGGTTCGATGAAACCCGAAAGGGTTTTGGGGAGTCGCTTGCACGCCTTGGTGTCGACTACGTCGATCTGTTTCTCATCCACTGGCCGATGCCCAGAATCGGCAAGTACGTCGACACTTGGCGGGCAATGATCCAGCTCCGGGACGACGGGCTCGTTCGATCGATCGGGGTCAGTAATTTCACGCGCGAGCACCTCACACGCATCATGGAGGACACCGGTGTGGCGCCGGCAGTGAACCAGATCGAACTTCATCCGCACTTTCCGCAGTCCGACATGCGTGCCTTCCATGCGGAACACGGCATCCAAACTCAAAGCTGGACTCCGTTGGCACGTCAACGTTCGGTGCTGAGCGACCCCGTGGTAACCGCGGTTGCGCAGGCTCACGACGTGACGCCGGCGCAAGCCGTTCTTCGCTGGCATGTGCAGCTCGGCTCGATTCCGCTGCCGAAGTCCGCCAGTGCGTCGAGGCAACGTGAGAATCTCGACGTTTTCGACTTCGAACTCTCGGATGCGGAAATCGCGTCGATCTCGTCGCTCGAGTCTGGCAGGCTCTGGGGCGGCGACCCCGACACGAACGAGGAGTTCTAGCCGCGCTCGTATCATTGAACCGTTGTCGGCCCTCCCTCCGAGCCCGTCTAACCGAGCCCGGGGATCGTCAGCCAGCCCGCGGCGATGAGCAGCACGACAGAGTTGAGGATCAGCGCGATGATCGTGAGCGTGGATGCGCCCTTGGCTCCCGCACCGCGAAGGAACAAAATCAACAGGAGCACCACTTCGAGAATGGCGGAGAACAGCAGTGTTCCCAGCGGCGCGGGGAACGCAAAGAATATCGAGAGCAGCATGAGCAACGCGAACACCAGTTCCGCGACCGCGAGGATCGAGTTGCTGCGGCGGCCGCGCAGTCGGCTGATGCCGTCCCAGAGGGAGAGGGCGGCGGCGAGAATGGTGATGATGAGAAGCCAGGACAGGGTGATCATGGTCGTACCTTTCCACGGGACATCGTTGTCCGCGAGTGTTTTTCGCGGTGTGCCCACACTATCGAGGTTGCGCACAGGTTTCGCCGTGAGTTTCGGAATACTTTGAACGCGCGAGCGGTTTCACAAGGTATGACTACTTCCATGATCCGGCGGCCCGTTGCGGGGCAGGTGCGCGTAACCATTGACGCGGTGGGCACCATGGTCGCGGCGACGGTTGCGGATGTGGGTCTCGCGGCCGAAGGCTTCGTGCGCGGCGATCGGGTGGCGTTTTCGCCCGCGCTTGCGGGTGACCCTGTGGTGGGAGTGGACACGCTCATCGGCATTCCGAAGAACGTTTCCGACCGTCAGGCAGCGGATCTGCTCGCGCCCGGCCTGCTTGCTCGCGCCATGATCTCTCAGGTGCGTCCGTTCGCGCGCGGGCAGCGGGTTGCCGTCGAACTCGGCAACTCGACGCTTCGACAGGTTGTTTCCGCGTGGGTGGCTGCCCGTGGCGGCGTCATCGTGACCGATCGTGACGAAGCTGACGTCATCTACGGGGAGCAGCACCGACGCATCGCTGCCGTTGAAGCGGCGCACCGTCAGGGGCGCATCCAGCAGGCGGCGACCGAAGTATTTCAGGCGATTCGCGACGGCGTGTTCGATGACGTTCGGGTGCCGCAAAGGGATTCGCGGCGCGACGCCGCGTGAGGCACGGTGTACCTGGTGAAATGATGGCCGCGCGATGACCGTCACGTTGCTGCACATTGCGGAGTGTCCGAACTGGGAACACGCGGGAGTTCGACTGCGAACCGCACTTGATGCGGTCGGCAGAGCCGGAGAACACATCGAATACGTTTTGCTGCGCACTCAGGAGGAA
The DNA here is from genome assembly GCA_044464485.1 of Agreia sp. GTDB lineage: Bacteria > Actinomycetota > Actinomycetes > Actinomycetales > Microbacteriaceae > Terrimesophilobacter. The sequence goes on from JBIQLG010000001.1 coordinate 348,102, forward strand.
GCTGCGCGATATCCGTTCGCGGGTTCTCCGACCGTTCTCATCGATGGAGAAGATCCGTTTGCTCACGGCGGCACAATGAGCGAACTCGCGTGTCGCGTTTACCAGACCGAGGATGGGCTCGCGGGCTCACCGACCGTTGCTGAACTGAAAGCTGTGCTCAGAAGGAAGTCCTGACTGCGGGGTTTGGCACTTCGAGCAGCTTGAACCTTTCTACTTGCTGGGTTTGGCCAGCAGGGCAGTAGAACATCGACGGCCTCGAGCGGTGCTAAACTCTCAAGGTTGCCGTGAAACGGCCGCGGATAAAGAGAGCTGGCACACAAGGTGACCGGCACCGCGCAACGAGGAGAAGGGGCCATCTATGCCTTTAGCACCAGATGTCAAGAAAGCGATCATCGACGAGTACGCAACCCACCCGGGTGACACGGGCAGCCCCGAGGTGCAGGTGGCCATGCTGTCTGCGCGCATCAAGGACCTCACCGAACACCTCAAGCACCATAAGCACGACCACCACTCTCGTCGTGGACTGCTTCTGCTTGTCGGTCAGCGCCGTCGTCTGCTCGGCTACCTGTCGAACATTGACATCAACCGTTACCGCGCGCTCATCGAGCGCCTGGGTCTGCGTCGGTAGCCAGCGCAGGGCATCCATTCTTGTATACGGAACGGGTCGACATCCTTCACGGGACGTCGACCCGTTTCCCGTACTCGGCCCGGTGACCCCGTCTGGGCCGTCAGAATCCAGGCATTCAGAATCGGGACTTTCAGAATCCGGGCAGTCAGGACCCGGGCAGTTCAGAATCCGGACGTTGAGTACCCGGGCCGCTAGAATCCCCACTGTGGGAGCGAAAACCAACGCCATGAACAGAGTCCGCACCGTCGTCATGTTCGTTCCTTATGTGGTGGTGGGGCTGGTGCATCTGAGCGCGCTGGCCACCGCCCACGACGACCTTGCGTCCTTCACCAAACCGCTTCTCATGCCGGCGCTAATTGCGGCCCTCTTGTTCGCCTTGCCGGATTGGCGCACTATCGTTTCGCTTCTGGCATCCCTCGCACTGCTGTTCTCCCTGGCGGGTGATGTGGGAATTTCGGCGCCAGGCGACATGAGCTTTTTGCTCGCACTGGGGTTCTTCTTTGTCGCGCATGTTTGTTACATCGTCTTGTTCTGGCGAAAACTGCGGTTGAGCCGCCTGCCGATGATCGGTCTGCTGTATGTGCTCTGGTGGATGGTGCTCGTCGTGACGCTCGCCCCGTACGTCGGATCGATGCTCGTACCCGTCATGCTCTACGGCCTTATCCTTGGAGCCATGGGCGCACTTGCGCTCGGATGCAACGGGTTCATCGCGCTCGGCGGGGTTCTGTTCGTTATTTCAGACTCGATACTCGCCCTCAACAAATTTTTCCCCGATTTTCGCCTGTGGCAGGTCCACGTCGTGATCATGCTCGCCTACATCGCCGCCCAGGGTCTTATCACCGTCGGCATCGTCGTTTGGGCATGGCGGCGACGGGCGCTCGAAGCTCTCATGGCGGCCGGTGAGTCCGAGGCGGATGCGGATGCGGGTCGGGATGCAGACGCGGGTCGGGATGCGGACGTGGTTCGGGGTGCGGACGCGGCGGCGGCGCGATTGTCGGGAGGAAATGCATCGACTGCTGCTGATGACGCGCAGCCGGGCACCACCGCATGAGAAGACGCACCGGGCCGTTGGCCAGAGTCAACCTGATCCGTGTCGCAATTTTTGCCGTCATCCTCGCTACCGCGGTTCTCGCGTTCGCTCTCCAGGTGGGAGCATTGCGGTTTCTGTTTCGGAGCGCACTCGTGGTCGGCATCATTGTGCTGTTTGGCAGCTACCTGTGGGAATGGTGGAGAAAGCGGGTGCGGAATAGGGTCGGCCGCTAGCGCGTTCACTAGGAGTGATGATGACAACTACTCCGCGCCTCTCTGTGCTCGACCTCATTCCCGTTCGCAGCAATCAATCGTCCGGGGATGCTCTCGCGGCATCCGTTGAACTCGCACAGAGTGCAGATAGGCTCGGCTTCGAGCGATACTGGGTCGCGGAGCACCACAACATGGCCGCGGTGGCGGCAACCAATCCGCCGGTACTTATCGCGCTGATCGCGGCGAGCACGAGCCGAATCAGGGTTGGTTCAGGTGGCGTGATGCTGCCGAACCATTCACCGTTTGTGATTGCGGAACAATTCGCCATGCTCGAGGCAGCATTTCCCGGGCGAATCGACCTCGGCATAGGCCGTGCGCCGGGAAGCGACCCGGTCATCACGGCGCTGTTGCGGTCGAGCGGAGCCACGAGCGATGTTGATGAATTCCCGCACAATGTTCGCGACATCGGAATGCTTCTCAACCCGGATGGCGCGACCTTGCAGGTCAGCGCCCGTTCAGGTCAGTCCGCCCAGGACTACGTCGTGAGGGCAACTCCACACGCGAAATCGAGCCCCCTCATGTGGCTTCTCGGGTCCAGTGATTATTCAGCCCAGCTCGCGGCCCGGCTCGGTCTTCCCTACGTCTTTGCTCACCACTTCTCCGGTGAGGGCACTGCACGCGCGCTCGAACTGTATCGGAACGGATTCACGGCGAGCGAAACTCTGGCACAGCCGCGTACCTTCCTGACGGTGAACGCGATTGTCGCCGACACCGCAGACGAGGCGCTCGCACTCGCGCAGCCCCAGTTGCAGCAGATGGCGAGACTGCGCAGCGGACTCCCGCTCGGCGCGCAACTGACGGTTGAGGAAGCGGCCGCCGCAGAAGTCACGCCGCACATGCAGGACCTGATGGAGAGGATGTCGACGCGTTGGATCATCGATGCTCCGGAACAAGCCGCCGCGCGCATTCGGAAACTCGCGCACCAGTTCGGTGTCGATGAAGTGATGGTTTCGCCTGGAGCGTCAGCACGAGACGCCGACGACCCGCGGACTTCGCCGGGCCGAGTGCGAACCCTCGAACTGCTCGCGGAACTGCTGGCCTGAACGCGCGTCGTCACCTGGCGCTCCGCCGCAGCTTCCGTTACATCGCGTAACGCAGAGTCGCCGCGACCGGAGAATCGTCGGGCAAGTCTTCGGAGCGTACGGCCTTCACGATTCCACCCGATCGCAGTACTCTGGCCGCGATTTCATCGACAATGCCGTAGTTTTCTGCATTCGGTTCGACGACCTCATGCACTACACCGACGTCGTCGATGGTTCCTTCGATCGCTGAATCCATGTCGAACAGCAACTCGGCAACTCCGGATGCGGTTGCCGCGCGGGCGACCTCGCTGAGCTGACTCGTGGCGAGTCCGTTGCTGCGCAGGGTTCCGAACCGTTCGCGCCAATCCGCCAGCTTTGATGCGTAGTGGGCGTCGAGGATTGCGCGGGCGCGCGTGTTCAGCTCGTCGGTGCTGAAGGCTTCCGGATTGGCGTTGACACCCTGATCGAGAAGGTTTCGATAGGTGTTGATCGCGCGATACGCCGGTTCAAGGTCCGCGCTTGCGGCGAGAATCAAGGGCATCGTCGAATCGGCAATATGGGGGAGCGCAACGTCCTGAACGATGCGGCAGAAACGCTCCCTTTCGATCCGGTCTCCCGTCGAACCGTCGGCGCGGTGGCGGTCGAACCGTCCCTGATACTTCGGGTCGTCGAGTACTCCCTCGGCTTCGTCGGGCATGTCGAGTTCGAGTTCGATCGGACGCGCGTCGGCAGACAGTTCAAGAAGGCGGGTGCGCCCTTCCGCGACCGAAAGCACGTATCCGCTGTTGGAGAACGTCACGGAGCGCAACAGTGGTCCGACATCGAACCGGTCGCCCACGGCAACGAGCGGTTGCAGAGAGTTTGCCAGGCGGAATGCGCGCACAACGTCGGGCGCGACGAATATTGCGAGCGAATGCCCCTGGAATCCCCAGAATTCCCGGTCGGATTGAAGATCCTCGATCGACTTGGCGACGTCATCCACCTGCTTCTTGTGGATGCCGAGTCCTCGCAGTTGGTTCTCGACCTCCGATGCCGCGTTTTTCAACTCGATGTGAACGGCGTCCACATCGCGCGTGATCGGTGTTGACGGCAGGTAAATGCTCGCACTGGCCGCGTTGCGGTGCTGGGTGAGTTCGGTCAGATCATGATCGGTGGGAAGTGTGAGGCGCATGGTCCGACCATATCGGTGCGTGCGGTGAAACCACTGGGTATCACCGGTTGCGGGAATACTTTCGGTGACGCATCCGTTGCCAGTATCGACCGGGTTCGCACGACGAAAGGCAACGCCACCCCATGACCGTCCAATTCGGCATATTCACCATCGGTGACGTCACGACGGATCCCACCACCGGCAGGGCGCCGAGCGAGCACGAGCGCATCAAGTCGATGGTCACGATCGCCCTCAAGGCCGAAGAGGTCGGGCTCGACGTGTTCGCCACGGGGGAGCACCACAACCCGCCTTTCGTGCCGAGCTCGCCGACGACCATGCTCGGCTACATCGCCGCGAAGACCACGAACCTTCTCCTGTCCACATCGACGACGCTCATCACCACGAACGACCCGGTGAAGATTTCCGAAGACTTCGCCATGCTTCAGCACCTCGCCGACGGCCGCGTCGACATCATGCTCGGGCGCGGCAACACCGGCCCCGTGTACCCGTGGTTCGGGCAGGACATCCGCCAGGGGATCCCGCTCGCCGTGGAAAACTACGCGCTGCTTCACAAACTGTGGCACGAAGACGTCGTCGACTGGAGCGGCCAGTTCCGCACCCCGCTGCAGGGCTTCACGTCCACGCCCAGGCCGCTGGATGGCGTGGCGCCGTTCGTGTGGCACGGCAGCATCCGCTCGCCCGAGATCGCGGAACAGGCCGCGTTTTACGGCGATGGTTTCTTCGCGAACAACATCTTCTGGCCGAAAGAGCACTACATGCGGCTCATCGGTCTGTACCGCCAGCGCTTCGAGCACTACGGCCACGGCAGCGCAGACCAGGCCATCGTCGGCCTCGGCGGCCAGGTGTTCATGCGGCCGAAGTCGCAGGATGCGGTGGACGAGTTCCGACCGTACTTCGACAACGCACCCGTGTACGGCCACGGCCCCTCCCTGGAGGAGTTCACGGCCCAGACCCCGCTCACGGTCGGCAGCCCGCAGGAGATCATCGACCGCTACGCGAGCATGCGCGACAGTTTCGGCAACTACCAGCGCCAGTTGTTCCTCATGGACCACGCCGGTCTCCCGCTCAAGGTCGTACTGGAGCAGCTCGACATTCTCGGCGGCGAGGTCGTTCCCGCGCTGCGCAAGGAGTTTGCGAGGGATCGTCCTGCGCAGGTTCCCGACGGCCCTACGCACGCCGCGCGCGTCGCCGTCCGTGAGGCGGCCGTGGCTGATCCGGACGCGCAGGACGTTGCGGCCACCGCCCACGGGGGTGCCAAGTGACGCATGATTCGACCACAGGTCCCGCCGCCCACGACAGCGCGGCAGACAACGCAGGGTCGGCGCAGGGGGCAGTTCGCCGCATTGCGGTCGTCACGGCCGGGCTCAGCCAGCCATCCTCAAGCCGGATGCTGGCGGACCGGCTCGCCAGTGCCACCGTTCGTCAGCTTGAGGGGCAGCGCTTCCGCGCACACGTCGAAACCATCGAGCTTCGCGACCACGCGCGCGACATCACCAACAACATGCTCGCCGGTTTCCCGAGTCCCGCGCTTTCGAAGGTGCTGGAGTCTGTGATCGGCGCCGACGGACTCATCGCCGTGAGCCCGATCTTCGCCGCGAGCTACAGCGGGCTGTTCAAGTCATTCTTCGACATAGTCGATCCCGAAACGCTCACGGGGATGCCGGTGCTGATCGGCGCGACCGGAGGCACGCCTCGACACTCCCTCGCGCTCGAGCACGCGCTGCGCCCTCTGTTCGCATACTTGCGGGCCGACGTCATTCCCACGGGGGTGTATGCGGCTTCTGCCGACTGGGGCAGCGTCGGCGACGTTACTTCCAACAACTCGCTCGCCTCACTTCCGGAACGCATCGAACGCGCGTCGGTGCAGTTTGCCCGGGCTGTGGCGGCGTCGGATCGGTCCAGCCGAGTGCAGGATCCGTTCGCCCTCGACCCCTCGTTCAGCCCGACCGGTGGCTTCACCGCGAATTGAGCGTGGAAACCTCCCGGCACGGGCGACCTTCGCCGGGCCACGCGGTGTCGATCCGTTCGGGTGTGACTACAGCGCCTTGACTGCCGCGAGCACCGCGCCTAGCGACTCTTTCGCATCGCCGAACAGCAATTCCGTCTTGGGGTCGTACAGCAACTCGTTTTCGATGCCCGCAAAACCGGGACGCATCGAGCGCTTCAGGAACACGATCTGGTTCGCGTCGCCGACCTCGAGAATGGGCATGCCGTAGATGGGGGATCCCGGGGTCGACTTCGCCGCCGGGTTCACCACGTCGTTCGCGCCGACGACCAGCACGACATCCGTGGACTTGAACTCCGAGTTGACCTCGTCGAGTTCCTTGAGCGACTCGTACGGCACGTTCGCCTCCGCGAGCAGCACGTTCATGTGCCCGGGCATGCGGCCCGCGACGGGGTGGATGCCGAAGACGACATGCACGCCGCGCTCCTCGAGCGTCGTCGCCAGCTCCGCGATCGTGTGCTGACCCTGCGCTACGGCGAGACCGTAGCCGGGCACGATGACGACGTTCTGCGCGTATCCGAGCTGCACGGCGACATCCTCTGGTGTGCTCGACCGCACCGGGCGATCGCTCACGGTCGTGGAACCCGCGGTGGACCCGCCCTTGAACGCGCCGAACAGGATGCCGGTGACGCCCCGACCCATCGCCTTGGCCATTGCCATGGTCAGGATGGTTCCGCTCGCGCCCACGAGCGTGCCGGCCACGAGAAGCAGCACGTTCCCGAGCACGATTCCGCTCGCCGCGACGGCGATTCCGGTGAACGCGTTGAGCAGCGAGATGACGATTGGGACATCAGCGCCGCCCACCGGCAGCACGAGCAGAACACCGACGATGAGGCCGAGAACGAGAAGGGCTACCGCCCACACCCAGTTGCCGGACAACACCACGAACACGCCGGAGACAATTGAGGCGAGGACCGCCAGCGACATGATCCAGCGCAGGCCTGGGAACAGCACGGGTCGCGTGGTCATGAGCTCTTGCAGCTTCAACACGGTGATGGCGGAACCGGAGAACGAGATTGCCCCGATCAGCATCGTGAAGACGACGGCAATGCGGAACCCGATGTCTTCGTGCTGCCCAAGTTCGAGCACCGCAACGAGTGCTGCCGCACCGCCGCCGACGCCGTTGAAGCCACCGACGAGCTGCGGCATTTGCGTCATTTGCACCTTGCGCGCGATGGGCACGGCGATTGCCGTTCCCACGGCGATGGCGGCGATGATGAGCAGGAAATTCTCGACATGGATCGACAGGAACACGGTGACGATCGCGATGAGGGCGCCGGTGGCGCCGATCAGGTTGCCGCGGCGCGCGTGCCTGGGGGAGGACAGCCCCTTGAGCGCGAGGATGAAGCAGACGGCGGCGACCAGGTAGAGGAGTGCGGTCCACTCGGGGCTGAGGAGTTTCACTTGGCGACCTCCGTGCTGGCGCTCTCAGCAGGTGCCGACGACTTCGCCGGCTTTTTCGACCGGAACATTTCCAACATCCGGTCGGTGACCACGAATCCGCCGACGACGTTCGCGGTCGCAAGAACCACGGCGATAATCGCGATGGTCAGCAACCACGGGTCGGTGGTTTCGCTCGCGACGATGATGGCGCCGACGAGGATGATCCCGTGGATCGCATTCGCGCCCGACATGAGCGGGGTGTGCAGCTTGCTGGTGACTTTCGAGACGACTTCGAAGCCGACGAAGATCGCGAGCACGGTATAGGTGAGAAGGACGACGGCCTCCATCAGTTCCATCAGTTCGCTCCCTTCCTGGTGGTTGCTGCTTTCGTGGCGGTTGCGGGTTTCTTTGCCGCGGTCTTCTTGGCGGGCACCTTCTTAGCCGGGTCCTTCCTTTCGGCCAGGGCGTTCGCGGTGGGTTCGTGCACGACGGTGCCGTCCCTGGTCAGGCACGCTCCGCTGACGACCTCGTCGGAGTAGTCCGGTGAGACCGTACCGTCCGCCGTCATGAGCGCGAGCAGATTGGCGACGTTCTTGGCGTAGAGCCGCGACGCGTCGGAGGGGATCGCGGAGGGGGCATCCTTGAGCCCCACGAGCGTGACGGTTCCGCCGTCCACGGGTACTGGCGTGTCCTTGCCGGCGACGACGCCCTCGACGTTGCCGCCGGATTCAGCAGCGAGGTCGATGACGACCGAACCGGCGCGCATTCCCTTCACCATGTCCGTTGTGACGAGGAGCGGCGCGGCGCGGCCGGGAATTGCCGCCGTCGTGATGAGCACGTCCGAGGAGGCGATGTGCGGGGCCAGCAACTCGCGCTGGCGCTTCGCCCGGTCTTCGGCGAGCTCCTTGGCGTAACCGCCGGTTCCCTCCGCAGCAGCGTCGAGATCGAGGTGAATGAAAGTGCCCCCCATCGAGCGCACTTCGTCGGCGGATGCGGCGCGGATGTCGTTCGCCGAGACCCGCGCTCCGAGGCGCTTCGCCGTGCCGATCGCCTGCAGTCCGGCCACTCCCGCGCCGAGCACGAGCACCTTCGCGGGCGGGATCGTGCCGGCCGCGGTCATGTACAGGGGGAAGAAGCGCGGATATCTGGCGATCGCTTCGATCACTGCGCGGTAGCCGCCGACAAGCGCCTGCGAACTGAGGGCATCCATGGATTGGGCGCGGGAAATCCGGGGGATGAGTTCGAGGGCGAACGAGGTGACGCCCGCCTTGGCGAGCGCAGAGACCGTGGGCAACTCAGTTGCGGGTGATGCCATACCGATCGTCACGGCGCCCTTCCTGAGCGCCTTCGCGGTTGCTTCCGACAGCGGACGCACGTGGAGAAGGACATCCAGCCGGCCGAGGGCGAGAGTCGGTGCGATCGTGGCGCCCGCGTCTTTGTATGCCGCATCCGAGATGCCGGACTCGACGCCCGCACCTTTTTCGACGACGACCTCGAGGCCTAGTTTGGTCAACTGCTCGACCGTTTCCGGTGTTGCCGCGACCCTCCGTTCTCCTGCACGTTGTTCTCGCGTTACACCAACTCGCACGGGCGGCTCCTTCCGGGATAGTCCCAGCGTACTCACTGCGCGCAGGTATTCTCGACAACACAAAACCGTTGTCGGCCATGGGAGGCTGGGACTCATGACGGATTATGGGCACGACATCCAGTTCGGCACCTTCATTACGCCGAGCGCGGCGAAATTCGATCAGGTGGTCGTGCTGGCTGAGTTGAGCGATGCGCTCGGGTTCGACCTCGTGACCTTCCAGGATCACCCCTATCAGCCCGCGCTGCTGGATGCGTGGAGCCTGCTCGCGTTTGTCGCCGGCCGCACCCGGCGAGTGCGACTCTCTGCGAACGTGGCCAACCTGCCGTTGCGGCTGCCCATCGTCCTCGCACGCGCCTCGACGACGCTGAGCCTGTTGAGCGGCGGCCGGTTCGAGCTCGGTCTGGGGGCCGGCGGGTTCTGGGATGCGATCGAAGCGGTGGGCGGCCGGCGGCTCACGCCGGGCCAGTCCGTGCAGGCGCTTGAGGAAGCGATTCGCGTCATCCGGGCGCTGTGGGCGGTAGACGAACCCGGTGGCGCCCGCGTGGACGGCGAGTTCTATTCCGTTCGCGGCGCGAAACGGGGACCTGCGACGCCTCGCCCGATCCCTGTCTCGATCGGCGCGTATGGTCCGCGAATGCTCAGGCTGACCGGTAGCGTCGCCGACAGTTGGGTTCCCTCCTTCGGGTACCTGAAGAGCATCGATGCGCTCGCCGACATGAACGCGGCAATCGATGAGGGTGCGAGCGAGGCCGGCCGCGCGCCTGAGGACATCCGCCGCATGCTCAACATCGATGCGGAGAACGCAACTGTGGAGCGTTTGGTCCAACTCGCAACCGAGTATGGGATGGGCACGTTCATTCTTGCCACCGACGAGCCGGCAACCCTCGAGCACTTCGCGACCGCGGTCATTCCTGCCGTTCGCGCGGAGGTCGCCAAAGCGCGACGTTAACTCGGAGGCCGGTTGCGCACCAGGCGCGAGCGCGAGTCGTCGCTAGGTTGCCGGGGGCCCGGCTGGTAGACTCTACGAGGTTGTTTCGGTACCGCTCCGTTGGGGTGTGTCCGGGCCAACAACGGAGCAGGCTGGCAAGATGCTGGTCACCGGTGGTGGTATCCCGACTCGTACGGTGTATTTCTACTGTTGATCAGAACCGGCGCCCCGGCGCAATCGCTGCGCGCCCCTGACTGCCTTCTCCTGCTCCGAACGTTCGCGTCGTGCCTCACACGGGGGTGCGACACCAGTAAAGGAGAAAACCCCCACATGGAGGGTCCAGAAATCAAATTCGCCGAAGCCGTTTTGGATAACGGCAAGTTCGGCAAGCGCACGGTCCGGTTCGAAACCGGACGACTCGCGCAGCAGGCACAGGGTGCCGTTGCTGCCTACCTCGACGAAGACACCATGCTTCTGAGCGCCACGAGCGCCGGCAAGCACCCCAAGGACAACTTCGACTTCTTCCCGTTGACGGTGGATGTCGAGGAGCGCTCTTACGCAGCGGGCAAGATCCCGGGCAGCTTCTTCCGCCGCGAGGGCCGCCCATCGACGGAGGCCATCCTGGTGTGCCGTCTCATCGACCGTCCGCTGCGCCCGTCGTTCGTTGACGGACTTCGCAACGAGGTCCAGATCGTCATCACGGTGCTCAGCATCGCGCCGGGCGAGTTCTACGACGCGCTCGCGATCAACGCGGCGAGCGCCTCAACCCAGATCTCCGGCCTGCCGTTCAGCGGCCCCATTGCCGGGATCCGCATGGCACTTATTGGCGACCAGTGGGTGGCGTTCCCGACTTTCGCGCAACTTGAAGAAGCCGTCTTCGACCTCACGGTCGCGGGCCGCATCGTCACGGACAAGAACGGCAAGGAAGACGTCGCGATCATGATGGTCGAGGCCGAGGCAACCGAACACGCGTGGGAGCTCATCAAGGCCGGCGCGACCAAACCAAACGAAAAGGTCGTCGCCGAGGGCCTCGAAGCGGCGAAGCCGTTCCTGGCCCAGCTTGTGAAGGCTCAGTCGGAAATGGCGGCTCAGGCGGCCAAGGAGATCCAGGAATATCCGGTATTCCCGCCGTACGAAGATGCCACCTACGACGCCGTCGCGACGCTCGCCGAAGCCGAATTGGCCAGCGTTTACCAGATCGCCGGAAAGGTCGAGCGGCAGAACGCGGACGATGAACTCAAGTCGCGGGTGAAGGACGCCATTGCGGCCAAGGTCGGGGCAGGCGAACTTCCGGAGTCGGCGAACGGCCAGGTGAGCGCGGCGTACAAGTCGGTCACGAAGAAGGTCGTTCGCGGACGCATCCTCACCGAGGGCATCCGGATGGACGGCCGCGGCCTCTCGGATATCCGCCCGCTCGACGCCGAGGTACAGGTCATCCCGCGCGTCCACGGTTCGGCGATCTTCCAGCGCGGTGAGACACAGATTCTGGGCGTCACGACTCTGAACATGCTCAAGATGGAGCAGCAGATCGATTCTCTCGCCCCCGTGACGAAGAAGCGCTACATGCACCATTACAACTTCCCGCCGTACTCGACGGGTGAGACCGGCCGCGTGGGGAGCCCGAAGCGTCGCGAGATTGGGCACGGCTTCCTGGCCGAGCGCGCGCTCGTGCCCGTTTTGCCGCCCCGCGAGGCATTCCCGTACGCGATCCGCCAGGTTTCGGAGGCGCTTGGATCCAACGGTTCGACGTCGATGGGTTCTGTGTGTGCGTCGACTCTCTCGCTCCTGAACGCCGGTGTGCCGCTGCGCGCACCAGTCGCCGGCATCGCGATGGGCCTCGTGTCCGACACCGTGGATGGCGAGGTCCGCTACGCGGCACTCACCGACATCCTGGGTGCGGAGGATGCCCTGGGCGACATGGACTTCAAGGTCGCCGGCACGAGCGAGTTCGTCACGGCGATCCAGCTGGACACGAAGCTCGATGGCATCCCGTCGTCGGTGCTCGACGCCGCGCTCGGCCAGGCGAAGGAAGCCCGCACGGCGATCCTCGCGGTCATGAACGCCGCGATCGATGCCCCGGATGAGATGGCGCCGACCGCCCCGCGCGTGATCAGCGTGCAGATCCCGCTCGACAAGATCGGCGAGCTGATCGGCCCGAAGGGCAAGACGATCAACCAGATCCAGGATGACACGGGAGCCGACATCTCGATCGAGGATGACGGCACCGTGTACATCGGCGCCGTCGACGGCCCGTCGGCCGAGGCCGCGCGTGCCGCGGTGAACGCGATCGCGAACCCGCTGAACCCGGAGGTCGGAGAGCGGTTCCTCGGAACCGTTGTGAAGATTGCCACGTTCGGCGCGTTCGTCTCGCTCACCCCTGGCAAGGACGGTCTGCTGCACATCTCCGAGGTGCGCAAGCTCGCGGGAGGCAAGCGCGTCGAGAACGTCGAAGACGTGCTCTCTGTGGGCCAGAAGATTCAGGTGGAGATCACCAAGATCGACGACCGCGGAAAGCTGTCACTGTCGCCTGTTGAGGAAGGTTCTGAGGCGAACGACGCACAGCACGGCGCAACCGCCGAGGAAGTCGAACTGACGCAGTAATTTCCGTCAACCGTTGCAGGTCGAGAACGGGGTCTTCCAGTAGAATTACGGAAGGCTCCGTTCCTGCATTTGCGGCAGGTGGGTTGTGAATATCGCGCGACAGTGCGTAATCTCGCAGTATGCCCGGCAAGGATGCTGGCATGAGTTGGCCTGCCAACAAGGCGGCCCGATTCTCTGGAGCGGATCTGCGACTTACCAGTCGGCAATCCCGAAGGAAGGCGAAAGTGTTGCGTACGACAGTGTCAGAAAACAGTGCGAAGGAGTCAGAGATTTTAGACTCCGAAGAATACGTGCAATTGCTCACCCCGGACGGCCGGCGTCGGGAAAACCCGGTTTTTGACCCGTGGGTTGCAGACGTGACCGATGACCAACTCGCCTCACTGTACGAGGACATGGTGGTCATCCGCCGCATCGATACAGAAGCTACGGCCCTTCAGCGCCAGGGAGAGCTGGGGCTGTGGGCTCCCTTGCTGGGTCAGGAGGCCGCACAGATCGGCTCAGCTCGCGCGCTCCACGACGACGACTTCATTTACCCGAGCTACCGCGAGAACGGTGTCGCCTACTGCCGAGGTGTATCGCCGGAGAATCTGGTGCGCGTGTGGCGTGGCAACGCTCACGGCAGCTGGAATCCGGACGACCACAACATGGCGATTCCCGCAGTAATCATCGGGGCGCAGTCACTCCACGCGGTGGGATACGCCGTGGGGATCAAGAAAGACGGGGCAAAATCAGCATCCATCGCCTACTTTGGCGATGGGGCAACCAGCCAGGGCGACGTCAATGAAGCGCTCGTGTTCGCCGCGAGTTACGACGCGCCCGTCGTCTTTTTCTGCCAGAACAACCACTGGGCGATTTCGGAACCTGTCGGGGTGCAGGCGAAGCGCCACATTTCCGAGCGCGCACCCGGGTTTGGCGTGCCGAGCATCCGAGTCGACGGCAACGACATTCTCGCGGTGATGGCGGCGACTCGTTGCGCGCTCGACCGAGCCTATAACGGTGGCGGAGCGACCTTCATCGAGGCCGTCACCTACCGAATGGGCCCGCACACGACCTCAGACGACCCCACCAAGTATCGCGACGCAGAAGAACTTGCCGAATGGAAGGCGAAGGATCCTATTTCGCGGCTGGAAGCGCTGCTGGAATCAAAGGGCATTCTGACGGATGAGCTTCGCGCAAGGGTGAAGGCAAAGTCGGATGAAGTGGCAGCGGAATTGCGCGCACGCTGCATCAATATGCCCGCACCGGATGCCTTAAGCGTTTTCGACAACGTCACCATTGAATCCAATCCCGTGCTGGAGCGCCAGCGAAGCCAATACGCCGCGTACCTTGCGGCTTTCGAAGGTGGTGAATGATGTCCACAACTCTTGACACTCAAGCGCCCGCCACAACGCAAACGTTGACACTGTCGAAGTCGATCAATACCGCGCTCAGACATGCCCTGCGCGATGACGAGAAAGTCACCCTTCTCGGCGAAGACATCGGAAAGCTTGGGGGAGTGTTCCGCGTCACGGAGGGGCTCCAAAAGGAGTTTGGCACCGATCGCGTCATCGACACGCCCTTGGCCGAGTCCGGAATCATGGGGATGGCGGTGGGGCTCGCCGCTCGCGGCTACCGGCCGGTGGTCGAGATTCAATTTGACGGATTCATTTATCCCGCGTTCAACCAGATCACAGCGCAAGTGGCGAAACTCCGCTACCGTTCTCGTGGCGAAGTGAAGGTGCCCATCACGATTCGCGTGCCCTTCGGCGGTGGAATCGGTTCCGTGGAACACCACTCGGAGTCCCCTGAGGCGTATTTTGCGCACACGATGGGTCTGCGCGTCGTGAGCTGTTCGAACCCGCAGGACGCATACACGATGCTGCGTCAGGCCATCGCGAGCGACGATCCCGTCATGTTCTTCGAACCGAAGCGCCGGTACTGGGCAAAGGGTGAGGTCAACGAGTCGATGGACGACGCATTCCCCTTGAATCGCGCGCGCGTCGTCTCGGCGGGAACCGACGTCACCCTGGTGACGTACGGACCGCTCGTGACCACGGCAAAAGACGCGGTACTTGCTGCAGCGGATGAGGGCGTCTCGATCGAACTCATCGACCTGCGCGCACTGTCGCCCATCGACTTCGAAACAATTGAAGCGTCCGTCCGAAAGACAGGCCACCTGGTGATCGCGCACGAGGCGGCGCAGACTCTCGGTCTCGGTTCTGAAATTGCCGCGAGCATCACGGAGCGCTGCTTTTACTGGCTGGAGGCTGCGCCCGCGAGGGTGACCGGCTTCGATACGCCGTATCCGCCGGCCGCACTCGAGGAGCACTTTCTGCCGAATTTGGGTCGCATGCTTGGCGCCGTGGACCGGGTGCTCGGCCGCCCGAACTC
>JBIQLG010000002.1:0-239814 GCA_044464485.1 Agreia sp.
CCGCTTCCCGTGGTGATCGGCAAGCGGGAGGTTCCCGACGATGCGAGGATTCGAAACCACCCCGTTCCCCCGATCGAGACGCGAACCCGCGATGTGGAGTCCGTGCTGGCAGACCTGTTCGAGCGCGGCATCCGACGCGCCCTCGTCGAGGGCGGTCCGACGCTCGCGAGCGCGTTCGTCGCCGCCGGGCTCGTTGACGAATACCTCGTGTATCTCGCGCCCAGGCTGCTCGGCGGAGACAACCTCGCTCTCGGCAACCTCGGAATCGAAACACTCGCTGACGCGAAGCGTTTGACGATCACCGAAGTTGCTCGACTCGGGGAGGACATTCTCGTGCGAGCACGGCCGGCCAAGAGGGATGAGACGTAACCATGTTCACTGGAATCATCGAAGAACTCGGCGAAGTCGTCGAGTGGGAGCCATCCGCCGATGCCGCGCGCATCACGGTTCGCGCGCCTCTCGCGGTGTCGGATGCCGCCCACGGCGACTCCATTTCGGTGAGCGGCGTGTGCCTCACGGTCGTTGACCGGGGCGAGGACTGGTTCACCGCGGATGTCATGGCCGAGACGATCCGCATGAGCACGCTCACAAACCCGCACCCGGGCGAGCGCGTGAACATTGAGCGCGCCGCGAAACTTGGCGACCGGCTCGGCGGTCACATCGTGCAGGGTCACATCGATGGCACCGCGGAAGTGCTTTCCGTCGTCGAGGGTGAGGCGTGGCGCGTCGTGCGCTTGCGCATCGCACGAGAACTTGCCGGCCTCATCGTGCGCAAAGGCTCGATCGCTCTCGACGGCGTCTCGCTGACCGTGAGCGCAATCGGACGCGACGACACCGACGATTGGTTCGAGGTCTCGTTGATCCCGGAGACCCTTCGCGCCACCACGCTCGGCGACAAGCAGCCGGGTGACTTGGTGAACGTCGAAACCGACATCCTCGCCCGCCACGTCCAGCGACTGCTTGAGACACATCTGGATGGTCGTGGGGGAAGCATTCATGGGGTCGTGCCCAAAGATGCCCGCCGAACCCGCGACCCCTTGAATTCTTCCCCCACAACAGTCACCGAAAACCAAGGAGGCGTGCAATGAGTCTCGCTGATATCCCTACCGCACTGGATGAGCTCCGCAAGGGCAAACCGGTGATCGTGGTCGACGATGAGGGCCGCGAGAACGAGGGCGACGTCATTATTTCGGCGCAACTCGCGAGTCAGGAGTGGGTCGCGTGGATGGTCCGTCACACGTCCGGCTATCTGTGCGCCCCGATGCCGAATGAGCTCGCCGACAAGCTCCGTTTGCCCGTCATGGTCTCCGACAACGAGGATCCGCGCGGCACCAATTACACGATCTCGGTGGATGCATCCGATCGGTTCAGCACCGGTATCAGCGCCTCGGACCGAGCGCACACTTTGCGGGTCCTCGCCGACCCTGCGTCGACGCCCGCGAGCATCATCCGACCTGGGCACATCCTGCCGCTGCGCGCGAAGGATGGCGGCGTTCTCGAGCGTGACGGTCACACCGAGGCTGCGGTGGACCTCATGAAACTTGCGGGCCTCTACCCGGTGGGGGCGATCGGGGAGATCGTGCAGGATGACGGTGAAATGATGCGGCTTCCTCAGCTGCTGGAGTTCGGCGAGGCGGAGGGCGTCGCCGTCATCACCATTGCCGATCTCGTCGCCTTCATCGAAGCGAACGGCGTTGGCCCAAGCACCACGGTTGCGCCCATCGCCGAGTCGTCGAGGGTCATGTTCGAAGTCGAGACGGCCGTTCCGACGGTCTTCGGCACGATGCGGTTTCGCGCGTACCGCGATCGCATGACGGGTTCGGATCATCTCGCCGTCATCGCGGGCCATCCGGGCCCGGATGCGCTCGTCCGGGTTCATTCGGAGTGTCTCACGGGCGAGGCCTTCGGTTCGCTCAAATGCGAGTGCGGCCCCCAGTTGCACGAGTCTCTGCAGCTCATCCAGCGGGAAGGCGGCATCGTCGTCTACTTGCGTGGCCACGAGGGCCGCGGCATCGGACTCGTCAACAAGCTGCGCGCCTACAAACTTCAGGAGGGCGGCCTCGACACCTTCGATGCGAACCTCGCACTTGGTTTTCCTGCCGACCAGCGCGACTACGGTGCTGCAGTGGCAATCCTTCAGGACCTCGGTGTTTCTTCGGTTCGGTTGCTCACCAACAATCCCGACAAGGCAACGCAGCTTGCGGCCCACGGTCTGTCGGTGACCGAAACGATTCCGCTGATCGTGGGTGTCGGCGAGTTCAACAACGACTACCTGGAGGCAAAGCGGGACCGGATGGGGCATTCGCTACCCCAGGATCTTTCCCGCATCATCGAACACGAAGGGTTGTCATCATGAGCGGTGCGGGTTCACCCCGTCAAGCAGATGCGTCGGCAGTCGACGGCACCGGGTTGAAGATCACGATCGTCGCCGGACGCTGGCATGACACGATCGCCGGGGGCCTCCTGGCCGGTGCGCATCGCGTGCTGGACGGTTCAGGCGCCGAGGTGACGGAGATTCGGGTCCCCGGCAGTTTCGAGTTGCCACTCGCGTGCAAGGCGGCGCTGGATGCGGGGGCGGATGCCGTGGTTGCGCTCGGCGTCATCATCCGTGGTGGCACACCGCACTTCGACTTTGTGTCGAACGCGGCAACGGATGGCCTGACCCGCGTGGCGCTGGAAACCGGCAAGCCGGTTGGTTTCGGCGTGCTCACGCTCGACGATGAGCAGCAAGGCATCGACCGCGCGGGTTTGCCCGGGTCGAAGGAGGACAAGGGCGCCGAGGCGGCATCCGCGGCGCTGGACATGGCAGTGTTGCTTCGAGGCCTTCGGCGTTAGCACGCAGTTGCCGGGGCTGACTCAGCGGGAGTCGCGCGCCGCCCTCCACGCTTCGAGCGCATGCCTGCTGGTCTTGCCCGGGGTGTAACCGAACTCGGCCTTCAGGCGAGCGTTGCTGAGCACGGGCCGGTAGCGCAGGAACCCGACCTGCTCAGGGCCGTAGCGCGTGAGCCGGAGCGGCTTCCCGATCGCGAGCGCCGCCGTGAGCAGCCAGGCGGGAAGCGTGACCAGTTTCTTGCCCAGTACTCTCGCGAGTTCGTGCACGCTCACCGCACCGTCACCCGCGACGTTGTAGATGCCGGCCGGTCCGTCACCGGCGGCGCGCACCATGCAGGCCACGACATCCTCATCCCAAATGAACACGAACGGGCTGTCCGAGCCCGCGACGGCAAGCACGCGGCGTTTTTCGAACAGCGCGGTGATCTGATTGTTCACCGTCTCGCCGAGAATCGTGCCAATGCGAAAAATCACCTGCTCGAGCTCCGGATGCTCTTCCCGCGCCTTCTCCAGCATTTCCTCGACTAGGCGCTTGTGATCGGAATAGGCGAACTCCGGGTTGCCGCGGAGGGCATCCGTTTCGGTGAGCCAGTCGGGGTTGTCGGCGTGGTACCCGTACGCGGCACCGCTCGAGGACACCACAATGCGCTTCACACCCGTCGCGAGGCACGCGTCGAGCACGTTGCGCGTGCCGCCCACGTCCACCGCGTATTCCTGTTCGCGGGTGATGTGGGGTCCAGGGTTCATGATCGCGGCCAGATGCACCACGGTGTCGATGCGATGCTTCCGAAACTGGTCCACGAGGTCGGCGGGTCGAGTGATGTCGGCCCTCTCGTGCGCCACTCCCGGCACGGTACGCACCGGATCGCGCACATCGCCGCTCACCACGAGCTCGGCGCCATCGGCCGCGAGCCCGGCGACGACCGAGCTGCCGAGAAACCCGTTGCCGCCGGTGACGTAAACGCGACTCATGCCGGCACAGTCTCCGCGAGCGCCTTCTTCTCTTTGCGAAGCGTGAACCGCGACCACACCGTCGCGAGGATGAGCCCTGCGACGATGTCCCAAATCCCCCACCAGCCCGCGACGACGGCCATGCCGCCGAGGCCACCAAAGAACGCGAACACGAGACCGAGACCGAGCCCCGCGTTGCGGATGCCCACCTCGAATGTCACCGCTTTGGTGCTTGGGGTGTCCAGCCGGAATGTGCGGGCCGTCGCGTAGCCGAGCGCGAGGGCAATCGCATCGTGCAGGAACACGGCCAATAGCACGACGCCGATGAACGCCATGAAGTAGTTCCAATTGCCCACGAGTGCGAACACGATGAACGCGACGAGAGCGACGAGGCTGATCCCGCGAACCCATGGCTGCACTTTCGCGGTCATCCCGGGCCAGCGGTGCCCGATGAGCACACCGAGCACAAACGGAAGGCCAATGATGAGAACGATCTTGAGAAGCATGTCGAAAGCATCCAACTGCACGGCTTCGAAGATCTTCGACGCCGTCGGATGCAGATGACCCCACAGCGCGAAGTTGATCGGCATGAGAAAGATTGCCAGCAGATTGCCGATCGCCGTCATGGACACAGAGAGCGCCACGTTTCCGCGGGCCTGATTCGTGAGCACCTGGGAAATGTTTCCGGGTGGGCAACAGGCCACGAGAATCATCCCGAGCGCGATCGACGGGCGCACCTGCAGCAGCAGAGTCAGGCCGAAAGTCACCGCAGGCAGCAGAATGAACTGCGCCCCGATCGCCACCGTGATGGCCTTCGGCATGGTGAGAACGGCCTTGAAATCGTCCACCTTGACCGCGAGCGCAATCCCGAACATGATGAGCGCGAGGACGATGTCCAGCGCGAGCAGCGATGTCGGGTTGAAGTTGAGAACAGCTTCGTCGATGTCCACGTTTACTCCTTGAGGGTTCGGATGTTCTTCTTCAGTTCTCGCAAATACGCGTGTTTGTTGACGTAGAACGACATCCGTTCCAGTGCGAGGTAATGGTACCCGCCGGTGAGGTCCGGCCATGGCTTTGCGGCCCTCGACTCGAAGTCGCGCTGGACTGCGGGGTCAGCGGCCAGATAGCGAGCCACGAGCTCTGCCTGTTCGTACCGCCCCTGCCATCCGAGTCCGGATGCCTCCACCATCCCCAGCACATACACGCCGTTGAACGCCGTCTCGCCGACATTCGCGCCGAAGATGTTGAGGAACAGCTTCGGCGCCATGCCCGTCCAATTGAGGTGCTTCCTGTCGATGAACGGATAGTCGAGCACGTAACCGGTGGCGAGAATGATGAGGTCATATTCGCCGCTCGTGCCGTCCGTGAAGTAGACGGTGTTGCCGTCGAAACGATCGACATCGGGTCGGATGCTGAGATCGCCCTGCCCAAGGTTCTGAAGCACCTGCGTGTTGACGATGGGGTGGGATTCGTAAATGCGATAGTCCGGTCGGGGGAAGCCGAATTTCACCGGATCTCCCGCGAGGAGTCTGAGCAGGCGCGAATCGAACCACTGTTTGAGGCGCGCCGGAAGCGGCCTGCCGCGCGTGAGCGTGTCTGCGGGTCTCCCCAGCAAATACCGCGGGACGAAGTAATACCCCCGTCGCACGCTCATGTCGATGCTTGTCGCGTGATAGACGGCGTCCACCGCGATGTCGCAACCGCTGTTTCCTGCTCCGATGACGAGCACGCGCTTGTCGCGAAAGATTTCTGCGGACTTGTACTGGCTACTGTGCAGCACCCCGCCCGCAAATGTTCCGGAAAACTCGGGGACGGACGGTTCAGCGAGCGTCCCGTTGGCGAGGATGACGCCGGTGTACGTGCGGCTGTCTGTTCCGCGTGGGTTGCTCCAGGTCACGCGCCAGCCGCCATCCGCGGGTTCCACCGCCGCGACCTCGGTGTCGAACGAGAAATGACGGAGCAGGTCGAATGTGCGCGCAAAATCGGTGAAGTAGCGCAGGAGCGCCTTGTGCCCTGGATAGTCCGGTGTGCCGTCCGGCATCGGGAATTCTGTGAACTCCGTCATGGTCTTGCTCGAAATGAGGTGAGCAGATTCGTACACCGTGCTGCGCGGGTTGTCGATGTTCCAAAGGCCGCCGGGCCCGGAGGCGGACTCGAAGCCGTCGAATTCGATGCCCAGCTTGCTGAGGTTTCGTGCGCCGGCGAGACCGGAGGGGCCGGCACCGATAATGGCGTACCGCCGCGCGCTTTCCCGTGCCACCGGATGCCCTCCCATCGAATTTATGAGTTGCGCGGAATATATTTGTAGAATTCGACGCCCAGGTTGTGGAAGTCAGGGCCGTCCAGAGTTCCCACCGATTCGACAACAAACTCACCGGGTGTCGCCACCGCCTTGAGGTCACTCGGGTGTCCCTCGTGAAGTGCGAGGTACTGGCTTTCTGTGAGGTCGACCGGCATGGCGAGCGCCTCGGCGAAGTTGATGCGCTCGGCTGCCGAGCGCCAGCCCTCGACGACGCGCAACGGGATGGCTTCCGCCGCATCCCCGCTGCCGTATCCAAGAGCGAGCCAGCGTTGTCCCGTGATGTCGATGTCATCATCCGCCGCCTCGCGAAGCCCTGATGCCAGCCACGCCGGCAATGCCGCGGAATACAGGTTTCCGAGGTCGCGCATCGCGTCGGAACCGAGGCTCAGTTTGTCGGCGACGAGGGAGTCCCAGATCTCGAGGCCGCGAAGGTGCTGCCGAAGCTTGCGGGAGAGCGGATACACGTCGCCGTCGCTTTGCCCCGTGATGATCGACTCGTCGAATGGCGATGCCGAGTCCAATTCGTCCAGTAATGCTCCCGCATCGATGCCCGCGGCGGCGCAGTATTTCTCCAATTGCCCGCGCCCCGCATCGTCTGCTGCGAGCGCGAAAAGGTAGGCCATCACCCATCCCGTCGTAGGCATCTGGTTGTAGGGGCGATGCATGAAGACGCGATCGACTTCGGTGAAATAGTCGACCGGTCTGCCCTCGCGTTTGGCGAGCATCGCCATCATCGCGTGGCGCGTGGCGTCAATGTAGCAACTCGTGGAGTAGCGACCGTTGAACACGGGCAAGTCCTGCATCTGGCCGTCATCGCGCGGCGGCTGACGGAAACGAGCGAACGGCTTTCTGAAGTCGACGGCGCGATAGTCGGAATCGCTGCCCCCCGCGGCAAGGTCAACCTCCAGCAGCGTCGCTTCGTTCTCCACCAGAATGGCGACGGCCCCGGCACCCTGCGTGGGCTCACCCGTGCTGCCCAGAGCGTATTCGGCAATGTCGGCGGCAACGACAATCGCCTGACGGTCCGCGCCATCCGCGGAAAGGTATCGCAGCGCGGCCTTCAGGCCGTAAACCCCGGCGAGACACGCGTGCTTGAACTCGGGCACCTCGCAATCGCGGGCGAGAGGCGGCTTCCCCTGCAGAGCAAGCGCATCGTTGATCATTCCTTTGACGATGATGGCGCCGGCGGAATTGTCGCTGCTGGACTCCGTACCCAAGGCGAGCATTCCGATGCGGGAGGGATCGAGTTCGTAGTCTTCAATGAGCCTCAGCACGGCATTTGCCGCGAGCGTGTACATGCTTTGCCCGGGGCCGCGCATTCGGAAACTGCGACCGACGACGCTGCGCGTCTTCTCCCATGATTCATCGTTCCACGTGCACCAATCCTGCAATTGCACGCGATACGGGGGCACGTAGAGCGATAGTCCGCTGACACCAGGGGGCATAGAATTCCTCACTTTCGGCACCAGGGGCGACCACTAAAGACTTTAGCAACCGCGCGGCCAGCTAAAATATTCTCGAAACAGATCGGAGCACCACTGTGGAAGGAACCAGCGGCGGTGACTCGACGGCAACGGCGCGTGCGCACAGCAATATTGCGCTCGCAAAATACTGGGGAAAGCGGGATGCCCGGCTGAATATCCCCGCAGTGGGTTCCCTTTCGGTCACTCTCGACGGTCTTTACACCGACACCACTGTCACCTTCGAGCACGGTCTCCGGCAGGACGAGCTCTGGCTCAACGGCCAACGCGAATCACCAGATCATCCCGGATTCCGACGCGTCGCTACCCTCATGGAGCTCGTTCGCTCGCGTGCCAGCACTGAGGCCCGCGCACGAATAGTTTCGACCAATAACTTTCCCACCGGTGCCGGTCTCGCCTCGTCCGCCTCGGGCTTCGCAGCACTCGCCGTTGCCGCGTGCGCCGCCAGCGGTGTCGAACAATCACAGCGACAGCTCTCCCTTCTCGCGAGGCGTGGCTCGGCATCCGCGGCGCGTTCCATTTTCGGCGGCTACGTGGAACTGCACACCGGCTCCTCCGACGACGGCGAGGATGCGTTTGCGGAGCCGCTCATGAGCGCTGACGACTGGCCTCTCAGCGTCGTCGTAGCCATTACCGAAGAGGGGGCCAAGGCCGTGTCCTCCACGGAAGGCATGTCCGCCACGAGCGCGTCGTCTGTGTTTTACCGCTCCTGGCTCGAGAACTCCGAAGACGCGCTCGATCAGATGCGCGCGGCAGTTCTTGACCGCGACCTGGAACGGGTCGGCGAACTCGCTGAATCCAGTTGCCTTGCCATGCACGCGCTCATGCTCACGACCAGACCGGCTCTCCTCTACTGGAATGCCGCAACCATGTCGGCCATTCACGCCGTGCGCGCGATGCGCGGCGAAGGGACCCCCGTGTACTTCACCATCGACGCGGGGCCGCAAGTGAAGGCACTCTGTCGCCAGAGCGATGCTGACACCGTGTCCCGCACGCTTAGCGCGGTGCCCGGCGTGCGAGATGTGCGCACCACCGGGCTCGGGCCTGCCGCGCACCTCGTGGCGGCGTCGTGACAGCCACACGATTCTCTGCACCGGGCAAGTTGTTCCTTCTGGGCGAATATGCGGTGCTCCACGGCGCGCCCGCTCTCCTCGCGGCCGTTGACCGGCGTGCGCATGTCACGCTCACGCCATCCACTGCATGGAGTCTTACCGCGCGGGAGCTTGGAATCGACGGGCTCATTCTGCATGACGACGCCGCGCTGCCAGCAACGTTGGCAGCTGCAGTGCGGCAGCAACTCAATTTGTTCAACGAGGTGCGGAAGGCGGTGGATGCCCTGTCGCCCGCGACAGTGCCGTGCGGCATTTCCATCGACAGCGCCGCGTTTTTTCAGAACGGACACAAGCTCGGTTTCGGTTCCAGTGCCGCAGTCGCCGTGGCGCTGACAGCCGCCCTTGCTGCGGGGCGCGGCGTCGAACTTGCTCCACCGTCGATCTTTGCGCTCGCCGCGATGTCACACACTGCGGCTCAGGGCGGCACGGGAAGCGGCGGCGACATCGCCGCGAGCACATTCGGCGGACCAATCCTTTTTCGTCGCGACGTCGAACCACGTGATGTGAGTCTTCCGAAGAATCTTACGGTACTTGCCGTGATGACCGGGCACGGCAGCAGCACGGTGGACCTCGTCTCGCGCGTCGCGGAATATTCGCAGCGAGAACCCGAACGAAGTGAGCGCGACTTCCGTCGACTGTGCGAACTGGCCGAACACACCGAAGCTGCGCTGACTGGCACCGACGGTTTCCTTCGCCACGCCGATGAATACTTCCACGGAATCGAGCAACTTGACGCCCACGCCGCGGCGGGAATCGTCACGGACCGCCATCGTGAACTTCGCGACATCGCCGCCAGATTCGGTGCGGTTTTCAAGACCAGTGGTGCGGGAGGTGGCGATATAGGCCTGGTCTTTGCCAAGCTTGAGTCGACGGACCAACTCCAGTCCGCTTTCACCGACGTCGGAGCAACCGTGATTCCCGCCCCTTTCAGCCCCGACGGGGTGCGGATGGAGGCAGCATGACGGACTCGCGTATCCCTCGCTTCTATCAGTTGAGCGTTGAGGAGCGGTTGAGGGAGCTTCGCGATCGCGGAATCCTCACCGAGGCGAACTACGAGTCACTCAGCACAGGTTCCTACATCCTCACGAGCATCAAAGCAGACCGCCTCACCGAAAACGTTGTGGGCGTCTTCTCGATGCCCATGGGGCTCGGCCTGAACTTCACCATCAACGATCGCGACTACCTCGTGCCCATGGTCGTCGAGGAACCATCCATTATCGCCGCGGTCAGTTCGGCGGCACTGATCGTGCGCAAGTGCGGCGGATTCATGAGCGTTGCAGACGACCCGCTCCTCATCGGACAAGTGCAGATTCTGGATGTCGATGATGCCGACGCGGCAGCGGTCCGCATCCTCGGCGACAAAGATCGCATCATCCGTCTTGCCAACAGCACCCATCCGAACATGGTGACGCGAGGCGGAGGCGCGGTCGATGTCGAAGTTCATCGACGCGGACATACGGCGGCACACGGTGAACTTCTCGTAGTCCACCTCGTCGTGGACACGAAGGACGCCATGGGTGCGAACCTCGTCAACACCATGTGCGAGGCGATCGGGCCGCTCCTGGAGGAATTGAGCGGCGGTCGGGTGTTTCTGCGCATCCTCTCCAACCTGACCGATCGCGCGATGGTGCGGGCACGGGCCGTGATTCCCGCGGACCTGCTCGCGACGGAACATTTCTCCGGTGACAAAGTGCGTGACGGTATTGTGCTCGCCGGCGAGTTCGCGGAACTCGACAGGTACCGCGCAACCACCCACAACAAGGGCGTGATGAACGGAATCGATGCCGTGGCGATCGCGACGGGCAACGACTGGCGCGCCATCGAAGCCGCGGCGCACGCCTACGCATCCATCTCGGGTCAGTACCAACCGCTCACGCGATGGACTGCCGACAGCGACGGCAATCTTGTGGGAGAGATTGAGCTTCCGCTCAAGGTTGGAACGGTTGGCGGGCAGGTGCAATCGAATCCGGTCGTCGGGCTCGCATACGACATTTTGGGCACACGATCGGCACGCGAGCTTGCCGAGGTGATGGCCGCTGTCGGGCTGGCGCAAAACCTTGCCGCGCTCAAAGCCCTCTCGACCGAGGGCATCCAGCCGGGACACATGCGGCTGCACGCGCGCAGTGTCGCTGTGGCGGCGGGGGCAAGCGAAGAGCAATTTGAGGAAGTTGTCGACTGGCTCGTTGCCAGCGGAGACATCAAGGTGTGGAGGGCGAAGAAAATTATTGAAACCCTGAAGGGCGGTGCGTCGCCGACCGGCACCATCGATATCACGCCGCTTCGCCCCGCCACGATCGACCCGAAAGCCAACGTCGGGTACGGCAAAATCATCCTGCTCGGCGAGCACTCTGTCGTCTACGGGCATCACGCCATCGCGGCGCCTCTCAGCCTCGTCATCACGGCGCAGGTTACCGGGTTTGCGCCGCAGAGCGAACTCGAAATTTCGGGATGGGATGCGGACCCGGCCGCGCACAACCCGGCGGGGGCGGAACTCGCGCAGCGGGTTGCGGTGCTCATTGCGGATCGCCTCGGCGTCGCGAATACTCCCGTGCATGTGGAAGTGATTCCCGAGCTGCCGCGTGCGAGCGGACTCGGCGCATCCGCCGCATTGGCTGTCGCCGTGATTCGCGCGATCGTGCATCGATTCGGCCTGGATGTCACCGACCAGCAGATTTCCGAGCTTGCGTTTGAGTGCGAGCAGCTCGTGCACGGCACTCCGTCCGGGATCGACAACACCGTTGCTACCTACGGGAAGATGGTTCTGTTCCGCAAGACGGACACGGGCAACGAGATTCAGGAGATCAGCGCGCCCACACCGATTCCCGTCGTGGTGGGGCTCACGGGGGTTCGCTCGCTCACGGCCGACACGGTGAGCCGCGTTCATGCTGGTTGGCAAAAGAACCCTCAGCACTACGAAGCAATTTTTTCCGAAATTGACGATCTGGTCATGACGGGCATGAACGCGCTGAGCCGCGGTGACCTGCGTGAGCTTGGCGAGGTCATGAACCTCAACCATGGCCTCCTGAATGCGCTCCAGGTGTCGAGCCCTGAGTTGGAGTCGCTTGTCGACCTTTCGCGGCGCTCCGGTGCTCTTGGCGCGAAGCTCACGGGCGGCGGCGGGGGTGGCGCCATGATCGCCATTGCCGAGCCGGATCGCATCCATTCCGTCGCCAACACCCTCGACGTGGCCGGCTATCAGACATATCTCACGGAAATCCGCACGAACGGAAACGGTAAGCTGTCATCGTGAGCTTCAATTTTCCCCGCGTGCTGCTGACCCTCGTGAGCCTTGCCTCCGTCGCGCTGTTCGCCGCGTGGGTGTACGTCGTATTTTTTGATTAATTCAGGAACAGCGCCTTCAGCCGCCGCGTCGTGAGCGTCATCCCGACGAGAATCATGACGACGAAGTAGAGAATGTGCCACGGCGTCGCTGAGTCGACGAGCCCCGTGGTGAATCCGCGCACGAGTTCAACGCCGTGCCACAGCGGCATCGCCTGAATGACCCACTGCAGCCCGACGGGAAAGACCGTGATGGGGTAGAACGTCGCCGAAAGAAGGAACATCGGCAGCATGATGAAGTTGATCCAGTCCATTTGTTGGAACGTCTTCATGTAGCTCGTGATCCCCATGCCGAAGCTCGCGAACGCGAAAGCGATGAGGAGCACAGCCGGCAGCGCGAGGATTGCCGTCCAGGCCAGGTTCAACCCCAGCACCTGCATCACAATCATGAACCCGCACGCGTACACGAAGCCTCGCGCGAGCGCGAGCATGATTTCGCCGAGCGCCACGTCGAAGGGGCCGAGCGACGTCGCAAGCATCCCGTCGTAAATCTTGCCGAAGTTCATTTTGAAGAACACGTTCCAGGTGGAGTCGAAAACGGCACCGTTCATGGCGGCCACGGCGAGCAGCGCGGGCGCGATATACGCCGCGTAGGGCACCGAGTGGCCTCCCGGTACCTCGATGGCGCCGATATATGTGCCCAACCCGATGCCCATCGCGAGGAGATAAAAGACCGGTTCGAAGAATCCGGAGACCACGATGAGCCAGTTCGTTTTCGCCGTCGCGAGGATGCCGCGCTCCATCACCGAGCGTGCGTTGCCCGCGTACAGCGATGGAAGCAGGAACGATCGCTTCGTCTGGGGCATCGGCACGCGCGAACTCGTGGTGGTGGTCATTTATCCAACCTCTTCACCGCGAGACGACGCGCGAGCCACCAGCCCGCGACGATGAGGAGCACGAGGTAGGCGACGTGCACGACGGAAAGCCAGGCGGGTTCCGGATACCCGTACGCGAATACGCGCGAGAGCTCTACGCCGTGCCAGAGCGGGGAGATCCAGCCGATCCAGTGCAGCCAGACGGGGAGGGTGGCGAGCGGAAAGAACGTGCCGGAAAAGAGCGTGAGCGGGATGATCCCGAACCGCATGATGTAGTTGAACTGGCCTTTGTCTTCTTCAAGCCGGGTCGCATAGGCCATGAGCATCATGCCGATCGCCATGCCGGTCAGCACTGCGATCAGGATGGCGACCCATCCGAGCGGGCCGGGCACCGCGCCGAAGAGGAGCATGAACAGGTAGTACACGATGCTCTGTGCCACGAGTCGGACTATGACCGAGTAGGTCACGCCGTTGATGATCTGGCCGCCGCGCATGGGAGCGGCGTTCATCGCGAAGAACGTGGGATTCCACTTGAACCCGAGCATGATGGGGTAACTGAATTCCTCGGTCGCGGTCGTGAGCGCTGCACTGCACAGGAGTGCGGGTGCTACGAAGACCAGGTAGCTCACGTTTTCGGAGCCGTTGCTCATGCTCGTTCCCACGAGCGTCGCGAGTCCCACGCCAAGACCGTAAAGATACAGGAGCGGCGTGCCGATGCCCGTGGCGATCATGGTCTGCAGATACGTGCGCATGGTGAGCAGGCGCGCCTCCATGACGTACAGGCTGCCGAATCTGCGTGGCTTGGCGCCTTCCGCGAGCGCTTTGTCTGAAGGGTCGCTCCCTTCGAGACGGGCTCCGCCCTCCTCAGGGAACGGAATAGACGGTGAGGAAATGGTCATTCGATGAGCGACCTTCCCGTCAAGCGCAGGAACACATCCTCGAGGCTCGATCGCCGCACGAGTGACGTGAGGGGATTCAAGCCCAGCTCACCCACCTTCTGCATCGCCGCGTCCCCGTTGTTGCTGTAGACGAGGATGCGGTCGGGCAGCACCTCAATGCGTTCGGCGAGCGACTCCAGTTGCGCCGCGGCGGCCTCGTTGCGGTCGGAACCGAACCGCAGCTCCAGTACTTCGCGCGTCGAATATTGCTTGATGAGCGCGGCGGGCGAGCCCTCCGCCATGATCACGCCCTTGTCGATGACCACGAGCCGGTCGCACAGCTGTTCGGCTTCGTCCATGTAGTGGGTGGTCAGCACGAGCGTCGTGCCCTTTTCCTTGAGTCGAAACAGACGATCCCACAGAATGTGCCTCGCCTGAGGGTCCAGTCCCGTCGTCGGTTCGTCGAGCATCATGATGCGCGGGTTGTTGATGAGGGCACGAGCGATCGTGAGCCGACGTTTCATCCCGCCGGAGAGGTCGTCAATGCGGGCTTTCGCCTTCTCGGTGAGCTGCGCGAAGTCGAGCAACTCATCCGCCTTCGGACCGAGGTAGCTGTGCGGAAGGCCGAAATAGCGGCCATACACGACGAGGTTGTCACGGACCTTGAGTTCCGAGTCGAGGTTATCCTCCTGCGGAACCACACCCAGTTGCGAACGGATTTCCGGCCCATAGTCGTTCGGGTCGAGGCCGATGACCGACAGGTCGCCGCTCGTGCGCGTGGACACCGCGCCGATCATCCGCATCGTCGTCGACTTGCCGGCGCCATTCGGCCCAAGAAAGCCAAAGGACTCGCCCGTGGCAATTTCGAAGGAGATGCCGTCTACGGCCGCGAAGTCTTTGTATTTTTTCGTCAGGTTGCGTGCGACGATGACAGGTTCGGACACAAGACCCAACTGTAGCCGCGAGCAGGGACAACGGATGCAGGCGCAATATAACGTCCTCGTATCAGTGCGCCGAATTCATTTGAGTGAACGTCAACTCGAGTTGACAGTTGATAAATTTGTCAACTAAGGTTGACGCTGTGGTTGGCGAAAAGCACACACTCAGCGGAGAAAACGGGAACGACCCGCTCGATTCGCTTCGCGCTGTCGCCGCCGAGCGGCAGCGCCTCGCATCCGAGGGCCTCGCGCTCGACCGCGAGCAGGCCGCACTCGTGCGCAAAGCGCGCAATGCCGGATACGGCTGGCAAATGATCGCTACCGCCCTCGGCGTCTCGCGTCAGGCAGTCCACAAGAAATACGGGCGCCGTTAGGTCGCCCCTCACGAAGCAATCGAGAAAGACAATCATGAGCACTACTGCACAGGATCGCCGCGGAATGATGCGTCGCCGCGGCGAGGTCGGCGAAGAGGGCCCGCGGGCGAGATTCCGCCAGCTTCTGCCCTACCTCATGGAGCACAAGAAGGTACTCGCGGTCGTGACCGTCCTCAGCATTCTCGGCGCGGCCGCGTCGCTTGCCCAGCCGCTGCTTGTGAGCCAGGTGATCACGGTCGTCGAGAAGGGCGCGGGGCTCGGCGCACTCGTGTGGGCGCTCGTCGGCCTCGTCGTGCTCACCGGCCTCATCTCGGGCTACCAGCACTACTTGCTCCAGCGCACGGGAGAGGGCGTCGTTCTCTCGAGCCGCAAACGCCTCGTCGGGAGAATGCTGCGCCTCCCCATCAGCGAATTCGACACGCGACGCACGGGTGACCTCGTCTCTCGCGTCGGCAGCGACACGACGCTCCTGAGGGCCGTGCTCACTCAGGGGCTCGTCGAGGCGATCGGCGGGTCGCTCACGTTCCTCGGCGCTCTGATCGCCATGCTCATCATTGACCCCGTGCTGCTGGGCCTCACGGTTCTCGTCATCGCGGTGTCGGTCATCACGGTGACCCTCCTTTCCGCGCGAATCCGCGTCGCGAGCCAGCAAGCGCAAAACCGGGTCGGCGACCTCGCGGCATCCGTCGAACGCGCGATCAGCGCCATCCGCACGGTGCGCGCCGCCAATGCGACAGACCGCGAGGTGGTCGCCGTGGAGCAGGATGCGTTCGCCGCGTGGAAGATGGGCATCAAGGTCGCGAAGATCTCCGCACTCGTCGTGCCGATCGCGGGCATCGCGTTGCAGGTCTCGTTCCTCGTCGTGCTCGGGGTCGGCGGATTCCGCGTCGCGAGTGGCGCGATCACGGTCGCTTCGCTCGTCGCGTTCATCCTGTTCCTGTTCCTCATGATCATGCCGCTCGGCCAGGCGTTCGGTGCCGTGACCTCGGTGAACGCTGCGCTCGGCGCGCTCGGGCGCATCCAGGAGATCATCGACCAGCCCGCGGAGGGCGAAGCGGATGCCGCCGTTGAGCCTGCGGTGTCGATCGAATCGAACGCCGCGATCAGCTTCGACGGGGTGTCGTTCGGGTATGCGGCCTCGCCGCTCCCTGCGGAGCCGAACGCCGAGAGTGCTCCCTTCGAG
The DNA here is from genome assembly GCA_044464485.1 of Agreia sp. Lineage (GTDB taxonomy): Bacteria > Actinomycetota > Actinomycetes > Actinomycetales > Microbacteriaceae > Terrimesophilobacter. The sequence continues at coordinate 16,206 of JBIQLG010000002.1, forward strand.
ACGGCCGCTGCGCGTCCTCTCCTTCGAGTGCCTCAGGACGGCGCTCAGGGAGCGGTCACGTCGACCGATCCGCTCCCTGAGGAGATCGCCGAAGGTGATCGTCTCGAAGGGGGCAGCCCCCTGACTTTGCACGACGTCACGTTCGCCGCCGAGCGCGGCAAGCGCACAGCGCTCGTCGGGCCATCCGGTGCGGGCAAGAGCACGGTCCTCGCGCTCATCGAACGCTTCTATGATCCTGACTCCGGTGTCGTGCGTTTCGGCGGGGTGGACATCCGGAGCCTCGACCGAGCAGATCTGCGGTCGCAAATTGGCTACGTCGAGCAGGATGCGCCCGTGCTCGCTGGCAGCATCCGGCATAACCTCACGCTCGCGGCGCCCGACGCGACCGATGAGCAGTGCGTCGACGTGCTGCACGCGGTGAACCTCACGGACGTGCTCGAGCGCAATCCGCTAGGGCTGGATGCGCCGGTCGGCGAAGACGGAGTGATGCTCTCCGGCGGCGAGCGCCAAAGGCTCGCGATCGCCCGCGCCCTGCTCGCGGCGCCGCCCATCCTGCTGCTGGACGAGTCGACCTCGAGCCTCGACGGCCTCAACGAGCAATTGCTGCGCAAGGCCATCGATGCCGTGGCGGAGAATCGCACGCTCATCGTGATCGCGCACCGACTTTCGACGGTCATCGATTCCGACCAGATCGTCGTGCTCGATCACGGCCGTGTCGTCGGGGTGGGAACCCACTCCGAGCTCGTCGCCTCGACGCCACTGTACAAAGAGCTCGCGCAGCACCAACTGCTCGTGTGACGTGCACGGCTCACGCCGCGCGGGATGCCCTATCGCGCGAGAGCCCACATCGCGACCGCGGCGGCCGCCGCGACGTTGAGCGAATCGATGCCGTGGCGCATCGGAATCTGCACGATCGTGTCGGCGCTCGCGAGCGCCTCGGCGGTGAGGCCTTCGCCCTCCGTGCCGAGCACGAGAGCGACGCGATCAGGCGGATGCGCGGCAAACTCGCGCAGACTCACCGCGCCCTGTGCGAGCGCGAGCGCAGCAATGTGGAATCCGGATGCCGAGAGCACTTCGCGGGTCTCCGCCCACTCCCCCACGCGCGTCCACGGCACTTGCAGCACGGTCCCCATCGACACGCGGATCGCGCGGCGGTAGAACGGGTCGGAGCAGCGCGGTGTGACGAGCACGGCATCCGCGCCGATTGCGGCAACCGACCGGAAGATCGCGCCGACATTGGTCGGATCGACGACGTTCTCGATAATGACCACGCGCCGTGCGTCGGCGAGCAAACCGGCCGCGCGTGGCAGCGCGGGCCGCTCGAGGGAGGCGATCAGTCCGCGATGGAGCAGGTATCCCGTGAGTTCGGCAAGCAGGTCGGCGGGGCCGCTGAACACCGGTACGTCGTCCCCGACGAGCGAGACCGCGTCCTCCACGGTCCCGCCGAGAGCCAGGACCGCGCGAGGCACGTGTCCCGCGGCGAGCGCGCGTTCCAGCACGAGCGCCGATTCGGCGATGTACACGCCGTGAGGCCCGCGGCCGTTCTTGAGCAGAACGTCGGTCGCGTGGGCGAAGTCGGCGAGCCTCGGGTCGCTGAGATCCGTGATCTCGATGACCGGCATCCGCGGCGAGTCCGACTACTTCGGCTGCATGCGGATGGCGCCGTCGAGGCGGATGACCTCGCCGTTGAGCATCGCGTTTTCCACGATGTGCTTCACGAGTGCCGCGTACTCCTCGGGGCGCCCGAGACGTGACGGATGCGGCACTTGCGTGCCGAGCGAGTCGCGCGCCGCTTGAGGCAGACCGGCAAGCATCGGAGTGTCGAACGTGCCCGGTGCGATCGTCATGACGCGGATGAAGCGCGCCGCGAGCTCGCGCGCAAGCGGCAGGGTCATTGCCGCGACGCCGCCCTTCGACGCCGAATACGCCGTTTGCCCGATTTGCCCGTCGAACGCGGCCACGGATGCCGTATTCACGATCACGCCGCGCTCCGACTCGCCCTGACCCTCCCCGCCGATCGGCTCGGTCGCCGCCATCGCTTCCGCCGCGAGTCTGATCACGTTGAACGTGCCGATCAAATTCACCCGGATGACACGCTCGAAGTGGTCGAGCGGCTGCGGCCCCTCCTTTCCCAGGGCTCGCTCGGCCGTCGCTATGCCGGCGCAATTCACCACAATGCGCAGCGGTTTCGTCGCCATCGCGATCGCCGCGCGCACCTGCTCCTCATCGGTGACATCCGCGGCCGCGAAGGTCATTCCGGGAATATCCGCGCCGCCCGAACTGGGCAAGTCGATGATAATGACTTCGGCTCCCGCCTCGGCGAGCATCGTCGCGGTCGCGAGGCCGAGCCCCGAGGCGCCGCCTGTGACGAGCGCCGCACATCCTGAAATCTGCATGATGGATCCTTCTGCTGAAAAGAGGTTAGAGCCGTTCGATAATCGTCGCGTTGGCCATGCCGCCACCCTCGCACATGGTTTGCAGGCCCCAGCGGCCGCCGGTAGCTTCGAGCTGATTGACGAGGGTCGTGAGCAGGCGGGTGCCGGATGCGCCGAGCGGATGCCCGAGCGCGATCGCGCCGCCGCGCGGGTTCAGTTTGTCGGGGTCCGTGTCGAACTCTTTTTGCCACGCGAGCGGTACCGACGCGAACGCTTCGTTCACCTCGTAAACGTCCATATCGCCGATCGACATTCGGGCGCGCTCGAGCACCTTCTTTGTCGCCGGAATGATACCCGTAAGCATGTAGAGCGGATCGCTGCCGGTCACCGAGAACGCGTGGAATCGCGCGCGCGGCGTTAGGCCGAGGCTTGCCGCGCGCTCCGCACTCATGATGAGGGCAGCGGAGGCACCGTCCGTGAACGGGCTCGAGTTGCCGGGCGTGATGTTCCAGTCGATGTCGGGAAAACGCGCGGCCAATTCGTCGGTACGGAATGCCGGGTTCAGGCCGGCGAGACCCTCGACGGTTGTCGACTCACGCACCGTTTCATCGACGGTGTGGCCGCCGGTTTCCACGATTTCGGTTGCAAACGCTTCTCGTGCTTCGACGGCGAGCCGATGCGAACGTGCGGAAAACTCGTCCAGCGTCGTGCGGTCAAAGCCCCACTTTTTCGCGATGAGCTCAGCGGAGACCCCCTGGTTTACGAGCCCCTCCGGGTATCGTGCACGCAGCTTGTCACCGAAACGATCCATCCCGATATTGGATGCCCCGAGCGGAATACGGCTCATCGACTCCACACCGCACGCGATGACGATGTCGTACTGACCGGTCATCACGCCCTGCGCAGCGAACATCGCCGCCTGCTGGCTGGATCCGCATTGCCGATCGATGGTCGTGCCGGGCACATGTTCGGGGAAACCGGCCGCAAGCACGGCGTTGCGCGCAATGTTGTACGCCTGTTCACCGACTTGCGACACGCATCCGGCGAGCACATCGTCGATGAGGTCGGGGTCGAGGTCGCTGCGCTGAACGAGCGTCTCAAGCACCCCCGCAAGCAAATCGACCGAATGGATGCCGGAAAGCTGACCGCCTGGTTTACCCCGGCCGCTCGGGGTGCGGATGACGTCGACAATGACTGCTTCATGCATGGCCCCAGCCTATCGACGCGGCGGCACGCGTGCTCTGGCAGTCCTCGAGTTGATCGACTACAGTGACGGGACTCGACCGTGAGTGAGCATTCGAGGGCTTCTCACATAACTGGCGGGAAAGAGGATAGCAATGGAACCGGATCCGCACCCCTACAGCATGGCCTACGAAGTCGACGGATTTGTGTTCGTCTCCGGTGCCCTGTCCATCGATCCCGACGGCAAAGCCGTCGGTGGGCGGATGGAAGCGCTTGACGCGGCAATCGACCGGATGACCGAACGCCTCGCCACAGCTGGTGGAAGCCTCGCGAACGTCATCAAACTCACCTACTTCGTGACAGATGTGACACTGCGCGAGGAAGCGAATCGCCAGTTCGAACGGCTGTTCGCGGAGCCCAGGCCAGCACGCACCTTTATGGAAGTCAGCCGACTCCCCTACGAGGCGACGGTAGAAATCGACTGCATCGCGCACCTGAGCGTGGGCCGCGGGTAGGTTCCAGCGAAGTGATATCGTCACTGAAGTGACGTGTGTGAACAGGCTTGTTGGCATCATCGCGTCGGCCGCACTCTCCGCCATCGGTGTTGCGCATGTCGCGTGGGGGCGCGGCTCCAGTTGGCCAATGAACGACCGCGCAGAACTCGCGGACGCTGTTGTCGGGAGCGACACAGTTCCCTCCCCCGCCGCTTGTTACGTGGTAGCCACCGGCATGTTCGGCGCAGCTGCGATCGTGGCAACAGACGGTGTTCGTTTCGCACGTTGGCGTTCTGCTTTACGCTGGGGCGTTGTCGCGGGACTCACCGCGCGTGGACTGCTCGGAGGCACCACAGCGACCTCGGTACTCGGGTTCCCCAAGCCTTCCGAACGATTTCGAACACTCGATTCGAGTTTTTACCGTCCACTCTGCCTGTCCCTCGCAGCGTTGATCGGGCTGGCGCAGGCAACACGCAACCGCACCTAGGCCGAGCCTGATTGGACCGCGCCTGATGCGTTACGGGTTCGGTGTGAGGGTGTACTTCGTCGACAGATATTCGTGGATGCCCTCGAAGCCACCTTCGCGGCCCAATCCCGATTGCTTCACTCCGCCAAACGGTGCAGCGGCGTTGGAGGCGACGCCGACATTCAGGCCCATCATGCCCGTGTCGATGGCCTCGATCATCCGCTGGCCGCGCGCGAGATCCTTCGTGTACACGTAGCCGATGAGGCCGTACTCGGTATCGTTGGCCATCCGCACGGCGTCAGCTTCGTCCTTGAACGATGCGATCGAGAGTACAGGGCCGAAGATCTCCTCCGTGAGGATGTCGCTGCCGGGCTGCACATTGCTGATCACGGTGGGCTCGTAGAACGTGCCGTCGCCGTCGATTGCCGAGCCACCCGTGTGCACTGTCGCCCCCCTCTTCACGGCATCCGCGACGAGGTCGCCGACCTTCGCGACCGCTTTGGCGTCGATGAGCGGGCCGATCGTCACGCCGTCCTCGGTGCCGCGGCCGACCTTGAACGCCTTCACGCGGTCGGTAACCCGTTTGGCGAACTCCTCGGCAACCGACTCGTGCACGATGAAGCGGTTACCGGCGGTGCAGGCCTGACCGATGTTGCGGAACTTCGCGATCATCGCGCCCTCAACCGCCTTGTCGAGGTCGGCATCCTCAAACACGATGAACGGGGCATTGCCACCCAACTCCATCGAGGTGCGCAGCACGCCATCCGCCGCTTGTTTGAGCAGCGCGACGCCGACGGGGGTCGACCCGGTGAAACTCAGTTTGCGCAAGCGCGAATCAGCGAAGATCGGCTTCGACACAGCGCTCGAGGATGACGTCGTGAGGACGTTCACGACGCCGGCGGGAAGATCGGCCTCCTCGAGCAGCTTCACGAACGCAAGCGTGGTGAGCGGAGTGAGAGCGGCCGGTTTGACCACGACGGTGCAGCCTGCGGCGAGCGCCGGCGCAATCTTGCGCGTCGCCATCGCGAGCGGGAAGTTCCACGGGGTGATGAGGTAACAGGGGCCGACCGGGCGCTGCGTCACGATCATCGTGCCCGTGCCCTCAGGATTCGATCCATAGCGACCCTGAATACGAACAGCCTCTTCGCTGAACCAGCGGAGGAATTCGGCGCCGTACTTCACTTCGCCCATCGACTCCGCGAGCGGCTTGCCCATCTCCAGCGTCATGAGCAACGCGAAATCGTCCGCGCGCTCCATGAGCAGATCGAACGCGCGGCGCAGGATGTTGCTGCGCTCCCTGGCCGGAGTTGCCGCCCACGTGTCTTGCGTTTCGGCGGCGGCATCCATCGCGTGTTGCGCGTCGTCCGCTGTTGCATCGGCGATCGTGCGGATCACGGCGCCCGTCGCTGGGTCGTGCACGTCGAGCGTGCCGCCGCCCGTCGCACCAACCCATTTGCCCGCAATGAACAGCTTGTCGGGAACGGAAGCCAGCAGGTCCGCCTCGCGCGCATTACTCATGGAAGTGCTCCTTCGTGATCTGGTTCCAGAATAGCGATGCGACAGCCCTTCGGCTGACCGCCCGCTGCCCGATCGATGCGAGCCCCTCCCGTCTTCCCGTTCGAAATTCAGGCAATTCGAACGACACGGGATTGGAAGCGCCGAGTTTCCGGGCCCCCTCCTCGCACCGGACGATTCTGCCTGAATTGCGAACCGCAGCTTGTGGAACGAGGCAGAGTGTGGTGGGATTGTATATTATTTCGTACATAACTGGAGTTGGTATGCACGACTCAAGCGTTCCCGCCATCGATGCACTGATTGGTCAAAAACCAGGCAAGGTCATCGCGGTTCACCTCAACTACCCCAGCCGCGCCGCGCAGCGTGGGCGCACCCCTACGCAGCCCGGATACTTCCTGAAGCCCTCCACGTCGCTCTCCGCCTCCGGTACCCCGCTCGAGCGCCCTGCCGGATGCGAACTGCTCGCGTTCGAAGGCGAAATCGCGCTCATCATCGGCAAAGAAGCTCGCGGCGTGACACCGGAAGAAGGCTGGAGCCACGTTTCCGGAATCACGGCCGCAAACGACTTCGGGGTTTACGACCTGAAATACGCGGACAAAGGCTCCAACTTGCGTTCGAAAGGCGGGGATGGGTTCACGCCGCTCGGCCCGTCCGTCCTTGCGGCTAACCTTATTGATCCGAGTGCTCTCACGCTTCGAACCTGGGTGAATGGCGAGCTCGTGCAGGAAGACTCCACGAAGACGCTGTTGTTCCCGTTCGGCCAACTCGTCGCTGACCTCTCGCAGCTGATCACGCTGGAGGCAGGGGACGTCATCCTCACCGGCACACCCGCCGGCTCCACGGTGGTACAGCCGGGTGACACCGTCGAGGTTGCCGTCGACGACGATGACGGCAGATCGACCGGACGCCTCACTACTCCCATCGTCGAAGGCACCACGCCGTTCGCTGATTTCGGGGCCGCGCCAAGAGTCAATGACGACCTGCGCGTCGAAGCATACGGATCGGAAGAAGCAGCGTCGTTGGTTTCGAGACGGCCCGCGGCCTCCGAAACCAGCAGGAAGCTTAGTGAAGCGCTCGTCGCGAAAATCAACTCCGTCGGGACCGCAACGCTCAGCTCGCAATTGCGGAAGCGCGGACTCAACACTGTTTCCATCGACGGGCTCACGCCGAGCCAGCCCGGTACGCGCATGGTCGGCCTCGCCCGCACCGTGCGGTTCATCCCCGGCCGCGAAGACCTGTTCGCGAGCCACGGGGGCGGCTACAACGCCCAAAAACGCGCGTTCGATTCGCTGAACCCGGGCGAGGTGCTGGTGATCGACGCTCGCGGCGAGCGCGGCACGGGCACTGTCGGCGACATCCTCGCGCTGCGAGCGCAAGTGCGCGGCGCTGCAGGAATCGTGACGGATGGCGGCGTACGCGACCTCGACGCGGTCACGGCGCTCGGCATTCCCACCTACCACGCGGGCGCACACCCGGCCGTGCTGGGTCGACGGCACGTCCCGTGGGACACCGACGTGACCATCGCGTGCGGTGGCACCGCCGTGCAGCCAGGCGACGTGATTGTGGGAGATAACGACGGTGTGCTCGTGATCCCGCCCGGGCTCATCGAGGAACTCGTCGACGACGCCATCGAACAAGAGTCGCAGGAAAGCTTCATTGCCGAACGGGTCGCCGCCGGCGAGGGCGTCGACGGGCTCTACCCGATGAATTCGCAGTGGAAAGCCAGGTATGAAGCATGGTGCTCGGCACAATAACGCGGGCGGACGCGCCGACACCGAGCAAGTCGCAGCTCGCGTACGACTTCATTCGGGCGCGCATCGAAGACTCCCGGTACACGCCCGGATACCGCCTCGTCCTGGGTGCGATTGCAGGCGAGCTCGGCGTGAGCGTCGTTCCGGTGCGGGAAGCAATTCGGCGTCTCGAAGCCGAGGGGCTCGTGCACTTCGAGCGCAACGTCGGCGCGCAGGTGGCCATGGCCGATCCGCGCGAATACGAAGTGACGATGGAAACGCTGAGCCTCGTCGAGGGGTGGGCGACCGCGGCATCCGCCCGGTTCATGACCGCGGATGACGTGGCTCGGGCACGCGCGATCAACGACAACATGACCCAGACCCTGCATCACTTCGACCCGGTCGCCTTTACGCGCCTGAACCTCGACTTCCACGCTGTGTTATTCGAGCACTGCCCGAACCCGCACATCCGCGACCTTGTCGACCGGGGCTGGTCGCGACTGCGCACGCTGCGCGAGTCGACCTTCAGTTTTGTGCCCGGTCGTGCTCGCGAGTCGGTGGCTGAGCATTCGAATATTCTCGACCTGATCGAGCGAAAGGCGGATGCCGTCGAACTCGAGTTCGCAGCCCGAAACCACCGGCTCGCCACCCTCGACGCGTTCCTCGAGCACGAGGCCGCCCGTGGTTCCCTTCGAGAGCCTCAGGGAACGGCAGAGCAGAAACCGCTCCCTGAGGGGTCGCACAGCGCAACCCAACACTCACCGCTCCCCGAGGGGTCGCACAGCGACCGTCTCGAAGGGAGCCACCCTGCGACCAGACCCAAGGAGTCAGCATGAAGTTCCGCAGCAATCCGTCCTCGATCCGCGGCTCGATCGCCCCGCTCATGACCCCGTTCACGAGCGACGGTGCAGTCGACCACGAGAGTCTCACCAATCTCGTGAACTGGCAGCTCGCCTCCGGCAGCCACGGTATTTCGATCGGCGGATCAACGGGTGAGCCGAGTTCGCAGACCATTGCAGAGCGCGCCGAGGCGATCCGCACCGTGGCATCCGCGGTGGGCGATCGGGTGCCCTTCATGCCGGGCACCGGATCGGCGAAACTCGACGAGACGCTCGAGCTCACGGCGGCGGCCCGCGACGCAGGCATCGACGCCGCCCTCATCATCACGCCGTACTACGCGCGGCCCACCCAGGAGGCGCTCTACCGCTGGTACAAGACCGTCGCGGACGAGTTTCCTGATCTACCGATCGTCGCGTACAACGTGCCGAGCCGCACCGCCGTCGACATCGCGCCGGAGACGTTGGCCCGGCTCTTCCACGACGTGGAGAATTTCATCGGGGTGAAGGAAACCACGAAAGACTTCGAACACTTCTCCCGCGTGCTGCACTTGTGCGGGCCCGAGCTGCTCGTGTGGAGCGGTATCGAACTGCTGTGCTTACCGCTCATGGCTCTGGGCGGTGCCGGCTTCGTGAGCGCGACAGCCAACATCGCCCCGGCCGCCGTCGCCCAGATGTTCGAGGCCTGGGAGTCCGGCGACTTCGAGACGGCGCGCGAAATCCATTACGGTCTGCATCCGCTCGTCGATTTGCTCTTCGTCGAGACGAATCCCGCGCCAGGCAAGTGGGTGCTCGAACAGCGCGGCCTGATCGCGAGCGGCCACGTGCGGTCACCGCTCATCGAGCCGACGGATGCCGGGCTCGCAAAGATCAAGAAACTCATGGCAGACGGAGAAAAGTACCTGAGCCCTGCAGAGGGCTTCACAGTAGGGAGCAAGTAAATGTCGCACTTCGTGCCGGAAAACCTTCCCGAAAGCATCCGCCACTTCATCGGCGGCGAATTCGTCGACAGCGTCGATGGCGCGACCTTCGACGTGCTCGACCCCGTGTCGAACGAGACCTATATTCAGGCCGCCGCGGGCAAGAAAGCCGACATTGACCTCGCGGTCGCCGCCGCGAAGGAAGCGTTCGACCACGGCCCGTGGCCGAAGAAGCTGCCTCGCGAGCGTTCGCGCGTCCTTCACAAAATCGCGGGCCTCATCGAAGCGCAGGATGCCCGACTCGCCGAACTCGAAACCTTCGACACCGGCCTCCCCATTTCGCAGGCGCTCGGCCAGGCCGCTCGCGCCGCGGAGAACTTCCGCTTCTTCGCCGACCTGATCGTCGCGCAACGCGACGACACCTACAAGGTGCCCGGCCGCCAGGTCAACTACGTCAACCGCAAACCGATCGGCGTCGCCGGTCTCATCACGCCGTGGAACACGCCGTTCATGCTCGAGTCGTGGAAGCTTGCTCCCGCTCTCGCCACCGGCAACACCGTCGTGCTGAAGCCCGCCGAATTCACGCCGCTGTCCGCGAGCCTGTGGGCGGAAATCTTTCGCGAAGCCGGTGTGCCCGACGGGGTCTTCAACCTCGTCAACGGGCTGGGGGAAGAAGCCGGGGACGCGCTCGTCAAACACCCGGATGTGCCGCTCATTTCCTTCACGGGTGAGTCCGCCACGGGGCAGCTCATTTTCGCCAACGCGGCACCGTATCTCAAGGGGCTCTCCATGGAACTTGGCGGGAAGTCGCCCGCCGTGGTGTTCGCCGACGCCGACCTCGACGATGCACTGGATGCAACAATCTTCGGCGTGTTCTCGCTCAACGGGGAACGCTGCACCGCGGGCAGCCGCATCCTCGTCGAACGTCCCATCTACGACGAGTTCGTCGAACGGTACGCGGAGCGCGCGAAAAACGTGGTCGTCGGCGACCCGCATGATCGACGCACGGAAGTGGGCGCCCTCGTGCATCCCGAGCATTACGCCAAGGTCATGAGCTACATCGAGATCGGCAAGACCGAGGGACGACTGATCGCCGGCGGTGGCCGACCGGTAGGGTTCGACACCGGCAACTATGTTGCGCCGACGGCTTTTGCGGATGTCTCCCCCGACGCCCGCATCTTCCAGGAGGAGATCTTCGGCCCCGTCGTGGCCATTACCCCTTTCGATACGGATGAGGAGGCACTCGAACTGGCCAACAACACGAAGTACGGCCTCGCCGCCTACATCTGGACCAACAACCTGAAGCGCGCGCACAACTTCGCCCACAGCGTCGAAGCGGGGATGGTGTGGCTGAACTCCAACAACGTGCGAGACCTCCGCACGCCGTTCGGCGGGGTGAAGGCATCCGGTCTCGGCCATGAAGGCGGATACCGTTCGATCGACTTCTACACCGACCAGCAGGCCGTGCACATCACCCTCAATCAGGCTCACTCCCCGCGCTTCGGCAAAGGGTGATCCGGCACAACTTGGAAGGACATTGATCATGACATCTCACCCAAGCTCCAGCGCGCCGGATATCCTGCGCTGCGCATCCATGGAACTCGTCGTCACCGACCTCGCCGCGAGCAGACGATTCTACGTTGATGTTCTCGGCCTCGTCGTCACCGAGGAGGACGAGAACGCCGTGTATCTGCGTTCACTCGAAGAGTTCATCCACCACAACCTCGTGTTGCGAAAAGGTGATTTCGCCGCCGTCGCCGCATTCAGCTATCGCGTGCGCAGCCCCGAGGATCTGGACAAGGCGGTCGCGTTCTACACCGAACGCGGTTGCCGCGTGGAGCGCCGCACGGAAGGGTTCGCGAAAGGGTTCGGCGACTCGGTGCGTGTGGAGGATCCGCTCGGCTTCCCCTACGAGTTCTTCTACGACGTTGAGCACGTGGAGCGCCTAGCCTGGCGCTACGACCTGCACACCCCGGGGGCGCTGGTTCGGCTCGACCACTTCAACCAGGTCACCCCCGACATCCCGCGTGCGGTGAAGTACATGGAAGAGCTCGGCTTTCGCGTGACGGAAGACATTCGGGACGAAGAGGGGACCACCTACGCCGCGTGGCTACGTCGCAAGCCGACCGTGCACGACACGGCAATGACGGGCGGCGACGGGCCGCGCATGCACCACGTTGCCTTCGCCACCCACGAGAAGCACAACATCATCTCGGTGTGCGACAAGCTCGGTGCCCTGAGGATGTCGGATTGCATCGAGCGTGGTCCCGGCCGCCACGGTGTGTCCAACGCGTTTTACCTGTACTTGCGCGACCCGGATGGCCACCGAGTCGAGATCTACACGCAGGACTACTACACCGGGGATCCGGATAACCCGGTCGTCACGTGGGATGTGCACGACAATCAGCGCCGCGACTGGTGGGGCAACCCCGTCGTGCCGAGCTGGTACACGGAGGCCTCAACGGTTCTCGATCTCGACGGGAATCCGCAGCCGCTCGTCAGCAGAACGGACGAGAGCGAGATGGCCGTCACGATCGGCGCGGATGGATTCTCCTACACGCGCGAAGGCGAGTCGCTGCCCGAGTACAAGCTCGGCAACCAGCTCTAGATCTGACGCGCTGGCTGTTCGGGTTCAGGCAGCTAGCGCGCCAGTGTCATCGGGTCGCGTGCCGTCCCCTCGTGCGCAGGAAGATTCCGGCAAGAAGCAAAATAGCGGCGAAGAGAACCACGGGTTGCACCGGCACTGTTCCCCCGGTGGCCGCCAATTGCGGATCCGCTTTCCACCCCGCATAGAGGGTGGTGTCTTTCGAGACAGGGTTGCTGAACTTCGCCGAACTCGTATGTGCGGCATCCGTGAACCAGCCGGTGAACGTCCACCCTGACGCGGTCGGCGCGGGCGGTGCGGCCACCGTTGAACCGAAAACGACCTCCTCGGGCGAAATGCTTGCACCATGACCGCCGAGGTCGAAACTCACAACCGGATCACGTTGTGCGCTGTATCCCTGCCATGTCGGCGATGTGAAGCCTCCCGCAATCGGCGGTGAGGCAAAACTGCTGGAGAAGTGCACCGTGGTCCCGGGTCCAGGGCCAAACGAGCCGTACGGTACTCCCGCGGCCGTAAACGTCGCCGGTGCCGCACCGAGAAAAACCGCATCGGTAAGGCCGGCGTTGTCGTAAAACGCCGCAAAGCCAATAGCGGCAATGGAAGCCGGAAAGGTGACGGACGTCAGCTGATTTTGAAGAAAGGCATCGTTGCCGATACTCGCCAGTGAGTTTCCGAGCGTGAGCGAGGAGAGCTGGTTGAATTCGAATGCGGATTCATCAATCGTGGTCACGGAGTCAGGTATGACCAGAGAAGTCAAATGGTTGGCGTAAAACGCTTCCTTCTTGATGACCGTGACCGAATTTCCGATCGTGACCGAACTCAGGTTGTTGTAGGCGAAAGCGTCCTGACCGATGGATGTTACGGAATTCGGGATCACGACGCTTCCCAACAGGTTGTGTTCGAATGCCCAGTTCTTAATATCGACCACCGTGTTCGGAATCGACACTGATGTCAAAGAGTTGTAGGCGAACGCGCTGGAGCTGATCGTGCTCACACCGGCCGGGATGTCGACCGACGTCAGGCTGTTGGCGTAAAACGCCGAGGACCCGATGTTTGTGATCGTGGCCGGGATGATGACGGCGGTGAGCCCCTTTGCCTGGAACGCGGAGTCGTCGATCCCGGTCACGGTGTACGAGTGTGCGCCGATCGTCACTGTTGAAGGAATGCTGGGCGAGTATCCGAGCGAACTTGTTGTGGGATCGTAGTCCGTGATCGTGGCCGTCGAAGGCGTGCCGCTGTCATCGTACGCGTAGGTGATTCCGTCCAGGACACTGGAGGCGGGTGCCGCGTGGGCCGGGGACGCCGTGAGCAGGGCGCTGCCCAGCACGAGAGCAAGAGCCGCGAACACGGCTCCCCCGAGTGTCGCGCCCCGCATCGCGCTTAAAGGTCGCACCGATCGCACCGATCTGGCTTCAGCCACCGCAAACTCCTCGTTCGTGTCGTATCGCCCAGGGCCGTGGCGGCCCAGAAAATCAAAACATGCCTCAGGTTTGGGTGACAAGCCGAAATTTGCAGTTTGCGCAAATAGCATCAAAATTTCTGCAAATACCCCCCTGTTCGGGCAATATCTGCCTTGCGGCGCGGATCAGACCGAAATGTACGGTGGTCCCACCATGCACGCGCCGCACTGCGCGAAAGCGATCAGAGCGCACCTTCGTCAGCAGCTTCGGCCGTGGTGTCCCCGAGTGGACGCGGATGGCGCGGGCCGGCGGCAGGTTCCCGCAAGAGGAATGCCAACCCGAGGCAGACGACGCAGAGACCCACCAGGATCACGAACGCGCTTTGCAGATTCGTTTGATCGGCTACCCATCCGAGCAGAGGGCTGAACAATCCCCCCACCGTCACGGCGAGCCCGACGGTGACACCGCTGGCGATACCAATCCGATTCGGCAAATAGTCCTGACCGAGGATCACAAACACCGCGAACGGAACAAAAATGGCGATACCGAACAGCGCCACAAAGAACATGGCCACCGGCCAGCTGGTGGAGAGCACGAGCCCGAGCAGCGACGGTATCGCCACCGCGAACCCGATCCGAATACTCTTGAGCCGTCCCACCCGGTCGGCGAGCCAACCGCCGATCAAGGTTCCCGCAGCTCCCGCGGTGAGAAACACCGTGAGCGCCGCCCCTCCGAGTGCCTGAGACGTACCGAAGTCGTGGATGAAATACAGGGCGATAAAGGAAACCGCGCCAAAGAAAACTATCGAACGCACGACGACGACGAGCGTCAGCCTGAGGAAGCCCGGCCAGTTATCCGGACCGGGAATACGGGGCGTCGGCCGAGGCGCACCCACGGGCCCGTCGAGCACACGCTGGAGCCGCCAGAGGATCACGACCGCCATCACGACCGCAGGGATGAGAAGGAACGGCGTTCCGCCCAGACCCGTCGCCAGGAGCAGCGGTGTGGCCACAAGCGAACCAACCGCGAACCCCATGTTTCCGCCGACCGCGAACACGCTCATCGCCCGGTTGCTGTCGCCCGCGGCCGCCCGAGCTGCGCGAGCCGCTTCCGGATGGAAAGCGGAAATGCCGATGCCGGACACAGCGATGACCAGCCAGGTCATCCAGTATTCGGGAGTGAACGCGACCAGGCTCACGCCGACCGCCGCCGTCACCATTCCGGCGGGAATGAGCCAGCTACGCGGTTTGCGGTCACCCCACCAGCCGAAAGCGGGCTGAGCCACCGAGGAAAGCAGATTCGCTGCGAGGGTGAGGCCCGCGACCGCGGCATAACTGTATTGCCGCTCGATCACGAGAAAAGGAAGCAGCGCGGGAACGACACCCTGATAAAAGTCATCGATGAGGTGGGCACTCGCCATGAAGGCGATCCCCTTGCGATTTACGCGTGTGATGAGAGCTCCATCGGGTCGTTAGTTATTTGACAGATTGTTGCCGCAGTGAAAAATGCCGGTCGTCACGGTGTCCAGGGCTATGGTCGCATCCTCCTGCACGGGACCCAGCGCGTAAAACGCGAAGGAGAGAACGGAACCGTCGCTCGCATCGACCCACCCGGAAAGCGTTCGCGAAGAGTCGATCCAGCCCGTCTTTCCCGCGACATGGCCTCGCGCCACCGCGTTGTCGCCAGAAAATCGGCTCGCCAGGCTTCCGGTCTGGCCCGCAATCGGCATCCCCGATTTGACGGGTCCCAGCTCATTCGCGCTCGTCTGGACTTTCGCCATCAGGTGAGCCATGAACGCGGGCGGGACGAGATTGTTTGCACTCAGCCCGGAACCGTCGCGAATGGTGATTGCATTGGGGTCAAGCCCTAGGTTGGCCATGATGCCCGGAATGATGTACGCCAGCGACGCGGCAGAACCATCCCCGCCACTTTCCTTCGACACAATGCGCGCGATGTTCTCGCCGAGCGTGTTGTCCGACCACTGCAGCATCTGAGCGATGAGCGTTGCGATGGGTTGAGACTTGACTTCCGCCAGCTGAGGCATTCCGGGCGTCGCGTTGCCGACGACAACATCCACGGAATTGCCAAGATTCAATGCCGACACGAAGGCATCTCCCGCACGCGCAATGGGATCGGTTCCGCGGGGACTCGTCTGCCGCTGAGGGTTGGCTCTGTCACCATCGACCATGAGCGCGGTGACTTCGGACTGGTAACCGTTTCGCTGCTCGACACGGTCCCAGGTGGGATCCCACTTGTCTGCGGGACTCCAGTAGCTGGCGTCGAGAATCACCTTCGTGATGTCCTCGCCCGGGTGATTCTTTTCCCACGCCGCTTTCGCTTGCGCGGCGAGATCCGACATTTTCGGCGCGCCCTTGTAGACGCTCTCCGTGCCGGGCGGCAGTGCGCTCAACGTGGGATCCCCGCCCCCGACGAGCACGATAGTCCCGGGATCCTTGCCCTCGAACACGCGCGTGGGGATCTGGAAATTCGGACCAATGGTGTTCAGTGCCGCCGCAGCGGTGAGCACCTTGAGGCCACTTGCCGGAGGCGCACCCACGCTCGCGTTGTGATCGTAAAGCACCTCGCCCGTCGTGATGTTGATCACGGATCCTTCAAACGTGAGCAAGCGCGGATCGGAAACGAGGCTCGCGATGGAACAGGTGCGAAGAGCGGTAGCCGGGATCGGCGTCGCCGGAGCGTCGCGGGTGGGATCGGGAGTGGGATCGGGAGTGGGCGTAGACGTTACGGGCACGGGTGCCGATGCTGCAGACCCCACGGCGACACCGGCAAAGACAGAACCGGTTCCCAGCAGGAGAAAAATCACGCCGAGGGCCGAATACATCCAGGCGTTGGGATGGCGCGCTACGGCATCCGCGAAGCCGCCAAAAACAGACTTGCGCTTGGCGGCAATGCTCACCGCGCTATCGCCGCCCACAGCTGCGCCACCGGCCATCCCCGGCAACGCGGCAGATGCGAGCACCTCGGTTTCTGCCTCGTTAGCCGGCATTGCACGCGGCGTTTCTGGGCTCGCTGCCGGGCCTGCCTGGGTGTTCGCCTGGTTCGCGGGCATCGCAGGCGTCGTTTCGGGGGTCGCTACCGGACCTGCTGCCGCATCCGCGGCCTCCGAAGGCGTGCCGGCGCGTTTTCCGGCGGCACGCCTGGCCGCCTCCGCTTCACGCGCAGCCCGTCTGGTCAGCGGAACCTCGTCACTCACTCGCCTATGGTATCGGCTGAACGAGGGAAACTAGCAGCCACCCCATCTCGCGGCCGCTCTCGTGAACGAGTACGGCTCGTTCGGAATTCCCCCGTGAGTCATAGCGAAGTAAATGCAGACGCCGGAAACACTGCCCGAGTATGTCGGTCGATAGAGGGATGCTCGGTGAGCCGAAGAGTTCCACCACTTCGTCGCGACAGTCGCTCCCGTGTTTCCGGAACCGCCGGCGAGGTTGCCGTCGCAGCCGACGCTCGGAACGCCGTCGCTTCGCACTGAGCCCATGTGACCCCATGCGCTCGCCGGGTCTTCACTGGGGTCTTCCGCCATCCAGAACAACCGGGTCTCCATGCAACTGTCGTAGCGGATGTGGCTGAACGGAATGGGGTCGAGGCAATTAGCCACCCGAATCGCGTTATAGGTCGCCGCAAAGGAGGCGAGGTCGCCGCTCGTGGTACCTGCGACACCTCCCGCAGAGGTCACGCCGGGTGCACCCGGCGTGCCGCCGCCGATCGCCGAGGGGCATGATCCACCCGAAGCTTCGATCGCCGCACGGCGGGCGGCACCGACACTGCTGCCGCTGGATCCCTGTGGAATGACAACGGGCTTGGGGACGGGTTTTTGCGCCAGGTGTTCGTAGTCTTTGGTGAGCTGCGCCGCGCGCGCGGCCTGCCGCACCGCAAGCGTCGCTTCGCTCGGGGTCGCCGCGTCGATCGCAGCGTTCGGCGTGCTGTGCGACTGGGGCGCGGTGGCGAAGATCGGGAGGCCCGATTGCGGGTTCGCGTTTGCCGGCGTCACCGACCCGAGCAGGGAAGGACCGCTTCCCCCAACGAATGGCAATCCCAGAGTCAGCACCGCGGTGAACGCCGTGATGAGAAAAATGAGACGCTTCACTTCAGTTTCCCCCTCAGTCACTGATGTCGCAGCCGTTCCCCAACGAACTGCGTATTTCACGCTAGGGCGGCGGAGCGCATCGCGCAATGCGCTCAGGCCGCAAAACGAAATTGACACCTGTTTTGGGGGCGTTTTCTTGCGGGAATTGTGACGCTCTCGGGGGGTGGAATTGATCGTCGGTCCCCCAAATGGCGGACCAGGGTTCCCGGATGACCCCAGCGGAGCCGCCTGTCAGAATCGAACTGACGACCTTCTCATTACGAGTGAGATGCTCTACCGACTGAGCTAAGGCGGCGGGCCTCCCGCGAGAGGAGGCACAGCAAGAAAGCTTAGCGGATCATGAATCGCCGCGAGTGCCCAGAGTCATCCTCAATTGGTCGAACGCTTCACGAACAAGGTCAGACAGCGAGACTGAGTCCGAGGTTTCGATCCACCTTCGATACGCCAGCCTCATGGTGGCGAATCCGATGAGGCTGAGCATTTGCGCACGCTGTTCCGCTTCCGCGGAATCGCGCACAGACCCGAACCCATCCCGAATCAACCGTTGCCGCACGAGCTCTGCGATTTCATCTTCAAACATGTGAAGAAACGTCATGCGTTTGGCAAAGAGCGAGGGTTGCTTTCTCAGCAGGGCGCGGCGCTGCTGGCTCGCCGTGCGGTTGTCGGAGATTTCCATTGCGGCGACCACGAAGAGCCGACCGAGGCCGGCAAGGATGTCGGCATCCTTGCCTTCTGCGAGAAAATCCTGGGCGGCATCCAATGCGGCAATCGAGGGAATGTCGCCCACGACCGCCTCTTCTTTTGACGCAAAGTAATTGAAGAACGTTCTCGGTGACACATCCGCGGCCGCGCTAATCTCTTCAATCGTGACGTTGTCGTATCCGCGTTGCGTCGAGAGTTCGAGAACAGCGCGTTGAATGGCGCGGCGGGTCGCAATTCTCTTGCGTTCGCGAAGGCCGGGAACGGGGGGCGGCGAGGAATTGCTCATGGTCTATTTTTGCAGATCATGCAAACTTGCACAATGGTCGACCGACGGCGTTGCGAACAACCATGGCGTCAGCGCAGTCGAGAGCAGCCGAGCGGCCGAGCAGCCGCGCGCTGCTCCTGCAGCGTGCCCTAACAATTCGGATCCGCCGCGGGCACCGTTCCCCTGACGAAGAAATCGTCCACGGCACCGTCCACGCAGGAATTCGACTTGTTATATGCCGTATGCCCTTCACCGTGGTAGGTGACGAGGTGCCCGTTTTCCAGCTCCGACGCCAGATTCTTTGCCCACTGGTACGGCGTCGCAGGATCATTCGTCGTGCCCACGACAAGAATCGGCGCGGAACCGTGAGCGGCGATCGGCCCGCGAACCCTGGTGGCAGCAAACGGCCAGTTGTCGCATGATGTGCCGCCATACGACATTTGCGGCCCAAAGGTCGGAGCAACCTTTGCGAGTTCCGCGGCTTCCGCGCGAAGGGTGCCCCGCGTGCTCGTGGAAATGTAGTCGAGACAGTTGATGGCGATGAAGGCTTCCGTCGAATTGTCCTGGTAGGTGCCATCCGGATTTCGCCCGTAGTAGGCATCTGCGAGCTGGAATGCGTAGTCGGCATTTCCCGCCAGCACATCGGTGAACAGATCGTTGAGGTACTTCCACGTGGACTGGCTGTACAGGGGCAGAATGATCGCGTTGAACATGGCCGCACTGCCCAGCATTCGACCGTCGGATGCCCGCAGCGGGCTTGCGTCCAGTCGTTCGAGAATGGCCCGAATCTTCGCCATGGCGGCATCCACTGAACCGGTGAAGGGGCAATCCGGCGCGGTCTCGCAATCGGCGATGTACGCGCGCGCGGCACTCTCGAAGCCCACCGCCTGAGTTTCCGTGACCTCAAAGTCGCTCGTGGCGGGATCCAGTGCGCCATCCAGCACAAGATGACCGGTCTTCTTCGGAAAGAGCTCCGCATAGGTCGCACCAAGGAACGTGCCGTACGAGTAACCGAGGTAGTTGAGCTTCGTGTCGCCCAAAATCGCTCTCAGCAAATCGAGATCGCGGGCAGCGCTCATGGTGTCGACGAACCCCAGCAGGTCGCCCGTGTATTTGAGGCACGCCTGACCGAAGTCGGTGTTGGATTTCTCCATATCGTCGATCCAGGCGTCCGAACCAACCTTGTTCGGCGACACATCGAACAGGAACGCGTCCATTTCTGAAGGGTCTTCGTAGCACTTCACGGCGGTCGACTTGTTGACGCCGCGGGGATCGAAACCGACGATGTCATAGTGCTGCTGAAGCGTGGCGTCCACCGCGTAGTCGAGGCTGTCGCGGATGAAATCGTAGCCCGAGCCGCCCGGCCCGCCAGGGTTCACGAGCAGAGAGCCCATCCGCTTGCCCGTCGCCGTCGCGCGAATGAGCGCGAGATCGATCCGTTTGCCCGACGGATTCGACCAGTCCATGGGGGCGTGCGCGGTAGCGCACTGGAAAGTGCCCTCGCACCTCGTCCACGTGAGCACCTGCGAGTAGTAGGGCTCCAGGTCCGCGGCAACACTCTCGCCCGTCGGCGTCGACGTCGTCGGGGGTCGGTGAGGAAGAAACAGCGATACACAGCCGCTCAGTGACATCACGGCCACGAGGCCTGCCGCGATTACTGCCGTGCGGAAGGTGACAGCTTTGCTGCGATTCATGGGGCAATCCTTCTGGCCGAGATGAGCATCGCCTCCAACGCGAGCGCAGGAGCAACGTTATTACCAATCCGCCTCCGAGCGGTGGCAATTGCATCCAGTGTCGCGAGGGTCTGCGCGGGGGTCGATCGCTCCGCGGCGCCTCGCACCCGATCAAGAATGTGCAGATTGATCGGTTCGACATCCGAACCGAGCTGAAGCAGCAGAATGTCCCTGAACAACGACAGCAAATCGACCATGATGCGGTCCAAACCATCGCGAAGACTTCGAGTCGCGCGCCTCTTCTGGTCTTCTTCCAGCGTTTTCAGTTGCGACCTCAGCGCGGGCGGGATGGTTCCACCGGTTTCGATACCGAGGGAACGCAGAGCATTCTCCCGCTCCTCGGCGTCGCGCTCCTCGGTAATGGCTTTCGCATCCTCCGTCGCCGCATCCACGAGCACACTCGCGGCGATCACGGCATCGGAAACTGTCTGGATGCCGAGAACGACGTCGAGTGTCTTCTCCCGACGGTCGCGCGCCCGCTCATTCGTGGCGAGCCTGTGTGCCATGCCGATGTGACTCTGCGCCTCTCGCGCGGCACGCGTCGCGATGGCAATGTCGACACCGTCTCTCGACGAAATGAGCTCGGCCACATCAGCGATCGCCGGCACGCGAAGCCGCACGCTGCGCACCCGCGAACGGATGGTCGGGATGAGGTCCGCTTCGCTCGGAGCGCACAGAATCCACACCGTACGCGGCGGCGGTTCCTCAAGCGCCTTCAGCAATACGTTCGACGTGCGTTCGGTCATCCGATCGGCGTCCTCGATCACCATGACGCGATACCTGCCCACGGATGGTGAAAATTGGGAGCTATTCACGAGAGCGCGCACCTCGTCAATCGAGATGATGACGCGCTCCGTGCTGAGCACGCCGAGATCGGGATGAGTTCTGGCCGCTACCTGCCTCCGTGCCGCCTCGTCGCCTTCGGGCGTTCCCGGGCTCAGCAAGGCAGTCGCGAACGCAAACGCGAGGTTGGACCGACCGGATCCCGGCGGTCCCGTGATGAGCCACGAATGCGTCATTGAGCCGCTCGCACCCGAGCCTGCAAGGAGGCCTGACGATGCGACGCGCTCGTTTTCTTCTGCAGTATCGGGAGCGGGAAGGCGCGCGGCGGCTTTGAAGACGGCAATCGCCTCGGTTTGCCCCGTCAGTTCATCCCAGATCGACACGGTCAGGTTCCACCCGGCTCATTCCATCAACGAAAAAACGCGAGAACGAATTGCTTCGGATATCGCCTCGACGCTCTCCGTTGCGTCGAGCGTGAGAAATCGATGCGGATCCGCCGCGGCAAGTTCACGATACGCTTCACGCACTCGCGCGTGGAACTCCCGCTCTTCGGATTCGAGTCGATCGTACCGAGTGCGGGAGGCATCGAGGCGCCCTCGGCCCACTGCTTCGTCCAGATCGAGGAGAACCGTGAGGTCGGGAAGCAGTCCGTCGGTGGCCCACAGTGAAATATCTCGCACCTCGACTGCTCCCAGATTTCGCCCCACGCCCTGGTAGGCGACGGAGGAATCAAGGTACCGATCCTGCACGACGATGTCGCCACGATGCAGCGCGGGGCGCACCGTGGTTGCGACATGGTGCGCTCGGTCCGCCGCGTAAATCAACGCTTCGGTTTTCGGTGTGATGTGCCCGCGACGGTGGAGCACAATCTCGCGAAGTTCCTCGCCGAGATCGGTGCCGCCGGGTTCGCGCGTGGTCACGACCGTACGCCCGAGCGACTCAAGCCACGACACCAGGAGAGCCAGCTGCGTGGTCTTTCCCGAGCCGTCGCCGCCCTCGAAGGTGATAAACAGACCCTTCATCGCTACTTCTTGTTCGAAGCGGCCGTTGCAGACGGGTTTCCGGTCGACTTCTTTGCGGCCGGTTTCTTCGCCGCCGCCTTCTTCGCGGCCGGCTTCTTGCGTGTGGCGGTTTTCGTCTTTGGCTTCGTCGGCCCCTTCGCCCGCTTGTCGGCCAGCAGCTGCACTGCCCGCTCGAAGTCGATGTCCTCCACAGATTCGCCCCTGGGAATGGTCGCATTCGTGACACCGTCGGTGACGTACGGCCCAAAGCGGCCGTCTTTGACTTTCACCGGCTTTCCGCTCTCGGGATCAGCGTCAAACTCCTTCAAGGCACTGGACGCTCGGCGGGCGCCGTACTTGGGTTGCGCAAATATCTCCAGTGCGCCGGCCAGATCGATCTCAAAAATTTGCTCCTCCGAAGTAAGGGAGCGAGAGTCGGTTCCCTTTTTAAGATAGGGACCGAATTTACCATTTTGCGCCGTGATGTCTTCCTGCGTCTGGGGATCCTGTCCGACGACGCGAGGCAAATTGAGCAGACGGAGCGCGGTGTCCAGATCGATGGTTTCCAGATCCATTGATGTGAAAATGGATGCCGTACGCGGCTTCTGCGCCGTTTTCTTGCCGTTCGCCTTCTTAGCAGCACCGCTCTTCGCGGGTGCCGCCGTCACCTCGCCCGTGCGCGGATCCACGTTCTGCGCATTCTCGGCGCCAGCCGCGATTGCGGCCGCTTCGGGCTCGGGGTCGAGTTCGGTGACATACGGGCCGTACCGGCCGTTCTTCGCCACAATCTCTTTACCGTTTTCCGGATTGATTCCGATCACGCGATCGACCACTACCGGAGCGTTGATGAGCTCGTGTGCTTTCTCAAGCGTGAGTTCGTCCGGTGCAAGACCGTCGGGAATGTTCACTCGCCGCGGTTTGGCGTCAGGCTCAGCATCGGGTTCTACGACCTCGAGGTACGGTCCATACTTTCCTATGCGCAGCGTGACGTTGTCGTCGAGCGTGATCGAGTTGACCGTTTTCGCATCGATTTCGCCGAGATTTTCGATGACGTTGCGCAAACCTTTGTAGTTCGCGCCGCCAAAGTAAAAACTGTTCAACCAGTCGACGCGCTGCTCACGGCCGTCGGCAATGCGGTCGAGATCGTTTTCCATGCCTGCGGTGAAGTCGTACTGCACGAGTTCGGTGAAGTAGTCCTCAAGCAATCGCACGACGGAGAAGGCGATCCAGCTCGGCACCAGCGCGGTGCCCCGCGGCGTGACGTAACCACGGTCGATGATGGTCGAAATGATCGAGGTGAACGTGGATGGTCTGCCGATGCCAAGTTCCTCGAGCGTCTTGATGAGGCTCGCCTCCGTGTAGCGCGGGGGCGGCAGTGTCTCATGGCCCTTGCTTTCCACACCGTCAAGCGCAAGGCTCTGGCCCTCCGTCAACGGGGGCAGTTTCGCCTCAGCGGGCTCTGCCGACTCGTTGCGCTCTTCGTCACGGCTCTCCTCGTACGCCGCAAGAAATCCCCGAAACGTGATTACTGTGCCGCTGGCGGAAAACTCTGCGCGCTGCTCTTGCGTTTCCGCGGCGATCGTCACGGTTGCCGTGGAACCGCGCGCGTCGGCCATTTGCGATGCCACGGTGCGCTTCCAGATGAGGTCGTACAGCTTCCATTCATTCCCGCGAAGCGTGCCTTCCAGTTCCGTCGGGGTCCGGAAGGTGTCTCCGGATGGCCGTACCGCTTCGTGCGCTTCCTGAGCGTTCTTCGACCGCCCCGCGTACACACGCGGTTTTTCGGGAACCGTGTCGGCACCGTAGAGACTCGCCGCCTGGCTCCGCGCGGCCGTGATGGCCTGCTGCGACAGAGCGGGTGAGTCGGTACGCATATAGGTGATGTACCCGTTCTCGTAGAGGCCCTGAGCGACACTCATGGTTTGCCGGGCGGAGAACCGCAGTTTGCGCGCTGCTTCCTGCTGCAGGGTGGACGTCGTGAACGGCGCCGCTGGCCTGCGCGTGTATGGCTTCGACTCGAGGGACGACACGGTGATCGCGGTGGAGTCGTTTGTAAGCGCCGATACGAGCGCGCTTGCCGCGCTTTCGTCCAGTGCAATCACATTGGGCTTCAGGTTTCCGAGGTCGTCGAAGTCGCGGCCCGTCGCCACGCGCGTGCCGTCGAGGCGCACGAGTTTTGCGTCGAAGCGCTCTGCGGACTCCGCGGGCCTCAGGCTCGCGACAATGTCCCAGTAGCTGGCACTGACGAACGCCAGTCGCTCGCGCTCGCGGTCCACCACGAGCCGAGTGGCCGCAGACTGCACGCGTCCCGCCGAAAGGCCAGGACCGACTTTCCGCCACAGCACCGGCGACACTTCGTAGCCGTAAAGCCGATCGAGAATGCGGCGGGTTTCCTGGGCGTCAACCAGCGCCGTGTCGATGTCACGAGTGTTGTCTCTCGCGAACTGGATGGCGTCTTTCGTGATCTCGTGGAACACCATCCGCTTTACGGGAATTTTCGGTTTCAGCACCTGCAGCAGGTGCCAGGCGATTGCCTCGCCTTCGCGGTCTTCATCAGTTGCCAGATACAGTTCGTCGGCATCCTTCAGCGCTCGCTTCAGATCGGCGACGGTTTTGCGCTTCTGATCCGACACCACATAGTACGGCTCGAATTCGTTCTCGACATCGACGGAGAATTTTCCGAGATAGCCCTTTTTCAGCTCGGGTGGAAGGTTTTTGGGTTCGATGAGGTCGCGAATGTGACCGACGGAAGCTTCGACGACAAAGTCATCGCCAAGGTATTTGGCGATCGTCTTGGCTTTCGCCGGTGATTCGACGATGACCAGTTTCTTCGTGCCCGGCACGGGACTCCTTCAACATTGATGTACTGCAACAGGGGAAACCCTACACACAGAACCCGCGCCTGTGCCTCTTACCCGCCTGTGAATGGCGGCCCGGCTGTCGCTGTCGCTGAAACGGCAAAGCCTAAAACGACGGCGCGCACCCTCACGGTCACAATAACCCCATCCACACGACAATCTGCCATAGTTGCGCCGTTTTCTCGTGCAACGGATTCCGCAACAACGCACGGAACGCCCGCGGATATTCCTCGCGCAACGTCGGCCGCGGCAAGCGCGGCGGCGTCTGCGGCACCGGTAAGTTCGGATCGCAACACAAGTGTCCGCGCGAGCGGGCCGAGCAACAGGACCGTTGCGATAATGCAGCACAGCACGCCGATGGTCAGGACGGAACCGGCTCCTCGAGCGTTCCGGCAGGCGCGCGACGGTGCTGACGAACGCCCATTATTTGCCATCAGCGAGAGCGCAGCCTGTCGCGGCGATTGCCGCAAGTCCGAGCAGCGCCGCAAACGGCGGGCCAGGCGACTCAACGCGAACGCACACGAGGTTGCCACGATGCTCACTGCGCATCCTCGCCTCGGAAACCAAGGAACTAACCAGTGATTCCCCGTCCCCGCCACGAGCCTCGCTGCGAGCGGCGAGCGCGGCGGCATCGTGGAGGCGCATGTGGAGAGTGCCCAGCTGGAGACCGCACAAACTCAACGCCAGCACGAGGCATACCGCCGGGAGAAGCACGACGAACTCGGCCGTCACGCTCCCCCGCTCGGTAAACGAGTCTGAGAGGGGGGCCCGCGTCTTCCCCATCGTCAGCTCAGCCGCCAAGCGACAACGCATGCTGTACCACGCCCAACAGCAGACTCCGCACTTCGTCGCTTCGCAGAATTGCCACCAGCAGCCCTGCGAACGCGACGGCGGCCAGCGTCACTATCGCGTATTCCGCAGTGGCCGCACCGTCTTCGGAAACAGGTTTCACTTTCCCGCGCGTTGCCGCACCCGCGGACTCACGGTGCCCTCGCTCAATTTCGACCGTTTTCGCCATTGTTTGATCCTCCCTTTAATTGACCTGTAAATGACCTGTCATGGACCTGTGATGGAAGCCAAGTCTTCAGCGAGTGAAGCCATCGATGTGCCCGAACTGCAGATCCGCGGGCATCACGAAAGGCCGCCCATTGTTGAGGAGAAGACGGACATCATGAGCGGAGCTACGCCCAGCACCATGAAGGCCGGCAATACGCAGACCCCGAGCGGCAGCATGAGGGTGGCGCCCAGTTGCGCGGCATTGCGTTCCGCGGCGTGGGCGGCCTCACGGCGCACGCGAAGAGCTTCGCTGCGCAGCAGCAACCCCGCGGGAACCCCCGCGCGGTGCGACAGCGTGAGAATCTCATCCGCGTCGTCAATGCCTGCGTGGTTGGCGCCATCGGGTTCTAGCCCGAGACCGCACTCGCGAAGAACGTCCTTCGTGGCAATTCGTGCGCGCTCGATGGAAGCGCCGCCGGATACCGCAATGGCCAGCAGGTCGAAGACGAGCCCCGGAGTCAGGTTAGTCGGCGTCGCTCTGCGCACCAGTCGTCCATTCCACGCGCGTGCGGCAAGGAGAAGCACACCACCGACGCCGAGGCACACGAGCCCCGGAGTCGTCGTGAAAAGAGTTCCGATGGTGTCGAAACCCAGCGCAGCACCAAAGAGCATTCCGAGGGGAGGGAGAACCATGACCAATTTCGCGGTGGCGATCGGTCCCGCGAGCGCGGTGGCCGACGCCCGACGCGCATTCGCGAGTGCGCGGAGCGAATGGGAAAAATCGCGCAGCGACGGCGCAAGTGGTGCGCCGGCATCCGTCGCCACCATCCATGCCGCAGCAAAACCACGCCAGGCGGCACTGTCGACCTTCGCCGGGTCGCCTTTCCGCTGAGGTCGCGCGCGCGGTACCGGCGAAGGCGCCCCGTGCGGCGCACCGCGTGCGCATTCGAGGATCGCCTCGACTGGTCGCTGGCCGCGGTCGATCCGGGCCGCAACACCCGCAACGTGGTCGCGAAAAGGGGAGGGCATTTCGGAGAGATAACGCCACGCTGCTGTCGGAGCCACCCCTGCGGAGAGAAGTTCCGCAATCCGTTCCACCACGGAGGCTACGCGATCCAGTTCCTCCGAGGCGCTCACGCTAGCCGCCGACACTGTTCGCATCCTTGCCCCGCGCGATCTGGCCCTGCCCGTCGCGCAGTTGCTGGTCTGCGCGCCCCAGTCCTGGTCCGCTTGGCGCCCAGGGCTCGGCGATCAGTCGGCCGGTTTCCGACAGCGCCAATCTGCCGACCTGGGCGATGTGGCGCCGGTCGTGCGTGCGTTCGAGGTGAAGGACGGCGTCGATCGCACTCACCGCCTGACGAGCCATAGCGTCGGCACCGAGCCCGGCGAGCGCACCGAGCGCCTCCAGCCGAGCGGGGACATCCGACAGCGAATTCGCGTGCAGGGTGCCTGCGCCGCCATCGTGACCCGTGTTCAGGGCGGAAAGCAGTTCCCGAACTTCTGCGCCTCGACACTCACCGAGGATCAGCCGATCCGGCCGCATACGCAGCGCCTCGCGCACGAGCCGGGCGAGGCCCACCTCCCCTGCCCCCTCAAGATTCGGCTGGCGCGCTTCCAAAGAAATGAAATGCGGATGATCCACCTGCAGCTCGGCGACATCCTCGATCGCAATGAGGCGCTCTGTCTCCGGCGCGGTCGCCAACAACGCAGACAGCAGCGTCGTCTTTCCGCTGCCACCGGCGCCGGTCACGAGGATGTTGGCTCGGGAACGAACAAGTTCGATGACGAGCTCGCGCGGCACAACGTCAAAGCAGCCCGACTCCTCCAGATCGCTGATGCTGAGCCTCGCGAGACGGGGCAGGCGGATGGAGAGCAGAGAACCCCGAGGAGAGATCGGCGGGAGAACGGCATGAACCCTGATACCGTCGTGCAGCCGCACATCAATGCACGGTGAGGCTTCGTCGATGTGCCGCCCACCCAGCGCGATGAGTCGAACGGCGAGTTCGCGAATCGCCGGCTCCGGCAGCTCGAGCGGGATCTGCCGCTCCACACCTGCGCCTTTGTCTCGCCACACCTCCCCCGCGCCGTTGACGAAAACGTCGGTGACGTCAGAGTCAGCGACGTAGCGCGCAAGCGGACCGAACTCCGGAAGTACCCGCTGAGGTTTGCCGACGGTCGCCGTGTCGTGGCCGATGCCGTCGTTCTCGAAGCAGACTGAGTGATCGGAAGCGCAACCGGGTCGTTCGGGTTGACGAGCGACCGGTTGCTCTGGTCGCACCGCGGCGGGTCGCTCTGGCCGCACGGCGGCGGGTCGCTCTGGTCGCACCGCGACGAAACGCTCATGCTGGCCCGCTGTCATCCGCTCAGGCTAAATCGCACGGAGAATCGACATTTGTTTTCGCCAGCGGTGTGTACGAAAGGTCAGATCATCCTCACTGTGCGGGAGCAGTCCCTGCGGCGTCTGAAGTCGTCGGAGCAGCGGGTGCGACCACGGATTCGGCGGGTGCCGACGGCGACGTTGCGGTTCGTGCGTGCGCAAATCCCGCCGACGTCGACTTCACAGGCACCGCGGAGAACCGGCGGCCCAACCACATGCTCTCGAGGTCCAGCACGACGAGCGAAAGGGCCACGCAGCCGATTGTCGCCCATGCGGGAAGTGCGCCGGTGGCGAGACTCGCCAGTGCGGGAAGCAGCAAGCCGGGCAGGAGGAGCGTGGCGATGCCGATGGCCGAGCGCCCGAGCCGAACGCCGATCACGGCGTTGGTGATGTACTGCGCGGCGACTCCCACCGCCAGCAGCACGCGCACCCCGAGAGGCAGCGGTTCGCTCGCGTGCACGACGGCAATGCCGATCGACGCGGCCACGAACGTGAGACCGACAATCAAGATAAACGGAAGGTACATCACGACGTCTCGCAGGGCGCCGTACGACTTGGCTCGTTGCGCCGCGCGCAGCCCCACCTCGGTGCCGGGAATCCCCCAGCGAAAAAATGCTCGAGCGAGCAGCGCGCACGTCACAAATCCGAACATCGTGGAAACCCCTCCCGCCCAGGTCAGATGCTCGGCGAGGCCCGTGACCGCCAAATACACCGCTTCACCGATGACGATGACGACAAACAGGCCGATTCGCTCGAGCGAGTGCGCGACGGATGCGCGATCGTACACTTCGTATGCGAATCGGGACCGTGCGGCGAGCAGCACCATCTCACCGACGACCGCGATGCCCCACAGGAGGTACCTGTACGGTGCCGGAACGAATATCGAAGCCAGCCAGATTGCTGCCGTCACGAGGTTGTAGCTGACGGTGCGCCACGGCGAAATCGAGCTCGTGGCCTTCCAGCGCGGAATGAGCCACATGACGAGCAGCAGCAGTCTGATCCACACGGCCCCCGCAGCGTAGAGCCACGCGAATTCGCCAATGCCACTCGCGATCGCGACCGCCATCATCGCCGGACCCGGAGTGGCAGCAATAATGAGCACTCCGATGACCGGGAACTGGCGACCGAACAGATTGTTCGTCACCATCAGGTTGACCCACGCCCACCACAGCGGGAACAGAAGCAGGATGAACCCGAGAACTGCGGGCAGTGAGCGATCCAGTTCGATGATGCGCACGGCTACCGCTATCACGGCAACGAATACGAGATCGAAGAACAGTTCGTACCAATCGGTGGTGCGGCGGTCCAGCTCGAGTGTCATTCGCCCATCATCCGCCTGTAACTCATTGCACATCAAGGAGCGGAGTGTTCACGCGAACGGATCGGCCCTGGCTACCGGCAAATCGGAAGCACGCGAGTTAACGAGAGGGGCGGCGCCAGTTGGGGGGAACGGACGCCGCCACGGCAACGAACTGATTGGGGGGAATCGTGATGCTCGCTGCTGACCAAGCAGATGCTCGGCGAAAAATAGTCTAACCCAGTTGCCGCCTATTTGGGGGTGACTTTTTATAACGAGTATTGTCAAATTCGTGCGGGCCAGTATTCCGCAAGACACGCGAGGAAGCGTTGGGAGAAGTATGAACGAGACCATTGACAGTCTGCTCCACGAAGAACGGCGGTTTCCACCGTCAGCAGAATTCGCCGCGACGTCGATCGCGAAGCCCGAGCTGTACTCGCGAGCAAGTGCCGACCGGCTGGCATTCTGGGCGGATCAGGCCAGAGAACTGGTCGACTGGAGCACTCCGTTCACACAGACCCTCGACTGGAACAATCCCCCCTTCGCGCGCTGGTTCGCCGACGGCAAACTGAATGTCGCCTACAACTGCCTCGACCGTCACGTGCTCGCCGGCAACGGCGACCGAGTCGCTATTCACTGGGAGGGCGAACCTGGCGACACCAGAACCATCACCTACGCGGAACTTACGGACGAGGTCAAGAAGGCGGCGAATGCGCTGCACGCCCTGGGCATCCGCCATGGAGATCGCGTCGCCATTTATCTGCCCATGATTCCCGAGGCCGCGATAGCGATGCTCGCCGTCGCGCGGCTGGGTGCCGTGCATTCCGTGGTGTTCGGCGGGTTCAGTGCGGAGTCGCTGCGATCCAGAATCGAGGATGCCAGCGCCAAACTCGTTATCACGGCCGATGGAGGTTGGCGAAAGGGCAAGGTTTTTCCGCTCAAGAACGCAGTGGATGCCGCGATCTCGGGTGAGACCACCGTCGAACATGTGCTCGTGGTCAAACGCGGTGAGAACGATGTCGACTGGGTCGAGGGTCGCGACGTGTGGTGGCATGATGTCGTGGACGCCGCCACCGCAGACCACGAGGCCTTGCCGTTTGAGGCCGAGAATCCGCTGTTCATTCTCTACACCTCCGGTACGACGGGAAAGCCCAAAGGCATTCTTCACACTTCGGGCGGTTACCTCGTGCAGTGCGCGTACACGCACAAGAACGTGTTCGACCTGCACCCGGAAACCGATGTCTTTTGGTGCACCGCGGATGTCGGCTGGGTGACGGGGCACAGCTATGTCGTCTACGGTCCGCTCGCCAACGGCGCAACCCAATTGATGTATGAAGGCACGCCGGACACGCCGCATCCTGGCCGCTGGTGGGAGCTCATCGAAAAGTACGGGGTGACGATTCTCTACACCGCGCCCACCGCGATCCGTGCGTTCATGAAGACCGGCCGCGAATACCCGCAGCAGCATGACCTGAGCTCGCTTCGCGTTCTCGGTTCGGTGGGCGAACCCATCAATCCCGAGGCGTGGATCTGGTACCGGGACATCATCGGCGGCGGAAAGACGCCCGTGGTGGATACGTGGTGGCAGACCGAAACCGGCTCCATCATGGTGTCCGCGCTTCCCGGTATCACCTCCGCAAAGCCCGGATCTGCTCAGGTGCCGCTCCCGGGCATCTCGGTGGATGTGCTCGATGAAAACGGCGCGAAAGTGGGCAATGGAAACGGCGGCCTGCTCGTGGTCACCGAGCCTTGGCCTTCCATGCTGCGAGGAATCTGGGGAGACCCGGAGCGCTTTATCGAGACTTATTGGGAGAAGTTCGATTTCGAGGGTTCACCGAACCGGCGCATGTATCTCGCCGGAGACGGCGCACGGCTAGACTCCGAGGGCGATGTGTGGGTCATGGGCCGGGTCGACGACGTCATGAATGTCTCGGGCCACCGGCTTTCGACCATGGAAATCGAGTCTGCGCTCGTCTCGCACCCCATTGTCGCGGAGGCGGCAGTCGTGGGTGCGGCGGATGACACCACGGGACAGGCGATCGTCGCGTTTGTCATCCTGCGCGCCAAGCAGGCAGAAGCACAGACTGCGGAAGAAGCGCAGGCCCTGCTCAAGGCTCACGTCGCCGAGCAGATTGGCGCGATCGCACGACCGCGCACGATCTATATTGTCACCGAGTTGCCCAAGACGCGTTCCGGCAAAATCATGCGCCGACTGTTACGCGATGTCGCTGAGGGCAGGGAAGTGGGCGACACGACGACACTCGCCGACACTCAAGTGATGCAGGTGATCACGGACAAGCTCAAGTGAGCACCCCGGGGTGACCGCGAGAGATCAGGCGAATTCGAACACGAATTCGATTTCGACGGGAGCGTCAAGGGGCAGCACGGCGACGCCGACCGCGCTGCGTGCATGCTGTCCCGACTCGCCGAAAATCTCGCCCAACAACTCCGAGGCCCCATTTATTACTCCCGGCTGACCCGTGAAGGCAGGATCCGAGGCGACGAAACCGACAACCTTGACGACCCGGGTGATCCGGTCAAGTGAACCGATCGCCGACCGCGCAGCGGCGAGCCCGTTGAGCACGCAATTTCTGGCAATGATTTTGGCGTCGTCCGGGCTCACTTCCGCCCCAACCTTGCCGGTGGCGGGCAATTCACCATCCACCATCGGCAATTGCCCGGAAGTGTAAACGAGGTTTCCGCTGACCACGGCAGGGATGTAGGCCGCGACGGGTTTCGAACCTTCGGGAATCACGAGTCCCAGTTCGGCGATGCGGTCATCCAGTGCAGACATCAGGCAGTTCCTTCCGCGGTTTCGGATGTCGCAGGGCGCTTCAAATAGGCGACCAGACCGCCTTCAGGGCCTTGAACGACCTGCACGAGCTCCCACCCCTGATCGCCCCAATTGTTGAGGATCGCGGTCGTGTTGTGCACGATCAGTGGAGTCGTAAGGTATTCCCAGCGCTGCATCACGGCATCCATTCAGGTTTCACGGGCCCAACACCCGTTACTCTGTATCCTATGCCCAGCAACAATTCGAAGCCTCTCGGCGTGCTCTCGGCGATCGCGGGGCTCCTCAGCTTCAGTGTTCTCGCCGGTGTTCTTGTCACCGCCATGGTCACTCCAGCCCTTGCGGTCACGAGCATGGCGGCAAACTCCTCCATCGGAGTGTTCGAGGCGTTGCCCGACTACATGGAGATCGGAAAGCTCTCGCAAAAGAACGTTCTCTACGGCGTTCGCGGCGGCCAGTACGTCCAGTTCGCGGAAGTGTACAAGCACAATCGTGAGGAAGTCAGCTGGGAGCAGGTCTCTCCGCTTATCAAAGAGGCGCTCGTCGCCGGTGAGGACCGCCGTTTTTATCAGCACGGCGGCGTCGACGCCCAGTCCATCATCCGCGCCGCAATCGGCAACTTCCTGAGCAAAGACATCGACAGCGGTGCGTCGACACTCGCGATGCAGTTGGTGAAGAACATCAACATCCAGGAAGCGCTGCTGTTGCCGGACCCGGAGGAAAGCAAGAAGGCCATCATCGCGGCGCAGGCGCAGACGCTCGACCGCAAGCTCAAAGAGGCAAAACTCGCCATCGGTCTCGAGAAGAATTACACGAAGAACCAGATTCTGCTCGCGTACCTGAACATCACCGGATTCGGGGGCAACACCTACGGCATCCAGTCGGCCGCCAAGGAATATTACGGCAAAACCGCAGCCGACGTGACGCTCCCGGAGGCCGCGAGCCTCATCGCCATCGTGCAGTTGCCGAACGACCGCAACCTCGACGACCCGGAGAAGTACCCGGCCAACAAGGAGCGGCGCGACACCATCCTCGGCAACATGCTCGAGTTGGGCATGATCACGCAGGCGCAATACCGCGAAGCCATCAGTACCCCTATCAAGGATTACGTCCACTACAACGACCCGACCAGCGGATGCACGTACGCGGCAGATGCCAAGACGTTCTGTGATTACATTCTGAAGTCCGTTCCCGACCTCGCGATTCTTGGCAACACTCCCGCGGAGCGCCAGGCCAATTGGGATCGCGGCGGCTACAACGTCTACACGACCATCAATTTGGACCAGCAGGACAACGCTCAGTCACAGCTTGATGCCTACGCTCCCGCCAACGAGACTCGCTTCAATTTGGGAGCTACCGCCGTTTCGACCGAAGTGGGCACGGGCCGCATTCTCGTCATGGCGCAGAACAAGGGATTCAACGACACCGGTGAGGGTGATCCTCTCACGACGACGGCCGTTAATTTCAACACCGACCGAGATAAGGGCGGGTCGTCCGGTTTCCAGCCTGGCTCGACATACAAGATCTTCACGCTCACCGACTGGCTCATGAATGGCCGCGGTCTCGGCGAAATCGTCAACACCACGCCGCGCGATTTCAAGTCCTTCCCCGCCTCATGCAATGGCGGCAGTTGGGTGCTCGGCAAACCCTGGAAGCCGAAGAACGACGAAGGCGAGAACGGTCCGTGGTCGGTCATGCGGGCTACCGCCAGATCGGTGAACGTCGCGTTCGTGTCCATGGCATCCCAGCTCGATCTTTGCCAGATCAGGGATGTCGCCAAATCGATGGGCGTGCACCGCGCTGACGGCGACCCGCTTCAGTACAACCCGACATCCGTGCTCGGCTCGAACGAGATCGCCCCGATGACCATGGCGCTGGCTATCGGCACCATCGCGAGCGGCGGCACCTACTGCGGGCCGATCGCCATCGACAAAATTGTTTCCTCGGATGGCACCGACCTCGGCGGCCAAAAACCGGATTGCCACCAGGCGATCACTCCTGACGTCGCGGCGGGCGCGGCCTACGCCCTCGAAGGTGTCATGGCCGGGGGCGGAACGGGTAACGCATCCAACCCTCGCACCGGAGTTCCCCTGATCGGAAAGACGGGAACTACGGACAGCTCGGTGCAGACCTGGACGCTCGCGTCGAGTTCGCGCACCACCCTCGCTGTCTGGGTGGGCAACATTGTGGGCCATCAGGCACTTCGTAACATCAGCCTCCCCGGCGGAAATGCGGCGACGGCACGTCACCGCATCGCCAATCCCATCCTCGGCGCATTGACCAATGCGTACGGTGGAAGCGGCTGGCCAAGTCCGCCCGGAAGCATGTTGAGTGGGAACACGATCACGATTCCGTCCGTTGCAGGTCAGGACATTGCCTCGGTCAAGTCTCTGCTCGAAAGCCTCGGCTTCACCGTCACGGTAGGGGACCCCATCCCGTCGTCCCAAACGACCGGTACGGTTGCCACGACCGACCCCGCTCCCGGTACATCCGTGTCCAAGGGTTATTCGATTACGATCCTGCCCAGCGACGGCACGCTGTATGTGCAGATGCCCGATCTCATCGGCCATGACGCAAACGGCACCACGGCAGAATTGACCGCGGTGGGGTACTCGGCAAGCAACATCACCTACAAGTTCGTGGCGACGACCTCGCTGCCGCCGGGGCCAGACCTCTGCAAGGTCAAGTCGACCAACCCCGCTCCTGGCGCACCCTCATCCAAGGATGCCGCTGTGACGGTCACGGTGTACAGCCTCACCGACGATACACCGCCTCCGGGCTGCACGCCTTGAGCGCTGCTGCGCAGGGCCGCGTCGTCGGAACGGCGTTAGCTGCCGTCGGCGCGGCCGCGCTCGGGGCGTTCGCGTGGGGCGCACTTGTGGAGCGCAACCGGTTCACGGTGCGCCGTGAGAGCGTTCCCGTCCTGGACCCTGCCGCCCGACCCATCACGGTTCTGCATCTCTCTGACCTGCACATGGCACCGTGGCAGACCGCTAAGCAGGAGTGGATTCGCGGGCTCGCAGACTACGAGCCGGACCTCATTGTTCTCACCGGCGATTTGCTCGGCCATGAGCGTGGACTGGAGGGTGTGAAGCGTGCGCTGGAGCCATTCCAGGGAACTGCCGGGGTATTCGTGCACGGATCGAACGATTATTTCGCTCCGACACCCAAGAACCCCTTCAGCTATTTGATTTCCAGTTCACGCGAAAAGGGCAAGCCCGTTCGACTCGACACCGATGCGCTGGATGCCTGTCTGGAGTCGCTCGGGTGGCTCGACCTCAACAACACCGCTCGGGCGATGACCATAAAAGGCTCACGACTCGAGTTCCTTGGTGTCAATGACGCCCACCGTGGCTGGGATCGCCTGGATCTCATCCCTGGCGCTCTCGACGAGATGCGCGAAAACGTGGGTTGGGCGGACGATCGAAGCGGTCCCCAGCCGGTCACGATCGCCTTGACCCACGCTCCCTACCAGCGCGTGCTCAACTCGTTTGTGAACCACGGGGCCGATGTCATCTTCGCGGGGCACACGCACGGCGGCCAGGTGCAGGTTCCCGGTTTCGGTGCGCTCGTCACGAATTGCGACGTGCCGCGCGAGTACGTGAGCGGCCTTCACGTGTGGAATCACGCCTTCAACGCGGCGTATCTTGAGGTTTCTGCGGGCATCGGAACTTCCATCTACGCGCCCGTGCGGTTCTCGTGTCCGCCGGAAGCTGTGGTCGTGACACTCACGGGCGACGATTTCAGCTATTCTTGATGAGGTTCGGTTGGGCGTAACGTCCAGTCGGATGCTATTTCGGGGTGTGGCGCAGTTTGGTAGCGCGCTTCGTTCGGGACGAAGAGGTCGTGGGTTCAAATCCCGCTACCCCGACAAAAACCAGTACGGCCGTCAGGTGAAGTCGGCGTCCGGCGCAGAATCGTATGCGGTGGGGAGCTGTTCGGCCAGTACCCGCTGGCCGCGGTTGAACACGCCGCCACTCTCCTTGAGGTAGCACGCGCCGCACAGCGAGATGTACACAACATCGACACCGTCTTCAATCGCGACCTGGTCTCCGTCAAAAATGTAAACCCCGCCAACCGTCCGCGTGTTGAACACCGCTTTTCTGCCACACCGGCAAATCGTCTTCAATTCCTCGAGCGAGTGAGCAATTTCCAGGAGACGACGACTGCCCGGAAACGCGACAGTCTGAAAATCAGTGCGGATGCCGTACGCCAGCACCGGTGTGTCGGTGAGGATGGCAATGCGCAGCAAATCGTCGACCTGATTTTCCGTGAGGAACTGGGCTTCGTCCACGAGCAGGCAATTCAGTGGCTTGCCGGTAGCGCGCTCGAGAGCCTGCTTCTTGCGCGCGAAGACATCCCACAAGTCGTCATCCGGCGCGATAGTGAAATCGACTGGGCGTCGCACTCCGAGCCGTGACACGATGTCGGAGTCTCCCTTGGTGTCAATGTGCGGTTTGGTCAGAAGCACCTGCTGCCCGCGTTCCTCATAGTTGTAGGCGGCCTGCAACAGGTTTGTGCTCTTGCCGCTGTTCATTGCGCCGTAACGGAAGTAAAGCTTCGCCACTATTCCAGATACCCATCCTCGGCAGCCCGGCGGATCAGGTCTGCTCGCTTGCTGGCCGGTCTGCCCACCTTCGCGTACTTCTCGCGGACACGGCGAAGGTAAGTTTTTGCCGTTTCGTATTGCACATTCATCTTCTCAGCAACTTCGGCCGTTGTGAGACCCAACACGTAAAATTTCAGCGCATCTTCTTCGCCGCGGCTGAGTTTCGGGCCCTCGTCGATGACGGCGCCCGAGGGCAGGGGTCGCCAGTTCGTCTCCTCGGTCTGTTCGACGTTCATTCCCATCACGCGACGCGCCGCGTCCATGACTTCCCGCATGGGAAGCGACTTCGCGAGAAAATCGGATGCCCCCGCGCCCAAGGCGCGTTCGCGGGCCTCCCGGGTGTCGAGGCTGCTGAGAATAATGACTTTCGCGCCCGCCGCACGGCACGTGCGGACTCGCGCTTCAATCGAGACGGATTCCTTGAGTTGAAAATCGAGAAAGACCAGATCAGTGGGGAAATTGTCGCTGTGCACCAGTTCCAGCCAGGTCTGCGCGCTCAAGACGACATCAAAGTCGGGAGCGTTTGCCGAGATCCAGCTGACCAGACTGTCGAGCAGCACCTCGTGGTCATCCAGGAGTGCCAGTCGAACGATGGATCGAACTCGCGGGTGGAATTCACTATCTGCGGCAGCCAGTGTGTCATCGCTGCTCATAGGAGAACCTTACTGTCAGTTTGTGGTCACGGTATTCGACGTAGACGTCGCTGAAAACAATTCTCATGACGGCGAAATACGGGGCAAACATTTGCACAGGATCGTTTCCATCGTCCATCAGGGTCGCAACGAGGTGACCTCTGCTTACGTTTGATTTCCCCGTGACGGTGATCTTGAGACTACCCGCAACCATCGACGGCTCGTCTTTAATCGCGTTCACGAGGGCTCGCAAAATTGCCCGCTGATCCGCCACCATTGCTGATGCCCTGCCTTCTGCATCCACAACAGAACGGTGCATCAACTCGGGAGGAACTCCATCATCACCTGCCACCACCTCGAGCCAGGATCGATCCGCCTCGGCGACCATAAGAGCACGGATGGCCTTCGCGATTTCGCGAGCGCGCGCACGATCCTCGTCGGTGATGGTTTTCCGGCCGACAATCGAGTTGAAGAACGGGAACACGTCCCGATCAAGGATCGTAACCCGATCCTGCCGAACTGATTTCGCTATGCCTCCCGTCAGTTGCGACGTCGAGGTGGCGACGGATCGCGCCGCGTGTCGTTGCCATGCCTCCAGCTCCCTGACGAGACTCCCAGAGTAGCTGGCCGATGCAAAGGACAGCGCGAGAATCGGCGTCATCCCCACAAGCACGAATGCGACGGCAGGGGCCGACGTTGAGAATGTCGGGACCTCCAGAAGAGTGAGGAAGCCGACGAAAATGGCTGACATCATTCCGATGCTGGCGAGTTCCCTCGCCGGCCGATACACCCCCATTGCGAGCATCAGGAGGCCGAGTGAAATCGGTCCGAAATCATCCTGAATGAGGTTGTTGTGGCCCCACTGACTCGCAACGGAGAGAGCAATGGAACCCAGCGCAAGCAGGTGCACGACGATGTGGGACGACGCGGTGAAGGGCGCACGCGAGGGCGAACTCGCCATCCACACGGTCACGGACGCACCCGCGAGCCACACCAAAGCGAGGATCGCGAGAAGCCAGTTGTTCGTCTGATCAGCGGTTCGCGCGGTCATGGCTATCCCGTAAGCGAGCGCACCGCCCGCCAGAAGAATACTCAGTGTCCTGGCGGGCAGAGTGCCGACCGGGTCGAGTTGCTGGCGTGTTGCCTCTGCGGGTCTCATGAGCCACTCGCCCGGTCTGCCATCGACGCACCGGAGGAAACGGGGACGCTGATCATGATGGATGTCCCCCGGCCCGGCGCTGACCAGACGTTGACGGCGCCGCCGACGAGTTCGATCCGCTTTCGAACGGAAGCACGCAGCCCCAGTCGATCCGCGCCCGTTGTCGCTTCGTCGAATCCGCACCCCTCGTCCACCACCATGACGGAGACGGCAGCCTCGGAACGATAGACCGCCACCTCCGCCTGCCGAACTCCCGAGTGCTTGAGAACGTTCACGAGGCACTGCTTGACCGCCAGACCGAGGGCAACAGATTTTTCCCGGTCGAGGCGTCCGACCGCGGCGAGGTCACCCGTGGTGGTGACGTCGACGCCCAGCAGTCGTGCCTCCTGAATCGCGACGGCGAGCCCGCTCTTCTGCCAGCCCGTACGAGCGTGTTCAGCCTCGACATCCGACTGAACGGTCAGCCATTCCTCGCCCGCAAGCAGATCGACATCTTCTCGGATGCTTTTTCGCAACGCTGGATCCAGTGTGTCGACCTGAGAATCCGCTACGGCCGCGAGGTGGCTCAGCACCGTGTCGTGCATGAGGGCCGCGGCGCGCACTTCGATGGTGTACCGAAGCGAGGCGGCGCGCTCCGCGTGCGCGGCGCGTTCCAGTCGGGGCACGATCCAGCGATAGCGCGAATCCTTGATGCTGATGAGCGGAATCAGGGCCGCAGTGATCAGCAGCACCAACAATGAGGAGCTGTCAAAGTTCGGCGGATGTCCGGTCTCCACGAGCGCGAGTCCCACCGCAAGTTCCGCCACGACGTAGCCCACGAGAGTGGCCGCAAGGCCCGTGATGGGGCCCAGGACAAGACCACCGACCATGATGAGTGCGACTTTCACAGCAAGAAACGTAAAACCATCGGAATTGCTCACCGGAATCGATTGGCTGAGCATGGTGTGTGCGTATAGATACACCGAGATCCCGCCGACTACCAGGTACGAAATGATCCACAGCATCGGGCGCAGCTTGGGCATCACGAGCAACAGGCCCACGGGCGGCAGCAGCGCTACGGATGCCGGCCACAGCATCGCCGTCGGCCGCGCGCTCTGGAACACGAGCGCCATCAGAATGGTGATGGTGAGCAATGTGAAGGCGATCGTGTGCTGCGCCGACTCGAAGGAACGTCGAACGGCGCGTGGAGCTAGCTGTGCGGGTAAGCCGAGTGACACTGAATTGTCCCGTCAGACGACTATTGCGTCGTCGATTGGAATACCGAGTATATTACTTTCGAACCAATCAGACGTACCCCAGTTGTGGCCACGGAAGCGGCAAAACGCCCATTAAATCGTTGCGTTTGTCCCCCTAACTGGGGCTAATGACGCGCACCAATTTCCAACGTCTTCGCCGTTGTGTCGAGCGTCTTCTGCGCGAGCGCCGCCGACTCCGCGAGCGACTTTCCGTAACTCGGTACCATCGCTCGCAGGTGCGGCGCCCAGGTGGACATCCGTTCGCCGAAGCACCGCTCCAGAACGTTCAGCATGATCGGCACCGCCGTGGATGCTCCGGGGGAAGCGCCGAGCAGCCCGGCGATCGTGCCATCCGCTCCTGTGACAACTTCGGTTCCAAACTGAAGAACCCCGCCCTTCTTGGCGTCCTTCTTGATCACCTGAACTCGCTGGCCCGCTGTGATGAGGCGCCAGTCGTCACGACGGGCTTCCGGCATGAACTCGCGCAGGGCGCGGAATTTGGCGCGCTTGCTGGCGAGCAGCTGAGTCACCAGATACCAGGAGAGATCAAGGTTGTCTTTGAACACCGCAAGCAGCGGAATGATATTTCCCAACCGGATGGAGAGGAACAGGTCGAGCCAGGAGCCCGATTTCAGAAATTTCGGCGTGAACCCCGCGTAAGGCCCGAACATGAGACTCTTCGATCCGCCAACAAAGCGCGTGTCCAGGTGCGGTACCGACATGGGCGGTGCCCCGACAGAAGCTTTGCCGTACGCTTTCGCCCAGTGTCGCGCCACGACTTCCTGATTGTCGGTGCGCAGAAATTGTCCGCTGACGGGAAATCCGCCGTAGCCGCGCGCTTCACGGATGCCTGACTTCTGCAAAAGTTTCAGGGCACCGCCACCTGCGCCCACAAAAACGAACTTCGCGCGCACGCGAGACACCGCTTTGCCAATCGCGCGGCGCCGGCGGATCACCCACACGCCATCTTTGCCGCGGGAGAGTCCGGTGACCTTCTCATCGGTACTCAACACCGCGCCATTGGCCACCAGGTACTCGGCCAGATCCTTCGTGAGTGCACCGAAGTCCACATCCGTGCCGGACATCATGCGCGTGGCGGCAAAACGTTCTGTGCGCGAGCGCCCGACGACAAGCGCGGGCGACCACGAATAGATCACGGCCGGATCCTCGCTGTACTCCATTCCGGCAAACAGCGGATGCTCCTTGAGCGCCTCCCAGCGCCGCTTCAAGAACTCCACATTGTCGTCGCCCCATACAAAACTCATGTGCGGCACCTGATTGATGAAGTTTTGGGGTTGTGGCAACAGGTCTTTCTTGACGAGATACGACCAAAACTGCCGAGACACCTGAAACTGCTCATTGATGTTCACGGCACTGGAGATATCGACAGTGCCGTCGGGAAGCTCCTTCGTGTAGTTCAGTTCGCAGAGTGCCGAGTGTCCCGTGCCCGCGTTGTTCCACGGATTGGAGCTTTCGAGGGCAATCTCCGGCAAAGCCTCGTACAGGTGGATGCTCCAGTCGGGTTCCACCTGCTTGAGAATCGCTCCGAGGGTGACGCTCATGATGCCGCCGCCAATGAGCACGACGTCGATTGGCTTCGCTGAATTCACACGACCAGTTTACTGCGCATCGCGTCGCGACCCTCCCGAACGCATTCGTGCGCATTCCGCACGATGATCCGCATCCGCGACCGGAACGTGCATGACCGGTTGCGTCAGGGCAGCGCTGCGGCGACAAGCTCGGCGATTTGCACCGCATTCAGCGCTGCGCCCTTGCGAAGGTTGTCGTTGGCAATGAACAGGGCGAGCCCTTTTCCGTCTGGTACACCCTCATCCTGCCGGATGCGACCAACGTAACTGGGGTCGGTTCCCGCGGCCTGCAGCGGCGTGGGGATGTCCTCCAGCAGCACGCCGGGAGCGTTCGCGAGCAATTGCCGCGCACGCTCTGGCGAGAGCGGCCGATCAAATTCGGCATTGATGGACAGTGAGTGGCCCGTGAACACCGGGACTCGCACGCAGGTCCCGCTGACCAGCAAATCGGGCAGTTCGAGGATTTTGCGGCTCTCGTTGCGCAGCTTCTGCTCCTCGTCCGTTTCGTCGCTGCCATCGTCCACGAGGTTCCCGGCAAACGGGACGACGTCGAAAGCGATGGTTCGCGCGAAAACTGTGGGGTCGGGGAAGTTCACGGCAGCACCGGAGAGAACGAGGTCCGCCGGGTTCTCCGCGAGCGCAGCTCTGGACTGGGCCAGCAATTCTTCGCTGCCCACGATTCCCGCACCCGACACGGCCTGATAGGTGCTCACGATGAGGCGACGTAGCCCCGCCTCGGCGTCGAGGACCTTCAGCACCGGCATCGCTGCCATCGTCGTGCAGTTCGGGTTGGCGATGATCCCTTTACGCGCCCCGTCGATCGCGTGGGGATTGACTTCGCTCACGATGAGCGGGACATCCGGATCCATCCGCCATCCGGAGGAATTGTCGATGACGGTCGCCCCGGCAGACGCAAAGCGGGGTGCGTGGTCTTTCGACGTCGAAGACCCGGCAGAAAAAATGGCGATATCAAGTCCGTTGGGGTCAGCGGTCGCGGCATCTTCCACAACAATGTCCTCGCCCTTCCACGGCAGAACCGTTCCTGCAGATCGCGCGGAAGCGAAGAAACGGATAGTTCCGACGGGAAAGTTGCGCTCGGCGAGAAGCGACCGCACCACTGCGCCCACTTGACCGGTGGCCCCGACGACACCGATGTTCACACCGCGTGTGGTCTCCATGGTCAACGCCCCGTTCCCGCGTGGACGACCGCAACCTCGTCGCCGTCGAGCTCGAACGCCGTGTGCACCGCGCGCACGGCGTCTTCGACCGTGTCGGCACGAGTGACGACCGAAATGCGGATCTCGCTCGTGGAAATCATTTCAATGTTGACTCCGGCATCGAAGAGGGCAGTGAAGAGCTTCGCCGAAATTCCGGGACTGGTACGCATTCCCGCCCCGACAAGCGCGAGCTTCGCGATTTGGTCATCGTACTGGAGGCTCTCAAACCCGACGGAGTCCTTCTCCGCGAGAAGTGCCTGCATGACGCGCGCCCCATCGGCCATCGGCAACGTGAAGGAAATGTCGGTCAAGCCGGTTTCCACCGCGGACACGTTCTGCACGATCATGTCGATGTTCGCCTCCGTGGTTGCCACGATGGTGAAGATCTCCGCCGCCTTGCCCGGAACGTCCGGCACGCCGACCACGGTAATTTTTGCTTCACCAAGGTCTACGGCAATACCCGCGATCAGTGCCTCTTCCATGGCTTCTCCCTCCACCGGGTTGACGACAAGCGTTCCCTCATTGTTGTTGAACGACGATCGCACATGGATGGTCACCCCGTGGCGTCGCGAATACTCCACCGCACGCAAATACAGCACTTTTGCACCGGCGGCAGCGAGCTCCAGCATTTCTTCGCTCGTGACCCGGTCGAGCTTTCGAGCGGTGGGCACGATGCGCGGATCGGCGGTGAAAACACCATCGACGTCGGTGAAAATTTCGCACACCTCGGCTCCCAGTGCCGCAGCGAGAGCCACCGCCGTCGTGTCGGAGCCGCCTCGACCGAGCGTCGTTATGTCACCTGTTCCGCGATTGAACCCCTGAAAACCCGCAACGATCGCGATTGCCCCTGCGTCGAGCGCTTCACGGATGCGCGTGGGGTTCACTTCCACAATGCGCGCACTGCCGTG
Source organism: Agreia sp. (assembly GCA_044464485.1). Classification (GTDB taxonomy): domain Bacteria; phylum Actinomycetota; class Actinomycetes; order Actinomycetales; family Microbacteriaceae; genus Terrimesophilobacter. The sequence goes on from JBIQLG010000002.1 coordinate 59,986, forward strand.
GCGGGCATCCGTCGCCATGCCTGCCTGGCTGCCGGTGTACGAGCGCGCCTCGAAGCCCATCGATTTGATGGCCATGGCCAACAGCGCCATCGAGATCCGTTCGCCCGCCGTCAGGAGCATGTCCAATTCGCGGCCAGAGGGCAAGGGCGCAACTTCCGTCGCGAGATCGACAAGTTCATCCGTCATGTCGCCCATGGCGGAGACCACGACGACAACTTCGTTGCCCGCCTTGCGGGATTCGACGATGCGCTTGGCCACCCTCTTGATGCTGACCGCGTCTGACACGGATGAGCCGCCGTATTTCTGCACGATGAGGCTCATGGATCTCCCGGGTGAATCAGTGTCGGAGTAAGAATTCTATCGTTCGTCAACCCTGTACTACGCGGCGCCCCTCGAAAGCGCGCCCCAGTGTGACTTCGTCCGCGTATTCAAGGTCGCCGCCGACCGGGAGCCCTGACGCGAGTCGCGTCACGCGGAGGTTCGGCTGCACGAGCAGACGGCTGAGATAACTTGCTGTTGCTTCGCCCTCCAAATTGGGGTCCGTCGCAATGATGACCTCTGTCACGGTTCCATCAGCGAGGCGTGCCATGAGCTGGCGAATTCGGAGATCGTCCGGACCCACACCGTCGATGGGGCTGATGGCACCGCCGAGCACGTGGTACCGCCCTTTGAACTCGCGTGTTCGCTCAATCGCCGCGACGTCCTTGGCTTCTTCAACCACGCAAATCGTCTCCTCCGAGCGTCGCGGGTCACGGCAAATCGGGCAACGCTCCTGTTCGGTGACGTTGCCGCACACGTCGCAAAAACGCACTTTCTCGCGTACTTCAACGAGCACCTCTGCCAGTCGAGATACGTCAAAAGACTCGGTCTGCAAAATGTGGAACGCAATTCGCTGCGCAGACTTGGGCCCGATTCCGGGGAGTCTCCCCAGTTCGTCGATGAGTTCCTGAACGATTCCTTCGTACATCTGTTACGCCTCCGGGCCGGGCACAACCCGCGGCGCGATAGTTTGCTCTTCGATGAAGTTCGCGCCCAGAATCTCCCGCACCACGGCTTCGCCGTACCGCTGCTTCTGGCCAGGTGCGGTGTCCCGTGCAGCGGTGGGGACGGTTCCTCGCGCTGCGGCGGTTGGCGCATCCGATGTGCGCGACGGTTCCGGAGTCGCGCCCGTGCTCTCCCCGGCAGACGGTGACGGCACGTTCGAGCTCTCGTCGGCCGGCTCTGGCGTTCGACTCGCACTCTCATCAGCCGAGTGGGACGACGCGTCGCCGGACTCGTCTACCGTGGGCGCCGCTGGCTCGTTCGAAGGGATTTCCGCGACCGCCCAGCCGGCCTCGTCGGATGCGGCTCCCGGTCGCGAGCCGAGCAGAGACGCATCCGCTCTGGCAATGAACTTCACCCGGATTCCGAGAACCTCGATGATGGCCTTGCGAAGAATCTCACTCACGCTCTCGTCGACCGACTGAGGCTTTTTGAAGTTCTCGACATCGTTTTGGCTCGGAAAAGCGAGGGCAAGCACATCGTCGTGGAGTCCCATCGGTTTCGCCGTGAACACAACCGCCCACGCGGCGCGCTTCGTCTTTCCCACCACCTCGAGCACCTCGGCCCACGAGTCCACAAGCTGCTGGAAGCTGACGGGGGTGCCGGGCGCCACAGTCTCGCCCCCGTCAAGACGATCGCTGTGCGATCCCTCAGGGAGCGAGTCGCTGGAGCCACTGGTCACCACCAGGTCGGGGACCGAACGGGACTCCGAGGGGTGGCGGGCGTCTTCGGGCGTGCTGGAGCCTTGGGATGAAGGAGATTTCTCGCTTTCACTGGCAAGGCCAGCGCCCACGGCCGTCCCGACCGGTGGTTGACCGGCACCCTCAACCCCGACGCGCCGCTCAAGCCTCTCAACGCGAGCGAGTGTTCCCCTCGCTGAAGCATCCGACGCGGGGACAAGAATGCGCGCAATCATCAACTCGAGGTGCAGCCTCGGTGACGTTGCACCCGTCATTTCGGTGAGCGCCGCACCCACCACATCCGCAGCTCTGCTCAGTTCCGCCTCACCGAAGCGCCCGGCCTGCAACGCCATATTGTCCAGTTCATCCTGCTGAATTCCGCGCAGCACCGCTGCAGCGCCTCCCGATTCGGTGGATGCGCCGGCGGAAAATGCGCCAACCACGATGAGGTCGCGTAGCCGCTCCAGCAGATCTTCAACAAATCGCCGGGGGTCCTGACCGGTTTGAATCACGCGATCCACTGCCGAGAATGCAGCGGCCGCATCGCGCGCGCTCACTGCGTCGATGACATCACTCAGCAGCGCGGAGTGCGTGTATCCCAGCAGCGCGACCGCGCGCTCATACTCGATCGCGTTCCCCTCGGAACCTGCCATGAGCTGGTCGAGCAGCGACAGCGTGTCGCGCACGGAGCCCCCGCCGGCGCGAACTACCAGCGGAAGCACGCCGGGCGCAACCGTCACCTTCTCGCTTTCGCAGAGTTCCTGCACGTACTCGAGCATCTGGGCGGGAGGAACAAGTCGAAACGGATAGTGGTGAGTGCGCGAACGGATAGTTCCGATCACCTTTTCCGGCTCGGTCGTGGCAAAGATGAACTTGATGTGCTCCGGCGGCTCCTCCACGATTTTCAGGAGCGCATTGAATCCCTGAGACGTCACCATGTGCGCTTCGTCGAGGATGAAAATCTTGTAGCGGTCGCGCGCCGGAGCGAAGACGGCACGTTCGCGCAGATCGCGCGCGTCGTCGACGCCGTTGTGACTTGCCGCGTCGATCTCGACGACATCCAGGGAGCCGCCGCCGTCCCGCGAGAGCTCGATGCAGCTCGGGCACTTTCCGCAGGGCGTATCGGTGGGGCCGTCGACGCAATTGAGGCACCTGGCCAGGATGCGCGCACTCGTGGTCTTGCCGCATCCGCGCGGTCCGCTGAACAGATACGCGTGATTGACCCGATTGGTGCGCAACGCCGTCATGAGCGGTTCCGTCACTTGCGACTGGCCGATCAATTCGGCGAACGTTTCTGGCCGATAGCGGCGATACAGTGCGGTGACCACCACCCCATGCTACTTGTCACAGCCGACGACCAGCGGGAGAGTCCCGCTGCGCTGTGCGAATCATGAGGTGCTCGGAAAGACTCGCTTCCTCGCCGATTTCGAATACCTGACCACGGGCGTCAATTTCGTGGCATTATATTGGAGTATTTTTTTAAATGACGCTTACTCGAAGGCAACCATGACTGACGCAGGCAGCACCGTTTCCAGGCAAGGTTCGCTCATGAGCCTCCGCGCGATCGCCGCGGCGCTCGGCGTCATCGCCGTCGCATTCTCCACCCTCATTCTGGCCGCTCCCGCGCATGCCGCAGGGTTCACCGACGGAGACTATGTCTACGACAGCACCAGTGCCACGACCGCCACGATCGTGGACTACACGGGCGGCCCGGTCGCAAACATTCCCGCGACCGCGACCGACGGCACGAGCACCTACACCGTGACGGAGATCGGCGCAAGCGCCTTCAGTACCAAGTCTCTCGTCAGCGCGACGATACCGAACACGGTCACCGCAATCGGCTCCCATGCGTTCGAATCGAACCTTCTCTCGAGCATCGTCATTCCCGACACCGTGACGAGCCTGGGAACCTACGCCTTCCAGTGGAATGCACCCTTGACGAGCGTGACGCTCGGAAGTGGACTGACGAGCGTGCCGGAAGGTGCTTTCTTCGGATGCCACCTCTCGAGCATCGTCTTCCCGCCGAGCATCACGAGCATCGGCTATCAATCCTTCACCCTCAACAACTTCGCGACGTTGACCTTCCCTGACGCGGTCACCAGCATCGGAGACTCCGCGTTCTCGACGATCAGCGCGTTGACGAGTGTGACGTTCGGCGCCGGCCTCACCTCGATCGGCCAATACGCCTTCGCCGGCACTGGACTCACGACCGTGAGCATTCCCGCCTCGGTCACCTCAATTGGCAACCATGCGTTCGACACGAACGGCCCCGGTATGAGCACGGCCGTCTTCCAGGGCGCGGCACCCTCCACCTTCACCGCGCGGTCAGCAGGCAACGGCTCGTTCGGCGACGTCAACACCACGGTCTACTACTCGAGCGCACACGCGGGAGACTTCACTCCGAGCCCATGGAACGGTTACAACACGGTTCAAGGTGCAACGCTTTCGTTCGACATGGGCGGGCACGGCACCGCGATCGCACCCGTGGTCGTTATTCCCGGCAACACGGCCCCGAAACCAACCGACCCCTCCGCAACGGACTTTCACTTCGAAGGATGGTTTAGTGCGGCAAGTGGCGGAACGCCGTTCGACTTCACCGCGTCACTAACCGGCGACGCTACAGCGTTCGCGCAGTGGCAGAGCACGACACTCGCGGCGACGGGTACCGAGCCCGCACCGTGGCTGCTCGTCGGCGGCGGTCTCCTCGCCGCAGGCCTCGCGCTCCTCACGGTGCGCAGGATGTCGGGCCGCCGACGGGCGCACAGCGCGAGCTAACGCGAACCCACGACCGCGAGCGCTTGCCGCGCTATTTCGAGCTCCTCGTTCGTGGGAACGACAAGAACGGACATCGATGACTCGTCCGCCGAAATCAGTCGCGCATCCCGTGAATCAGACGAATTTCTGGTCGCATCGATTCTCACACCCAACCAGTCGAAACCCTCGAGTGCCAGTGAACGGATGGTCGGGTTGTTTTCGCCGATGCCCGCAGTGAACACAATCGCATCCGCTCCACGAAGATGAGCGAGGTACGCCCCGATGTACGCACGAAGGCGGTGCACGTAAACTTCCAGTGCGCGGCGAGACTTCTCATCGCCTGCCCCGGCCGCGAATTGGACGTCGCGGATATCCGTAAAGCCGGTAAGCCCCACGAGTCCACTCTCGTGATTCAACACATGGTCGAGTTCCTCAACCGGCAAACCCGCCGTGCGCTGAAGGTGCACGAGGACGCCGGGATCGATGTCCCCGCCACGCGTGCCCATGACGAGACCCTCCAGGGGAGTCATGCCCATGGATGTTTCGACGGAGCGACCACCATCCACTGCACACGCCGATGCTCCATTTCCGAGGTGCAGAATAACGAGCTTGGCCGTCTCTGGCGAACGACCGAGCACGCGCGCGGCCTCTCGGGAAACGTAGCTGAAGGAAATGCCGTGGAAGCCGTATCGCCGAACCCCGTGCTCGCGCGCGAGATCGGCGTCGATCGCGTACGTGCTCGCCGCGGGACCGAGGGTGCGGTGGAATGCCGTGTCGAAGACGGCCACCTGCGGCACCCCGGGGAAGGTCGTCTCCGCCGCGATGATTCCGGCAAGGTTGGGCGGATTGTGCAAAGGGGCCAAAACCGACAGCTCATCGATCGTGCTCTTGACCTCTGCGGTCACGGTGGTCGGACCGACGAAACGCTCGCCGCCGTGAACGACGCGATGGCCCACCGCCGCGAAAGGTTCGGTGAGATCAACGCCCTGCTCGCGCACATCCTCGAGCATCATTCGAAAGGCCGCGCCATGATCCTTCACCGACCCGTGTGAACCGGTATCGCCGATGCGCTCAATGAGGCCCGCGGTCAGCGAACGTTCCGAAGCCGATTCGATGATCTTCCACTTGAGTGAAGAAGACCCCGAGTTGATGACGAGAACATTGCCGCCAGACGCCGCCGTCACGCGCGAGCCTTTTGAGCCTGGATGGCGGTGATCGCCACGGTGTTCACGATGTCCTGCACGGTTGCCCCGCGTGAAAGGTCGTTGACGGGAAGTCGAAGGCCCTGCATCACCGGCCCGATCGCCACCGCTCCCGCGCTGCGCTGCACCGCTTTATAGGTGTTGTTGCCCGTATTGAGGTCAGGGAAGATGAACACCGTCGCGCGGCCGGCGACTTCGGAATCGGGAAGTTTCGTGCGGGCGACCGCGACATCCGCGGCTGCGTCGTACTGAATCGGGCCATCTACCGGGATTGCAGGCAGTCGGGACCTCACCATGGCGGTCGCCTCGCGCACCTTGTCGACGTCCGCCCCGGTTCCGGATTCGCCCGTGGAGTACGAGAGCATCGCGATGCGGGGCTCAATGCCGAAGCTCGCGGCCGTTTCGGATGCCGACACCGCGATATCCGCGAGCTGATGCGCGGTCGGGTCGGGGATTACCGCACAGTCACCGTACACGAGGACGCGGTCGGCGAGCGCCATGAGGAAGACGCTGGAGACCACCGAGACGCCCTCCGCCGTCTTGATGATTTCGAACGCGGGTCGCACAGTGTGCGCTGTCGTGTGCGTCGCGCCCGACACCATGCCGTCGGCCAGCCCGAGCTGCACCATGAGCGTTCCAAAATACGAGGGGTCGGTCACGGTGTCCCGCGCGCGATCAAGGGTGACCCCCTTGTGTGCGCGCAACCGATGGTATTCCTCGGAGAACTTGAGCCGCAGGACATCGTCGAAGGAACTCAGCACCTGCGCCGCCTGAATGTCCAGACCGAGTCCAATGGCACGCGAGCGAACTTCGATCTCTTCGCCGAGAATCGTGAGGTCGGCAACGCCGCGGCTGAGCACCGTCGCCGCCGCCCGAAGGATGCGATCATCATCGCCCTCCGGCAGCACAATATGCCTCCGATCGCTGCGCGCGCGCTCGATGAGCCCGTACTCGAACATGAGGGGCGTGACGACGTCAGACACTTTGACGTCGAGCAATCCCAGAAGTTCCGTGGCGTCGACGCTGCGCTCGAAAAGCGCCCGCGCGGTGTCGAGTTTGCGCTGCGAGTCCGCGGCGAGCCTCGGCCGGATGCGGGTGATCCGAACTGCTGTGTCATAGCTACCGAGTTCGGTGCGAATGATGGGCAGAGTCGCGCGGATCCCCTCGATGAGCCGCTCGATGGGTTCCGGAAGATCGAATCCACCGTTCAACACGATGCCGGCCACTGACGGGAATGTTCCCGATTCGTTGGCCATGAGCACCGCAAGGAGCACCTCCGTGCGGTCACCGGGCACGACGACAACCGACCCTTCGATGAGCCGCGGAAGTACGTTGTTCATCCCCATCGACGCCATGACGACACCGAGCGCTTCCCGGGAGAGCAACTCAGGGTCGCCTTTCAGCAGCGTGCCGTTCGTCGCCTCCATGATGGAGTGCATGGTGGGAGCGACCAACACCGGGTCCTCCGGCACCGCCCACACGGGAACACCGGGATGGACGGAGGAAATCGCCTCCCGAATTCCGTCGAGGTCGTCGGCATCCGCACGGTTGGCAATGATGGCGAGCAGCGTCGCGTGTTCGTCCCGCAGCTCCGCGGTCGTGAGTTCCGCCAGTTGGCGCATGTTTTCGCGTGTGCGAGGCTCTGCCCGGTCACCCACGCGTCCGCCGAGAACAAGGATGACCGCCGCCCCGAGGTTGGCGGCGATGCGCGCGTTGAACGCCAGTTCCGTTGGCGTGCCGATGTCCGTGTAGTCGGAACCGAGCACGAGAACCGCGTCGCACTTGGATTCCACCGACTTGAAGCGTTCGACGATCCGCGAGAGCGCCGCATCCGGGTCGCCATGCACTTCCTCATAGCTCACCCCGACGCATTCGTCGTAGTCGAGGTCGACCCCGTCGTGATTCAGCAGGAGTTCGAGAACATAGTCGCGTTCGATGATGGACCGGGCGATGGGCCGAAACACGCCTACTTTTTCGATCGACCGCGTGAGGGTGTCCAATACCCCGAGCGCAATAGTCGACTTTCCCGTGTTGCCTTCCGCCGAGGTGATGTAGAGGGAACGAGCCACGCCACCAGCCTACTTTGCGGGGAGACGAAGCGGCCCCCCGCATACCCGCCAGAGCCTCGCTACCCTTGCTACGTTTCCGTCCTGGGGGAGTTCACTCGGATGGCGCCACACGGAGGGCCGCCCAAAAGTCTACTGGAAAGCTCTGCTCGCGTTCTGTGGCCGTTGCTCAGCAGCCGGATCAGGACCACTGCCGCACATTGGCAGGTCTCCCAAGATTAGAGTGTGTGCGCGATCTTCTCGGTGGTGGTCTCCGCGGGAACCTGTTTTTGCGCGGCGGACCGCAGCATCATCGTCGTCACAACCAGCCAGGTGACCCCGGCGATCCAGGTGCAGATGACGCCCATATCGTGCACAACCGGCAAACCGAGCAGCGCACCGATGTGGATGCTCGCAACCGAAAACATCCCGAGCGGGAAGACCATACTCCACAGTTCCGACTCGTACCGCACGGGGTAACGACGTACCGCGTGCCGCCACAGACCGAAAATGACGAGAATGGGAATCCACCACACCCCGAATGCCCACAGCATGAACGTGAACCCCGAAATGAAGTCGTGCGTCGCTTTCATGATCGGCATATCGGTGAGCAGGCTCAGAATCGACCACCCCGCGTAGACCGTGATGGCCGTCGCTCCCATGTAAACCCAATAGGTGGGGCGCACTCCGAACGCATCCTGCGTTGTCGTCATAAGCCGCAGCGTAATGATGACGGTCAGGATGATGTACAGCATCACGCCGATGCTCCACATCCCCACCGCGATGACTCCGAGAATATTGATGTCGAGACCGTGGTCGATAATGCCCGTGACAACAGAAATCGATTGGGTGGCAACCACCCAGATGAACCAGCTTCCGTTCGCTTTATGCGCCGGCGGACCATCCTGCGGACCGAGCATCATGGCTGCCGCGATGCCATAGGTGAGCACGAGCCAAAACGGTACGCTCACGCACAACAGCACCACGGTCACGAGTGGTTCGATCGAGAAAAACAGCGCCCCGATCACGTTGAGCGCCGCGACGATGGTGGCGTAGCCGAAGGCGATGGCGGGGTTCCGCGCATCCGCGTAGACGAGATCCCAGTGGCGCACGATTCGCCACACGAGCGCGCCGAGCAGACTGACCAGGCCCACAACGGCGATGACCAGGAGCACCATCGTGACGACGGACATGCCGATGAGGGAGAACGCCGCCGCGACGATTCCGGTGGCCATGACGAATGCGAAGGCGCCGGGTGGGAGTTTTCGCACCGCGGTACCGAGTCGCCCGGTCTCCGTTGTCATGGTCGCTGCTCCAGGGTCGGTCAGTCGTGCCGATGCCATGAAGTCAGGTTACATTTCGGTCGCGCCCGTGTCTCGCGAAAATACAGTGAAAAATCCCCAGCCGCCGCTTCACGTCGACGACGGGGTGCGCGCGAGAACCACACGGGCCAGCATCGCTGCGGTCACGGCAAGCCACGCGACACCCGAAATCCAGGCACCCACCGCACCGAGAACCGCAACGAGCGGAAGATGGGCAAGGGAACCGAAATGCATGCTCGCGACCGAGTACATCCCCAGCGGGAACACGATGCTCCAGAGGTCTGATTCGTATCGCAACGGAACCTTCCTGATGGCGTGGCGCCACAGCCCGAAAATCAACAGGAGCGGGATCCACCACACTCCAAATGCCCACAGGATGAAGGTGAGTCCGGCCACGACGGGCGACACCACGACCATGATGGGCAGTGTCGACGGCAAAGCCAGAATGTGCGAACCGGCAAGCACCGTGATTGCCGTGGCGCCCATATAGATCCAGTAGGCGGGCCCGAGCGCGGACGCTTCATTCCGCGTCGAGAGCAGCCGAAGCGTGACGATGGTCGCGAGCATGAGGTAGAGGACGACACCGATTCCCCAGAACGCGACCGAACTCGCGGCGAGCCACGACACGTTCATCCCCTTGGAAATCTCCGCGCCGACCGCCGCGATCGATTGGGTCGCCACGACCCACAGGAACCAGCTGCCGTTCACCTCGCTCGAGGCGGGCCGGCTCCGGTTTCCGAGAACGAGAACGGCGTGGACGCCGTAGTTGAGAACCAGCCACACCGGCACGCTGAGGATGGCGAGCGCGATTCCCGCAGCAGGGACTTCCCAATACAGCCTGACGGCGACGACATTGAGTGCGGCAACGATCGTGAAGTATCCGAAAGCTCGCTGCGGCTCCTTGGCGTCCCGGACTACCGCATCCGGATGACGCGCTATCCGCCAGCCGAGGAGTGCCGTGAGCGCGGCGAGGCCCGCGATGGCCACCCCCAGCAACACGTACGAAACGATGCTCCACCCCACAGACAGCAGGGCGGTGGAAACGATGCCCGTTGCCATGACAAACGCGAACGCGCCGGGAGGGAGGTCGCGAACTCGCTCATCGAGCCGCGCCCACAACTGAACCATCCCTTTACGCTAAACCCTTCGAAAACGCAGAGGGAAAAACTCTGCGAAGGCTAGACCACCATGCCAAGCGGATGTTCGAGGACACCGACGAGATCGCGCAGGAATCCCGCCGCGACAGCGCCATCCATCACTCGATGATCCACCGTGAGCGTGATCTTGAGCTTCGGCACCGTGGCGAGCGCGCCATCGCGCACTACCGGGACCGGGGTTGCCGCACCCACCGCGAGAATCGCCGCCTCTGGGGGATTGATGACGGCCGTGAACTGGTCGATGCCGAACATCCCCAAGTTGGAAACGCTGAATGTTCCGCCACTCATCTCGTCGGGGCTGAGCTTGCCCTCGCGCGCCTTTGCCGCGAGCTCCAGCGACTCGCGGGCAATCGATTCGAGATCCTTGCGGTCAGCGTCGCGGATTACGGGGACAAGCAAGCCAGCGTCGGTTGCGACAGCTATTCCGACGTTCACATGCGCTTTGCGGATGAGAGCATCATCACCCCAGGACGAATTCGCCTCAGGGTGCCGTCGCAGCGTCACGGCAGCTGCCCGCACCACCAAGTCATTCACGCTCACCTTCGCGCCACGGGATTCGAGCGCGGCATTCACTTCGGCGCGGAAATCCAGAAGCCGCTCGACGTCGACGACGCTCGTGAGGAAGAAGTGCGGAACCGCCTGGCTCTCCGTGAGACGCTTCGCGGCAACCTTGCGGATGCGGTTCACGGCAACAACCTCGTCCTTACCTGCGAGTGCGTTGCCGGTGCGCTCGGTGCCAGCACGCCCGCTCGCCGTGCCGCGTGACGAAGCGGATGCCTCGTGTGCCGTCCCCTCCGAAATCGCCGCTTCCACGTCCGCGCGCACGACGCGGCCCTGCGGTCCCGATCCGGCGATGTCGGACGGGTCGAGCCCGTGGTCCTTCGCAATCTTGCGCGCGAGTGGAGACATTCTCGGCCGGGCAGAGCGATCCGGTGCAGCACTCTCGGACTTCGCATCCGGCGACGTCGCCTGTGGGTCTGATTCCGAGGATTCCGGTGCGGGGCGCTGCTCTGATTCGTGTTCTACTGACTCGCCTTCTGCCGGTTCGTGTTCTGCCGGTTTGCCTTCTGCAGGTTCGTCCTCTGCCGGTTCGGACTCTTCTGGTTTGCGTTCCGGAGTTTTCGCCGCAGCCGTATCATCCGTGGCGGCCTCAGGCCTTCCCGCATCTTCGGGAGATTCAGCCTCGTCTTTCTTCGGTGCTTTCGATGTGGGCGCGCCCTGGGCCTTGCCTGAGCCGTCTCCGATAATGGCGACCGGCGTGCCGATCGGAACGACCGATCCGGCTTCGACAAGCTGCTTCTCCAGCACCCCGGACTCGAATGCCTCGAGATCCATCGTGGCTTTGTCGGTCTCGATCTCCGCGAGGATATCGCCCTTGGCTACCGTGTCACCCTCGTTCTTCAACCACTTGGAAAGTTCGCCCTCTTCCATCGTGTCCGACAGTCGCGGCATCACAACTTCAGGCATGTTCACTCCCTCCGAACGCTGATGCGTCGAGTGTCTCGCGGATGACCTTCGTGAGTGCGGCGGCATCCGGCATCGCTGCCGACTCCAGGGGCTTGGAATAGGGCAACGGAACTTCCGCTGCGGCCACCCGGCGCACCGGCGCATCCAGCCAGTCGAACGCACCCTCGCCGATGGTCGCGGAAATCTCGGCGCCTATTCCGTAGCTGAGCAGGTCGTCTTCGAAAATCACCGCGCGGCTCGTCTTGCGCACGGAGGTGCACACGGTTTCCCGATCCAGGGGCCGCAGGCTGCGCAGGTCCACAACCTCCACGGAGACTCCCTGTTCCGCGAACTGCGCAGCGACCTCGAGCGCCGTGACGACACCCCGAGAATAGCTCACGACCGTGATGTCGTTGCCTTCCCGTGCGATGGCCGCCCTTCCTATCTCGCCAACCTGTTCGCCATCCGGGACATCGCCCTTGAGGTTGTAAAGACCGAGGTTCTCCAAGAACAACACCGGGTCGTCATCGCGGATTGCTGCCGTCAGAAGCGCTTTCGCATCCGCGGGATTCGACGGTGCCACGACCTTCAAACCGGGGATGTGCGCGTACCAGACTTCGAGATTCTGGGAGTGAGTCGCTGCCAGTTGCTGGCCGCCACCACCCGGAGTTCGAATGACGATCGGCACACTGACTTCTCCACCGAACATCGTGCGAATTTTCGCGGCGTGATTCACAATCTGGTCGATAGCGATGAGCGAAAAGTTAATGGTCATGATTTCGACCACCGGGCGAAGTCCGAGCATTGCGGAGCCGATCGCGACACCGGTGAAACCTTCTTCGGAAATCGGGGTATCGACAACCCGGCGGGGCCCGAAGTCTTTCAACAGCCCCGCGGTGATCTTGTACGAGCCCTCGAACACCCCGATCTCTTCGCCGATGAGGTAAACGTTTTCGTCTCTGGTGAGCTCCGCGCGCAACGTGTCATTGAGTGCCTGCCGATACGTCATTTCGGTCATGACGTCACCACCAAAGGATCGCCGGGAAACGACCGCGGCATGTTCGGCACGGGAGTGGCGTACACGCGCTTGAACATCCCGTCCACGTCCGGATCGGGGCTCGAGTCCGCGAACTCCACCGCCTCGTTCACGGTTTGCTCCGCCCGCTCATGAATGCGCTCCGCGGCCTTGTCGTCGAGGACCCCGGACTTCAGCAACCGATTACGGAAAGCCGGCACCGGATCGTTGGCCTGTGCCTCTTCCGTGTCTTCCCTCGAGCGATACCGCGCCGGGTCCACGACGGAGTGACCCTTCAACCGGAAGCTCATGGTCTCGAGAATCATGGGCTGCCGTTCGACCCTGGCCTTTTCGAGCGCCGCGAGGGCGGCATCCCGCACCACCACCGGGTCATCGCCGTCAATGCGCTCACCGGGAATGCGATACGCGCAGCCGCGCTTGTACAGGTCGGGTTCTGCGGATGCGAGGTCAACGGGCGTGCCCATTCCGAGCCGGTTGTTCACTATCACGTAGACGATCGGAAGCTTCCAGAGTCCCGCAAGATTGAGCGATTCGTGGAATGCCCCGATGTTGGTGGTGCCGTCCCCCAGGAGGCACATGACAGCCTCGGCCTTTTTCCCAGCCTTGCTGCGATAGTTGATCGCGAATGCGGCGCCCGTTGCGGGCGGAATCTGACCGCCCACGATGCCGTAACCGCCCATGGTGCGCCGCTCCAGATCGAACATGTGCATCGATCCGCCGTAGCCGCCGACGACTCCCGTGGATTTGCCGAAGAGTTCCGCCATGACCGGGCCGGGCTCCATGCCGCGCATGAGCGCATAGCCGTGATCTCGGTAGCCCATGAAGAGGTAGTCGGTGGCTTTCAGCGCCGCCATGAGGCCGACTACCGTGGCCTCTTCACCAAGATTCAGATGGCAATAACCGCCAATTTTCGCTCGCGCGTACATTTCGCTTGCACGGAGTTCAAACTCCCGCACGAGCACCATTTGTTCGTAAAAACCGCGCAGCACCGTGGCCGATTCGCCAGAGGACTTTGCGGAAACTTTGGCTGCTGCCGGACGTCGTGAGTCCGCCATTGAGGCCTCGCTTTCCCTAAGGTCGCTGTACCTTCTAGCCTATTCCTCCCGCGACGGCCATGCCGCTCGCGTTGACAGTGCCCGGGTTACGGCGCACGATGGAGACAGGATGGCCGTCGGCGCTGAGTTCACTCCGTCGACGCATGGAGGAGCGAACATGAACAGTTTCGATGCACGCGCTGACTTTGAGGTCGACGACAAAAAGTACGAAATATATCGACTGGATGCCGTCCCGGGACATGAACGGCTGCCGTACAGCCTGAAGGTGCTGCTCGAAAACCTCCTGCGAAACGAAGATGGAACCCTCGTCACGAAAGAGCAAGTGCAGGCGGTGGCCGAGTGGGACTCCTCGGCGGCGCACGGCGCCGAGATTCAGTACACCCCCGCCCGCGTGCTGCTTCAGGACTTTACCGGCGTGCCCTGCGTCGTCGACCTCGTCGCCATGCGCGACGCCATGGCGTCGTTCGACGGCGATCCGCAGAAAATCAACCCTCTCATCCCGTCAGAACTCGTGATCGATCACTCCGTCATCGCCGATGCCTTCGGGACGCCGAGCGCATTCCAGGTCAACGCGAACCTCGAATTCTCCCGAAACAAGGAGCGCTACCAGTTGCTGCGCTGGGCACAGCAGGCGTTTGACGACTTCCTCGTGGTCCCGCCGGACACCGGAATTTGCCATCAGGTCAATTTGGAATTCCTGTCCCGTGTCGTGTTCACCCGTGACAGGGGCGGCGTGACTCAGGCGTACTGCGACACGCTGGTCGGCACCGATTCGCACACCCCCATGGTCAATGGTCTCGGTGTGCTCGGTTGGGGCGTCGGTGGAATCGAGGCCGAGGCCGCCATGCTCGGCCAGCCGATGAGCATGCTCGTGCCGCCCGTCGTCGGCGTGAAACTCACCGGGAAACTTCCCGAGGGCGCCACCGCGACCGATCTCGTTCTCACCGTCGCGCACAAGCTTCGAAAGATCGGGGTGGTGGGAAAGTTCGTCGAATTCTTCGGTCCCGGTGTTGCGTCGATTCCGCTTGCCAATCGTGCGACGCTCGGCAACATGAGCCCCGAGTACGGCTCCACGTGCGCAATCTTCCCCATCGACGACGAGACGCTCAGGTACCTCCGGTTGACGGGACGCCCCGAGTCGCAAGTGCGACTGGTGGAGGCGTACGCCAAGGAGCAGGGACTTTGGCATGACCCGGATCGCGAGGCCGACTATTCGGAGATCATGGAGCTGGATCTGGCCAAGGTGGAACCCTCCATCGCTGGACCCAAGCGTCCGCAGGATCGCATTCCGCTGCGCAAAGCCCGCAAAGTGGTCAGCGCGATTCTCACCGAAGGATCTCAGGCTCCCGAGAACCTCACCGGTCTCGATGAGGCATCCGATGAGTCGTTCCCCGCGAGCGACCCGATCGCGTTCAGCTCTCTGGGGGAGAACGGCACACCCATCGATCGCACCGTCAAGCAGGAAGAAGTACCCTGGCTTTCCGACCCGACGAGCGTCACATTCGCCGATGGAAGCACAGCGGATGTCGACAACGGCCACGTCGTGATCGCCGCCATCACCTCCTGCACGAACACCTCGAACCCCGAGGTCATGATTGGGGCGGGACTCATGGCCAAGAAGGCGGTTGAGCTCGGACTCGACGTCAAGCCCTGGGTGAAGACCTCGCTCGCGCCAGGTTCGCGCATCGTCACCGACTACTACGAAAAGGCAGGCCTCACGCCGTTCCTCGACAAGCTCGGCTTCAACCTTGTCGGATACGGTTGCACGACGTGCATCGGCAACTCGGGTCCGCTCATCCCCGAAATCGCGAAGGCCGTGGACGATCACCATTTGAACGTTTCTGCCGTTCTTTCCGGCAATCGCAACTTCGAGGGACGAATCCACCCGCAGACGCAAATGAACTTCCTGGCGTCGCCGCCACTTGTTGTCGCGTATGCACTGGCAGGCACCATGAACACGGATCTTCTCACCGATCCCATTGGACAGGGTTCCTCCGGTCAGGACGTCTACCTTCGGGACATCTGGCCATCCAGCGAAGAAGTTCAGGCGCTCATTGGCTCCTCCGTCGAATCCACGATGTTTACGGAAGGGTACGCGAACGTGTTCGACGGCGACCACAATTGGCAGTCGCTGGAGATCCCGGATGCGGACATGTTCGCGTGGGACAACACCTCCACGTACGTGCGTCAGCCGCCCTATTTCGACGGCATGCCGCGCGAGCCAGAGCCGCTCAAGGACATCGTCGATGCTCGCGTACTCGCCCTGCTTGGTGATTCGGTCACCACGGATCACATTTCTCCAGCGGGAAGCATCAAGCGAGATTCCCCGGCCGGCCGCTGGTTGCAGGAGAACGGTGTCAAGCCGGGCGACTTCAACTCGTATGGTTCTCGCCGGGGCAATCACGAGGTGATGATTCGCGGGACGTTCGCCAACATTCGTTTACGCAACCAGATGGTGCCCGGCGTCGAGGGTGGCGAAACCCGCCACATGCCCGACGGCGAACAAATGAGCATCTTTGATGCGAGTCAGAAGTACCAGGCGGATGGCGTGCCGCTCCTCGTGATCGCCGGCTCGGAATACGGCTCGGGTTCGTCCCGGGACTGGGCCGCAAAGGGCACGCTGCTGCTCGGGGTGAAGGCGGTGCTCGCGACGAGCTTTGAGCGCATTCACCGATCCAACCTCATCGGTATGGGCGTTCTGCCGCTCCAGTTCCTGCCCGGCGACACCGCGGAGAGCCTCGGTCTCACCGGGGAAGAGACCTATTCGGTCCGCGGACTGGAGGGTGCGGCCCGCACGCCGGAACGCGTCACGATCACTGTCTCCTCCGACGGCGATTCGCGGGAGTTCGACGCCGCGGTACGCATCGACACACCCGCGGAGGCCGCGTACTTCCAGCACGGTGGCATTCTTCAATATGTTTTGAGGCAACTGCTCGCATCGTAATGGGGTATGGAGTAGTGGAAAGTTGCGGGAGTGCAGTGTGACGCGATAGTTCTGTCGGGCGGTCGTTCCGCGCGACTGAACTTCGTTTCGAAGGCCGAATTTCTCGTCGAATCATCCACGCTGCTGGAACGAACACTGGCGGCGGTCCGTTCCGCGCGTCACGTCACCGTCGTAGGACCGGAACCGTCTTTCCCGCTCGCGGACGGCACGGTTCTCGTGCGCGAGGAGCCTGCCTTCGGAGGGCCGGTCGCCGCGCTCGGCGCCGCACTGAGTGCCGCACAACACCGAACCGTTTCGAACACGGTCGTTGTTCTTGCGTGCGACATGCCTCATGTCGGCGTCGCTGTACCCATCCTTCTTGCTGCGCTGAGTTCAGCGCAGCAATACGACGGAGTCCTCGCCGTCGAGCGCGATGGCGATGGGGTGCTGCGACGCCAACCCCTTGCCGCGGCATACCGCACGAGCGCACTCTGCACCGCGCTGGAAAACGCGCGCAAGGGAGTCGACTCCGCACAGCACGCCGCAAACCCGTTGTCCGGAATGTCGTTGTTTCGACTCATCGAGGATATGAATCTCCTCGACGTGATGGTGCCCAGAGACGCCACCGCGGACGTGGACACGTGGGAGGATGCAGAGCGGCTGGGTGCGACACCGCCCGCGACCACCGGTGCTGCTGCTGTCCCAGGCATCGTAGATGGACACGCTCTTGCACCACCAACACCGGCATGACGATTCGAAGAGAGGGAATCCACAATGAATGATCAGGAACGCGCAACGCTTGAGGCCTTCGTCGGCCGACTCACGGTGGCGCTCGAGCTAACCGAATTGCGGATGGATCTGGACCAGATTCTGAATCTTGCCGGCGATGCCGCCAAAGCGGTCGTGCGTCCGGCAGCGCCAGTCACCACGTTCCTCGTCGGTTTCGATGCGGGACGAAAAGTCGGAGCCGGTATGGATTCCGCACGCGCGATTGCCGAGGCCATCGACACTGCGGTGGCCACAGCAAACGAGAAATAGACTGAATCGTAGCGCCGCCGCAACCCGCACGCGGCGGTTCACTCTCGAGGAGGTTGGCATGGCATCCGTCCCACCCCTCGTGGAACCGGGCCCGCCGCTCCCCCCTGACCGACTCGCCAGGTACAGCCGTCAGCTATCGCTGCCGGGTTTTGACGAGGAAGCTCAGCGTCGACTGGCCAATGCCCGCGTCCTCGTCATCGGAGCGGGAGGACTGGGCAGCGCTACCGTGCCGTACCTCGCGTCCGCCGGCGTCGGAACCATCGGAGTCATCGACACGGATGTCGTCGAGCTCTCCAATCTGCACCGGCAGATTGTGCACGGGGTGTCGGACATCGGCCGCAGCAAACTGGATTCGCTCGCAGACACCATCGCCGCCATGGACCCTGCGACCACGGTGATCGCTCACCGAGAGCACCTCGGCTCGGGCAACATCCTGCACCTTTTGGAAAATTACGACATCCTGCTCGACGGCAGCGACAACTTTCCCACGCGGTACCTTGCCAACGATGCGGCGGCGCTGACGGGCACTCCGCTTGTGTGGGGTGCGATCCTCCAGTACTCGGGTCAGTTGAGTGTGGCGTGGGCGCAGCACGGCCCCACCTATCGGGACCTGTTCCCCACGCCACCGGTGCCGGGAACCGTGCCCTCGTGCGCAGAAGGCGGTGTGCTGCCGAGTGTGTGTGCGGTGATCGGCGCCCTCATGAGCGCGGAAACCATCAAGATCATTACCGGAATCGGCTCACCCCTCATCGGCACCGTGACGACATACGACGCACTCACGGGACGTTTTCGCGATATTGCATACGCGCGAAGCGAGGAAGCGGGGCCGATAACCGAACTCATTGACTACGACGCATTCTGCGGACTCAGTGAACCGATCTCAGGCGAACTCGCGACCGCAGGCACGTCGTCGACCTCCGCAGGAGATTTCGGCGACGCCATCGACGCCGAAGAACTGGCTGGCCTGCTCTCCTCGGGCATCGACATTCAGCTCGTGGACATCCGAGAACCGTTCGAGCGGCAGATCGCCGTCATCGAACCGTCCGACGCTGTGCCTCTTGGGTCGCTCATGATGCGCCTCGACGCGATCAGGAGGGATGCCCCCGTGGTCTTGTACTGCCACTCCGGGGTTCGCTCCGCACACGCGCTCGCTCTGCTGCGGGGCGCCGGATTCGAGAACGTTCATCATCTTTCCGGCGGCATCGATCGATACTCGATCGCCGTTGATCCCCGCATGGTTCGCTATTGATCATGCAGACTGAAACCATGCGCTCAGAACCCGAACCGTCGCACATGGCAACCGTCACGGATGCCGCCATCGATGAAGGCATCATCCGCGCCGCCGTGGAGTCGCCGTCCAGCGGGGCCGTCGTCGTGTTTTCCGGAGTCGTGCGCAACCACGATGAGGGAATGGACATTCTGTCGCTCGACTACCAGGCGCATCCTGAAGCTCAGCGAATTCTCGCCGAGTGCTGTGCCGCAGTCGCAGCGGAAACCGGGCTGAGCGTCGCTGCCGCCCACCGCGTTGGGCACCTTGCGATCGGCGATATCGCGCTCTCGGCGGCAGCATCCGCCGCCCACCGGCGCGAAGCATTTGACGCGTGCGAGCTGTTGGTGGAACGAATCAAGTCCACGGTCCCCATTTGGAAACGACAGCACTACAAGGATGGCCACTCCGAGTGGGTTGGGTTGTGAAAACACGAGGGTCGCGCTGTGCGTCATAACGGCGTTGTCGTGAACTGGCATGATGAGCGGGGCTTCGGTTTCGTTCGCCCGGAGGATGGTGGCCAGGACCTCTTCCTCCACATCAAGTCGTTCGACAGCGACGTGGAGCGCCCGCACGATGGCATGGCTGTCAGCTACTCTTCCGAGGTGAACGCTCAGGGCCAACTGCGTGCGGAGCGCGTCGTGGCCGTGGGAGCAAACCGGTGGCAGACACCCGCCGCGAAGAGGCTCGGCGCAAAAATTCTGGGGTACACAGCGGTGGCCGGTTTCGCGGCGATCGTGGCATTGGAAGTCATGTTCTGGGGCATGCCGGCGTGGGTGGTGGCAATTTACGGTGGAGTGAGCATCGTCTCCTTCGCTTTCTACTGGCAGGATAAGAACGCCGCAATCGCCGGCACGTGGCGCGTTCCCGAAACGCAGTTGCATCTGCTGGGGCTTGTCGGCGGATGGCCGGGCGGCGTTATCGCGCAAATTCACTTTCGACACAAAACCAAGAAGGAGAAGTTTGCCCGTGATTTTTGGTACACCGTGCTGCTGAATGTGCTTCTCTTCGTGGCGGTGGGAACCATCATCCACTTCAACTGGATCGGCCGACTCGTGGGAATGAACTAGGAAGGGCGGGTATGGTGAGCCCATGCAAAAGACTTCGCTCACCGCGCTCGTTCGGCATGAACTGGAGCACGCGCGAAGCGCCAGCAGCGGCCGCAGCTCAAAAACCGTGTTCGGCGGCCACGAGAAAACACTGAGGCAGACGGTGATAGCGCTGCGCGAAGGCTCCAAACTCGACGAGCACACGAGTCCCGGCGAAGCCACCATTCACGTCCTGCACGGCCGCGTCATGATGAGCAGCGGCGGCAACGACTGGACGGCGTGGGTCGGAGACCTGCTGATCGTTCCCGAAGAAAACCTGACGCTCACGGCGATCGAGGATTCCGCCGTGCTGTTGACCGTCGCAAAGCCGGCTCAGGGCGACCGCGCCCGTTAGCCCGCGAGCCGGGTCGTTCGGCGAATAGTGCAGACTTGACACATGGGAATCAGGTTCGACTGGAAAGACCCGCTGCGACTGGATGAGCAACTCACCGACGACGAGCGGATGATCCGGGACGCCGCTGCGCAATATGCCCAGTCGCGGCTTGCCCCGCGAGTGCAGGAGGCGTTTCGCAACGAGGACACGGACCCGGCAATCTTCAGAGAAATGGGTGAAATCGGGTTGCTCGGCGCGACGATTCCCGAAGAGTACGGGGGCAGCGGACTCAACTACGTGAGCTACGGTCTCATCGCGCGCGAGGTGGAGCGGGTCGATTCCGGTTACCGATCGATGATGAGCGTGCAGTCCTCGCTCGTCATGGTCCCGATCTTCGAGTTCGCCACCGACGAGGCCAAGCTCAAGTACCTTCCGCGCCTGGCGAGCGGTGAACTCATCGGATGCTTCGGGCTCACCGAACCCGACCACGGTTCGGATCCGGGATCGATGACCAGCAGAGCGAAAAAAGTCGACGGTGGATATCGTCTCAGCGGCGCCAAGACCTGGATTACCAACAGCCCGATCGCCGACGTCTTCGTCGTGTGGGCGAAGGATGATGAGGGCGACATCCGGGGCTTTGTTTTGGAGAAAGGTTGGGATGGTCTCAGCGCCCCCGCGATTCACGGCAAGGTAGGTCTTCGCGCTTCGGTGACGGGCGAAGTGGTGATGGAGGACGTCTTTTGTCCTGACGAGAACGCTTTCCCGGACATCCGGGGGCTCAAGGGTCCGTTTACGTGCCTGAATTCCGCGCGCTACGGCATCAGTTGGGGTGCTTTGGGCGCCGCGGAAGACTGCTGGCACACCGCCCGGCGGTACGTTCTCGACCGCACGCAGTTCGGTCGTCCCCTCGCCGCCAACCAGCTCATCCAGAAGAAGCTCGCGGACATGCAGACGGAGATTGCGCTCGCGCTGCAAAGTTGCCTGCGACTCGGTCGGATGAAGGATGACGGCACTGCTGCGCCCGAAATCACCTCGATCATGAAACGCAACAGCGCCGGTAAGTCGCTGGACATTGCCCGCCAGGCGCGCGACATGCTCGGCGGAAACGGAATCAGCGACGAGTTCTCAATTGCCAGACACCTCGTGAACCTGGAAGTCGTGAACACATACGAAGGCACGCACGATGTGCACGCGCTCATTCTGGGGCGAGCTCAGACCGGGATCGCCGCCTTCTCCTGACCGACTCCTCAGTGCTCCGTCAGTCGGCGTCCGCCACCACGCGAAGGTTATCCACTGCGGCGTCTGTCGCCCCCCGCACGTAACCGCCGGGGCTCGCCGCAACGGTGCGCAAAAAGTCGACGACGTCTCGAGTGATGACTTCCCCGGGCAGGACATTCGGGATTCCGGGCGGGTACGCGGCGAGCGAATCGACTGACACGCGGCCGATCGCATCGCGCGCTTCCACAATCTGTGCTGGCGCGAACCACGCAGCTCGCGGCCGCATGCGAAGCTCGCCGAAACCCGGCAACGGAAGCGCGTACGTGTCTGCGTACGCCAGCGAATCTGTGGGCTCCAACCGATGGAGCGCGTCGACGAATCGGCGGGAATCCGGCGCGAACCCGGGACCGAGGAAAGCGACGATGCAGGCGTCGGTGGAAATCTCGGTGTATATCCCCTCCTCGCGAATCAGCCGCTCCCGCACGGCGTGACCGTTCAGCCCCGCAGCGCGAACATCGACCGAGATTCTCAGCGGATCCGAAGCGACAACCCCGTCGAACTCCCACGTGTCACTGACGATCGGGAACCGCCCTCGGCGCCGGATCTCAGCGCGGATGCGTTCGGCGGCGGCGATCGCTTCGCCCAACTGCCGATCGCCCGTGACGAGCGAGTTGCGGGCGATATCCAGCGAGGACAGCAGGAGCGCGCTCTGACTTGTCGACATCGTGATCATGTATGCGCGCTGCACGAGCGGCGCCAACTCGTCGGCGAAGGGGCCGTCTCCCAAATGAATCATCGCGGACTGGGTGAGACTGCCACCGAGTTTGTGCGTGCTCGAGACAACGAGGTCGGCGCCGAGAGAAAGCGAGTTGTGCGGAAGTTCAGGGTGGAATCCGAAGTGCGCGCCCCACGCCTCATCGACCATGAGCGGCACGTCGGCCGCGTGGGCGATCTCCGCCATCGAGGCAACATCCGCCACCGCGCCGAAGTAGCTCGGTGTGACGATGTACACACCTTTGGGTTCGTCAGTTTTCGAGAGCGTGCGCTCGAGTTCGGCCGGCGAGACGCCATGCGCAATGCCATAGCGATCGTCGATCATGGGCGCGACAAAAACCGGAGTGAGTCCGGCGAGGATGATTCCGTCGATGAAGCTGGAGTGGGCGCTGCGCTGCACGAGTACCGGTTGATCGGGTTTCCTGAACGCACCAAAGGTGAGCGCACCCATTCGGTTCGCCTGGGAGGCGCCGTTGGTGAGGAACCAGGTTTGACGTGCACCCCACGCTTCCGCGGCGAGCGCGAGGGCTTCGTCGTACGGGCTGTCCGTTCCCAGATCGATTCCCCACAACAGGGGACTGATGTCTTTCTGCAGAACGTCCGTGCTCAAGAATTTGCTGAGTTCAGGTGAAGCACCCTCGTCTCCGCTGTGACCGGGAACGTTCAACCGCAGCAGGTCCTGGCGAGAATTCGCAGCGACGGCGTCCGCGTATGGCGTGCCGCTCCCGGAGGTCGTGGTCATCCCTATCCGCCCGCAAACGGCGGAAGGACATCCACTCCTTCACCAATCAGGAACGCGTCGTCTTTGCGCACGACGCCATCAATGAGGAACGAACCCGACTCGACGACCCTGCGCATCTGTTCGCCGTACTGTTCGACCAGGTGCCGCTTGAGTCCGCCGAGAGTCGTGCCTGCCGGCATCGAGAGCAGTTCCTCTTCGCGCGCCGCCGCCTCGGCCGCCGCCGCGAAATATCTCACGTTCACCGTCATCCCGGTGTCAGTTTCAGCCGCCAATGTAGGACATCTCGATTCTCTTCGCGCCGGGTTTGGGCCTCTCGGTATTGAGCGACCTCACTTCAGAATAACGGTCGGTTCGCTTTCGCCAGATGCTCGCCATGACGGCGGAGAGCTCGTCGTCGCTGGCGCCGCCGCGCAGGAGCGTGCGAAGATCATGCCCCTCTTCCGCAAAGAGGCAGGTGTACAGTTTGCCGTCTACCGAAATGCGCACCCGGGAACAGGAGTGACAGAACGACTGCGTCACGCTGGATATCACGCCAATCTCTCCGCCGCCATCCCGATAGCGCCAGCGCCTGGATGTTTCGCCGCGATAGTTCGGCTCAACCTCCTCGAGCGGCAGTTCCGCGTTGATGCGCGCGATCACTTCGGCGGAGGGAACAACTTCACCCAGTTGCCATCCGTTGGTCGACCCGACATCCATGTACTCGATAAATCGGAGAATGTACGGGGTGTTTTTGAAGTGGCGTGCCATCGACACGATGTCCTGATCGTTCTGGCCCTTCTTGACGACCATGTTCACTTTGATGGGTCCGAGCCCGACGTCATGGGCAACCTCAAGACCGTGCAGAACCTTCTGCACCGGAAATCGGATGTCGTTCATGGCCTGAAACGTCGCGTCGTCGAGCGAATCGAGAGACACCGTGACGCGCCGCAGGCCAGCGTCCTTGAGCGCCGGCGCGAGGTGCGCGAGCGCGGAACCGTTCGTGGTCAAGGCGATGTCCAACGCTTCGCCAGCGGGGGTGCGCAATTCGCCGAGCATCTCAATGAGCTCCGGGAGGCCCTTGCGCAGCAGCGGTTCCCCGCCCGTGAGTCGGATCTTCTCAACGCCGTGGACTGCCGCGATGCGGGCGAGTCTCGTGATCTCCTCGAAACTCAGCAGTTCCTCCCGCGGCATGAAGGCATAGTCGCGACCGAAAATCTCCTTCGGCATGCAGTACACGCAGCGGAAGTTGCAGCGATCCGTGACCGAGAAACGGAGGTCATGCAGTGGCCTGCCCCGAGTGTCGACGAGCGGGACGCTCGCGGACTGAGCAGCCTCAGATGGACTGTCGGTAGCCGAAGAACTCGTGGTCGTTGTTGTATCCACCGTGACCACCCCCGATCTCCTCAAAGCTTTCCACAAATTCGACGCCCTTGATCCACTTGACCATCTTGAAGCCCAGCTGCACTTCGTTCCTCAGCCGCAGCGGCGCTCCGTGGCCGAAGGAAAGATCGTCATCGTTCATCTCGTACGCAAGCATCGTGAGCGGGTAGCGCATTTGTTCGATCGGATGCGCGTCGTAGTAGAGACCGCCATCCGGCCCCGGCGCGTACGAGTAGAAGACCACCCACTTTGCTTCCGGCGTCGGTTTGACGAGGTCCAGAATCGTGGACATCGACACGCCGCCCCACTTGGCCACGCCCGACCAGCCCTGAATGCAGAAGTGCTGCGTGATCTGCTCGTGGTGCGGAAGCGCCCGCAACTCGCTCAGGCTCAGCTCGACCGGGTTCTCCACGAGCCCGTTGATGCGCAGGCGGTAACTGGCGAAATTGTTTTCGCGCAGTTTCTCGAAGTCCGCATCCTCAGGGTACTTGCCGTTGTGCCAGAAGTACGGCGAAATGTCCTTCTCGGTGTACTGGCCGGGCTTGGCGTCCAGGTGTTCGAACAGCTTCTGTGCAGGGCCAATGAGGAAGTAGCCCACCTTTTGCACCGTACGCGGATACCGGTAGGTGAGAGGTGTAGCGGCAACCCACGCCACGATCATGACGACGAGAGAAGCCGCAAAGACCCAGAAGCCCACCCAGCTTTCATCATCGCGTCCCGCGTACATGTGGTTGAGGTTGCGCAGCGCCCCGGTGGCGAACACGAGGGAGACGTGCACGACGATGAAGGTGACGAACCAGCACAGCACCGCGAAATGCAGGGAGCGCGCGACCTGGATGCTGAAGATCGAACTGATCCAGCGGAACCGTGTCGAAAGGGCAGGCGACATCCCGAGCCCCGTGATGAGCGCGAGAGGAGCCGCGACGAATACGGTGAGGAAGTAGGCGATCAACTGCAGGCTGTTGTAGTTGACCCATCCGTTATCCAGTGGCCAGTCCAGGGAAAGATACTGAATCGCCACCGAAATCGAGTGCGGAATGACGTCCCAGCTGACCGGCACGAGCCGCATCCACTGGCCGGTGACGAAGATGAGCACCATGAACACGATGCCGTTGAGCAACCACAGCGTGTCGACGCCGAGATGCCACCATCGCGCGAGACCAATCGAGTGGCGGCGCCCAGGCAGTCCAACGCCATCCGGCAGCGTGATCGAATCCATCTTGGCCGTGTACAGCGGGTCGGCGGGAACCGGCTTCTGCATGCGGAACCAGTCTTTGCCGGGCGTGGAGTGCCTCGTCATGTAGAGGCGAGGGTGGTCGGCGAGGATGGTCACGCCCGAGCGGATGATGAAGATCAAGAGGAACGCGTTCAGGAAGTGCTGCCACGCGAGCCATGCCGGGAAGCCGACGGGTGCACCTGCCGGGAGTTCCGACTGGCCGGGGTAGTCCGCGATGAAAGCCTGAATGGCGGGAAGTTCGCGAAGCCCCTTCGCCACGGCGATTCCGGCGACGAGAAGTACCAGCCCGATAGGAATGAGCCACAACAGGTTGAACCACTTATTTCGCCCGATGCGGATGCGTGGAGCCACCCCGTATTGCGCCGGGACGCCGCCGGCCCAGTCATCATCCACCACGTCTTCGGGTTTTTTGACCAGCTCCGTACGGTAACTCGCGTGCACCGATTCGGTTACGTAACCCTTGTCCGGTGCGGGGAACAGCTGATCGTCAGACGAGGGGTGCTTCATACTTTCGAGCGTAGCCCGGGGACGAACCAAATGCTGGGTACCGGCCTCCCGGGCGCACACGCACGGTCAAGTCGGCTCGCCCGCGAGCCCACACAGCCCGATTACGCGGCACCCGTGTGCGCAAACACGAGGCCAACTATCACGCTCGCGAACAGCAGGATGATGAGCGCCCAATACGTCCACAGCGCGAGACCGCGCCGCGCGGGAGTGTGCACGGCCCACGCGAAACTCACGAGCGCGATGATAAGGAGGGCGCTTCCCGCATCCACCCAGATCGACGCAGCGAGGAGAGTACCGACAATGACCCCCGCATTGCCGAGATTGAACGCGACAAGCTCACCCACGAGAAGTCCGGTTCGGGGCCGCTCGGATGCCAGCCACCACTGGCCGAGGCCGAGCGCAACTTGGGCGACACCGACGACGAGAACGAAGTATGCGACGAACCATGCCGAGTGGTAGGTGGCAGCGCGCGCGGTCGCCGCGGAGAACAGTCCGCCGAAAACTATTCCCGCACTTCCGAGAGTGAGGAACGGAATGGTCATTGCCCAGGGTTGCGGGCGCGTACCGACATCGCTCATACTCCGAGTCTAGGTTGATGGCCGCAAGCCGCACCGCGGCGCCTGCGGCGAGACGGTGTTAACCTGAAAGAAGGTCAACCGCGCTCGGCCCCGCACAGTGCGAGAGTTCGCCGTTGCGGCTCGAGAAAGGTCAGGTGGCTCATGGCACTCCCCATCACACGACTGCTGGACAAGATCGAGGAAGCGGACGGCATCATGTCGTTCCGTTTCGAAAAACCCGAAGGGTTCGAGTACAACGCCGGCCAGTTCGCCGACTACACGCTGCTTGACCCGCCCGAGACGGACGCGGAAGGCAACATCCGCGGATTCACGCTCTCGAGCGCACCCTACGAACCGTTCCTCATGGCGACCACGCGCATGCGCGACACCGCGTTCAAGCGGGTGCTGAGGGACGCGCCCATCGGCACCGAACTGGAACTGGATGCCCCCTACGGATCGTTCACGCTGCACAACAACCTGAAGCGCCCGGCCGTGTTCCTCACGGGAGGGATCGGGATCACACCCACGCGCAGCATCACGCTGCAGAGCGTTCACGACAACACCGGACACCGCATCATCGTGCTTTATTCGAGCAAAACTCCCGACGGTGCCGTGTTTCTGGACGAGTTAACGAAGCTGGATGCCTCGAATGACAACGTGACCTTCGTCCCCACGATGAGCAGGGCGGATGAGGCGGAGACGCCGTGGACGGGTGAGACTGGCCACGTCGACGCGGCAATGCTGTCCCGCTACGTCGATGATCTTTCGGCCCCGATCTACTACCTGTGCGGGCCCGCCGCGATGGTCAAGGCGATGCGCTCGATGCTCGATGGCGCGGGCGTGGACAGCGACGACATCCGCACCGAGGAGTTCACCGGGTATTGAACCTTCCGCGCGGCAACGGGATATGAAAATTGACCTGCGTCAAGGCACGCCGACGCACTATTTGACCTAATGGAGGTATCGGGCCGAGGAGCCCGGAAACCGGAGGTCACATCATGAGCACCGTTATACGCACCGCGAAATTTGAGACGGAACCGTTCACGTGCCCGTCCTGCATCAACAAGATCGAATCCGTAGTCGGCAAGAAAGCCGGAGTCGAATCCGCACAGGTCATGTTCAACTCGAACAAGGTGAAGGTCGCCTTCGACGAGTCCAAAATTTCGGCCGACGAGATCGCCGAATCGATCACGAAACTCGGCTACCCTGTACTCGGCCAGAAGGTTTCCTGATTCACTAGAGCCATGGAGCATCGTCACGAGCATCCCGGTGGTGAGCCTGAAGCAGCAGGGGAACTTGAAGCGCTCGTGGCGCGCGTACCGATTTTTGCTGGTCTCGATCACGAACAGATCAGCGAACTCGCTCGTCGAGTGAGACCCAGAGTCGTTCCGCGCAACGAACAGTTGTACGGCGCGGGCGAGCACAATCCTTACCTGCGCATCATCCACACCGGCTCCGTGAAGGTCTATCGGATCACCGAATCTGGCCACGAGCAGGTCATTCGCGTGCTCGGCCCGGGAGAGTTTCTGGGCGAGAAGGCGCTCATGTCCCCAAGCGCCTCAGACCATTTCGCGGTCACGCTGGCCGAGTCGGAAATCTGCTCCCTCAACCACGAAGACATCCGCGACTACCTGATGACGTATCCCTCGGTCGCGCTCACCATGCTGACTACTCTCAGCGAGCGACTGGGAAGCACCGAGGGTCAGGTCAGCGCGATGGCGGGAGAGGATGCGGCGAGCCGGGTTGCCGCGTACCTTGTCGGTCTCGCCGAGCAGCACCAGCGCAACAGCATCGAGTTGCCCATCACGAAAAAGGACGTCGCCTCCTACCTGGGACTGACCCCCGAGACACTGAGCCGAAGGCTTGCCGCCTTCGAAGACAATGGCTGGATCCACCAGCACGGGAATCGACGCATCGACATTCTGGATATCGAGGCGCTGCGCCTCGTCTGAGAGCGCTTTCGTTCCACCGCGAGCGACTCAGGCAACTTGATCCGCGTCAAGGCGCTTCGTCGCGCCATGCCGTGTACTGGGTGTGTGCCCGCCGAATGCCGGGCGAGAAGGCAGGGAGATTTCGATGACCGGTCGCATGAAGTTCTGGATTGCCGCGGCATCCGGCGCCTTGCTGCTTTTCGCACTCGGAGCTCATCTGGGTGGGCTCA
Organism: Agreia sp.; assembly: GCA_044464485.1. Lineage (GTDB taxonomy): Bacteria > Actinomycetota > Actinomycetes > Actinomycetales > Microbacteriaceae > Terrimesophilobacter. The sequence goes on from JBIQLG010000002.1 coordinate 88,929, forward strand.
CTCTCGCGCGAGACGCCGCCCTGTTCACGGCGGCAATCGTCGCTGGAGTGCCCACGGCGATCCGCGCCCTGCAGGCGATCCGCGCGAAAGCGTTCAGCATTGATCTTCTGGTGACCATCGCGGTGACCGGGGCGCTCATCATCGGCGAGTACGTCGAGGCGGCCGTCGTCGCATTCCTGTTCATTTTCGGCGCGTGGCTTGAGGCACGCACTCTCGAAAAAGCGAGACGGTCGCTTCGCGAACTCGTCACGCTCGCCCCGCAGGAGGCGAAGGTCATTCGGGACGGCGAGGCGGTCATTGTGCCGGCGGAAGAGATCGTGCCGGGGGATCGAGTGCTCGTGCACTCCGGTGGCACTATCGCCGTAGACGGCACGATCGATTTCGGTCAGGCGCACGTGAACCAGGCGACAATCACGGGCGAGCCGCTGCCGGTTTCGCGCACCGCGGGCGACTCGGTCTACAGCGGGACGATCGTGGACAGCGGATATCTCGAAATTCTCGCCGATCGGGTCGGCGAGGAAACCACGTTCTCCCGGATCATCGAACTTGTCGAGGAGGCTCAGGAGACGAAAACGAAAACCCAGCGGTTCCTGGATCGTTTCGCCAACATTTACACCCCGACGATCGTCGCACTCGCCGTTGTCGTCTTCCTCGTGACGCGCGACGTGGAGTTCGCTCTCACGTTCCTCGTCATCGCGTGCCCTGGCGCTCTCGTCATTTCGACGCCCGTGTCCATGGTGGCAGGACTCGGCAATGGCGCCCGCAACGGTGTGCTCATGAAAGGCGGGGATGCCCTCGAGCGTCTCTCCAAAATCGATACGATCGTCTTCGATAAGACGGGAACCCTCACGCAGGGCATGCCGGAGGTCACCGATGTCACGAGCCTCGCCGGCGACGACGAGCGGATGCTGCGACTGACCGCGAGTCTCGAACGAGCCTCAGAACATCCGCTCGGTCGCACGATTGTCGTTGAGGCGGAAAGCCGGGGTCTTGGTGCCACGGAACCGCCGCACAACGTCGAGGTCATCAAGGGCGGCGGAATTCGCGGCGTCGTGGACGGCCAGCTGGTCGCGGTGGGTTCGCGTCGCGTGCTGCTCTCCGAAGGAGTCGCCTTGCCTCCCGAGGCGGAGCGGTACGCCGAAGATCGCGAGCGGGCCGGCAACACCGTCGTATTTGCCGCCGTCAATGGAGCACTGGACGGAATCATTTCGATCGCCGACCAAATCAGGCCGGAGGCCGCGGAAGCCCTCGTCGCACTTCGGTCGGCTGGCGTGAAGCGTTTCGTGATGCTCACGGGCGACAATCCCCACACCGCCCAGCGCGTGGCGGCCGAGCTCGGTATCGACGAGTTCCGCGCCGAACTGCTGCCCCAGGATAAAGTCACCGCGGTCAGCGAGCTGAAGGCCGCAGGACACCGGGTCGCGATGATTGGCGACGGCATCAATGACGCTCCGGCAATCGCGACGGCGGATGTCGGTATCGCGATGGGTGCGGGCACGGATGTCTCGATTCAGACCGCCGACGTCATCCTCATGGCCAACCGATTCGACCAGCTCCTCCACGCGTACTCCCTCGCGAAAGCGACGGTGCGCAACATGAAGCAAAACACCGTTATCGCGCTCGGCACCGTCGTCGTGCTGCTCGTCGGTGTGCTTGCGCAGCAGGTGTTCATGTCGACCGGAATGCTCGTGCACGAGGTGAGCGTGCTTGTCGTCATCCTGAACGCGATAAGGCTCGTGCGCTACCGGCGACGGGGAAAAACCCAGACTGCCGTCGCCGCACCACGTGGATCGTTAGGCGTCCGCGTCGAGTCCCGCTGAGGCCAGCTCCTCGCGCGTCCAGCCGGCGCGCAGAGCGTTCTTTCGTGGCCAGTCCCGCCGCACAGAACACCAGCGGCCGCGCGATCAGGCGGGAAACACAGAACCCGGGTTCAGGATGTTGAGCGGGTCGAGGGCGGTCTTGATGCGCTGGTTCAGCGCCATGGCCTCCGCGCCGAGATACTCGGGCAGCCATGCACGTTTCAGTCGGCCGACTCCGTGTTCACCCGTGATGGTGCCGCCGAGGGAAATTGCGAGCTTCATGATCGCATCGAACGCCTGCCGAGCACACTCCTGCTGCACGGGATCAGCGGGGTCGAGAAGTATTTGCGGATGCGTGTTGCCGTCGCCTGCGTGCGCGACGACGGGAATCTTCACGCCGTAGGTTTGCGCGATGCTTTCGACACCGAGAACGAGGTCGCCAAGCCGCGATACCGGCACGCCGACATCCTCAAGAAGCAGGGTCCCGAGCTTCTCGATCGCGGGGAGAACCATCCGCCGTGCCATGACGAACGCCTCGCCCTCTTCCGGATCCTCCGTCGAATACACCTCGGTCGCGTGATTGCGCTCGCAAATCTCTTCGACGCGAGCAATTTCTGCCGCAGCGGACGAACCCGGCTCATCCGATTGCACGATAAGCATGCCCGCGGCCGAGCGGTCGAGACCCATTTTGGTGAGGTCTTCGACGGCGTTGATGCAACCGGAGTCCATGAACTCGAGCATGGAGGGCCGCATCCTGCTGGTGATGTCGATGACGGTTTGGGTGGCATCCGCGACGGTCGGAAATGTGGCAACGAGAGTCGCCGCTGGCCGCTGCGCCGGCACGAGCCGGAGTGTGACCTCGGTGATGATACCGAGCGTCCCTTCGCTGCCCACGAACAGTTTCGTGAGGGAGGGTCCCGCGACGTCCTTGATACGGGGGCCGCCGAGCGTGACGGCCGAACCGTCGGCGAGCACGACCGTCATTCCCAGGACGTAATCGCTTGTGACGCTGTACTTGACGCAGCACAGGCCGCCAGCGTTCGTCGCCACGTTGCCGCCGATTGAGCAGAATTCGAACGATGACGGGTCTGGCGGATACCAAAGGCCGTGCTTCGCGGCCGCAGCCTTGACCTCCGCGTTGAAGGCCCCCGGCTGGGCGCGTGCGGTTCGCGTGACCGGGTCGATTTCGACAGCACGCATCCGTTCGAGGGAGACGACAATGCACCCGTCAATGGCGGATGCGCCTCCCGAGAGCCCCGAGCCGGCACCGCGGGGAACAACCGGGATGCGGTGCTCTGCGGCAAATCGCACGGTGGCTTGCACGTCCTCCGTGCTCGTCGCGCGGACGACCGCGCGCGGTACTCCCGCGTTGGGGTCGAGGGCGCGATCCCATCGATAGCTCGCCATTCCGTCCGGATCGGTGATCACCGCACCTTCCGGCAAGGCGGACAACAGCCCAGCGAGCGTCGCATCGGGAGCAGTCGTCACGGTGCCGTCCACCAGAACTCGAGCTGAATGTTATCGGGGTCGCGAAACACGAGCGCAGCGCCCGAGCCCGAGGCGCTGTCCGTAACGGGTGAGTGCTTAACTCCGAGCTTCGCGAGCCGCTCCTGCCACGCGTCAAGCGTGTCGCGATCCGGCACTCCGAACCCCACGTGGTCCAGCCCAGGGCGGTGCTCATCGAATCGATCTCCCACCGTCTCGTTGTGTTGATTGAGGCCGATGATGAGCCCGCTGGGCTCGTGCACGAGCACGATCATGATGCGGTTGTCCAGATCCGCTCGCCGAGCGCGGCGCAGACCGAGAACGTCGCAATACCAGGTTGCGCTCTTTTCGACATCCGTCACGGAAAGGTCGAGGTGGGAAATGGCAGTGAACGTAGTCATGGTTCCCATTGTGCCCGCCGTCGGTCATGGCGGCAGGAAATGTGCTGGCTTTTGGGAGGTCTTTGGCGTTGAATGGGGTCATGGCATCCCGCCACCATCAGGATTACCGCACGCTGGCTTCGCTCAGCAGAATCAACCTGCTCCACGAGCTCCAACAGCACGGGGCGAAGACCATTGCGGAATTGGCGGCATCAACCGGGTTGCATCACAATACGGCGCGCGAACACCTCCACCGCCTCATCGATGCCGGCTTCGTCGACTCGGAACCGGTACCCACGGTCACCAAGGGTCGACCCAAACTTCGGTACCGCGCAGCCAGGGGCGCAGACAATCCGGCGCGCCGCAGGCGGCAACTCGCTGCGGACCAGCGCACCGACATGATGCGGCGGATGCTTCCCCTTGAAGACGTGTCCGCCGAGCGCACTCCCAAGTCACGGCAGCTCGACACTCTCGACGATCACATGGAACAGTGCGGCTTCGACGCGGAAGTCAATGCTGACGCGACCCACATGATCACCCACGACTGTCCGTTCGCGGGCCTCGCAAAAGATCACCCGCAAGTCTGCGATGTTCACTTCGCGCTCGTCAAGGAGGCCCTCGACGTGGATGACGGTCCGCTGAGAGCGCGGGAGCTTCATCCCTTTGCCGGCCCCAGAACCTGCGTTGTCGATCTGGAAGATGGCTCGCTCGCCACGGAGTGACCCCGGCAGACCGGATTTATCACGGTCTTTTCACGTTGCTGACGCGGAGCAAACGTTGGAGACTTCAGTACAAGGACGCGTCCGCGACCGCGGGGCGCCCCGAGTATTACAGGAGCCGCCGTGAGCACTCGCAAGGATGCAACCACCACTCGTTCGGGAACTGACGGCCTGCTGGCCGACACCCTCCTCAATTTGGGCCGGTTCCTTCGTCCCGGTGAAGTCTCCGAAGACTTACGTTCCGTGTTTCTCAAGGGCGGCCGCGAGGCAGACTCCTTCTATCGCGACCGCTGGTCGCACGACAAAGAGGTGCGCTCCACTCACGGCGTGAACTGCACCGGCTCGTGCTCGTGGAAGGTGTACGTCAAAGACGGCATCATCACGTGGGAGACGCAGCAAACCGACTACCCGCTCGTCGGCCCAGATTCCCCGGAATACGAGCCGCGCGGCTGCCCCCGCGGTGCCGCGTTCAGCTGGTACACCTACTCCCCCACGCGCATCAAATACCCCTATGTTCGCGGTGTTTTGCTGGAAGCCTTCCGCAAAGCGAAAGCCAGGACGGGCGACCCGGTGCTCGCATGGCAAGAGGTCACCGAAAACCCGGAAACGGCGAAGGCGTACAAGCAGGCGCGCGGAAAGGGCGGCCTGGTTCGCGCAAGCTGGGATGAAGCATCCGAAATCGTCGCCGCAGCGCACGTGCACACGATCAAAAAGTACGGCCCCGACCGCATCGCAGGCTTCTCCCCGATTCCTGCGATGTCGATCGTGTCGCACGGTGTCGGTTCGCGATTCGTCACCATGCTCGGCGGAACGATGCTCTCCTTCTACGACTGGTACGCGGACCTTCCGGTTGCCTCGCCGCAGGTGTTCGGCGACCAGACGGACGTTCCAGAGTCCGCTGACTGGTGGAACTCCTCGTACCTCATGATGTGGGGATCGAACGTTCCCGTGACTCGCACGCCGGATGCGCACTTCATGGTGGAGGCCCGCTATCGCGGCCAAAAGGTCATCGTCGTTTCCCCGGACTACGCGGACAACACCAAGTTCGCGGACGAGTGGATCGCCACCCACCCGGGAACGGATGGCGCCCTCGCGATTGCGATGGGGCACGTCATCCTCAAGGAATTCCTGCTCGAACGCAAGACGCCCATGTTCATCGACTACATGAAGAAGTTCAGCGACTCGGCGTACCTCATCGAACTCGTCAAGCGCGGAGACGCCTGGGTTCCCGGCAAGTTCCTCATGGCGGATGCCCTCCCCGGCAAGGAATCCAAAGTTGCCAATGCTGCGCACAAGCCCGTCCTGCTCGATCAGAATGCGAAGCCCGTCGTACCCAACGGCTCGATCGGCCACCGGTTCTCCGAAGAAGACGCCGGACTGTGGAACCTCGACCTCGGTGATGTGGACCCGTTGCTTTCGATCGCCGACGCGAAAGACTACGACAAAAAGTCGGTCGCCATCGACCTGCCGCGGTTCGACCTCACGCCCGAGCCGGGCCAGGAGCACGCGGGTGGTTCCGGAACCATTCGTCGCGGTGTTCCCGTGCGCGAGGTTGCCGGCCGCACGGTCACCACGGTGTTCGACCTGCTCCTGGCGCAATATGGAGTTGGCCGCGACGGTCTGCCCGGCGTATGGCCGACGGGCTACGACGACGCCTCCTCGCCGGGTACGCCGGCGTGGCAGGAATCGATAACATCCGTGCCCGCGAATGCCGCCGAGCGCATCGGCCGTGAGTTCGCGCAGAACGCCGAAGACTCTGGCGGCCGGTCCATGATTCTCATGGGCGCGGGCACGAACCACTGGTTCCACTCCGACCTCATCTATCGTTCGTTCCTCGCCCTCACGACGATGACGGGCTGCCAGGGAAAGAACGGTGGCGGTTGGGCCCACTACGTGGGCCAGGAGAAGGTGCGCCCGCTCACCGGATGGACGCAATACGCGTTCGGACTCGACTGGGCGAGACCACCCCGCCAAATGATCAGTACCGCGTTCTGGTACCTCGCTACCGATCAGTGGCGTTACGACGGATTGCCGGCCGACGCGCTCTCCTCGGAGCTCGGCAACGGCCTGTTCGCCGACCGCACCACGGCAGACACTCTCGTCGAATCGGCGAAGCGCGGATGGATGCCGAGCTTCCCGACGTTCAACCGAAACTCTCTCGACATCGTGCCGCAGGCAGAAAAAGCCGGTGTCGAACCGGCCAAGTACGTCATCGACCAGCTCACGAGCGGTGAGATGCGGTACGCGTGCGAGGACCCGGACTCACCGGAGAACTTCCCTCGCGTGCTCAACGTGTGGCGAGCCAACATCATCGGCTCGTCCGGCAAGGGAAACGAGTACTTCCTCAAGCACCTGCTGGGCACCGATTCCGCCATCCGCGGCGAGGAGTCACCGCAGGAGCGCCGGCCGAAGACCATCGACTGGCACGAACACGCCCCGGAGGGCAAGCTCGACCTGATGGTCACGAGCGACTTCCGGAACACCTCCACGACGACGTTTAGCGACGTGGTTCTGCCGCCCGCAACGTGGTATGAGAAGCATGACCTGTCGACGACGGACATGCATCCGTTCATCCACACGTTCAACCCGGCAATCGCTCCGCCTTGGGAGGCGAAGACCGACTTCGCCATCTTCCACCTGCTGGCAAAAAAGATCTCCGAATACGCAGTGGAGCACCTCGGAGTGCGTCAGGACCTCGTGGCGGCACCGTTGCAACACGACACGCCCGATGCGCTCTCGACGCCGCACGGAGTGGTCGTCGAGAATCCGAAGCTGGTTCCCGGAGTGACGATGCCCAAGCTCATCGTCATTGAGCGCGATTACCCGGCATTCGCCGACCGCCTGGCGGCCCTCGGTCCGCTCTCCGAAAAGCTCGGACTCATCACGAAGGGCGTCAAGTTCAACCCGGATGTCGAGGTCGCCGATCTCGCCCACCGCAACGGGGTCGTCGCGAGCGGTCCGACGAAGGGCCGCCCCCGTCTCGACACCGACCGGCGCGCCGAGGAAATGGTGCTGGCGTTCTCGGGCACCACGAATGGCCGCCTCGGCACGCAGGGTTTCCGAGTGCTTGAGAAACAGACCGGACAGAAACTCGCGCACCTCGCGAGCGACAACGAGGGCAGGAGATTCACCCTCAAGGATGTCTCCGATGCCCCGATGCCCGTGCTCACCTCCCCGGAATGGTCGGGCAGCGAACACGGCGGGCGGCGTTACAGCGCCTTCGTCGTGAACGTCGAACACTTGAAGCCGTGGCACACGCTCACGGGGCGCCAGCACTTCTATCTGGATCACGACTGGATGGCGGAGCTCGGCGAACAGTTGCCCGTGTACCGCCCGCCGCTGGACATGCACCGCCTCTTCGATGGCTATCAACCCATCGGCTCGACGGAGAAGACCGGCGCGCACGGCTCCGAAGGCAAAGCCGAGGTCACGGTGCGCTACCTCACGCCGCACTCGAAGTGGTCCATCCACTCCGAGTACCAGGACAACCTCATGATGCTCGTGCTCTCTCGAGGAGGCCCCACGATCTGGATGTCGCCGCTTGATGCCGACAAGATCGGCGTGAGGGACAACGAGTGGATCGAGTCCTACAACCGCAACGGGGTTGTCGTAGCGAGGGCGATCGTCTCGCACCGGATGCCCGAAGGCACCGTGTACATGTACCACGCGAAGGATCGCACCATCAACGTGCCGGTCGCGGAGACATCCGGCCAGCGCGGTGGGACCAACAACTCTCTTACGCGAATCCTGCTGAAGCCGAGCCACCTCATCGGTGGTTACGCCCAGCTGTCGTTCGCGTTCAACTATCTCGGACCGACCGGGAACCAGCGCGACGAAGTCACCGTGATACGTCGCCGCAGCCAGGAGGTGGAGTACTGATGCGCGTTATGGCCCAGATGTCGATGGTCATGAACCTCGACAAGTGCATCGGATGCCACACGTGTTCCGTCACGTGCAAGCAGGTGTGGACGAACCGCGACGGAATGGAATACGTGTGGTTCAACAATGTGGAGACGAAACCGGGTATCGGTTATCCGCGCTATTACGAGGACCAGGAACGGTGGAACGGCGGCTGGGTTCGCAAGAAGAACGGACGACTGAAGCTGAAGTCCGGTGGCCGTCTGCAGAAGCTCATCGGCATCTTCTCGAATAATGATCTGCCGACGATCGACGACTACTACGAGCCGTGGACCTACGACTACGACATGCTGCTGTCAGCGCCGCAATCGAAGACCGGCCCTGTTGCACGCCCCAAGTCTCTCCTCACGGGCGAGAACATGGACATCAAGTGGTCCGGAAACTGGGATGACAACCTCGGTGGCTCGCAGGAGACGGCGATGGGCGACCCCAACCTCGAGCACATGAGCGAGCACGTGAAGATGGAGTTCGAAAACACCTTCATGTTCTATCTGCCGCGCATTTGCGAGCACTGCCTGAACCCGTCCTGCGTTGCGGCGTGCCCTTCCGGCGCCATCTACAAGCGCGAAGAAGACGGCATCGTGCTCGTCGATCAGGATGACTGCCGCGGTTGGCGCATGTGCGTCTCGGCGTGCCCGTACAAGAAGGTGTACTTCAACCACAAGACGAACAAGGCCGAGAAGTGCACGTTGTGCTACCCGCTCATCGAGCAGGGCAAGCCCACAATTTGCTCGGAGACCTGCGTCGGGCGCCTGCGCTACCTCGGCCTCATGCTGTACGACGCAGATGCCGTGCTGGCGGCGGCGGCCATCGAAGACGAGCATGCGCTGCTGGATGCGCAGCGGTCCGTCTTCCTCGACCCGTTCGACCCCGACGTCATCGCCCAGGCCAAACGCGACGGCATCGAGGATGACTGGATCGACGCCGCGCAGAACAGCCCCATCTACAAGCTCATCAGCGAGTACAAGGTCGCGCTCCCGCTGCACCCGGAGTACCGCACGATGCCGATGGTCTGGTACATCCCGCCGCTCTCGCCCGTCGTGGATGTCATCTCCAACAGCGGTGCGGACGGCGAGGACGTGCGCAACCTGTTCGCGGCGATCGACAAGCTGCGCATCCCGGTAGAGTATCTCGCCGAGCTGTTCACAGCGGGCGACGTGGTTCCGATCGAGCACTCGCTCAAAAAGCTCGCGGCAATGCGTTCTTACATGCGCGACATCAACCTCGGCAATGAGGCGAATGAAAACATCGCACACGCTGTGGGGATGTCGGGCGAAGAGATGGAGGCGATGTACCGTCTGCTCGCGATTGCGAAGTACGAAGACCGCTACGTGATCCCGAAAGCCCACGTAGAGTCTGCTCGCGACCTTGACGAGCTCGCCTGCTCGCTCGATACCGACGGCGGCCCGGGGATGGGAGGCGCCCGCTCCACGGGCGACGTTTACGCGAAGGATCGGATTCCGGGAAAGCCCACGAGGGCTACCGCGGAAGCGTTCCAGGCGCTGCGGAACACCACCGACCCCACCGAGCCATCTACCGCCGGTCGACTGAACCTGCTGAACTGGAACGGAAGCAGCAGCGGAATCACCAACGGGATGTTCCCGCCGCCCGCGGAATCCGGGAGCCCTGCATGACGACTCTCACGGAGCAGCGGAGAGTTCCTGGCGGCCGACGCAGGACGTCGCCGAAGAAACTCGCCGACTCCGTTCTCAATACCGAACAACGCCGGACCGTGCACATGGCGGCGTCGATTCTGCTCGACTATCCGGGGCCCGACCGTCGTGCGCACTTTGATCAGGTCGCGCAGGCCGTATCAGCGCTGCCCTCCGAAATCGCGGACGAGTTCGCTGCATTCCTGGACGCCGCGGCGGCGATGAGCCAACAGGAGCTCGAAGCTCACTTCACCATGATCTTCGATCAGAAGAGAAAGTGCTGCCCGTACCTGACCTACTATTCCACGGGCGACACGCGTCGACGCGGAATGGCGCTCGTGGGATTCATCGAGGCCTACCGTGCCGCCGGCTGGGAAGTCGAGCCCGGCGAACTTCCCGATTACCTTCCCATGGTTCTGGAATTCTCCGCACGCAGCGACTCCCCGATTGCCGGTCAGCTCCTGACGTCGTACCGAGAAGGAATCGAAGTTTTGCGCGCCGCACTGGAGAGTTTCGCCAGTCCCTATTCGCATGTGGTCTCCGCGGTGTGCCGGTCCTTCGGCGAGATTGACGACCAAACCCGAGAGAGATACCTGCGCCTGGTCAACGAGGGCCCGCCAACGGAGATGGTGGGGGTTACTACGTTCCTCGGCGCGCTTGAGCCATACACCCCGGCAGGTGCCACAAGTGAAGGAGTACGGGCATGAATGAGGTTACCTACGCGGACGTGCTGCTGTGGGTCGCGTTCCCCTACGTGGCGGCGGCGAGCTTCATCGTCGGTCCCATCCTTCGCTTTCGGTACGATAAATACGGCTGGACGTCGCGGTCGAGTCAGACTTATGAAACGAAGCTGCTCAAGTGGGGCTCGCCCATGTTCCACTACGGCATTCTGGGAGTCTTCGCGGGGCACGTCGTGGGACTGCTCATCCCCAGAGAATGGCTGGAGTTCTTCGGGATCACCGAACACATGTACCACCTTGGCGCGACCTGGCTCGGCACAGTTGTCGCGCTCATCACTATCGCCGGGCTCGTCATCCTGCTGTCGCGTCGGGGTGCCATCCGGCGCGTATTCAGAGTGACGACGGTCATGGATGTCGTCATGTACGCGCTGCTGGCCAGCACCATCATTCTCGGCACGATCGCGGTGATCCAGTTTCAGGTGCTGGGTGCCGGTTACGACTATCGCGGAACCATTTCCCCGTGGAGCCGCAGCCTCATCCTGTTCCGGCCGGATGCAAGCCTTATGGTAGGGGTTCCGCTGATGTTCCAGTTGCACGCCCTCACCGCGACGGCGCTGTTCCTCGTATGGCCGTACACGCGCCTCGTGCACGTCATGTCCGTGCCCGTCGGATTTCTGTTCCGCCCCTATGTCGTCTACCGTTCGCGCGACGCCCACCGTGGAGCGCGTGCCATCCGCCGCGGCTGGGAGCCCAGCGTTCTGAAGGGGCAGGAGCAGCCCAAACAGAAGCAACCCACCCCCTAATCCTTCATTCGTCATTATGAAAGGTGCACGATGACCTCGGTTGCTGGATCAGCTCTCAAACCGGATCTTTCAAACTGGAACCCCGAAGACGAATCGACGTGGGATTCGAAGCTCGCCTGGCGCACCCTGTGGGTCACCACCTACACGATGATCCTCGCGTTCGCGGCGTGGTTCCTGGTGAGCGCCATCGCGCCGAGGCTCAACGACATCCGGGCCGACGGCGTCGATTTGCTCACGAAAGAGCAGTTGTATTGGCTCGTCGCGGCTCCGGGACTCGCGGGCGGCGCACTGCGTCTCGTGTTCATGTTCCTGCCGCCTATCATGGGCAGCCGCATTCTGGTCGCTTTCAGCGGATCGCTCCTGGTGCTTCCTTTGTTCGGCTGGGCTATCGCCGCCCGCGACACGACAACGCCGTTCTGGGTGCTGCTCTCGCTGTCGTTCGCCGCGGGAGTGGGCGGCGGCAGTTTCTCCGGCCTCATGGCGTCGACGAGCTATTACTTTCCCAAACGGCTCGCCGGAACCGCGCTCGGTATCCAGGCGGGCATCGGCAACCTCGGCATCGGCCTCATGCAGTTGTTGCTTCCGTGGGTGGTGGGTTTCGGCCTCTTCGGCACAGCATTGCTCACACCGCAGAGCGACAAGGAAGGCAAGCTCGTCTGGCTGCACAATGGCGGCCTCGTGCTTATCCCCTGGGTTCTGCTCGCCGTCGCGCTCGCGGTTCTGGTGATCCGCAGCGTTCCGGTGAAGGCGAACTTCCGCCAACAGCTCGACATCTTCCGGCTCAAGCACACCTGGATCATGACGGCGATCTACCTCATGTCGTTTGGCGCCTTCAGCGGCCTCGCCGCGCAGACGGGGCTCATCATCCTCAACGTCTACAGCCCTGACAAGTTCGGTGCTGATGCCCCCAACCCGCTCACGTGGGCCTGGATCGGTCCGATGCTCGGTGCGCTCGTCCGAGCCGCCGTCGGTCCGCTGTGCGACAAGTTCGGCGGCGGCGCGAAGTTCACCTTCATCGGCGGACTGGGGATGACTGCCGGAACCATCGTCGCGTTGTTCTTCCTGAACCCGACGGCGGCGAGTGACTTCTCCGGCTTCTTCACCGGAATGACCATCATCTTCTTCTTCTCCGGTTTCGCCAACGCGGGAACGTTCAAGCAAATGCCGATGATCTTCCCGCCGCGTCAGGCCGGCGGAGCAATCGGCTGGACCGCGGCAATTGGCGCATTCGGACCGTTCCTGGTCGGGATGGCACTGTCGGTGATGGCACCGCACGCGTTCTTCGTGATTTGCGCCATCTGGTGCGCGTTCTGCACCGTACTCGCGTGGTGGTATTACGCACGACCGCACGCACCCATGCCGAGCTAACCGCACGTCGCGCGCCGCTCATGACGCGCAATCCCACACAAGGAGAATCATTATGGGAAAACTGGACGGCAAAGTCGCCATCGTCACGGGCGCGGCAATGGGAATGGGGGCCGCCGACGCAGAGATTCTCGCAAGTGAAGGAGCCACCGTCATCGTCGCCGACGTCCAGGAACAGGACGGCACCGCGGTGGCGAAGAAGATCGGCGGTGAGTTCCACCGCCTCGACGTGTCGAGTGAAGAAAACTGGAAGACGCTTGTCGATGATGTCGTCGCTCGTCACGGCACGGTCGACATCCTGATCAACAACGCAGGGATCCTTGCGATCACTCCCGTCGCCACCACCACTCTCGATGAGTGGAACCGCGTCATGGCGATCAACCTCACGGGCCCGTTTCTCGGAATCCGCGCGGTGGCCCCGTCAATGAAAGCTGCGGGAGGAGGCGTGATCGTGAATGTCTCCTCGACTGCGGGGATCATGGGGTACTCGAACCTGAGCGCGTACGTCTCGAGCAAGTGGGGACTGCGTGGGCTCACGAAAGCCGCGGCACTCGATCTTGGCCGGGACAACATCCGAGTGGTCTCCGTGCACCCTGGTGGCATCCGCACACCCATGACGGCCGGGATGGAAGCCAGCGACATGTACGCGACTCAGCCGGTTCCGCGCATCGGAGAGCCCGAAGAGGTTGCCAAACTCGTGCTGTTTCTCGTCGCAGACGCCACGTACTCGACCGGCACCGAGTTCATCGTCGACGGCGGCGCGACGGTAGGGCAGGTCGTCACGTTCTGATTTCGTGATCGATGCGAGCCTCCCGCGCGACCTAAGCTGGATTCGTGGCGACCGACGACTTCCAAAGCCTCTACCAGGAACTGCTGATCGACCACTCTCGCGCGCGCCACGGGTTCGGCGTGCGCGATGACCCCCAGGCGACCTCCCACCAGCGCAACCGCAGTTGCGGTGACGAGATCACGCTGCACCTGCACCTCAACGAGCACGGCATCGACACCGTGACCTGGACGGGAGAGGGATGCTCGATTTCGCAGGCATCCGCATCCATGTTGAGCGATCTGGCGCAGGGTTCCACGCGCGCGGACATCACGGAACGCATGAGCGCCTTTCGTGCGATGCTCCATTCGCGCGGAAAGGATCCCGGCTCGGAGGACATCCTCGGCGACGCGGTAGCGATGAGCGGCGTGTCGAAGTACCCGCCACGAATCAATTGCGCGATGCTCGCGTGGATCGCCCTCGAGGACGCACTCGGTCAGGTCGATGCGATAGAGAGCGCCTAGCGCCCATTCGGTGCCGCTAGTTCGACGGCCTCTTGCCGCCCGAAATAACCGAGAACACCTGGAAGCGGAACGGCCACGTCCCCGCAACGCGCCTCGTCGGTTCCGAATGCCCCGCCCGTCGCGCCCACAGCGGAATCTCGACGGAAGCGAACCTGTCCCTCGTGTAGATTTCGAGCACGTCGCCTCGCGGTAGTTCCCCCATGACCGCGTTCGCGCGAATCAGCCCGACCGCGCAGGGCGTGCGGCGGTTGTCGAGCACCGTCACAGCGCGGGTGTCGCGCATCGTCACACCGAGTGTGCTGATGCGGCATCCGCACCCGCACCCGCAATCGCGCTCTCGCCGGACTCGGCAAGGTCATCGATGTTGCAAATGCCCTGCACGGGTGAGCACTGCCGGAACAGCGGACACGTGATGAAGACGACGACAAGCGCGACGATGGCCAGCACTTTGATCGGAATGAGGACGCCCGGGAATGTGAGCCACCATCCGATCGGCAACGCCGTATACACCCCGGCCATGACGAGACCAGTAATGATGATCGTCGGGAGGGAGAATCGCACTACCCAGCGGAACCGGTCCAATTGCCGGGCACCCGCCAATACCGCCGTGACGTTCGGATGCGCGCGGCCCGCCGGCATCGCCACGCCGATGTTCCAGAGCGCGCCGCCCAGCCACAAACTGAACGCGGTGAGGTGAGCGATGCGGATGAGCCCGTGCCAGTCCGTGCCCGCGTCCGCGATCGCCCACGTGGCAATCAGCACCGCACCGACGAGGAGCGCAGTCCAGGCCACGGCTCGGCTTGCGACCCCGACGAGCATGAGCACGCCGAGCGCCGCCGTGCCGAAGAGCACGATGTACCGTACTCCGGGGAGATAGCCCAAATATCCGACGGCGAGCGTCCCCGCTGCCGCCAGCACGAGCATTCCGCCCACGACGCGAGAGACACGGTCAGCTCGGTGCAACGCGGTGCGGTTCAGTGCATCCACGGTTCCCTGATCGAGGTCGCGCTCATGATCGCGCAGGTAGAACAGCCGCCAGACGAGAAACCCGCCTGCGAGCGCGAGCGCCCACAGGGCGAACCAGCGGAGTCCGAGCGCCGGAGCATCCAATCCGAATCCGAGTCCCGTGAAAACGGCACCCCCTGCCGAGGCGAGAGTGATGAGCGTGAATGCGACCTTGGGAAGGAACGGTGTTTCTGTTTTGACGATGACCTGAAGCGCTTCGATTCGGCCGAGGTCAGCTGCGGAGATGAGTTTGCCGGACATGCTTCCAGCCTATTCCTCCAGCGGAGTTTTAGTAAGGGTAGCCTATCCTTTCCCATCGCTCGCGCGGGATACGCTGATCTCGTGACTTTCTCCGTCAACTCCGTGCGTCACGACTTCCCCGCGCTGCGAAGGGAGGTCAACGGCAGACCGCTCAACTACCTGGACTCCGCGGCGACCAGCCACAAACCGCACTCGGTGCTGGACGCCGAACGCGACTTCATGGTGAAACACAATGCGGCG
This sequence comes from Agreia sp., assembly GCA_044464485.1. GTDB lineage: Bacteria > Actinomycetota > Actinomycetes > Actinomycetales > Microbacteriaceae > Terrimesophilobacter. The sequence goes on from JBIQLG010000002.1 coordinate 104,526, forward strand.
GTGCACAGGGGCGCTCACACCATCGCGGGTGAGGCGACGGAACTTTTCGAATCCGCACGCGAACGGATGGCGCACTTTCTTGGCGCGCGTCCGAATGAGATCGTGTGGACATCCAACGCCACCTCGGCGTTGAATCTCGTCGCGTACGCCTTTTCGAATGCCAGCAGTGGTCGAGGCGGACCCGAGGCAGACCCGTTTCGATTGGCGGCGGGAGACGAGATCGTCGTCACGGAATTGGAACACCACGCCAACCTCGTTCCCTGGCAGGAACTGGCCGCACGCACGGGCGCCACGCTGCGATACATCGGCATCGATGACGCGGGGCAGTTGCGCATGGATCAGGCGAGCGAGATCATCGGCGAACGGACCAAAATCGTCGCGTTCGCGCACGTCTCGAATGTGCTCGGCTCGATCTCCCCGGTTGCCGAAATCACTGCTCTGGCCAGGCTCGTTGGCGCTTTCACCGTGCTGGATGCGTGCCAGTCTGCACCGCATCTACCTCTCGACGTGAAGGATCTCGACGTGGACTTCGCCGCGCTCAGCGGGCACAAAATGCTCGGTCCGCTCGGTATCGGCGCGCTGTACGGAAGAGGCGAACTGCTCGATGCGATGCCGCCGTTCCTCACCGGCGGATCCATGATCACGAGCGTCACGATGGAGCGCACCGAATACTTGCCTGCCCCCGCGCGATTCGAAGCCGGCACTCAGCCGACCGCGCAGGCGGTCGGGCTCGCGGCAGCAATCGACTACCTCGAGGCGCTGAGGATGGATGCCGTGCACGCACGCGATGCGGAGCTTGGTCGCGCACTCGCGCGCGGGCTCGCCGACATTCCGGGAGTTCGCGTTCTCGGGCCGACGCCGGACGAACCACGGGTGGGACTCGCCAGCTTCGTCGTGGAGGGCGTGCACACACACGATGTCGGACAGTTTCTCGACAATCTCGGCATCGCGGTGCGCGTGGGCCACCATTGCGCCGAACCTCTGCATCGGCGGCTGGGTGTCACGGCGTCCACGCGCGCGAGCACGTCGGTGTACACGACGGATGCCGAAATCGAGGCGTTCATCGAAGGCGTGAGCAACGTGCGCGCCTTCTTCAGTCGCGGCTGAGAGGTGGGGGCGTTCGTCAGCCGGGGCCGAACAGACGTGGGGCTCGTCATTGCGGAAAGACCGCGCCTTCGTCAGTCGTGGCTGACAGGTTCGTCGCGACCGTCGACGGCTCGCCTTCCTAGCACAAAGACGAGGTCGGAGAGCCGGTTGAGGTAGTGCTGCACGTGGACGCTCACGGAGCATCCCGCTTCCTTCGCCCTTAGCGTGTGACGCTCCGCGCGACGGATGACGGTGCGCGCGTGGTCGATTTTCGCTTCGAGGTCCGTTGTTCCCGGCACGAGAAACACCGGTTTGAGCGGCTGCTCCGCGGTGAGTTCGTCGATGAGCTCTTCGAGCGCACGAACCATGTCCGGCTCCACAAGAGAAACCCCGGGCTTCAGTTTGCCGCGGTGGCGTGGATTCACCGAAAGGTCCGCTCCCACGATGAAAAGTTCCCGTTGCACCCGCAGCAGGATGTCGGCGATGAGCTCGCCCGATACCGGGTCGTTCGCACAGGTCGCCCGCGCGATCCCGAGGACGGAGACGGCTTCGTCGATGTCTCCGAGAGCCTCGACCAGTTCGCCCGACTTGGGAATGCGGCCACCGAATAATTGGCCGGTTGTGCCGTTATCACCAGTCTTCGTATAAACACGAGCCATCGCCATGGTCTCCCGTCCGGTCTCGGGGCTAGAGTGGGAACGTCACCCGTATTCAGGGTGTCACAACTTCCGCGGAGGGGAAACCGGTGCGAAACCGGTGCTGACCCGCAACCGTAAGGCAGTGAAGACTGTCGAGCCGGAACACCTGCTTCGGAAGCGCAACAGAACTCTTGATCGCCGCGGTCTGCGAGACGGAGTCCGGCATCCGCACGGGTGAATTAACGTTTCTCGGCGGACGTGCCGGACCAGTCGCGGACCCTTCATGGAAGGCCCGCAATGACTTCGCCGAATACGACGCCGAGCACGACACTGTTCACCGTCCGGGTATTGCGCTTTCGCCGCGAGCACGCGGCCCGTGCGGCTCGCTCTTCCATCCGGATGCTCGCTGCGGTCATCCTGGCGGGCGGTGGCCTGGTTGCGACCGGCTTGCTCAGCACGGCGCCGGCGGCCGCTGCGGATGCCTCCTGTGCCGATGGAGTGACCGTGGTCGTGGATTTCACCGACCTCGGTGGAACAGTCGACGTGGCCTGCGCGGAGGGGCCGCAGGCAACGGGTCGCGCGGCTCTCCTCGCCGCGGGATTTGCGGCAACCGATTCCCAACCGGGGTTCTTGTGCGCCATCAACTCGATGCCCGATCCGTGCCCCACGACGTTCACCGGATCCTTCTGGTCGTACTGGCACAGCACGCCGAACGGCGAATGGACGAGCTATCAGGTCGGAGCCGACTCGAGCTCACCCGCACAGGGCGAACTGGATGGCTGGCGCTACAACGATGGAACGACGCCGCCGGGAATCACCCCCGCGGATGCCGCAGCCGCAACTCCCGAGCCGGCGCCCACTGCGACCACCTTCACCGGCACGGATGACCCGAGTTCCGACGAAGCGTTCACGACGTCGACAACGCCCGGCGAACGCGTGCGCGAGGCCCAAAACGACGCGATCACGTTCACGACCATCGGATTCTTTGTGCTCATCGTCGGCCTGGTCGCCCTATTCGTGGTGCGGTCGCGTCGTCAGAAGCGCGCTGCCGACCCGAGCAGCGAGCCGGACGGCACGCACGGCACGCACGACACCGGCGATCCGGGCAATCCGGAGGATCAAGGCGACACGCACAATGCACCGTGACGCACGCATCGCCAAGCTGAGCATCCATCCGCTGGCCTGGTGGGTGTGGGCCCTCGGTGTCGCTGTCGCCACGACGCGATCCCCGGGAATCGTGTCGACCGCGTTTCTCGTCCTGGCGCTTGTCGCAGTCGTCGCCCAGTGCCATGAACCGTCAGTGTTTGCGCGGGCGTTTCCCGCCTACCTCGCTCTCGCGGGAGGGGTGGTGGTCATTCGCCTGTTGTTCTACGTTCTGGTGGGACTCAAAACCGGAACGGATGTCGTGCTCGCGCTGCCGCGCATCCCCCTGCCCGAGTGGGCCGCCGGCATCGCACTTCTCGGCCCGGTGACGGCGTCTGGGCTGCTCGCCGCGGCCTCAGCGGGACTCGCGCTTGCCGCTCTGCTCGTGTGCTTCGGTGCCGCGGTCGCTCTCACGAACCCCCAGCGAACGCTGCGCAGTCTGCCGGCATCCCTGAACCTGCTCGGGACGTCGGCTGTGGTCGCCATGACGGTAGCGCCCCAACTGGTCGAAAGCTGGCAGCGCGTTCGCCGCGCTCAAGCGTTGCGCGGCCGCAGCTTGCGCGGCTGGCGGGCGGTGTCCGCGACAACGATGCCCGTGCTGCAGGACGCGCTTGAGCGTTCCCTCGCTCTCGCGGCATCCATGGACTCTCGCGGCTATGCTCGGGTCGACCGCGCAAGCAGCCGCCTCGTGCTCGGTCTCATGCTCGGCGCACTGCTCGGTGCGGCCCTCGGCACCTACGCGTTACTGGACGGCACGGCTCCGCAGTGGCTGGCGCTTCCGACGTTCGCGGTGGGGACCGCCGCGGCAATGACGGGTTCCGTCATAGCATCACGGCGCGTGGCGACGACGCGATATCGGCCGGACCCCTGGCGCTGGCGGGAAACCCTGGTCTCGGCGTGCGGAATCGGAATCGCGGCACTGGCACTCGCGTCACCGCTCCTTGCGAATTCCGGTCTCGCGAACACTTCGGGAGCGTTCGGTGTCTCGCTCCCCTTCGCCGTCTGCAGTCTGCTCGCGATCCTTCCCGCCCTTATGGCACCGAGTCGAATGAGGATGGGGAGTGCCGTCGCTCCCGTTGCACCGGGGAGCCACGGACGAGAAGATTCTCTTCCACGGGGCCATCGCGCTGCGCGCGCGGATGCGGTGGGAACCCGATGATCCGGTTCGACGCGGTGACGTTCCGCTACCAGGATGCCGAAGCGCCGGCACTCGCCGACGTCACCTTCGACATCCCGGAGGGTGAACTGTGTCTTGTTCTTGGCGCGACCGGATCGGGCAAATCCACCCTTCTCAGGCTCGTCAACGGTCTTGCTCCGCATTTCACGGGTGGAACCCTCTCGGGCACGGTGAGCGTCGACGGCCTGGACACTCGCACGCACCCGCCGCGGGATCTTGCCCGGCGTGTGGGCGTAGTCGGACAGGATCCGCTCGCCGGGTTCGTCACCGACCGGGTCGAAGACGAACTCGCCTACAGCATGGAGCAGCTTGGAGTGAGCGCACCCGTCATGCGTCAACGCGTGGAGGAAGTCATCGATCTGCTCGGTCTCGATGCGCTTCGCGAGCGCGCACTCTCAGAGCTCTCTGCCGGTGAGCAGCAACGGGTCGCGATCGGGGCCGCACTCACGGCACAGCCGCGAGTACTCGTACTCGACGAACCCACGTCGGCACTCGATCCGGGTGCCGCAGAGGAAGTGCTCGCGGCGTTGCTGAGGCTCGTTCACGACCTCGGAGTCACCGTGTTGCTGGCGGAGCACCGGCTCGAGCGTGTGATCCAGTACGCCGATTCGCTCATCGTGCTCGGCGACGGTGGCTCCGCGACGCACGGTGCTCCCGCGGGTCTTCTCGCGACAAGCCCCATTGCGCCGCCCATCGTCGAGCTCGGCCGACTCGCCCGCTGGATGCCGCTGCCACTGTCTGTCCGCGACGCCCGTCGGCGGGCCGAACCACTGCGAGACACACTCGCGCAGCACGAGGCGACCGGCCGGCGTGAGGCGACATCCAGGAGTGGGTCGGCCACGCCTGGCGACAGAGCCCGACGATCCGCCCCCGTTGCGCTCAGTGCTCGCCGACTGCGCGTCGACTACCCGCGAGTCACTGCCGTCGACAACATCGATCTCGATCTTGAGGCCGGGGAGATCGTGGCGCTCATGGGCCGCAATGGTTCCGGCAAGACCTCGCTCCTGTGGGCGCTGCAGGGAAGCGGAAAACACACCTCCGGCACGGTGCGATTGGGTGACGCGACCGATGGCAGCGTTCTCGACCCGGAATCTTTGACGCCCGAGGATGCTGCTCGACGCGTGGTGCTCGTGCCGCAAAATCCTTCGGATCTGCTGTACCTCGACTCGGTGTCCGACGAATGCCGGGAGGCCGACCGCGTGGCGAAAGCCCGATCGGGCACGACCTTTTCCACCCTTCAGAAGCTCTCTCCGGGGGTGCCCGAGTCACGTCACCCGCGGGACCTCTCCGAGGGCCAGCGGCTCGCGCTCGTGCTCGCCATCCAACTGGCGAGCGCACCGCGTATCGTGCTTCTCGATGAACCCACGCGCGGACTCGACTACGACGCCAAAGCGCGCTTGTCGTTCATGCTCGCGGAACTGGCCGCCGTGGGCACGGCGGTTCTGCTGTCGAGCCACGACGTCGAATTCGTGGCACGAACAGCCACGAGAGTCGTGGTGCTCGCCCGCGGCGAAGTGATCACGATGGGCTCGTCCCACGATGTCCTCACCGCGAGCGCGAGTTTTGCCCCACAGGTTTCGCGCATTTTGCGGCCGCTCCCGTTTCTCACCGTAGATGAGGTTGCGGATGCCCTCACCGCACTCGACGTGACGGCAACCCGCGCTGCGGAGAAACGATCGCCCGACGCGGAGCAGAGGCCGTGAGCGGCGTGTTTCGCGTAACCTCCTCGCGCGTGCGCGCCGTGCCGCTCGGCATCCGCACGACCATCGCGCTCGCGCTGACCTCGATTGTCGGTATCGCCGCGTTCACGTGGCCGCTCGTCGTCGGTTCCGGTTCGCTGCTCGCGCAGAATGCTGCCGCGCCCGTCGTTCTCGCCGGCGTGCTTCTGGGAGTCGTGCTCATCGCCCTCATCGCGCTCGGCGACGGTGCGATTGACGCAAAGACCGTGACGATGCTCGGTTTGCTCGCGGCCGTCGGCACCGTGCTGCGCCCGTTGTCCGCGGGGAGCGCCGGCATCGAGCTCGTGTTCCTGTTCATCATCCTCGGCGGCCGAGTTTTCGGAGCCGGTTTCGGGTTCGCGCTCGGTTCCGTCACCCTGTTTGCTTCCGCGCTGCTCACGGGCGGCTTCGGTCCGTGGTTGCCGTTTCAGATGCTCGCTGCATCCTGGATCGGGATGGGCGCGGGCCTTCTCCCGCGGCGGATGCGCGGCGTACGCGAACTCGCCGTGCTCGCTTCCTATGCTGCACTCTGCGGATTCCTGTACGGGCAGCTCATGAATTTGTCGTTCTGGCCATTTACGCTCGGTCCCGGCACGGGCTTGAGCTTCGTACCGGGAGCCCCGCTGCTCGAAAACCTGCAGCACTTCGCGCTGTTCAGTCTCACGACATCCTTCGGCTGGGATCTCCTGCGCGCCATCGTGCTCGCGGCGGGCGTCGCGCTCCTGGGCCGGCCGGTGCTGTCAGCATTGCGCAGGACTGCACGCCTCGCGTCGTTCTCCTCTGCGGCGGCCGCCGACACGGAGCGGCGTGGGGGCGCCGTGATTGGGGCCCGGGGCGGAGCAGCTCAGAGCCAGTCCTTGCGCTTGAAAACGAAGTAGAGGGTTGTCGACACTACGACGATGAGCAGCACGGACGCGATGAGGCCGGATGGCTGGGCGAAGCCGGGAAAAGGCAGATTCTGGCCATAGAAGCCGGTGATCGCCGTCGGGACCGCGATGATCGCCGCCCAACTGGTGACCTTCTTCGTGATGATGTTGAGCCGATTGCCCTGAATCGTGAGGTTGGTCTCCACGATTGTCGAGACGAGGTCTCGAAGGCTGTCCGTCCATTCCGTCGCACGGAGCACATGATCGTACAGGTCCTGGTAGTAGGGCGCCATCTCGACTGGCACGAGATCAAGGTCACGGCGAATGAGCGTATTGACCACCTCCCGCATCGGCAGCACCACGCGTCTGAGTTCCACGAGACTTTTGCGAAGTTCAAAGCTGCGGCGTTGGACATCCGAGTCGTGAGGCTTGTCGTCGAATAACAGGTCCTCGAGCGACTCGATCTGTTCGTCGAGATCCTGAACAGCCACGAAATGCCCGTCGATGACGAAGTCGAGCACCCCGTGTACGAGTGCGCTGATGCCGTGTGTGGTGAGGGAGACGTTCTGGTCGAGGTGTTCCTGCAACGCATCTATGGGAAAGCCGTCGTCCCGTCGCACGGTGACGAGCGCCGATGGGGTGATGAATGCCGCGATCTCCGCCGTGAGCAACTCGCCCGTGGCGGTGTCGAGTCGCACGGCGTAGGCACTGAGGAAGTCGTGATTCTCGTACCGGTTGAGCTTCGGGCGCTGCTGTCCTGTCGCAGCGTCTTCCACTGCGAGCGAATGCAAGTCGAGCTCGTCCGCCACGGTCTGCAGTTGTTCGAGAGTCGGCCTGCACAGATCGACCCAGACGAGAGCTCCGTGATCGACCAGGTGCTCATCGAGTTGATCCAGGGCGAACCCTTCATCGACGATGGCGCCCTGCCGATAGCACCTCGTGATCGTCACGTCACCAGTATCGCAGCCACGTGATCCGATTTATCGCCACCCGGAGTACGCAATTCACGCAATCCAGTACCCGACGAGACACAGCAGGCGCGTCTCGTCATCCGCATCCGCCGGTGGATCGATAGCGGGCGGGAACACGCCGTAGCCGCGCCACAGGTCGACATCCGGTACGACATGCTCGTTCAGGCCCGCAATGATTTCTGGGGAGAGGTGAAACGGGATGCCGAGGAATTTCGCGATCTGCCACGCCTGGAATGCGCGGTACATGGAAAGGTGCGCAAAGCCCTCCCTGGCCGGATAATCGCCGTACTGGAAGCGGAACGTCGACTCGGGGTCGACTCCCGCGCGCACCGCAGCCGTCGCTGTGTCATTGAACGCGCCGTATGCCGCGATCGGATCGTGACCGAGCAAGTCCCGGTCGGCCCATTCGTCACCGTCCGCAATCGAGCGGCCCGCGATGACATCCGGAATCCACGCCTCGTCGTAGGCGTGGCGGCCGATGATGTCGCGAATCGTCGGTTTCGGAAACGACGTCCACTCCTGAGGCGCGGGCGTGTCGAAATCATCGGGCGAGATGCGGTCGATGACGCTGCGGAGTGCGGCATCCGAAGCGAGAAAGAGTTCCGTGGAGTTCATGCGAGCACGCTACGCGCCACCGCCGACATTGATTCAGGACGGATGCGGTGCTGTGGTCCCGACGTCGCGCGGTCGCACGGCGATCCAGATCGCTCGGCCCGACGAGAACTCCAGTTTCGACGTGCCGGCCTTGAGGTCGGTGATCGCCGTGTCGAGCGCGGCCAGGTCGTCGGTGCCCAGCATCGGGTCATCCCCGAACCCGGCATCCGCAAACCCCGCATCCGCGTCGCCGGCATCCCCCAACCCGACATCCGCGTCGCCCGCATCCCCGTCACCGCCGAGCATGCCGCGGTGGCGACTGAGGCTCAGTTCAAGATAGTGCATACCCTCGGCGGTGCCGGTCGACGCCGTGAGGGCCGTGTCGATGCGCTTCACGGGCGTGAAACCCGCGGCGGCGAGCTCCGAGGTCCACTCCCCCGTCACCGGATAGCCGCTTGCCGCGAGCGCGGCGACAAACCGGTGGGCAAGACTCTTGCTTCCCGTGCCCAGGTCATCCGGAGTGAAGGTTGTGGTGCGCGTCATCTCGATGACAACGAGCACGCCGCCGGGGCGCAACACTTCAATGACTTGCTTCAGGACGCGCGCTGGACTCGTGACGTGGTGGAGTGACTTCGCAGCCCACGCGAGGTCGACGCTGCCAGGCAGGACTGCGGGCCAGTCACCGTCGAGATCGGTGCGGTGCGGCTCGACCCGGTCACCGACGCCAGCCCGGGCTGCCGCAGCGCGGAGACGATCGAGCATGGCGAGCGATGCGTCGAGACTGTGAATGCGGGCGTTGGGGTAGCGCGCTGCGAGGGCGAGGCTTCCGGTCCCCGTCCCGGCACCCAGGTCGACAACGGTGCGAGGCTCGGTGCCGAGCGCTTCGGATGCCGCGTCGAGCGCGGTCGCGAGCACGGGTGCGCCGACCACCGCATCCAGATCGAGGAGTTCGGCAAGGCCCATGTCGTCTTCGGATGCCGGACCGTGGCCGGGTACGCGGTGACGGTGAGCCGTGCTCAAGAGCCACTTCCCTTCGTTGACCGATTGAATTCCAATGCCACTTCTATCCATTCTGAAAGTCGGTTTTCATCATCGAGCGCGTCGCCGGCAACCTCAATCCATCCTGGCCCCATGTCGCGCGTCGGGCCCATCTTTGCTGCACTCGCGCCCGGCGACCGAAGCAAATCCTCATGCCTGTCGGCGTCGACGCGCACCAATAAGTTTCCACCCTTTCGCGCGCTCGCGACCATCCTCCCGCTCACCATGAAGGACCGGCCGCCGAACATCGAAACCTCCCGCAGCGATTTTTCTCCCTCGAGAAGAGTGCGAATCCGCCCGATGAGGTCTTCCTGTGCCGAGTCCATGGGATGAGTACTTCAGCCCTGCCGGGGTGGACCGTAAGCGAGTCGGTCGAAGATGAGCACGCTTTCGCTGATCTTCCCCGCTGTGAAGGTGAACAATTCCGCGGCGGGAGTGGTGGATGTTGCGGCCGTTTGCGGGTAGTAGAAGAGCGCCACGCGATCACCCTCGGCAAATTCGGCGATATCCGCGATGCCGGTGAGCTTCGGGGCAAAGCCTCCGATGAATGCCGTGTAGGCATCTTTCCCGCGCAGGTCCACTCCGGGTGCGCGGCACAGGACGTCATCCGCTACGAACCTCATTGCAGTTTCGATGTCACCGGTGGTCCAGGCGTGGTGGTACTTCTTGACAATGTCCAGCGCATTTTCGTGTGCCATCCCGCTGTCCTCTATTCGCTCATTGCTTTTTTCGATCATTTCTCAATTCGGTCAGTTCTCAATTCGGTCAGGTCGTTCGGTCGGAAAGCGGAATCCAGTTGTCAACGCCGGCGTCGCCCACGGCGCTCGCGATTGCCAGCCTCGGGAGGAAGTTTTTCCATCCGTCGGCGTGACCGGGCACTTCGATATCGGGCAAATTCGAGTGGCAGAGGTCGAGCCTGGTTCCCGTCGCAATCGCCGTCAGGTGGAATTCGACGGTTGAAGCCCCGGGGGGGGGTAGCTCGTTGCTTCCCGCGAATCCCCAACTGACGACGACGCGACTCGCATGCTCGACATGCACATACTCGCCTCGCACGGGATGGCCCGCGATGTCGACCGCGAACCTGCCGCCGGGGGCCGGATCGAGGTCGGCGTACTGCCCCATCCATGCGGTCATGCCCGAGTTGGTGGTGAGGTATTCGAACACCGTCTCGGGTGGCGCTTCGATATCGATGGAGTCGCGGAACTCAGCCACGCGCACCGCTCTCCCCAGTCCCACGCTCCCCGGCTTCGATCACGGCTTTCAGAGCGGCCAACCTGGTTGGCCAAAATTCGTCCAGATAAGACCGTACGGCCGCCATGCCATCCGGGTTCACCGCGAACAAATGCCGCGTGCCCTCCCGTGTTCCGACGGCCAGCCCCGCTTTCCTCAGAACCCCAAGGTGGTGGGATGTCGTCTGCTGTGACAGTCCAACGTGCTCCGCGATGGAACCGACGGACTTCGGCTGGGCGCTGATGGCCCGCAGGATGGCTCGCCGATTTTCGTCCGCGAGACCGCGAAGCGCCAGATCCAGTTGTGCAGCTGCCGCAGGGCTCACGTCGCGCTCTCCTCGTGCATGCAGAGAACAGTAACACAAGCATTCATTTGTACTCACAGTTATGTGTGGAGCAGCAAAGCGTGAATCTTGAGGGCCGGCAGATCACGACCCCGCACTCCGCCGGGAGGTAGGGGTTATCGCGTGCCGGGCCCGACAGTGTCGGCAGCTTCGCAAATGAGGTCCCGAGTTGCGTCGACCGCAGAGCATCCGTTCGAGAGTTTCCTGGCTCAGCGGTTCAGCTGAAGGCGCGCCCAGCTCGCACAGGTGAGCCCGACGAAAGCGGCCGAGAATGCGACGGTGAGGGCGAGTTGCATGGGGTTCGCTGCCGTGCCGTTGCTCATCGCCCACAGCGCGGGTGCGGCCAATGGCATCCACCCTCCCGCACCGGCAAGCACGCCCACTTGGGCCACGATAACGAGGGCGATCCCACCGCCGACCGCCGCGAGCAGGGACCGCGTGACGGTGGCGACCCAGGCGACCGGGATGGCGACCGCCGCGGTGAGAATCGTGAGGGCGGCGTGCCGTCCGAGAGCCGCCCACACTTCCGCAGTCGGGGCGCCGTAGTTCAGCGCGAGTCCCAGCGCGAGGATGCCGAGCGTGAGAAGGACGCTCACGACGATGGCCCACACCGCGTAGACGGCGAGCTTGGCGAGCGCGATTCGGGCGCGACTCACGGGCAGCGCGAAGAGGCCCGCGATGGTGCCGTCCGTGAACTCCCGGCCGAACATCCACGACAGCACGACACCGAAACCGAGGAGTGCGCCTGCCGACGTGATTTGCGCGGCACCGGCGAGCAGGCCGGCCCAGTCCAGTGTCGCGGCGACACCGACTTTGGCTGTCAGCTCGGGATTGCCGCTGGCCAGCGCCGCGGTGATCCCGCCGAGCAGCGCGAGCGTGCCGGCGACGAGTGCGAGAGAGCCGATCACGCCGACCGGGGATCGCACGAGCTTCTGCGCTTCCACTCGAATTGCCGCGTTCATCGCGGGGCCCCGAGTGTTTCGGAGCGGCGCTCGTCATCGTCGCGGATGCGTTCGAAGAACGCGCGCTCGAGGTCGGTGCCGGCCATTTCCAACTCGCCGATCAGTCGGCCCGCGTTCATGAGCAAAACCCGGTCAGCGATGCGTGCCACTTCGTCCAGGTGGTGGCTGCTTACGAGAATCGCGGCACCCTGCTTCGCGCGCTGGACAAGCTGGTCGCGGAGCAGGATGACGGAGGCAGGATCCAGCGCATTGCTCGGCTCATCCAGCACGATCAGCTGCGGATCATGCTGGAGCGCAGAGGCAAGTCCGACGCGCTGCCGGTTTCCGAGCGACAGTCGGCGGAACCGGCGATCCGCAACCGGGGCAAGTAGCCATGTCTCCACGGATTCGTCAACCACGGATTCGTCAACCACTGAGCCGTCGATTGTGCGCTGACTGCCATGCCGGTTGCTCACGAAGCCGCTGTCCCGGCCGCTGCCTCTCTGGCTGCGCCCACCGCCGCGAAGCCGGCTCGCGATGCGCAGATTCTCCCGCACGGTCAACTCGGGGTAGGCGAGCGGAACTTCGATCAACGCGCCCACTTTCGCCCACAACGCGCGCGGCACGGCATCCAGTTGCTGACCGAATATTCGCACGAACCCCTGGTGCGGACGGATCATGCCCAGAGCCAGGCGCATGAGCGTTGTTTTGCCCGTACCGTTCAATCCGACGAGCGCGACGATTTCGCCGGGCGCAACCTCGAAGGTCAAATTGTGCACTCCTGCGCCACCGCGGAATGCCAAGCTCACGTTTTCGAAGGCCAGCATCATGCACCGCCCAGCATGTCGAGAGCGCTGTCGAGCGCATCCGGGAGGGAGACGTGTTCGTGTCGTGCCCACTCCGCGAGCGCGACGCCGAGCCCGGAGATCATAGCTGTCGCCGCGATTCGTGCGTCGACGGTGTCGACACCGCGCTCTTCCAGCGCCGCGACGACAGCGGCAATCGTGTCTGTGCTGTTGCGTTCAAACGCTCCCTGAAGGGTCCCCGCCTCGACGACTATCCTGAGGCGCCGCCGCAGTGCAACCATACTGTGCGGATCGATTTCTCCCAGGGTTTGCCGGATGCCGCCCGCGAGAGCGCGCATTGCACCCTCGTTTTCTGGGCGTGCCAGCACGGCATCCGCGATCAACGGATCGAAGGGGTCGGTCAGCAACAGTGCTTCCTTCGTCGGAAAGTGTCGGAACAACGTCATTTCGCTCACCCCGGCACGTCGCGCGATCTGGGCGGTGCCGGTCGCGTCGTAGCCGTGCTCCTCGAAAAGCTCCAGCGCAGCCAGCAGCAAGGCCTCGTGCGTGCGGTCCCAGCGACTCATGTTGACTATGTTAGTGACTAACATAACCAGATGCGAGACGAACCCTCGTCGAGTTGCATCCCTTCGAAAGCTTGCGGCCCGGTGCCACACTTAAGCGATGAAAGCGTTTGAGGCCATCACCAACCTGCACACCGACGACGTTGAACGGGCGAGAGAGTTCTTTGCATTCCTCGGCTTCACCGAAGAGACGATGAACCAGGGATGGGTGGCACGGTTCAGCTCGCCCGACTCGGATGCCTGCGTCCAGGTCGTGACCCGGGATGCGTCGGCGCCGGAAGACTCCGCAATGACGATCAAAGTGGATGATGTGGACGCTGCCTACGTGGAAGCCCAACGGCGCGGCTACGAGATTGTGCACCCGCTCACGGACGAGCCGTGGGGTATCCGCCGCTTCTTCGTTCGAAGCCCCGACGGACACGTGATCAATGTCGCGCAGCATCACTCATGACGAAAAGCAGCACCGAGCTCGTCCAGAAATAACCGCAACGCGAGGGCGACACCCCGCTTGATCGCGAGAGTACTTGTTGTGAATAATGCTGGAATGCGACTCCTCCTTGACCTTGATCTTGACAAGCTGCCGAACGACCAGCGCTCGGAGGCCGCCCGAATTCTCCGGTACTGGGCGGGTGCGTTACCTCAGATGGATATGACACAAACTGCCGAGCACCCGCTCATGGACTCTGATTACCAGAGCGTTGGCACGTTGCAGCTGCTGGATGCGCTGAGCACGTCAAGTCCGCCCAGCTAAAGGAGCGCGGGACGGGGCCGTCGAGATTCACGGCATCGGATCGACGTGCGGATGCCAAGGGTTGGGTTCGTACGCGATGATTTCAGCGCACCATCCGACGTTCGATGAGGTGGGGGTCGGCCGGGTCAATGTACTCGATACCGTCGAAGTCGAATCCGTTTCGCCTGTAGAAGGCAATCGCACGATCGTTCCCCCGAAGGACCCACAGCTGCGCCGGACCCTGGCCCAGGACGGCATCGAGAAGCGACTGGCCCGCGCCGACACCGTGCGAAGCGGCCAATACGTATATCGAGAAGAGCGTGGTGGGCCGCACTACTGGGAAGCCGTGTTCGGCATCGGGACCCACGGACGCGCCCGCGTTGGCGAAACCCACGACTGCTGCGTCCTGCACCGCGACGAACATCCGGCCAGGACGAGGGTTCATCGCCAAGTACCGAGCCCAGAACGCCGCCCGCCGCGCGAATGCTTCCTCCGAAAAGTACCGTTCGTTCAGCACGCCCGAATATGTCTCGCGCCAGCAGTCCACGTGGACCCGCGCGATACGGTCGGCGTCCGAGGCCTCCGCCTCGCGGACAGTCAACGCCTCACCTTTAGCCACAGGTCGATTTTAGGCCGCTGCAACGAACTCCCACCGAGTGGCGTTCGAAACCGTTTTCATGTGATCGGACCTGATGCAAGTGTTCTGGGACGATGCCGGGAACAATTACCCTCAACGGTCCGCTCGAGAACTCGAGGGGGAGCAAGAGCAACACGGTAAAGCACGGGCTGCGGGAAACCTCTGCTAGGAATCGCCATCGGATCTTTCACCGGCCGGCCATACATTTTCGTCAAGGAAGCGCTCGGCACCTGTGGCAAGTGCAGAGATATTCTGAACCGATTTGGCGAGCGGGCCGGGAACGAATAACCCGTGGTCGGCATCCGGCAGCTCCAGCACATGGGGTGTCAGAGCACGAGCTGCCGCACCATCCCAGACCGGATCTGCCGTCCCACCGACGAGAAGGAATGGCGCGGTGCTGCGGCGAAGCGCATCAAGCACGGAGGTGTTCGAAAGAAGGGGGGTCACCCAGATCGCCGGGAGAGCTGACCGCGCCGCGGCCGCAGCAGCGTGGGTACCCAACGATTTCCCGATCACCACCGTCGACTCGGGGTCGAGGTCGGCAAATACCGTTTCGATCTGTGCGGCCACCCACGCGGGAACTTTCGAACTGTCAAGCCCATCAACGGCTTCCACGTCGCCCCACTCGACCGCCGTCGGTTCTGCTCCGCGTCGAATAGCGGCAAAGGTCGGAAACAGCAACTGAGGCGCGAAAGGTCCCATATTCCGCCCGGGAACCACGATTACACGACGCGAAGAAGACACCTCATGATTGTCACGCGATTCTGCCCGCGGGGCAATCAAGCGGCACGCCCGGCAGGCAACCCAGCAAACTCGCCGAACTGTGCCTCGACCTCTGCGTCCACTCAATCCTGTGCAACTTACGGATGCCAAGAGTCGAGGCAGGCAACACGATCCTGTCACTCTCAGTGTAAACCGCGGAGAGGGGCTTGCCGCAAGGCCCCCGCGGGCTGGCATAATCGCGAATCCACGTATACACATGGAAGGAGTTGACGTGTCCAGACCGCTCGATGAGGGGCCATTTTTCCATGGCACGGTGGCCAACCTGAAGGTGGGCGATTTGCTCACGGCGGGCCGCGCATCGAATTACCGCCCCGAGATCGTGATGAATCACATCTACTTCACGGCCGTTATCGACGGAGCCGGCCTCGCCGCAGAACTCGCCGCGGAACTCGCAGAGCCCGATGCGACCCCACGAGTGTATGAGGTCGAGCCCACCGGAGAGTTCGAGAACGACCCGAACGTGACCGATAAGAAGTTCCCTGGCAACCCCACCCGGTCCTACCGCAGCCGCTTCCCGCTGCGGATAGTCAGCGAGGTCTCCAACTGGGCCAGGCTGACACCCGAACAACTTCAGATATGGCGGGACCGGTTATCGGCACTTCTTGCGGACGAGCGAGCCGAAATCATTAACTGAGCCTTCGCATGGCGACATTCGCGTCATCGCATGCGTCAGTGACGGCGACTCGAAAAAGCGCGCCATCCGCGAGGTCCTCCGCGCCCGATGCGAAGATTGCACCCGATTAGCCGAGCCATCACAGGCAGACGCCACGGAAGACCCGATAGTCGCCGTAGCGGGCCGGGTCGAGCAGATCCCAGCACCACTCCCACACATTCCCGAGAGTGTCGTGCGGCCCGAAGCCGTTGGGCTGCTTCACCCCCACTTCTTGCGGAGATTCCACCCCGTCACCCGCTGTCCAGGCGATGAGCCCCAGAGGCCCGTAGTGCGGCCCCTCGATGCCCGCGCGGCACGCATACTCCCACTCAGCCTCGGTGGGTAGCCGGTACCCGGAGGCATCCGTGTTCCAGATCACCTCGACCGCTTCCACACTGTATGCAGGTGCAAGCCCCTCGGCCGCTGACGCTGCATTACAGAACCGGATGGCATCCAGCCAACTAATTTCGACCACCGGCGATCGCGCCCCTGACCCGCCGCCGCCCATCACCTGCGCGCGCTGAGCCTCAGTAACCGGGACGACCCCAATCTCGAAAGGCTCTAGTTGCACACTCCGTCGGAGGCGGCGGCGCGCGTCGTGCAACTTGACCTTTCCGGCAGGCAGCGGACGAAGATCGAAGATGGGCGTTTCATAATGCTGCCATGCACTGAGTTGTTGGCACGGTGTCGGAAACACTCAAAGATTCAGTACTCAATTCACTCTCCTCGTGAATGAGCACAACCAACCTCAATTAGCCGCGGCAAGTCATTAGCAATTCCCCACATGTAGTGATTGAATATGCAGACGACCGCAAGATCTAGCGGGTCGAGTGGGCGGCGAAAAACCGCTTGTTTGTGGACGACGGGGAGCAAAAACGATGACCATTGAGCACAACACGGGGCAAAACACCGGGCAGCAGACCGGTCAGAAGGCAGCGCAAACAGGCTCAGCAAAGGGGCTGCGCATCACGCGCCACTTCAGCACCGAGGGCATCCACCCGTACGACGAGGTCGAGTGGGAACGCCGCGATGTTGAGCAGACGAACTGGAAATCGGGCGAAGTCATCTTCTCGCAGAGTGGCGTGGAGTTCCCGAAGAGCTGGTCAGCCAACGCTTCCACCATCGTCACCACCAAATACTTCCGCGGAGCCGCTGGTTCCGACACCCGCGAAAGCAGCCTGCGCCAGCTCATCGACCGGGTTGTGAACAAATACGTCGCCGCCGGCATCGAGCACGGCTACTTCGCCACAGAAGCGGATGCCCACGCGTTCGGCGACGAAATCACCTGGCTTCTGCTGCACCAGGCCTTCTCCTTCAACTCTCCAGTCTGGTTCAACGTCGGCACCGAATCCCCGCAACAGGTCAGCGCGTGCTTCATCCTCTCCGTCGACGACACCATGGACTCGATCCTGAACTGGTATCGCGAAGAGGGCATGATCTTCAAGGGCGGCTCCGGCTCCGGCGTGAACCTCTCCCGCATCCGCTCCTCCGCCGAACTGCTGAAGTCCGGCGGCACCGCGAGCGGCCCCGTCTCGTTCATGCGCGGAGCGGATGCGAGCGCCGGCACCATCAAATCCGGTGGCGCAACACGTCGCGCAGCCAAAATGGTGGTGCTCGACGTGGACCACCCCGACATCCGCGAATTCGTCGAAACGAAAGCGAAAGAAGAAGAGAAGATTCGCGTCTTGCGCGACGCCGGATTCGACATGGATCTCGGTGGCGCCGACATCGTCTCCGTCCAGTACCAGAACGCAAACAACTCGGTGCGCGTGAGCGACACATTTATGCGCGCAGTGGAGAAAGACGAAGGCTTCGACCTCACCGCCCGCTCCGACGGCCGCACCATCGAAACCGTGCGGGCGAAAGAACTGTTCAGCGAAATCGCACAGGCCGCGTGGGCGTGCGCCGACCCCGGCATCCAGTACGACGACACCATCAACGACTGGCACACGAACCCCGAGTCCGGCCGCATCAACGGCTCGAACCCGTGCAGCGAATACATGTCGCTCGACAACTCCTCGTGCAACCTTGCCTCGCTCAACCTGCTGTCGTTCCTGAAAGACGACGACTCGTTCGACGTGGAAAGCTTCACCAAGGCGGTCGAGCTCATCATCACCGCGATGGACATCTCCATTTGCTTCGCCGACTTCCCCACCGAACCGATCGCGAAAAACACGCGCGACTACCGCCAGCTCGGCATCGGCTACGCGAACCTCGGCGCCCTGCTCATGGCCACCGGACACGGCTACGACTCGGATGGCGGCCGCGAGCTGGCGGCATCCATCACCTCGCTCATGACGGGGGCCTCGTACCGCCGCTCCGCAGAACTCGCGGGGATTGTCGGCCCGTACGCCGGATTCGCCCGCAACGCGAAAGCCCACGAGCGCGTCATGCGCAAGCACTCGGCGGCCAACGACGACCTGCACCCGATGGGCGCGATGGACGGCGCTATCCACGCGCGAGCGGAGCAGGAGTGGAAGCGCGGCATCGAAATCGGCCAGAAGAACGGATGGCGCAACGCGCAGGCCAGCGTGCTCGCCCCCACCGGCACGATCGGCTTCATGATGGACTGCGACACCACCGGCATCGAACCGGACTTCTCTCTCGTCAAGTTCAAGAAGCTCGTCGGCGGCGGCTCCATGCAAATCGTGAACCAGGCCATCCCACGCTCACTGCGCCGACTCGGCTACCCGGAAGAAACCGTTGAAGCGATCATCGAATACATCGGTGAGAAGGGGCACGTCATCGACGCGCCGGGCCTCAAGCCCGAGCACTACGAGATCTTCGACACCGCAATGGGCCAGCGCGCGATCGCCCCCATGGGCCACGTGCGCATGATGGCCGCCGTGCAGCCCTTCCTCTCCGGCGCGATCTCCAAGACAGTGAACCTCCCAGAGTCGGCGACGGTCGAGGAAGTGGAGGAGGTCTACTACCAGGGCTGGAAGCTCGGCCTCAAGGCGCTCGCCATCTACCGCGACAACTGCAAGGTCGGCCAGCCGCTCTCGGACGGCAAGAAGGACGGTAAAAAGGACGGCACGAAAGCGGATGGCAGCGCGAAGGCCGGGAGCGCGACGTCCGGCAGCACCGCCGAGCACGCTGTGCCTGTCCGTCGTCGCCTACCCAAGACCCGTCCCTCGATGACGACATCGTTCACGGTCGCTGGTGCCCAGGGCTACCTGACCGCAGGCTCCTACCCCGACAATGGCCTCGGCGAAGTGTTCCTGCGCCTCGGCAAGCAGGGCTCCACCCTCGCCGGCGTGATGGATGCGTTCTCCATCGCCGTCTCCATCGGCCTTCAGTACGGCGTGCCGCTCACGACCTACGTGGAAAAGTTCACCAACCTGCGGTTCGAGCCGGCCGGCATGACGGATGACCCGGACATCCGCATGGCCCAGTCGATCATGGACTACATCTTCCGCCGCCTCGCTCTCGACCACCTGCCCTACGAAACCCGGGCAGCGATGGGCATCTTCACGACGACGGAGCGCACTGCCGCTCTCGACGCAGGCAGCTACGACACCATCAGCGCCGACAGCGGCAGCTTTGATGCCGGAAAGTTCGAAACCGATGCGACCACCGCGCCGTCTTCGGATGTTGCCGAAGGTTTCGACGCGGGAGCACCCGACCACATTAAACGGTCGGATGAGGCTGCACCGAGTTCGCCGACTGCAGTACCGTCGACAGTGCACTCCACCGCGGAACTGTTCGAATCGCAGCAGGGGATGACCGCGGACGCACCGCTGTGCCTCACCTGTGGCGTCAAGATGCGTCCGGCCGGTTCCTGCTTCGTGTGCGAAAGCTGCGGCAGCACGAGCGGGTGCAGCTGACAGCACGGCCCCGGTAGCACACTCGCACACGCGCACGGACGGTAACCCGCGCGGGTCGGAGAATCTGCTTACGGGCCGCGCCAACACCGACGATTGAGGTAACTGTGTCTGTCGAGACCGACGATTGGGATCCCCGCAGCCCGGAAGTCCTGGGCAACCAGATCGCCGCGTACGACGACATGCGTTTACGCTGCCCTGTCGCTCACAGCGAGTACCTCGGTTGGTCGGTGTTTCGCCACGAAGACGTCGTGGCTGTCGTGACGGACCATGAGACGTTCTCCAGCGAAGTGTCGAACCATCCCGCGGTGCCCAACGGTTTTGATCCGCCACGACACGGACCCTACCGTGAGCTGGTCAACCACTACTTCACAGCGGAACACATGAACGCGTTCGAACCAGTGTGCCGAAACCTTGCCCGCGAACTCGTTTCGCGCATCCCCCGTGGTGTCGAGATCGAGTTCATCGCCGGGTTTGCGCTCGAGTACGCCCTGCAAGCACAGCGCACGTGGCTCGGCTGGCCCGACTACACCGTGGATGCCCTGCGCCACTGGACGGCGCGAAACCACCGCGCAACGCTCGCGCGAAACCGGGAAGACCTGGACTCGGTGGCGGCCGAATTCGATGCGACCGTTCGCCGTGTACTCGCCGACCACCGCGCGCACCCGGACACGAAATATGGCGACGCGGGCGACGTGATGTCCGAACTGCTGCGGGAACGTGTCAACGGCGTACCGCTGAGCGATGACGAAATCGTCTCGATTCTTCGAAACTGGACGGTCGGCGAGCTCGGAACGATGTCCGCGAGTGTCGGCATCCTCGTGGCCTACCTCGCCGAGAATTCTGATGCACAGGATGCGCTGAGGCGCGACACCACGCACCTTTCCGCTGCCATCGACGAGATTTTGCGAATGCACTCCCCACTCATCGCCAACCGAAGGGTTGCGACACGGGACGTGGAACTCGGCGGTCGCACTATTAAAGCCGGGGAACGTGTCAACGTGAACTGGGCGTCCGCCAACCGCGACGAAGCCCGGTTCGGGGATCCCGACGAATTCGCCCCGGATCGCAACGCGACCGACAACCTGCTGTACGGGCGCGGCATCCACGACTGCCCTGGCGCGCCTCTGGCCAGACTGGAACTCGTGGTCGTGATGGAGGAGCTGCTCGCAGCAACCCGCGGCATCACGCGGCCGACGGGTTCGGTTCACGACTATGCGAGCTACCCGGCGAGCGGTTTTCGGACCCTGCCGATTGTGCTCGGCTAGCGCAATTCGACCGCGGCTACCCGCTCGCGTCACAGCACCTGTTCGTGCAATACCTGTGCAAGGAACGGGTTACGCTGTGCACGCGCGGCATTCCACGGCGGTGGCTGGCACTCCGGGCACCAATGCCCTGCGCGCAACACAAGGTACGCGGTTGCCGAAAACGTGTGCCCTTCCGCGCACCGCCACGGCACGGGAACGTGCAGGTCCCCGGACTCTACTGTCTCCGTGAGACAATCGCCGCCGCGGAACCGCGCAGCCGACACCAGCTCCGCACGCCCAATCTGCGCATCCGGCAGCGCGTCGTCGTAACCGTGAGCTAACGGTGAACCTGCCCCGGATGAATCCGTGCCGACCGTTCCAGACGGCACGGCGCCAGACGGCGCATGACCAGACGGCGCATCACCAGACGGCGCATCGCGAGTCGGAACGGCGCGTGACGGCACGGCAATCGGCTCGCTCCAGTCGGGGATGCGCTCCCATGCGTCACGGGAACCGAAAAATGCGGAAACACGTTCGTGATCATCCGATTCAATCCAGTGCAACGGGCCTTCCGGGGCCCGCGCCATCCGCTTCATCACGAGTTCGCGAATGAGCCACCGCGGAATGATGCGCCCGAGCCCGATCCGCAAATACCACGGCGCGGATGCTGCCACCTGAGCCACGTAGTCGTCAAGACTGTCCCGCCGAAAATGCAGGTAGCGCTCGAGCACATCCGAGTCGAGGAACCACTGGCAGTGAAAATTCTTCAGTGCGAACCAATTGCGTCGCGTGAGCTGAGAGAGCCGACCAAGGTGGAGCACGCCGAAAATTCGGTCCAGATACTCCACGTAACCCACTCGACAGGTTTCACCACCACCGATGTTGTAGACGCGTCGCCAGAACTCGTCTGGCACCTCATCCTCTGCCGCATTCGCCATGAGGCGCCCCGAGTCGCGGGCGGTCACGAACTCGAACAGGGTGTTGACGGGCTGGTGAAACAAAATCGGATGCAGCAAGCTCAGCAAATGCGGGATGCAAATGAACGTCTGCCGGAGCGACACCCAATGTCGCAAACCGGACTCCACAACGAGCCGCTCGGATTCAATCTTGCTCACTGCGTAATGGTCGCCAACAGCAGGCGTAATCGGATCCCCCACTCTCCCCCAGTGGATGGGCGGCAGACGACTCCCCGTCATCGCAACCGAGCCCACCGTGACGAGCTTCACCGCGTCAGGGTTGGGTTGCTCCCGGATGGCGCGCAGAATATTCCGGATCGAACCCACATTGATCTGCTCGGTAACGACGGGGTCGCGATCCGCAGCAGGCGAAATGAGGGCCGCCGTGTGCAGGACGATGTCCGCACCTGTCACAGCATCCAGGACGCTCGCGTAATCGCGCAGGTCACCCCACACAATGCGAATGCCCGGCTCGTCCAGGTACCGTCGAAGTGCCCGCCGTCCGTGTTTGCTCGCTCTGGCGAGAATCACGATGTCGAAGCGGTCCCGGCGGCCCAACAGTTCGACCAGTGTGGCGGAACCCATCGACCCGGTCGCTCCCGTGAGGAGAACAGTCTTTTTGCTTGCCGGGCTGCCGGATCCCGTCATCACCACGTCATCCGAACAGTTCGCCCACGATATCGAGCTGCCACTGCGCGAGGACGGCGATGATGAGATAGCACGCGAGCGTGATGAGCGGGATCCACCCGAATGCCGCGCGCGCAAAGTGCATCGCCGAATCCGGCACCCCGAGCGCGCCCGAGCGCAGCGCGTGCAGCACGACGATCCAGAACAGCGGAATGGTGACCGCCCAGGTCACCATGCACCACGGACACAGAACATGAATCGTGAACAGACTTTCGCTGATGAACCACACGACGAGCGCGAGCGATCCCGCGGCGGCCAGTGCGTAGAGCGCCCAAAACCATTTTGCGAACGCTGCGCCCGCGAGGAGGCCCACGCCGACGGTGACGGTTGCGCTCCAGAGCACGATGCCCAGAAGCGAATTGGGGAACCCGAAGAGTTCGCCTTGCGGGGAGTTCAGGTTGGTGCTGCATCCGACGAGCACGCTGAAGTTGCAGCCGAGGTCGGCATCCGGATTCTCTAGGAGCGTGAACTTGTCGAGCGTGAGCGCAAACGCGGCGACAAACCCGACCACACCGAGCACGATGAGCGAAATTCCGAGCCCGAGCTGCCGTTCGTGCACGGGATCGATGACCGCGGGCTGAGTCTCAGTCTTCGTCACGCCTCTATCCTCCCATTGGCCGGGGAGCATTTCGCGACGGATACACGGTGACAAATGTCGGATCGATCGTCACCGTCACCGTCGAACCCTCCCGCAGACCGGATGCCAGAAGTTCCGCGGTCGTCAGTTCCGCGGCAAGCGTCTCACCGACAAACGGAACACGGATGCCGACGGCCGAAGGCTCCAACGCTCCGACCTGCGCCTCCCATGAGAACCCGGCACTGTCGGCGTCGCTGTGCGGCGCGGTGTCGCTGTGCGGCGCGGTTTCGCTGTGCGGCGCGGTTTCGCTGCGCGGCCCGGTCATCGCACTTATCCGCACCGCAGTCGGCGGGAATGCTGCGACCACCGCCGTCCCTGTCGCGGTCATCCCAGTCGCGGTCCCGGTCCCCGTCGCCGTCGCCATCTGCGTCCCACCGCGCGCGGAGTCCCGGGCGACGGCGCCCACTCGTCGACCGTCCCTGCACAGCACCGAGCCGTCGTCGTCGAGCGTGCCCACCATCACGTTGAGACCCACAAGTTTCGCCGCGAACTCGTTCAACGGCTGCGCAAGCACGGTTTCGCGATCGCCGATATCCACGATGCGCCCATCATCGATAATTGCTACCCGATCGGCCAGAACCATCGCGTCCACCACGTCGTGCGTTACGACGATGGTGGGAACCCCCGTCGACGCCAGATGCTCGCGCAGCAGTGTGCGAACGGATGCGGCATTCTGGACATCCAGTGCCGCCATCGGCTCATCGAGCAGCAGCAATTGCGGCTCGGCTGCGAGCGCGCGCGCTATCGCGACCTTCTGCTGTTGGCCCCCGGAAAGCTGTGCGGGTCGGCGATCCGCGAGTTCCGCGACTCCCATGGATCGCAGCCAGCCATCGGCCGATGTGCGTGCGTCGTGCGGTCCAACGCCGTTCGACCTGAGCCCGAAGGCTACGTTGTCGCGCGCAGTCAAATGAGGAAAGAGCAACGGGTCCTGACCGAGCAGCCCCACGCGGCGCGAGTGAGGAGAAACCGCGACGTCTCGCTTACGCGCACCCCCCCTGCGGGTCAGCACGCGTCCGTTCACCTCGACGGTTCCATTCTCGGGCGCAATGAGGCCGGCGATGGTGGCAAGAAGGGTCGATTTGCCCGACCCGTTTGGGCCGAGAAGCGCGAGCGTTTCGCCATCCGCGACGCTGAGGTTCGCTTCCAGAGTGAAGTCACCCCGGCGCACGCGGACGTTTATCTTCAGTGCCACGTCACCGCTCCGGTTCGCTGCGCCAGCTGCGCAGAAGCAACAAAATGCCGATAGCTACGACGATCAGCAACAGCGACAAAGCGATGGCCGAGTCCTGCGTGACACCCGCACCATTGAATGCGGTGTAGATGGCCAACGGCATGGTGCGGGTAATTCCTGCTGCGTTGCCCGCAAAAAGCGCGGTCGCGCCAAACTCTCCGAGCGCCCGCGCGAAACAGAGCACGGTCCCTGACACGACGCCTGGCAGGATGAGCGGCAGAGTGATGCGGCGAAAAACCGTCCACCTGCCCGCTCCGAGAGTCGCGGCAACGATGTCGAATCGGGTGCCCGCCGTGCGCAAGGCACCCTCCACCGAAATCACGAGAAACGGCAACGCCACGAACGATTGCGCGAGCACGACCGCTGCAGTGGTGAACGGAATTCGGATGCCGAACGCGACATCCAGAACTCCGCCGATAAGCCCGTTGCGCCCGAGAAGATACAGCAGGGCAATACCGCCGACGAGCGGCGGCATCACGAGCGGCAGTGTTGTGAGGGCCCGAAGAATCCCGGAAACACGATTGCCGGAACGCGCGATGACGAGAGCCAACGGCACTCCCACAAGGACGCAGAGCGCTGTTGCGGTCAGCGAGGTTTGCAGAGACAGGAGCAAAGCGGATGTGGCCTCCCGCGAGATGATCGCCGCCGGAACTCGAGGCCAATCCGCTCGCACGACGAGCCCCACCACGGGGAACACGAGCAAGCTGAAACCCAACGCAGCAGGAAGGTACAGCAAACGGGGAATCCCCGTGCCGTTCAACCACGGCGGTCGTCTATTCATGACACGCAGTCACTCATGACAAATACCTGGCCATGTTCAGCACGACACTGCACAGTGCGCAGGACTTGACGGTTCGTGCGTCGTTCGTGCGCGGTTTCGTGCGCGGGTTCGTGCGCGGTCAGTACGGCGGTCAGTGCACGGTCTCTGCGCGGTCTCTGCGCGGTCAGTACGGCGGTCAGTGCACGGTCTCTGCGCGGTCGGTTCGCGTTCACGGTGTTCCAAAACCGTATGTGGCGAGAATTTTCTGTCCCTCCGGCGACAGCACGAACGCGACGAACACTTTCGCAGCCCTGAGGTTCGTCGAATCCTTCAACACGGCGATGGGGTAGTGGTTCACTGCGCGGTCTGCATTCGCGATGCGGATACCGTCGACGGCACCCGCGGAGGCCGCGACGTCTGTTGCGTAGACGAGGCCCGCATCCGCTTCACCCAATTGGACCTTGGTGAGGACGGCTTTCACATTCTGTTCTTCACTCGCCGGCGTCACCGTGATGCGATCCAGATCCAGCAGCGTGTGGGACGCGGTGCCGCAGGGAACCGCCGGCGCGCACAGCACAGTAGTTATTTCCGGGTTCGCCAGATCGGCCAGACCCGTGATGTGTTTGGGGTTGCCGGGTTGAACCGCGATCTGAAGCACGTTTGTCGCGAAAACGGTGCCTTCGCCGCCAATGCGATCGCTCACTTTCGCCATATTCGCCTGATCGGCGGAGGCAAAAACATCCGCGGGCGCGCCCTCATTGATTTGTGTCGCAAGGGTCGATGATCCGTCAAATGAGATCGGATTCACGGTCACCCCCTTGTGGTCTGCCGCGAAAGCCGAAGCAAGCTCACCGAAGGACGCCGTCAGGGATGCCGCCGCGAAAATCGTGAGCTCTCCCGTGAGTCCTCCTGTGAGTCCTCCTGTGTGCGCGGAACCCGAACTCGTTGGTTGTGCAACCCCCGTCGACGAGGTCGGTGAGCACGCAGAAAGCGAAAATGCCGCGCCCACCAGCGCAGTCACCGCGAGTGCGGTCACGACCAAGGGACGACGGCCGCCGCGGCGAATCACGAGTCCGCACCGTTCGGCGTTTCCACAATCACCATGGTCGCTTTGACGACGGCAACAGCGAGTGAACCGACTTCGAACCCCAGTTCGCGCACGGCTTCAGTCGACATGAGCGAGACGATGCGATGCGGTCCGCACTGCATTTCCACCTGAGACATCACGGTGTCGCGTGCAATTGCGGTCACGAGACCGACCATCCGGTTGCGTGCGCTGCTTCCGACGCGGGATGGGTCTTCCGGTGCGACCGCGATTTCCTGCGCTCGCCGTGCGAGTTCGGCACCGGCAATCACCTGCCGCCCTGCGTCATCTTCCGACACGTTCAGTGCGTCGGTGGCGACCCATCGGCGCACCGTGTCATCGCTGACCCCAAGCAACCGCGCCGCTTCACTGATCCGATAATGCGACATATCAGGCATATTATCACCGTATTTGCGGCGAATTTCGTCCTAGGGTGCGCTTTCGACCCGGCCCCGCCCGACGCGCGGTTCATTAGAGTGGATACCATGTCCGACCGCCCGCACACCGCGACAATCAGTGTGGAAGAACACCGATCGCGAATTCTCGCGGTGATTTCAGCCCTCGCTCCCGTCACCGTTCCGCTCACCGAAGCGCTTGGCCGTGTGCTCGTCGCTGATGCGGCCGCCAAAATCGATGTCCCCAATTTCGACAATTCTGCGATGGATGGCTACGCGGTGCGTCACGCGGATGTCGCGACGGCCGCACCCGATAACCCGGTCACCCTCACCGTGATCGCTGATCTGCCCGCCGGTTCCGCAGAAAATCCGTCCATCACATCCGGTAAATGCGCGCGAATCATGACCGGTGCGCCGGTACCCAGCGACGCTGACTGCATCGTCCCCGTGGAGGACACGGATGCGGGAACCAGAACCGTGACCGTCTTCCGCGCGCCCGCGCCGTCTGCGCACATCCGCCACACGGGCACCGATGTGCGTTCAGGCGACATCGTCCTGACTGCGCCACGCGTGCTCAACGCCCGGGACCTGTCGGCTGCGGCCGCCACCGGGTTCAGCACATTGGAGGTGATCCCCGCACCCCGTGTGGGCGTGCTGTCGACGGGATCCGAACTCCGTAGCCCAGGTGAACCGCTCGGTTACGGCGAAATCCATGACTCCAACTCTCTCTTGATCGCCTCCGCAGTGCGCGAGTGCGGCGGGATCCCGGTACTCGTCGACTCGATACCTGACGACGCGGATGCGCTTCGCGCCACGTTCGAGAGGTTTGCGCCGCAGGTTGATGCGTTTGTCACTTCCGGAGGAGTGAGCGTCGGCGCCTACGATGTCGTCAAAGCGGTGCTCGCGCCTCTCGGCGTCTGGTTCGGTTCAGTGCGGATGCAGCCGGGTAAACCCCAGGGGTTTGGAGCATGGCCTGGCGCACTCGGCAAACAGGGCGCATCCGGCGCATCCGCCACCGCCACCGACAGCGCCACCGACAGCGCCACCGCCACCGACAGCGCCACCGCCACCGACACCCACAGCGCCACCGCCACCGCCACCGCCACCGACAGCGCCGGCATCAGCACTACCAACACACCCATTTTTGCGCTTCCCGGTAACCCGGTGAGCGTGTTCATTTCGTTCGAACAGTTCGTGAGACCCGCACTTCTGGCGATGCAAGGCCGTGGGGACGTCTTGCGACCCGCTGTGCGCGCGAACGTCTCGGCCGGTTGGACGAGCCCGGCAGGTCGCGCCCAATACATGCCCGCGTTTGTTGGAAAGACATCCGACGGCGCGTACACCGTGCGCCCCGCGAGCGCGGGCGGATCCGGATCGTATCTTGTTGCGAGCCTTGCCGGGGCGAACGCGATCGCGATGGTCCCCGAATCGGTGACCGAAGTGCGCGAAGGCGAACTCGTCGATGTCACACTGGTGTCATGACGGATCAGCCCTTCACTCATCTGGATGCCCACGGCCAGGCGCGCATGGTAGATGTCACCATGAAGACCCCCACCGTTCGCGAGGCCATCGCGGCCGGCTTTGTGCGGTGTTCCCCCCTGGTAATCGACGCTCTTCGATCCGGAACCGCGCCAAAGGGTGACGTGCTTGCGGTCGCACGGATCGCGGGCATCCAGGCTGCGAAACGGACATCCGAACTGTTGCCGCTGGCGCACGTGATCGGTGTGCATGGTGCGAAGGTCGAGTTGGAGGTCACGGATGACGGGGTCGCCATCGTGGGAACAGTGCGCACGGCTGATCGCACTGGCGTTGAGATGGAAGCGATGACCGCCGTTGCCGTCACCGCACTCGCCGTGGTGGACATGGTCAAGGGCATGGATAAGTCCGTGGAGATCGTCAACGTTCGATTGCTGGCGAAATCCGGTGGCAAGTCCGGAGACTGGGTGCGCCCAGCTCAGTGAGTAGTGTCGACACTACGCCAGTGTCCGCTGTTAGCACGGGCCGTGCTCGCCCGCAGCTGTCGCCCATCCTGCACCCGACGATGCCCGCCGCTACCTATCTGGTGCCTGCCAATTCTCACCGCCAACTGATCTCGCCAACTGATCTCGCACCTGCCGGTGGCGGCTAACCAACAGCTCGCTTGCTAGTGGTCGCCGCCATCCAACTGGTCGAGGATGTGCGGCAACAGCGGCAACACCACGTCGAGACCCTGCTCCACGGCCGTCGTGGATCCCGGAAGATTGATGACAAACGTAGTGCCGGCAACGCCCGCGAGGCCTCTGCTTACCACTGCCATCGGTGTGGACCGCGCGCCCTCGTTGCGGATGGCCTCCGCGATCCCGGGGATTTCACGCGTGAGCAACGGCCTTGTGCCCTCCGGCGTGAGGTCACGGGGCGCAATTCCAGTGCCACCGCTCGTAATGATGACGTTCGCCCCGTCGTCAAGTGCTGCCCGAATGGCGGCGGAAACAGAGTCCGCACCGTCTCGCACGATCGTCGACGTCGTTATATATCCCGCATCGGTAAGCCGCTCGAGAGCGTGCGGACCGGAGGTATCTTCGCGCTCACCACGAGATCCGCGATCCGACACGGTGATGACGTGCGCGCGGTACTTCCGGGTCTCATTCGAGTTGTCGTCGTGGTTCTCTTCCATACCTCCAGCGTAGGCCGTCGTTGGTGGACGACTCCCAGCGGAACCAGATCGTGCGATGTTAGCGTCAAAGAGCGACAAACACAGTTTGGTGAACCAAATACAGTACTAGGGAGAATGACATGAGCATCGCGGTGAGAATGGCCGAAACCGTCTGGGACGGAAGTCTGGCCACAGGCTCGGGAAAGCTCAGCGGCACGAGCGGCGCGCTGGACGACCTCCCCGTAACGTGGGCAGCGCGCACAGAAGAACCGGGAGGCAAAACGAGTCCGGAAGAGCTCGCAGCCGCAGCACATTCATCGTGCTTCTCGATGGCACTGGCACTCACGTTGAGCGAGCACAAGGCAGTACCGAAGCGACTCACTGTCGGGTCGACTGTCACGCTGGATGCCGTAGACGGCAAACCAACTATCGTGTCGTCCGCAATCACCATCGTCGGCGACGTTCCCGGCATTGACGAGGATTCGTTTCGTTCGATGGTGGATGAGGCGGCCGCGATCTGTCCAATCTCGCGCCTGTTCGCGGGAACCTCGATCACGGTGGATGCAACTTTCGTCACGTCCTGACCGCCGACGTTCGCGCTCTTTCCATTACGACGTGGTCTCGTGCCTGATTGCGCCTTTTTCACGGCCAGCTGGCGCCTGCGGTAACGAATGCAGAGGGCTATGGTGGAGTTATGGCTGTCGAACCGATTGAACTTCACCACACCGCTCCCGCTCGAACGGAGAGCAATGGTTGCGCTTGCGGCCATGAAGACGAGAACGAGATCGTGCTGGATGTTCGAACCATCCCTCACGCGATCCGTCACGCCACAATTTTTGGAGCGATCGGTGCGATTACACCCGGTTTCAGCCTCGATCTGGTGGCCGATCACAACCCGTTGCCGCTTCTTGCGCAACTCGATCAACGAAACCCCGGCGAGTTTGCGGTGAGCTACCTTGAAGAGGGCCCAGAGGTCTGGAAGCTGCGCCTCACTCGCCAGTAGCGTCACCGCAGGCCATCGGACCGAGCCATCGCGCGCCAGGCCATCGGACCCAGCCATCGCGCAGAGCACCCTGCAACCAGTCCCTGCAACCACAGCCATTCTCCCCAGCCACCAGCATCAGAAACCCAACTCCTGGCACCGGCAATTCGCTTCAGGCGCTGTCCCTTAGCCGTTGTTCCCGCTGGAAATCGCGCAGCACTGCACTCTTTGATTTCAGTTCTCGAGGTCTTTGCCCCGGATCGATGTCGGGTGGCGGAATGAGCCAATAGGTTGAATGCTTCCGCACGATTTCCCAGTGATTGTTGTGAACGAGCATGTGGTGATGTCGGCACAGGAGGATTCCGTCCGCGACATCCGTCTTACCGCCGTCGCGCGCCCAGTGGTTGATGTGGTGAGCCTCAGTCCAGC
This sequence comes from Agreia sp., assembly GCA_044464485.1. Taxonomy (GTDB): domain Bacteria; phylum Actinomycetota; class Actinomycetes; order Actinomycetales; family Microbacteriaceae; genus Terrimesophilobacter. The sequence continues at coordinate 135,306 of JBIQLG010000002.1, forward strand.
TGGCCGGACGGTCGCATCCTTCGAACATGCACCCGCCATCGCGCACGGCAAGCGCGATCTTCTGATGGGGAGTGAACAGTCGCGATTCCCGGCCAAGATCGATGACGTTGCCACGACCATCGAGTACTACGGGGACCGTTCCCCCCAGGCAGATCGCCCGTTCGACCGATTCAATGCTGACCGGATTTTCGTTTCCCTCAACGCGGCCGTGACCCGCACGTTTGCGAAGTGCCTCCTCGGTGACGAGCACCCGCACAGCGGGAACGCGGGACCCCATAATTCGTGGGCAACGGCGAGACCGCCCGGCACTTGAGCTGTTTTCTGCAGCTCGCGCCTCAGCCAGATCCGCGTCGACTCCTTTGCGAAGTATGCCGAGGAATGCGTCGTGGAGGTATTGTTCCGTGCTGCGAGTGTCCGTCGCAATCGCATCCGACCATTCGCGGTCGCCCGCGTCAACGAATCGTGGCCCACCGCGACGAGGGGACGTCAACTTGTCGTAAACGTCATCCAACCACGCCGACATTTCAAGATCGGGGTCGAGCGTATACCGCGAAACACCGTTCGGTCGGACCGTCCTGCGAAGCGACCGCTGGGAATGAAGGAGTTGTTCACGCTCAGAAATTCCTACCTCGTCGAGTTCGTCCCGCATTTGGCGTGCCCGCCGATAAAGCTCGTCGGCGTTGAGGTGAGCGTCCTGCAGAAGTTCGGTGACCGCGCCGGTCAGCGCCGCGACAGTGACAGCAGCTTCAGTGACAGCAGCTTCAGTGACACCAGCTTCAGTGGCTCCGGATACCGAGTCGGAACACTCCTGAGCAGAAGGTTCCCCAAGACCACTGCGAATTGCACGTGCAGCATCAACCGTAAGCAATCCCTGGGCAACCGCAGTTCCCACTGCGGCCAGCCAGGGCTCACGCACCACGAATCCGTCAGGAATCTCGCCGGTGATGGGATTGGCCGCATCCGTGATCATCGATTCGTGCACGATAGTTCCGGCCGTAACGAGCGTTGATGCGTCACGTCTCGTGGAGCCGGTCGTCGACTGAACGAGCTTTTCGGCATTCTGGAAACCCTGCTTCTGAGCTAATCCGCCATAGCCCAGTTCCCGCCGCGATCGATACGCGATCTCGCCTGCTACAAGCGACGACCGCGCATCTACGATTCGTCTCAGCTCGGATAATTCGCGCTGCACCGCGAGAAGGTTGGCGTCTTCCAGTTGCCGGACATCCACCAGCTGCGCGGGAATACGCAGCGCGGCCGATATCGCTGCATTTACAGCGTATGTGAAACTATCTCCGAAACTGGACACACAACTATGATTTCAGACTCGAACAAAGATATAAATACCTCGGCGACGATCTCCGGATAAGTTCTTTTCTGGCGGCCTGTGGAGGGGAGGTGATCACCGGGCAAGCTCAACGCACGATGCGAACCTCAACCTCATCGCCGACGCCCTTGCCGAGCTTCTTGCGCAGCGCGGCACTCACCGAAATGAAGTGGTGGCCCTGGCCGGTCGGCATGAGCGCGGAGGTCACCTCAATGCCGTCAACAGTCGTGTTCGCTTTCACCGACTTGCCGTGGCCGAAGAAATCCTGCGAACCGGGCACCTCGATGACCGACCACGCGGGCATCCACTCGGGGTTCACTATGATGCCGGTGAAGGCGAGGGCGTCAGTCATAGTCACAGAGTAGCTCCCTTCGAGACGCGCTCCGCGCTCCTCAGGGAACGACGAGACGCGCTCCGCGCTCCTCAGGGAACGACGAGACGCGCTCCGCGCTCCTCAGGGAACGGGAAGAGAGGTGCCCCTTCGAGACGCGCTCCGCGCTCCTCAGGGAGCGACCACGTGGAACACGCCGTGCGCGCCCTTCTCGGCATCCGACATGATGTGGGAAACGAACGGGTAGTTGCCTGCCTCAGGGAACGTGAGCTCCACGAATCCGCCCTGCGCCGGCTGCATCGGGAACACCTGCGAGCCGCCCGTTCCCGTGCTTCCGCCGTCGCGCAACAGGTAGTCGCCCTCCGAGAACACCGTGTCGAACTGGCCGCCGACGACGTGGAATGCCCCTGCCGTGTTTGGCCCGGCATCCAGGAGCCAGATGCGGATCTTCTCGCCAACCTTCACCGTGATCGGCCGATACGTGTACTGGTTCGCGTAGCCGTTGAACACCACCAGGTCCGGCCGCTGGGTCGCAATCCGCGCAACATCGGCGATGCCGCCCTCCGGCCCGAGGTAGTACTCGGACTGCACGAACACGAACTCCTTGTCCACGGGCGTGAGCCCCGCCGGATCGATGACGACCGCGCCGTACATTCCGTTCGCAATGTGCAGAGACATGGGCGCAGTCGAGCAGTGGTACAGCCAGATGCCGGATCGCGTGGCCGTGAAGTTGTAGGTAAGCCGCTCGCCCGGCTGGATGGTGCGCATCGGCTCGTCCGGCGCGAGCGAGCCGGCGTGGAAGTCGATCGAGTGACCGAGAGTCCCGTCGTTGACGAGGGTGATTTCAAAGCGGTCACCCACTTTGCCGCGCAGCGTCGGCCCAGGGGCAGTGCCCTCGAACGTCCACAGCGTTTGCTTCACGCCCGGCGCGACCTCCCGCATCCCTTCGCGCACCGTGAACGTATACGTGTGCACGGTGTCGGATGCCACGGGCGGCAGCACGGGATCGTGCGCCTCGAAACTTGCGGCCGGCTTCTTCGCGAGGTCAATGTCACCGGCGGCGGACGGCCCCTCCTGCGCGCCATGGTTGTGGCCGCCGGCATTCGGCGAGATGGACGGCGTCGGAGCCGCAGTAGCTCCGCCGATCATCTTCACGGACATGACCATGCCGAGCTGCCGGTGGCCGGCGATCGAACACCAGCCATCGATGTCCGAAGTCACGACGCCCACCGGGACGCTCACGGTCTCGCCCGGATTCATGAGCCCCGACTTGGCTCCGTTCGCCAGCACGAGATCGTGCACCTGGTTGTCTTTGTTGGTGAGCGTGATGACGAGTTTGTCGCCAGCCGGAACCTTGACGACATCGGGGTGGAATCGCATGTCCTTCATGCTCACCTCGACGGTGGTCGTGTTCCCAGTGGGGGTGATCTGCACTTGCGTGCTCGGGCGGGTGAGGTTCAGGCCCGCCGCGACCGGGTCGACGGCAATACCCACCGTCATGGCGAGAACGACGGTGGCCACTGCAGCGGCTATCGCCCCGCCGCGGCGTGCCGGAGTCGACGCGAGTGCGACCGCCGCATCCTCCGCCGAAATGCCCGGCTTCGCGCGCGCGGCTGCGGCATCCACCGGCACTGCTCGCGACACGATGACCGCGCGCACGGCGAGAATAAGGAACACGAACAGCACCACGAACACGAGCAGGGAGTCGACCACTTTCACGACGCTCGGCACCGGCAGCAGGTACACGATGATCCCGAGGTTCACGACGGCGACGCGGTACAGCGCGGCGCGGTTCAACTCGAGCGCGGTGCGGCGGTTCGCTTCCGGACCGCCGCCGATCACGACGGGCAGCAGGTAACTGAGCGCGCCCAAAAGTACTTGCGCTGCGAATCCGGCCGCGAACGGGCCGACGAGCCACACGACATCGGAGGAGGCAATGGCCCAGTCCGGAGCGGTCACCACGATAACCCCGAACGCAATCGTAGAAAATACGAACCACCCGAATGCTGCCGCGATGCTCCAGCTCGCGAACGTCCACTGCTTCGAGCGTCGAGCCTGCCGCACACCGCCCGCGATCACAAACCCCACGCCGACGAGGTACACGAGGATGCCGACCGCGAAGAGCGCACTCACCTCGAGCAACGGGGAAATCCCGGCGACGACGAGGCCGCCGATCATGAGCATGAGTGCACGTTGCGCCATGTCGTCGACGTCGTCCGTGACTTTCGTATGCAGGATCGTCGGCCACAGCAGAATCGCCGTGCCGACGACGGTGAGGCCCACCCACCCGAGCAGGTTGAAGGCGAGATGCGCGGGGTAGAGCCGATCATGCCAACCGGCCGCGAGGGTGGGCTGCGACATGATGATGCCGATGGCCACTCCCACGGCGAGCGCGATCCCGGACGCGAAGTAAAACTTCACGAGCGGCGCGAACCGGGCGGGCAGCGCACCGCGCGATTGCACGATGAGCACCACGACGTGGGCAATCACGACGACCCCCACGAGGATGCCGCCGGCAAGCACGAGCGGCCAGAATCCGCTCACCATCCCCGCGACGACCAGCCCGACACCGACCGTGTGCCCGAGCAACCGGATGCCGTGGAACGCGCGCCCGCCGGGAGCGGCCCTGCGCAGGAGAGTGTCGGCGAAATGCTGGGTCCAGATGAGGATGGCCGTGCTGACGGCACCCAGGAGGAATAAGTGGACCATGAGCCAGTTGCCTTGAGGTACGAACCGGTGCGCCCCGATGATGGCGGACGCCGCGACGAGCCAGAACGCAACGAGTGCGTTCATCAGCAGGTACCAGCGTTTGCGATTCATGGTTTCTCTCGTTTCGACGGTGCGGTTTTCACGACGCTCGCGGGCGCGTCAGCCCGCTCCGCCGAGGTGCGCGGTGCGACGGTGGGCGACCCCATCACGGCTGACGTGATGGCAAGCACGACAAACAGCAGGATCGCGATCACATTGAATGCGCCGCCCCAGTGCAGGGCATCCACGTTGCCCCAGGCGTCGCCGCCGAGCAGGCGCACCACGAGGCTCACGTGCAGCAGCGCGACCGGGAAGTACAGGAACCAGCGGTACGGCAGCGGTTTGCGGAGTACGGCAGGCAGGATCACCGGCGCGTGCGCCATGATCATCGACATCACAAAGCCGAGGAAGATCGCGTGCAGTGCCGCGTCATATTCGCGTCCGCTGCCGACCATCCCGATGACGATCCAGATTCCGGCGGGCACGAGCAGCCACACGTAACCGGCAAGCAGGCACACGGCCATATAGCGCGGGAGGCCCTTCGTGTTGACGAGTTTCGTTGCCGGATCGTAGCGGAACAGCCACGCCATGAGCAGCGCGAGCGCTGCGCCGAGCAGCGGGTATCCGGCCACGGGCCAGAGCGGCGCGATGGCCGCCATGATGACGAGCAGCAGCGAGGCACCGAGTCCGAGGCGTTCGGCGCGCGCATCCAGTTCGGGCGAAATCCGCGCGAGTTCGAGCCGCTCTCCCGCGATCGTGAGGATAAGGAACACGGCCATGCCGGGAACCATCGCCGCGACCGGCGCGTTTGCGAGCCACAGGATCGCCGCGGTGAGTCCCGAAACAGCGCCCAAAATCTGGATGTCGATGGCGGCGGCCGCAAGTCGTCGCCGGATCACCCAGTACACGCCGAGCAGCATGACGAAACCGAGGGTGACCATCGACTTGCCCACGAGCTCGGGCAGGTCGGAGAGCAGGACGAGACTGCCGAGCCCGAGCAGGAGCGGCGCGGAAAAACCCCACACGCGTCGCGCGGCGACAGCCCGTTCGAGCACGATGAACGTGCCGACGAATCCGAACACCATGAGCGGTGCGTGCAGCGCGGCGATGCGCGCGAACGAGAGCGGAGCCCACAGCCCGAGCAGGAGGAGCGCAGCATCCAGCCCCAGAAGTAATGCGAGACCCCCGGGGATGAGAAAGACCAGACGCAGCGCAGTACGATCCAGGGCCGGGCGATCGGATGCCCCGGTCCCGATCCCCTGGCCGGTGGGCCGCAGGGCGGAAGTCACTCTTCCATCGTACTGGGGCAGTGCCTGCCACGGCATGGCCCTCGGCCGTCCGGGACCGGCGAAAGACAAGCGTGCGTGGAGTATTGGTTCAGCGACGGTTCAGGTTGCGGGGCTAAACCGGAAAGGGTGAAGACTGCGACTCCATCGGGAAACCAATACACACTGCGGCACGACGGGCTCGTCGTGGAAATAGCCGAAGTCGGCGCAGGGTTGCGCACTTTCCTGGCGGATGGCCGCCCCCTCATCGACGGATACCCGATCACCGACCGCTGCACGGGAGCGCGCGGTCACTCACTCATACCGTGGCCCAATCGCATTGAAGACGGCAAATATCGCTGGCAGGGAACCGACTACCAGCTTGATGTGACGGAGCCCGCCGTCGGCGGCGCGATCCATGGGCTCACGCGCTGGGCGTCCTGGACCGCCGACGAACTTGAGGACTCCCGCGCATCCTTTCGTCACGTACTCTACCCTCGGCAGGGTTGGGACTGGATCCTCGACTGCCGCATCGATTACCTGCTCGACAACTCCGGCCTCACGGTACGCACCTCCGCGACCAACCTGAGCAAAGCGCCCTGTCCCTACGGAACCGGCGCTCACCCTTATCTCACGGTGGGAACCGCAACCATCGACGCCGCGACCGCCACCGTACCGGGAAGCGTCTACCTTCCCGTGGACGACCGCGGCATACCGACCGGCCGCAACACCGTCGAAGGAACACACTACGATTTGCGCGCCCCCACGGTGCTCGGCGACCGAAAGATCGATGTGACGTATGCCGAGCTTGAGCGCAATGCAGATGGCGCGGCCACGGTGAGGCTTTCCGCGCCGAACGGCGACTCCGTGAGTCTGTGGATCAACGAAGCGTATCCCTACTTCGAGATTTTTACGGGCGATGCGCTTCCGCAGCCGGATCGCCGGCGCACCGGTCTGGGTGTTGAACCCATGACGTGCGTTCCCAATGCGTTCAACAGCGGCGAGGGTCTCATCACGCTCTCACCGGGAGAAACCCACAGTGCGCAGTGGGGCATCCGGCCAGAGTGACGCGCCCTGTCACCCACTTTTTCCCTGAAAAGTCAAGCCCTCTCAATTCTCAGGCTCCCGGCGTAATGTACCCCTAATGAGGGTCAAAGGGGGTACGGAAAATGAGCAGTCAGGAAGCCTTTACGCACGATACGCGGGCACCCCGGGTCGCGCGACGACGTGCTCCTGTGACGCGCGGCGAGGTACTGCTGTACCGACCGCGCTCGAATCGCGCAGAAACGCCGCCCGAATCCAGCGCACACCAACACACCACCGCAATTCACCACGGTGGCCGCGAATTCTTTGCGACCCCCGAAATGGCCCAGTGTTTTCTCGCGAAAGCGCGGCGCGTGCTTGAGGCTCAGGATGCGGAACTCGTCGCCCTGTTGCACAAGGATGGCCTCGACATGCTGTTCATCGCGCAGAACATTCCGTTCAGCGTTGGCTCGATGTTCGACCACCAACCGTGCGTTTCGCGCAACGTCACCGCGTGACGTTAACCCCGGCCCGGGTTCGCTTCAGGGCCATTCATTACTCCATTCCGTTCGGCCGGATGAGCGCGAGACCGCTTTCCGGGTCGAACTGCTTGCGCAAGGGCTCAGCGGACTCCGTCACGACGATCTCGCACGTGGGCCGCACGATCGCTTTCTGAAGATGACCCCCGTGAACGGTACCGTCCTGCCGCGCAATCGCGAGATGGGCGTGCACTGCTGGCGTGCCGTCCTTGGATGCAATATCGCCAAGAAGCGAGACCAATTCGACTTGTTCCGAAAGATCGACCGACGTTCGATATTCCTTCGACTCCCAGTCGAACCACGCGAGCTCGACGGAGCTGAAGGCACCGACCGCCGAAAGCGAAGCGCCCAGGATGCTTTCCTTCCGAGCAAAATCGGCGAGTGACTCCGCCAGTTCGTCTCCCGTCTCCATGACGAGGATCCACGTTCTTGGTTGAGTGTCGATTGTGCGAGACAGCATGTCATTTCTCCTTGGCGCGCGTGTGTTTCTGGTCGGTGGCTACAGAGACAACGGGGCTGGCGGCAGACGACACCGCAGTCGGCGCAGGCGACGTGCCCTGAGCTCGCACCCCGGCAACGAAGGGCATCGCGTTGGTCTTATTGCGAAGCACCTGCGGCGGGGCCGCCCGCTTTGCAATGCGCTTTTCGACACGGCCGCGAGGCAGGCCACCGCTCATCGCGGCGGCGAGCAGTTCCGCAAGGTGCACGGCCTGCCTTCCCTGCCCGGACTGCTCGAGTTGCGTGCGGCAACTGAATCCGTCGGCAAGGATGACCGTGTCATCCTCCGCTTCGCGCACGGCGGGCAGCAGTTCGGTTTCGGCGACCGCCATCGAGATCTCCAGGTGCCCGGCTTCGAAGCCGAAGTTTCCCGCGAGGCCGCAGCATCCGTCAAGAACGTCGAGTTCAACACCCGCCTCGTTCAGAACGCGTTCGTCGGCGTCGAACCCGAGCACGGCGTGCTGGTGGCAGTGCGGCTGCACGAGTGCTCGGCGGCCGATTTTCGGCGGATGCCAGCCCTCCGTGCGATCGAGCAGTTCCGAGAGCGTCACCGTGCTTTCCGCGAGCAGCTCGACGTCGGGGTCTCCAGGGAGCAGTTCCGGTCCGTCCGATCGAAACACCGCAGTGCAGCTCGGCTCGAGACCGACGAGCGGAACGCCCGAGCGAAGAATCGGCGCAAGTTCGCGCGCGGTTCGCCGCAGCACCGTGCGCGCAACTCCGAGCTGCCCGGTCGAGATCCAGGTGAGCCCGCAGCACAAAGAGGGTTCGGGGATGCGCACGCGGTATCCGGCGTCCTCCAGCACGCGAACGGCGGCGACCGCGACGCCGGGGTGGAAACTGTTCGTAAACGTGTCGGGCCACAGGAGCACCTCTCCGCGAGCTCCGCTCCCCCGGGGCAGAGCCCCCCGGCGGGCGCGGCGACGGAACGAGTCGCTGAATGTGCGCGGCGCGAACCTCGGCAAAGGCCTGCCCGCATCCAATCCGCCCGCGGAGGCGACCGCGTGGGAGAGAAGCGGTGCGTGCGTCACGGCGTTGATGACGCCGGGTGCGAACTTTACGAGCGCCGCCCACAACGGCAGCCAACCCATCGTGTAGTGGGACATGGGGCGGATGCGGCGAGCGTAATGGTGTGCGAGAAACTCGGCTTTATAGGTGGCCATGTCCACTCCGACTGGGCAGTCGCTCTTACAGCCCTTGCAGGAGAGGCAAAGGTCGAGGGCGTCGCGCACCGCGGTGGAGCGCCAGCCGTCGGCAATCGCCGAGTCCTCGCCGCGCATCAGCTCCGGGAGCAACCGCGCCCGGCCGCGCGTGGAGTGCTCTTCCTCTCCCGTCGCGCGATACGAGGGGCACATGACGCCGCCGTCGTGATCGCGGCACGCGCCAACCCCGACGCAACGCAGGGATGCGGTGGCGAACGAGCCCTCGTCATCCGGATACGCGAACCACTGCTTCTGCATCGGCTTGGCTGTATGTCCCACGCCGAGCCGCAAGTTGGTGGCCGGGTCGTCGGCCGAAATCACTTTGCCGGGGTTCATTCTTCCCCGAGGGTCGAAGAGGTCCTTCGTGCGTTGGAAGGCGTCCATGACGCGCTCGCCATACATGATCGGCAAGAGCGCGCCACGCGATTGGCCGTCGCCGTGCTCACCGGAGAGGGATCCTCCGTAGTCGACGACGAGGTGTGCAGCAGGCTCGACGAACGCGCGAAAGTCCCGAACGCCGTGCAGCGTCGTCAGGTCGAACGGGATGCGCGTGTGCACGCATCCGTGGCCGAAATGCCCGTAAATGCACGCGGCACCGTATCCGAACTCGTCGAGCAATTCACGGAAGTCGCGCAAATAGTCGCCGAGCCGGGCGGGGTCGACCGCGGCGTCCTCCCAGCCCGGCCAGGCCATGACGCCCCCGTCGAGTCTCGCGGTCGCGGCGAGCCCTCCTTCCCGCACCGCCATGATCCTGCGTTCTTCCGCCGGGTCATCCACAATGCGACACGGCGGTGGATCGTCGTGCCCACCCAGGTCTTCCACGAGCGCCTCGGCCGCATGCCGCGCCTCTTCGCGATCCTTTCCGCCGAACTGCACGAGAAGCCACGCGTCGCCGTCCGGTAGCAGCGCGAGCCCCTCTTCGTGCATGCCGCGGTCGCGCTCATTGTCGATCATTCCGCCATCCATTCCCTCGAGGATGAGCGGATCGTGCTTGAGGACTTCGGGCACGGCATCCGCGGCGGTCGCGATGTCGGGAAAGCCGAGGAGCACGGTGACGGTCGCGGGGACCACGGGAACGAGCCTCAACTCCGCTCGCAGCACCGTCACGAGCGTGGACTCCGAACCCGTGAGCATCCGCGCCACATCCGGCTCGTTCTCGGGAAGCACGGCGTCGAGGCTGTAGCCCGACACTCGGCGCGGAATGTCCGGGAACCCGCTGCGGATGTCGTCGCCGAACTCGTCGGCGATGTCGGCAAGTCCAAGAAGAATTTCGCTGACACGCGGCGACTCTGCGCCCGCGACGTTGAACGACGCGTTCGACGCCGCGTTCGACGCCGCCATTGACGCCGCCATTGACGCCGCGATCGCGCGCAATCCGCCGCGCCGCGCCTCGCCGCCGACCCAGAACCTCGTGCCGTCGTAGCACAGCACTTCAAGCCGCACGACGTTGTCCGCCGTCTTGCCGAACGCTTGAGCGGAGGACCCGCACGAATTGTTGCCGATCATCCCGCCGAGCGTGCAGTGGCCGTGTGTTGCGGGGCGCGGACCGAACATGAGACCGAACTCGCCAGCCGCACGATTGAGCTCGTCGAGCACGACGCCCGGCTCGACGATCGCCGTGCGCGCGGCAGCGTCGATGTCCTCGATTCGGTGGCAGTATTTGCTCCAGTCGATCACGACACCGTTGTTGCACGTCTCCCCCGCGAGACTCGTCCCCGCGCCGCGGGACACGACGGGAGCGTCGAACTCCGAGCACACGCGTATCGCCTCGACCGCGGCGTCGACGCTTCGAGGCACGACGACGCACACGGGAATTTGCCGGTAGTTTGACGAGTCGGTGGCGTACGCGGCGAGCGTCCCCGCGTCGAATCGGACTTCGCCATCCACGCGATCGCGTAGCGCCGCCTCCAACCCGTTCGCATCTATCGCCGGCGCGACGGTTGGTTCCGGTAGCAGCACAGCAGCCATCAGGCCCCCGTCACTCGATCGAGGATGCGCCGCCACGCGCTCACGATCACGAGCCCGGCGCCGCCGCGCACGCGAGCAACTCGGGCATTCGGTATCCGATGGCGAAACCAGTCCCCCGACTCGGCTTCGGTCGCGGGATCTTCCAGCCCGTATACGAGGGTCGTCGCCGCCCTGATACTCCCGAGTTCTTCGATCCAGGAGAGGTCTTTGATCGCTTCCTTGTCCGTGTCCATGCCCGCCGTTCCCTGGGCGGCAGCGTGCGCGAGCATAGCATCGAGACGCTCCTGAGCTCCCGCGAACTTCACACCGGGATCGTCGCTGCTGATCCCGAGCGCATCCCATCCGAATCGCCGTGGCCCTGGCGCCGGGGGAATCCCCTCGAGCGCGGGAACTTCCTTCTTCTGCAGACTCAACAGTGTCTTTCTGCTGAGTCCGACGATGGCCGCCCGCGAAATGAGGTGCGGATGCCGGGCGGCAAGCGACAAAGCGACCGCGCCGCCGAACCCCCAGCCGACGACACCGAAGTCGGCGCCGCCCACGAGGTCGGGTTCCATTCTCTTGCTCGTGAGGAACTCGGCAATGTCGTCGGCACGGGCCTGAACGCTCCGAGATTCATCATCGCCGAGCGGTTCGGAACCCCCGTAACCGGGTCGGTCGAAGGCGAGCATCCGCACTTGCGCGTCGCGCGTGACCTCCGGATTGGGATCGAAGTCGCTCGCTCCCGGCATCGGATGGCAGAACACGACGATGCGCGTCGAAAAGGGTTCACCCAGAGTGGTCACACCCATCGCTCGACCTGACGCGAGCGTGAACGAGAGATCGGTCATCTCAGCGGCTTCCTTTCGGCTTGTTTGTCGTTGTGCGCCATCGATTCAGCCGATTCGATATTTTTCGGCATCGGTTTCGCGCAGCACGAAGCCATTTCCGGGCTCGTCGCGCGGCGCAATCGTTCCGCCGCTCGGATCGAGCGTTCCGTCGAAAAACATGTTCTCGATGCGCACATGGTCGTGGAACCACTCGATGTGGCGAAGGTTCGGAGTTGCTGCGGCGACGTGCGCGTGCGCGTGCGGACCGCAGTGCGCGGAGACCTCGAGCCCGTGGCTCGCCGCGACCGCCGCCGCCCGCAGGAATTCGCTGATGCCGCCACAACGAGTAGCATCGATCTGCAGGCAGTCGACCGACTCGGCGGCGACCATTCGCCGAAAGTAGGTCAGATCGAACCCGTATTCGCCTGCCGTCACATCCGCGTCGACGGCATCGCGCACTTCGCGCAAACCCTCCAGGTCATCCGAGGAGACTGGCTCCTCGAACCAGTGAACGCGGGCATCGCTCGCCTCGTGTGCAATACGGATGGCCTGCTTGCGCGTGTACCCGCCGTTTGCGTCGACGAAGAGTTCGGTGTCGTCGCCGATGATGGCGCGTGCCTGTCGCATTCGGTCGAGGTCTCGCGTCGGGTTGGTACCCCAGGATTCCCCAATTTTGATCTTGACCCTCGGGATGCCCTGTTCGAGCGCCCATCCACCAAGTTGCTCCTCGAGTCGTTCCTCGGAATACGTCGTGAAGCCACCGCTTCCATAGACCGGCACTTCGCTGCGCTCCGCACCGAGCAGCTTGTGCAGCGGAAGTCCGAGCAGGCGCGCCTTGAGGTCCCACAGCGCGATGTCGATCGCAGAGATCGCGTAACCGATGGCGCCCTGCCGACCGCTGTTGCGCACGGCTTTCACCATGTCGCTGAGCCGGGCACCGACATCCATCGCGCTGCGACCGACGATGAGCGGAGCGAGCGTCGAGGTGACCACGGCACCGCATTGCGCCGCACCGTAGGTCCAGCCCGTTCCGACCGTCGAACCCGATCGAGCCTGAACGAGCACCATTGTCGTGGAATCCCACGCGATGGTGCCGTCAGCTTCGGGCTCGTCGGTCGGCACGGTGTAGACGCGAGCCTCGACGGAGTCGATCTTTGCATCGGAGGCCGAGTCGGAGAGCGGGGTTGCCCGCAAGCGCCGCTCTGCCGCGATGTCCGCCACATTCTCTGTCATCGCTCAGTCGCCTGACCGGTCCCGCTGCGCCGCGACCGTCGGCTTGATGCCGGATGCGGCGCCTTCGCCAACCAGTTCATGCTGCAACTGCTCAAGCGACTTGTCCTTCGTCTCCGGCACCTTCCAGGCGAAGAACGCGATCGCGAGAATGCCGAGGAATCCGAAAATGAAGAACGCGCCTTGTCGCGTGACGAGCGAAATGAGCGTGAGGAAGGTTCCCGCCACCACGAAGTTCGCCGCCCAATTGAGCACCGTCGCGAACGACATCGCTTTGCTGCGGATACCGGTCGGATAGATTTCCGAAATCATGAGCCAGAAGACGGGGCCGAGTCCCACCGCGAACGAAGCGATATAGACGAGAAGGGCCACAAGCGCGAGATAGCCCGCGTTGTGCTGCAGCCACGGCGAGGCGAAGAAAATGCCGAGAACGATGATCGACACCGTGAGGCCCACCGTGCCGATGAGAAGCAAACGGCGCCGGCCCACCTTGTCGAGCAACAGCACGGCGACAACCGTGAACACCACATTCGTCACTCCGACGAATACCGTCTGCGTGATCGAGGCGCTGTTGGTGAGTCCCGTGGTCTTCAGAATCGTTGGCGCGTAGTAGATGACGGTGTTGATGCCGACGAACTGCTGGAAGATCGCGAGTCCCGCGCCGATCCAAATGAGCGGTCGGATGTTCGGCTTGAGTAGGTCCCGAACTTTCGTCGAGTTCTCTTTCTTCTGCGCTTCGTGGATGTCCTTGATCTCCGTGTCGATATCGGCGTTCGGGTCCGTGCCGCGAAGCTTCTTCAATACTTCGCGCGCCTTGTCCTTCATGCCATGCTCGACAAGCCAGCGCGGAGTGCGCGGGACGGTGAGCATTCCGATGGCAAGCGCGGCCCCCGGGATCGCGCCGACGCCGAGCATCCAGCGCCAGCCATCCGGAACCGACGTGAACGCGAAGTTCACGAGGTAGGCGATGAGGATGCCGGAGGTGATCGCCAGCTGATTGAACGAGACGAGGCCCCCGCGAATCCGGGGTGGCGACACTTCAGAAATGTAGAGCGGAGCGACGAAGGAGGCCGTACCGACCGAAAACCCGAGAATGAACCGGAATGCGATGAGCATGGGCACGGAGACCGCGAACGCGCAGCCGAGAGCCCCGATGACGTAGATGCACCCCGAGATGACCTTCGTCCATTTGCGGCTCAGCTTGTCGGCGAGATATCCGGAGAGGATCGCCCCGACGATCGCGCCGAGCAGCAGAACGGAGACGATCCACTCCTGCGCGACGTCATTCGCGTGCAGGTCCTTTTTGAGGTACAGCAGCGCCCCCGAGATGACGCCCGTGTCGAAGCCGAACAGCAGTCCACCGATGGCGGCGATGATGGAAATGCGCACAAGCATGCCGTTGCCGCTCGCACGTATCCCGGTGATGAAATTACTCATGACCTGCTCCTTTTCATTCTCGCGTCGGCCCGGTGCTGCGGTGGCGCTTCCTTCCTCTCTGAGGACGTATCCCTGATGACTCGTCCTACTTTTCCGGCGTCTCGTCGCGCGACTCGTCGTCCTGCCCGATGTGAAGTTTGCCCTTCACGCGTTCGACGCCCTCTACGAGCAGCGCCTTCGCCGAATCCTTGATCACGTTGAACTCGCTCGGGTCGCCCTTGAGCAGCGCCTCACCCGTGTTTTTCGCGTATTCAAACGTGATGTGCGGCGGCAGCGGCGGCACGTTTTTGCTCGTGTACGCGTCGATGAGCGTGACACCCTGATGGGCGAATGCGGCATCCCACGCGCTCGCGACGTCCTCGTCAGACTTGACGCGGATTCCGTTGAAGCCGAGCAGCTCCGCCCAGCCCGCGTAGTCGACAGACTCGACGTTTTGCGATGTCTCCCACAGCGGGTTCGCGTCTTCCGTCCGCATCTCCCACGAGACCTGCGTGAGGTCGTCGTTGTGTTGCACCATGATGATGAATTGCGGGGTGTCGCCCCACTTGTCGATGTACTTCTTGATCGTGATGAGCTCGTTCATGCCGAGCATCTGGAACGCGCCGTCCCCGATCGTGCACACGACCGTGCGCTCCGGGTACGCGAACTTCGCGGCCGTCGCATACGGCATCGCGGCGAGCATGGTCGCGAGCCGGCCCGAGAGGTCGCCCATCATGCCGTTCCGCAGCCGGATGTGGTGGCCGTACCAGTCGGCGGTCGAACCGGCATCCGCGGTGACAATGGCGTTTGACGGTAGTCGCTTGTTGAGCTCGTGGTACACCCTCCGCGGGTTGACTCCGTCGTCGTAGCCTTCCATCGCCTGGGCTTCCATCTCGTTTTCCCACTCGACCATCCCGTGGGCGACGCCTTCCTGCCAGGACAGGTCCGTCTTTTGCTTGAGCAGCGGGATGAGTGCGGTGAGGGTCGACTTCACATCGCCCCACAGGTTCAGCTCGGTGGGGTACCGAAGTCCCATCTGTTCGGGCTTCAAGTCCACTTGGATGGCGCGCGCTTGCGCGCTCTTCGGCAGAAACTGGCTGTACGGATAGTTGGTGCCCAGCATCACGAGGGTGTCGCAACCGCTCATTTGGTGCACGCTCGGAAGGCTCCCCAGGAGACCCACTTGCTGCGAGTGGTACGGGACATCGGAAGGGATCACTTGCTTGGCGCGCAGCGTCGTGATGATGCCGGCACCCGCGAGTTCCGCGGCCTTGAGCACTTCTTCGGTCGCGCCGTTGGAACCGTGCCCGACGAGGAAGGTGACTTTCTCGCCGGAGTTGATGATGTCCGCGGCCGCCTGAATCGCATCGTCAGGCGGCGTGACGCGGATGGAGGGAGCAACAGCGCTCGACCGCGACACCCAGTTCATCGGTTCGAGCTCCGGCATGTCCATGCCCTGAACGTCGTGCGGCAGAATGACCACCGCCGGCCCGAGATGCACGCGCGCGGTGCGGAACGCCGTGTCGACAACCGCCTGCGCCTGCTCGGGCGACACGACGGTCTGCACGTAGACAGCGACATCCGAAAGGCTTCGCTCGAGTTTGTTTTCCTGCTGGTTGAACGTTCCGAACGCGTTGAGCCCCTGCTGGCCGACGATCGCGACGACGGGTTGATTGTCCATCTTCGCGTCGTACAGTCCGTTGATCATGTGGAAGGCCCCTGGGCTCGATGTCGCGATGCACACGCCGACTTCGCCCGTGAACTTCGCGTGCGCGGTCGCCATGAGGGAGCAGATCTCCTCGTGCGTCGGCCGGATGTAGTCGAGCCCATCACCCTCGCCCTCCGCACGGCCGAGCGCGCCGTCGAATTCGCCGATACCGTCGCCGGGAAAACCGAAAACGCGGCTCACGCCCCAGTCCCGGATTCGCTGGATTACAAAATCGCTCACGTTCGTCATGGTGCTTCTCCCTACATATCGTTTCGTTCGAGCAGGCGGTCAGCGGCGCGAGCCGCGTTCGCCATGATGGTCAATGCCGGATTCGCGCTGCCCTGTGTCGGCAGCACGCTGCCGTCCACGATGAGCAGATTGGGCACGGCAAAGGTTCTGCAGTCGGCGTCGACGACGCCTTCGTTCTCGTTGGCCGCCATCCGCGCACCGCCGACAAGGTGGGCGTTGCGGTCGATGGTGATGACTTCATCGGCGCCCGCGGATTTCAGGATGTGCTCCATCACGCCCGTCGCCGCTTTCAACAGCGCGCGGTCGTTGTCGCACTGGCTGTAGTCGAACCGCGCAATCGGCATGCCATGCCGGTCCTTCTCCTCGGCGAGCGTCACGCGATTGTCGGCTTGCGGCAGGAACTCGCACAGCGCACCGAGGCACGCCCAGTGCACGTAATCCGTCATGTAGTTGCGGAATTCCGCGCCCCAATACCCTTGCGCCATGACGTGCTCGGCCCACGTGATGGGCAGCGGCGACACCGTCTGGATGGAGAATCCTCGCTTGTACGGTTGCCGCGGGTCCGTCTCGTAGAACTCTTCGGAGCTCACCTCCGGAGGCGGCGCTTTCCACATCCGCACCTCGGAGTCGAAGCGGCCCGCCGTTTGCGGCGCCCCCTGCACCATGAGGTAGCGGCCGACCTGGTCGAAGTCGTTGCACATCCCGTTCGGGAACCGCGTCGAGGTCGAGTTGAGCAGCAGCCGCGGCGTCTCGATCGAGTAGCCGGCGATGGCGACCATTTTGGCGCGCTGGAAACGCTCCACGCCGTCGCGCCAATAGTGCACTCCGGTCGCTCGGCCGGTCTTCTCATCCAGTTCGATGCGGGTCACCATGGAATCGGCGCGCACCTCGGCACCGTGCGCGAGGGCATCCGGAACGTGCGTAATGAGAGGGGATGCTTTCGCATTCACTTTGCAGCCCTGCAGGCAAAAGCCGCGATAGATGCAGTGCGGCCGGTTGCCGAATCGCCCGTTCGAGATCGCGACGGGGCCGACTTTCGCGGTAATGCCCGCGGCGAGCGCTCCGCGCTGAAAAATCTCTCCGTTGCCTCCCACCGGATGCGGCCGCTGTGGATATCCGTGCGGATCCCCCCACGGCCAGTACTCCCCCGCCACGGGAAGTTCCGCCTCGATGTCGTCGTAATACGGCTTCAGGTCGGCGTAGTCGATCGGCCAGTCCGCGCCGACACCGTCGTTCGTGAGCGTGCGGAAGTCGCTTGGATGGAAGCGCGGCGTGTAGCCCGCGTAATGCACCATCGAGCCGCCGACTCCGCGACCCGAGTTGTTCGAACCGAGCGGCACGGGATCGCTGCCGCCGATCTCGCGCGGCTCTGTCCAGTACAGGTCGTGCGAGCCGGCCTCGTCGCTCACCCAATCGTCTTCCGGATTCCAGAACGGCCCGGCATCGAACGCGACGACGCGCGCGCCCGCTCTCGCCATCCGCTGCAGCAGCGTGGAACCTCCCGCGCCGCAACCGACGATGGCAAGATCCACCTCGTCGTCGTCGGCAAAGTGGCGCATGTTCTCGCGGAGGCGTGGCTCTACTCGAGAGCCGTCCCGCGTGATGAGCCAGGCGGACTCATTGCGTTCTTTCACGGCACTCATTGCTGCACCCCACGGCTGCTCGGATTACTGTCGTCAGGATTGCGGGTACCCCTGCCGCCGCCGTTGCTGATGCCGGTGCTCACGCCATTCGCCGCAGTGCGCGAATCGCGCGCCTTCCACCTCAGCGCACCCACGTTCGGCTGCAACGGATCATCTACCGGGTGCGCATCGCGAACCTCGATGCCCTCGAGTCGGTCGACGCCGATGTTCTTGTATCCGCGCGGATAGGCGGGCCCGTCGAAGCCGATCTCATTCCAGGCGAGCGGATGCGCGTAAAACGCGGTACAACCGTAGCGGGTCCACAAACTCCACACGTGAGCCGCGGTCATCCCGTGCCAGAGCGCCGGTCCGAGGTCCTGAATGGAGTGCAGCAATTCTGATTGCTGATCCCAGTCGCATTCCGCAAAACTGCATCCATGCCGCTCTTGACTGTCCGCGTTGAGGGCGGCGAGCGATGCACGCCACGCCTGATCATCCGGCGGCATGGTTTCGTAGTGCCAGCCGTCCGTTTCGTGGTCGGCGAGGCGGGCATCCACCATGTTCATGACGGGCACGCGCGGTTCTGCCCGCTGGTACAGCAACTGATCGAACAACGCGGTCGCCGTGACCTGCTCGCGCTCGGTGAAAAACCGAGGCGCGGTGGGCGGTTCGGTTCGCCGCATCACTTTTGTGCGCGTCGCGACGTCCCAGTGCGCGGACTGGGTTGAGACATCGAATCCTGGAAAGCGTCCGCCCCCGTGCTGTACCTCCAGGTGCAGCGCGCTCACTTTTCGCGCCTCAGAATTGCCGCGAGTACACCCATGCCGCCGACGAGCGTGACGAGCAGCGGCGCCATGAGCGGCGGACCCATCTCCATGTTGTAGCGAAAGTTCTTCCATCCGCCCGGCTTTTGCCGAATGCCTCTGCCGTGCAGCCACAAACCTTGCAGCCCGTTGGCAATGATGGTGAGGGAGGCGAGCGGCAAAACTGTCTTTGCAGCTCGGTGGCTCACCACGCCAGCGACACCGGCGACGGCACCCACGGGTCCCAACACCACGGGCACCCACATCCATTTATTGCCGAAGCTCGCTTTATCGTGCTCGAAGAAGATTTCCGCTGCCGTGACGACGGCACCACCCGCGGTGAGCGCAGAGAGACTTCGTTCGAACCGGCCGGTTCGCACATTTCGTACCATGCGGTCAATGCCGTGGACGGTTTTCCTTGCAGGTTTCGATCGTCTCGCAATCACGTGTGGTCTTCTCGCTTTCCGACCGTGGGCGGGGCGAGGTTCATCGTCCGGTCTGTGACACGGCCTACCTTTTTACGTTCCTCCCGCGGCCCGCGCCAGTTCAAGCCGAGGGCGCGAATGCACGGAGAATTTTCGGCTCGCGTTGACTGCACTCTCAGAAAACATGCAATTTGTGCAAAATTCTCATTGAGCTTTCAAACCGGAGGCGTACCCTGCACGGTGGCAGAAAGGACAACAGAATGCTTCTCGAGGGTAAAAGCGTGATCGTGACCGGCGGCAACAGCGGGATCGGCGAGGCCATTGTGCTCGCCGCGGCGGCTGCCGGTGCGAACGTGGTGATCGACTACATCAAGGATCCGAAGGAGACGGAGAGTCTCATCGACCACGTGACATCGCTGGGGACCAAGGCCGTCGGCGTGAAAGCCGATGTCAGCAAAGTTGCGGACCTTCAGACGATGGTCGATACCGCGGTTTCCGAGTTCCGACGGCTGGATGTGCTCGTGAACAACGCGGGCATCGAGACCCGCACGTCCGTTCTGGACACCACGGAGGAACAGTACGACCGCGTCATGGACATCAACATCAAGAGCGCGTTCTTCGGTACCCAGATTGCGGCGAAACAGTTTCTCGCGCAGAAGTCACCGGGAGTAGTCGTCAACATGTCGTCGGTGCACGAGGACTGGCCGATGCCTGGCAACACTGCGTACTGCGTGTCGAAGGGCGGAACGAGGATGCTCGCGCGCACAGCCGGTGTGGAACTCGGCGAGCACGGCATCCGGGTGCTCAATGTGGCACCGGGTGCTGTGGAGACGCCCATCAATCAGTCCACGATGGAAGACCCGAAAAAGCTGAAGCAATTGAATGCCGCTATTCCGCTCGGGCGGATGGCGAAGCCGGCGGAAATCGCCGACCTCGTCATCTACCTGGCGTCGGGCAGTGCCGACTACATGACCGCCACAACGGTGTTCACCGATGGCGGCATCATGCAGGGCAGTGTAGGACTGTAGGAGGCAACGCGATCGTGCGCGCAACGTTCACACGTACGAGGCGTTTCACGCTTTAGCCCTTGAAGGCGTCCTTGACGTTTTCGCCGGCCTGCTTGAGGTTGGCCTTCGCCTGGTCGCCTTTGCCTTCAGCTTCCAGCTCTTCGTCGTCGGTGACCTTGCCCCAGGCTTCCTTGCCCTTGCCCGCCGCTTCTTCTGCCGCGTTCTCGATCTTGTCTGAGCCGCTCATGATTTCTCCCTAGCTTCGTGTAATTGTCGATTGACGCATCGAGCATAAGTAGATGAACCTGCGTATTGCAGGGGTTGACATTTGGTGCTCGACAGTGTTCGCGCGCCGTGTCCGTCAACATCCCGTAAGATTCATGGAGGTCGCTGCCGTTCAACCCGGCAGTAACCGCTTGGAGGATTCGCCTAGTGGCCTATGGCGCACGCTTGGAAAGCGTGTTGGGTGCAAGCCCTCGGGGGTTCGAATCCCCCATCCTCCGCCAAATTTTCACGGGGTGACGACGCGTCGACGACTCTTGTTGAGTCGATCGACCCGCCGCGCTCGGCATGCGCTGGCAGTTCGGATGATCGTCGCGCCAACGATTATCGCAATATTCTTCAGGCGTGGTTGGCCGACACCAGAGCACGCTACCGGCGCACTCGGAGATCGTCACGTTTTGTGAACTCAAGGGTTCCGCGGACTTCGTCAACCCAGTTGTGCAAACGGAGTGTACTCGCGCGCACCTTCGGTGATCTCACGGTTGAGGGCGGTGAGGCGGCGCACGAGTTCGTGCGCGTCCTGAGCGACGGATGCCGGCCAGCCGTACGCGGCGGCGACCGCCTCATCGAGTTTGCGATGCAGCGCGGCGAGGTCGGTGAACGCGCCATCATCCATGAGGTTGTAAAGCTTCGTGAGACCCAGATTGTGTTCGAGGCACAGCGCGCTGCGGCGTTCATACAGCGCGACGGATGCGGCGGCGACCGCCGCGCGTTTCTCCGCCGAAACGGGGTCTGGCCACGGAAACGTTTCGAAAACAGTCGTCGGCGTATACCGCAGTCGCGTCTCTAGAGTTGAGGACCGCGCCCACGCCCATGCATCGTGCGCTTGAGATAAGAGGATGCCCATCGAATAGTCATCGTCGAAGGCGAAGATCACGTTGGCATCACTCGCAAGCACTTGAGTTGCTTGCCAAGTGACGAACAATCTCTTGCCAGTCCGAGCGGCGACAGCAATTCGTCCAAGGCGCGCTGTCGCACGTCGCATTCCGGGCCGAATCTCCCCGTGCAGCCACCAACGCAGCCTGTATAAGTCGCGGCGGTTTTGGTCGCGTTCGGGCTTGACGAGATTTCGCACACGGTTAATTTCCGCCTGGTGAACCGTCGCTTCTTCAAGAGTCGAATCGGCAAAGTCAATGACGAACCGGGATGGCTCCTGGTCACTCAACTGTGTGATGTCGCGCCCATCCAGAAACGGGCGAACAACTGGGCTGTTATATAGGTGAAGTGCGTCGACTTCTTGACGTTCCAAACGGAAGCCACCTCCGTGGAGGCTCACACCGATGAACGCACGATTTTCATTCACGCGCAAAGTCCTGGGTGACCACTCGTCGTCAGCGCCGACCTTCAATGACGATGTGATCCCGGCGACCGACTTACCATCCAGCTCGAACGAGGTTGGTGGCGTCTCCGGTTGCTTCACCCAGTTCACGATGCTCACGTGCACCTTCGCGTCGCCCGGCCAGCGCTGGCTGCTCACGGCATCCGTGATCGCGCCGCCAGTCGCGACGATGTAGTCGAGCGAAGCGTCCCGGCCACGATTCTGGGCCACAGAGTTCGTGCCGACGAGCCCTGCCCGCTGCCCCGGCTTCAACGCATCCTGGGCACGTCGGAACCAATACACACAGAGGTCACGAATTCCCACACCGAAGTGGTTGCCGAGCCAGTCCACGTACTGCCCACCAAGTCCAGCGCGCAGCAATTGCGATCCAAGGAACGGCGGGTTACCGATGATCGCGTCGACCTCCGGCCACTCGGTCTTGAGTGCATCCGCGGTGCGAATTCCGGACAAGTCCACGAGCGGCAGCACGGGCTCCGCGTCGCCGTAGCGGTCCACCATTTGGCGGTGCCCCATCCACAGGGTGACCCGCGCGATGAGCACCGCGATGCCCTCGATGTCCAAGCCGTACACGTTCGCCAGAGGGTAGTACGGAAGCGGACCGCTCGGCACAGGCGATCCAGTCTTCTGGGCGAGTGCCGTCATCCGATTCTTGAGTTCAAACTCGAGGCCACGCAGTTCACGGTAGGCGACGTAGAGGAAGTTGCCGCACCCGCAGGCCGGGTCGAGCACGCGGAATGCGCATAACTCATCCAGCAATTCGCGCGCTGCCGCGGGAGTCTTCACGCCGCGCATACGTTCACGCCACGGCCGAACGATGGTCGGAATGACGATCTTCATGATGTCCGACTCGTGCGTGTAGTGGGCGCCGAGCTTATCGCGACGTTCCTCGCCGAGCACGCCCTCCATCAGGGATCCAAAAATGGTGGGATCAACCGCGCGCCAGTTGAATTCGGCTGCACCGCGCAAGTGCAAAAGCTCCTCGCGGTTCATGAACACGGCCGCAGGATGCTTGAACAAATCACCGTTCACATAGCGCGTGCCCTCATAGCGGCCCTGCCTATTGTGGTTGCCCTTCTGGTTCAGCAGGGAGAACAGGTAGCCGATGTCGCGGGCAGAGTCCGGCTCCTTCTCCTTCAGCAGCGCATCCACGGTGTTCTGCAGCGGGTAGCCGTCGAGCATCCCCAAGTCTTCAGCGAACAGGCACCACACCACTTGCATCGTGAAACGCTGGATCTCGTCCGGCGGCGCCGCGGAACGGTCCGCCAACGAGTTGTAGAGAGCAGCGATGTGGGTGGCTGCCTCCGTCGTCAATTCACGACGATGCTCCGAGAACACCGGTTCCACGGTTTCCGACTGCAGGAACAGGAGCGAGTCGTACCGGTCGGGCAACTCCTCCAGCGGAAAACGCGTGCGGGGCGCGCCTGGGAACCGGCCGGGCTCCCACACCTCGAACTCGTGAAAATTGCACGCGACGACAAACCGCGCCGCCGGGATATCCTCAGCGGCGTCCGACGACTCCTTCCAATATCGTTCGCGCTGGTCTCCGGCCTTCTCCAGCGCCACCGTCGGCGCCTTCATCTCCACAATCAGGTGGCCCGGCCAGAACAAGTCCATGAAACCTGCGGATGCCGCAAAGTGCTCGAACTTCGCCCCCACCTCGCTGCGGACTGAGCCGTAGCAGGCGAACAACTCGTTGAGAAAGGTCTGAGCTTCGGCCTTCTCGCTTCCCTGATACCCACTCCACTTGGCCACAAATTTGGCAAGGGCCGCCTGAATCTCAAGACCGCTGCGCACGGTCAGATCAGTCGAACGGAGTCGCCGGCGTAATAGGTGTCCTGCATGAGACGTTTGTGGGTGCGCTCAAGGTCCGCAATCGCCTCTAGGAGAGCCAACTCGACGTTGTGGTCGCCACCAAGCTTGCGCACGCGAGTGAGGGCTTTCTTCGCTCGGCTGATGGTGTGCTCGAAATTGAGCAGGACATCCGAAATCTCGCCGAGCGCGCTCTCACGCGCGACCTGCATGGCGGATCGTTCGTTCGGAGCTGACGCGCCCGCGGGGATACTCATGGTCACCTCTTCCATCGAATGCTGCTCCCAGTGTATTCGCCACGACAGACAGAGGCCGGATGGCACCCACTGCCTTTGGCGGATAGCCTCAGCGTGTTGCTCTCACATCGAGGCGGTCGGAATCGTCGAGGACGCTGGCCGCGCCGTTGCGGAAGTCGGATCGGCACGTGGGCGGATACTCGCCCCGATCATGTCGGGTAAACGATCGTCAACGCTGAGAGTCTTCTTCGAACCTCGCGTCCCAAGCCTCCTTGGAGGCGCGCGGAGTACATTGCGGATGGTGAGGATGTCTCCGACGGAAAGGCAGTGACCATGTCCACAGATCAGTACCACGAACCGCCGCAGGAACTGTCCGAAGAGGTGAGGACGTTCGCCAGGATGTGCGCGAGCCTCTCCGAAGAGTCGGAAGCGATCGGATGGTATGAGCAGCGTATCGCCGTCGAGAAAGACCCGGTCGCGCGCGACATCATGCTGAACTCACTCGGCGAAGAATACAAGCACTTCAGCATGGAACTGGAGTTCCTGCTGCGTGCAAAGCCAAAGTGGCGGGAAATCGCCCAGGGCATCCTGTTCACCGATGGCGACATCGTGTCGCGCGGCGAAAAGGCCGAGTCCGAGGCCGACTGATGGTCGAGCACCTTTCGCCGCAGCAGTTCCACGCGAGTGACGGTGTTGAAGACTGGCGGTCACGATGAGGCGGCTCCAGCGAACCCGAGACGCCCTCGGCTAATCTGAAAACATGACCACGACAGCGAGTTTCGTTCCCGAAGCCGGCAGCATCACAATGTTCAGCACGACGTGGTGCGGTTACTGCACGCGCCTCAAAGACCAGTTGAACCGCGAAGGCATTCCGATCAATGAAATCAACATCGAAGAGGTCGAAGGCACTGCGGAGCTTGTCGCCTCGCTCAATGACGGGAATCAGACGGTTCCCACCGTACTTTTTCCTGACGGCAGCGCCGCGACGAATCCGTCTGTCGCCGAGGTCAAGAAGCGACTCGACTGGCCGGAGACCTAGAGCACGCCCGACCACTCGACCGCCGACACCGCGAGCAGGAATCCGAGAGCAGCGGCGGCCATGAGCGACAGCAGAATTGCAAGGGTGACCAGTCGTGCGCGCTGAGCACGGATGCTCAGTGTCGACACGATCATGAGCGCGTAAAGGACCACCACTGTCCCGGCACCGAGGTAGCCGATCATCGGCTGGCGCGCGGAGAGCGCCAGTAGCAGCCCGCCGGAAATCACCATCAACAAGGCGCCAACAATCAGCCAGCTTCGCCCCGAAGACGATCTCAGCGATGACTGCTCGCCGATCCGCGTGTCACTGCGATTCTCGTGACCTGACACGTAAGCCCCCTCGTTTCGAGTCTCCGACACTGCCGTGTCACAAGGCTAAGCCGCATCGCTGGGAAACCCATTGCAGCCGTGTACGCGCCAAAGCCGGTGTGGCGGGACTCACCAGCCCCGCCACACCGTTGCTTACCTCAGTTCAGCTCATCGACCGTCAGGAGATCGCCGAACACGCTGAGGTGTAGTCCGCCTCCTTGAAGGTCGTGCCGGAGTAGAAGGACATGACCGTTTTCAGCCCGAGGTCCACGGACGCATCCGGTGCCGAAATCGTCACTTCGGTCGACGGCGAATCGCTGCCGGTGAGGGAGTACTTCATGTCCTTGATCATGCCCGCATAGGACACGGTCAGGCCATCGATCGCCGCGCGAACACCCGCCCGGGTGAGATCACCCTTCTTCGCTGCCGCTTCCAGCACCGCGAGGATCGGATAACTGCTCGCCCAACCGATCACATAGCCGTGATTGTTGGGAAGCTCACCGCCCAGCGATGCCTTGATGTCGGCGATACCCTTGCTGTCGCCGTCCCACATGTCGAACGGGCTCATGTGGTTGTAGAGCCCGACGAGCGCGGGTGCGGCAGGGCTTCCCAACAGTGCCGGGTTCCAGGTGGGCAGCGATCCGAGGAAGCGCCCCTTGAATCCGGAGCCGGCAAGCTTGCCGACGATTTCTGCTGTTTCTGCAGGACCAACCGCCAGGACGACGGCATCCGGTGCCGCGGCGAGCACAGCCCCGACGACGGCATCCTGGTTCCCGGTCACCTGATTCGGACCGGTGGGAATCGGTGTCACGGTCGCGCCGTTGGCATCAGCCCAGCGCTGAACGCCGGCAGCGGAGTCGCCGCCGTAGTCGCCCGGGTATCCCACTGCGGCCACGGATGACGGCTTGCTGTGCGCTGACGACAGCCAATCGAGGCCGAGCATTGACTCGGTGCAGTACGAGTAGCCGTTCTGCAGAATGATGCCCTCGTCCGACTCCGCGAAGTTGTAGCCAGACCACCATGACGCGGGTGCCGCGACAATGTTGTTCTTCTCCATGTCGGCAAGCACACCCTGTGTGTTCACCGTGCCGAGCGTTTGAGCAATCGCCAGGATGTCTGCCTGGATGTCCTGGTACGCGGCAGCATGCTCCGCAGCCTGGTACTTGGTGTCTCGCGTGTACTTGTCGATGTCGACATCGAACCCGCCGATTCCGCCCTTTTCGTTCACCTGCTTCCAGAACGCGCGCTGGCCGTCGGTCAGCGGAACGGCGAGCGCGGCGAACGGCCCCTCCGTGAGGTCTGAGAGCACGCCGAGGTAGATGCATCCGTTGTCCGGATTGACCGCGCTCGGGCATGCCTCTGCCGTGACTCCGGTGCTGAACTTGATGCCGTCGTCGGATGTGGCGCCGTCGCCATCCTCCACCGGCGTGCAGCCCGCGAGGACCATGAGTCCCACGGTTGCGATGGCGGCGACGACGGTAGCTCGTCGTCTGGTATTCATTGTCATGATGTTCTCCTTGCTTTCTGTGGTTGGTGCTGGGTAAGTCAGTATTTGAACGGCCAGGCTTTGAAGTAATTGCGGATGCGAATCCACACCCCGATGAGCCCGCGCGGTTCGAACGCCATGAACAACACGATGAGCACGCCGAAGAGGATCGTCTGAAGCTGATGCACATTCAGTAGCCCCGCGGATCCCGGCGCGGAGAGGAATGGCAGCATCGGCGCTATCGCCTCAAGCAGCTTCGGCACGAGAACGACGAAAACTGCTCCGATGATGGAACCGGAGATGGTTGCGGCTCCACCGATCACCACAATGGCGATGAGGTCGATCGAGAGGAAGAGGTTCCACTGCTCAGCGGAAATGCGGCCAATGAGCATCGACAGGAGCGCACCCCCGAGCCCGGCGTACGCGGAGGACAGCGCAAACGCGAGAGTCTTCGTGCGCAGGAGCGGCACGCCCATGACTTCGGCGGCGATATCCCGGTCGCGCACCGCAGCGAACGCGCGCCCCGTGCGGCTTCGCGCGATGTTCTTCGCACCCAGCGCCACCACGACGAGAAGCACGAACGCGAGAAGGTACATCGCTACCTGTTCGGTCATGATGAACGGTCCTACGCGGTAGGAGACGCTCAGATCCATACCGAACAGCGTGGGTTCGGCGACGCCGCGGCCCACACCCTGTCCTCCGCTGACCTGCTTCCACTGTTTAAACAGCTGTTCGCCGAGCATGAGGAGACCGATCGTGAGGATTGCGAGATAGAGCCCTCGCACGCGCATGGCAATGGGCGCGACGAGCAGCCCGACGATTCCGGGAATGATCGCGGCGAGCGGGAGCACAATCGCAAGATCGAGTTGCAGCCCCCACACGACCTTTCCTGGCGCACCGCCGAAAACCGCTGCGGTAAACGCGCCGAGTCCCATAAAGAATGCGTGCCCGAGCGAGATCTGCCCCGCGTACCCGGTCAGCAGATTCAGACCTATGCCGCTGATCGCATACACGAAAACCGTGGCGAGAAGGTAGGTGAGATTTCGCGTGATGAGGAAGGGCACAAGCGTCGCCGCGAGCAGGAGTAGGAGAATCCACACCCGCTTGTAGCGAGTGTTGAAGATGGCCTGATCTGCGCGGTAGCTCGTATAGAGGAGCGGGCGACCCGCTCGCGCCCATCGACCCACGCGTGCGCGCTGAGAATGCTCGATGTCGTTCGCGTGCGGCGCGAATGCCGCCGACTGCCCGGTCAGGCGCCGCGTGCGGTCAACGTCGTGCTGGGGAGCCTTTGTGTCCGTCACAGTCGCTGCACCTCCCTTGTTCCGAAAATCCCATACGGCCGCACGAGCAACACGATGATCATCACGAGGTATGGCGCTACAACCTCGAAGTTTGGTCCGAGCCATGGCGCATGCAGCGGCTGGTACGCCGAGGTGAGCGACGCGGTGAGCCCTACGACGAGTCCGCCGATGATGGCGCCACGCAGCGAATCGATGCCACCGATGATGATCGCCGGGAGTACGACGAGCGAGAAGATCGCATCCGTTGCCTGCACGACGCCGCCGTTCGCCGCGAGCATCACTCCGCCGAGTGCGGCCAGGCCGCCTCCGATTGCCCACGCGATCGAGAAAACGCGACCCACGTTGACCCCCTGCGCCAAGGCGATCTCCTGGTCGAGGGATGTCGCACGCATGGCGAGACCGAGCCGGGAACGGCTCAGCCACCACACGAGCGCAGCGAGCACGACGACGGCAACGATGATGCGGGCGATGGTGTTCTGGTACACGAGCACCCCGCCCGCGCATCCGCCCTCTGAGGAGTCTCCGCCGAGACAGATCGACAGCAGTTGCCACGGATCGCCGACGGTGCGCGGCCGCGAATCAAACAGTCGGAACGCAACGATGAGCAGCGCGATGAAGATTCCGATCGTCATGATCGCCGTCGCGAAGACCGGTCGACCCACCATGGGCCGGATGGCGACGCGCTCAATGCCAGCCGAGAGCAGTCCGATCACGATCATGGCGAGCGGAACAGCGACGAAGAACGGCAAACCAGCATCGACGGCGAACAGGGATGCGGCGAACGTGCCGAGGATGAGCAGCGCCGGCTGGGCGAAGTTCAGCACACCGGTTGCGCGGAAGATCACGACAAAGCTCACCGCGATGATCGCGTACACCGAGCCGAGACCCAGGCCCGAGATCAGGGCTGCAAGAAAGATGCTCATCCTTCCCTCCCCAGATCCGCGCCGGCAAACTCGTCTGAACCGCCGTACATGTCCTCGATCAGGTGCGGTACTGTCGCCGCGAAGGAGGCGCGCTTGAGCTTCTGCGTTGCCGTGAGCTCGCCGTCCTCGTGGTCGAGTTCCTTGTGCAGCATCCGGAACTTGCGCAGCGACTCCACGCGCGCGAACTTTGTGTTCGTGGCACGCACGACGTCGGAAATGAGTTCGACGACTTCGGGTCTCGTGGCGAGGTCCCGGTACGTGGTGTAGTCGATGTGGCGCCGCACCGCCCAGTCTGCGACGGCATCGAATTCGATCTCGATGAGCACGGTGAGGTAGGGCCGGCGGTCGCCGATCACTATCGCCTCGCGCACGTAAGGCGAGGCCTTGAGCGAGTTCTCCAGCTCACTCGGCGAAATGTTCTTGCCGCCCGCCGTGATGATGATGTCCTTGATGCGGTCCACAATGCGCACGTGGGTTCCTTCTACCCACTCGCCCACGTCGCCGGTGTGCAGCCAGCCGTCGCGGTCCAGGATTTCCGCGGTCGCCTCCGGCTTGTTCCAATATCCGAGGAAGTTTCCCGGGTGTCGCGTAAGCACTTCGCCGGTGACCTCGTCGATGCGCAGTTCGATGCCGGGTTGTGGTTCGCCCACCGTCCCGACGCGCATCCGGCCCATCATGTTTGTGGTGGCCACCGCTGCGTTTTCGGTCTGGCCGTATGCCTCGTAGATTGGCACGCCGATTCCGAGAAAATACATGAGCACGTCCGGCGCGATGGGTGCCGCACCGGAGAGCGCGTGGCGCACCTTCGAGAGCCCCAGGTGGCGACGCAGGGCCCGCAACGCGAGAACCCATGCGACGAAATACAGTACGCGGGACGTGGCGGTGTGGTCGCCCCCGTTTCCGGCCCGCTCTCTCCCCACGGTCTGCGAGAGCCTCAATGCCATCCGGTAGCTCAGGCGTTTCAGCGGCGAAGCGTTCGCGGTTTTAATGACCACGGCGGTTTCGATTTTCTCCCAAATGCGCGGCACGGCGAACAGTGCTGTCGGTTGCACCTCCGCCAGGTCGGAGGTGACCGTATCGATCGACTCCGCGAAGTGGATGAGCATTCGCCGGTGCAGGTGCACCCAGTTGGTGATGGTGCGTTCCACGACGTGAGACATGGGCAGGTAAGAGAGCATGATGTCGCGGTCACTGAGGCCGATGCCGAAAACACCGGACTCTGCGCCGAAGCACCGCGTGCCGAACGACACGTTGGCAGCGCTGAGCATCGCGCCCTTCGCGGGGCCCGTCGTGCCGGAAGTGTAGATGATGGTGACGAGGTCTTCCGGAGTGCGGTCGGCATCCGCTTTCGCCAGAAGCCCAGCTGCGTCGCGACGGAAGTCGACGCCGCGCTGCACCAGTTCGTCGACGCTGATGAGACGCGCGTGATCCTCGGCGGAAAGCCCGCGGGAATCCAGGTACACGATCCACTCAAGGTCGGGGCAATCCTCGAAAACCTCGAGGGCCTTGTCCACCTGTTCCTGGTCCTCCGCCACGAGAACGCGTGAGCCGGAGTCTTTCAGCAGGTACCGGACTTCCTCAGCGGGGTTGGTCGGGTAGAAGCCGACGATCGCTGCGCGGAGCATCCCCGCCCCGACATCCGCGTAAAGCCATTCGGGACGATTGTCTGACTGGATCGCTACTCGATCGCCGGCGGTAACGCCCAGCGCGGCAAGACCGAAAGCGAAAGCCTCCGAGTTGTCGAGGTATTCCTGCCACGTGATGTCCTGCCAGATGCCGAATTTTTTCTCCCGCATGGCCACGGCATTACCATGCTGTTCCGCGGCCGCTCTCAACAATCTCGGCATGTAGAGAATGTCGGTGCTCGCGTCAGGGACCGACGGGGTCGGGCCGGGAGCAGCCGTCAGGGGAGGGGGAAGCGGTTTCGTCACTTGTACCCTCCGTTCAGTTCGTGAACCGCGCGCGGCTGGGGCTCACCGGCGCCACCCAGGTAGGCGGCGATGACAGCCGGGTCTGCCTGCACATCCTGCGGGGAACCGATGGCGATTTGCCGCCCGAAGTCGAGCACCATCACGCGGTCGGCGAGATCCATGACCAGTCGCATGTCGTGCTCCACGAGGATCATGGCTATGCCGAGCTCCGTGCGGATGTCCATGATGAACCGTGCCATGTCTTCGGTCTCTTCGACGTTCATTCCGGCGACCGGCTCATCCAGCAGCAGCAGCCTCGGTTCCATCGCGAGCGCGCGTCCCACCTCGACGCGCTTCTTGATCCCGTACGGGAGGATGCCGACCGGCATGTGGCGCACCGATGCGAGGTCCAGAAAGTCGATGATGTGCTCTACCGCGCGACGCGCGTGGACCTCTGCCCGGGCTGCGCGCGGTAGCCACAGGAACGCCTGCCACCACGGCGCATCGATGAGGTTGTGGCGCCCGAGAAGCAGATTTTCGAGCACGGTCAGGTTGTCGAACAATTCGATGTTCTGAAAAGTTCTGGCGATACCGCGCTGCGCTATGACGTCCGGCCGCACCCCCAGGAGCGACTCCCCGTCGAAGCGGATGCTTCCCTGAGCCGGCCGATACACGCCCGAAATGCAGTTGAACGTCGACGTCTTGCCCGCACCGTTCGGACCGATCACCGCGAACAGTTCGCCCGGGTTTACGTCGAAACTCACGTCGCTCAGCGCACTCGCGCCGCCGAACGCGAGGCTCAGGTTCGACACGGAGAGCAGAGGAGCTGTCATGACAGCCACCTCTTCTTCTTGGCGTAGTGCTTCACATCGCGAAGGGAACTTTCGCCCGTGCCGATGCCGAGGTAAAACTCCTGAATCGTTTCGTCATCGCGCAGTTGCGCGGCGGGCGCATCCATGACGGTACGGCCGTTCTCGAGCACGTAGCCGTGATCGGCGACAGATAGGGCCATGGCCGCATTCTGCTCGATGAGCAGAACACCGACGCCCTCGTTGTTGATCTCCACGACGAGGTCGCGAATCTGGTCGACAATTTTCGGGGCGAGGCCGAGGCTCGGTTCGTCAAGCAGCAGATATTTCGGCTCGGACATGAGCGCGCGGCCTATGGCGAGCATCTGCTGCTCGCCGCCGGAGAGGTATCCCGCGCGATCCTTGCGTCGAGCGGCAAGCACGGGAAAGCGCTCGTAAATACGCTCCATATTTCCGGCGATGGTCGAACCAGGGCGGGTGTGCGCACCGATCTTGAGGTTCTCTTCGACCGTGAACTCCACGAGAATCCTGCGGCCCTCCATGACCTGGCTTATACCCGCGCGCACGATATCGCTCGCGCGCGAGGAGAGGGGCACGTCATCGAGCGTGACCTGACCTTTGGTGATGGTGCCGCGGTGCACGTCAAGGAGACCGGTAATGGATCTCAGCAGCGTGGTTTTGCCAGCGCCGTTAGCTCCCAGAAGGGCCACAATCGAGCCAACGGGAATTTGGATGCTCGCTCCTCGAAGCGAAAGCATCACATCCTCGTAGACCACTTCGAGATTGCGGACGGCGAGCAAAGAGAACTCCTCATCATTGAGTCATTCGATTAAGGATGCAATGAGTGGCCCGCAGAGTCAAAACGGTTGGAGGTTTCCGCATTTTGTTCATGTCCGGGCGCGCATAGACCGAGTTGTCTCTGGCCGGATTCCGCGTCCAATGTCGAACTCGCGCTAAACGCCGAGTTCCTGCACCCCCCACGCCTGTCCGTAGCCGCCCTCGGCCTCCGGCGCAGCCATGAGATCCAGGAACGGCTTCGCGTCGAACGCCTCGGGGCCGAGCACGCCGGAACCTGACCATACGCCCGTGGCAAGCAACTCAAGCGCGATGACGGGGTTCAGGGCAGTCTGCCACACGACGCACTGGCTCTCGTACTCTGCCATCGTCCACTCGTTGTCGCTCACGTGGTAGAGGTAGCTCGATCGTGGTGCGCCGTCGACACCGGTTCCGGTCACCCACACACCAGCACAGGTCTTACCGGTCATCCGGGGTCCGATCGTCGCAGGGTCGGGAAGCCCGGCGGCCACGACGTCCCGCGGCGAAACCATGACGGGGCCATCCGCCGAGCGCACCCGAACCGGCTGCGTCTTGTCGAGGCCCAGCTGGTTCAAGGTCTTCAGGATGCCGATGAATTCCTCGCCGAGCCCGTACTTGAACGTCACGCGCTTCGCCGGCAGCCAGCGCGGCATGAGCAGCACCTCTTCATGCTCGACGTTGACGCATTCCACCGGGCCAATGCCTTCGGGGAAATCGAAAATCTCGGGCTCGCTGAACGGCGCAGTCGTGTACCAGCCGCGATCCTTCTCCCAGATCACTGGTGGGTTCAGGCATTCTTCGATCGTGGTCCAGATGCTGAACGACGGCGCGAAAATCTCGTTGCCGGCCTCGTCTCGCACCACGAGGTTCGCTCCGTCGCGCACGGCGAGCTCGTCGACTTCGGTGAACAGGTGATCAACCGCGTAACGGGCGAAGACATCCGACATGCCCGGCTCGACGCCCATGCCCACGAGCGCGAGGCGCCCGGCCTTCTCCCAATCCGGGGCCTGCGCGAACTGGTCGTCGCCAAGCTTCACGCCGGTCTCTTCGTGCGGGTTCGTCGGATGCGGCTCCGACAGGCTCATGGCCATGTCGAGGTAGTCCGCCTCTGCCGCGAGCGCGCCAGCGAAGATGGTCGGAACGAACTTCGGCTCGACCGCGTTCATCACGTGCGTGGCCCCGTGC
The DNA here is from genome assembly GCA_044464485.1 of Agreia sp. Lineage (GTDB taxonomy): Bacteria > Actinomycetota > Actinomycetes > Actinomycetales > Microbacteriaceae > Terrimesophilobacter. Next base: position 168,910 of record JBIQLG010000002.1, read on the forward strand.
TCCTTCGCGACCGCCGTGACGTCATCCGGACTTGACGCGTCGATTTTCGCGGCGACGAAGCGGCCGGCCTCGCCGGGGTGTCGCTCCGCGACCCACGCCACCGTGGCTTCTGCACGCGCAAGGTCATAGTCGCTCACGATCATCAGTTCGAAAAAGTTGCGGCGAGCGGCGATCTTCGCGATCGCATTGCCCACGCCGCCGGCGCCGACCAGGAGGATTCTCATGAACCAACGTTAGCCCGTATCCCGGGCAGAAACCTAGGGCGTGCTCTCCGGAATCCGTCGTCGTACCGCATTTTTTCTCACGATTCAGTCGCGCGGGGAGCAGCACTCAGACGATCACGGCATTCGCCTCGACCACGAGCGGCTCCACATGTTGGTCGTCCTCGGGCTACCCGAACGATGGAGGGTCGGACAGGAGGCGCGAGAACGCGAGCTCGGCAGCGCCGACCATCAGGATGTCGCTGCCAAGTTCCGCGGGAACGATGCTCAGCAACTCTGCGCTCGCCGCGAGCGGCCATGCCGCAAGAGACCGGTTCAGCTGCTCCGGCGCCGCGGCATGCAGCGCGGCAAGGAATCCCCCGAGCACAATTCGCTCGGGGTTCAGGGCGTTGATGGCGTTGCGAAGCGCGATGCCGAGATAGCCCAGTTGGCGGGCGACTTCGCCGCGCACAGCATCCGACGGGGAATCGCACAGGGCACCGCCCAGCTGGTCGCTGTCGTCATCCCCGAGCCCCACCAGTTCCAGAAGCGGCGCACGTCGCACCTCCGTCTCCAGGCATCCGGTTGCCCCGCAGTGACACAGGATGCCGTCGCTGCGAACGAGCGTGTGCCCGAGTTCGCCCGCGTAGCCGGCCGTGCCGCCGAGAGGACGGCCGCCCGAAATGATCCCCCCGCCGATTCCGCTCGCGCCGCCGTTCAGGTAGATCAGGTTGTCGATTCCCCGGCCCGCACCAAAAGTACCTTCGGCGTCCGCGCCGGCCGTCGCGTCGTTGGCAACCTGCACGTCGAGCCCGAGCGCATCCCCGAGCATCCGCGCAAACGGCACGTCCGTCCAGCCGAGGTGCGGCGCGAGCCTCACCACGCCGTCCTCACGTCGCACAAGTCCGGGAATCGCGGCCCCGACGCCGACGACGCGGTGCCGCGACAGATCGATTTGGCCGGCGAGGTCGACGATGGTCGCAACGGCGGCCTCCACCGTGGTTTCCCCCACCGTTGCACGTCGCGTTCGCTGGAGTACCCGCCCGCCCAGTCCGACCACGCCGAGCGTCACGGCGTCGACCTCGGGGTTGACGGCGATGGCCACCGGGTAATCGCTCGGACGCACGTAGCGGCTCGGCCGCCCGGCGCTTTCGCGGGCATCCGACTCCGCTTCCACGACCAGACCAGCCGACACCAGCTCGGCGACGAGCGCAGCAGTCGTCGAACGATTCAGGCCGGAGAGTTCGGTAAGCCGCGCCCGGGGGAGGCCACCGGTGCGGTGCACCCCGGTGAGCACGGTCGACAAATTGTGAAGGCGAACATCCGCCGTGTGATTGCGCCCGGCCGCTCCAGGGGTTATGTTCATGTCAACAACAAATACCCTACTGGAGTGCACCATGGCAACACCGACAGTGGCAAAACCGACCCCCGCCGACAAATTCTCCTTCGGCCTGTGGACCATCGGCTACAACGGCACCGACCCCTTCGGCGGGCCCACGAGACCCCCGCTCGACATCGTCGAGGCGGTCACCCGTCTCACCGAGCTCGGCGCCTGGGGGCTCACCTTCCACGACGACGACCTGTTCGCCTTCGGGTCGACGGATGCCGCCCGCCAGAAGCAGATCGACCGCCTGAAGCAGGCCCTCGCCGACACCGGGCTCGTCGTGCCGATGATCACGACGAACCTGTTCAGCGCGCCCGTCTTCAAGGACGGCGGCTTCACCTCGAACGACCGTGCCGTACGTCGCTTCGCGCTGCGCAAAGTCCTGCGCAACCTCGACCTCGCGGCCGAACTCGGCGCAAAGACCTTCGTCATGTGGGGAGGCCGGGAGGGCGCAGAGTACGACGCAGCCAAGGACATCCGGGCGGCCCTTGAGCGGTACCGCGAGGCCGTGAACCTCCTCGGCGATTACGTGACCGACAAGGGTTACGACATCCGCTTCGCGATCGAACCGAAACCGAACGAACCGAGGGGCGACATCCTGCTGCCGACTGTCGGCCACGCTCTCGCGTTCATCGAAACGCTCGAGCGGCCCGAACTTGTCGGAGTGAACCCCGAGGTTGGCCACGAGCAAATGGCCGGACTCAACTTTGCGGCCGGGATCGCGCAGGCCCTCTACCAAGGCAAGCTGTTCCACATCGACCTCAACGGCCAGCGCGGGATCAAATATGACCAGGATCTCGTGTTCGCGCACGGCGACCTGTACAACGCGTTCGCGCTCGTCGACCTGCTTGAGAACGGCGGGCCGGGTGGTGGACCTAACTACGATGGCCCGAGGCACTTCGACTACAAGCCCTCCCGCACCGAAGACATCAGCGGCGTGTGGGACTCCGCCGCCGCGAATATGCGCAACTACCTGCTGCTCAAGGAGCGAGCGGCCGCATTCCGCGCTGACCCCGAAGTGCAGGCCGCGCTCGCCGCGTCAAAAGTGCCGGAGCTCTCTCTGCCGACGCTCGCGAGCGGCGAGACCTACGATGACCTGCTCGCCGACCGCAGCGCGTTTGAAGACTTCGATGCCGACAGCTATTTCGGCGCGAAGGGCTTCGGATTCGTTCGACTCCAGCAGCTCGCAACAGAGCACCTCCTCGGCGCCCGCTGACCGCGCATGGCACTCGTAGCCGGGATTGACTCGTCGACGCAAAGTTGCAAAGTCGTCGTCCGCGACGTCGAAAACGGCGAGATCGTCCGCACCGGCCGCGCACCGCATCCGGGCGGCACGGAGGTTGACCCGGCAGCATGGTGGCAGGCGTTGCTTGACGCTGTGGCGGATGCCGGGGGCCTGCACGATGTCGCTGCGGTGTCCATTGCGGGTCAGCAGCACGGCATGGTGGTACTCGATGCCGAGGGGCGTGTCATCCGGCCCGCCCTCCTCTGGAATGACACCCGCTCGGCGCAAGCGGCCTCGGATCTGGTCGCGGAAGTCGGCGCGGACGAATGTGCGCGGCGCACCGGATCGGTGCCCGTGGCCTCCTTCACGCTCACGAAGCTGCGCTGGCTCGCCGACAACGAACCGGAGAATGCGGCCCGCGTGGCCGCGGTCGCCCTCCCCCACGACTGGCTCACCTGGCGGTTGCGCGGCTTCGGCCCGGCTGGGGACGGCTCCGTGGATCCCGCGCTCACCGAGTTGACGACCGACCGTTCGGATGCTAGCGGAACGAGCTACTTCGATCCCACGACCAACAACTACGACCTTGACCTCCTCGCCCGTGCCCTGCGCCGCCCACATGACGGCATTGCGCTTCCGCGAGTGCTGAATCCTGGGGCCGCTCAGAGCGTCAAGCGCGAATCGCCGTCATTTGGCAGAGAACTTGTGGTGGGGGCGGGGGCGGGCGACAACGCGGCCGCCGCGCTGGGCCTCGGCGCGCGCACGGGCGACGTCGTCGTGTCGATCGGCACGAGCGGCACGGTGTTTGCGGTGAGCGATTCGCCCGTGCGCGATGCAACCGGTGCGGTCGCCGGGTTCGCGGATGCCGCGGGCGACTTCCTCCCGCTCGTTGCGACCCTGAACGCGGCGCGCGTGCTCGACGCCGCAGCGAAACTTCTCGGCGTGAACCATGACGAACTCGGTCAACTCGCCCTCGCCGCGGAGCCCGCCTCCGATGGTCTGGTGCTCACCCCGTATTTCGAGGGCGAACGCACGCCGAACCTGCCGAACGCGACGGCGAAACTTACCGGCATGACCCTCGCCTCCACCACCCGGGAGAACTTCGCGCGCGCCGCAATCGAAGGAATGCTGTGCGGCCTCGCGGGCGGGCTCGACGCTCTCGAAAAGTGCGGCGTGGAGACCAGGCGCATTTTGCTCATCGGGGGTGCGGCCCAGAATCCGGCGGTCTCCCACATCGCCGCGCAGGTTTTCGAGCTGCCCATTTCGGTGCCCGAGCCGGCGGAATACGTTGCCGCGGGTGCCGCTCGGCAAGCGGCGTGGGCGCTCACGGGAGAACGGCCGGACTGGCCCGTCCCCATGGCGACGGATCCCAGGTCCGATTACCATCCGGAAATTCGCGCCGCTTACGCCACGCGGTGATCTCGGCGGGCCCGGACGCTCTATTGTCAGTAGCGTGAGTGCGCAGCGTGACAAGACCATCGGCGCGACGACGCAACTCGCGAGCCAGGCGAGCATTAACTTCGGCTCCTCGATCGCGGGACTGCTCATCCCGATCGTGGGTAGCGTCGTCGTCGTTGCGGTCCGGCAGCTCGTCACGGCTCTCGTTCTCGTGCCGATCGTTCGCCCCAGTCTTCGAGGGCACAATCTGCGCAGCCTCTGGCCCGTCCTCGCGCTGGGCGTCATTCTGGCCGGGATGAACCTCAGTTTCTACGAGGCCGTCGGGCGAGTCGGTCTCGGCATTGCCGTGACCGTCGAGTTCCTCGGGCCGCTGGCCATCGCGCTTCTCACGTCGAGGCGCCTTCTCGACGTCGCGTGCGCGGTGGGTGCGGGCATCGGCGTCTGGGTGCTCGCCGGCGCCGAGGGAGACCTGGATGCGCTCGGCATCATCCTCGCCCTCGTCGCGGCAGCCGGATGGGCCGCATACATCCTCGTCGCCCGCACGGTCGCCGCGCGGTTCCGCGGGCTTGACGGTCTGAGTCTCGCGAGCATCGTCGCCGTGGTTATCATCCTTCCCGCCGCACTCGTGGTCGTGGACTACTCATCCCTCAATTGGTGGGTGGTCGGTCTTCTCGCCGCCACCGGCATCCTGTGCTCCGCCATCCCGTACAGCCTCGACACGATAGTGCTTCGCCGGATTTCACCGCGCCTATACGCAATTGTCACGAGTTGCGCGCCCGTCATGGCGGCTCTGTTCGGATGGCTCGTCATCGGGCAGGAGCTGTCGCTGCCGCAAATGCTGGCGATCATTCTTGTGTGCGTTTCGGCGGCGACGGCCTTCGCCACGCAACGGGAGAGGCCCGTGTCAAAGATCGAGGTCGCCGCAACCCTGACGCAGTAGACCGGCGGTGCGGTCGAACATCCACGCATCCACCAATCTCCTCACGCGGCGATGCGGCGCATTCTCGCACCTGCTCACGCGGTGAGGCGGAAATCCGGATGCGGTGCGAGCCCGTACTCGGCGAGCCGCGCGAGCACCTTGTCGCGACGGTGATCGATCTCGGTGCCGATGTCCACCGCGAGATTCGGATTGGACCGCACAAATTGATCGAGCAGCCTCGTGGGCACGACGAGAACCGCCAGGTCGGTGACCGCCGTCACGGACGCGCCCGCGGCCTGCCGGGTGAGGGCGGCCAGCCCGATGAATTCTCGGGGCCCCAACTCACCAACGGCAACCTCGGAACCGTCCGCGCTTGCCACGCCGAGGCTCGCGGTGCCGCTGAGGATCAGCCTCATGCCTTCCGGAACCGACCCGACGGCCTGGACGACCTCCCCCGCCCCGTAGCGCTCGAGCCGCACATCGTTGCGGAAAGTCAGCGCATCCTCATCGGAGAGATACAGCGGATGCGCCGCCTGCAGGAGCGCGGAGCGATAGTTCTCGTCGGTCTGGAAGTTGTCGGTGAGGTCGCCGTCGTAGTGAAGTCCCGCGCGGCGAGCCGCGTACCAGATCCTGGTCTTGAACAGCCGCGGTCCGCTGAATTCATCGGCGGGAGAATTCAGCGAGAGGCTCACCTTGTAGTTGCCCTTGCGCATCGGAGTCACGGATGCTTCCTCGCCCGGGACCGTCTGCGGCAGCCCGCGCGCGACCTCCTGGCACACCGTGACGACCGAGTGCGGCGGATCATCCGTGGAGAACTTGATCTCCACGCCGACCGAGAAAGCCTCTGGACTGCGGCTGAGGTTCACGAAAGAGCTCGCCGCCAGGTTCGCATTGGGCACGATGCGCACTCCGTCATCGGTCGCGATGTGTACCGAGCGCCAATTGACCTCGACGACACGTCCGCGCACACCGTCGGCGTCCAACCAGTCGCCAAGCTCGAAAGGCTGCTCGAACAGGAGGAGAAGTCCGGAGATGACGGAGCCCACCGCATGCTGAAGTGCAAGTCCGATCACTATCGAGCCGACACCGAGCGCCGTGAACAGGCCGCCAATGTCGGCACCCCACACGAACGCGAAAAGGGCGCCGAGACTCACGATGATGAGGACGAGCCGCACGATTTCCACAAAAATCGAGGGCACCCTCTCCCGCCACGTACCCTTCTGCGCCGTTTCGAACAGGACGAGATTCAGGCCGTTCACGAGCAGCAGGATGATGAGGAAGCCGAACACCGTCGCGACGATTCTCGTCCAGTTCCAGTCCACCTTGAGGTAGCTTGCCTGGCTGAGGAGAACGAGGAAGGCGCCCACGGGAACGATGAAGTTCCGCAGCAACGAGATGATGCCTACCGCCCTGCTGCCTTTGCGCACGAGGGAACTGCGCACCTCGGTGAGAACCAGCAGCAGCACCGGGAGACCGACGACGATGGCGGCCGCGGGCCAGAACCAGGGCTGGGCGAGAAACTCAGCCATGCGGCGCCGGTGGGGTCAAACGCCAAACTCGCTGCTCGCCCGAGGACGTCGCAACGGACCCCTCGGACACGACGTTCTGGCTTCCCGGGAGCTTGTCGAGAACCCGCTGCGTGAGGAAAATGCCGGATTCCGCGGTTTCGCCCTGAACCTTGAACGCGAGGCTCACCGCGTCGCCCCACAGGTCGTAGACGACGTGGGAGCGGCCGACGAGACCGCTTGTGACCATGCCCGTGTCGATGCCTGCGCGCAGGTTGAGCGTCGCGCCGATCTGGGCGCCGAACCGTTCAAGAATGCGTTGCATCTCTACGGCGAAGTCGACGGTGCGCCGAGCGTTGTCGACTCGCGGGATCGTAAGCCCGCAACTGGCGAGGTAACCGCTGCGGTTCGTGCGTACGCGCTCCACCCCGTGCAGCTCGGCGGCCTCATCGAAGCTCTTCAAGATGTCGTTCAACTGGGCAAGAGCCTTGTCCGACGGCATCCCCCGGCTGTATTCGTCGAAACCGACGATGTCCGCGTAGATGACCGTGACCTCCTTGTGGTCCTCGACGATGTCCTGATCGCCGTCCCGGTAACGCTTCGCGACGGTCTGCGGCATGAGGGTGAGCAGCAGCCTTTCGTTCTCGGCGACCTGCTCATCCAGAAGCGCCGCCTTGACCTGAAGACTCCTGCTCATGTCGTTGAACGCCGTGCCGACATCCGCAAGCTCGTCACTGCGTCCCGCGTTGACCTGCACGCCCTGTTCGCCGGCCGCGATTCGTCCCGCAGCGAGCTTGAGCCTGCGCAACGGCCGCACGATGATCTGCGCGAGCAGGAGCGAGAGCAACGCGACGAAGATGACGAGCGCGGTCGAGGAGAGCACGAGGTTTCGCGTGAATTCGCGCACGGGGGCGAACGCTTCCTTCGTTCCGATCTCCGCAACAATCACCCAGTCCACATTGCTGATGTTCGCCGGCGTGTACGCGGCGAGGGACTCGTCGCCAAGATAGTTGTTCGCTATCACGGTTCCGGTCTCGCTGTTGAGGGCGCGATCCACGGCCGTGGTGGTCACCTTTTGCTGCAGGAGCGTGCTTTGCTGGTCGACGATGCGCTGCGCGACATTCGGTTTCGTTCCGGTTGCGACCGCTTTCTTCAGGTATTCGTCGGGGTGCTCGACGACCTCGCGCGACGTCGAGCGCATGAGGTGGTCGGCGCCGACGAGGTAGGTCTCTCCCGTTTCCCCGAGGCCCTTCGCACTCCAGGAGAAGTCTCCCGTCATGACCGCGTTAATCGACTCGATCGGCAGCTCCACAGCGAGCGCGCCGATCGGCTGCCCTTCTGCGCCAACGGGCGAGACCGCCCACGCGGCAGGAACCCCGAGCGAGGGCGGATAGTCGCCGAAGTCGGTGAACTCGACGTCGTCGAGATTGTTGGTGCTGAGCGTCTTCGTGTAGGCGGTCGCGAGGTTACTGAACGCATACGGGCCGGTGATGAGGTTGGTGCCGAGATCGACGCCCTTATATGCCGTATAGACGACGTTGCCGTGCGTGTCGATGAGCACGATGTCCTCGAAGTCGAGCAACTCCGTCATGCGGCGGAATTGCTCGTGATAGCGGGCATTGGCTGCCGACCACTGGCTCCCGTCACCTGCGTCAACAGTGGCGATCGCTGCATCGAAGCTGTCGAACGGCACGGTGTAGTGCAGTTGCAGATAACTTTGGGCGGCGCTACCTGGCAGAAAACTCGTCGGATCGACGATCGTGCCGGTAGCTTCGCCGAGCTTCTGAGCGAAGGGTCCGTCGAAATTCTCCCGGATCCGGGTGGTCTCCTCGTCCGTGAGCGTGGCATCCTGCAGGGAATCGAACCCCTTCGAGAAATCGCCGAGCGCATCAATCGTCTCGGAACTTCGGCTCTCCACGAGCACGGTGTTCTTGATGCGGTTGAACAGTTCCGTCACTTCGCGTGCACGGGAGTCCCGCACCCCGATCAGGCGATCGAAGGCGGCGTCGCGAAGGGAATCTGACCCGTTGACGTAGCCGATGAAACCCACGACAACGCTCGAGAGCAGGCTCACGAGGAGGAGCATGATGAGCAGGGATGACTGGATGCTGAGTCCCGCGCGCCTGCTCGATATCCTCGCCACGCTTTTCGCGGTGGACTGCTCCGGTGAAGCGTGTGTCACTGAGCCTCCGAACGGGCATCAAAAAAGGTTGCGTTTCACTGTAGTGAATGCGCGGGTCAGCGACAATGATCCTGGAAAAATACGGTCAGACCACGACATCCTGCTCGCTGTACAGCCGCGCGTAGGCGCCGCCGGATGCCAGGAGTTCCGCATGCGTCCCGCGCTCGACGATGCGGCCGGATTCGAGAACGAAAATGACTTCGGCACCCACGACCGTGGAGAGTCGATGAGCTATCGCGATGGTCGTTCGTCCACGCGAAGCGGTATCCAGTGCCTGCTGCACGACGCGCTCGGAAATCGAGTCCAGGGCGCTTGTCGCCTCGTCGAGGATGAGCACGGCCGGGTCTTTCAGGAGCACGCGGGCAATCGCAATTCGTTGTTTCTCGCCGCCGCTCAACCGATAACCGCGTTCCCCCACGACGGTGTCGTAGGCGTCCGGGAATGACGTGATCGTGTCGTGGATGTTCGCGGCCCTGCACGCCGACTCGAGTTCTGCCGCACTGGCATCCGGTTTCGCGTACCTCAAATTGTCGCCAATTGTGGCGTGGAACAGGTACGTCTCCTGACTCACGATGCCGATGTTTTCCAGGAGCGACTCCTGTCGCAGTGCCCGCACGTCGTGTCCGGCGAAGAGAACCCGGCCCTGTGTCACCTCGTGAAACCGCGGAATGAGATACGAGACGGTCGTTTTGCCCGCCCCGGAGGGTCCGACGAACGCCGCGAACTGCCCGGGCTCGATAGTGAACGTGATGTCCTGGAGAGTGCTGTGGCCGGTGCCGGCCTCGTCGGGATAACCGAATTCGACCCCGTCGAAAGCCACCTTCCCCAGAGCGGGATCGTCCGCGCGCAACCCCACGGCATCCGCAGAATCGGTGATCGCCGGTTTCAGGTCCAGGTACTCGAAGATTCGGGCGAACAGCGCACCGGATGTCTGAACGTCGAGCGCGACGCGCAACAGGCCCATGAGGGGAAACATGAGGCGTGCCTGCACGGTCGTGAAGGCGACGATCGTGCCGGCGGTCACGGGAACATCGCCCAGAATCAGCCATGCCGCGACGAGGTAGATGATGGCCGGGATGACGGCGAGGAAGATCTGCACCATGGCAAAGAACCACTGCCCGCTCATTTGCTGGCGCACCTGCAGGCGCACCTGGTTGTCGTTTTCGCCCTGGTAGCGCGCGACCTCCGCGGGCTGCTGGTTGAAGCTTTTGGCGAGAAGGATTCCTGACACCGACAGGGTCTCCTGGGTGATGGCGGTCAGGTCGCTCAGCGACTCCTGCGTCTTCGTGGCAATTCTGGCGCGCACCTGGCCGACTCGCCGTTGCGCGATGACGAGCAGCGGCATGAGCACGACGGCAACGACCGTGAGTTGCCAGGAGAGCAGAACCATCGCGATGAACGCGGCGATCACGGTCACCGTGTTGCCGAGCACGCTCGAGACCGTGTTGGTAAGAACTCCCGCGACACCCCCGACATCATTTTGCAGCCGAGACTGGATGACGCCGGTCTTCGTCCGAGTGAAGAACGCGAGCTCCATGCGCTGCAGGTGGCTAAAAAGTCGCACGCGCATGGCGCCCATGACCCTGTTCCCGACATTGGACGTGAGCCAGGTTTGCCACACGCCGATCGCGGCAGATACGAGGTAAATGGCCACCATGAGCGCGACGATCTCTCCGAGGACGGGAAGATCGGGACCGCCCGGTGGGAAAAGTCCACGGTCGAAGGCCTGCTGGGTCAGCAGCGGCGGCAGCACCGAGAGTGCTGCGCCGACCATGACGAGCGACCCGGTGGTGATGAGCGCAATCTTATGCGGGAGGAAAAGTCCGGCAATCCTGCGGAACAGGCCCTTGATCTTCGGGGCCGCCGCATTGGCTGCGCGCTGCGCGTCGACATCCCCGCTGCTCACGCGACTCCTGCCGCCACCGCGCATTCCACTCACACCGTTCATTATCCAGTGGAGTCGGCTGCTCTGCTGGAGCAGTTACTTGGTCGAACCGGCAAGCAGTGCCGAGACGAAATACCGCTGGAACGCGAAGAACACGATGAGCGGGATGATCATCGAGAGGAACGCGCCAGCCGAAAGAATGTCGATGTTCGCGCCGAACTGCCGCAATTGGCTTTGGATGGCCACCGTCACCGGTTGCGATGTGGCATTCGTGAAAATCAGCGCGACGAGCATGTCGTTCCACGTCCACAGGAACTGGAAGATGGCGAGGCTCGCGATCGCGGGCAACCCGAGAGGCAGGATGATGCGGCCGAAGATTCGCCAGTCGCTCGCCCCGTCGATGCGCGCGGCCTCGAGCATCTCGCCGGGAATCTGGGTGAAGAAGTTTCGCAGGAGAAAAATCGCGAACGGCAGGCCATACGCGGTGTGGAACAGGATCACGCCGACCACCGAGCCGAACAAGCCAATCTGGCCGTAGAGCTTCGCGATGGGGATGAGGGAAACCTGCAGCGGCACCGCGAGAAGCACAATCACGACGATGAGCAGCCAGTCGCGACCGGGAAAGCGAATCCACGCAAACGCGTAACCAGCGAGCGAGCCGATGATGACGACCAGAATCGTCGCAGGAACCGTGATGGCAATCGTGTTGAGGAACGATCCCATGAATTGCGAATTGCCGAGCAGGTTCGCGTAATTCTCGATAGTGAGCTGTGCGGGTTTCGTGAACACGGTCCACCAGCCGCTGTGGCTGTTGGCGACGCTCGAGCGCAGCGAGGAAAGGAACAATCCGATCGTCGGCACGAGCCAGAACACCGCGACGATAATGAGGACAATATTGACGACATCCTTGCCGAAGAAGTCGAGGATGCGCCCCGCGAGCGTGCGCTTCGCGGTCACGATTCCTTCCGGTGCCGTCATTGCTCCCGCTCCATCTTGAACCGGCGTACGTTGATGATCATGAACGGGAGAACGAGCACGAGCAGGAGGATGGCGAGCGCGCTGCCGAGCCCCTGATCGTTGCCTCCACCGAACGACACCTGCCACAACTGCACGGCAATGACGTTCGCCGCGGGCAGGGATGAGCCCGGCGGGATGACGTAAACCAGGTCGAAGATCTTGAGAACGTTGATGATGAGCGTGATGAAGACCACGATCAGCACGGGAGACAGCAGGGGTGCGGTGATTCGCCGGAACACCTGCCATTCGTTCGCGCCGTCCACACGCGCCGCCTCCTGGAGGCTGACATCCATCGCCGAAAGCCCCGAGGCGATCATGACCATGGCAAAACCTGCCCAGATCCAGATGTAGGCGAGGATGATGACCGCGGTCACGAGCGCGGGTCCCAGCCACGAGACGCCCGAGTATCCTTCAGCGAAGTTGGAGGCCGGCAGGCCGATCCGATAGTCGCCCGACTTCAGGTTGGCGAGTGTGTAGGTGCCATCCGGTGCCGTCTTCGTCGACGCGACGACGGCACCGGAGGAGTCGATCGCATCCACTTCGATGCCGGGCAAACCCTTCTTGCCGTCGCCGATCTTCCCGTGGTCGCCTCCGCCCCCTTTGACGAAATCAAGCCACACGGTTCCGGTGATTTCCGAATTGCCGGCGCTCTTGGCGGGAACGGCTTCCGCCGCGTTGTCGGGGAGGCTCGAGCTGAGCACGCCGACAAGCGGGAAGTCCTGAGTCTGGCCCGGATGCACCGTGCCCGCCGATTCAACCGCTCCGCCGGTTCCGGTAAGCGAGGTGTTGTCGGCACGCGGTCGAGCGCCCGGGTAAGCGGCCCCGCCGCTGAAGACATCGTGCACGGCGACGAGCCCGGCGTTGACCGCGCCAAGGTCGGGGTTTTCCTGGAACAGCGTCCTGAAGATCACGCCCGAAGCGACCATCGAGATCGCCATCGGCATGAACACGATGAGCTTGAAAGCGCTCGCCCACCGGATGCGGTTCATGAGCACGGCGAAAATGAGGCCGAGCACCGTGCACGTGACGGGCGCGACAATGACCCAGATGACGTTGTTGCGGATCGCGAGGAACGTGGCCGGGTCCGTGAACATCGTCACGTAATTGGCACCGCCCACAAACGTGTCACCGCTCGCATCGAAGAGCGAACGCCACACCGAATACACGACCGGATAGCCGATGAGCACCCCGAGCAGGAAGAGAGCGGGTGCCAAAAAGATCAGTGCTGTGACGAGACGGCGGCGGCCGCGTGCGTGGGTGGTCCGGTGGCCAGGATCAGGGGCCACCGGACCTTTCCCGTCCGCGATGGGAGCACGCGCAACAGCGTTCGTCATGTTGTTGCTTTGTTACTTGCCGTACGCATCCACAGCTGCGGCCTCTAGCGCTTGCGCCGTGCCCTGAACGTCGGTCGGGTTGTTGTAGAAGTCCAAAAGGATCTTCCATTCGCCTGCGCCTGCGGTGCCACCAAACGCGCTCGGTGCCTGGTCGCTCATGTCGAAGCGGAAGGTTTTCGCATCGACGAGCGCTTTGGCAATCTGGCGCGACGTGTCATCCGGGTACGCAGACATATCCACACCGTTGTTGGGCGATGTGAAGCCACCAAGCTTGACCCAGATGGTTGCGGCTTCCGGGCTGGCGAGGTACGTCATGAGCGCAGCGGCGCCCTTGTTGTCCTTCAGCTGGATGGCGGCATTGCCGCCGCCGACAACCGCCGGCTCGGAACCGTTGATCGACGGGAAGTCGAAAAACTTGGCATCCGTTCCGATCTTCGACTTCGTCTGGGACGTGATATTGCCCGCCACGAAGTCACCCTCGTATACCGTGCCGGCTTTCGGCGGGTCGCCGAAGACCTCGGTCACCGAGTCGCCGAAGGTGCGCTGTGCACCGCCGGGCTCGATGAGTGCAGTGTTGCTCCACAGCTTGGAGAGGATCGTGAGGGCGTCGATCACGGAAGGATCCGTCCACGGAATCTCATGGTTCGTGAGCTGGTCGTACTTCTCCGGACCAGCTGTTCGCAGGTACACGTTTTCGAACCAGTCGGTGAGGGGCCAGCCGACGTCAGCACCGATTGAGAGACCGGGAACACCGGAATCGGAGACCTTTTGAAGAGCCGAGATGAAATCGTCCCACGTCTTCGGGACTGTGGCCCCGGCGTTGTCCCAGACTTTGGTGTTGTACCAGACAGTCGATTTGTTAGAACCCTTGAACCAGATGCCGTAGGCCTTGCCGTCAACCGAGCCGAGATCCACCCAGTCTTTCGAGTAGTTCTTCTTCACCGCGGCGAGAGTGTCGGGCGACAGTTCGATGAGGTTTCCCGCCTTGGCGAGCGACTTCAGAAGACCCGGCTGGGGGATGACCGCGACATCGGGTGGGTCACCTCCCGCGATCTTCGTGTTCAGGGTCGTTGCGACATTGCTGCCGTAACTCGTGTAGTTGACTTTCGCGCCAGTTTCGCTCTCAAACTGTCCCAGAACTTTCTCGAAGTTGGCCTGTTCGGCACCGGACCAGTCAGCGGCGACGTTGAGCGTGACGCCGGAAAGATCCTTCTTGGAAGTGGACGAACCTGGCGAAGAACCGCCGGAACTGCATCCGGCCAGTGTCACGCCGGCGACAGCCGCAATTGCCAGTGCTGTGAGGGTTTTGGAATGCTGCAGCAAACGCATGTCTTCTCCTTCAGGAGTCGAATCACACGAGCGGGCCTCTCCCGTCCATCGCCGGTTGTTGTCTCAGAGCGGGCAGACAATCGGTTGGTGATTTTGGGCACAACGTTAGGCGTGACGAATATTCGACTCAACCCGGAATCGTCGATTTTCGTCGAACTCATAGAATCTTTCCAGCGCGCGTTAAGTCTTCGCACGCGAGAGGCTCAGCCCTTTGTCGAGCCGGCAAGAAGTCCGCGTACGAAGTAGCGCTGAAGCGCGAAGAATACGACGAGGGGCACAACGATGGCGATGAACGCCCCCGCCGTGAGCAAATGCCACTCCTGGCCGTACTTTCCCGTCACCTCGGCGAGAAGTTTCGTGATCGGCGCGACGGTACCGTCCGCGAACACGAGTGCGACGAGCAGATCGTTCCACACCCAGAGGAACTGGAAGATTCCGAACGCGGCGATGGCCGGCATCGTGAGTGGCAGGATGATGCTGAAGAAGATTTGTCCGTGACCGGCGCCATCCACGCGTGCCGCTTCGATGAGTTCACGCGGAATTTCCGAAACGAAGTTGTGCAGAAGGAAGATCGCCAGAGGCAGCGCGAAGATCGTGTGGGCTATCCACACCTGCGAATAGGACGTGCCGGCATCCAGCCCGCTGAACAGTTCAACGCCGCCGATCTTGATTCCCCTCGAAAAAAGGCTCAGCAGCGGCACGAGTGCCATCTGCAGTGGGACGATCTGCAACGCGAAAACTCCGATGAAGACCCAGTCCTTGCCTTTGAAGTCGATCCAGGCGAACGCGTAGGCGGCGAGCGAGGCGATAACGAGCGGGATGACGGTCGCCGGCAACGTGATGGCGATCGAGTTGAGGAACGCCTGCGCCATCGTCAATTGCGTGTTGCCCGCGGACAGCACCTGCACGTAGTTGTCGAAGGTGAAGCCCCAGTTCGAGAAAATCGTCCACCATCCGGTGGTGGCGACCTGCTCCGCCGGGCGCAGCGACGAAATGAACAGTCCCAGGGTCGGGGTCGTCCACAGAACAGCGATGATCAGGGCGGCAATGGTTGCCGTGCGGCTCGTGAGACGGCGCTTCGTTCGTTTCGCCGGACCGCCTTCGATCCTTGACTCACCGCGCGCGAGTTGCCTCTCAGTCGACTTGTCCATGGGCACGTCGATGGGGGTGACGGCGCTCATCGGATCTCCCTTTGCTTCTTGATCTGCCGCGCGTTGTAAATGATGATCGGCATCACGAGCAGAAAGAGAACGACGGCGAACGCGGCGCTTCTGCCGGTCTCAAAACCCTTCCACTGCGTATACATTTCGTTGGCGATCACGCTGGTTTCGTTCGTGCCCGCCGTCATGGTTCTCACGATGTCGAACACCTTGAGCGAAGCGATCGAAATCGTGGTGAGCACAACGATGAGCGAGCTGCGGATGCCGGGAACCGTGACGTTGATGAAGCGCTGCCATGCGTTGGTGCCGTCGAGCTCTGCCGCTTCGAGTTGCTCTGCCGGAACGCCCTTGATCGCGGCCGACAGAATCACCATGGCGAATCCGGTTTGGATCCAGATGAGCACGACGATGAGAAAGAAGGTATTCCACGGCGAGTTCTGCAGCCAGTACACGGGCTCGCCGCCGAACCAGACCACTATCTGGTTGAGGAGTCCGATCTGCGCCTGGTCTGCCGGCTTCGCGTCGTACACGAACTTCCAGATGATGCTCGCGCCGACGAAGGAGATCGCCATGGGCATGAAGACGAGCGCCTTGAAGATTTTCTCGCCCCGCGATTTGTCAATGAACGCAGCGTAGGCGAGGCCGAAGATCGTGGAGAGCGTCGGCACGATGAGCACCCACACAATCGTGTTGAGAACGACACGGATGCCGTAGGGCTGAGTGAAAATCCAGACGAAGTTGTCGAAACCGACGAAGTTGCGGCTCCGGTTGTCCTGGAACGCCTGAATCGTCGTTCCGATCGTGGGATAGATGAGTCCGATACCCAGGAGGATGACGGCGGGTGCGAGAAATCCGACGAGCTGGAACAGGTATCCGGCACCCTGCTTCGACCGGTAGTCCAGCAGAAAGAACCCTCCGCCGAGTACGGCGGCAATGAGCGCGGCCCAGAACACTGATCCGAGAAGAAGCATTGCACCGAGTGGAACGAGTACGCACACCGCCAGTCGAATGACCGTATATTTCGTCCCGCGTCGCGGAGCAATTTCGATGAAAAACAGCAGGAGTGCGATGACAACAAGGAACGCGGCGATGACGAGAATGATCTGAAGCCACGCCGGGAGCGTCGCAATCCAGCCGAGAAACTGAGACATTAGCGGCCTTTCGAGTGCGTCGTCGGACTCTGGGGTTCTTCGCGAGCGTATCAGTGGCCCGCGGCTGTGAACAGGTAGGGCCGACGAAGACGTCGGCCCTACCGCTCACGGATTACTAACTTGACGGCCAGGAACCGTCAATCGTGGACAGCACTTCGTCCACTGACTTGCCATTGATCCAGTCGACCATGCCCGTCCAGAACGACCCAGCGCCAACGACACCCGGCATGAGGTCGGAGCCGTCGAAGCGGAACGTCGTCTTCGGGTCCTGAAGGATCTTGATGGCTTCCTGCAGGATCGGACTCGACGCGTTGGCCGGGTCAAGCCCGTTGTTCGCGCTGATCACGCCACCCAGTTTCACCCGGCTGTTGGCCCATTCGGCGCTGGAGAGGTACTCCTGCACCTTGACGGTGTCCGCATCGTTCGAGAACGCCGCCACGATCTCGCCACCACCGGTAACGGCATTGCCGCTTCCGTCGATGGACGGGGTCATGAAGGCCCAGATGTCCTTGTCCGGTCCGACCGTGGTGTTCCCGTTCTTGGGGTCCGTGAGGAATCCGTCGAAGAACGACGCCTGGTGCGTGAGCGAGCAGGTTCCGTTGCCCATTGCCCGTGCGACATCGCCGAACGGCGTTGCGTTAATGGACTTGACGTCACCGAATCCCGCGTTCACGTAATCCGGGTTCAGCAGAATCTTGCCGAGCTCATCGAATGCACTCTTGATCTTCGGGTCAGAGAACTTGACCTTGTGGCTCACCCAGTCGTCGTAGACCTGCGGTCCAGACTGACGAAGGACGAGGTCTTCGATCCAGTCGGTGCCCGGCCATCCGGTCGCCGCATCAGATCCGAAACCAGCGCACCACGGTGCCGTACCCAGCTTCTCCTGCATCTCCTTGGTCAGGTCGAGCAGGCCCTGCCAGGTGGTGGGAACGGTCCATCCGTTGTCGGCGAACTGCTTCGGCGAGTACCAGATGAAGCCTTTGACGCTCGCCATGAGCGGCGCGCCGTAAAGGACTCCGTCGGTGGTCGCGTAGTTGGCCCAGTCCTTCGACCAGTACTTCTCTGCGTTTGCCTTCACGCCGGGGGGCGCAGGCTGGATGAGGTCGCGCGAAGCGAGATCGGCCAGCAGACCCGGCTGCGGGAAGATTGCGAGATCCGGAGCATTTCCGCCTTGGGCCCGGATGCTGATCTGGGTCTCGAACTCTTTGCTCGCCTCGTACTTGATCTGGATGTTGTTTTCCTTCTCCCAGTCCGCCCAGGACTTTTCGAGAAGCTCTGCTTCAGTGTCGGAAATTGTTCCGTAAATCGTTACGACACCGTCTGCTTTCCCGGCATCGCCGGGGCCGTGCGCGTCATCACCGGTGCCACCACCGGAGCAGCCAACAAGCGCAAGGCTGGATACCGCCAAAATCGCCAGTGGAGCAGTGAGACGTCTGTGCAAGGTGGAACTCATGTACTTCCCTCCTCATTGAGGCCAGCCCGTCGGGCAGTTTTGGGATCCCGCGGGTTCTTCATTGCTGCGGATCAGCCCCGAGATGGCAAATCCTGCCCAACTTCGGGAACCGGTTCCACGTCACAAACTACGACATGTAGCACGCCGACTGCAAGCGCTTGGCACCTTGAAATTCCGAATAGTTATCTCTTTTGGCGGCAGAGTGGTCGCAACACTTCGTGCAGCGGCAGAACGCGGAGTGTTGACGTACCTCCGCAAAGTGTGGAACCGGTTCCATAAATTTCGCAACGTGAGTATGCTGTGCTGCGAGTGAACTGAGGAGAGCAACCGTGAGCGCAATCGGGGACGTGGCGCGCCTCGCTGGCGTATCCAAGTCGACGGCGAGTCGCGCGCTCAGCGGCCGGGGCTACGTCTCCGATGAAACTCGCGAGCGCGTCGTGCAGGCTGCCGCCGACCTCGGTTTCGTTGTGTCATCCAACGCTGCCAGCCTGGTCACCGGCCAAACTCGCAATATCGGTGTCGTCATTCCCTTCATCAACCGCTGGTTCTTTGCGGAAGTGCTTGACGGGATCGAATCGTCGCTCATCAGTTCCGGCTACGACCTGACGCTCTATCGGCTGAGCGCGGATACCGAACAGCGTAGGAGGGTATTCGACTACTTTCTCGTACGGAAGCGCGTGGACGCGGTGATCGCCGTCGGCATCGAATTGACGACCCGGGAAGTGGACCAGCTGCTTTCTCTCGGCAAACCAATAGTCGGTCTTGGTGGCCCCATCGACGGCATCCCCACCGTGAATATCGACGATGTCGACACGACTCGATTGGCGACAGAGCATTTGCTCTCGCTCGGACACCAAAAAATCATGCACCTCGGGGGCGACCTTCAGGAGCAGATGGACTTTCGGGTTCATGCTCAGCGGCTTACCGGCTTTCAGGACGCGATGACGGCAGCCGGTCACACCGCGGACGACAATTTTCGTGCGGTTCCCTTCACCATCCCCGGCGGTTACGAGGGTGCACTCCAGCTTCTCGCTGATCCGCGCCAGCGGCCGACCGCCATTGTCGCCGGATGTGACGAGGTTGCCATCGGCGTGATTGTCGCAGCGCGCCAGCTGGGAATTCACATCCCCTCGCAGCTCTCCGTCATCGGCATCGACGGACATCCGCTTGCCGCCATGTTCGGCCTCACCACGTTCGAACAGCATCCTTCGAATCAGGGAACGCGTGTGGCCGAGCTTATTCTCGAGCGACTGGATCCCACCATTGACGAGAATGAGAAACCCGCCGAGTTGCGCATCACGATGCCCGCGTCGCTCTTCGTGCGATCGAGCACCTCCGCTCCCCCAGCAGAGTAGGCGAGGCGGCCGCAGGAACCCTCGACCGGCCAAAAGCCAGGGTCTCGGAAGCCTCTGTGTTCACGCTTGCCAGCACCACGCACAAAGGCGCCGCCCGGTTGGGGCAGCGCCTTTGCACGGCGACCGGGGATTCCCCGGCGCTGAGTTACTTGAGCGTGACGGTGGCGCCAGCCTCTTCGAGCTGAGCCTTCGCCTTGTCCGCGTTCTCCTTGTTGACGCCCTCGAGCACAGTGCTCGGTGCGCCGTCAACGAGAGCCTTCGCCTCGCCGAGGCCGAGGCTCGTGAGAGCGCGGACCTCCTTGATGACCTGGATCTTCTTGTCGCCGGCCGCGTCGAGGACCACGTCGAACGTGTCCTTCTCCTCGGCCTCTTCGGCGGGAGCCGCAGCGGCCCCACCACCGGCGGCCGCGACCGCGACGGGTGCAGCAGCGGTGACCTCGAAGGTCTCCTCGAACTTCTTCACGAACTCGCTGAGCTCAATGAGGGTGAGCTCCTTGAACGCGTCCAGCAGCTGGTCTGTGGTCAGCTTTGCCATGTTTTTCTCCTTATTACGAACGTTTCAGATCTGACGCGCCGAGCCTGCCCGGCGCCGTTGTTTTCGACTCAGGCATCCTGCTTCTGGCGCAGCGCGTCGACCGTGCGAACGGCCTTCGACAGCGGTGCGTTGAACAGGTATGCCGCGCCGAACAGCGACTGCTTGAAGGCGCCAGCGAGCTTTGCCAGCAGCACCTCCCGGCTTTCGAGATCGGCGAGCTTGTTGACCTCTGCTGCAGTAAGGGGGTTTCCGTCGAAGAAACCTCCCTTGACGACGAGCAAAGGGTTTGCCTTGGCAAAGTCACGCAAAGCTTTCGCCACGGCGACGGTGTCTCCGTGTACGAAAGCGATTGCCGAGGGGCCGACAAGCTCGTCGTCAAACGAGCTGATGCCTGCCGCATTCGCTGCAATCTTGGTCAGCGTATTCTTCACCACGGCGTATGTTGCGTGCGCACTGATCGAACTCCGCAGTTGCGTAAGTTGCGAGACAGTGAGCCCGCGATACTCGGTGAGCAGAACGGCATCTGAGCTGCGGAACAATTCCGTAAGCTCGGCGACCGATGCTTCCTTGTTCGCCATGGCACTCCTTTTTTTCGGTGACCACCGGGCGAAGAGGCAAAAGAAAAGGCTCCGGCGCACGCGCACGGAGCAGGAATTCCGACAATCGGATGACTACTTCACACACCTGCGCGGGCGTTCGCTTCTGCAAACCTTCGCGACATCCCCTTGCGGGCACGCCGAACCAGCGGTCTTTGGCTGCACTCAGACTACGCGATGATGCTGGGGCTGCGCAAACTCAGGCCTCGCTGTCGCTCGCGCGCGAATCATCGTCGGGCGCAGTCTTCGAGGGCTTCGGCTTCGTGGGCGCGTTGGTGGATTTCGCGGTCGTTGATGTCGCGGACGTTGATTTCCGGGCCGTTGATTTCGCGGACGTTGATGTCGAGGGCGTTGATTTCCGGGCCGTTGATTTCGCGGACGTTGATGTCGAGGGCGTTGATTTCCCCGACACGGTGTTCGCATTCACGGGTTGCCGGGACGCGGGCTTCGACGTCGCTGCTTTCGATGGTGCCTGCTTCGGTGCCCTGGTATTCGGTGCAGCCGGGTTGGACGAGGTTGATGTGGTCACGGTACTGCCGCCGGCCTTCGCAGACCGCGCAGGTTGCTTCGACCGGGTGGCGCCAACTTCCGCGACTTTCGCCGCAAACGCCCCGTCGAGGACTGGCACGGCCTCGTCGGCGGTGTCGCCTTCGAGTTCCGCGAGCTCTGATTTTGTTCGCTTCACCGGCAGAAGCACAAAAATCGCGACGCCCAATATGACGATCCCGAGGACGAGTGCGGCGATCGCAACGCCCGTTGGCTTCTCGTCCTGCGTGGGAATCACGGTCGTGAGGAGCCGCTGGTATGCCTGTGTAGAAATCGTCCCCGTGATGCCGGAGGTACCGGGAACAAGAGTGACGAGCGAATCATCGACCTCGGCAAACCACGCTCCCCTCTCGGCATCATGGACGAGGGAAGCATCTTTGGGCGCAGCCGCAATCTCCCGCGCCAACTCAGCGCTGTCGAAGGACGCGAGTTCCGGCTCGTTGGTCGTCGGATTGATCCACACTGTTGCCAGGCCGAGAACGTCGCCACGCACGCTGACGGGAGCTACCCAGTTGTTCGTGAGTCGTGTCGGATCGGATGTGGCGTGTCCCGCGAGAAAATCAGGCGTCCATTCGCGCACGCGCGAGATTGCTCCGACCTTCGTTGTCCCATCAAAGTCGACGCCCTTGGTCACACCGTTTCCCGACCCATAAAGGTCGATGAGCCGGGGAATGAGCCCCTCGGCAAAGTATTCGGCAACGGGTTGGGGCGTTTTGGGTGCGTCGGCGGCGACGGCAGCGGGTACCACCACCACAGCACAGGCGAATGCGACGATGGCGGCCGCAACTCGTCCGATAGTTCGCACTGTCACGTCGGGTCCTTCGAGGTTGGGGGCCACACCAGTCTGTCACTTCGGGCATCCAGTTGGGGTCAAGGCACAATGGTCGTGTGACATTTTCCCCGCAACTGTGGAACGATCCGAGTTCCACCTACCGCTCCCGCGTGGTCGCGCAATCCAGCGACCGTCCCTCGTGGCTGCGCGCGCGCTCGCAAGGCGTCACCGCCACGGATGTCGCGAAGCTGTCGAGTGAACGGTCACTCATGACTGTCGCGCGAGAGAAGCTGCTGGGCGGGTCGTTCACGGGAAACGCCTACACCGATCACGGCCGGGCGAGGGAACCGGAAATCGCGCGCTGGGTGCGATCCGTCTACGGCATCGAGCCGAGCATCGATCTGTATCACGCGGAGGACAATCCGCTGCACTTGGCGACGCCGGACGGCATCCGGGTCGTCGCCTCGGGTCTCGAACTTGCCGAAATCAAGACCACATCGCGTGCCTGGCGCAGTATTCCGCGGTCCTACCTGCGGCAGGTGTGGTGGCAGCAATACGTCTTAGGTGCCGAACGCACCCTCGTCGTGTGGGAGCAACACAGGGACTTCGTGCCCATTGACTCCGAGCCCCAGGTGCGGTGGGTCGACAGGGATGAGAACGAGATCCATCAGCTCGTGCGACTCGCGGATGCCCTGCTGGCTCTCCTGCATCCCTGACGTTTGCCCGACCGCTATTCCGAAAGCCGCGAGCCAGCCGAGCGCCACCGTCGTAGCCAACAGCTCGAATACGCTTCCCACGTTCGTGGCAAACCGTGCGAGCGAAAGGATTCCACCGGAACCGGCAATGACCGCGACCGCGAATCCGCTGCACAGGGACAGCATTCTCAGCGCGCGGTGGCCGACCGCGAACGAGACCTGAAGCATCGCGAAGCAAGCGGCACCGAATGCGAGTACCGCTACGGAAGTGTGAATAAAATCCTGCCACGTGAATGTCGGCCCATAGGGCAGCGGGCATCCTCGTGTGCAGGTAATTTCGGACGCCACGAGAAAGAACGCGCACCCCACCCACAGCGTGACCGCCGGCGTGCAGGCACGCAGCAGCGGCGCAACGGTTCGGATCCGCCGACCGCACCACGCAATGAGGCTGCCACCGGCAACGATGAGCAGGAGCGCGGCACGAAACCAGTCCGCGGTCGGTTCACCCGGCGCGCCGAGCTCGCTCACGTACAACTCTCGCGGGATGCTCAGCCGCGCACCCCAGATGATGGCGAGCGCGGCAATCACGAGGAGGCATCCGAAAATGGCGAGGACTCGGTCACGGCGGCCACGGCCGACCATCGGGAAAGCGTCGGTCACGAGAATATGTTATTGATCGCGCTCTTCCGTGTCGATGGGAAAGGAAAGACCCCGCCTGGGGCGGGGTCTTTCTTACTGTCTTCGAGCGACTAGATGGCCGTGACGTCCAGCGGAATGCCGGGACCAAACGTCGTCGACACCGTGCCCTTCAGCACGTAGCGACCCTTCGAGGAGCTCGGCTTCGACCGGTTGATTTCGTCCAGTGCCGCTTTCGCGTTTTCGGCGAGCTGATCCGCCGTGAACGACGCCTTGCCCACGATGAAGTGCACGTTCGAGTGCTTGTCCACGCGGAACTCGATCTTTCCGCCCTTGATGTCCGACACCGCTTTTGCGGGGTCCGGGGTAACCGTGCCGGTCTTCGGGTTGGGCATGAGACCGCGAGGTCCCAGCACCTTGCCGAGCCGCCCGACCTGTCCCATGAGCTCCGGAGTGGACACCGCCGCATCGAAGTTCGTGTAGCCGCCGGCGACCTTCTCGATCAACTCGGAGCCGCCCACCTCATCCGCACCGGCCGCGAGTGCGGCTTCGGCGGCGGGTCCGGTGGCGAACACGATGACGCGCGCGGTCTTGCCCGTGCCGTGCGGAAGAATGACGGTTCCCCGCACCATCTGGTCCGCCTTGCGAGGGTCGACACCGAGCTTGAGCGCCACCTCGACGGTGGAGTCGAACTTTGCCGAACCCGTGGACCGGGCAATGCTCACCGCCTCGGTCGGGGTGTAAAACTTGCCGTCTTCGATCTTTGCGGCGGCGGCGCGGTATGCCTTGGATTTGGTTGCCATGATTACGCCTCCACCGTGATTCCCATCGAACGAGCGGTGCCCGCGATGATTTTCTCCGCCGCTGCAACGTCATTGGCGTTGAGGTCAGACATTTTCGTTTCGGCGATCTGACGCAAAGCGTCCTTGGAAAGTTTGCCGACCTTGACGGTGTGCGGGGTTCCGGAACCCTTCTGCACGCCCGCGGCCTTCTTGATGAGCTCGGCGGCGGGCGGAGTCTTCAGGATGAACGTGAACGAGCGGTCCTCGTACACGGTGATCTCCACGGGGATGACGTTGCCGCGCTGCGACTCGGTCGCCGCGTTGTACGCCTTGCAGAACTCCATGATGTTGACGCCGTGCTGTCCGAGCGCCGGCCCGATGGGCGGTGCGGGGTTGGCGGCGCCGGCCTGGATCTGGAGCTTGATGAGCCCCGTCACCTTCTTCTTGGGTGCCATTCTCTTTCCTTACTTTCGTGCCATCCGTGCGGATGACGCTCCCGACATCCGAACCGGATGCGGTGGTCTGTGCGGTCTGCTACAGCTTCGTGACCTGATCGAACGACAGCTCGACCGGGGTCTCGCGCTCGAAGAGCGAGACGAGCACGGTGAGCTTGCCGCTCTCGGGCTTGATCTCGCTGATCGAGCCCGGAAGACCCGCGAACGAGCCCTCCTTGATCGTGATGGTCTCGCCGACCTCGAAGTCGACTTCCTGCGGGATCGCGCGCGCGGCCGTCTTGCCGCCCTTCGCACTGCCGCCCTTGCTGGGCGCCTCGACGATCTGCACGAGGCTCTGCAGCATCGAGAAGGCCTCCTCGAAGCGCAGCGGCGTCGGGTTGTGCGAGTTGCCGACGAAGCCCGTGACGCCAGGGGTGTGCCGCACGACCGACCAGCTGTCCTCGTTGAGGTCCATGCGCACGAGCACGTAGCCCGGGATGCGCACCCGGTTCACGAGCTTGCGCTGGCCGTTCTTGATCTCGACGACGTCCTCCATGGGAACCTGCACCTCGAAGACGTAGTCCTCCATGGCCATGCTCACGCGGCGGTTCTCGATGTTCGACTTCACGCGCTTCTCGAACCCGGCGTAGGAGTGGATGACGTACCACTTGCCCGGCTTCGCCTTGAGCTCCGCGCGGAAGTCCGCGTAGGGGTCGACGGTGTCCTCGTCGGCGTCCTCGGCATCCGGTGCCGCGGAATCGGAATCGGCGGGCTCGGGGTCGACAGCGGCCTGCACGGCGTCGAGCGCCGCCTCGAGTCCTGCCTCGACGTCGACGCCGTCGCCCTCGAGGTGCATGGCACGCTCCTCGGCCGGCACGTCCGAGGCGACCTCCTCTGAGAGGACGTCGCCCTCCTGGGCCTCGTCCTCCTCGGAGGACTGCTCCGCGGCGGTCGCGAGGTCGATGTCCTCGAGTTCTTCGGACTCTCTGTCAGGCACTGATTCTCATTCCATTTCTCGGGATGCGGCCCCCGGGCCGATCACACATGCGAAGTCGTCGCGCCGGTGCGCGAAGGCACTACTGGGTCGGACCGTCTCCGAAGATGTATCCGACGCCCGTCCCGAACAGCAGGTCGAGCACCGAGACGATGGCCATCATGAAGACCACGAACACCAGGACGACCCCGGTGTAGCTGATGAGCTCCCTGCGGGTCGGGGTGATGACCTTCTTGAGCTCGTTGATCACCTGGCGCAGGAACAGCGCGATCCTCCCGAACGGGCCGCGCTTCTGGGCGCGATCCATCCTGGCGTTCGCGACGATGTCCTCGCTGGGCTCGTCGACCACTCTTCTCGCCACGGTGACTACCTTCCGGATGGGGCGCAGCCGGCCAGGGTGGCCGGACATGCTCTCGCTGCCACGAGCGGTTGCCCGCGTTCAGCTGCAGGGCGGACAGGACTCGAACCTGCAACCTGCGGTTTTGGAGACCGCTGCTCTACCAATTGAGCCACCGCCCTAAGCAGTGCAAACGCCACACTCTCACAACACCATTAGGGCAGCCACTGCCGAAAATTGGCACGCAAAATTATGGCAGATTTCAACTACCTCGACTCAGTGTAGGCGAAACGTCCTCCCTTGTGCAAAGCGTTTGCCGACGGGCATGAACACGTTTTTTCGCAATCTTTGTGAAATCCGCGTCATGAATCGCGTTGCCGCGACTCTTCTTTGTATCAGGACAAGTTGGCAACGCCATCCGGTACCTAGACCGGAAACGCCGAACCGATTGAACACAACTAAACAGGCAACCGGAACGCCGCCCTGTGCGCGTTCCCGTTCCAAACCCGAATTGAGACGGGCGACACGCTGGTCGACCATTTCCGGACGAATTGTGAATCCAGAAATGAGGTAACAGTAATGTTTGCTTCGAAAACTCAACAGACGAAGGGCGCAAAAGCCCACCGTCTGACAGGCACGACTGCGGCCATCGGTGTTGTTGGCCTGATCGGCGGGCTTGTCATGGTCACTCCGATGGCTGCTTCGGCGACCTCGGCATCAGCCACATCCACGACGGCAACGTGGGCCCAGGGTCAGTTCCTGTCGGGGTCTCTCGCCGGAATGAACTTGTCAACGATCGCACAGCTCACTCCGGCCACCGCGAGGAATGACGGCACCCAGTCGACGCAGGAGGTCGTCGACCCACTCGCGGTAAGCCTTCTCGGCTCGCAACCCATCAACGTCGGATCTGTGCGGGTGAGTCCGGATGACGTGCTCAACACCAGCTCTCAGGGCGGCGTGCTTTCGCAATACGCTCGCGCAAGCAAAGCGGGTGACGCGCTGGGAGCCAGCGGAACGGTCGGTGACGGCGGGGCGATCGGACCGAACGCATCGAACCCGGGCGGCGCATTGACCGTCTCGCTCGACACGCTGTTGGGAAATCGCTTCGCTGCGGCGGTTACGGACCTGAAACTTCAGGTTCAGGCGGTCGCCGCGCAGGCGCAGGGAAATCGTAAGAGCGTCTCCGGCGACTACTACCTGGACGGACTCACCCTGAGATTTACGAGTCCGGCCCTGGCAAAGGTGTCCCAGCTCGTGAGGGACGCCGTCTCCGGAGCAGATTCTCAAATTGACTCACTCACCGGAAGCGACGGCGAACTCGCGGTTGCACTTCGCGGCGTGCTTCTCGCCGCGAACCCCGCTCTGGATCTGGGCGCCGGCGCACACGTTTCCGTGACGCTTCAGCATGACCTTTCTGCCGCGGTGGAGAGCCTGCTGACGGCGACCTGGGGAGGCAACGGTGTGAGCGTCAACCTCACCACGGGGCAGGTCGCGGTGGATCTCGAAGCACTCGTCGGTGATCTCAACAATCTGCCGGTGAACACGGAATTGCTATCGGCAGCCAACGTGTCGCGGATCGTGTCCACCATTTCCGGTCAGATCGATGAGCTCACGCACCAGCTCACCGCACGACTGGATGCCGCATTGCGGGCGATGAACCTCGACGTCCACGCGGACGTGACTGTACTGACCGATCAAGCACCCCTCATCGGGCAAACCTGCCAGTATCAGGACTCCTCCGGGAACGTGCTGAGCGACGTTCTGGGAAAGATTCTGGGAACACTCGTCTGCACGACAACAACCACGCTGCTTCCGCAGTTGGAAACCTCGGTGAACGTGGACGTGCACGGAACCGTGGCTCACGTGCTGAACGGTCAGGCTCCCGTAACGGCCACCGCGAAAGTTCTCGGCGTTCCACTCTCGCTGAGCACAGCGAATCTGCTCAACCGCCTCGGCCTGACGCTGGGCAACCGACTGTTCGGGTCGACCGGAATCCTCAGCGGCCTCCATACGGCGCTCAACGGTCCGCTCGCCGCGCAGTCGAACGTCGGTTTGCTGGGTTCCGGAGGTGTGACAGGGCTCCTGACCGACGTGCTATCGCTGAGGGTCAACCTTCAGGAGACCACGCTGACCGGCGGCGGCGGGATGTCCGTGGCGACGAACACGAAGTTCACCGAAACCGCGCTGCGCGTCGCCGTTGCACGCGGAGCGGGTAATACGGGTCTTACGACGCTCAATGTCGCCGCCGCATCCGTCGCCCCTTCCGTCAAAAACGAATCGGGAACGACCACCGGACCCGGCGATCAAGGCGGACCCGGTAGCGACGGAGACCCCGGTACCAACAACGGAAACCCTACGGGCACCAGCCTTGACGCCATCTCGCTGACGCGGTCACCCCTTCAGGGCGCCATCAACTTCGGCAACCTGGCGTACACGGGCGTCTCGATCGGCGTTCTGCTGAGCGCGCTACTGGCTCTGCTCACGCTGGGTGTCTGGATGGCACGCGAAGGCTATCGGCGGAATCACCCCCCGCTTGAGTCGTAAGACGCAGGCGGGTCCGTCGAAGGCGGCACGGTCGGGTATCTGATACCCGACCGTGTTCGTGCTTTAAGCTGTGCTCGTGACCATCGAACACTCCCGGATCTCCCATCGCATCGCCGCCATCGCAGAGTCCGCGACGCTCAAGGTGGATGCAAAGGCGAAAGCTCTGCAGGCGCAAGGTCGGCCCGTGATCTCCTACGCGGCCGGGGAACCGGATTTCGTGACGCCCTCGAACGTCGTGGATGCAGCATCCGCAGCCGTTCTCGACCCTCGAAACTACCGCTACACGCCCGCAGCGGGTCTTCCCGAGTTGCGCGCAGCTGTCGCGGAGAAGACCCGGCGCGACAGCGGTCTCGCCGTCGAGCCGAGCCAGGTGATCATCACCAACGGCGGCAAACAGGCCGTTTTCCAGTCGTTCGCGACGATTGTGGACGACGGAGACGAAGTGATTCTGCCTTCGCCGTACTGGACCACCTACCCCGAGGTCATCAAGCTCGCCGGTGGGGTGCCTGTGGAGGTTTTCGCCGGCGCCGATCAGGAGTATCGCGTCACCGTTGAGCAGCTTGAGGCTGCGCGCACGCCCCGAACCAAGGCCATGGTGTTCGTGTCGCCCTCGAACCCGACTGGCGCCGTGTATTCCCGCGCAGAGACGGCCGCAATCGGGCAGTGGGCGCTGGACAACGGAATATGGGTGATCACCGACGAGATCTATCAAAACCTGGTCTATGACGGCGTGAAAGCGACATCCATCGTCGAAGCGGTTCCCGAGCTTGCCCAGCAAACGCTCCTCGTGAACGGCGTCGCGAAGAGCTACGCAATGACCGGATGGAGGCTCGGTTGGATGGTCGGCCCGGCGGACGCCATCAAAGGGGCGGCAAACCTGCAGTCCCACCTCTCCTCCAATGTGTCGAACATCTCCCAGCGTGCCGCTCTGGCGGCGTTGACGGGGCCACAGGAGACCGTAGAGCTCATGCGGCAGGCATTCGAACGGCGACGCAACGTCATCATCGAGGAACTCAACAAGATCGACGGTCTGCACGCACCCATGCCGCAGGGCGCCTTTTACGCGTACGCGGATGTCACGGGGCTGCTGGGTCGTCCCTGGGGCGGCGTGATTCCGACCACGTCGCTGGAGCTTGCCGATCTCATCCTCGAGCAGGCGGAAGTCGCGGTCGTACCGGGTGAAGCGTTCGGCCCCAGCGGATACCTGCGGCTTTCGTACGCGCTGGGTGACGAGCCACTGCTCGAAGGCGTCCAGCGCCTGCAGCAGCTGTTTCACTAGTTGACTGGCCCGTCGCGGGGTCAACCGATCGGTGGAGGAAAGTTCCCACCGAACGATGGCTGACCTTCGGCTCTGACTCGCGACACGATAGATGCATGACAACTTCTGACAATGTCGTGAGCGTGCGGGACATGCGCAAAACGTATGCCGGCGTCACGGGACTCGACGGCGTGAGCTTCGACATCCACCGCGGCGAAACCTTTGCGCTGCTGGGACCGAATGGCGCCGGCAAGTCCACAACCATAGAAATCCTCGAGGGCTATCGCGACCGCACGGGCGGCGAGGCGAGCGTGCTGGGCGTCGATCCGCAACACGGCGGCATCGACTGGAAAGCTCGGCTCGGCATCGTGCTGCAGAACACGGGCGAGAGCGGCAACGTCACGGTCCTTGAACAAGTAACTCACTTTGCCGGTTACTACCCGAACCCGCGTGACGTCGGCGAAGTCATTGACGCCGTGGGTCTCGCTGACAAAGCCAGGACCCGCATCGGCAAACTTTCCGGTGGCCAGCGCAGGCGCGTGGATGTCGCGCTCGGCATCATCGGCCGACCGGAACTCCTGTTTCTGGACGAGCCGACGACCGGATTCGACCCCGAGGCCAGACACCAGTTCTGGTCCCTCATCGACGGGTTGAAGGCCGATGGCACCACAATTCTGCTCACCACCCACTACCTCGACGAGGCGGCGCACCTCGCTGACCGCGCCGCGATCATCAGCGGAGGCAAAATCGTCGACATCGGCAACATCGACGAGCTCGGCGGCGCTGATGCACGGGTCCCTCTCGTGCGCTGGCGCGAAAACGGCATCCAACGCGAGCAGCGCACGAACGAACCTGCCGCGCTTGTGACGAAGCTGAACCGAGACCACGGCGGAGAGCCTGAATTGCTCGAGGTCATCCGACCGAGCCTGGAAGACATCTATTTCAACCTTGTCGGTGCGCGACGCATCGACTCACTCGAGACCGAGGCAGTCAACTCATGAGCACATCGATTCCCGCCACCGATCAGGTCGCCGGGCCAGACGCGGCCCGCACCGGCGTACCCCGCCTCAACACCGTGGGTCGCACCATCCGACTCGGCCTTTCCCGAATCGGATACGAGCTCAAGGTCTACGCGCGACAAGGCGATTCCGTGTTCTTCACCTTCCTGTTTCCCATCGTCATGCTGTCGATCTTCGCCGTCGCCTTCAGCACGGCCGGCAACATCGGCGCGGGCCCGGATGGCAAAGGCGGCATCACGTTTGCCGCCTATTACCTTCCCGGGATGGTCGCCGCTGGCATGCTGCTGAGCGGCGTGCAAAACCTCGGAGTCGACATCGCCGGAGAGAAAGGCGACGGCACGCTCAAGCGGCTCGGCGGCTCGTCATTGCCGGTCATCTCCTACTTCATCGGCAAAATCGGCATGGTGTTCGTGAGCGCCGTGTTCCAGGTCATCCTGCTTTTGCTGGTCGCGCACTTCGCCTTCGCCGTCGAGTTGCCCACGGAAGCGGACAAGTGGTGGCTGTTCGCCTGGGTGTTCGCGCTCGGGGTCATCACGAGCTGCGTACTGGGAATCGCCCTTTCCGCGCTCCCGCGCAGCGGCAAGAGCGCTACGGCCGTCGTCATCCCCATCGTCCTGCTCCTGCAGTTCATTTCCGGGGTCTACCTCCAGTTCACGATGCTGCCCGAATGGCTGCAGAACATCGCGAGCGTTTTCCCGCTCAAATGGATGGCGCAAGGTATGCGCGCAGTCTTCCTCCCCAGCGACTTTGCCGCGGTAGAGCAAGGCGGCACCTGGAACCTTGGCTGGGTCGCCATCATTATGGGCGTGTGGTTTGTCGTAGGACTGCTTCTCACCCGGATGACGTTCCGCTGGATCCGCAAAGACACCTGAGCGGGAATCAGCGAGAATCGAACGATGGAGAACCCGAGATGGTGGCACCTGGCGATCGTCGCACTGAGTGTGGCACTGTGCCTCATGCTGCTGCTGGTCACCGACCTGCCTCAGGGGCGAATGCTCGCAGCGCAGGCCACCCTCGTCGCATTCGTCATCGCATGGTTCACCTTCGGTCGGCTCTCCTGGACGCACACCTGGGCAGGCATCACCTTCATCATCACCATGACAGTGCTCACCGGAGTTGCCACGGCGATGTACCCGAGCATGGCCACGCTCCAGTGTGTCGTGTACCCGCTCATCTGGGTCATCAGCCGCAACCGGCGAGGCGCCCTCATCGCGAACGTCGCCGTGGCACTCGCCGTCGCGGTTGGGCTTGCGGCCGCGAATGATTTTCAGCCCGGGGCCCTATTGGGTGCCGGCTTCGTGGCGGCGCTCTCACTGGGTTTCAGCATTGCGCTCGGCCTGTGGATTTCGCACATCTTCGACCTGAGCGCGGAGCGTGAGCGCCTCATCGACGAACTGCGGGCGGCGGATGGCCGCCTCGCGGCCCTTCACCGTGAGGCGGGAATCGCGAGCGAGCGCGAACGTCTCTCACGGGAGCTCCACGACACGATAGCTCAGGACCTCACGGGCCTCGTCATGCTCGTGCAGGGTACCCGCCGAACAATGGAGTCGGGTGATTTTGCCGGAGCCGCCGGTACGCTCGCGCTCATCGAGGAAAGCGCTCGAGGTGCACTCGCGGAAACTCGATCACTCGTCGCAGCCGGCGCCTCCGTCGAGGTGCCCGGCGGCATCATGCCCGCATTGCGTCGGCTCACCGAACGTTTCGAACGGGAATCGGGAATCACGGTCACTGCGCGCACGGATCAGCTCCCCGCACTGGACCGGGGAACGGAAGTCGTACTGTTGCGGTGCGCTCAGGAAGCGCTCGCGAACATCCGAAAGCATTCATACGCGACCACTGTTGAAGTATCGGCGGAGGGCACCGGGAGCGAGGTGGAACTGCGCGTGACCGATAACGGGGTGGGCTTCGCGACGCAGGCAGACACGAGCGGCTTCGGCCTTGCCGGAATGCGCGATCGGCTCGCACTCGTGGACGGCTCGCTCGCCGTCGCATCGAGCGGTTCCGGAACGGTGCTCACCGTGCGCGTACCGGTGGTGGCGGTGGCATGACAAAGACACGCGTACTCGTCGCGGACGACCACCCCGTCGTGCGCAGCGGAATCGTTGCCCTCTTGAGCGCGACGGAGGACTTCGAGGTTGTTGGCGAAGCCGCCACGGGACTCGAAGCGGTCGACTTCGCCCTTCGCGAAACACCGGATGTTGTGCTCATGGACCTTCGCATGCCCGGAATCGACGGCGACGAGGCCACCGCGCGCATTCTCGCCGAACAACCCGGCATTCGCGTGCTCGTGCTCACGACGTATGAAAGCGACGACAGCATCCTCACGGCTATCGAGGCGGGTGCGAGCGGCTATCTTCTCAAGGCGGCGCCGCAGGAGGAGCTGCTTGCCGGCATCCGTTCTGTCGCTCGCGGCGAGGTGGCTCTCGCACCGAGAATTGCCGCACTGCTCGTGACTCGAGTGCAGCGGCCGACCACACCTACGCTCACGACGCGCGAACTCGAAATTCTTGCGCTCGTTGCGAAGGGGTACAGCAATCCGGCGATCGCGGCCGAGCTGTTTCTTTCCGCTGCGACCGTCAAAACCCACTTGGTGCACGCGTTCGAAAAGCTTGAGGTGCGGGACCGCACGAGGGCAGTGACTAAGGCGATGGAGCTGGGTCTGCTCAGTCCGTGACCTGCGGCCAAGGTCAGAGGCCCACGCCAATGAGCCGTGGCTCAGGCTGGAGCGCAACGCCGAATTCGGCGAGCACTCGCACGTGGATATACCTGGCCAGTTCCGCGATGTCGGCTGCCGTAGCGTTTCCCGAATTGATGATGGCGAGGGTGTGCTTGCTGCTGACGGCAGCACCAGAGCCCGGCAGATTAAAGCCGCGCCTAATGCCCGACCGCTCGATGAGCCAGGCCGCGCTCAGCTTCACGGGGGACTCCGGCGCCTCTTCGTCAAGGAGCCATCGCGGCGCATCCCGCGGCAGGCCCCTGGCAAAGTTTTCGCTGACAATAGGGTTGGTAAAGAACGATCCCGCACTCACCGAATCCGGGTCGAGCGGGTCCAGCACCATCCCTTTGGATGCGCGGAGGGCACGCACGGTATTCCGCACGTCGTTCAGCGGCGCACGTTCGCCCACCGCAACATCCAGAGCGAAAGCCAGCTGGTCGTAGGCGACCGGTGCGCTCAACTCGCTCGCTTCGAGCCGGATGTCGAGGGACAGCACGACTCCTTCCCTCCCCCGTTTGAGAGTGGAGGTGCGGTAACCGAGCTCCAGTTCGGCGGCGGCCAACTGCACGACTTCCCGTTCGTGCGCATCGAGAAACTCCACCGACTCGAGCACGGCGCTCAGTTCCTGCCCGTACGCTCCGATGTTTTGGACCGGCGCTGCGCCGGCGCTGCCGGGAATCCACGAGAGGGCTTCGATGCCGCTCACGCCGTGTTCCACCGCGTACTGGACCACGTTGTCCCACGGCTCTCCGGCGGAAACGTGCAGGATGACCTGATTCCCTTCGAGACGATCGCTGCGCGATTCCTCAGGGAGCGGGGCCGGATCGCTGCGCGATCCCTCAGGAAGCGGGGTCAGGCGCTGCTCGATGCCACGAGTGTTGACGCGGATCACGGTCCCGTCGAACCCGCTGTCGGCGACGAGCAGGTTGGAGCCTCCACCGAGCAGAAGCCACGGCTCCCCGCTGTCCCAAACACGCAGCATCTCCCCGACAAGCTCGTCCGTTGTTTGCGGCGCGATCAGCTCGCGCGCGGGGCCACCGACGCGCAGCGTCGTAAGTTCGCTGAGGTTCACTCGCCCACTTTCGCCATGACGTGAACACGCACTATTTCAGGCTCACGCGTAGTTGGGCCTTGCCGAGCACCGTCTCGTCCGCAAACGTCACCGCAAGGTCGATCCGGGCGCCGTCTTCATCAAGTACCGCCACCTTCGCTGAAACTCGAACTATCGCGCCGTCAGCTGCGTCTACAAGCACGGGCCGGGTAAATCGCACCTGATAATCGAGCACGTTTCCCCGGTCGCCCAGCCAGTCGATCACGGGTTGAGCTGCAACGCCCATGGTGAGCATGCCGTGAGCAAGCACTCCGGGCAAGCCGACGCTCTGTGCGACGTCGTCCCGGTAGTGGATGGGATTGAAGTCTCCGGATGCGCCCGCGTACCGCACGAGGGCGTCGCGCGTGAGGTGGAATTCGCGTTCGGCGACCACGTCGCCGACGTTGATGCTGTCGCGGAGGTTCATTCGTCACCCCTCACGACGAGGGTGGATGTCGCTGTCACAACGTGCGCACCCGTCGCGTCGACGATTGCGGTGTCTGATGTGACCATGCTGTGTCCGCCGAGCGACTTGACGCTCGTGACGGTGAGGGTGGCCGTGAGCTCGTCGCCGGCCACGATCGGACGGGTGTAAGTGAACCGCTGATCGCCGTGCACGACGCGGGTGAAGTCGATCCCGGCATCCGGGTCTGCAAGAAGCTGTGCGAGTGTGCGTTCCTGCACGACGATCGGGAAGGTGGGCGGCGCGACAACGTCACGGTAGCCGGCTGCGACAGCAGCTTCAGGGTCGAGGTTGAGCGGGTTCTGCGAGAACACGGCGCGAGCGAATTCGCGCACTTTCTCTCTCCCCACCAGATACGGTGCGGTCGGCGGAAATGCACGCCCCGCGATGTCAGGGTTTACGGCCATCCGCCCATCTTCTCACGCCTCGATCGACCGCAGAAAACGACGAAGCCCCGGTCACCTTCGTGGTGTCCGGGGCTTCTAGAACCCTGTGGTGCGTCTGCCTACTGGCAGCTGTCGCACTGCAGAAGATCCATCGGGTCGACGGGAACTGCGTAGCCGCCGACGGTGTCGGTGTCGTTCTCCATGGTGACCTCCTCAAGTCTTCTCGAAACCGGATAACCCAGAAACTGGATACCCAGCCCCTGCGTGGTTACCCACTATATAACCGGAATGACACGCTTGTCATTCCCCTACATGTTGTGGTTTCGGCGTGTCGCAAAGATTTCTTGAAGTCTACGGAAGACCACTGACATTCAGGCCACGAGCGACGGTCACTCAGAGCGGCAGCACGGCCTCCGACCAGTGGTCCGGGTTGCCGAAGCGGTGCGCCGTGATCGCGATGGCCTGTTCGCGCAGGAACGGCAGCATTTCGATGCGGCCGGCCTCGGTGACGTCATCCGAGTACAGCGCGATGTCCGGGCTTCCACCCAAAGCAGTCGCCAGTTCGGTGTGACCTCCGCCGATGAGACGCACGCGGGAAGCCGTAATGCGGCTTGCGGATGCGAGCCAGTCGGCATCCGTCTGCACGACGATGGAGACGCCCGCCTTGTCGAGCGCGCACGAGAGGTCGGCGGAGAGCGGCTCAGGTACGCTCGCGGACACCAGCCCACCGAGATCATCGCCACCAGCGCGCACACCGGCCACGATCACGCGAATGAAGTCCTCAAGCGTGCCTGCCTCGTTCCTGCGGACGGCGACGGGAAGCGCGCGGTAGCGGAATACATCGCGTTCGACGCCGAGAGCCGAGACATCCTTGGCAACCCCGAATTCGCGATCCCACTCGGACTGGTCGCTGCGGGCTGCCCGCGCTACACGATCAGAACCCGCCGCGCTCACGATCCGCTCGACAGCCTCCGACAGACGCACATCTGCGCCACCGGTGACCGTGTCGCTCTCCCACGAACCGAGGTGCACGAGGTAGTTCGGGCCACCCGCTTTCGTGGACGCGCCAACAACAGATCGCTTCCAGCCGCCGAACGGCTGGCGGCGAACAATGGCGCCGGTGATGCCTCGGTTCACGTAAAGGTTCCCTGCCTGCACCGTGTCGAGCCACAGTTCCAATTCGCCCGGATTCAGCGAGTGCAAACCTGCAGTAAGGCCGTAATCGACCTGGTTCTGCAGTTCAATTGCCTCCTCCAGCGTCGATGCCCGCATGATGCCGAGAATCGGGCCGAAGAATTCGGTGAGGTGATAGTAGCTGCCAGGAGCGACCCCCGTGCGGATGCCGGGAGACCACAGCCGGCCGCTCTCGTCGAGCTGTTCCGGCTTCAGCAACCAGCGTTCTCCGGGTGCGAGCTCGGTCAAACCCTTCTTCAGCTTGCCGTGAGCCGCCTCGATGATCGGACCCATCTGAGTCGTCGGATCACTCGGGTAACCGACGCGCAGCGTCGTCGTGGCATCCACCAGCTGCTTTTCGAAGCGTTCTGAACGGCCCACGGAACCCACCAGAATCACGAGGCTCGCGGCCGAACATTTCTGGCCCGCGTGTCCAAACGCGCTCTTGACCACATCCGACACCGCAAGGTCGAGGTCGGCCGACGGCGTGACGATGATCGCGTTCTTTCCGCTGGTTTCGGCAAGGAGCTTCAGCTCTGGCCGCCAGGAGCGGAACATCTCGGCGGTTTCGTATCCACCGGTAAGGATGACACGGTCCACCTCGGGATGCGACACCATCTTCTCACCGAGGCTTCGATCCTTGAGATCCACGAGCGCGAGCACATCGCGGGGAACACCCGCGCGCCACAGCGCGTCCACCATGACGGCCCCGGAACGCTGCGCCTGCTTGGCCGGCTTGATGATGACGGATGCCCCTGACGCAAGTGCGGCAAGAGTCGAGCCCGCCGGGATGGCCACCGGGAAGTTCCACGGCGGTGTCACCACGATGAGCTTGGATGGCGTGTACTTCGCGCCGTCGACGCGGTCGAGTTCTTCGGCGAGTTCGGCGTAGTAGCGCGCGAAGTCGACTGCCTCGCTCACCTCCACATCGCCTTCGGCGATCGTCTTGCCTGCTTCAGCAGCCATCACCTGGATGAGGTTGCCGCGAGTCTCTTCGAGCACATCGGCCGCGTTGCGGAGAATCTTCGCACGACCGGCGCCTCCCAGAGCGGCCCAGCTTTGTGCGGCGGGTAGCACCCTGGCGAATACCGCGTCGAGTTGCTTCTCGTTCGACACCGCAGCATCGGCGACGATGTCGAGGCCGAGCTTGCTCTTCTCCACTCCCTCAAGCACTGTCGTGCCCCACGTGCGGTTATCCGGCAGTGCGGGGTCGGTGTCTGGAGTGTTGGCGAAGTTCTCTTCGAACGGAGTGTGCTTCTCCAGTCGAGACTGTGTGCGGTTGCGCTCGGGAACGGTCGTGTCGACGTCCCTGAGCGACGCGAGAAAACGGTCCCGCTCCCGATTCCAGAGCGCTTCGTTCTCGACGAGTTCGAAAACTGCGGACATGAAGTTTTCCTCGCTCGCGTTTTCCTCGAGCCTGCGGATGAGATAGCCGATCGCCACGTCGAATTCCTGGGGCAAAACGACCGGGGTGTACAGGAGCAGGCCGCCCACATCGTTGCGCACGGCATCCGCCTGACCTTCTGCCATGCCCAGCAGCATTTCGAACTCGACGTGATCGGAGACGCCGCGGGCTTCGGCAAGCAAGTGCGCGAACGCGATGTCGAACAGATTGTGGCCGGCAACGCCGATGCGCACCGCAGTGGTGCGCTCGCGCGTGAGCGCCCAGTCAAGCACGCGCTTGTAGTTCGTGTCGGTTTCCTGCTTGCTGTGGCAGGTGGCAAGTTCCCACCCGTGCATGGTGGCTTCAACCGTCTCCATCGCAAGGTTCGCGCCCTTGACGAGCCGGATCTTCACCGGGGCGCCGCCGCGGGCAACCCGCGCCGTCGACCACTCGACGATGTGCTGGTAGGCACCGAGGGCATCCGGCAGATACGCCTGAAGCACGATTCCCGCTTCCAGGTTCAGAAGCTGCGGCTGGTCGAGAATGGACTCGAACACGGCAATCGTCAGGTCGAGGTCGCGATACTCCTCCATGTCCATGTTGATGAACTTGGAAGTCGGGCTTTTCGCAGCGAGCTCATACAACGGGGTTAGCCGCTTGGTGACGCGCTCGACGGTCTCGTCGAAGGACCACATGTTGAGCTGGCTCTCGATGGAGGACACCTTGATCGACACATAGTCGACATCGGGACGCTGCAACAGCTTCTTGGTTCCCTCGAGCCGGCGTTCTGCCTCCGCCTTGCCCAACACGATCTCGCCCAGAAGGTTGATGTTCAGGCGGATGCCGGGCTTCTTCAATTTGGCGATCGCACGACCGAGTTTGGCCGGCCTGGCATCCACGATGAGGTGTGCCACCATGGCCCGCACGACCCCGCGCGCGATCGGAACGACCGGCCAAGGCAGCAGCGGCGCGAAAAACCCGCCGACGCGCACGGCAAATCGCATGTACCACGGAAGGAACGCGGGCGTGTTCTTCGCGAGCACAGAAAGGCTGCGCGCCGCAACATTCAGGTCTTCCGGTCGGATGACGCGGTCGACGAAACCGAGCGTGAAGTCCAGGCCGTTCTGGTCTTTGAGCACCTGCGCAAGCAACTTGGCAGACCCGCTCGGCTTGACGGATGCCCCGCGAACTGCCCAGTCGTGGGCGAGCGCGACGGCGTCGTCGGCGATGGTCGCCGGCAGGGCGGGAGTGGATGTTGATGTCGTGGCCATGAGCCAAGAATAGTACCAAAACCTTGCCAGTTGGCAAGTTTAATCGGAAATGTTCTCGAGTTCATCGATCGGCACCGAAATAAGGGTGCTGACCAGCAAATTCATTGCATCCGCCACGTTGACGTTGTCGCGGTCATAGAGCCATT
Organism: Agreia sp.; assembly: GCA_044464485.1. Classification (GTDB taxonomy): domain Bacteria; phylum Actinomycetota; class Actinomycetes; order Actinomycetales; family Microbacteriaceae; genus Terrimesophilobacter. The sequence continues at coordinate 208,181 of JBIQLG010000002.1, forward strand.
GCAGTTGAAGCCCGTCCATCATGCCCAAAATCGCCTGAGCGGCGGTTTTTGCCGTCCAACCTTCGCGAAGCACGCCGCGCTCTTCGGCCCGGGCGAGAAACAGCGACATGGACTCGATCAGACTCTCGTAAAACGCCGCGTAGTACTCGTGGGCCGGGTGGGCACGATTCGTCGCTTCCGCCGACGCCATGTTGTACAACTCGATGAGGCCAGGGACCTTCACGTTTCCTTCCGCCACCGAAATGAGCTCCGAGATCGACATTCCGCCCTCATCCGCAAAATGCTGGCGAAGTCGCTCATCCCTGCGGCGAAGCACCGCCATGAGCAGCTCGTTCTTCGTGTGAAAGTAGTGCATGAGCGACTGGTGGCTCACTCCTACGCGGCTCGCGATCTCACGCAGCGAGGCGCCGTGAAGACCCACCTCACCGAAAACAGCAAGGGCGGCATCCAGAATCGCCTCGCGCTTGGCCGCGCCCTTGGGAGAGCGACCGGTAGCCTGCGCCATGGTTCTCCTCACGTCGCGCGCCGTTACAGCTTTCGCCCACCAGCTTAAGCGGTGACCGCGCCGGCGCCCGGCACGCGGCGTTGCGACGTGAACTCTACAGTTGAAGCATGTTGACTCTCGAATCGGTACAGGATGCCGCCCGACAGCTGGCCGGAATCGCGCACGTCACGCCGGTCATCACCTCGCACACGCTCGACGATCTCTGCGGGGCACGCGTGCATCTCAAGTGCGAAAACTTTCAGCGCATCGGAGCTTTCAAGTTTCGCGGGGCATACAACGTCATATCTCGACTCTCCGCCGCCGAGCTCAGCCGCGGCGTGGCGGCGTGGTCGTCGGGAAACCATGCACAGGCCGTGGCGCTCGCGGCATCCATGATGGGCGCCCGGGCGACCATCATCATGCCCGCGGATGCTCCCGAGGCCAAGGTTGCCGCCACCCGCGGTTACGGCGCGCACGTGAAGTTCTATGACCGAGTGGCGGATGATCGGGAAGCCCTCGGCCGCGAAGTCGCGGAGGCGGGCGGGCTCACGATCATCCCGCCGTATGACCATTACGGTGTCATGGCCGGGCAGGGCACGGCGGCACTGGAGCTGCTGCACGACGTCGGCGAACTCGATGAGCTGCGAGTGCCGATCGGCGGGGGCGGACTCATGGCGGGCAGCGCCACGGCCGCAAAAGCGTTGCACCCGGACATCCGGATGATCGGGGTCGAACCTGAGGCGGGTGATGACACGAAGCGGTCGTTCGAGGCGGGCGAGCGCGTGCACATTCCGGTCCCGGACACCATTGCCGACGGTCAGGGTGCCGAAACTCCCGGCGCGCTTACTTTCGCAGTGAACGCGGACCTCATGGACGCGGTTGACCTCGTGACAGACGCTCAGCTTATGGATGCCATGGCCTTCGCCTTCGACCGGCTCAAAATCGTCCTCGAGCCTTCCGGCGCCACCGCACTCGCCTCCGTCATGTACGGAGAACGCCCGGCACCCGGCGCGCGCGTGGGAGTGATCCTCTCCGGCGGAAACGTAGGACTGGATCGGTTTCAGAACCTCATGCGTTCTCGTCGACGTGAATGATGTCGATGGGCCGCGTGTAAGGCGGGGCTGCATCCTCCTCGGTGCCGATGATCAGGAACAATCTGGCGTACGGCGGCAATTGAACGGAAAAACTGTTCAGGTCGTCGACAAAGCCAACTCTCTCGCCGCTCGCCACGTCCGTGACGGAGCGCCGGGGAATGAGATGCTCGGAGCGAACGGTACCCTCCACGGTTTCGCCGCTGAAATTCAACACCGTCACCTGAAGCGTGGGGTCTTCGATAGCCGAATTGCCTTCGTCGAGCCGATGCACCATGACGAGCATTCCCGGATGTGCAACATCGGGGATATCGATTTGCGTGGCGACATCAATTCCGTGCGCACCACGGATGCGCAGGATGTCCTTCAACTGCGACGCAAACGACTCATGGTCGGCCAGCTGCGCCGTGATCGATCCGTACAGCGAACGACCCCGCGGCATGCCGGAGCTTGACGCGGTGGCTTCAGGATCTGCGTCGATGAGGTCGTGGGCGCCCCGGTGTATCCAGCGCGTGTCGCCGCCCGCGATGAGTTCGGCGACTGTGTCGTCAGGAACCGGGAGCATCCCCAGCAGGTCCCACGCGGAGAGAGCGAACACGCCGGGTTGCCAGGCATTGAAGCTCGCCAGCACCAAATGTGCGTCGCGAATGCTCGCGACATCCGCGTCTCGGATCGAATCGAGTGCGGAGAAGCCCTGGGCCGCCGTGATGACCGAGGCGGTTGTGCACGCAATTCCATTGGTCGTGAAGACGCGGTTGTAGCTCGCACGGTCACCCGTGAGTATGTCGGTGAGGTCCGCGCGAATCGTGTCCGCGAGTTCCGCGCCGGTGAGTTCCGCGCCTCGGAACGAGAACACGTCAAGGTGGTGCCGATTCGCCCAGTGCACGAGCTCGTAGGTGAGTTCGTCGTGGTTCTGCAACGCGTGCACGAGCCCGACGGGTTGAACTCCCACCTCAAGCGAGGTGCGCAGGGTGAGCCTCAGGAACTCGGTATCGGCCGTTGCGAACGCGTGTTGATACGCGGGTCGATTGATGAAGTCGTAGGAGAGGTCTGCACCCACCCGACCGGTGTCTCTGATGTCTTCAATGCCGAGGTTCAGTTCCTGGAACGAAAAACCCCCCACCTTGCGAACCATGCTCGCAATGAGGTGGTTGGCGGCCTCGGACAGCGGATGCCCTTCCGACCAGCCAGGCTGGCCCTCCGCGCTCTTTTCCACCCCGAGAAACCCGTTCGCGTCGAGGCGAAGCGCGCTCGAACCGAGGTCACCGAGCGAGTGCAGGGCGTCGCCGATGACGAGGCGCATTCCCGCGAACGTTGGATCGAGCCAGTTGATCGACGGTTGCCCCTGCTTGAAATAGTGGAGGTACACCCACCGGCGCGTGCGGCCGTCGACTCCGAGGATGGGCGCGGTCGTGCTCCAGTTCGTCTCCTTGATGCCCGGAGAGTAGAAAATCACCCGCTGCAGCTGACCGATGATGTATCCGCGGTCGGCAAGCTTCGCCTCGGTCTCGGCGTCGAGGTTGACGGCGTCGCGTTCGGCAGGAACATCCGGCAGGAGCGACCAGTCCTCCTCGGGAATTTCGACCATGTGGTAAATGCCCGGGAAGTCTTTGTATCCCATCTCGGCCAGGCGAAAATCGGCGCCCTTTCCCGTGTGACCCGGCACAATATCGTCGATGACGCTGCCCCCGTGGCTGTCTGCGGCGTCGCAGAGCGCGCGAAATTCTTCCTCGGTGCCGAATGCCGGATCAATTTGGGTGCTGATGCGGTCGAAGTGGCCGTCCACGCTCGCCGTCTGCCCCCATCCGGTGATGCCGCCCGCCATTTTCACGGGACCCGTGTGCACCGCGACAATGCCGATCGCCTCAAAGGCGTCCCACAGTTCCTGACTGCCCAGCGCCTTGAGGTACGACTGGCCTGGCTGCGTGATGAGCGAAATCGGGTACGCCGTGAACCACACCGAGGCGGTGCGAATGGCTCTGCGGGCATCGGGGCGGGCATACGAGTTGCGCCACATGCTCGGCTGCCCGGAAAGCGCGCGCGACAAATTGTCCGCATCCCTCAACATGGACTGGCGCTTGAGCCACGAGATGTAGGACGGGTTGGATGCGACCGCCGAGCGTGGATCCGTGAATGAGTGGCGAACACCGCTGTAGCGAAGCTGGTCGCGTGGCCGGAGCCTCTTAGGGCGCGCCGGATAGCGGATGTCGTCGTACGTGGGCTCTTCGGGTTCGGGCTCCATCGCCTCCGCCTCGGTGAGGTCCGGGTCGTCCGTCTTCGCCGTTCCGGCCGCGTCGGGTTCAGTCATAGCTCTAGTCTCTCCTTGAATGGGCTATCACCGCGAGTGAGTGGGCGTCGAGGCTGATCCCTCGGGGACTGAACGTGTGCGAGCCGAAGGCAAGGAGAACATCTTCCGGCGTGAGGGGATCCGCCCCGGCGCCGGGAAACTGCCGCGGAGTGTCGCACAGGTTGACGACAATCGCGGTTCTTTCCCGCCGCACCACGATGGCGCCAGCCGGATCCACGACCTCCACGGTAGCGGTGCCAAATCGGGCATCGGTCAGGTCCGGGCGCGCCCTGCGCAAGCGGATGACCGCGCGATAGAAGTCGAGAATTCGTGCGTGCCGGCCGACGAGTCGTTCATCCCACCGGAGTTTCGAGCGCTCGAACGTGGCCGGGTCCTGCGGGTTCGGCACGCGAGATTCGTCCCAGCCCATGCGCGCGAACTCGGCTATCCTTCCGCGCGCTGTCGCCTCGGCCAGTTCGGGTTCGGGATGCGAGGTGAAAAACTGCCACGGGGTGGATGCTGCCCACTCTTCGCCCATGAACAGCATGGGGGTGTTCGGTCCGAGAAGCGTGAGCACTGCGGCGATCGCGAGTTGACCGTCATCCAGCGTCGCGGCCAGTCGATCCCCGGCGGCGCGATTCCCGATCTGGTCGTGGTCCTGATTGAAGACGACGAGCCGCGAAGCGGGCACGGTGAGCCTGTCGATGGGCCGCCCGTGATGCCTGCCGCGAAACGACGAGTAGGTTCCGTCGTGGAAGAAGCCCTTCTCGATGACTTTCGCGAGAGCGTGCGGGTCGGCGAAGTCGGCGTAGTAGCCGCTGGTTTCCCGCGTGAGCGCGACGTGCAGCGCGTGGTGGAAGTCGTCGCTCCACTGCGCGTCGAGACCGTCGCCGCCCGCTTCACGCGCCGTGATGAGCTTCGGGTCGTTGAGGTCGGACTCCGCGATGAGCCCGAGCGGCTTGCCTTCGCGTCGCGACAATTCCGTGACGGCGACCTCGAGCTCCTCGAGGATGTCCATGGCGCGCGCATCGACGAGCGCGTGCACGGCGTCGAGCCTCAGCCCGTCGACATGGTAATCGTGCAACCACATGAGCGCGTTGTCGATGATGTAGCGCCTGACCTCGTCGGATCCTGGCCCATCCAGGTTGATGGAACTGCCCCACGTGTTCGCGCTGTCCGAGCGCACGTACGGGCCAAACTCGGGCAGGTAGTTGCCGCTCGGCCCGAGATGGTTGTACACGACATCCTGGATCACGCCGATGCCTGCGCGATGACACGCGTCGACGAATCGCTGGTATCCTTCCGGACCGCCGTATGGCTCATGGACCGCGTACCACAGCACTCCGTCGTAACCCCAGTTGTGTATTCCGTTGAAGGCATTCACGGGCAGCAGTTCGACAAAATCGACGCCGAGGCCCAGCAGGTAATCGAGTTTGCCCGCCGCGGCATCCAGGGTTCCTTCGTCGGTGAATGTGCCGATGTGCAGTTCGTAGATGACCGAGCCGGGGATGGGACGGCCCGTCCAGCGCTCATCCGACCACGAAAACGCCGCCGCGTCGAAATCTCGCGAAAGTTCGTGGACGCCGTGGGGCTGCCGCCGCGACCTCGGGTCGGGGAACGGCCCGTTGCCGTCGACCAGGAAGCCGTAGTCGACGAGGCCGCTTGCCGACAGCGGCGCTTCGGCGCGCCACCAGCCGGTCTCCCGGTTTTTGACGAGCGGATGCCGCTGACCGTCGATCACGACTTCGACGTTCGCGGCGGCCGGCGCCCACACCGGGAATCCTTGCTGCGCCGCCGTCATGCTCCGGCCTCCGTGAGCAACGCGACCGGGTAGCGGCCGAGCACGTCGGCGACGAGTGTCGTTCCGGCCGAAATTTGCGCGCCGGTCATGACATCGACCATGTCCGAGGGGCACTCGATCGAGGTGTCGCCCCACCCGCTGCGCTCGGCGAGGCCAAACGGAAGCCGAGTCGCGAGCGCGACGACACCGCCGCGATCGAAGGCGACCAGGTGTTCGCGCGCTGCCCCGACAGCGACGACCGGCCGATAGGTGACGAAGCGCTCCGGATGCTCGCGCCGCAGCCGCAGCACGCGGCTCGTGACGAGTAGTTTCGCCGCGCCCTCCTCGTCGACCGGCGGCAGCCATCCGGAATCGATCCGTTTCAACAGTTCGGACCTCGCCGCGAAATCGACGGCGCGGCGATTGTCGGGGTCGACGAGCGAGGTTTCCCACAGTTCGCTGCCCTGGTACACGTCCGGAACCCCCGGAGCGGCAAGCTGGAGGAGTTTCGCGCTCACGCCGTTCGAGAATCCGGCTTCCGCGAGCGCCGCAACTGTCTCACGGAGAATCGCCGCAACCTTCGCGTTGTCGAACACCGCGTCGACGGTACCGTGCAGGGTGCGTTCGAAGTCCGGGTTCGGTGCAATCCAGTTTGTTGATGTGCCCGCTTCGCGCGAGGCCTTCTCGGCGTAACCGTGCAGCCGTGGTCTCGAGGCCGGCCAGGACCCCACGACCGCTTGCCACAGCAAATTTTCGAGGTCGGGATCGTTCAGATCGATGAGCTCGTGAAGGCTCTCGAGTGTCGTGCGCCACAACTCTGGCCGCTCGGCGAGCGCGATAATGCGCGCGCGAACGTCTTCACCACGCTTCGTGTCATGAGTCGACAGGGTCGTCAAGGTCTCCGGCCAGTCACGCAGCCGCCGCGCCTGGCGTTCGTGGAACACCTCCACGTCGATGCTGAATTCGCTCGGGTCTCCGCCCACCTCGTTGAGCGCGGTCAACCGGTTGTAGCGGTAGAAGGCGGAGTCCTCCACACCCTTAGCCATGACCATTCCCGAGGTCTGTTGAAACCGGATGGCGGCCGGATGCTGCGGGTCGGCGAGAATCGCCGCGACCGCCGCGATCGCGCGGGAGCGGTGCGGTTGCCGCCCACTCGCTGCGGATCGCGCGTGTTCGAGCCGGTCCCGGCCTTGCGGCAGATACGAGCGGTAGACGGGGAAAGCGGCAAGAAGCGCGGTGAGCGCGGGCACGGCATCCGCGACTTCCGGCATGAGGCGAGCCAGTCGGTTGACCTCAGAGCGCAGTATGCCTCGCGCGACGTCGCTCTTGGAGTCGAAGACCAGGTCATCCCAGTCGGCGGGCCGCGGGGTGCCGCCAATGCTCCCTTGCGCTTCCTCGAGGCCGCGCCGGCCGCGCTCGTCGACGAGCACGCGGTCGAAATCTCCGAGTGCGTCGTACCCTGTCGTTCCTCGCGTCGCCCACTCGGCAGGCAATTCTTCGCCGGATTCGAGAATCTTTTCCACCCATACGGGAGCGCCGCCCGTCAGCTCGGCGAGCTGCGCGAGGTAGGCGCGCGGGTCCGCGAGGCCGTCGGGGTGATCCACGCGCAGTCCGTCGGCGAGACCCTCGCGAAACCAGCGGGCGATGTCGCGGTGCGACTCCTCGAACACGTCCGGTTCCTCGACCCGAATCCCGGCGAGGGAGTTGACGGCGAAGAAGCGCCGATAGTTCAACTCGCCGTCGGCGCGGCGCCAGTTCACGAGCTCGTAGTGTTGCCTGTCGTGCACGGCACGGCCGGAATCGCCGTCGCCGACTGTGCCCGGGGCAATCGGGAAGCGGGAGTCGTAGTGCGCGAGTTCATCGCCGTCGATTCGCAGCGCATCAAGTTCGTGCGCGCCGTCGCCAAGCACGGGAATCCGGATGCGGCCGGATGCGGCATCCCAGTCCACGTCGAACGCGTCGGCGTAGCGCGATGCCCGGCCGAGTCGAAGCACATCCCACCACCACTCGTTGAGCTTCGGCGTCGCGACGCCCATGTGGTTGGGGACGATGTCGACAAGCACGCCGAGGCCGTGTTGGTGCGCGGCCGCGGAGAACCGCGCGAACCCTTCCGCACCTCCGCGCCCCGCGTCGATGACGCTGTGATCGATGACGTCGTAGCCGTGATTCGACCCCGGTTCGGCCTGGAGAATCGGCGAAACGTATACCCATCCGGCACCCAGTTGCGCGAGGTACGGAACCAGCGCTGCCGCATCGTCGAACGTGAACGCGGCGCTCAATTGCAGCCGGTACGTCGAGGAGAGCGGAGGCGAATCACTCATGGCGCATCGCCGCAGATCGCAGGAGAGTAAAGGAATTTCCCGCGAGGATGAGCGTGTCGATCGGCCCCTTCGTTTCCTGCTCGCCGTCGCTCGAGACGACGCGCATCCATGGCTCATCCGGCGCATCCGGGATCGTGAATTCGACGCCGTTGTCGGCGGAATTGAGCAGCAGCGCGAAGGTGTCCGCACCCTCGTGGGAAAGCAGGAACGTGATGGTGCGGGCGTCGGGATCGGCCCAGTCGCTCTCCTCGAACTCGTTGCCGTCTGACCTCATGACGCGAACGCTGTCGACGCTGCCGACGGCGGGGTCGTGGCGGAACCACTCCGGCCGAAGCGCCGGATTCTCGCGACGCAACGCGATGAGCCTCATGGTGAAACGCCGCATCGGCTCATCGATGTTGTCCCAGTCGAGCCACGAGAGTTCGTTGTCCTGACAGTACGCGTTGTTGTTTCCGTGCTGGGTTCGCCCGATCTCGTCCCCCGCGAGGATCATGGGAACGCCCGCGGAAAGCAGCAGCGTGGCCATGAGATTGCGACGTCGCCTGCGTCGGCGTTCGACGATGTCCTCGTCGTCGGTGGGGCCTTCGACGCCGAAGTTGAACGAGCGGTTGTCGTCCTCGCCGTCCTGATTGTTCTCCCCGTTCGCCTCGTTGTGTTTCTCGTTGTATGAGGTCAGGTCGACGAGCGTGAAACCGTCGTGCGCGGTGATGAAATTGACGCTGCACAGGGGAGCTCTGCGCGACACCTCGTAGACATCCGGGCTGCCGAGAATGCGCTGCGAGAGAGTGCCGAGCACATTGTCCGCGCCATTCCAGTAGTCGCGAACGTCGTCGCGGAACGCGCCGTTCCACTCCGACCAGGTGGCGGGAAATCCGCCGAGCTGGTAACCGGCGGTGTCCCACGGTTCGGCAATCATCTTGACGGTGTTGAGAAGCGGATCCTGCTCGATGAGCGTGAGGAACGCGCTGTGCAGCTCCGCCGAACCCGACTGGCGGGTGAGGGTGGTCGCAAGGTCGAATCGGAAACCGTCTACGTGCATTTCGGTGACCCAGTACCGCAGGGAGTCCATGATGAGTCCCAGGGCCGCCGGATGCCGCACGTTGAGGCTGTTGCCGGTGCCCGTCGTGTCGAAGTAGGACGATCGATCATCCTCGACGAGCCGGTAATACGCGGCGTTGTCGATCCCTTTGAACGAGAGCGTCGGCCCCAGGTGGTTGCCTTCCGCGGTGTGGTTGTAGACCACATCCAGGATGACTTCGAGGCCCGCCGCGTGCAGCGCCTTGACCATGCTCTTGAATTCGGCAACTTGCCCGCCGCCGTCGCCCACCGAAGAATATTCGCCGTGCGGCGCAAAGAAGCCGATCGAGTTGTACCCCCAGAAGTTGCGCAGCCCCTTCTCGAGCAAATGGTTGTCGTGGACGAAATGGTGCACGGGCATGAGTTCCACTGCCGTGACGCCCAGATCGGTGAGGTGCTTGGTCGCCGCGGGATGGGCGAGCCCAGCGTAGGTGCCCCTCAGCTCTGGGGGAACATCCGGATGCCGCTGCGTGAAGCCCTTGACGTGGAGTTCGTAGATGAGAGTTTCCGCGAGCGGTGTGAGGGGTCGTTCGTCGTCTTCCCAGTCAAAGCTCGGATCCGTGACGACGCAGCGCGGCACCGACGCCTGGTTGTCGTCGCGATTAATGAGGAGGGGTTTGTCGAGCTTGTGCCCAAACACGCTCGGGTTCCAGTCGTACTGGCCTTCGATGGCGGTCGCGTGCGGGTCAAGCAGTACTTTGTGGCGGTTGTGCCTCAGTCCGTTGGCGGGATCCCACGGACCGTCCACCCGAAGCCCGTAGCGTGTTCCGACCCCCATGCCCGGAACGATGCCGTGAAAAACGTGCCCGGTGCGATGCTCCAGCGGAAAGCAAGCCTGAGTATTCCCCGTGAAAATGCACACTTCTACGGAATCCGCGGTCTCCGAGTAGATCGCCACGTTCGCGCCCTCTGCGCGAAGGCTTACTCCCAGCGGAAATGGCAAGGATCGTGTTGTGCGCATCTCTTCATTCTGCGCTTCCACAGCATCCGGGACTAACCTCGGCCTATGGTGGAGGCGCTGAAGATCACGAAAGCCCTCGAAGTCTGGGTTGGTCGGCAACGGTGGTTTGTCGGCAAAGCCACGGCTCCGACGCTGGAGCTTCTTGGCACCCTGCCACTCCGCACCGATGCTCAGCTGCGCGTCATGATCCTTCTGGTTTCAGACCAGACTGAAGCCAACGATGTTCTCTATCAGGTGCCCGTCGTACTGCGTCGCGTCCGCCGCGAGGCGGGCGAACACGCGCTGATCGCCGTCATCGACGAGCCGGAGAACGGCACCTGGCACGTGTACGACGCGCCGGAAGATCCCGCATTCACCGAAGCCCTGGCGCAGCTGATGGCGGAAGAACAGTCGGCAGGCGACGAGACTGTGAACGCTCGCGGTGCATCCGTGTCGCAGTGGCCCCGGGGAACCATGACCTCAGCCGTGCTTCGCGGTGAACAGTCGAACACGTCGATCGTCTACACCTTCGACGGCGAAACCGAAGCGGCCAGCGTAATTTGCAAAATTTTTCGGATGCTCCACCACGGCCAGAATCCGGACGTCGTTCTCCAGTCCGCTCTGTACACCGGGGGTTCGAGGTCTGTGCCGCGCATCTTCGGGAGCGTGTCTGGCCAGTGGCCGGATACGGGCCGCGCAGACGGTGTCGCGAGCGGCCACCTCGCGTTCGCCCAGCAATTCCTGACCGGCTCGACCGACGCCTGGACGCTCGCGCTGGAGGCGGGCGCGAAACTGGCTGATTTTACGGACAGCGCCCGTGAAATCGGAATTGCCACCGCGGACATCCACTCGACTCTTTCAGTTGCGCTGCCCACGCGCGAGGCCACGGGGAGGGATATCGAGGTGGCCAATGCCGCGTGGCGGACCCGACTTGATGCCGCCATTGCGGAAGTTCCCGACCTCGAAAGCCAGCGTCGTGCCATCGAGCTCGTTTATGAGCGCGCCCTTTCTGTCCCGTGGCCACGTTTGCAGAGCATTCACGGAGACTTGCATCTGGGTCAGATTCTGGCCGTTCCAGACGGATCCTGGGTCATCATCGACTTCGAGGGTGAGCCGATGCGCCCTCTCGCCGAGCGTACGCTTCCGGACCTGCCGCTGCGCGACGTTGCCGGGATGCTGCGAAGCATCGACTACGCGGCCGGCTCGCACTCGTCATCCCCCGACCTTGTGGAATGGGCGCACGAGTGCAGGGTTGCCTTCATCGACGGCTACATTGCCCGCTCCGGACGCGATGTGCGCAAGAATCGCGTGCTCCTGGACGCATTTGAACTGGATAAGGCCCTCTACGAGGTCGTGTACGAGGCGCGAAATCGCCCCGGCTGGCTGCCGATACCTGTCAATGCCGTACGAAGGATCACCGATCGCGCGGGGATTGCTCGCGGCCGCTAACCCGTCAAACAGCCAGCGCCGCCCGCGCTTTTCCGATGCTGACCGGTTGCGGTTGCGGTTGCGCCACCGACGACTGCGACCGAATGTGCCGCTCCAGCGCGGCCTTCGCGCGCGCGAGTGAGGCGAATCTGCCGAGTTGCTGGCCGAGTCTGGTCGTGACGGTGAAGCCGCGCCCCCAGTGCTCTTCCAGCATCCCCGCGAACTCCTCATTCACATAAGCCACCCACACCCCGGCCTGCCGGGGCTCCCAGTGAACAGCCAGCGGCGCTTCACTCACCGAGCGTGGTGGACGTTCCAACGTGATGGACATTGCGTTCAACTCCTTCCGCTTTCGACTAATGAAGTTGAGGGCGACGTACCGTCGTTGCCCCCGGGGTTCTGCCCGGGGCCCTCCAGCGGGACCCCGGGCGCGTACTTTGTCTGTCACCTCTTGCGGAGGCGAGCGTACTCGTCGCTCGCGGTGCGGCATCTCTACCGCCGCAACGAAGTACGACGCGTCGTACTTCGGATCACCGCGCTTATGCGCTGATCTTCCTACGCTCCCGCTTGCCGCTCGCCTCGCCGCTGCTGATGGCAATTTTGCGTGGCTTGGCCTTCTCCGCGATGGGGATGCGCAATCTGAGCACTCCCGCCGTGTAGTCGGCGTCCACGTTCTCTGTGTCGAGTGCATCTCCGAGCACCAACTGACGACGGAACACACCCCACGACCGCTCTGAGGCGACCATGTTGGCGGCATCCGGCATCGTGCTCAGCCGCTCGGCACGGATGGTGAGAACATTGCGCTCTACATCGATATCCAGGCGTTCAGGGTCTACCCCCGGCAGGTCGAGTTCGACGACGAAGTCGTCACCGTCCCGCCATGCATCCAGCGGCATCCCACTGGGTCTGGCCATTGTTCCGAAGACTTGCTGCGTGAACCGGTCGAAGTCACGGAACGGGTCATGTTGCAACAGCATTTCTCTAACTCCTCCATTTCACTCGTTGTGATAGTGCTCGACATATCTATGTCGGTTGATATAGATTTTATACATCCCACAATTATGAAAATCAAGTACTTCAAATGGAGAATTTCGTGAATGACAGGCCCGGACCGGATGAGGGCATCTACGGAATCACGGTCGCCGCGGAACTCTCCGGTGCGGGCGAGCAGGCGCTTCGCCTCTACGAGAAGAAAGGGCTGCTAACCCCGATTCGGACGTCGGGTGGTACGCGACGCTACAGCGACAACGATGTCGCGGTGGTGCGAAAAATTGTCGCGCTGCTCGCGGAGGGCGTGAATCTTGCCGGGGCGCGACGCGTGCTCGAACTGGAGGACGCCAACGACGAACTCGTACGGCGAATCTCGCAGTTAACGGAGTGACGTTTCGTCGCGACCGGTGAAGCCATCCATCGAGGAGTAAACCTTGAACACTTTGCCCGCCACGACATCCCACGCCCGGGTTGGCAGTAAACCCTTGACGGTGCGGCCGAGTCCCACCGTCCACGGTTTCATGAGGAGCGGTTTGCCTTTGAGCATTGCTTTCCAGGCCGCCGCCGTGGCTTCGTGCGGGGTCATGATCGGCGTCCAGAGCGGCCCTCGCACGCCCTCAAACATCCCCGTGCTGATGTAGCTCGGCGCGAACGTGGTCACCGCGACGTGCGGGTGACCTGCCTTCGCGAGTTCGAGGCGCACCGAGTCTCCCCAGCCGATCATCGCCCACTTGGATGCCGCGTACACGCTCATCCGCGGGTTCGACACCGTCCCTGCCGCCGACGCGATGTTGAGGATGCGGCACGGCGTGCCCTTCGCGATCATGCCGGGCAGGAACTCTCGCGTCAGGTGCATGGCCGCGAGAGTGTTCACCTGCATGGTCGCCTCGATGTCGTGCACCGGATCGTTCTCCCAAAAGAACCCGCTGCGGATGATGCCAGCGTTGTTGATGAGCACGTCGGGGTCGCCCACGTCCTTGCGGATGCTCGCGGCGGTCTTCGCTATGGCTTTCTGCGAAGAAAGATCGACGGTGTAGTGTGCGACGTCGCCGCCTGCCGCGGTGAGTTCGGCGGCGGTAGCGGCAAGCGCATCCGCGTTCACGTCGAGGAGGACGACGCGGCGTGCACGCTCGGCCACCGCCCGCTCCGCGTACAGTTTTCCCATGCCCATGGCGGCACCGGTGATGACGACGATGCGTCCCTCAACTGATTTCATGTGTCACCTTTCCCGGCATCCGGCTCAAGTTTCTCGCGTTTCCACGCGACGCGTGCGACTACCCTATTAACCCACGCCGATCAACAAGGAGCTCACTCTCGAATGGCATCCCGTTCCACGCATGTCGCCGACAGCCACGACACGATTCGCGTGCAAGGCGCGAGAGTCAACAATCTCAAGAACGTGAGCGTCGACATCCCGAAACGCCGCCTCACGGTGTTCACGGGAGTATCTGGCTCCGGAAAAAGTTCCCTCGTCTTCGACACCATCGCCGCCGAGTCGCAGCGGATGATCAACGAAACCTACAGCGCCTTCGTTCAAGGCTTCATGCCGACGCTCGCGAGGCCCGACGTGGACCTCCTCGATGGTTTGACGACCGCGATCATCGTCGACCAGGAGCGCATGGGAGCTAACCCGCGCTCCACGGTAGGGACGGCGACCGACGCGAACGCGCTCTTGCGCATCCTGTTCAGCCGGCTCGGAAAACCGCACATCGGTTCCCCTCAGGCGTTCTCGTTCAACGTCGCATCGATCAGCGGGGCGGGTGCAGTGACGTTCGAGCGCGGCGGCGAGAAGGTGAAGGAACGGCGCGAGTTCAGCATCACTGGTGGAATGTGCCCGAGATGCGAGGGCACCGGTAATGTCACCGACTTCGATCTCACGGCGCTTTTCGACGAATCGAAGTCGCTGTCGGAGGGCGCGATCCTGATTCCCGGCTACAGCATGGACGGCTGGTACGGCCGCATCTACAAGGGCTGCGGGTTCTTCGACCCCGACAAACCGATCGCCAAGTTCACGAAAAAGGAGCTCGCCGATCTGCTCCACCGCGAACCGACGAGAATCAAGGTCGAAGGCATCAATGTCACCTTCGAGGGCCTCATCCCCAGAATCCAGAAGTCGATGCTGTCGAAGGATGTCGAAGCCATGCAGCCGCACATCCGCGCCTTCGTCGAGCGTGCGGTCACCTTCACGACGTGCCCGGAATGCAACGGCACGCGGCTGAATGAGGGTGCACGATCCTCAAAAATCAAAGGACTGAGCATTGCGGATGCCTGCGCGATGCAAATCAGCGACCTCGCCGACTGGGTGCGCGGCATCGACGACGAATCGGTCGCGCCGTTGCTCGGGACCCTCCGGCACACGCTCGACTCGTTCGTGATGATTGGGCTCGGTTACCTGTCCCTCGAGCGCCCCTCCGGCACGCTGTCGGGAGGCGAATCGCAGCGCACGAAGATGATCCGTCACCTGGGTTCCTCGCTCACGGATGTCACGTACGTGTTCGACGAGCCGACCGTGGGGCTGCATCCGCACGACATCCAGCGCATGAATGAGTTGCTTCTGCGGTTGCGCGACAAGGGCAACACGGTGCTCGTTGTCGAGCACAAGCCGGAGCTGATCGACATCGCCGACCATGTTGTCGATCTCGGGCCGGGCGCTGGCAGCGCGGGCGGCGAAGTGACGTTTGAGGGCACCGTCGATGGTTTGCGCGCGAGTGACACGGTGACTGGTCGACATCTGGATGACCGCGCCTCTCTCAAGAAGGTGCTGCGCTCGCCGCGCGGCGTCATCGAGGTGCGTGGAGCAAACGAGAACAACCTCAAGAACGTGGACGTCGACATCCCGCTCGGCGCGCTCGTGGTGTTGACGGGCGTGGCCGGGTCCGGAAAGAGCTCGCTCCTGCGCGGCTCGGTCTCGGGTCGGGACGGAGTGGTCACTGTCGATCAGGGGGCGATCAGGGGTTCGCGTCGCAGCAACCCGGCGACCTACACGGGCCTGCTCGAGCCGATCCGCAAGGCGTTCGCGAAGGAAAACGGAGTGAAGCCCGCCCTGTTCAGCGCCAACTCGGAAGGGGCATGCCCCAACTGTAAAGGCGCAGGCGTCATCTACACGGATCTTGGCGTCATGGCCGGAGTTGAAACGGTGTGCGAGGTGTGCGAGGGCAGAAGGTTCGAGGCATCCGTGCTTGAGTACACGTTCGGCGGGCGCACGATCGCCGAGGTTCTGGCAATGCCCGTGGCGGAGGCGAAGGAATTTTTCGGCGAAGGTGAGGCGCGCATCCCGGCCGCGCACGCCATCCTCGCGCGGCTCGCCGATGTCGGGCTCGGCTACGTCCAATTGGGCCAACCGCTCACCACACTCTCCGGAGGCGAGCGCCAGAGGCTGAAACTCGCGACCCAAATGGCCGAAAAGGGCGACGTCTACGTGCTCGACGAACCGACGAGCGGGCTGCACCTCGCGGATGTCGAAAACCTGCTGGGTCTGCTCGATCGGCTCATCGACTCCGGCAAGTCCGTCATCGTGATCGAACACCACCAGGCGGTCATGGCGCACGCGGACTGGATCATCGATCTCGGTCCCGGCGCGGGCCACGACGGCGGTCGCGTGGTGTTCGAAGGCACACCGGCCGCGATCGTGGCCGACCGCTCGACCCTCACCGGCGAGCACCTCCACCGGTACGTCAGCCCGCCGACGAGTTGATCGCTTCGACCTATTGCCGCACGTCCGCCTCGTCGTTCAAGGAGGTCCAGACCGACTTGGCACGCGTGTAAAGCCCGACGGCTTCCGTACCGTTCTCGCGTCCGTAGCCCGAAGCCCCGATCCCGCCGAACGGAACAAGGTCGGAGAGGGACTTGTAGGTATTGATCCACACCGTCCCGGCGCGCAACTCGCGCGCAAGGCTGTGCGCCCGGCCGATTTTCGAGGTCCAGATTCCCGCGCCCAATCCGTATCTCGTTCCGTTGGCCAACGCCACGGCATGTGCCTCATCGCGAAAGGGCGTTGCGGCGAGGATCGGCCCAAAGGTCTCTTCCTGAAAAAGCCGCGAGGACTCGGGTACGTCTTTGAAGAAGGTGGGCGGCACGAAGAATCCCTCGCGCAACTCCGAGGCCGTGGGCAGCTTCGCCTGCGCCACCAGAGTTCCCGTCGCAGAGGCCTCTTCGATGAACTGACGCGACTTCTGCTGTTGAGTTCGTGTCGTCTGCGGGCCCACATCCGTGCGAGGGTCACGGGGATCACCGACGGTGAGCGATTCGACGCGCTCGGCGAGCTTCGCGACGACCTTTTCGTAAATGGATTCCTGGACCAGCAGCCGGGAGCCGGCAATGCACATCTGGCCGGCGGACGGAAAGATCCCTTCGCTGATCCTGTCGATCGCGGTCTCCAGATCGGCGTCCTCGAACAGTATTTGCGCCGATTTGCCGCCCAGTTCCAATGCGAGCGGGGTGGGCACTCCGCCTGCCGCCGCGGCCACCAGCTTTCCGGTCGCGTCGCTTCCCGTGAACGAGATCAGGTCGACATCCTGGTGGGCGACCAGCGCGGCGCCGAGATCGCTCGCACCGACCAAGACCTGAACAAGCTCGCGAGGAACACCTGCCGCCGTGAGAATGTCCAGCAGTACCAACGCAGTGAGCGGGGTTTCGGGAGCTGGTTTCAGGATGCACGAGTTGCCGAACGCGATCGCCGGAGCGATCTTCTTCGCCGCGAAGAAGAACGGCGAGTTCCAGGGGATGATCGCGGCAACGACGCCGAACGGCTCACGGATGGTGTACACGAGATGATCCGTGTCCACGGGAATGGTCTCGCCCATCACCTTGTCGGCCCAGCCCCCGTAATATCGAAACGTTCGAGCGGCGCGGCTGATTCCACGGTGGGCATCGGCGATGGTCTTTCCGGTGTTCTCGACCTCCAATCGCACGATGTCGTCGCATCGCTCGTCGATGAGCTGCGCGACCCGCAGGAGGATCGTGCCTCGTTCGGTTCCCGACCTTCGACTCCAGAGGCGTTGCACTCGCCGTGAGCTTTCCACGTGTTCTGCCACGCTCAGCGGGTCCTGGGCGACTGCCGTCGAAATCGGCCGGGCGGTGGCCGGATTGACTATCTCCATCATCCCGAAGCCCGGGGAAGAGGACGGCAGGAGGGCGTTGGCGCGGCGGGAACCCGACCGGAGGATGCGGTCGACGAGCACGCGGATGCGCGAAGATCCCTGCGTGGTGCGCGGCTCCTATTCGACATGACCGCCGGGCACTGAATTGTCGGCATCGCCTTCCATGATCAGGCAGAGCTCGGTAGGCAGGTAAAGCTCGACGTCGGTTCCGGGAGTATGGATCTCCTGGGAGAGAGCCTTCACTCTCACCATCAGCTCACCGACCTGGACCACGTACCGGACGAGCTTTCCGCCGAAATGACTTTCCCGAACCACACCGTCGACCCGATTGAGCGCCCGCGATGCGCTGTCATGCTTGCGCGGCTCCTTCAGCGTTATCGTCATGAATTCGGGTCGAATGGCCAGGATCGTCTTTTCCCCGGTGACGAGTGCTCCCCTGTTGCGAACCTCCACTCTTCCAATTGGGCTGTCGACTACCACGCGTTCGGAATCCGAAGAGACAATAGTGCACGGCCACAGCTCCATATCGCCGAGGAAGTCCGCCGTGAAGAGGTGCTTGGGGTTTCGGTACAACTCCTGGGGAGTTCCGATCTCCAGGATGCTTCCCTTGTTCATCACGCAAATCCGATCCGAAAGCTCCAGCGCCTCCTCCTGGTCATGGGTCACGTAGAGCGTGGTCGTTCCGGTTTTCTCCTGAATGTCGCGAAGCTCGGTCCGCATTTGATCTCTCAGGCTGGCGTCCAGGTTGGAAAGAGGCTCATCGAGGATGAGCAGGGTCTTACTGGTCACCGAAGCACGAGCCAATGCGACTCGCTGTTGCTGACCACCCGATAACTGGGTGGCGGAGCGTCCCCCGAAATCCTCGAGCCCGACCATGCGCAGTGCGCGGCCGACTGTTTCGCTGATCTCCGGCTGGCCGACCCCCCGCGAGCGCAGCGGAAATGCCACGTTCTCAAAAACCGACATGTGGGGCCAGATGGCATAGGACTGGAAGACCATCCCGATTTGGCGGCGATTTGCCGGGATGTAGGTCCTGCTCTCCTGCGAATAGACGAGTTCGCCACCGATCTCGATGGATCCGCCGTCGGGCTGCTCCAGTCCCGCCACCGAACGCAGCGTCGTGGTCTTGCCGCAACCGCTTGGCCCCAGAAGCGTAAAGAACTCACCTTCAGCGATGTCAAAGCTAATGCTGTCGATGGCGTGCGTCACTTTGCTGTCGGAACCCTTGAACGTTTTCGACAGGTCTTTCACGCGCACGGCATTTTTCGTTGCCACAGCTACTCCTTCATTCCAATTCGTTTCCCGAAGAATGCCCAAAGGCCGATGAGAACCCCGACGAAAACTATGAGCCAGATGCCGCCGGCGGCGACAGCGTTCTGTCTACCGGCCTCCCAGTAGTTCCAGATGAGCACGGGCAGCGTCTTGTTGTTGAGTCCTTGCAGCATGAGCGACGCAGACAGCTCCCGCATTGAGTGCGCCGCCACCCAGATCCAGATGGCCAGCAAACCCGGCGTGACCAATGGGAAGGTGATTCGTGACACCATGCGCGTCCACGATGCACCGGATGCGTATGCGGCCTCCTCCAGTTCCGGATGAATCTGCAGGAGCACCCCGTTCATGGTTCGCGTTCCGAAGGCGATGTAGGTCGTTCCCAACGCGATGACGATGATCCAGATGGTGCCGTACACCGGAAGGAATTTGAACGCTAGATAGACGTAGATGAGAGCCAGGCCCATCATGATGTTCGGTATCGCCAGGGGCAGGAAGGACAAAGTGTCGAGAAGTCTTCTTCCGAATGCGCGCGACCGCACGACGACCCACGCGATCAGTGCCGAAATGATGGTGACGGCGGACGCCGCAACCAAGGTGATCACGAGGCTGTTGCCGGTCGCCTCCGCGAACGCCTCGTTGGTGAGAATGCGAAGGTGGTTTTCGGGAGTCAGCCGGCTCAGCGACGTTATCGAGATCTTCGTGTAGTAGGGCATGAAGCTGACAATCAGAAGCGCTGTTATCGGCGCGACCACGGCGAAAAAGAAGTAGAGCCATGCGAAACCCTGCGCGAAATACTTTCCCTTCCGCAGCGCCACGATCCGCGGGCGGAAGCCCTTTCCACCGACCGTGGCGAATTCCTTCTGCCTCTTTCCGCCTGCCAGGCGCTGATAGGCGGTGGCCAGCACGACGAGAATGATGATGAAGGAAACCGCGAGGGCGCTGATCTCACCGTATTTCGGCAGACCGGCGGCAGGAGAGGCCCTGATATAGATCGCGGAGCTGAGCACCTGGACCCGTGCGGGCATCCCCAGAATGCCGGGAATGTCGAAGACGACGAACCCGACGATCATGAGAAAGGCACCCGCTCCGAAAAAGGCTGGGCGGAGCAAAGGAAAGAAGATCGTTCTGAAGGTTCGCAGGAAGCCGGCCCCGGAAACGGCAGCCGCCTCTTCGAGGCTCGGATCCATGTTCCGAAAAGCGGGCGACAAGATCAGGTAAGCGGTTGGGGTCAAGGAGAGTCCCTCGACCCAGATCATGCCGCCCATGCCGTAAATGTCCAGCGAGGGAATGCCCACGGCGTTCAGGAACGTATTGAAAAGACCGATGGACGGGCTCAGCAGGAGCGCCCACGCGATCGCCATGAGCACGGGCGGGACCGCCATGGGCACGAGTGCTATCGCACCCAGAAATCGCTTGGCGCGAACGTTGGTTCTCGTGACCACCCAGGCCAGGCCACCGCCGGCGAGGAGCGCGATGAGCGTGCTGCCCGTGCTGAACAGCAGGCTATTGGCCATCAAGCGGAAGGTGCTCGGATCGGAATAAACGGCGATGTAGTTGTCCAGAGTGAATCCTGGATCCGCGGGCAGCCCGGTGGGCCGGAAGCTGCTGAGAAGCAGCATCGCCATCGGAACAATCACCAGATAGATCAGTATCGGCAGGAGTGTCACGGTGGGCACCCCGCGCAGCATGGCGCTGCGTGAAACGCGGAAACCCCGATCAGCAGTTTTCATGCCGCGCCCCCCTGGATGTCCGAGGGTTTGCCGTTCGGCGCTGTCGGGATCACTTCCGCCAGGAATCGGGAGAGGCCGTCGTAGATGTCGGTTTGGGCAACGAAGCCGAAGCCCTCCCGGGCCTTTTCCGTGGCGAATCTGCAATACGACGGCTCATCGGACTGGTAGTAATTCAATCCCGGGCCGACGCGAATTTCCGATGCTCCGGTTTTCACGCGCACGAACTTGGCCACGTCGAAGAGGCTCGTCATGGCGCCCGTACCGACGTTGTACGGTCCTGAGGGCACCGCCTCGGCAGTCGCCGCCAGCGCGATGGCCCTTCCGACGTCATCGATGTGGATGAAGTCGTTCTCTTCGTCCCCACCCTGGGGCACGTTCCAGCCCTCTGAGTCGACCAGACTCTGAATGAGGTTCCCGATGATGTCGCGCGAATGCGCCTTCCCTCGGCCTGGGCCATAGATGCTGGAGACTCGAAGGGCGATGAATTCCATTCCGAAGCGCTTTGCGTAGTACCCGCCGAGGTCCTCCGCCATCTTCTTGTGTGTTCCGTAGAGGCTGAGCGGTGCGAGGTCAGCGGACTCGCTTACCGCCTCATACGCTGGGTAGCCGAACGCGCCCGTCATCGAACCGTATACAGCCTTCGAGCTCAGGTAGACGACTCGGGGAATTTCCTGCAGCCGGGCGACTTCCAGAACGTTGGACGTGCCGAGAATGTTCACGTGTGCCGCGTGTCCAGGGTCCCGATCGCAGGCGGCGCCCAGCAGTCCCGCCAGGTGCACGATCGCGTCGAAGTTGTCTTGTTCCACTACTTCCGAGAGCGCGGTGAAGTCGGTAACCGATCCCACATGGCAGTCGAACGCCGTTTCCGTTTCGAGCTCCACGACGTCGAATGTCGCGCCGTCGTGCCCCATCGCACTGAGCGCTCGCATGGTCGATTTGCCCAGGGCACCAGCGCCACCAATGAGAAGCACTCGCATGATTGAATACCTCCTCGCTACACGTTGCACGGGTGCCGTGCCCCTTTGGTTCGCTGCTGCGTGAGCTTCGCGAACCAAAGGAGCACCTGGCCCGTACGATCGATTTCGATCGTCGTCTGACTATTCGCCGGAGATGATCTTCTGGAAGATCGCTCCACTGGCTGCTCGTTCTCCACCGTTCAGGGGGGTGTAACCCACCATCACGGTGTTCTTGAGCAATTTGCCCTGTGTAGTCGTGGGGATCAGCACATTTCCGGCAGAAGTGTACTTGTCGTAAATGGCGGCGCCCTTCTCTCCAGACATCCACAGTGCCAGGAGGCGTCCTGCGTTGGGGTGCACTGCGGGAGTCGGAACCACGCCGTATTGAATGGTCACCGGCTGCGGATCGAGAGCGATGCGTTCGCTCACCGGCGCACCGGAATCCACAGTCGGCTGTGCCGCGTGGTAGTACACCAATCCGATGGGCGTTTCTCCAGCACCGATCGCCTGAGACAGGGGGAAGGTGCTTTCATACAGACGAGGGCCTTGAGCCATCAATGCCGTAAGGTATTTTTCCGTGTAGTCGACTCCCCATGCGGGCACGACATCCATGAAGGCACTGGGCTGGCTCCAGATTCCGATCTGGTTGCCGGCCCATTTCGCGTCAAGCAGGTCGTCCCAGCCCTTGGGCGCGTCGGCCTTCTCGATCAGATCCGTGTTGTACATCAACACCAGAACGGAAGCGCCCGTGGCGATCCCAGAGTTGCCGGGCGCGAACTCTTCTGGCACTCCGTACTTCTTCCAGTCGGTCTCCAGGACGAGGCCTCGCTGAGCGAGCTCCCAGACCTTGTCGGGGCCGTTTGTCATGAGGTCCGCGCCGTCAACCTTCGCTTCCGCCTCCTGGATCACGCGAGTTGCTGAAGCGGCACCGATCACACGAACCTGCTGAGCGGACTTGATGCACGGATACTCCTTCTGGAACGCCTCGAGGATGGCCTTTCCGTTCTCTTCAGGAGCACCGTCGTACCAGACCACCGCGCCTTCCGCGCACGCGGCATCCACGAGGCTCTTGGGCGGCGCCGGCACCGGGGAACTCGCCTGCTTCAGAACGTATGCAGGATCGATCGCCTGCACCGTGGGTGCATCAGGAACCTCGTTCGCTCCTGAGCCGGGGGAATTAGTGGAGGGTTCAGCGCATCCGACCAGGCCTATCACCAGGGTCAATGCCAGCAAGCCGAGGGTGGCTCGCGCTGTATTCGCTTGTTTCATGTGAGTCGCCTTACTTTTGTTGTGATTGTTTGGGTAATGGACTTGATTTCTTCGTCGATGGCGCAAGTTTTGAATATCGTGCCTAGTGCACACGGAAGAGGCTGCCGAAGCCCGGGAACTGATCGTGAATACCGTTTTCCCGCAGCGAGTGCCACAGAGTGGCCGCGTTGATCGCGATAACCGGTTTCCGCAGCCAGCGCTCGGCCTCGTCTGCCAGCCTCAGCATCGACAGGTTGGTTCCAACCTGAACGATCGCTTCTACGTCTTCGCCGGCAAGCTCGTTCTGCATCACTGTGACGAGTTCCGCTTCCGTGACGTCCGCTATTGCCGTCGCGGAGGGGCATTTCAGCCCGTGGTACCGGACGACATCGAACCCGTTCTCTTCGAAGAATGTCGTGACCATGGCATCGGCGACGGGCTGATAGGGCGAGACGACGGCAATCCGCTTGACATCGAATACCTCCAGGGCCGCGTTGCACGCGGCAGCCCCGGTCGAAAGGCCCAAGCCGTTTGCGAGGGACAAGACCTGTGCCTCGAACTGCGCATTGCCTTCATTGCCACCCCAGAACGTCTCGGCGGACATGCCCATGATCAGATAGTCGGGCTTGGCCGTGAGAACGTCGCGGATCGCGATGGAGAGCGAGGCCCGAATCTGCACCAGGAGATGCTCGAACGAGTCATCAGAGTCAAGCCGCGGGTCTTCGACATACATTCGTCCCGCGTGAAACGTCACGCCGGGAATCCGCACAGCATTGAAGTCGTGTTCGACGACGGTATTCGTCGACGGCACGATTACGCCCATTTTCAGCCTGTACCCAACCGAGTCTGGCATTTGCTCCACCTGTGTTCTCATGAATCAACGGAAGCATCACATCATTGGAATGCCAGTGGCGAGGTTCCGCTTGGTTGGCAATCGTATACAAGTTTGAGATGCGCCGCAAGCCGTGCCCGTTGGCTTCGAATTGTATTCAATCGACTCCCAGTGGCCGGCTTAAAACGCCTGCTCGCCTCCGGCGCCCGTCAGGTTGACGCTCACGGCATCGTGATCAGGCGACGCTCGCCCCGCTGGCGCACAGAGCTCGTCAACCGAGAGAATCGACGAAGTCACGCATGTGGGAAGCGACCTGGTCCTCGAACCCCACAAAGTAGTGGCCGGCATCCGGGATGACCTGCATGGCTTTCGTGGGGGTGGGAAGCGCGTCGAACAGGGACCGCCAGAGCGCGTCCCTCGATTCCTTCTGCCCCCAGAGCATCAGCACAGGCGAATCACACCGCCCCATCGAGTCCGCCCAGAGATTCTCCGGCTCGTCCAGTCGATCGACGAACGACTGCGCCGAAATCGCGTAATACCAGCGGGAAAGACTGATCAGCTCGTCCGGCTTGCCGATCTCGACCAGCCGCCGCGCCTCTTTCTGCGCAGCATCGAGATCGCGAGGGTCCGGAAACCAGACGGGAAAGACGGTTCGACTGCCCGTGAGGGGCGAAATCAGCACTCTCGCGAAAATCGATGGGTCATGCGCCCCGTAGAGCGCCGTGTACAGGCCCCCGGAGGAGTGACCCGCAATGATGATCTTCTTCACGTTCCTGCCGCGAAGAAAGTCGACCGCTGCCTGAATGTCGAGTTTTCCCTGTGCCGTTCGCTCCCAGAATCCCCCACCGACCGGGACCTTGCCTTCCGTGAAGTCTCCGCCCTGGATATCCGCCCTCGTGAACGCCAGGTCGCGAAATCGCATGTTCAGGGAGATGTGAAGAACATTCGGCCAACGCGGCGGTATGAAGCGGCCAGGACCGCCCAGGAAACTCGTGCCCTTGCCATGAATATGCACGACTGCGGTGCCCCGGTCGGCCTGCGGCGATTCATACAGGAGCGCGTCAATGGATTTGCCGTCCGGCGTCGTCAAATCGACGAGAACGACGGGAATCTGCGAGTTTTCGGTCATTGGTCAGGCCCCAGACTGTATTCGACGGGCATCGGAGAAGCATTTCATGGAAATCTCCTTTCCCCGATTAGGCGATGCGAGGTCGGAATCAACGAAGACTCAGACGTTGTTTCCCCATGAAACCGTGTCCTCAAACTGTATACAGTATAGAGTTTTGTCAAAGCATCGGTTGAACTCTCGAGAACAATCTTCGATTTCGACTCATGCGTATACAATTTTGAGCTTTGGGGACGTGGAACGGATGATCACCTATGGAAGACTCTCACACTGTCGACGAAGAAAAAATGGCCGGCCCACTTGAGGGCTTGCGAGTTGTCGAAATGGGACAACTCATTGCGGGGCCATTCTGCGGACAGATAATGGCAGACTTCGGGGCGGACGTCGTAAAGATCGAAGAACCCATCTCGGGAGACCCGATGCGGCAATGGGGAATCGTGACCGAGGGCGCCTCCGATTCGATCTGGTGGGCGGTCATCGCCCGCAACAAGAAGTCTGTCGCCCTCGATCTACGAACCGAGGAAGGCCAGACGGTCGCAAAGAGGCTTATCGCAGAGGCGGACATCCTCATCGAGAACTTTCGGCCGGGAACGCTTGAACGCTGGGGGATCTCCAGCGCCTCGCTCAGGGAACTCAACCCGAAGCTCATCGTCGTGCGGGTCTCGGGATTCGGGCAGAGCGGTCCCTATGCGGCCAGACCCGGGTACGGGTCGATCGGGGAGGCGATGGGCGGCCTCCGACACGTCGTGGGCGATCCCTCACTGCCGCCGTCGCGCGTCGGGATCTCCATCGGTGACTCCGCCGCAGCGCTCTTTGCGACGATCGGAGCCCTATCGGCGCTGCATTCCCGGGCGCAGTCAGGCCGCGGGCAAGAGATCGATTGCTCGATCTTCGAATCCGTGCTCGCTTTGATGGAATCGCTCGTCCCTGACTTTCAGCTCGGCGGATACCAGCGCGAACGATCAGGTTCGATCCTCCCCGGCATTGCTCCGAGCAACCTGTACCAGACGAAAGACGGACATTTTCTCGTCATCGCTGCCAACCAGGGCACGGTATTCAGCCGGCTCGCCAGCGCCATGCACCAGCCCGAGCTGGTCGAGGACCCCCGATTCGCGACTCATCAGGCCCGAGGCGTGCATCAAAGCGAGTTGGATGAGATTGTTCAACGCTTCACAAGCGGCTATTCGGCCCAGGAGCTGGAGGCACTTCTCGTCGCTTCGGAAGTGCCTGTCGGACGGGTCTATACCGTGCAGGACATGCTGACCGACGCCCATTTTCTGGCGCGAAATTCCATCATCGACGTAGAACACGCCGAGCTCGGAACGATGACGATTTCTAATATCGTGCCGAGGCTGAGCGACACCCCTGGCCAGGTGAAGTGGCTGGGCCCGCGCCTGGGCGAACACACGGCGGAAGTCCTGACCGAGTTGGGGATGAACCAGGAGCAAATTCTGGATCTTCAAAGCAGGGGAGTAGTCACGTGAGCGATGCGGCAATTCTTCCGCCCCGTATTCGGCTGGTCGAAGTCGGCCTTCGAGACGGCCTCCAATCCGTGGAGACGGTGATCTCCACGGAAGACAAGCTGGCGATCGTCGACGCCCTGATCTCCTCGGGTGTGAAAGAAATCGAAGCCGTCTCGTTCGCCCATCCGCGCGTCCTGCCGCAGCTCGCTGACGCGGAGGATGTCATGGCGAACGTGCCACGGCTTCCCGGCGTGACGTATCGTGGCCTGGTTCCGAACTTGAGGGGCGCGCAACGCGCCATCGAGACAAACCTGGACGCCGTGGTAATGGTGGCATCCGCCGATGAGTCCATGAGCGTGATGAACCAGGGTCGGCCCAGAGCCGACGTGCTCCGGGAACTTCCCGAAGTGGGGAGGATCGTGACCTCAAGCGACGCAGAATTCATCGTGGGGATCGCGTGCGCCATCTTCGCTCCGACCAGGGGCCCGGTGTCGGTGGCCGAGATGGATCTGGTCGTCTCGGCGGCCCAGGACGCCGGCGCCTCGAGTGTCTATATCGGGGCGACCTCCGGCATGGAGCATCCCGTGGAGGTCGCCGAACGGGTGAGCCACATCCGCGAGAAGTTCAGCGGCCTGAGTGTCGGTGTCCACCTCCACAATCGCGCGGGTTTCGGTATCGCCTGCGCGATGACGGCGATGACGAGCGGAGCAGACTGGCTGGAAGGGTCCTTCGCCGGGCTCGGCGGGGATCTCTGGTTCCCTGGCGACCCGAGCGTGCTGGGAAACGTCGCGATGGAGGACCTCGTCCACTTCTGCGAAAGCGGAGGCGTCTCCACCGGGATAGATTTGGTCCAGTATCTTACTGTTGTGGAAGAAGTAGAGCGAATCACCTCGACCGCCTCATCATCGCATGTCTCGCGAGGAGGAACTCGCCTGGCGCTCAGCGAAGCTCAGTGGGACAACGAGGCCTAGTTGAACCCGACAAAGAAGGTCGTCGACGTGGATGAGATCGGTGTGACCGCGAACTCCGGTCCGTCTGTGCATGATGTTCTTTTCGAGATGATCGCCAACGGGGAGCTTTCCCCGGGCTCATGGCTCAGAGAACTGACCATTGCCGAGCGGCTGGGGGTGAGCAGGACGCCGGTGCGTGAAGCGCTCAAGCGCCTCAGTGCCGAGGGTTTTGTCGAGTTGAGCCCTAATCGTGGCGCTCAGGTTGTGTCACCCACTGTCGAGGACGTGCGTGCCGTGTTCGATCTCCGCGTCCTGTTGGAACCTCGAGCGGTCGAGCTGGCCGTGCCGTTGCTCACGGAATCCGATCTCGAGGAGCTGAAGGGCCTGCATCAGGAGATGATGAGATTGGCGGCAGGATCCCGGGCCGAAATCGAGACCATCCCCATTCTCAATAACCAGTTCCACGGCGTGTTTCTCGAGCGATGCGGCAATGAGCTTCTTTCGTCGACGCTCCGTCGAGCGATTCGACCGGTTCTGGTGTCACGTGCCTACTACCTCTACAGCGATGCCGCGCTGTCGAGAAGCATGCACCATCACGAGGAAATTCTGGAAGCCGCGGTAATGGCGGATGGTGAAAGCGCAGCGGCGATGATGAAGGCTCACGTGCTCGCGGCACGGCGGGTGCTCCTGAACTCGCCCGCGCCGGAGAACAACTGACGGAGCGAGGAGAAGCACGATGCCCACCGGAGAGAGTGTCGAGGCAGCCCGGCAATCGTTGACAGGAATCGGGGACCGATACGCGAAAATCGGCTTTGGCCATCCGCTGGGAGTCGGCGATTCGGTCGCGGTCGTCGTCGTCGACTTCGTGCGGGCGTATCTTGAGCCGCGCTTTCCCTTTTTCATCGAGAACGCCGCAGATGAGGTCGTGCCGGCGGCCACGGCGGTCCTCGGCACGGCACGCGAGCTGGGTCTGCCCATCGTGTACACGCGACTCTCTTACGATGAACGCGGGAGCAACGGGGGTCTATTTTTCCAGCGCGTGAAGTCGCTTCAACTGTTCGTCGAGGGCGGCGGGTCCGAAGCGGCCGATATTCCGGAATCGATCGCGCCCGAGGAAGGCGAATCGGTCATCCTCAAGCAGTATCCGAGTGCGTTCTTCGGTACGCCGCTCGTGCCCATGCTCACACAGGCGAAGGTGGATACCGTGGCGATACTTGGCTTTTCCACCAGCGGTTGCGTGCGTGCAACGGCATTGGACGCGATGTGCTTCGGATTCCGACCCGTTGTCGTCAGCGACGGGGTCGGGGACCACAGTGACCCCCATCGAGCGAACCTGTTCGACCTGGGCTCGAAATATGCCGACGTCATGACCTCGCAGGAACTCATCGCCCAGCTGCGCACTCCCTAGAGCGCTGGGCGCCCGCCGCTTGCGGCCGGCTAGTCGGAGAGCTCTCTGGTCAGCCAGTCTGCGATTCGGGAGCGATACTCGAAAGCGCGATCGTGGTTGCAGTGCAATCCCGTTGGATCGATTTCGAGGGTGGTCGGGCCACTCGCCTCCTGCGCGAGGCGTTCTGACTTGTACACCGGCAGCGCCGTGTCTTTGCCGCCGTGCACAACGTAAAGGGGGCATGTAATGCGCTGCGCGACGTCCGCCAGGCTCATGCGCTTGACGACCTCGAAGGTCTCCTCGATACCCAGACCGGTGGCTCGACCGTACGCGACCTTGCTGATGGGTTTTCGTTCGAGGAAGTTGTCGAAGTCGTAGGTGCCCGGCCACGCGACACACGCCCTGATTCGGTCGTCTTCGGCCGCAGCCCACGCGACCAGGTTGCCTCCGAGGCTCCTGCCGACGATACCGATTCGATTGCTGTCGATCTCAGGTCGAGACTCCAGAAAGTCGATCGCGCGCGAAATCGAAAGATACGACTCGTGCGAGAGCATCAACCCTCGCTCCAGTGCCTCTCCCTGGCCGGGACAATCGATGGTCAGTGTTGCGACCCCGCGTCTGATGAGGCGTTGCGAGAGGTCATGGGAGTCTTCCTTCGTGGAATCAAGTCCACCGACGACGACGGCGCATGCCAGGGGCAACTTACTGGAAGGGACTCTCAAGTACCCCGGGATCGTCTTCCCCTGCCCGATTTCAATTTCCACCGGTTGTGCCGGAACCTCGAAGAGCTCCGCAGCCTTGGAGTAAAGCTCGATCTTCAGCTTCACACCTTCTGCCTTGCGCTCCGGGTACTTGTAGTACATGAACTGGCCGAAGTGCGCGCACATGGCCGCGACGACATAGTGATCACCCGCGGTGATCACGGATCCTTCTCGAAGGCACCTTTCGGCGGCGTTCGTGTAGTACTCCGCTCGCCCCTTCCAGAAGTCCCACCACTGCGACCAATCATCGACACTCGACTGGGCAGACATGATCTCCACAAGAGGAATTCCGTCCGCGAGGGCTCGGTGCGTCATTTTGCGCGTGAATTCACCGACGTCGGCGACGTCTGCGTCGCTTCCAAGTTCGCTGGAACCGTTATTGCCCATTATTCGACCATTCCTTCGTGTTGATTACTCGTTGACCGCATGAGGCAACGCAACAGTGACTGCGCTGCGCGCACGCCGCCCGCTCTGACCTTTACCAAAGCACTCGTGGCGCAGTGTCGAACATCGATGCCTTGAGCAGAAAATCTCGACTGGACTCAGCGGTCGAGGCCAGTTTGCTCATTCGGGCGCGGCGACGCTGCGGATAGTCACTCTCTTTCGACTGCGAATTGGTGAAATTGCGGTCGCTCCGAAAGTGAATGTAGCCCTCTGCGACCGACTTCCGGGTCAGCGCATATCCGTCGAGTGCGATGTCGTTCACATCCCCTTCGAACAGAGCCGTCAGGGTCTTGCCGAACAGGTAGGCGTCATGAATACCGCTGTTCATCCCCATCCCGCCCGAAGGGTTGTTGAGGTGTGCCGCATCGCCGGCCAGAAAGACTCGGCCCACCCTGAAGGTGTCGGCAACGCGCCGGTACAGGGAATACGCGATGGAGTCCAGCACGGGAAAGGGGCTGCCGAGGTCTGGCATCAGCCCAGCCAGTCGTGCCTGAACCCGCTCAGGCTCGCGCGCGTGATCGCTGTCTTCATCCGGATCGAGGTGAAACAACACCCGCGTGTGGTCACGGAGCTCCATGATGCTGCCCGCGACGCCCTTGCCCCACATGTAGGTGACGGGCGCGATCCCGGGTATGTGGTCGACGAAATCGAAATTGGTGCGGACCATGAGGTATTTAGTGGCATACCGGTCGCCGGTGAACTTCACGCCGAGAGATTCCCGAACGGCACTGTGCGCCCCATCGGCTCCGAGCACGTAGTCGGCCGACATCTCCAGGACATCGCCGTCCGCCGTCTGAATCGAGACGGTGGCCGATTCGTCGTTCGACCGCGCCCCGGTCACGCGGTGGTTGAACAGAATCGAGACCGAGGGAAGCGCCTCAAGCCGGCTGTGAATGATGCGTGTGATCTCCGTTTGATCCGTCTGCATCCGAACCGGGAACTTGGTATCGCCCGAAATCGTCTCGAAGTCGAACTCGGCAATCAAGGCATCTTGTATACGATCACGATATTGAACCGTGCGAATGATGCGTCCGGCAGCCACCACGTCCCAGGCGACACCGAGCTCATCGAACAGTTCCAGTGTCGAGGCATGCACGGTGGAGGCTCGGGAAACCACGCGAAGATCCGGCCCCTCTTCGAGCACGGTGACCGAAATTCCCTTGCGACCAAGGACTAAAGCGGCAGTGAGACCGACAGGGCCGGCCCCTGCGATTATGACAGAGGACATCCGACACCCTTCATCTTTCCGTTCGATTCCCGCAGATCATGTCAATTGCTGATTCACACTCCGAGGAGCCAGGAACAGCAAATAGTATACAGTTTGTCAATGTTAGCTCAATGCCGCGAGAACGTCGACTCGCGCAGAATGAGCCGACCACAACCGTTCCGGTGCGGTTTAGGCTGGCGATTCAGCGACGTCGTCACCGACTCCGCGCTGTCCAGTCGCGCTTCCCGGAGCTCCCGCCTACGGGCGAGTCGGTCGAGAGTTGTTGCTCGTACTTTCCCGCGACTCCAGCCCCACGGCATCCCGCAGCTCGCTCGCCTCGTCCTGCAATCCCTGGTTCGTGGCCAAGTGCGCGAGCATCGCGGCCACAGCGTTGAGCTTGTGCTGCAGAGCCTGATCGGCTCGCGTCTGGCTGTTCTGCAGAAGAGCCACCATGAGGAACGTGACGATCGTGGTGAGCGTGTTGATGATGAGCTGCCACGTGTCGATGTCGCGCAGAAGAATGATCGACGGCGCCCACAACACGACAAGCAGCACACAGAAGCAGAAAAACCACGCCCGGCTGGCAACTTTGGATGCAGCTTCCGCAAAGTGATCAAACGCTCCAACAACCGGTGACACTTCACTCGGCATAACCGGATTCTTTTCCATGGTTTACTTCTTTCGCCTTGGTGGTGACGTGGGTTCAGTGGTGACGTGGGTTCAGTGGTGACGTGGGTTCAGTGGTGACGTGGGTTCAGTGG
>JBIQLG010000002.1:239914-298415 GCA_044464485.1 Agreia sp.
TGCCGCAATTGGTCGATGAGTTCGGACTTCTTTTTGCCCGAATACCCGCTCAGGCCGAGTTCCTTCGCGCGGTCGCGCAGTTCGTCGACAGTCCAGCCCTCGTACGCGCCGGATTCGCCGCCCTTGCGCCCCACAGCTTGTGCACCGCGTTTGGCCACCGCATTCGACACACGTGCGGCTTTCTCCTTCGACGCGCCATCGCGACGCATTTCTTCATAGAGTTTCGGATCCTTCAGGTGAGAGTTCTTCTTGCCCGGCATTGCGTGCTCCTTCCTTGTCTGAGGTTCCCAATGTGCTCCACGTGATCGTGGCCTTCAAGGCCTTGATTCCACAGGAAACTTTTGCTAGCTGCGTTACCCGGGGGGTTCGCACCGCGTCTCGCACTTCCGTACGGGAACATGTGCGGTCAGCGCACGCGCTGCGCGAACGAGACCTGGTGCGTACTATCGCTTTCCAACTCGGTCACTGAGCCAGGCGAAAGGATCTGTCGGTTGCGTGCCGCCCAACAGGATCTCGAAATGCAGGTGTGGGCCCATGCTGAGCCCGGTGTTTCCCACCAGCCCGATCAGTTGGCCGACCGTCACGTGTTGACCAACCACCACGGTCTCGGTGCCTTCCTGCATGTGCGCGTAAAGGCTGCTTACGCGCTCACCGTCCACGACGTGGTCGATTTTCACATGGATCCCGAGTTCCCAGCTGATGGTGTTGACGGCGCTCACCACTCCGTCGGCAATCGCCTGAATGGGCGTGCCTGCCCCCGGGATCATGTCCAATCCCTTGTGGAACGTGGAGCAAATTTCGCACGGCGCGACTCGCGGACCGAAACCCGTAATGATGGGCACTCCCTTCGAGAACGGCCATTGGATTGGCGAGTGAGGATCGTTGACGAAAGTGGCCGCCGTGCGCGAAAAGGGCTGGTGTTCGTCGGGAACGAATCGCGTGACCGTGTACTCATCCCGCGTGATTCCCGTTGATGAATTTCCGTCGCTCATTGCGGCAATGGACTGCGTCTCTTCGACGGACGCAATCGCGTTGACCGCGGTGTCCGCGACGTCCGCGTAGGCGGGAAGGAGATACGTGGTCATGAGAAGACCTGCCGCGAGCGCGGCAAACACGGCGCGGAAGCCCGAACCCTTCATCTGGATCCCACCTCCCCGTCCTGCTCGCGGATCACCATAGCCCACGCGATGCGGGTCTACCTGAGAGTTCCTCCCCTGCCGGGATGCCGCCACAAGGTGTCAGAGGCCGAGTAATCGCTCCGTGTCGCCGAAGACTTCGAGACCCGCCGCCCGCGCGGTGCCCTCGAGCAGGGTGCGGCCATCGTTATCCCGATGTCGCAGGGTGATGCGGGCATCCAACGTCTCTTCGACCCGCTGGTGCATCGCGGTGCGCAGCGGTGCATGCAGCAGACCGCCGCGCACGCGCTCGGCCTCGAGCTCAAGCACGCCGTCTTTTCCGGCAAGACTCCAGCGCACGTGGCTGTCGTCGATGTCGAGGCGACGTTCCCGCGCGCGGTTGTATGTGGTCCAGCGATGCAACCGCCCACTGTGCCGCAGCCCTGCAATGTATCCGCGGAATGGTCGACCCAGCCACGGGATGATCGCCACAGATCCGATGAACGATGCTTCCTCATCCGAGTCGATGTGATTGCTCGCCATCCACACATATCCGGCGGGGAATGCCTTCCCCCAGTCTTTTTCTATGTAGCCCTTGCCGCCATCGAAGTCGGTGGCGACGCCCTCAACCTCCAAAGTTCCGTGGAGCCGGTGGCCGAATGACACGATGCCGTGAAAGCATTCCATGAACGGCACGAGACCGTACCAGCCCATAATGCCGGGTTCGCGCAATGTCACCGGCCACGGCGTGAGCGGAGTCGAGTAACGGATGCTTCCGCGCAACTGCGGCAAATCCAGATCGACACCGTGCGCGTCGAAGCGATTTGCTCCGACTGTGACCGCGAATCGACCGGTTTGGGCAGAAAACTCTTCCGGCTCGAATCGGTGATACCAGCTTCTCCCGGTCAGTCCGTCGAGCACCTGCACGAACGCTTCGTCGTGGTCTCCGTCGGCATCCGCCAACCCGCGAAATACCCCTGGGATGACCGCCCACCGCTGCGCGAGGTCGGCGTTCACGAGCTTGACGTACCAACCCTCGAAGTAACCGCGCGTCATGCCGTGGCCGTGATATGCCTCCGGATGCCGAACGCCGCGCACGTAGTCAACGGGAGTTCGCATCCCGTCATTGTAGGTGCGCAGCGTTGACAACGAAACTTCGCATAAAAATGGGCGTCGTATGGCAAAACTTCACCTCATTCTCAACAACTTCTCACGTGAACAGGTCACGCTGAGCGGAGCGGCGTGACGTTTTCGCGTTCGCACTGAGTTGGCAGGATTTCGATGGTGCGATTACGGCGAAGCGATCCGACGTCTCGCGGTTTTCAGCGCGTGCGGTCTGGCCGCGGTTTCAGTTATCGCGACCATTCCGGCAACACGGTGCAGGACCGCGAGCTTCGCGCACGATTCACCGCCCTCGCCATCCCCCCGGCGTGGGAGGACGTGTGGATTGCGCCCTTCGCCAACGGGCACATCCAGGCAACCGGGGTCGACGCGGCCGGCCGGCGCCAGTATCTCTATCATCCGGTGTGGAGGCAACGCCACGATCGTGACAAGTTCGATCGGATGCTTGACCTCGCCGCGTCTCTGCCGGCAGCTCGCTCCGTCGTGACGCGAACCCTGCGAAGCAGCGGCGACATGCGCAGCCGCGTTCTCGCCGCCGCGTTCCGGATGCTAGACACCGGCTCGCTCCGTATCGGCAGCGAACGGTACGCGGATGCCAACGGCAGCCACGGCCTTTCCACCCTGCTGTGCGGCCACGTGTCCGTCACTGGCGACACGGTGAGACTGTCTTTCCCCGCGAAGAGCGGTCAGGTCTGGGAGAGCGAGATTTCGGATGCCGACCTCGCGACGTTCATTCGGGGCCGCCTTCGCCGAGGCAAGGGCAAGCTCCTGCTGTCCTGGAGTGACCACGGTTCGGAGCGTTCCGTCTCCGCGGCCGACATCAATGCGTACGTGAAGGATCGCACCGCGGGAAATTTCACCGCAAAGGACTTTCGTTCTCTCCACGGCACAATTGCCGCCGCGCGCAGTCTCGCGTCCCACGGGCCGGCGACAAGCAAGCGCGACCGTGCGAGAGCGGTGAAACGCGCGATGGAGGACGCGGCGGCGGTTCTCCAAAACACTCCCGCGATCGCGCGAAAGAGTTACGTCGATCCGCGGCTCATCGATCGCTTCGACGCAGGAGAAACCATCGATCCCCGGCGTCTGGAGTCAGCGGAGTCACAGGTGCGGCTGCTCATTCTGGGCGGAGGTTGACGCACGCTGACGTCGCAAATTGTCGTTCCGACAATAGTGTGTGAGACACACTTGTGTAAGCCCCTTGGTTGACAATGAGCCGTTGGATACGCAGATCGGCCGTGCACCTCATCGGGCCGCGCTAACCGTCGGTGAGGCCGTCAATGCCGCACAACACCGAGTGGTCCGTTACTGCACTGGAAAATCGGGGTGGATTCCCGGAGGCATCGCCTATACTGTCAGTGATTGACTTTTCAAGCTTTAAGTGAACAAAGGGCAATAATGACTGACTTTTCAGGCTCAGTTGCAACTCTCGATGACTGGGAGAAAAGAATCGGTCACGCCATCCGCCAAGCCCGCATCAATGCCGGCTACGACCAGGTAGCACTCGCGGAACGCGCGAACCTTTCCCGCTCCACCGTTCAGGCGTTGGAAAATGGTGCCGGTACACGACTCCGCACACTCCTCGCGGTGCTGCGCGCCCTCGACCGGCTTGACGTGTTCGACAGTCTCATCCCGGAAACCGGGCCCACCCCTCTGGAACTTCTTGCCGAAGCTCGTCGAGCTGACAGGCGTCGGGCCACCGGGCCGCGGCGGGTTCGAAAGAACGGGAGGTGACCCGTGCCATACGAGCCGACCACGGTCGTTGAGGTTCGCGCGTGGGGCCACACCGTTGGGGCGGTAAGCGGTACAAGTTCGGGGTACGGATTCCAGTACACCCCGGAGTGGAAGCGGGCAGGCGTTGAGCTCAGCCCACTGCTGATGCCCACAAGCGATAACCGGCTCGTGTTCACTTTTCGTAACCTCAGCGAACAGACCTTCCGCGGGTTGCCACCCACGCTCGCTGACGCTCTTCCCGACAAGTTTGGCAACAGTGTCGTCGACGCGTGGCTTGCCTCGCAGGGTATTGACCGGTCCCTCATTACCCCGCTCGACCGTCTCGCCTATCTTGGCGGGCGGGGGATGGGTGCGTTGGAGTTCATCCCCGACCGGGGTCCCGCCGCACCGCCGCCAACCGTCCTGGATCTCGCTCAGCTCATTTTCGCCGCGCGGTCCGTCATCGCCGGCAGTATCGACAA
Organism: Agreia sp.; assembly: GCA_044464485.1. GTDB lineage: Bacteria > Actinomycetota > Actinomycetes > Actinomycetales > Microbacteriaceae > Terrimesophilobacter. Next base: position 244,344 of record JBIQLG010000002.1, read on the forward strand.
CGACCGGCATGCCTCCGACGCGATGAGACAGATCATTTCCGTAGGTACAAGTGCCGGTGGCGCTCGCGCCAAAGCGTTGGTGAACATCAATGATGCGACTCAGGAGATCCGTTCCGGGCAGGTGCCTGCTGCCACCGGTGAGCAGGCGTGGTTGTTGAAGTTCGATGGTGTTGGTGTGGATCGTCAACTCGGCGACTCCCAGCAGTACACCCGCATCGAGTATGGGTATTCGCTCATGGCTCGTGCCGCAGGTATCGACATGTCTCCGACTCGGCTTCTTGTTGAGAACGGTCGAAGCCATTTCCTTACTCGAAGATTCGACCGGGACGAGGGTGAGCGGATTCACATGCAGTCACTGTGTGGACTGGCCGCGGTTGATTTCAACCTCATTGGCGTCAACGATTACGGTCAGCTGTTTACCGCGGCGCGGTCACTTCAGCTTGGGGAAGAGACGATGACCCAGATTTTCCGACGGATGGTGTTCAACGTCGCCGCCGCCAACCACGACGACCACTCCAAGAACCACTCCTTTCTGCTGCGTGAGGGTGGTCGCTGGGAACTGTCTCCCGCGTACGACATCACCTTCGCTCGCGATGCAGCCAACCCGTGGCTCAACCAACACCTCATGGGTGTCAACGGAAAGTTCTCCAACATCGGTCGCGATGACCTGCTCACCGTCGCGGACCGATTCGCTATTCCGCGCGCAAAACGAGCAATCTCGGATGTGGCGGATGCGCTGGACTCCTGGCCGCAATTCGCGACCGAGGCAGGGTTGGACACCCATGTGGCGGACAGCATTGGGCGAGAATTTTCCAACCCCCTGACTGCGTAGGATGGCGAAGTTCGGTTTGTGCACCTGCGATCAGTTGGTCGCGGGCCTCTACTTGCCACCTTTGTCCCCAGTACAGCACCATGAAGATATGACCAAGTACCTCATCTCGTTCCCCAGCGAAGCTATGGTGCTCACCGCCGAGGAGTTCCCCATTGTCGTCGCAGAATCCCACGCTGTCATCGAGGAAGCGAAGGCGGCTGGCGTGTATGTGTTCGGCGGTGGGATCGACGAGGGCGTCGAGCCGGTGCTCGTCTCCGCCGACGGTTCGGTGTCGACGGAGATCTACCCCGGTTCACGACTGGACGGCGGGTTCACAATCCTTGAGCTGGCAACCCGCGAGGATGCCGAAGAGTGGGCTCGCAAGCTCGCGGTCGCGTGCCGTTGTTCTCAGGAGTTGAGGGAATTCGGCTTCGACCCGCAAAGCTGACGGTCGCTCACCGCCAGAATTCGGCGAGCCTCTCCGCGAGCCCTGCGCCCTGATCGTATCCGGCTCGGGCTGCCGCCGGGCGCGTCGAGTGGTCCATCATGTTGTCTCCGAATGCGTCAAGCGAGCCCTGATCCGGCAGAATCGCCTCAACCCGGCTGCCGCCCGCTTCCAGGTCTTCGACTTGGGCGGTGAGTTGCATGCGCCACCTCAGCGGGTGCAGTGTTCTCCCACCGAGAGGTGAAAGCACAAGCACACGACCGAAACCTGCGGCCAGGTCGGCGTTCTCGTTTCGACGGTACCCCCCGTCGATGTATTTCCTGGTGCCGATTCGGTAGGCGGGCCCGCCGGACGTGCTCGCGGCCACCGCGTCGACAAGGGTGACCCCGCTGCCGGAATCGAGTATCGCGTCGTCACCCGTGTGCGCATCGACAGCGGTCAGGAGCAGACGCTGCTGTGGCCAGTCCTGGCGAGGCAGCCTTGCGGCGACGACCTGGCGCCAACGCTCAGAACCGTTGGACGCGGCATCCAGTTCGATCGCGGCCGCGCCCATCCTGCGTCGCATATCGGCGGCGTTTTCGGATGCTGCGCTGATTCGGGTGACTCTCTCCAGTCTTTCACGCTGGATGTTCGGCACCGGGCCGCCCGAAATGGGTTGCGGTGTCGGTGCCGCGAGGATGCTGGCGAACAGTTCGGTGGGGGTTGCACCGGTGATCTGCGCCGCGGCCGTCGCGCCGGCCGAGGTGCCGATGATGAGGTCGGCGTGCGTGACGTCCAGTCCGGCGTCAAGCAGTCCGGCGGTGACGCCAATCAGCCAGGCGTTGCCGGCGGATCCGCCACCGCCGAGCACCAACGCTCTGCCGTTTGCGGCTTTCGGGACGGCCATAAGAGTCGGTTGCTTGTCGCGCTGAATTGAAGGGTTCATGATCGTAGCTTTCTGAGAGTGCTTGCGAAGCGCTCCCTGCGACGGCTACGTCAGTCGCTGGATCGTGAACTCGAAGGAGCGCCCAGAGTGGACAGTGTGTGCATCGGGCTCACCTCCTCGGATCGTGTCACGTTCGAAGAAAACTATAGCCATTCCTGCGGTTCACAGGAAAGGCACCTGAAAATCTCGCTCGTGATTAGGTCAGCCGAGAGCGACGACGAGAGTAAGCACGGTGAGCATGATCGTCACGGGCGTCATGGTGTAGCGCTCGCGTTTGCTTCGCGACACGAGGTTCATGAGAGTGCCGAGCACAAAGAACGCGAAGACAACCCACGCCGCGATATGCACTGCGATGCCGTTGCCCAGCACCCGGGTGACGCCGACTCGCTCCAGAAGTATCCACGCGATGACCGCGTAGATCAGCACAGAGACGATGCTGCCAACCCTCAGTTTGGGCGGAAGAATTCTTGCTGTGCCGCCCCACGCGTATTCGCCCAGCGGTGCGCCACTGGCAAGTGCGATCTGGAAAACTGCGAGGAGGCCGAGGACTATGCAGGCGGCGATGACGGCGGCAAAACTCAATACTTTTCCTCGGGATGCGGCAGCACAAAGGCAGGGCGATCATTGCAACTGGGATTCGATTGTAGCTGGGGCGGGATTCGAACCCGCGACCTCACGATTATGAGTCGTGCGCTCTCACCAACTGAGCTACCCAGCCACGGCATCCGCAGAACGGATGTCCGAGCCCCCTGTGGGAATCGGACCCACTACCTCTTCCTTACCAAGGAAGTGCTCTACCAATGAGCTAAGGGGGCGCACAAAAATCCGCACCGGGCGGAGCAGTGGCACCGTAAGAGACTAGCACCCGCAGCGACGCGAATTGAAACGATGTGCGCGTTGTGACGGTACCGAGCCGACGCAGCTAGTTCGCGTGTTCCTTGAGCCACTCGAACGGATCAACGGCGACCCCATTCACGTGGATTTCAAGGTGAAGGTGCGGCCCCGTCGACTCGCCGGTGGTGCCGACAAGTCCGATCTCATCGCCGACCTTCACGTGCTGACCCATCGTGACCTTGATGCTTCCGACCTGCATGTGGGCATACAGGCTCACCACCTTCTGACCGTCGATCACATGCTCGATCTCCACGTGCTGGCCGTAACTCCAGTCAACGTTGTCGATGTTGATGACAACACCGTCGGCAATGGCCTGAATGTGCGCACCGTAACCGGGCGTGAAGTCGACCCCCTTGTGGAAAGTGGAGCAACCGGAACACGGCGCCACCCTGGGACCGTACGGGTCCGAAATCGGTACCGCGATGGGGAACGGCCACTGAATCGTGCCGTTCGGGTTATTCGTGTAAAGGAAGTTGCGGTTGCCGTACTTCAGAAACAATTGTTCCCGAAACGAAGTTGCGGTGTAGCCGTCGCGCGAAACGGTGAGGTTCGCGTTCGGCTGGGCAACCAATTCCTGCACCTTCGCCTCTGCGGGTGCGGCAACCGCACCCGTGTGCTCGGTCGGAGAGTAGAACGCGTTGGCGGGGATCGACGTTGCCACCATCATGAGGCCAGCGCCGATCATCGCACCGAAGGTCATGAGCTTGGAGAGCATACGACGCTTGAACGGCTTACGTTTCGACAACGCCACAGCGCGCGGTGCGCGAGGCGGGGCGGCTGTCTTCGTCCGCGTGACCCCGCGCGGAAGCTTCACCGGGCGACGCGACTTCGGCTTCTTCGGTGCGCGTGGGCGGCGGGAATCTGAAGCCACGACATCCTCGGATGCGTCGCCGAGCGACGAGAACAATGTCACCGCTGCGGACTCGGGAGCGGCCGCCTGCGATGGCTCTTCCCTCACAAGCGGCACGCGGGTTGCACCAACCTGCGGCGGCGGCAGTTGTGACAACAACTGAGCTTCGGCAGCCTGCTCTCTGGCGCGAATCTCGCGGCGCGTCAGCGGAGCGCTGGAGTTGGTCGCATTGGCTGGGGCCGCTGCCCCAGATTCCTGATCGAATTCAGTCACGATTTACCGAGCCGCGTTCCTGTCGCGTAAGAGGTACGCGAACGGACGCACGACAGTAAAAATCGACGTCATTTCTGGTGGCGCTCCTCAACACTCGGCCGATGCACTTTCGGGTGTGCACACCGAACCATGCGAAACCCTCGCGGCCCTACGCCGCTAGATAACGAACTCATAAAGGATAACCGAGAAAGCTGGGAAAAAACCAGTCCGATTTTCAGGTTCCGCTCTGCACGAGCGCCGCCTCCAGCGCATCCGCCACCCCGGGCTCGGCGGCCAGCACGAACTTCGCAGAAGCCCGTTCGCCACGCAGTCCCGAAACCTTTGCACCGGCCTCCTGCGCGATCAGCGCACCGGCGGCATGATCCCACGGATTCAACCCGTGCTCGAAGTAACCATTGAGTCTCGCGCACGCGACATCACACAAGTCCAGCGCCGCGGATCCTTGCCGACGAATGTCGCGCACCCTCTCGATGAGTCCCACGAGCACCTTCGCCTGGACCACTCGGCGCTCGGCGCTGTACGAGAAGCCCGTGCCGACAAGCGCCTGAGCGAGGTCGACATTCGGGGCGGTTACGATCGTGGAACCATTGAGCGTCGACCCGCTGCCGGCAGATGCCGCGAACAGTTCATCCGCCGCAGGATTGAACACGACGCCCGAAAGCGCCGTCCACGCCAGCGGGTCAGGCTCGCCTTGGACCACCGCAATACTGACCGCGTACTGGCGGATGCCGTACAAGTAGTTAACGGTTCCATCAATGGGATCGACCACCCAGGTGAGTCCGGATGACCCGCGCACCGAACTGCGCTCCTCGCCGAGAATTCCGTCGTTCGGCCGCGCATCGGCCAGAAGCGAACGGATGAGGTCCTCCGTCTCACGGTCGGCCTCCGTCACAATGTCTTCCAGCGACGACTTGGACGCGGCAACCGTTACGCCCTCCGCGCGGCGCCGCGCGGCAAGCTCGCCAGCCTGCCTCGCGATCGAGGTGGCGAGGTCAAGCAATTCTGTCGTCGGCTGCATATGTTCACGGTTCTTCGTGGTGGCAAGTACAGGATTCGAACCTGTGAAGTCTGAGACGTCTGATTTACAGTCAGATCCCTTTGGCCGCTTGGGTAACTTGCCGGGTACTCCGGCCACATGTATTCATCTGACCGGAGACAGAACTCAAGGATAGCGTGCCAGAGCGTCACACAAAATCACACCCAGGTTTTGCCGGTTATGATCAGCACGACACAAGGTCACGCAACAAGCCCGGGAGTTTCGATGGCCGGTATCGACGACGTCGCGCACCGCGCCGGCGTATCCACGGCAACCGTGTCGCGCGCGCTCAGCGGCAACGGTCATGTCTCCGCGCCCACGAGAGACCGCGTGCGTCGCATCGCGGATGAACTCGGTTACGTGGTGAGTTCGAGTGCGTCCAGTCTGGCGACGGGTCGCACCAAAACAGTGGGTGTCGTCACCCCTGCTCTCAACCAGTGGTTCTACAGCTCCGTGCTTCAGGGCGCAGAAAGCGAGTTGCTCGCTGGCGGCTACGACCTCACCCTCTACAACCTGGGCTGCGGGGCGGACGAGCGCCGCAGCGTCTTTGAACATTTTCTGTTGCGCAAGAGAGTCGACGGGGTCATCGCGATCGCGCTGGAGCTGACCGGCCAGGAAATTACACGGCTCATTGATTTGGGAAAACCGATTGTGGGCATCGGCGGCCCTTTGCCCGGGGTGCGCACGCTCAGCATCGACGATGTCGCGGTCGCGAGGCTCGCAACGGAACATCTGCTGTCTCTTGGCCACACCTCCATCGCCCACATCGGCGGGAACAAGAGCCTCGAGCGCGACTTCCACCTGCCCACAAACCGCCGAGTCGGCCACGAAGCAGCCCTCGAGGCTGCGGGCATCCCGGTGGATCCCGAGCTGTTCCAGACAGCGGATTTCACGGTGCCGGGCGGCTACGAGGCCGCCAAACAGCTTCTCGGCAACCCTCGAAAGCGGCCGACCGCCATCTTCGCTTCATCGGATGAGATGGCCATCGGAGCGATCCTCGCGGCCCGCGACATGGGGCTCAGCGTTCCGGACGATATTTCCGTCATCGGGATCGACGACCACATCCTTTCCGGATTCTTCGGGCTCTCCACGGTGGCCCAGTTCCCCGAGCTTCAGGGCCGAATGGCGGTGAAGCTCCTGATGGAACGACTGCAGCCCGGTCGCGCACCCGAGCAGTCGCTCAACACGGCGCTTCCCTACGAACTCATCGTGCGATCCAGTACGGCGCGAGCGTCGCCGCAACGGCGGTGACGGCGCTCATTTTCCGGCGGCGGCCTTAGCGTACAGGTTGGCCGCCTCCGCCACGGCATCGGCGTAAGCGTCCGAACCATTGAACGCGAGCACCCCCGCGCGCCAGCCGTCCCGGCTCACCATGTCCCCGCTTGCACGGCACAAATAGTTGGATGTCGCATCCACGGCATCATCGATATTTTGCGGATCTTCGACGCCATCCTGATTGCCGTCGGAATGCCAGTTTCGCCAGGTTTGCGGGATGAGTTGCATGGGGCCGACCGCGCGATCGAATTGTGCGTCGCCGTCGATCGCGCCGCCGTCAGAATCCGGGATGTGATCGGCCGACTCGCCATCAAGCGCGATTCCAAAAATCGGAGGTGTGACCGTGCCGTCATCTCCGATGCGGGAACCACCGTGCCTCCCGTGGTCGCTCTCGATCTTGCCGATGCCCGCGAGCGTCGTCCAACCGAGCCCGCACGTGGGCATCGCCCGCTGTTTGGCGACAGCCACCCCCGCGTAGGCGGCGAGCGCGCGCGCCGGAATCCCGGATGCCGCAGACACGTTCGTCACCCAATCGGCGTCCACCAGGCCGGCAACGCCCGGTCGTGTCGGCACCGCCGCCGCAGGGGGAGGTTCGGTGGGAAGCGCATAGTCCGGACCCGACGTGGGCGGAGTACCCCCCGAATCAACCGAATCAGCGTGACGCGGGTACAGCAGCAACAGTACGGCAACGCCCAACAACACGGCGACGGAAGCGACGGCCAGCATCGCGAAGAGTCGGGGGCGAAACGTCACGCAGGCTATCCCATCACACATTGCCGAACGCAAACTCAGCGGCGACTCCGTGAGGGGCATCGCCGCCTTCGCGCCAATCCGATCTAACATGGGCGCATGGCTGATTCAACCTTCGACATCGTGAGCAAAGTGGACAAAATGGAGCTCGACAACGCTCTGCATCAGGCGCAAAAGGAAATCTCCCAGCGATATGACTTCAAAAATGTCGGCGCGGACATCGACTACAGCGGCGAAAAGGTGCTCATGAAGGCGAACACCGAAGAGCGCGTCAAGGCCGTGCAGGAGGTTTTTGAGTCCAAGCTCATCAAGCGCGGGATCTCCCTTCGGAGTCTGGACGCCGGCGAACCATATGCCTCCGGCAAGGAATACCGCATCGAAGCCGGGATCAAGCAGGGGATCGCGCAGGAGGATGCCAAGAAGATTGGCAAAATCATCCGCGACGAAGCGCCCAAGAGCGTGAAGTCTCAGATTCAGGGCGATGAACTGCGCGTGAGCTCCAAGAGCCGCGACGACCTTCAGGCCACGATGGCGATTTTGAAGGCCGCGAAACTCGACGTCGACCTGCAGTTCGTCAACTTTCGTTGAGCTGACCGGCGGCCACTGTGGAACCCACGCTCACGTTGTGGCTCGCCGGAGTCCTCGTCGCGATCGACTTCGTGGTTCGCGTGCTTTCCATCATCTTCATTCCGCGCAACCGCAGGCCCCAAACGGCCATGGCGTGGCTGCTGGCAATATTCTTCCTCCCCTACATCGGCATCCTGCTGTTCCTCCTGCTCGGAAGTCGGCACCTTCCGCGCGGTCGTCGCGACAAGCAGGACGAAATCAATCAGTACATCCTGGACACCACGGAAGGAATCGACCAGCTCACCCACGAACACCCGTGGCCCGAGTGGCTGGAGCCGATTGCGACGCTCAATCGCAACCTGGGAGCCATGCCTCTCGTTGGCGGCAACGACGCAAAACTGCTGCCCGACTACCTCGAATCCTTGCAGGCCATGACGGATGCCATCGGCAAGGCCGAGAAATACGTTCACTCCGAGTTCTACATCACCGCACTCGACACGACGACGGCCCCCTACTTCGATGCGCTGGAAGCCGCGGCCGCGCGCGGGGTGACGGTGCGGGTGCTGCTCGACCACATCGCGTCGTGGCGTTCGCCCGGCTATCGCCGCACCATCCGCCGACTGAAGTCGATGGGGGTTCAGTGGCAGCTCATGCTCCCGTTCCAGCCGCTTCGCGGCCGATTCCAGCGCATCGACCTGCGCAATCACCGCAAAATTCTCGTCATCGACGGCCTGGTTGCGTTCACCGGATCGCAAAACATCATCGACTCCAGCTACAACAAGAGATCGAACCGGCGCAGAAACCTGCACTGGAAGGATCTCATGGTGCGGTTTGAGGGTCCCATCGTCGCGGGAATCAACGCGCTCTTCGTCACCGACTGGTACAGCGAAACGAACGAACTGCTCACGCGCGAAACTGCGCCCGCGCGCAAGCTCGACCCCGGGCGCGACCGCGTGGGCGCGCAGGTGGTGCCGAGCGGACCGTCCTTCGACGGAGAAAACAACCTGCGGTTGTTCAACTCGCTGCTGTACGCGGCGCAGGAGCGCATCATGATCTGCAGCCCGTACTTCGTGCCCGATGAATCCATGCTGTACGCCATCACGACAGCGGCCCAAAGCGGCATCGACGTGCAGTTGTTCGTCTCCGAAATCGGCGACCAGCCCATGGTGTACCACGCCCAGCGCAGCTATTACGAAGAATTGCTGAAGGCCGGAGTTCGCATCTGGCTGTACCGCGCGCCGACCGTGCTGCATCCGAAGCACCTCACGATCGACGATCAGGTCGCCGTGATCGGGTCAAGCAACATGGACATGCGATCCTTCAGCCTGAATCTCGAGATCTCCGTGATGGTACGCGGGCACTCCTTCGTGCGCGAACTTCGTTCGATCGAAGAAGGCTATCGGGCGAACAGCAAGGAACTCACGCTCGAGGACTGGCTGGGCAGACCCTTCTTCGCGCAGGTACTGGACAACCTGGCCAGACTCACCTCGGTCGTGCAGTAGCGAAGCTCACTCCGAGGTGGCGATGTCCACCATGTCCTCGCGCGGAACGACCTTGATCCGCTCGCGCTGCCGTGCTTCGCCGAGCGCGCGTTCGTGCGCATCCAGGCGGTGCCAGCCTTCGATGGTGGTGTAGCGGATGCCGCGGGCGCGAAGCAGGTCGCTCACCGCCTCGGGTTGTGGTTCGACGGGCGTCCACCACTCCGCCTGATCACTCAGGATCGAATGCACCGTCTCCAGAGCGTCGCTCTTGGTCGCGCCGATGAGCCCCACAGGACCGCGCTTGATCCAGCCGCTCGCGTAGATGCCGTGCACGCGCTCATCGTGGTCATCCAGCGCTCGGCCCGCCCGGTTAGGGATCACGCCGCGACGCTCGTCGAACGGTACGCCGGGCAGCGGGGTGCCGAAGTAGCCGATCGCACGGTACACGGCATCCACCGCGACATCGCGAAACTCGCCCGTTCCCCGGGCGCCGCCTTCACCATTCGGTTCCGTGCGCTCCACGCGAATCCCCGACACGCGGTCGGTGCCGAGAATCTCAGCGGGACGGGAATAGAAGTGGAGGTGAATGCGCCGGGAGGCCTCCCCGGTGTCCCTCGACCGCCACTGGGTGAAAATGCGATTGATCACGAGCAACTGTTTGCTCGTGCTGATGGCGAGTTCGTCCGACGGGTCGACACCGAAATCGGCTTCGTCGAGAATAATGTCGACATCGCGCAACTCACCGAGTTCGCGCAACTCCAGCGGCGTGAACCGCACCTGAATCGGACCCCGGCGTCCGAACACGTGCACGTCGGTGATGGGTGACGCGGCGAGGCGAGCGTACACGCTGTCGGGAATCTCCGTGGGCTGCAAATCCTCGGCGTGCTTGGCGAGCATCCGCGCCACATCAAGAGCGACGTTGCCGTTTCCGATGACCGCCGCAGACGCGTGGTCCAGCGGCCAGTCGCGAGGAACATCGGGGTGCCCGTCGTACCAGCTCACAAACTCGCTCGCACCGAAACTGCCCGGCAAGTCGGCGCCCGGGATGTCGAGCGAGGCATCCCGGATGGCTCCGGTCGTGAAGATCACCGCGTGGTAGTGGTGTTTGAGGTCGTCGAGCGTGATGTCTGTGCCGTACTGCACATTGCCGAAAAAACGGATGTTGCCGCTGTCCAGCACGTCGCGCAGCGCATTCACTATGCCTTTGATGCGCGGGTGATCCGGCGCGACGCCGTAGCGCACCAGACCGTATGGTGCAGGCAGTTGCTCGAACAAGTCAATCGACACGTCGACGGTGCGCTCGGCTTTCACGAGCAAATCGGCCGCGTAAATTCCTGCCGGACCCGCGCCGATGATCGCCACGCGCAGCGTCGCACGCCCCGTTTCGGGCCCATTCGGGTGAGTCACGGAGTCACCTCAGTTCGAGCGCTCGACGAGCGTTTCCGCAAACTTCGTGAGCGCTTTGCGCACCGGGCCCGCCGGCAGGGCCGAAAGCGCCTCCACACCCTCACGCGCCCAACGATGCGCTTCATCCAGGGTCGCGCGCGTCACCGGATGCGCACGCAGTTCCGCGACGGCGGCGTCGAACTCGGCGCCCTCTGCGATGGAGCCGCTCGCACCACGGTCGATGCGCGCGAGCAGGGCTGCGGCATCCGGATCATCGACGGCCTGATTGCGCAGGTAGAGCAGCGGAAGCGTGGCTACACCGGACCGAAGGTCCGTTCCCGGGGTCTTGCCCGTTTCGTCCGTTTCGTCGGAAAGATCGATGACGTCGTCAATGAGCTGGAAGGCCACACCGATCTTCTCACCAAACTCGCGCACGGGCTCTTCGAACTCTCGCGGAGCATCCGAGAACAGCACCCCGACCTGCGCGGCGGCGGCGATGAGAGAACCGGTTTTGTCTGCGAGCACCTGAAGGTAGTGCTCGATCGGGTCATCGTCGGGGTTGGGACCAATGGTCTCGTGGAGCTGCCCGAGGCACAGCCGCTCGAATGTTTCCGCCTGCAACTGGATGGCCTTGTCGCCGAGGCTCGCGATGAGTCTGCCCGCGCGTGCGAAGAGCAAGTCGCCCGTCAAAATGGCCACGGAGTTGCCCCACACGCTCTGCACGCTCGGGACGCCTCTGCGCACCACAGCTTCGTCCATCACGTCATCGTGATAGAGCGAAGCGAGGTGCGTGATCTCAATGGCCTGTGCCGCGATCACCACCTCCGGGGTGTTTCCCTTGCCAAGCTGCGCGGTGAGCAGCGCAAGCGTCGGACGGATGCGTTTGCCGCCCGCATCGAACAAGTAACGTGCTGTCACATCCGCGAGGTTGTCGGCGAAGGTCACCTGAGCGAGCAGACCGGATTCCACCAAATCGAGCCCGTCGCTCAGTGCGACGGCGAATCGCCGGTCTTCCGCGGAAGCGAACAGGGTCTCACCCAAACCGAGCGCCGACTTCAATTTGTGGCGTCGACGCAATTGCTGGGTTTCCCTGGGGGTGCTCAACTCGGGGGTGCTTTCACTGGAGAGGCTTTCGACCTCGATGCGCGTGCAGGCTTGTGGCCGCGATGCAACGCCACCACGCCCGAGGTCAGATTACGGTATGCGACGCGAGTGAATCCAGCGCCGCGAAGCCACTGGCACAGGGTTGCCTGATCGGGCCAGTCCTTGATGGACTCGGCGAGGTAGTTGTAGGCCTCCGGATTGGAACTCGACAGGCTCGCGACCCTCGGCAGCACGTGCTTGAGATATGCGTCGTATCCAGCTCGAAGAAACGCGTGAGGTGGTGTGGAAAATTCGCACACCACAATACGGCCGCCCGGCTTGAGCACACGGAACATTTCCTTGAGGGCCTTGCGGGGATCCTTGACGTTACGAAGTCCGAACGAAATGGTGACAGCGTCGAACTCGTTTGCCGAAAACGGCAGCGCTACGGCATCCGCTTCGACAAATTCGATGTCCGGATGCCGCTGACGGCCGACCTCGATCATGCCCGCGGAGAAATCCACCGCGACGACTTCTGCACCGGTGCGCGCGATCGAGGCTGCACTGGTGCCGGTGCCCGCCGCAATATCCAGAATGCGCTCGCCGGCCGTGGGGGCAAGAGCTCTCACCGTGTGAAGTCTCCACAACCAGGAGTTTCCGGCGGACAACACCGCATTCGTGCGGTCATATTTGCGCGCAACCTCGTCGAACATCGCCGAGACCTCGTCAGGTTGCTTGCTCAGATCTGCCGTGGCCATATCGTTCAGTCTATTAGGCGCCACTGGGCGACCGCCGACCGTTCGACGACGGCTACGCTGGTGGAGTGAGCGAGACCGAGACAGTGATCCCTGCCCTCACGGTCACCACCACCATCGTCGATGATTCGATACAGATGCTGGACCTTTTGCCCGCACGGCAGCAATTGCTCTGGGTGCGGCGAGGCGAGGGCATGATCGGTTTCGGCACCGCGGCAAAATACGAGTTTCGCGGTGCAACACGTTTCACGGATGCGTCACGCCTCTGGAGCGACATCGTCGCTCGCGCGAGCGTCCACGACGACCTTCAGCTGCCCGGAACCGGCATCATCGCCTTCGGCACGTTCGCGTTTGCGGACAACTCTGCCGCCTCGAGCGTTCTGCACGTCCCGTCACTCATCCTGGGTCGACGGAAGGGGCGCTCGTGGATCACTCGAATCCGCGAGGAACACGATGCCGACCTCGCCCTGCCGCACGCGCGCAACCCCGCCGCGATGCCGCCCGTGATTTTCACAGAATCTCTGGATCCACAGGAGTCCGCGCCGACACCGGATTCCCCGCCAGCGGCGGCTACTTCGCTATCAGTTGCCTCCGCACCCTCGACGCATGCCCATGCCTCGTATTTCGACGCGGTGAATTCTGCCATTGCCGGCATCCGGAACGCAGAATTGAGCAAAGTCGTGCTCGCCCGCGAACTCGTCGGGAACGCCTCTGGCGAGATCGACTCTGCCGCCGCACTTGCTGCGCTCGCCCGCGAATATCCCGACTGCTGGACGTTCGCGGTGGACGACTTCCTCGGATCCAGTCCGGAAACCCTCGTCGCGGTCACCGGCAAGACAGTGACCGCACGCGTTCTTGCCGGAAGCGCCGCGCGCGGACGTGACGCGGCGACCGACGAACGCGCTGCCGCCGCTCTCGCCACGTCAGAGAAAGAGCAGGACGAACACCGGTATGCCGTCCACAGCGTGCTGGAGGCCCTTCGCCCGCACAGTTCGGACGCAACCGCGAGCGCCTCTCCCTTCACGCTCGAGCTGCCCAACCTTTGGCACCTCGCCACGGATGTCGCCGGAACCCTCGACGACGGTTCCACCTCCCTCGACCTCGCAGCCGCCCTTCACCCGACCGCCGCCGTCGCCGGAACCCCCACGGACCTCGCGGTCGACCTGATCGACGCTCTGGAGCCGTTCGACCGGCAACGCTATGCGGGACCGGTTGGCTGGATCGGAGCCAACGGCGACGGCGAGTGGGCGATCGCACTGCGGTGCGCTCAGATCAGCGACAACGGCACGATTCGAGCCTGGGCCGGCGGCGGAATCGTGGCCGACTCGAACCCGGAACATGAATTCGCCGAAACCTCGCTCAAGTTTCGCCCCATCCTGGAAGCGTTCGGCGCATAACCCTTCAGGATGTCGCGAGGCGCCGCTTCTCGTGCTCGACATCGAAGGTCGCGGCCGGCCACTGCGGATCGAGGTTGCGCAGCGCTTCGAGAAGCAGTCGCTGCACCGCGATGCGCGCGTACCACTTGCGGTCGGCAGGCACAACGTACCATGGCGCCTGGGTGGTGGACGTGCGCTCAAGGGCTATCTGGTACGCCGCCTGATACTCGGGCCACAGTTTGCGTTCATCAACATCGCCGGGGTTGTACTTCCAGTATTTGTCTTCCCGCTCCAGCCGCTGTGCGAGCCTTTCGCGCTGCTCATCCGCGCTGATGTGCAGCATGACCTTGACGATCGTTGTTCCGTGCGCGACGAGCTGCTGCTCAAAGTCCACGATGGTGCCGTAGCGGGCTTCAATTTCAGGCGCGGGGGCGAGTGAACGCACGCGCGCGATCAGAACATCCTCGTAGTGAGAGCGATCAAAGACCCCGATGATCCCCGCCTGCGGCAACTGGGCACGAATTCGCCACAGAAAATCGTGCGCGAGTTCCTCGGGCGTCGGCTTCTTGAACCCGTGCACCTTCACGCCCTGAGGATCGAGTCCTCCCATCACGTGCCGGATCACGCCGCCCTTCCCTGCCGTGTCCATTGCCTGCAAAATCAGCAGAACGCAACGCTCCCCTCCACTGCGGCTTTCCGCATAGAGGCGTTCCTGCAGGTCATCGAGCAGCGGGTTCGACCGCGCCAGCACGTGTTTGCCTTCGCGCTTGCTCCCGGCAAATCCCGGGGTCGCCGACGGGTCGATGCTGGCGAGTTCGAAGCCTGCTCCGACCTTCAGCAGCGACGAGGCGGTCGCGCTCCACCCGCGGTCCGGGTTGTTCGCTTCATCCGGGTCGTTTGCGGCCATGAGCCGATGCTACCTGCGCGCTATCGTCAGCGCGGCAACGGCACCTCGATAATCGTTCTGCCCTGCGGTGTGCTCAACGCTTCGTCGAGCTGACCGCGATTTTCTGCGCGCACGTAATTCCATCCGTACGCCGCCGCGAGCTCGGCGATACGCACATCGTGCGGCGTGTACAGCACCCGGTCGAACGCGCCGGCATCCGCGGTTTCGGCAACCTCGAGCGAGTCGAAAATCGTGCCGCCGCCGTCGTTTCCGACGACCAGCTGAATGCGGGGCACCTGCTCACCGGGTGATTCGAGCAACGAGCCGACATCGTGCAGCAGCGCAAGGTCACCCATGATCACTCGCGTTGTTCCGCCCGCAGCGTTTCCGGCATCCGGAGCGTTCTGGCTCGCCAGCGCGATTCCCGTGGCGGTGGCGATGGTTCCATCGATTCCCGCGAGCCCCCGATTGGCATGGACGCGGATGTTCTTGCCCGGCACCACCCGATCAGCCTCGCGGATGAGCCGCGACGATGCGAACACGAGTCGGTCGTGCGGCCACGTTTTCTGCCACACGGTCTCCACGAGCATGCGCCTGGTCACACTTTCGCGAAACACGGCAAGTTGCGCGGCCGTGAACTCTCGCACCGCCCGGCGGTCGTCGGTGCGTGCGTCGGCCGGCACCGCGACCGCTTCCGCCTCGAGCAGGTCGTGGCTCGCATTAACCCAGCGCGCGACCCAGGAGGGATCGGCCCCGGCATCCGAGCCGACGACGGATACGGCATCCACAAATTCGGCTACCGCGTGACCAGGGTTGTAGTCTTCCGCGGCACTGCTGCGCACGACGACGGATTCCACGCCCGCACGTTGGATGAGCTGCGGCACTTCGCGACTGAGCGTTGGATGGCCGAAAACGATGACCCTGCGCACGCTCCCACCGAATTCGGGCAGTTTCAGTAGTTCGCGATACGCGACCACGAGGTTGCGACCGAAATGCGCCCCGCTGCACACTTCCGCGATGAGGGGAGCACCGAGCGCGTGTGCGGTTTCTTCGGCGACAGCGCCGGCACCTGCGCCCGCCACCACGACGGTTCCCGGTGCGCGCTCGATCGGCGAACCTGCGACATCGCGCGCGATACGCGGCTTCGGCTCGCTTCTCGCTTCGTCCAATATCGATCGATCGAACTTCCCGGAGAGCGGCTCGCGAAATGCCACGTTGATGTGCACCGGACCGGGAGACCCCGAGTAACCGATCGCCGCCGAGAAAACCGCGCGCGCGAGTTGCCCCGGATACGCGGGATCAAAATTCGCGTCCGTGGGCGCCGCGACCTCGCGTGCTAGGCTCACGAAGTTGCTGAACATGCCGAGTTGATGCGTTGTCTGATTCGAGCCGATGCCGCGAAGCTCCTCCGGTCTGTCCGCGGTCACGAGAATCATCGGAACACCGGAATGGTGCGCCTCGAGAACGGCAGGCATGAGGTTCGCGACCGCGGTACCGGAGGTTGTGACGAGCATCGCGGGAACGCCCGATTCGGCCGCTAATCCCAGCGCGAGAAACCCCGCGCTCCTCTCATCGATCCGTACGGAAAGGGTAAGGAGCCCGGCGCTTTCAAACTCCGCAGCGGCGAGGGCGAGCGCCTGCGAACGCGAACCAGGACACACGACGACGTGCCGAACCCCTTGAGCAATGAATTCCGAAAGGAGAGCCGCCGAAAACGCGGACGGACCGACCTCAGAGGTCACTTCTCGTGCGAATCGTCGTCGAGGTCGGCAATCTCCTTCTCCAGTTGGCGGATGCGCTCCTGCTGCGCCGCGTCGGAACGCAAGCCGTGCAGGAATGTGGGGTCGTCATCGGGCGCCATGCTGCCGCGCCGTTGACTGCTGCCATGACTCCGGTCTTTTCCGATGGCGAACCACAGCGCACCACCGACAATGCTCAGCAGAAGAACAACCGCGATCCACGCGCCCTTCGGTATGCCCCGCGCGCGACGCGCATCCGTCACCACACAGTCCACGACCGCGTACACCCAAAACCCGATCGCGAGGGCAATCACCGCTAACGTCAGAAAGGCTCGCATGTGCTGATTGTAGGCCAGCATGCGGTGTGAACGCTGGTCGGGCAACTCATCACGCCCTTACCGGCGACGTAGACTTACCGGGTGAGTTCGACGCGACGCATTGTTATTTACTCTCTTTTGCGGGTGGGCCTGTTCGC
This sequence comes from Agreia sp., assembly GCA_044464485.1. Taxonomy (GTDB): domain Bacteria; phylum Actinomycetota; class Actinomycetes; order Actinomycetales; family Microbacteriaceae; genus Terrimesophilobacter. Next base: position 261,351 of record JBIQLG010000002.1, read on the forward strand.
CGTGCCGTTCACCATTTTTATGCTGCTGCGGATTGAATGGTGGGTCTCCGCAATTCTCGCCACCGTCGTTGCAGCGTGCCTTTCCTACATCTTCCTGCGCAAGCAGCGCGACGAGGTTGCCGCCACGGTTCAGAACTGGGGCAAAGGCGAGAAGCGGGACGCAGACAACGATCTCGAAAACGCCCTGCTCGACCGGCTCTCTGATTCCGAATCGAACGACGACTAGCGAACAGGTTCGCGTTCACGCGGGGCGCGGCCCTTCCCGCTAAAACGCGATGGTCACCGCGAGGCCGACCCCGAACACGAGCGCCGTGAGGCTCGTGAGCTTCAACACGAGCAGATACTCCTGCGCAGTCTTTGCGGTCAACACGATGATGGTCGCCGGGATGGCGAGAAGAAGCGCGAAATACACGAGGTAGGCGTTCAGGTAGAACAACACGAAGAAATACAGCAACACGAAGGGCACGAGGAGAAACACGGTGAACAGCACGCGCGATGCTGTGGTTCCCACCAGAACCGACAGCGTGCGCTTTCCGGCGACCCGGTCCTGATCCATGTCGCGCAGGTTGTTCGCCATGAGCACGGCGCTGGCAAGGAGGCCCGCCGCGACTCCGGCGATCCAGCTCTCGAGGTTGACCTTCCCCACCTGCACAAACGTTGTTCCCGCGGTTGCCACGACACCGAAGAACACGAAGACGAACACTTCACCAAGTCCGTAGTAGCCGTAGGGATGCTTACCTCCCGTGTAGAACCAGGCGGCGAGCACGCATGCGGCGCCCACCGCAAGCATCCAGTACTGCTCGCTGAGAACGACCACCGCCACCCCGGCGATCGCCGCCACGGCGAAGAAAAAGAGCGCGACGAACAGGACCGTTCTCGGTTTGGCCGCGCCAGAACCGGTCAGCCGGGACGGACCGACACGGAGGTTATCCGTTCCCCGGATGCCATCGGAGTAGTCGTTCGCGTAATTCACGCCGATCTGCAGACCGAGGGCGACGGCCAGACACAGCAGCGCCCGAACCCAGTGCCAGCCCTCGAAACCATCCGCGGCGTGTGCCGCTGCCGTGCCCAGCGCTACGGGTGCTATCGCGAGCGGAAGGGTGCGGATGCGCGCTCCGCCGATCCAGTCCCCGAGCGTAGCGCGGGCCGCGACCGGCACCGGTGAGCGGCCGCCTGGGCGCCCGCCCTTGCGCTTGGATTTGGGCTTGGGCTTCTTCTCGAAAGTGGCGGTCTCGGCAACGCGCTGCTTCGAGGACTGCTTCACCGGTTCTCGCACTGCGCCCTTCACGGGGGTTTTGGACGGGTCGATGCGCTGCGCACGGGGGTTACTGTTCCTGGCCACGAATCGATCTTACTGAGCACGGCGAGCGAGGATTCGCCTGATGGCAGTGCGGTCGGGTTTGCCGCTGGCAAGAACGGGCAGGTTCGCGACAACGACGAGTTCGGCGGGTCTGGCCTCGGCGCCGAGCGTGCCGCCAACGTGGGCGCGGACATCCTCCAGCGATGCGGCGGCCTCGCTCACGACCACCGGAACCTCGCCCCAGCGCTCATCCGACCGCGACACCACAACCGCGTGGGCAAGCCCGCTCATCGAATTCACCGCGCGCTCCACTGCCGAGAGCGATACTTTGACGCCGCCGGAGATGATGACGTCGTCGAGCCTGCCCGTGACACGGAGGACACCGTCGGCAATCGTTCCCTCATCGGAGGTGCGGTACCACCGACCTTCGTCATCCGTGAAAAATTGCCGCGAGGTACGGGGCTCGTCGTCCAGATATCCTTCGGCGAGCGTCGGACCTCCCAGCTGCACTTCGCCATCGTGTACGCGCATCATCACGCCCGAAAGCGGTGCGCCGTCGTAGACGCAACCACCGCTGGTTTCACTCGAACCGTAACTGCGCGTGACATTCAGGCCGAGTTCGAGGGCCTGCGCCAGCAGCGTTTGCGGTGTCGCCTGGCCTCCCACCAAAATCCGATCGAATCGGCGCAGAGTTTCCAGCGCACCCTCCACCGCCAGGAGTGCGGAAAGCTGGGCGGGCACGAGTGACGTGAATCGTGCGTCTTCCTGAAGCCGTGCAGCTTCCACGACGAACGCAAACGGGTCGAAGCGTCCCCCCGGCAAGATGACCGGTTCTGTTCCCGCCGCAATCGACCTCACAAGCACGTTGATTCCCGCAATGTAATGCGCGGGAAGCGCGAGCAACCATTGGCCCCCGCCTCCCAGCGCTTCAGCGGATGCCGCTGCGCTTGCCAGCAGGGCGGCGGCGCTGAGCGCAACCCGCTTGGGCTCACCCGTCGAACCGCTTGATTGCACGACCAGCGAAACGGCCCCCGGCACTTCCGAAGGAATCGAAGTGCGGTCGGCTGCGGGCGCCAGCGGCATCACGGCGTGACCGCCGTCGAGAGCGCTCCGGAGCCCAGCGAGCACAGCCTCTGCGGAGTCGTCAACGACGTCGAGAGGTCGCGGCATCAGTACTGCCAGGGAAAAGGCGACCAGTCGGGTGAGCGCTTCTCCAGGAAGGAATCTCGACCCTCCACCGCTTCGTCGGTGCCATAGGCGAGCCTCGTGGCCTCACCGGCGAACACCTGCTGACCGACGAGCCCGTCATCCACGGCGTTGAAGGCGAACTTGAGCATGCGGATCGACGTGGGCGACTTGGTCAGGATCTCCCTGGCCCACTCATACGCGGTCGCCTCCAACCGGCCATGCGGCACTACCGCGTTCACGGCCCCCGCCTCGTACGCGCGTTCGGCCGAATACTCGCGCGCCAGAAAAAACACCTCGCGTGCGAACTTCTGGCCCACCTGCCTGGCAAAATACGCACTGCCATAGCCGGCGTCGAACGAGCCGACATCCGCGTCGGTTTGCTTGAACCTGCCGTGCTCCGCGCTGGCGATCGTCAGGTCGCAGACCACGTGAAGCGAATGCCCGCCCCCAGCCGCCCATCCGGGCACGACGGCAATGACGACCTTCGGCATGAAACGGATGAGGCGCTGCACCTCCAGAATGTGCAGTCGTCCGACGGTTCCCGCGCCATCGTATTGGTAGCCGTCCCGCCCTCGAACTCTCTGGTCGCCGCCCGAGCAAAACGCCCAGCCGCCGTCGGTGGGGCTCGGCCCGTTGCCGGTGAGGAGCACTACGCCGATTTTCGGATTCTGCCGTGCGTCGTCGAGGGCTCGAAAAAGCTCGTCGACGGTCGGCGGGCGGAAGGCGTTGCGAACTTCCGGTCGATTGAAGGCGATGCGCGCTACTCGACCATCGCGATCGTGGTGATAGGTGATGTCGTTGAGGTCGCCAAAGCCCGGTGCCTCTCGCCACAGCGAGGGGTCGAACAGTTCAGAGACGGTGCTCATCACAGCGACTCGAAAAATGAGAGAACGTGCAGAACGATAAACGGATTCGCGATCACAGAGACAATCATGGCCGCAATCGCCCACAAGCGATGCTTCGGGTACGCGAGAGCGACGGCGCCGAGCAGAAACGGTACGACAGTGAGAACGATGAGCAGTTTTGCGATGATCCCCGCCGCGACGGGACTACCGCTGTTGGCCAGATAAATCGCAACGCCTTCCATGATAAGCAGGAACGCCGCGAGCGTGAAGGCAATATCCGCCAGCGGTGGAAAGCGCCGGAAGAACGTCGTCAACGCGGTCACTGTTGCCTCCTCTCCCACGCGCCGCAGAACCGAAACGGGCACCATCAGGATATTCCACCCCGCATACAGGCAAACTGGAGGCGTGCCCTCCTCCTCTGTGAAACCGCCTTCGCTGGCCGAATTGCTCGACACCGCACGCGTCGTGTCCCTTCCCCTCGCGCGTCGTTTCCGGGGACTGGACGCTCGCGAGGCAATGCTCGTGCGCGGGCCACGCGGATGGAGCGAGTTCTCGCCGTTCACAGAATACGACGACCTCGAATCTTCGGCGTGGCTTGCCGCTGCCCTGGACTATGGCTGGAACGATCCCCCGGCTCCGCTCCGGACGACGGTCATGGTCAATGCCACGCTTCCCGCTGTCGCGACCGCCGATGTCGCCCGCGTGCTCGCACGCTTTCCCGGTTGCCGCACGGTGAAGGTGAAAGTCGCCGAGCAGGGTCAGGATCTTTCCGCGGACGTCGCGAGAGTTGCCGAGGTGCGACGCCGCCTCGGTACCGAGGCAAGGGTCCGCGTGGATGCCAACGGCAACTGGAGCGTCGATGAGGCAGAGCAGGCCATGCGCGCGCTCGCTGATTTCGATCTCGAGTACGCGGAGCAGCCGTGTGCGAGCGTCGCCGAGCTCAGCGAGCTGCGCTCTCGGATAGCCGATCTCGGCATCCTCATCGCCGCGGATGAAAGCGTGCGCAAGGCCAGTGACCCGCTGGCGGTCGCGCGCGCGGGGGCCGCCGACATCCTCGTCATCAAGGCGCAGCCTTTGGGTGGCGTGCGGTCGGCACTGCACATCGTGTCGGATGCCGGCCTCCCCGTGGTCGTCTCCAGCGCTCTCGACACCTCGGTGGGGCTCGCGATGGGAGCGAGTCTCGCGGCGGCAGTACCGGAGCTCCACTTCGACTGCGGCTTGGGAACCGCGGCGCTCCTCGCCGCAGACGTCACCGCGCATCCCCTCCTTCCCGTGGATGGCGCAATCACCGTCGGCCGGGTCGAGGTCGATGAGGAGTTGCTGGAACGCTTTGCCGCGCCACCCGACCGCGTGCAGTGGTGGCGTGCGCGGCTCGAGCGATGCCTCGCCCTCGTGAGCTGAGCGGCGAGCGGAATGCCCGACAGAGCCTAGTCTTTGTTGCGCCCGGGCACCGGTTGGATGTGCCCGGAGTAGATGGCGGCACGACGCTCGAACTCCGCTTTGTCCGATTGCTTCAGCATGAAGTCGCCGTGGTAAGCGATGGAAAGGTATTCGGGCTCCCAGCCGTGCTCGTCGACATCCTGTTTCGACCGCTCAGCAAGCACATTCGTGCGATCGTGGGAAAGGTCGAGGATGGTGAAATTCAGGCTCCCACGGCTCACCTGGGGCGGCTGGCCCGTGAGCAGCCACCGACCCTGGTCTGTGAGTGTGAAGCCCCCGAAGTCCTCTAACGCACCCGGTCCCGTGAAGTTCTGAAGCGTTGGCGTGCCGAATCCGTTCTTTTGCATGACCTTGCTCACGATGTCCACCGCGCGCTGTTTGTCTTCCACCGTGCGCAGCGTCTGAGTGGTCTGCCAATTGACGCTGTCATACGTGTTCAGGAGTGAGGTGCCGTGAAATAGATTCGACTCGTAGCGGATATCGTCTTTCCCTTTCGCGACCCAGGCGAATCCGAATTCTGCCGTGATCGCCTCGCGCACCTGGGACATCGCCGCGTCGACGCGCGGTGAAAGCTCCTCGATTGTTTCGTTTCTGAGAACCTGATCGGTGGACACCTGCGGCACGCCTGGAAACTGGCTCCACGGCCTCGTCGGCGGAGAAAAAGCTCGGGCAAGGCCGATTCCGGCGAAAACGCAGGCGACCGTAACGACGACGAGAAAAATCAACCAACCGCGCCAGCCGCGCCACCATCGCCAGCCGAAAAAGCGCTTCACAGCCCTGAATACGTGTGCAGACCCTTGAAGAACAGGTTGACGATCGTGTAGTTGAACGCGACCGCGCCGAAACCGATGAGGGCGAGCCACGCCGACCGTGTGCCGCGCCAGCCACGCGTAGCCCTCGCGTGAATGTAGCCGGCAAACAGCACCCAGATGATGAAGGTCCACACCTCTTTGGTGTCCCAGCCCCAGTAGCGGCCCCAGGCGTGGTACGCCCAAATGGATCCCGCGATGAGCGTGAACGTCCAGAACACGAAGCCCACGACAATCACGCGATACGCGAGGTTCTCCAGAGCCTCGGCCTTGGGCATGGTGCCAAGGAAACGCATCCCGCTGAGCCGATCGGCTTCCCGCCGCGTTTGCAGCAATTGCACAATGGACAGTCCCGCTCCAACGCCGAAGAATGCGGTGCCAAGGGTGGCGACGAACACATGGATGACAAGCCAGTAAGACTGGAGGGCGGGGGGAAGCGGCGACACCGGCACGTAGAAGTTGAGGGTGCCCACGCCGAGAACGATGAGCGCGAAGCCCGAAATGTAGGTGCCGAGAAACCGCAGATCCTGCCAGAACTGCAGGAACAAAAATACGCCGACCGCGATGGCCGATGATACGAGCGAGAACTCGAACATGTTCGACCAGGGCACGTGACCGTCGGCAAGACCGCGGAACACGGCACCGGCAACGTGAAGCACCCACGCCAGCGCCGTCAAAGCGAAGGCGACGCGTTCCATTCGCCGCGGGGGTTCTGCGACCCCGGTTTTCTCGCGCTCAAGCGTCGCGACGGCACCGCCTCTGGAGGCGACTGCATTTTGCCCCGCGGCCACCTCGACCACGGGCGCCGTCGCGCGAGCCGATCGTTTCGCCAGCTCGAGGGTGAAGAACACGAAGGCGAGCACGTACACGCCCATCGCGGAGTATATGGCGACCAGAGCGAGGGAGTCGAAGGTTTCTGTCACGACCACCAGCCTAAGCCTTCAGTCGGTCGAGGTGACGTGTGGCAATCGCCGCCACCGCCGCTTCCAGTCCCGGATCCTCGCCTCGGGCGAGCCCGGCATATTCGAGCGTCAGTACCCCGTCTGCGGCTTCCTTCGCCTTCACCCACACGCGGCGCCGCGGCACGAACAGCGAACCGAGAAGTCCGAGTACCGCGAGGGACGCGAACAGCAGCACCCAGAGTTGAGCGGGGTCATGGTGTACGTCCAGCGACACGTAGCGCGGAACGCTGCGAGACCAGTCATCCTTGGCAGCGTCGGGAGAGGCCGAGTCGAAGGTCACCGAACCAAGTCCATCGGGAAGGTCCACCGTTTGCCCGGGCCGCAACTCGAGAGCGGGAGTGCCGCTGTCGCCACCGGCAATCTGGGTGAGATCGGTCGGATCGAGCGCATAAACGTTCTGCGGAATCCCGCTGTCGAGTCCTAAGTCGCCCTTGTATGCAAACAGCGTGAGCACGGGATTGCGCAGGTCAGGATGTATCGATGTCAGAGCGCCCGTCTTCAGTTCGCCCGCAGTGGGATAGAAAAAGCCGAGGAAGGCCAACTGTTCCGGCAGTGCGTCCGGAACCCTGATGACACCCGAGGACGTGAGGTTCGAGTCCTGGGGCAGGAACGGAACGGATGCCGTGAAGGCAATATTTCCTTTGCCGTCGCGAACCGTGATTTTCGGTGCGTAACCGTTGCCGAGCAGATAGATCTCCGATCCCCCGAGTCCCAGCGGTTCATTCACCTTGATGGTCGAGTCCGTGCCCTTCTGTCCGGGCAGCCAGGTCGTCACATGGGCGGTGTAGTCGATGGGCTTTCCGTAGGCGGAAATATTCTGTTCCTCGTACGTCGCCTTAAAATCGTTCAGCGTGAGGCGATACGGCTGAAGTTCCGGATCGGTGAAGAAGCGCCCCGGCGTAAAGGAATCGTATGCACCCTTGACGTTGACGAACGACTGTCCTTCGACTATCACTTTCTGGCCCGTGTAGCCGTATCCGCCGCCGATTCCGACCGCGATGAGCACTCCGATGAGCGCCGTATGGAACACGAGGTTGCCGGTCTCTCGAAGGTATCCGCGCTCTGCGGAAACCGACAGTTCGCCGGAACCCTCGTAGAGTGCCACGCGATAACCGCTCGCGCGGAGTTGAGCTCGCGCCGCCTCGATCGCGGTGGCGGCACTCGGTACCGAACCGCCGTCGGCGTCGCAATCCTCACTCTGAAACACGGAAAGGCGCGACAGCCTGGCCGGAGTGCGGGGAGGTCTGGCACGAAGGGCCCGCAGGTGGTGCAGGGTGCGCGGGAGAACGCATCCGATGAGGGAGATGAACAGCAGGATGTAGATCGCGGAAAACCACACCGACGTGTAGACATCGAATAACTGAATTCGGTCCAGTACGGGAGCAAGTGAGGGATTGTTCGCGTAAAACTGGATCACGCCGTTCGGATCCGAACTGCGCTGAGGCCACATGGAGCCGGGGATCGCGGCGACGGCAAGCAGCAGCAGCAGCACAATGGCGGTGCGCATGCTCGTGAGCTGACGCCAGAAGAACCGCGCGTATCCGACGATGCCGAGTTTGGGCTGAACGACTCCCGGGTCGGGTTTTCCCGGCGTACCGGAACCTTCTATGTGATCAAAGGGGCGTGACAAAAGCTCCGATCACCGCCCCCAGCGCCGAGATCATGGCCTGCCAGAGACCGGTGACCATGAGCATTCCGATAAGCACGAGCACCGCGCCGCCCACGATATTGATGACGCGGATGTTGCGCCTTAGCCAGGCGACAGACCCGCTGACCCAGCCGAAACCGAGCGCCACCAGCAAAAACGGAACGCCCAGACCGAGGCAGTACACCGCACCCAGCACTGCGCCTCGCGCCGGCGAACCCCCATCCATGCTGAGGGCGAGTACCGCTGTGAGTGTGGGGCCGATGCACGGTGCCCAGCCGAGTCCGAAGACGAGGCCGAGGATCGGGGCGCCGGCGATGCCCGCGGTGATCCTCCAGCGCGGCGTGATCGTGCGCTGCAGGAAGGTGAACTGGCCGATGAAAACCAGTCCCATGATGATGACGATGACACCCGCGACGCGCGTGATGATGTCCATCCACTGCTTCAGCAGCAGCCCGGCGACTCCGAACACGAGACCGAACGTCACGAAGACGGCGCTGAACCCCAGAACGAACAGAAAAACTCCCAGCAGAAGCCGACTCCGGTTTCGCCGGTCTGTTGCCCCCTCGCCATCTCCGCCGGCGAAACCCCCGACGAAGCCGAGGTATCCGGGAACGAGCGGCAGAATGCACGGCGACGCAAAGGAGATCAGACCGGCAAGAAGGGCAATGGGGATGGCGATCAGCAGGTTGCCGCTGAGCACAAGCTCCCCGATGGGGTTTGTCACTTCGAGTCACCCTCCACGACTCGCTTGATGATCGCGTCGAGGATCGACGCCGATTCAATCTCGCCGAGGATGCGGGCAGCCACGCGGCCTTTCGCATCGAGCACGATCGTCGTCGGCAGGGCGCTGGGCGCGACCGAGCCGGCGAACGCGAGCTGCGCCGCTCCGGAATGCACGTCGATGATGGAGGGGTACGTCACGCCGTAGTTGCGGTTGAACGCCTGCACCCCCGCCGCCTCGTCGTAGGTGTTGATTCCGAGGAACTTCGCGCCGCGATCGGCCCACTTCTGCGACAACTTTTGGAGTTCGGGCGCCTCGGCGCGGCACGGTGCGCAGTAGCCCGCCCAGAAGTTCACGACGAGTGCTTCACCGCGGTAGTCGTCGCTCGTCACCTCCGCGCCAGACTCGGTGCTGCCGTGGAAAACGATCGGATCTTTGCGATTCGCCGGAGGAATCTCCATGATGCTTCCGTCGCCGGCGACATAATTCTTGTTCCCGCCGGATCCGTAGTCGATGGCGAGCTGGTCGTGCGAGGAACACCCGGTCAGCACGAGCAGGACGGCGCCGAGAAACGCCACGGAAGCCACCGCTTTACGCATTACACCGCCCCCGCGTCCACCGCGCGATCGAGCAGATCGCGCGCGGGCTCGTGGTAACTCACTTCCGCGAACGTGTCACCGCGTCGTTCGAACGTCGTGATGCTGGAGAGGCTGCATCTCCGCTTGCGCGGGTCATGCCACAGTCGTTCACCCGCGAGGTATCGCGTGATGGTCCAGATGGGCAGCTGGTGGCTCACGAGCACGACGTTGCCGGCATCCGTTTTTGCGCACGCATCCTCGAGCGCGGCCAGCATGCGTGCGGCAATGGACTGGTAGGCCTCACCCCAACTCGGCCGGAGCGGATTCAGGACCCACGGCCACGATCGTGGACGCAAGATCACCTGGGGGCCAAATTCAAACGAGCGGCCCTCGAACTTGTTCGTCGGCTCGATGAGGCGGCCATCCGTTCGGATGTCGAGCCCGAAAATCTCGGAGAACGGTTGCGCAGACTCCTGAGCGCGCTCCAGAGGCGACGCCACGAGCGCGGTCACGTTGCTGCCGCTTTCCTTGACCGCGACCGCCGCAGACCGGGCCATCTTCTCGCCGAGCTCCGAAAGGTGATATCCGGGCAGGCGTCCGTAGAGCACGCCATCAGGATTGTGGACCTCGCCATGGCGAACGAGGTGGACGAGCGATGCAGGCACCCATCCAGTCTAGGTTCCGATTCCGTGACTCTAGACTTGATCGGTGACGATACGCACCCAGATCAAGAACCTTGCCGCCAGAACCGACGGAACCGTGACCGTGTCCGGCTGGGTGGATACCGTGCGCGACCAAAAGAAAGTGCAGTTCGTGGTGCTGCGCGACGAATCCGGTGCCCTCCAGCTCGTGCATCCCCGCGCATCGCTCCCTGACGAGGGAGCAGCCCGCCTCGAAGGGAGCCAACCAGTACCCTCCGACCCGCTCGCCGACACGATTTCCGCACTGGGTCTGGGCAGTTTCATCACCGTCACCGGAACGCTCAAACACGACGAACGCGTCAAGCTCGGTGGCATCGAAGTCGTCATCGAGTCTCTCGACGTCGTGTCCGATGCACTCGAGTCTCCCATCGCAGAAGACACCGGCGTCGACAAACGCATGGACTGGCGCTTTCTCGACCTGCGGTTGCCCAAGAACAACCTCGTTTTCCGCGTACAGACCACGCTCGAGCACGCGTGGCGCACGTACTGGGTCGAGCACGACTTCATCGAAATTCATACGCCGAAGCTCATGGCGAGCGCGAGCGAATCGAAGGCCGAGCTGTTCGAGGTCAAGTACTTCGATGGCAAGGCTTACCTCGCCCAGAGTCCGCAATTCTTCAAACAGATGGCACAGCCGGCAGGATTCGGCCGCGTTTTCGAGGTCGGTCCGGCGTTTCGCGCCGACCCCAGTTTCACGAGCCGACACGCAACGGAATTCGTGAGCGTCGACTCTGAATTCAGCTGGATCGACAGTCACGAGGACGTCATGAGAATGCACGAAGAACTCATGATCGCCGGTTTCACGGCCGTGAAAGAGAAGCACGGTGAGGAAATCGAGGCGGCGTTCGGCATCCAGATCACGGTGCCGGAGGCTCCGTTCCCGCGCATTCCTCTTGCCGAAGCGAAACGCATTGTCGCCGAACGCGGTTACGAGGTGCCGCGCCACGATGACGACATGGATCCCGAGGGCGAGCGGCAAATCGCAGCGTACGTCAAGGAAACGTTCGGGCACGAGTTTGTGTTCCTCACGGACTATGCCTCGAGCATTCGGCCGTTTTACCACATGCGCCACGAAGCGGATCCCGGCCTCACGAAGAGCTACGACCTCATTTTCAACGGCGTAGAAATCTCCACGGGTGCGCAGCGCGAGCACCGCATCGACGTGCTCGAAGCGCAGGCTCGGGAAAAGGGGTTGGATCCGGAGGAGCTTTCGTTCTACCTGGACTTCTTCCGTTACGGTGTGCCTCCGCACGGCGGTTTCGGCATGGGGCTCTCGCGCGTGCTCATGCTCATGCTCGGCCTGCCGAACCTGCGCGAAGTGACGTACCTGTTCCGCGGACCCACGCGGCTGCTGCCCTGAGCACCAGGCGCCGGCCGCAGGGCCGAAATAAGTTAGCTGAGGTCTTCGACCGTCGCCCCCGCGGCGTTCTTCATGACGGATTCGACTGCGCTCTTCGCCGACGACTTGGCAACATAGTTCTCGCTCACCGCGAGGGTTTGCCCGTTGCTGGCCACAATCCGCCAAAAGTAGGGCTGCGTCGTGGACTTTCCTTTGACGATTTGAAACTTCATGGTTACTCTCCTTTGAGTCCGCGCCTGACCGCGGTTCGCACAATCCTAACCGCGCACGGCTCAGGCGAAGAAGTCGACCGCGCAGCGGTCTGCAACCAACTCCTGAATGAGCCCCATCACTTTCTGATGCTCCGGATGGTTGCGATACACCTCTAAGGCGTTCTCATCGTCGACGTCGACGGTGAGAACGAGGTCCCAATTTCCCGGACGGTCAAGCACGTTGAGACCCACCGTGAGCGAACGGATCTCGTCGACGTGCGCCGGCAGGCTCCGGAGGGCGGCAGCGAGAGTTTCTGCCCGCTCTTCGCGCTCGGCGGGTGTGGCGGCATCCATCCGCATCGACACGATGTGGCGAAGAATCACGACACGTCCTCCAGAGCCGCGCGCAGTTTCGCGGCATCGACGCGCCAGTGCGCGTGCTCGATCCCGTCGATCAGAATGACGGGAATTTTTTCCCAGTATTTTTCGTACAGCACCGGATCATCCAGAATGGATCGCTTCTCCACAGTCACGCGCGAGCTGTCATCCAGGTCGTCGAGCACGCCGTCGATCACGGACTGCGCCACATCGCACAAGTGGCAATCGGGCTTGCCGATAACGGTGAGTTGCATGTCGGCAGGAACGGAATCGACTACTTCTTGTTGCGACGCTGGTGCCGCGTCTTGCGCAGAAGCTTGCGGTGCTTCTTTTTCGCCATACGCTTGCGACGCTTCTTGATGACCGAACCCATACACACCTCGTTGATTGTGGTTCTGCAGAACGCGAACCGTGAAGACCGGGCTCTCTTCGAACCCCAGAAAAATACCTCGGGCAAGTCTAGCGGATGCAATTGACTGCGTTCGCGCCAGTCAACCCCGGCCCGATCGCCGGCACGCATTGCGCGCGAACGCGACGGCGTTCAGCCGACGGCCGACTCACCATCCGCAATGTGCGTGGCGATGGCGGTCTGGACCGCCGATTCCGGCACGCGAAACGACCGACCGAATCGGATGGCGGGCAGTTCCCCCGAGTGAACCAGGCGATACACCGTCATCTTGGAGACACGCATCATCTCCGCCACTTCCGCGACGGTGAGAAACTTCACCTCGGACAGGTCGCGCGACATGGTTGTGATCCCCCAGATTGGCCGGACACTCGATTCGGGTGTTACCAGAGTGCTTGAAGCACACTCTAGGGGTAAAAGTGAAGTTTTGTCTACGACTTTGCTTCGTCGGATCGACGACTCAATTTGGTCTTGATGGGCTTGATGACCTTCTCTTCCACTTTCGCGGTCGCATCCTCGATGGCGTGTGCAGCACCTTCGATCACCGTGCGAACCTGGTGCGTGGCGGCGGCGGCAGTGCGACCGACGGCGGCGCCGGCATCCGTGGGGTGCTCAATGGTTTCGGCAACCTTGCGCAACGGTTTCGGCAGGCCAGACCCAGCCCACGCGGCGAACGCGGTAGCGCCGACATCGACGCTGGAGGCGATGTCATCCGCTCCCAGGAAGGGAACGAGCCAGTCTTCGAGCGTCTCAAGCGGCGTCGCCCGAAGTCGATAGAGGCGGTGCTGGCCGTCCTCGCGCACCTCCACGAGTCCGCTGTCTCGCAGCACTTTCAAGTGTTTGGAGACCGTCGGCTGGCTGAGGCCCAGCGCCTCGACGAGACCGCTGACACTCACCTCGCCCGGACCGCGATCATGCTCGCTCTGGCTCTCCAGGAGCACTCGCATAATTTCGCGACGACTCGGATCCGCAATGACGTCGAAGATGTCTGCCATGCACACAGGGTACAGAGGTCTCCTGAGTAGTACCATGTCAAACTGCTGCACTCGAAGTGTTTCTGATGCATCCACAAAGGGGACATCATGCGTGCGAAGGTCGCCGGACGGGTTTCTCTGGTCGCGCGGATTCGCGACGCCGCAGACTTCCTGGCGTCCTCGTCGCCAGCCCGATTTGCGCTGATTATCTTCACGGCCCTCGTGTTTGTACTCACCGCCGTCCTTTCGCTGCCCATCGCCACCTCGGAGCGCAGCGTCACTCCTCTTGCCGACGCATTCTTCACCGCGATGTCCGCAATTTGCGTCACGGGACTCTCCACAGTCGACATGGCAACGCACTGGTCGACTTTCGGCAACGTGGCGATTCTCATCGGAATCGAAGTCGGCGGAATCGGCGTGCTCACGCTCGCGAGCATCCTGGGACTCGTCGTGTCCCGCCGCCTCGGACTCAAAGCGAAGCTGATTGCCGCGAGCGACAGCAATCCATTGCGCATTCACGCGGGACCGGTGGCTGAGGGTCAGGCCATCCGCCTTGGCGAAATCGGCGGACTGCTGGCCACCGTTGCGGTGAGCGTCCTGGCGATCGAAGCGGTGCTCACGGTGTTCATCGTTCCGCGCCTTCTGCTGGCCGGCAAAGACGCCTGGACCGCGATCTGGCAAGGGTTTTACTTCGCCACTTCTGCGTTCACGAACACCGGGTTTGTGCCGCTCGTTGAAGGCATGGACCCTTTCGAGAACGACCCATGGATGCTGTCCGTCATCGGAGTCGGCGTACTCATCGGCAGCCTCGGGTTTCCCGTAATCTTCGCGCTGACCAAGGGATGGCGTGGAAAACACCGCGTATCGATTCACGTCAAATTGACTTTGGCGACGTCTGCGATTCTCATCGTCATCGGCGCCGTCGCGCTGTACGCGCTCGAATGGAACAACGCGAGCACCCTCGGTGCGCAGGATCCGAGCGTGCGGCCCATGACCGCTGCCTTCCTCTCCATCATGACGAGATCGGGGGGATTCTCCACGGTGGATGTCGGTCAAATGCATGATGCGAGCCTCCTCGTCATGGACATGCTCATGTTTGTGGGCGGCGGCTCCGCGTCGACGGCGGGCGGCATCAAAGTCACGACCCTGGCCGTTCTGTTCCTCGCCGCGCTTGCCGAAGCGAAAGGCGACAGCGACATCCAAGTGTTCGGCCGCCGCATTCCGCCGGATGTGCTTCGCGTCTCGGTGAGCGTTGTGCTGTGGGGGGCAACGATCGTCGCCGTCTCCACGATCGCGATTCTGCAGGTGTCGCAGCTGCCCCTGGACAGGGTGATGTTCGACGTGATTTCGGCCTTCGGAACCTGCGGACTCAGCACAGGAGCAACTGCCGAGCTCCCGGATGCGGGAAAGTACATCCTCGCCGCCACCATGTGGGCAGGTCGAGTTGGTACAGTGACCCTTGCCGCAGCGCTGGCGGCCAGCCAACGCCGGCAACTGTTCACGCGAGCCGAAGAGAGGCCCATCGTTGGTTGAAAAAATCGCGCACAACGCACCCGTTCTCGTGATCGGGCTCGGTCGGTTCGGCGCCGGCGCGGCCGGTCAGCTCGATCGTCTCGGTCGCGAAGTCCTCGCCGTCGATGAGAACCAGGGGCTCGTGCAAAAGTGGTCAGAGCGCGTAACGCATGCTGTTCAGGCCGACGCCCGCAGCATCGAAGCGCTCCGCCAGATTGGTGCCGCAGACTTCATGGTCGCGGTCGTGGCGGTCGGCTCCTCCATCGAAGCGAGCGTGCTCATCACCGCCAACCTGGTGGACCTCGGCATCCCGCAAATCTGGGCGAAAGCGATCAGCCAGTCTCACGGAAAAATACTGTCTCGCATCGGCGCCAACCACGTGATATATCCGGAAGCAGAAGCGGGTGAGCGCGTGGCGCATCTCGTCTCTGGCCGGATGCTGGACTTCATCGAATTCGATGACGACTTCGCGATGGTCAAAATGTATCCGCCGAAATCCGTGAGGGACGTACCGCTCTCCGACACGGACATCCGGAAAAAGTTCGGTGTGACTGTCGTGGGTGTGAAGTCCCCGGGAACCGAGTTCACCTATGCGACTCCGGCGACGGTCATCTCCAACCACGACCTCATCATCGTGAGCGGCAACTCGCACCAGATTGAGAAGTTCGCCGCACAGCAAAGCTGATGACCATGCCGCGCAATCCTGCGGCGAGGCTATCCTGCGGCGAGTTCTCTGGCTCGCGCCAGTGCGGCTGCGGTAGCGCGGTCAAACACCGCGGCCAAATCTGCTTTCTGAAGTTCTGCGACGGCACGCTCTGTCGTGCCGTTCGGGCTCGTCACCTGAAGACGGAGCTCGCTCGGTGACATGCCTGAGGTTGCCAGCAGTTCGCACGCTCCACGGAAGGTGCCCTCCACCATCGTCGAGGCATCTGTAAGGCTGAACCCCATGGCGACGGCGGTCTTAACCATTTCCTCGATGAGGAGGAAAACGTAGGCGGGACCGGACCCCGAGATGGTGCTGAGCGCATCAATTTTGCTCTCCGGAACCACCACGACCTCACCGACCGTGGAAAAAAGTTCCGTAACGAGTTGAAGTTGCGCGGAGCTTGACCGCGAGCCCGCACAGACGCCCGTCACGCCTTTCCGGATCGTCGCCGGCGTGTTCGGCATGGCGCGTACCACGGCCACGGTGTCGGGAAGCAGCGACTCCATGCGCGCCGTGGGAACACCCGCCGCGACACTCACCACGATCGCGTCAGTCTCCAGGGCGTCGGACACTTCCTCCAGCACATCGGGGACCATTGCGGGCTTCACGGCGACGATCACGATGCGCGCCCCGCGAACCGCATTTCGGTTTGCGTCAGGGTCGATCTCGGAGGACACACTTGTCACGCCTTGCGCGCGCACCGAAGCTGCCTTCTTTTCCGTGCGATTGGTGACGCGCACTCCACCCTCGACGGTCACATTCGGTGCCACCAGTCCCGAGAGGATGGCACCACCCATCGAACCGGCACCGAGAATCGCAACAGCGGGAAGAGTTACCATGCTTCCATCCTAGGATTGAGTCGTGAACACGAATCGGGAGAAGCCGTGAGCACCCACAGCGGTAAGAAGGCGATTATTGCCGCGCTCCTGGCCAATCTTGGGATCGCGATCACCAAGTTTGTCGCGTGGGCCCTGTCTGGCTCCGCCTCGCTGCTGGCTGAAGCCGTGCACTCGCTCGCGGACACCGGCAATCAGGGGCTTCTGCTTCTCGGCGCGCGGCAATCCAAACGCACGGCCGACTCATCGCATCCCTTCGGTTATGGGCGAGAGCGGTACGTTTACGCGTTTGTGGTTTCCATCATCCTGTTTTCGATCGGCGGTGTTTTCTCGGTGTACGAAGGCATCGACAAGCTCCGCGAGCCGCACGTCATCACCAACGCGTGGTTGCCGATTCTCGTGCTCGTCATCGCCATCGTCCTGGAGTCGCTTTCGCTGCGCACCGCCATTCGGGAATCCAACAAGGTGCGGGGCAAGGAGAACTGGGTGCAGTTCGTCCGTCACGCCAAAGCTCCTGAGTTGCCGATCGTACTGCTCGAGGATGTCGCGGCGCTGACCGGCCTCGTCTTCGCCTTCCTCGGCGTGGGGCTTTCCGTCATCACCGGCAACACCGTGTGGGACGCTATCGGAACTCTCGCCATCGGAGTGCTGCTCGTCGCCGTCGCGCTCGTGCTCGGCATCGAAACGAAGAGCCTGCTCGTCGGCGAGGGCGCCAGGCCCGTGGATGCGACAGCCATTCGCGACGCGATCAACGCCGAACAGCAGGTCGAAGCGCTCATCCACCTGAAGACTCTCTACCTCGGGCCGGACGAGCTGCTCGTTGCCGCGAAAGTCGCCTTCGCGCCCAAAAAGAAACTCTCCGAAGTAGCGTCCGCCATCAACTCCCTTGAGGCGCGCATCCGCGAAGCGGTTCCCGCCGCACGGGTGATTTACATCGAACCCGACATCTACCACCCGCCGGGCAAAGGGAGCCCGTCGACGGATGCCATCGTGATCCGGGCGTCAGATTGACGGCCGCAAACGCACCTCACGCGCTCGTCCTGCAGCACGCCGATCACATCACGCTCGGCAACTTCGAACCGGTGCTGCGCGAGCACGGTTACGACATCACGATCGTTGACGCGACCACGCAGGATATCTCGGTGCTGGATCCTGCAGAAGCGGATGTCGTGATCGTGCTCGGCGGCGAGATGGGAGTCTACGAGACCGAGAAGCACCCGCACCTTCTCGACGAAATGCAGTTCATCCGCGCCCGAATCGACGCGCGCAAACCGCTCTTCGGCGTGTGTCTCGGTGCGCAGCTGATGGCGGGCAGCCTCGGTGCACGCAACTACAAAGGAGACAAGCCCGACCTGGGATACCAGGATATTCAACTCACCCAAGCGGGGCTCGCGTCCCCGTTGCGGCACGTGGCAGGCGTCGGGATGCTCAACTGGCACGGCGATCACTTCACGCTTCCCGAGGAGGCGACCCTGCTCGGTACGTCGGCCGCGTATCCCAATGAAGCTTTCGCCATCGGCGACTTTGCGCTGGGAGTGCAGTTCCATCCGGAAGTAACAGCGTCCATGCACGAAGAATGGACCCGAAACTCGAGCGATCAGTTCGATAAAGAAGGCATCGACGAGGATGAGTGGCGCGAACTGGGCCGTAAGAACAATCCCGCAATGCAGGTTGCTTCGCGAGCCATGTTCAGCGAATGGCTCGACGCTGTGAAAAAAACTCGCTGAGCAGGCGCGCGCACTCCGCTTCGCGCACTCCCGCGATCACCTCAACCCGGTGCGGCAGTCTTCGATCCCGCAGCAGATCGTGCACGCTTCCCGCAGCGCCCGCCTTCTCGTCCCAGGTACCGAAAACAACTGCAGGGATGCGGGCGGCAAGAATGGCTCCCGCGCACATTACGCACGGTTCCAGCGTCACCAGGAGGGTGAGATCGTCGAGCTGCCAGGATCCGCGCAGTGCCGCGGCTTCGCGAATCGCCAGCACCTCAGCGTGAGCGGTCGGATCTTTCGTCTCTTCGCGCTCGTTGCGACCCCTGGCGAAAATGGAGCCTTCCGCGTCGACGAGCACGGCGCCGACCGGCACGTCATCCGTGTCCAGACAGCGGCGCGCTTCTTCTATGGCAACAGCCATGAGGTTTTCACGCTGCTGCGCATCGATTGTGGACACCGCTCTCACCTCCCACGTCCAGTAGATTGAGCCTATGCGAGTCCACGTTGCAGATCATCCGCTCATCACTCACAAACTCACGGTGCTGCGGGATGCACGAACACCGTCCACCGTTTTCCGCGCGCTCACCGAAGAGCTCGTCACCCTTCTCGCCTATGAGGCGACACGCAATGTTCGTGTCGACAATGTCACCGTGCGCACGCCTGTGGCGGATGCCGCCGGACTCGCCATCAGCAAACCGCGCCCGCTTGTGGTTCCCATCTTGCGTGCGGGTCTGGGAATGCTCGAGGGCATGGTGAAGCTCGTCCCGACCGCGGAAGTCGGCTTTCTGGGGATGGTGCGCGATCACGAGACCCTGCAGCCCACCACCTACGCGGAGCGACTGCCGGATGACCTTTCCCATCGTCAGTGCTTTGTTCTGGACCCGATGCTGGCCACCGGCGGATCGCTTCTTGCCGCCATCAACTTCCTCTTCGACCGCGGTGCGGTAGACGTGACGGCGATCTGCCTGATCGGCGCACCCGAAGGACTCGACGCGATTGAGAAGGGAACTACCGGGCGCGAAGTTTCCCTTGTTCTCGGTGCCCTGGATGAAAAGCTCAACGAGATTGGCTACATTGTGCCGGGCCTCGGTGATGCCGGCGACAGACTGTACGGAACGGTCGACTGAATTGCCCGCTGCGCATTCCGAGCGCACCGGAAAAATTTGACAACGCGCTCGCGCGTGCACGATAGTTGCCTCATGACTGTGAACGCGCACGCCCTGTCCTCTCTCGAGGATCACGGAGACGCTGGCATGATGATGCCACGTCGCGCAATCACGTGTTGTCGAATGCACGTCTCATAGGCAAACCTCTCGCCGAACCCGCTCACGAGGTCCCGTTCTCGCCGAGTCGCCGGTTCCCGGATGCCGATCCTCATCACGATCGCCCATTCGCCACGCTTTGAAGTTACCGAAGACGCAACCTCCTCATTAGAGGGTCTTCACACGATCCCCAGGGGATTCGACACCATGTCACTCGCAACCATTGAAATTGACCGTACCCACTCCACCGACCAGCGCCAGCTGCACGCGGTGACCGAAACTGTCCCGCAGCCTCCCCGTCCACGAATCAGGGCGGTACCGGAAGGAACAGAGGCACGCGGCTTTGTCCTCTACGTCGGTATCGACGAAGAGACCGCCTCTGCTTCGGGAACCGACCTGCGCACTCTGGTTTCTGCGCTTCGTCGCCTGACATCGGAACTCGTGCCGAGTGCGGAAACCCATGCCGCTGTTGCTCTCGCGCCCAGGAACTCAGGAGGACGGGACATCGATGTCGTCCGTCTTGCGCTCCGCGACCCCGCTGCACTCGCTCGCCACCGCGACGACGAGTTTGCAGAGGAACCGCGTGCGGAAGGCATTGTGATCGACCTCTCGCGCAAACGCATCACGATTGACGGCGACCGCGTGCCCTTGACGTACAAGGAATTCGAGCTGCTGCACTACCTGGTTTCCCGCGAAGGTCGTACGGTCGCTCGCGCAGAACTCGTCGCGGGACTGTGGGGCGACAGCGACGCCGACGCCCCCAATGAACGCACGGTCGACGTGCATGTTCGGCGGCTTCGGTCGAAACTCGGCGTTTACGACGAGATCGTTCGCACGGTTCGGGGCCTCGGATATCGGTTCGACCCGCACGCGGATGTCTCGGTGCGTCACGCGACAACTCCGTCGCCGGACTTCTAGGCTGGGCTCGACGATCGGAGGCACGTGTCCCTGCTGCTGCCTGCCCTTGAGACGGACACGCTCATTGCCCGCTTGCGCGCGGCGGGTTGCGTGTTCGCCGAAGATGAGGCGCGCCTGCTCGCAGAGTCAGCGGAGACACCGGAAGAACTGGAGCAGCTCGTCGAGCGCAGGATCGCCGGCTACCCGCTGGAATACGTTCTGGGGTGGGTCGAATTCTTCGGCCTTCGCATTGGCATCGACGACGGAGTTTTCGTGCCGCGGAAGCGAACCGAGTTTCTCGTCCGGGAGGCGATAGCTCATGCAAGCTCGGGCAGCACGGTCCTCGACATGTGCTGCGGGTCCGGTGCCGTCGGCATTGCGATTTGTTCCGCGATCGACGGGGCGGAACTCTATGCGTCCGACATCGATCATTCGGCCGTCGCGAACACGAAACGCAACTTCGACGTGTTCGGCGGCAGGGCATTCGAGGGCGATCTCTTCGAACCGTTGCCGGATGCGCTGCGCGGCAAGGTGAATATCCTCACGGCGAATGTTCCTTACGTGCCCACTGGCGCCATCCCGTTGCTGCCTCACGAGGCACGCGAACACGAACCGCGGTTCACACTCGACGGCGGCGCGGACGGGCTGGATGTGCTGCGGCGCGTTGCGTTCGAAGCTCCGCTGTGGCTTGCCCCTGGCGGCCACCTGTTTTTTGAGACGGGAGTCGACCAGTCGATGGCGGCATCCGATGTCGTGACGACGTCCGGTTTGACCACGCGCATCGTCACGTCAGCGCACTTCCATTCCACGATCATCGTGGGCACGCGTCGACGATGAGGAACCGTACGCGCATTTTCTGCGTCGGGCTCCGATTTTGTGCGTAGACCGCGAAAACACGCAAAAAGATAACGAAAGTATAACTAGCGTTCCGTTACCTAACTGTTATATGCTGCAGATGCAGAAGTTGTTTGCTGTGGCAGTTTCTGCGGAATGTGATTGCAGGACACTCTTGGTGCAAGGGAAAAGGGTCCGTCGCTAGCCTCTGCGACGGACCCTCACTTCGTTAACGCGACGGTGGCGCCGGCCGCGACAGCTCCCGGCGAACCGTGTCCGTGGGGCGGCCGCCGACGATCTGCACCGCGCGCGCCGCGACATCCGCTGCCGCTCGCGCCGCCGCCGCTGGGGCGTCACCCTGGAGCCAGCGGGCAAGAAAGCCCGCCGCGAACGCGTCGCCCGCGCCCGTCGGATCGACGACATCGCACGTCACGGCTGCCACAACGTCAGGCTCTGCATCGCGTTCGGCGACGACCACACCGTCGATACCCAGAGTGAGTACGACAAGCGGGAAGTGCCGGGTGAGTGCGGCGGCAATCTCACTCGGATCCGTCAGACCGGTGAGAACCTTGCCCTCATCCAGATTCGGCAGGAGGATCCCGGCACCGTCGATAAGTTCCAGAAATCGTTTCACACCGAAATCCAGAAGGTTTCCCGCGGACGCCGGATCGACAGAAACCGTTACCGAGTGATCGGATGCCCGAGCCATGAGTCGGCGCAGCGGATCATGATCGACCGAATCGAAGATGCTGTAGCCCGTGAAGTGCACAGCGGATGCTGCGCGCAACAGATCGTCCGTCACGTCGTCTGCGCTGAGCCATGCGTTCGCTCCGCGCTCCGTGAGCATGGACCGGCTGTTCCCCTCCACGAGAACGACAATTGTTCCCGTGGGGTGTTCGCTGTCCGCAATCAGGTGAGCGGTCACCCCATAGCTTTCGAAGATGTCGCGATGCCTCTGCACGTCCAGCTCCCCCACCCGCCCGACAAAGTCGACGGATGCGCCGAGCGCGCCCAGCCATGACGCAGCGTTGGCCGCGGAGCCCCCCGCTCGGTGCCGAATCGAGCTCGGCGTGTCGGTGTCGGCGCGAATCGGCCCTCTGGGCACGACGACGATGTCATCGATCACGTCGCCGAACACGACGATGCGATTGCTCATGTCGTGAGCGCTGCCCACGCGGTGGCGATCTGCGCCGCAAGCCGCACGTTGTTTCTGGCGAGATCCAGATTGACCTCGAGGCTGCGTCCCTCCGACGCGTCCACAATGTAGCTGAGCAGGAATGGCGTCACCGCCTTGCCGTGCATACCCGCGGAATCCGCGGCCAGCAGCGCTTCGGCAAGCACCCGGTCGTGCTCGTGCGGATCCCACTGCTGATCGCGCGGAATAGGATTCGCCACGACTATCCCTTGCCCGTGGCCCAGCTCATCCTGACCCTTCATGACGCGGGCGATGTCGTCGGCGCTCTCCACTCGCCAGTCCAGTGAGTGCTCAGATTCGGTGAGCCAGAAACTTGGAAACACATTCGTGCGGTATCCGACGACGGGGACGCTCAGGGTTTCGAGCCGCTCGAGGGTGGCGGCGATGTCGAGAACCGACTTCACGCCCGCCGAGACGACGGTAATGGGCGTGACCGACAGTGTCGAAAGATCGGCGGATTCGTCGAAACTCGAGGAAGCGCCCCTGTGCACCCCTCCGAGCCCTCCCGTCGCGAACACCCGAACGCCGGCACGCGCGGCAAGGTGCGCGGTCGCCGCCACCGTAGTGGCGCCCGAACCACGAGTCGCGGCGAGGATTGGAAGATCGCGCACGCTTGCCTTGGCCATTTCTTCGTCGGCAATGCGCCGCACGCCCTCCGGCTCCAGTCCGACGTGCGGCACGCCGTCCAGCACGGCGACGGTTGCCGGAGTCACGCCCGAATCCAGGAGAATCTGCTCAAACTCCTTCGCCGCCTCGAAATTTCGCGGGCGCGGCAAGCCGTGGGAAATAATGGTGGATTCGAGCGCGACGACCGGCCGATGTTCCGCGAGCGCTTTCGCGACGGCCGCAGACACAGAAATTGCTGATGACATGGTCAAACAAGTGTACAGGTCACGGCGTCAGACGAGGCACTCCGCAGGAAGCTCAAACCATCGAAGACTCTCAAACTCTTCGCCGAGCTCGCGCGCAACGCCCGCAGCATCCGAGACGGGGTCCGCAGCCGCGGCAAACAGAGCACGAGCTGCCGCGAGCGCATCTTTATAGACAGTCGCGGGAGCCTTGTCGTCGTGCCGAGGAAAGTTCAGCAGGCCGTTCGCGTCGTAGGAAACCTGCGCGAGCCTCAAGGGGGGTTCGACGGGCCCGTTTCGGTGCTTCCACAGGCCGGATGCCGGCTCGAACCGGTAGTCCGGTAGAAGCTTCACCCCGTGCTCCGCAATCATCGTCACCGCCTCGACGATGTACCGAAAGACTTCGTCGCTGATGAAGTAGTTGAAGTTCACGCGAACCCAGCCAGGCTTGATTCCTTCGCAGCCGCTTTGAATTTGCTCGTCATACTCGCTGGAAAGTACGGCATCGATGCCGAGGAGCCGGTGGCCGTAGGGGCCGGCGCACGAACATCCGCCTCGGCTTTGAATGCCGAACACGTCGTTGAGCATGGCCACGACAGCGTTGTGGTGCAGGTATTTGCCGTCGGGCCGCTTCACCACGAACGAGACGATCGAAAGGCGATCCGCCTCGGGATTTCCGAGAACTTCGATCGCGGGATGAGCATTCCACGCGGTGATCGCCCTGCGCAGGAAGTCGTGCTCGAGAGCGACGATCGTGTCGACGCCCACGGCCTCCTTGAGTTGAAAGACCAGTCCGGCGCGGATGGATTCGATGATTGCGGGCGTGCCGGCCTCTTCTCGATGCTCGGGATTGCTCAGGTAGCGGTGCGAGGTCTCACTCACGTACGCGACTGTGCCTCCGCCCACGACGTGCGGGATGCTGTTGCGCAGGAGCGCGCGATCCACGATGAGCAGTCCCGGAGTTCCGGGGCCCCCGATGAACTTGTGCGGCGAAATGAAGATCGCGTCCTTGCGCTCGATCGCTTCTCCCCCCACACGGTTCATCTCCACGTCGATGTACGGCGCCGCGGCCGCAAAGTCCCAGAACGCGAGAGCACCGTGCTCGTGCAGGAGCCGTGTAATCGCATGCGTGTCGCTCAGGATGCCGGTGACGTTGCTTGCCGCGCTGAAGGAACCGATCTTGAGCGGACGGTTCGCATACACTCTGAGCTCGTCCGCAAGCTGGGCGAGGTCGATGTGCCCGTCGGTGTCTTCGTGAATCGTGACGACGTCTGCGATGGACTCGCGCCACGGAAGCTCGTTCGAGTGGTGCTCATACGGACCAATGAACACGACGGGCCTGTCTTCCGGCGAGATGAGTGCATCCAGTCCGTACTTCTCATCGAGCTCCCGCGGCAGTCGAAGCCCCAGAATGCCCACCATCTTGTCGATGGCGCCCGTCGATCCACTTCCGGTAAAAATCACCATCGTGTCGTCGTCGCCGTTGACCGCGCGCCGAATCGTGTCTCTCGCGTCTTCCCTCAGCCTCGTCGTCTGCAGTCCGGTGCCGCTGCTTTCGGTGTGCGTATTGGCGTATCGGGGCAAAACCTCGTCGCGCAGAAACTCTTCGATGAAGCTCAGTGAGCGCCCGCTGGCCGTGTAATCCGCGTAGGTGACCGGCTTCTGCCCGTAGGGTCCGTCCATGAGGCGATCATCGCCAATAACACAGTCGCGAATTCGGGCGACAAGAGGCGGCTCCTCCAGCCCGGTGGAACGCGGCGGTATCACGCAGTTTTGGATGGCGGGCATGTGGTGAGAATATCCGATGCTGCGCGTGCAGGCCACTGGGCCTCGTATCATGACGGGGTGACCACTCAACCGTCCTCGCGCGAGAACGCGCCCGCACCCCGCGAATCGGCCACTGTGCTGCTGCTGCGCGACGAGCCTTTCGAGGTGCTCATGGTGAGCCGGGCCGCACGTGGCGCGTTCGCCTCCGCCCTCGTGTTTCCCGGCGGCGCGATCGACCCGGATGATCGGCATGAGTCCTGGCGTACCCTGGTCGACGATTTCGACGGGCTGACGGATGTGGAACGCGGCCTTCGCATCGGCGCGCTTCGCGAAGTGTGGGAAGAAACCGGAATTCTGGTGTCTTCGGAGGCGGCACCGCCCAGAACGGGCGCGAGTCTGCGCGACGCGCTAACGGCATCCGGTCTTCGCGTGCGCCTGGACGCGCTCACGCCCTTTGCGCACTGGATTACTCCTGTCGCAGAGCCTCGTCGGTTCGACACGCATTTTTATCTCGCCGCCGTCGATCGACACGCGCACGCGGAACCTGATGGTGTGGAGACTCTCGCTACGGAATGGCTGGGGCCGGCCGAAGCGGCAGAACTCGCGCGCGGCAGAAAGCGGCCGATCATCTTCCCTACGATGCTCAACCTGCTGCGCCTCGCCGAGAGCGAGGGCTCCGCGCACGCGATAGCCGTGGCCCGATCACGACCCGTCGTCACGGTCACGCCGGACATGGACGTGCTGGCGGATGGCACGCGACGCGTGCGAATCCCCAGTGATGCGGGCTATTCGGTGCACGAATGGACTGACCGCAGCTGACACGTTTCGCGTCACGAAATACGCCTGTTCGCCCTCCGCGATATTTGCCGTGCAGTACCCCACTTTAAGAAAAATCATCATGCCGAGGGTGTAAATTTACACTCCGCGCAAAGTTTTGCGACTATTTTCCGCTTTTCGCCTGTTTTCCTGCGACGCCGCACCCACCACCTTTGAGGACGTATGTCACGCTCTGAATCAGTATCGCCGCCCGCCGGGTCGAACCTTGCGCCGTCGAACTCTGCACTCTCGAACCCCGCACCGTCGGGGTCCGCACCGTCGAGCACTGTCGCCGCGGTCATGAGCCATCGCGAGATACTTCTCGTCATTTTCGGCCTCATGGCGGGCATGTTCCTTTCCGCCCTCGACCAGACGGTTGTCGGCACCGCGATCCGGACCATCGGCGACGATCTCGACGGCCTGAGCCTTCAGGCGTGGGTGACGACGGCGTACCTCATCGTTTCGACCATCAGTACACCGCTGTATGGAAAGCTTTCGGACATTTTCGGTCGCCGCCCGCTGTTCATTTTCGCCATCGGCGTGTTCATCATCGGCTCGATCCTCTCCTCCCTCTCCACATCGATGATCGACCTCGCCACCTGGCGTGCCGTTCAGGGCCTCGGTGCCGGCGGTCTCATGTCGATGCCGCTCGCGATCATGGGCGACATCCTTGCGCCTCGCGAGCGCGCCAAATATCAGGGATATTTTCTGGCCGTGTTCGGGGTTTCCAGCGTGGTCGGTCCGCTCATCGGCGGACTGTTCGCCGGCACCGACCAGATCCTGTGGATCGCCGGTTGGCGGTGGGTGTTCCTCATCAACGTGCCGATCGGCCTCGTCGCGCTCGGCATGGTGCTCGAGTTCCTGCACCTGCCGAAGATAGACAGACACTCTGTGCGCATCGACTGGTGGGGCGCGGCAACCGTGATCATCGCTCTTGTTCCCCTGCTCCTCGTGGCGGAAGAAGGTCAAAACTGGGGCTGGACGAGTCCCATCGCCTTCGCGTGCTACGGCATCGGGCTCCTGGGAATCATCGCGTTCATCTTCATCGAATTCCGCATGAAGGATGACGCGCTCATTCCGATCAAGCTTTTCCACTCGCCTACGTTCTCGATGGCCACCGTCATCGGTGTGCTTGTCGGTTTCGGCATGTTCGGCGCGATGATGACGATTCCGCTTTTCCTGCAGATTGTGCTCGGATCCACGCCGACCGAGAGCGGATTCCAGATGCTGCCCATGATCCTGGGACTCATGATCGCATCCATCGGCAGCGGTCAGCTCATTGCCCGCAACGGCAAGTATCGGCTGTTCCCCATCCTCGGAACGGGTCTCATGGCCGCGGGGTTCCTGTACCTCACGTTCCTGCAATATGACTCACCGTTCCTGTTCGTGGCCGGCGGCATGCTGCTCATCGGGCTCGGACTTGGTCAGCTCATGCAAACCCTCACGATTGCCAGCCAGAACTCGGTGAACGTGCGTGACATGGGCGTCGCCACAAGTTCGTCCACGTTCTTTCGTCAAATTGGTGGAACTCTGGGCACGGCTGTGATGCTCTCGCTGTTGTTCACTGTGATGCCGCTCAACATCCAGTCGTCACTCACGGACACCCCCACTCTCAAGAGTGCGTTGAACGCCGCCCTGACACCTGCCGTTGCGACAGCGCCCGAGAATCAGAAGATCATGGATTTGATCTACTCCGACATGGTTGATCCGATCGAAAAGGGTGCCCAGGCGGCCGCGCACGCTGGTGGCGTGCAGGCGCTCGTCGCTCAGGGAGTGCCGCAGGCGGAAGCGGAAGCGAAGGTTCCGTTGAACCCGCTCGATTTCTCAAAGTCGGATGTCCGTTCACAGGTGATCGACAAGGCCGCGCCGAGCATCGCGAAAGCCCTGAAAGACGCGAAAAACGACGGCACGGGCGTGAGCGATGACGCCATCAACGACACCTCGTTTTTGAAGGGCGCGGATCCGCGCTTGACGAAGCCATTCCTCCGCGGTTTCACCGTCTCCACGGTCACGATCTACTGGCTCGCGGGCGCCGTTGTGCTGCTCGCGTTCATCCTCGCCCTGTTCTTCAAGACCCCCGCACTGCGTGCGAAGTCCGCGCTTCAGGAGGCTGCGGACGACAAGCATGCGAAGAGCCTGGCGGATGCCGCAGCCGAGGAGCAACGTGACCATGAGCGGCTTGACGATGAGGCGCGCCGGGCCGCGGACGAGGCGGGCGCGCTGCTGTAGCTAGCGGCTGTGACTCACTCGGCTGAAGTCGATTTCCGCTTCCGCGTCCGTTATCGCTCCCGCGTCCGCTATCGCTGCCGCTCCCGCGTCCGCTCCCGCGAGAAAGTCACTTTTCGTGAGAGGCGACGCCTATCGCATCCTTCACATCGCGGAGCACAAGCAGAGGATTACCGCTTTTCGCACTCATCGTGATGAGCAGATCGTCGCCGTAAGCGGCGAGCAGCGCGGTCGACCCCATGTTTTGACTCGGAACAGCTACCGGTTTCCACTCGATCCCGTCTTTCGACAACCACACGACCGCACCCGCCGTCGTGTCGTTGGACCAGCTCCCCGCCGCCGCGAAGCCTCCCGGTACCGCAACGGGGTCGTGGAGGTCACGCCCGCGATCCGCCGTGAACACCCGTTTCCACGAGGTTCCGTCCGCGGTGTGCACGAGCACGCTGCGGCCGGAAATTGTTCCCGAGACGACAATCCCTTTGCCGTCACTCGCGCAGCTCGAAGCGTAGCCTTCACGCTCAGCAGACTTCCCGAGATCGACCTTCGACCAGACCTGCGAGTCGTGCGACCACGCAGCCATCCGATATGACGCGGTGGACTGTTCGACCCAACCGAACGCTATGGGAGCGCCGTTGGGGAGGGTGCACACGTCGGAAATCGAGGTGGCGAGCCGGCCGCTTCCGAAGTCGCCATCCGATTGCGTCCACGTCACGCCATCCTCGGAAGTCCAAATGACGCCGTGAGCCGTGGTTCCCGCGTATGAGTCCTCGCGGTACTGGCCCACCGCCACCCAGCCCTTGTCAGTCGGAATGACTTTGAAGAACTCCATCGCTCCCTGAGTGGGGAACCCGCTGGCTTTGTTCCATTCCGTTTCCCCCGCGGCACGGTAATAACCCGAAACAACGATGGCGGCCTGACCCTGCACAAATTCCGAGCCGAGCGCGACTTCGGCCCCGCTGTCATCGACTGCCATTGTGACGTCGAAGAGCGAACTCACTTCCGGCGGTTCCCACTCCGTTACCGTCACCGTGGTACCGCCGGACAATTCTGCCAGGTCCGACTGCCGGGAGTTGCGCCACCCGTAGTTTTCGCTGGTGCTGAAGACGGATCTGCTGAGAATGAGCAGTTCCCGGTCGCGACCCGCATAGAAATCATCGACCTGGTTCAGAAACTCGCGCTGGGATATGCGGGTTCCGTCCGCATACACGCCATCCGTGAAACGACCGGTTCTGAGATACCCCGTCGACCCGAGAAGTGCGATGTCGCTGCCATCGGATGCGGGAATCGCGTACCCCGATTCACCCGAGGCCTCGTTGACACTCGTAATTCCCTTGAAACTCCACACCCCGTCCGGCGAGCGCTCGTAGAGTGCACTCACCGACGCGTTCTCATTCGCGGCGATGACGGCGACTCTCCCCTCGAGCTGCTGTGGAACGCCCAACCACTCGTTGACCTCATCCTTGAGGAAGAACGGTCCGTTACTCGGCGGGTCGGGGATGGCCTCTTCGGTCCACTTCTGTCCATCCGGCGAAGTCCACGCTCGCGCGCGCACGCTCGCGCCGGGTGTATCACTGCTGGGCGCATATCCGGTGGCGACGAACTCGCTTCCCGTCCACACGGCGCCGCTCATGCCGGATGTCGCACCCGCAAGCTGCGTCTGCGAAGACCACGTCTTGCCGGAATCTGCGGACCAAAAAGACATCGTCGGCAGAAGATCGCCTTCGGGCCCCGGGCTCGCAAGGAGCAGGAGACCATCGGACGTTTCGACAATCGCACCAGGTGAAAGCAGTTCGTCCTTCTTCGGTTTCGGCAGGTCTACGCTCGCGACTTTCGAACCCACGACGGAGACCGCGGCAGCCTCGCCATCGGCGGCCACGCCAATGGCAAAAACTCGCTTGTCGAAGACGGTCAATAAATTGATGCGGAATCTCGACGCAAAGTCCTCGGGGAGACTTACGCTCGTCCAGGTTTCGCGATCCGTGGATACCCACAGTTTCGATGTGAGGGCACGGTCTTTCCACTGGGTGCCGCCGATCGCGGCAAGACTGTCGGAACCGGCGAATCGACCAGAAAACGAGCCCTCAAACGTGGGATCGACGATAGCGCGGTGCCAATCCTTACCGTCGTCGGAAAGCCACACCGCAGGAACCGACGGTTTCCCGGGATCGATCACGGATCCGCCGAAGGCAAACGGAAGAGTATCGGTCGCAGGCAGGGCCGAACCGCGGACATCCACGAGCGGCTGCTTCAGAACCATGGAATCCGGCACGGTGAGCGGTTCCACCGCCACGGACGGGAGTGGATCGACAACCGAAGGGCTCGTGCAGGCGACGAGGGCCATGGACAGTGAAACGAGAGCTAAGGTGCTCGCTGAGCGCCGAAACTGCATTGTCTCTCCTCGTTGAGGTTGCTGTGCTCGCAGGTTGAAAAACACACGCTACCGCACAGAGCGCCGTGAGCGGACGGACTTTTCCCACCGCAGTACGAGATGGCGAGGCTTTTCGAATGGTGCGCCCGGAGGGATTTGAACCCCCGGCCTATTGATCCGTAGTCAATTGCTCTATCCGCTGAGCTACGGGCGCAGTCCTGTCAGCCGAAGCCAACCTGAAAACTATACCAGCGGTGACTGGCCGCTCGCGCCGTGGAAAGCCTCTCGGATTTCTTTTCCTTCCGCTTCGTCCCTCGAGCGTCGCCTGGCGAGAGTGAGATTTCTGGTGGTGTCCCGCAAGGGAAGCTTCACCCCACTCTCGGCGTCGATGCCCGCCCGCAGCTGCCGCACTCGCGTGAACTCGGCATCCACTTCGAGACCGGCGACCAGTGCGAGATTGGAGATGTACATCCAGACCAGGAGTGCGAGGGCGCCGCCGAGCCATCCGTAGATGCGATCGTAATTCGACACGGTGGAGACATAGAGTGCAAAAGCTGCGGTCGCGAGCCCCCACGTGACGATCGCGAACACAGCGCCAACGCCCACCCACCGCCGTTTCTCGTGTTGCACGTTCGGGGTGACGTAATAGAGCACCGCAATGATCAGCGTGAGAACGATGAGAAGCAGCGGCCAGCGACCCACCACCCACACGCTGACCCACGGTTCGCCGAGCCCGAGTGCGTGGGCGAAGACTTTCGCGGCATCGCGCGTAGTGAGAAGAAGCACAACGACTGCGGCGAACGCGACAAGCAGAAAGACCGAGAGCACGATCATCAACAGGCGAAACTTCAGGAATGGTCTACCCTCCTGCGCCTCATAGACGCTGTTCGCCGCTCGCCCGAATGCCGTCGCATAACTTGACATTGCCCACACGCTCAGCACGATTCCGATATGGAGCGCGATGACGGGGTTGCCTACCGAGAAAAGTTGCGTGAGGGGTTCCTTGACCACATCCACCGTGTCCGGTTTCGCCAACGAGTCGACAAGATTGAGAACGAACGCCGCCGCATCTTTCTTCCCTTGCCCGATCGCAAGAGCGGAGACAATCGTGAGGGCCGCAGGAAAGACGGTGAGCGCAGAAAAGAAGGCGAGAGTCGCCGCCGAATCAATGCCGCGATGGCGGATGAATCCGTGCCATGCGCGTCGCCCCGCGTAACCCCACAAACGGCGTCTGCTGAGGGGCTGTGGCGCCGACTGACCTCCGCTGATCCGCACTTAACCCCAGGCGCTGGCCGGTGCGGTGAACTCCGCTACCGGCGTGTAGTGCCAGTGGCCACCGTTGGCGTAATGACCGGATGCCCAGGGCGAAGCCCAGATCGCGCGCTCGGTGACCTCGGTGGGCGCGTCTGCCGCGAGTGCCGCTATGATGGCGGAATACCCCGGATGCCCGTGCAGCGCCGCGGCGGCGTTTTCCGCTGCGATGAGGAGGTTCGCATAGCTGCCGGTTCCACCGCCGCCGCCGGAACCCCATCCGTTGTTCAAGGGATTATTGCGGTTCCACCAGTTGTTGGCACCGTTCTCCTGGCGCATCCAGCGGGTGATCACGGTGACGTTATTGTCGGTGACCGGCCAGCCGCCATCCAGCAGCACGATCTTTGCCCAGTCGTAGTTGGTGCCGTGTTTGGCCAACTGCGGCACACCCGGCTGAATCGAATAACTGTCGCGTACGATCTGCTCGGCCACTACCGTTTTTGCGACCGTCACGGTTTGCGCGTGCGCATCGTTGTAAGCGTCGAGTAACTCTTTGGCGGTGGCCGGCGGTGGCGGGGCGATTACCGTGACAGCAACAAATGCGAAGGCGATCGTGAGTGCGCCGATCGTCAGCCTTTGGCGCGCCACCCAGGAGGTGCGAAGAACTCCTGCCGCACCGAGCAGTCGAAACTTCGAGGGCGAGGGCAGTGTGTGGCGTGAGGTCTTCTGCATAATGTCGAGGTGCGGACTTCGGTCTGTTGCCGAAAACTTCCGGCTGTGAGACTAACAATCCTGTTTGAGAGCGCGCTGGGAGCGCCGGGCATTCGGTTGCCGGAGCGTGGCAGGCCTTCCTACCCGGGCCAAAGGGCCTTTCGATTTCGGGTGTCGACCTATCGGACGACAAACATTCGGATGCACACCTGCTGATCCTCGTCGCGCGCGATCCCAACGAACTGGGTTTCGGCAAGCCAACGGTGCCCGGGAGCATCGGTCTGGAAGACTGGAGCAGTGCGGTAGTAGTACTCACTCTCGTCGACATGCTCACCCGCCGTCATGCGCGCTTCGACTTCAGGGGTAGCGCGGAAGTAACCGCGATTGAGGATGTCGATGACGCTGCCATCGTCTGCGCGCAGCAGATATCGCGCATCGAGTTGAACCGTTTCGCCGCGCTGCACCGACCAGTCGCCACCGCCTGCGATCACCTCGCCGTTAAGCAGGGGCCCGGCAAATGTGCCACCGGTGATCGGGGTGAACCAGAGTTCCTCGTCGGCGCCACGGCCGATATGCCAGCCTTCGTCGATACTCACGCGAAGTTCAAACGCAAATTCAAGCACGGGGTACGCGATGTCGGTCCTGCGAACTCCTTTGGCGGTACCGGTGGGATTTGAACCCACGGTGGGCGTTAACCCACACAACTTTTCGAGAGTTGCACCTTCGGCCGCTCGGACACGGTACCGGGGACGAGTTTAGTACAACCGGCAAGTCCGCTTCGACCCGGGCAATCAGGCCGCACACTGCTCGGCCAGTGACACCAGCCCCCGTAGTCTGTAACCATGGCCCGACCCGCGACCGATTACCGCTGCACCGAATGCGGCTGGACATCCGTCAAATGGGTTGGTCGCTGCGGCGAATGCCAGGCCTGGGGAACCGTGGTCGATACGGCCGAAGCCTCCGGCATCCTGCGGTCAGTAAAGCCCGTGCGCATAGCCGACGACCGCGCCGCACGACCCATCACCGAAATCGGGGCAGCGGATGTCGCCCACTGGCCGAGCGGGATCGGCGAATTTGATCGCGTGCTGGGCGGCGGTATCGTGCCCGGTTCCACCGTGCTGCTGAGCGGTGAACCCGGCGTGGGAAAGTCGACCCTTCTGCTCGAGGTCGCGAGCCGAGCTGCTCACACCGGTGCCCGCGTGCTCTACATCACCGCCGAAGAATCGGCGAGCCAGGTGCGTCTCCGCGCGCAGCGCACGGGCGGTCTGAACGACAACCTGTACCTCGCCGCCGAAACCGACCTTGCCACCGTGCTCGGCCACATCGACGCGGTCAAACCGCAGTTGCTCATTGTCGACTCCGTGCAGACGGTGTCCAGTTCGCTCAGCGGAGGTCTCGCCGGCGGCCCGTCTCAGGTGCGCGAAGTAGCGGCAACGCTCATCCGGGTTTCCAAAGATCGAAACCTGCCCGTGCTGCTCGTCGGCCACGTCACGAAAGACGGCTCCATCGCGGGTCCGCGTCTGCTCGAACACCTCGTGGATGTCGTGTGCCACTTCGAAGGCGACCGGCAGACCGCGCTGCGCTTCATCCGCGCGCAGAAGAACCGTTTCGGCCCCACCGATGAAGTCGGCTGCTTTGAGATGACCGGGGGCGGCATTGCCGAAGTGGCCGACCCCAGCGGGCTCTTCCTCAGCCGCAGCAAACAGTCGGTGAGCGGCACGTGCGTCATGATCGCAGTGGAAGGCAGGCGTTCCCTGCCCGTGGAAGTTCAGGCGCTCATCGTGCCCACCAAGGCGCCCCAGCCACGGCGCGTCGTCAACGGAGTGGATTCTTCACGCGTCGCCATGGTTCTCGCGGTACTGGAACGACGCGCCGACATCAAGTTCAGCGAATGCGACGTCTATGTCTCGACCGTCGGCGGCATCCGCGTCACCGAACCGGGTGCGGATCTCGCAATCGCACTGGCTCTTGCGAGCGCTCACCGGGATCAAGCACTGCCCACCGCAGTCGCCGCCATCGGTGAGATCAGTCTCGCGGGGGAGATTCGCCCCGTCTCCAACGCACAGCAACGGATCGCCGAGGCGAGGCGACTCGGATTCGGGACCGTGCTGGATGCCTCAGCTGGCCAGCTCCGTAACGCCCTCGACATCGCGCTGCCTCCCACATCACCCCGCGAAGCGGAGGCTCCGAGATTCTAGAACTCCTCCCTTCGAGACAGCCCTCCGGGCTTCCTCAGGGAGCGGAAGGGCACCGGGCTTCCTCAGGGAGCGGAAGGGCACCAAGGCTCCACAGACAGTCGCGCGCCCTCAGTTCAGGATAAATTGCACGTCGTTGGACTTGATGTCCCCGAGTGTGATGATGAGGTGGTAACTCGCCCCGCCCGCCGGCACAGGATCGCGGGCGTCACCGCAGGTGCTCGGAGACGATCGCGTGCGGTCCCAGGTGACCGGCGCAAAGGATTTGGACTGGTTCGGTTGAAGCACGACCGGCAAATCAACCGCCTCAGACTGGCAATCCCGCGAATCCCAGTATTTCTCCGAACCACTGGTAATCGCGTAGTCCTGTTGGGTAGTCCCCGCATTGATGGTGCAGGCGACCGCGCCGTTATTCTTCATCGACAAGGTCATCACCGGATTCTCACCCGCGTCATACGAATTCTTGTCGGTGGCCGCCGTGATCTCCACGGTGCCTGCCGCACACGGCGTCGAAGCATCGTGCGGAGCACTCGTCACCGTCGGGTTCGGAGTTTTCGTCGAGTTGGCGCCGGAAGGTTCGGTGGGGGAACCCTTGGGTTGAAAAAGCAACAGAAGCACAATGACGATCACGGCGAGCAACGCAAGGCCCACGACGATGCGCCGTCGCCAGTACACGCTGCTCGGCTGGGGGCCGACGGGGTTGCGAAACGTCGACATGCTAACAAGGGTAGACGGGCGGATGCGGGAACCGTCATCCGTTGTCGGCGTGCCGTTAGTTGTTCAGCGAGGTTCCAGAAACTTAATCATTCGGGTATTGCCGAGAGTGTTCGGTTTCACCCGGGCAAGGTCAAGGAACTCTGCCACACCTTCGTCAGGGGAACGCACGAGTTCGGCATACACGCTCGGATCCAAATCGTCCTCCGTCATCCGCTCGAAACCGTTGCGTTCGAAAAAGTCCACCTCGAAGGTGAGGCAAAACAGACGGCTGAGGCCGAGCGCACGGGCATCCGCTTCAAGTTGCGCTATGAGCGCGTGGCCGACGCCTTTGCGCAACCACTGCGGCGCCACCGCGAGGGTTCGAATCTCCGCAACGTCCTCCCACATCACGTGGAGGGCTCCGCAGCCGATCGGCGCGCCGTCAGGGCCTTCCGCTACCCGAAACTCTTGAATCGCCTCAAAATACACGACCGTTTCTTTGCCCAAAAGAATGCGCCGCTGCACGAGCGGTTCGACGAGGTCACGGATGAACCAAACATCGCTCGTACGTGCCGCGCGCACCGGATAGTTCATGGCACGATCCTATCGACCACGCAGGTACGGCCCGCGCCGTGTTACAGCTCGCCCCTTCGGACGCGCTACTTCGCGACGAATCCGGTTGCCAGGACGGCAACCGGCGCTGGCGCCGTCGGCGAGGGCCAGAAATGGCCCTCGCTTCATGACGAAGTGCGCGCCGCCGCCTCGAGCTCGTCGATCTTCTCGCGGCCGAGCTGACGGGTCGTCGTGAACACGAACTCGCTGTCGACGAAGTCGACGCTCACGTGGTCGCCCGCGTTCAGCTCTCCCTGAAGGATGCGCTCGCTCAACCGGTCCTCGACCTCGCGCTGCATGGCGCGACGCAGCGGCCGTGCACCCAGCGCCGGGTCGAATCCGATGTCGATGAGCCGCTCCTTGGCCGCCTCGGTGAGGTCGACGGTGAGGTCGCGGTCCAGCATCCGCTCGGCGAGGCGCTTCGTGAAGAGCCCGACGATCTGCAGAAGCTCCGGCTTGCTGAGCTGCGGGAACACGATGGTCTCGTCCACGCGGTTCAGGAACTCGGGCTTGAAGTGCTTCTTGAGCTCCTCGACGACCTTGCCGCGCATGCGCTCGTATGTTGTCGCCGTGTCGCCTTCCACCTGGAAGCCGACCGGGCCCGCCGTGATGTCCTTCGTTCCGAGGTTCGTGGTCATGATGATGACGGTGTTCTTGAAATCGACGACGCGGCCCTGACCATCCGTCAGCCGGCCCTCTTCCAGGATCTGGAGCAGCGAGTTGAAGATATCCGGGTGCGCCTTCTCGATCTCGTCGAAGAGCACGACGCTGAACGGCTTGCGGCGCACCTTCTCGGTGAGCTGGCCGCCCTCCTCGAAGCCGACGAACCCGGGAGGGGCTCCGAACAGCCGCGAGACGGTGTGCTTCTCGCCGTACTCGCTCATGTCGAGCGAGATGAGCGCGTTCTCGTCGTCGAACAGGAACTCGGCGAGCGCCTTGGCGAGCTCGGTCTTTCCGACACCGGTCGGGCCGGCGAAAATGAACGAACCGGATGGACGCCTCGGGTCCTTCAGGCCCGCACGCGTGCGGCGGATGGTCTTGGCGAGCACTGATACGGCCTCTTCCTGACCGATGACGCGCTCGTGCAGCGCCTTCTCCATGAAGACGAGACGCGCGGTCTCCT
>JBIQLG010000003.1:0-259373 GCA_044464485.1 Agreia sp.
TCCACGGCCGCACGAACCTCACGATGGCGATGAACTACAAGTCGATGCCCTACGGACTTGGATTCGGCCCCTTTGCGAGCGACGTTCACCACGCACCGAATTCCTACCCGTACCACGATGGACTCACGGGTGCGGAAGCGGCGGCGCGCACCATCTCCTACCTCGAAAAAACCGCCGGGGCCACCGATCTCGCGTGCCTGGTTGTGGAGCCCATTCAGGGTGAGGGCGGATTCATGGTTCCCGCAGACGGGTATCTTCCCGCCCTGCAGTCGTGGTGCACGGACAACGGAATCGTCTTCATCGCGGATGAAATTCAGGCCGGAATGGCGCGGACGGGAAAATACTTCTCCAGCGAGCACTTCGGACTCGTTCCCGATCTCGTGTTGTCCGCCAAAGGCATTGCTGGCGGGCTCCCGCTAGCGGCAGTCACTGGCCGCGCGGAGATCATGGATGCCGCGCACCCCGGCGGCCTTGGCGGGACTTTCGGCGGCAACCCCGTCTCCACGGCGGCCGCGATTGCCGTATTTGAATCCATCGAGAAGAACGGACTTCTGGCCGAGGCCACTCGGATCGAAACGACCATCAAGACCGAACTGGCGCGGTTGCAGTCCTCATACGACATCATCGGCGAGGTCCGCGGTCTCGGCGCGATGGTTGCGATGGAATTCGTCGAGTCCGGTACCGCATCGACCACGAAGAAGCCGAATGCTGCAGCGGTCTCTGCGATTTCGCGATACGCGTTCGAGCACGGCGTCATTCTGCTGACCGCGGGAACTTACGGCAACGTCATCCGCTTCCTGCCGAGCCTGGCGATCAGCGACGAACAGATCGTCGATGCCATGAGCGTGATCGAGGACGCGCTCGCGGCTCTGTGAGCAACGCACAATCGCGTCACGCTCTCGGCACCGACGGTGTGATCGAACTCGCGCGGGTCGAGCGAAACGGTCTGACCGAGTCGCGTCACCTCGGCGCTGCCGTCGTGGTTTCCCCGGACGAAACCGTGAAGACTTCGCTCGGAGATGTGGATGCACTCGTGTACCCGCGCTCCTCGCTCAAACCGATGCAGGCAATCACGGTGCTCCGGTCGGGCGTTGCCCTGGACGGCGCGCAACTTGTTCTCGCTTCGGCAAGCCACTCCGGCACCCCCGAGCACGTTCGCGTAGTTTCCGAAATTCTTGACCGCGCACGGCTCACGGAGGAGGCTCTGCAGTGCCCGCCCGACTGGCCGGGAGACCCGCAGTCTGGCGCGATCGCGCGCACCTCGGGGAATCAGCGCCGAATTACCATGAACTGCTCGGGTAAACACGCCGCATTCCTGCTTGCTTGCGTCGAAAACGGGTGGCCGACGGAGAGTTACCTGAAACCCGAGCACCCGCTCCAGAGGGCTGTCCGCGCAACAATCGAAGAATTCATCGGTGAGCCCGTCGGCCACGTTGGTGTGGACGGCTGCGGCGCCCCGCTTTTCGCGGTGAGTCTTCGAGGACTCGCCACCAGCTTCTCCCGAATCGCGCGCGGAGTCAACGCCACGGGGCAGGATTCAGATGCACAACGGCTTACCGCCGCCATAACGGCCAACGGCTGGGCCATTGACGGCCCCGGTCGCGCCAATACGACGGTCATCGACGAGCTTGGTCTGCTCTGCAAAGGCGGCGCAGAAGGGGTCATTGCGATGGCAACTCCCGACGGCACCGCTGTTGCGCTCAAGTCTTTGGATGGCAGTCATCGCGTCACAAGCCTCGTGGCGCTGAGCCTCCTGGCCGACGCCGGCGCCATCGCGAGGGACGACGCTGAGCGCGTTTCGACCATGGTCACGGAACGGGTGCTCGGCGGCGGCAAACCCGTCGGCGCCATCCGCACGGCATGGTGATTGCGCGAAAGCCTGCGTCAGGTCGCTCTCGGGTCGCCCTTCAACTCGATGCGAATCTGATCCGCGTCCAGATTGAGAAGTGCGTGCGAGATGCTCTGCGCGCTGAATTCGCCCACATCGCGCGCGTCCAGCAAGGCCTTCCGTTGCGCTTCGATGAGCTGCAGCGCGCCGCGCCTCGACGGGTCACCATGCGGCGTCTGATCGACTTCGGTCCGACGCCGCACGCCGTCAAGCAGGTCGTCCAGCCTCTGAAGTTCGTCATCGGAGGTTGCCTCAACCGTGGGCTTTGGCGTGAGCACCCTCGCGAGCGGCACGAGGGTCCCGCCCTGGATCACGAGCGAACCGGCTGCGACGACAAAGGCGATCAACACCAGCAGTGACCGGTGTGGCGCAGCGGCGGGCAAGGTCTGCGCCGCCGCAAGAGTAATGGCGCCGCGCATGCCCGCCCACACGAGGATGCCTCCGTCGCGCCAGCCGAGCGGCGCTGCAAGAAGATAGTCAATATCGAACAGCGCCCGTCGAGCACTCGACTTCACGCGCTCGACGATCTGAGGTGGAGGAGCGGGCCGTTCCCTGCCCCTTCGATCCTTCAGCGGGCGCGACGACTCCAATAAATGCTCCATTGCCGCGAGCCGTTCCTTGCCACGTAGCTTGCGTTTGCTTCGCCGTCGCAGTCCCGCGAGCAGCGGGACAATGAATGCCGCACGCACGACGACAGTCATGATGAGGGCCGCCGCAGCTATGCCGATCGCGATACCGATTCCGTCGTGATCCCTCCGAACGCTGTCGACGATTCCCGCAAGCTCCAGGCCCATGATGAGGAAAATCGCGCCCTCGAGTACGAGCTCGACGGTGTGCCAGTTCTGGCTGTCGGAAAGCCGGTGCCGTGCCGGCAGCCTGCGCGCCGCACCGTGACCGGTGATGAGGCCGGCGACCACGGCGGCAACCAACCCTGACGCACCAAGCAGCTCCGCCGGAATCGCGGCGAGAAAGGGAACCGTGAACGAAATCACCGTGTTGACGGTTGAGTCGGAAACATGGGAACGAACGAAAAGGTTCAGCTTGCCGACGAGGATGCCCAGCAGTATCGCCGCGACGATCGCATACGCGAAGCCTCCGATGACATCCCACACGGAAATGGATGCCGCGGTGCCCACAATTGCCGTGCGCAAGAGAACGAGCGCGGTGGCATCATTCAACAGGCTCTCGCCGTCGAGCACCGAAATCACGCGGGATGAAACACCTGCACGGCGCACGATCGACACCGCGACCGCATCCGTTGGGCTCACGATGGCACCGAGAGCGGTGCCCCACCACAGCCCGACATCCGGAACCAGCCAGGAAAAAAGCACGCCAAGTACGAGGGAAGAAAGTACGACGAGGCTGACCGAAAGGCCGCTGATCGCAGAAAATTCCCGCCGGAAGTTCATGACCGGCATTGCGACGGCCGCCGAGTACAGCAGAGGAGGCAGGATGCCGATCAACACCCATTCGGGATCGATCCGCAAAACCGGTGTGCCGGGAAGAGCGCTCACGACTATGCCGAAAATAACGAGCACGAGCGGAGCCGGAATGCAAAGTTTCGGTGCCAGGGTGGCGGCTGCGGCAACGACGAGCAATCCTGCCACGCCCAGAATCACAATATGCATTCGAACAGTCTTGCCGCGTCAATCAGACGTTGTCTACCGCCGCAAGCCAGACTGTCGTGTCCCCGGGCAGGGCGGTGTCAACGGGCTCAGAGGAGAGAACGACGCGTCCTGCGGGCAGCGCAACAATGTCGGACCCCATGTTCGAGATTACGACGATCGTGCCGTTGCGGAAAGCCACGACGTCGTCAGGATACTCGCGCAGCCACTCGACAGACCCGAGGCCGAGCTCGTTCTCACGCCTGAGGTCCAGAGCGCTCCGGTACATTTCGAGCGTCGAGCCCGTCTGCCCCACTTGCGCGTCACGCGCATAGTCCGCCCATTGCGCAGGCTGCGGCAGCCAACTTTCGCCCGTGGTGTTGAACCCGTACGCGGGCGCGCGAGCTTCCCACGGAATCGGGACCCGGCATCCGTCGCGTCCATATCGCTTGTGCTTCGTGCGAAACCACGTCGGGTCCTGGCGCGCCGCATCCGGCAACTCCATGTCTTCCGGCAGACCGAGCTCCTCCCCCTGATACAGGTAGGCGCTCCCCGGCAACGCGAGCATGAGCAGCGTCGCCGCGCGGGCTCGGCGAAGACCCACGACTCGGTTCGGCTTGTCGGGAGTCAGCGGGCCGATGCCTTCGCCCTGCGGGTTCTCCGACGTCAACGCGAGTCGGGAGGCGTGCCGAACGACGTCGTGGTTGGAGAGCACCCACGTACTGGGCGCTCCCACGTCACCGAACGCCGTGAGCGATGAGGTGATGACCTCACGCAACTCCGCGGCGTTCCAGCCGGCCTCCAGATACTCGAAATTGAATGCCTGGTTCATTTCGTCGCTTCGCACCCACTGCGCAAGCTTCGACTGCGGATTCACCCACGCCTCCGCGACGAAGACACGGTCCCCGGCATACTCGTCGATGAGCTTGCGCCAGTCGCGGTAGATCTCGTGCACGCCGGGCTGCGCCCAGTACGGTGGAGAATCAGCGTGCCCGCCCATGCTTGCGCCGCCGCTCGGGGGTGTGTAGTCGGGTAATCCCGCCTTCTTGATAAGCCCGTGAGCGACATCCACTCTGAAGCCGTCAACGTGGCGATCTAGCCAGAATCGCAAAATTCGGCGAAACTGTTCCCGGACCCAGGGATTCTGCCAATCCAAATCGGGTTGAGACGTGTCGAACAGGTGGAGATACCACTGCCCGGGTGTGCCATCATCCCGCGCGACGCGCGTCCACGCGGGCCCGCCGAACACCGATTGCCAGTTATTCGGCGGGATGTCGCCGTTCGGTCCCTTGCCGTCGCGGAAAATGTATCGACCGCGTTCCTCGCTGCCCTCCGCAGAGCCCAGCGCCGCCCGGAACCAGGCGTGATCACTCGACGTGTGGTTTGGGACCAGGTCGACGATGATGCGGAGGCTTTGCCCGTGTGCTTCCTCAATGAGAGCGTCAAAATCGGCCAGGGTTCCAAAGCGCGGGTCGACGTCGCAATAGTCGGCTACATCGTAGCCCGCATCGTTCTGCGGCGAAGTGTAGAACGGCGAAAGCCACACCGCGTCAACACCGAGTTCCCGTAAGGCGCTGAGCCGCTGAGTGATACCGGGAAGGTCACCAAGGCCGTCACCGTTCGAGTCGGCGAAAGAACGCGGGTACACCTGATAAATGACGGCGGAACGCCACCACGGGGTCTGAGTCACCGACCTACCCTACCGAAGCTCGGGGCACGAAACGAAAGTCGCAACTTATGACGCGCCGAGCAGCACCGTCTGGAATTGGGCGCTGTAGCGTTGCTCTTCGCTTTGCGTGAGCGTGCGGAATGCCTTCGACTTGGCGAGCGTTGCCTCGGTGGGAAAGATCATCTCGTTTCGGGCGATGTCCTGCGGTATCGTCCCGATCTCGGGCTGGCGCACATCGACGGGAGAAATGAACCCGGTGTCGGCCGCTACCTGTGCCGCATTCGGCCGGTCGTAATAGAAATTGAGAAAACTCTCCACGTTTCCTTTGTGAGTCGATCCGGCGGGAATGACGACGACGTCGCTCCAGAGCACCCCTCCCTTTGTGGGAACGACGAACTCCCACTTGTCTCCCGCCTGGGCGTTGATTTGCATAATGTCGCCCGCGCGGGCAATGGCCGCCACCGTGGTTCCGGCCATCAGATCTTCCTTGTATTTATTGCCTTTGACGCTGCTGAGCTGCTTGTTCTTCACCTGCGTGCGCAGCAGGTTGACGGCATTGGTGAATTCGGCATCCCCCCAGTCGCCGCTGGAAATGTCGACGCCATCGTCCATCATGATGAGGCCGAGAGTGTCCCTCATCGACGACATGACCCCTACCTTGCCGGCCAACGTTGGATCCCACAGATCCGAAACGGAATGCAATCCGTACGGCAACAGTTCCTTGTTCCACGCGATACCGGTGAAACCGTTGCGCCACGGCATCGACATGTGGCGACCGTGGTCGTAGGAGGCATCCTGAAATTGAAGTCGAATGTTGTTGAAATTCGTAATCTGACTTCGGTCGATCGACTGCACGTAGCCCATCCGGATCCAACGCGTCGCCATCCAGTCGCTCAGAACCGCGGCATCGGTCCCGATGTCCTGGCCAAGTTTCAACTGGCCTTTCACCTTGCTGTAATACACGTTGTCATCGCTGACCGCGTTTGTGTATGTCACGGCGACGCCGGTGGCGTCCGTAAACTTCTGCAGAAGCGGGTAGTCCTCGCCGACGGTGTTCCGGTAGGTATCCCGCGCGTCGAAGCGCAGTGACTTTTGCTTTGCGGACATGTCGACAGCGGCTTTGGGCTTCACCGCCGCGGCGCTCGAACACGCCGCCAGCAGGAGGGCAGAAGCACCTAACCCTGCGCCCTGCAGGACATTTCTCCGTGAAATTTGTTTCATCATGGGTGAGTTCCCTCGCAGCGTTGACTCATCGTCGTGTATCCGGCCCGGCAAAATGCTCTTTTTGATAGTGGCACAGGTCGGTGCGCAGACTTCCCACCTGAACAGGGCACATTGTCGCCCCAAACCGGGGGCGAACAGACCGGTGCACCCGCTTTTGTCACGAACGAGTTGACGAAAACGACCTCAGGAGGCACCCAGGAAGACAGTCTGGTACTGGGCGCTGTAGCGCTGCTCTTCGCTCTGAGTGAGAGTGCGGAATTTCCGAACCCTCTCGAACGTGACCGGGGTCGGAAACACCATCCGGTTGCTCGACACCGACGGATCGAGCACATCAATTTCAAGTTGACGAATGTCGACGGGAGAAATGAAGTTGGTTGCCGCTGCGACCTGAACCGCATTCGCCGGATCGTAATAGAAGTTGATGAAGTCCTCCGCGTTGCGCAAGTGAGTCGAGCCCGCGGGAATCACCACGGCGTCGCTCCAC
This sequence comes from Agreia sp., assembly GCA_044464485.1. Classification (GTDB taxonomy): domain Bacteria; phylum Actinomycetota; class Actinomycetes; order Actinomycetales; family Microbacteriaceae; genus Terrimesophilobacter. The sequence goes on from JBIQLG010000003.1 coordinate 6,870, forward strand.
AGCACACCACCCTGACTCGGAAGGGCGAACTCCCACTTGTCGCCAGCTTGAGCGTTGATCTGCATGATGTCGCCCGCGCGCGCAATCGTGGCCACCGTCGCCCCGCTGATCAGGTCCTCTTTGTATTTGTTGCCCTTTATGCTGCGCAGTTGCTTGCTTTTCACCTGTGTTCGCAGGGTGTTCACCGCTGCCGTGAATTCGGCGTCGCCCCACTCCGGCCCCTCGATGTCGACGCCCGCTTCGAGCATGAGCAACCCGATGGTGTCCCGCATCGCGGACATCGCGCCGACCTTTCCGGCCAATGACGGATCCCACAAATCTGAAACCGACGTCAACCCGCCCGGCAGAAGCTCCTTATTCCAGGCGATGCCCGTAAAGCCGCTGCGCCACGGGAGTGACATCTTGCGGTTGGGGTCGTTTTCTTTGTGCGCAAATCTCTGACGGATATTCGAAAGGTTCGGGATGCTGTCCAAATCCAGGGGCTGCGTGTATCCCAGGCGGATCCAGCGAGCAGCCATCCAGTCGCTCAGAACACACGCATCCGCGCCGATGTCCTGACCCATCTTCAACTGGCCCTTGACCTTGCTGTAATAGACATTGTCGTCGCTCACGGCGTTCGTATATGTCACGGCAATTCCACTGCTGGCAATGAATTGATCGAGCAGGGGAAAATCTTCGCCCACGGTATTGCGATAGGTGTCTCGGCCGTCAAATCGCAGTGTCTTCTGCTTTTGCGAGAGATCCGAAGCCGCGGTGGGTTTGACCTCCGCCGCGCTCGAGCACGCTGCGAGAAGCAGGGTGGACGCGCCGATCGCGGCCCCGTGCAGCACCCCACGTCGGCTCAGCGCCGAACGTGAACCCGCGGACAAGGGAAAACCTTCTGATTGCACTGTGTGTCACTCCCCCAACTAACAGTTCTCCTGCGATGGTGTCACACAAAGGTCGAAGCCAAAAGGACCCCAAACGGGTGTTGTGCAACCCGTGCTCGAAGAAATCAGGCGAAGAGGCTCGCAACAGCATCCCGGAATGCTGCGGTGTGCTGGTCAACGTCATCCAGCGTTGTTTCCGGGCACATGAGCGCCATGTTGTGAAACGGTGTGATGAGGATGCCCCGGTTGAGCGCGTGCAAGTGCAAATACTGTTGCAGGTCGAAGTCATCGGCCGCGGCGGCCTCCGCGCCATCGTGCGGCGCAGAGTCGCGGAAGCTGTATTCTGCCCGTGCACCCAGTTGGGTGACCTGCCACGGGACGTTGAACTCGACGAGGACCGACTGAACCCCCTCCGTCCACGCGGAAGCGCAGCGCTTCATTGTTTCGAATGCGTCCTCCGTGAGCACACGAGACAGAGTTGCCCGGATGCCGACGAGTGACAGCGCGTTGCCGGCAAGTGTTCCGCCGATGCCACCGACATCAATGTCTTCCAATTCGAGGCTCGCACGGGCGCGCTCGGCCAGTTCGGTCGACATGCCGAAGGCTGCGGCGGGAATACCGCCACCGATGCTCTTCCCCACGACGACGGCATCCGGCTGAAGCGAGTATTCCCGCGTCATCCCTCCCGGGCCCGCACTGAGAGTGTGTGTTTCGTCAATGATCAGAATGACGCCGTACCGCGTGCACAGTTCGCGAACGGCATCGTGGTAACCCTCGTCGGGCAGGACGATTCCAATATTGGTGAGCGCGGGCTCGATGAGCATGGCCGCAACGTCCCCCGACCGAAATGCTGCTTCCACGGCGTCAACATCGTTGAACGGCACCACGAGGGTGGTCTCGGACGGCGGCACGGGGGCCCCGATGTTTCCTCGCCGCTCCACGACCTCTCCCGACGCGTTGAGGGTTGCAAAGGTCTCGTCCACGGAGCCGTGATAGCAGTAGTCGTGAATGACAATCCTGCGGCGCCCGGTCACCTGTCGCGCATATCGGATGACACTGCGATTCGAGTCCGTCGCCGAAAGGGTGAACTGCCACGTCGGCAGACCGAATCGCTCCGCGAGCAGCGCCGCAGCCTCCGCGGCGTCTTCGGTCGGAAGCATGAACGTGGAGCCCTTGGCCAGCTGCGCGGATATCGCCTCCACTGCTGCAGCCGGCGCATGCCCGCACATTGCCCCGGTATCACCCAAACAAAAGTCGACGTGGTCTCTGTCGTCAACATCGGTGAAGTGGGCGCCTCGGGCCCGACGCACGTACACGGGCCACGGGCCAGGCCATTTCGCCATCCACAGCATGGGCACACCATCCGGCAGATACGGTGTTGCGGCACGCCAGAGCTGTTCGGACTTCGGTCTCGCGGCCCGAAACTGATCCGTTTCGTTCTTCCACAGTTCACCGAGTCGTGCGCGATCCGCGTAGTGCGACATCAGGCCATCCCGCCGTACAGCATCAGCTAACCTTGGCCAGACGCTTCCGCTTCTGCGCCGAGGAAATCTGGGCGATCAAAACGAGAATGATGGCCAGGAAGAACACCGCGGAGGCAATGACGTTTGCTTCTGCGGGAATGCCGCGCGCCGCGGAAATGTAAATGTACTTCGGAAAGGTGCTGGTTGTTCCCGAGTTGAAGTTGGTAATGATGAAGTCATCGAAACTCAGGGCAAAAGACAGCAGTGCCGCCGCGATGATTCCCGGAAGCAGAAGCGGGAACGTGATTCGCCAGAAGACCTGATTGGGCGAACCATAGAGGTCCCTGCCCGCTTCTTCGAGGGCGGGATCCAGAGTCGACACTCGTGCCTTCACCGTCACGACGACGAAGCTCACGCAGAACATCGTGTGCGCGATGATGATTGTTCCAAGCCCCTTCTGAACACCGGCGCCCAAAAACTCGGCGGCAAGTCCGGCACCCAGCACAACTTCGGGAGTGGCCATGGGAAGGAACAGCAGCAAACTGATGGCCGAACGGAATCGAAAACGGTACCGTACGAGGGCGATGGCGATCATGGTGCCCAGAATCGTTGCGGCAATGGTCGCCGTCACCCCGATGATGAGACTGTTGCCGAATGCCACGCACACGTCAATTTGATCGCACACGTTCAGCCACTTGTCGAAGGTGAATCCGCGCCACACGATATTCGACTTGATCGAATCGTTGAAGGAGAACACGAACGTGTATGCGATCGGAATCAGCAGAAAGACGAAAGCAATGACCGCGTACACGGGCAATAACCAGTTGCCGAAACCGATTCTGGCTCCCCGCCGACTTGCCGGTGCAGGCGATGTGACCGCTCGGGAAACCACCCGTCCTTCCTGAAGTGTCATAGCAGGTCCTCCGTGCCGCTGCGCTTGACGTAGACGGTCACCATCACCAGAATCACGGCCATCAGGATGATGGAGAGTGCAGCCGCAACGGGATAATTCAGCGTCACGAGGAAGTTGCTCTCAATCACATTTCCGATCATCGCCGTTCCCGTGCCGCCGAGGAAGTCGCGGCTCGCGTTGATGTAATCGCCTGCGGCCGGGATGAACGTGAGGAGCACTCCGGATACGATCCCCGTCATCGAGAGCGGAATCGTCACTTTGAAGAACGTCTTCGAGGGCGTCGAATAGAGATCGCTTCCCGCCTCGAGCAGTCGAGTGTCCAGGCGTTCGAGGCTCGAATACAACGGGAGGGTCATGAAGGGAATGAAGTTGTACGTCAACCCAAAAATCACGGCCGCGCCCGTGCCGGTGAAGTGCGCGTGCGGTCCCATGAGCGACAGGAACTTGAGTCCGGAAATGACGAACCCTTCATCGGAAAGAATCGACTTCCAGGCGAGCGTGCGCAGCAGGAAGCTGATGAAGAACGGAGCGATCACGAGCACGAGCATGAGATTCTGCAGGAGCGGCCACCGTCTGGCCTTCACGCCGATGAAGTATGCGAGCGGATAGCTGAACAACAGCGCGAATATCGTGGCGAGAATCGCGTAACCGAATGACCGGAAAATATGCTCGCCATAGGTATTGACGACATCGACGTAATTTTCCCACTTGAACGCGGTTTGGAATTCACCGATGTCACCGTAGGGAATGGGCTCCTGAAATGACGTGATGACAAGTGACACGAGGGGAACGAGAAAAAACAGGGCCAGATAAAGAATGCCCGGCAGCAGCAGCAGCAACGCGATCTTGCTCTTGCGTCGTGGCGCCTGCTCCTGAACGGTACCCGTGGCGAATGCGCTGAAAGCCATGGTCAGGCGTCCTCAAGCTCCGACATCAAGGCACGCTTCTTTTGGACCGCGATGGTGGCGGTGTCCGTGTCCGCGACGAACTTCGACGCCGGTGCAGGCTCGTCCTCGAGTCCGAAGCCGTGGTCGACGCTCCAGCTCACCCACACTTCTGCACCTTCGCCCGCGAGCGGCCCGAACGTCATGTTCTGTTCGAAGACAGACACGGTGCCGATTCCCGGAATGGCAATCATGTATTGCGTGCTCACTCCGCTGAACGAGACGTCGATGATCCGCCCCGGACCGAGCGTGTTCGTGCCGGTCGCAACTTTCGGCGCCTGCTTGTGCAGGTGCAGCTTCTCCGGGCGAACCCCCACGGTAACCTCGCCCTTGTGACGCTGTGCCCGCTTGGTCGGAACCGTGATCTTGATTCCCTCGACGTCCACGGTGATCGCGGAGCTGGTGGAGCCGGAGACATTCCCGGTGAACAGATTTGACTGTCCGAGGAAGTTCGCGACAAAAGCGGTTCTCGGCAATTCGTAGAGTTCCTCCGGCGCGCCAAGCTGTTCGATCTCGCCCTTGTTCATGACCGCGACCGTGTCGGCCATTGTCATGGCTTCCTCCTGGTCGTGCGTCACGTGAACGAACGTGAGTCCGACCTCTTCCTGGATCGATTTGAGCTCGAGTTGCATTTGTCGACGCAGTTTGAGATCGAGCGCTCCGAGCGGTTCGTCGAGCAGCAGGAGCGCTGGGCGATTGACGACGGCCCGCGCCAACGCAACGCGCTGCTGCTGCCCGCCGGAGAGTTGCTGCGGCTTCCGAGCGGCGAGGTGATCAAGTTCAACAAGACGAAGAGCCTCGTGGGCCTTGCCCGTCGGATCATCTATTTTGCGTCTGCGTAGACCGAACGCGACGTTTTCGAGCACGGTCATGTGAGGGAACAGCGCATAGCTCTGAAACACCGTGTTGACATGCCGCTGATACGGCTTCAGGTGGGTGACGTCTTCGCCGCCGATCAGGATTCTTCCCTCCGTGGGGTCCTCAAGCCCGGCCACCAGCCGCAACGTCGTCGTCTTGCCGCACCCTGAAGGCCCGAGCAGGGCAAAAAACGACCCCGCGGGAATAGTCAGATCAAGATGTTCGATCGCGGTGAATCCCGGGAATCTTTTCTGAATACCCACAAGTTCAAGATCGGCGCCGCTTTCAGCAAAGGTTCCCGTCACCATGTCAGGCCCCGAGAAGTATCGCCTGGAACTGCGCGTTGTACTTCTGGTCTTCTGCCGAGCTGAGGCTGCGGAAAACGTGCGCGTTCTTGAGGGTCTCCTCGTTGGGGAAGATCAACTGGTTGTTGGCGAGGTCGGGATCCAGGTCCATCATCGCCTCTTTTGTTCCCACCACCGGCGGAATGTAGTTGACATATGCGGCAACCTGCGCGGCAACCTCAGGTTCGTAGTAGTAGTTGATGAGCGCCTCGGCGTTCTTCTTGTGCTGCGAACCGATCGGGACGAGGAAGTTGTCATTCCAGAGCGTTCCACCTTTGCTCGGCAGTGCGAAGTCCCAGTGGTCCCCCGCTTCGAAGTTGAGCTGGGTGATGTCGCCCGACCACACGATGGCCGCGAGGGTGTCGCCGTTCTGAAGGTCCTCCTTGTAGGAGTTGCCCTTGATGTTCCGAATTTGGCCGTCGGAGACCTGCTTTTGTAGAACGTCAATTGCAGCAGTGAATTCATCGTCGCCCCACTTGCCATCAATGGTGGTGCCGAGGTCCTGCATGATGCAGCCCATCGTGTCGCGCATTTCGGAGAGGACACCCACTCGGCCCTTGAGCGAGGAATCCCACAGGTCGGAGACCGACGTGAGTCCACCCGGCAGCTCATCCTTGTTCCACGCGATGCCCGCAAAGCCGCCCTGCCAGGGAAGAGACATCTTGCGACCCGGGTCAAAATCGACGTTGGCGAGTGCGGGGACGAGGTTCTTTTTGTTCGGGATGTTCGCCTCGTCGAGTTCCTGCGTGTAACCGAACCGAATCCAGCGGTCGACCATCCAGTCTGTGAGGCACACGGTGTCGCAACCGATGTCCTGGCCGAGCTTCAGTTGGTCTTTCACCTTGCCGTAGTAAGTGTTGTTGTCGTCAACGGCCTCCGTGTAGGTGGCCTTGATGCCCGTCTGCTTCGAGAATGCTTCGAGCGTGGGGTAGTGGCCATCGTCGTCGACATCCAGGTAGAGGGCCCAGTTGTCCCACCGCACCGTCTTGTCGGTGTCGGAGATGTCTTTGGCTGCCTTGGGCTTCTCGCCGCCGCCGGCGGAACACGCCGCGAGCGCCAATGCGCTTGCGCCGATCCCGGCACCTTTCAAAATATTTCGACGCGAGAACTGGGCGCGTTGAGCCTGAATCACGAGGCTGCGGATGAACGGATCTTCTGGCAGTGGCTTGGTCATGTGAACACGACTCCTTCATGACTGGTGCAGTGAGGGACGGACAGCGTTGTTCCGTGTTGCTTGATACTGCCACAAAGTCCGGGTTCTGCGCACCAAGAAGTAACCGATTCGATAACTTCTTATGGAAAAAATTACGAAATCAGCACTGATTACCACCCAGCTGCTGCGGAATCCATCGTGGATTGCGAGTAGTGTTAACGACGAATCGACGACGTTGTGCCGCCGTGTGCGCCACTAGGATCGAAGGTGCCACAACGCATTTCGGGTAGGAGAACAATGAAGATCGCCATCCCCAGGGAGATCAAGAACAACGAGTTCCGGGTTGCCATCACACCTGCTGGTGTTCACGATCTGACGACTCACGGTCATGAGGTCATCGTCGAAACCGGGGCTGGGCTCGGTTCTTCCATAACCGATGAGGAATACAGTGCAGCGGGCGCGACCATTTCGCCGTCTGCGGCGGACACGTGGGCCGAGGCGGACATGCTCCTCAAAGTCAAGGAGCCGATTCACGAGGAATACGGATACTTTCGCGACGACCTGATAATTTTTGCGTACCTGCACCTGGCCGCCGAGCCGGAGCTCACCGAGGCGCTTGTCGCAGCGAAAGTGACCGCTATCGCGTATGAAACCGTGCAACTTGCCAGCAGAGCCTTGCCGCTGCTGGCGCCCATGAGTGAAGTTGCGGGTCGGCTTGCACCCATTGTGGGCGCGAATGCGATGCTCAAGCCCAACGGCGGTCCGGGGCTGCTCGTTCCCGGCGTGCCCGGAACCTACCCCGCCAAAGTGGTGGTGCTGGGAGGCGGAGTTGCGGGGACGAACGCGGTAGCGCTCTCCGTGGGTCTCGGTGCCGATGTGACGGTCCTCGACACGAACCTGCAACGGTTGAAAGAGCTCGACGAAGTCTATGCGGGGCGCATCCGGACCATCGCATCCAATGGTTTTGAAATCGAGCGCGCGCTACTGAATGCGGACCTCGTGATTGGCTCGGTTTTGGTTCCCGGGGCCAAGGCACCGAAGCTTGTGAGCAACGACCTCGTGTCACGGATGAAGCCGGGAAGCGTGCTGGTGGACATCGCGGTCGACCAGGGTGGTTGTTTCGCTGACTCCCACCCCACCACCCACGACAACCCGACATTCACCGTGCACGGTTCGCTTTTTTACTGCGTCGCGAACATGCCGGGCGCCGTGCCCAACACGTCGACCTATGCGCTCACCAACGCAACAATGCCTTATGTTCGTTCTCTCGCAAACAACGGATGGCGCGCGGCTCTCAGCGCGGACGACGCGCTCGCCCGCGGGCTCAACACGCACGATGGTCACGTTGTGAACGAACCAGTGGCAACGGCCCTCGGATTCGACCACGTCTCCGTCGCGAGCGTGCTGGGCTAGGCGTTGATCGCCGGCAACAGCGCCCGATGAATTGTTGCGTCGGGCTCGAGAACGACGACGCTTTCACGCGCGGGGTCCACGGGAGGAGGCAGGCTGCGCAAGCGCGAGATCGATCGAAACTCCGACGGCGAACAATCATGAAACGCGAGCGGCGCGCGCGAGCGAACTGAGCTCAGAAGCACGTGCGAAGACTGCCAGGCGTCGAGGTCTCCCACAACGATGGATGGTGTTGCACCATTGCTCACCGCGAGTTGCTGGATGTCGAGGGAACGCACGGTGGACATGTCGAGACGCTGCACGGTCCCGATCACTGCCAGGCTGTCGCGAAGAGCCTCCGGCCGAGGAGAGACGACGGCAAGCAGCCCTTCCGTAGAGCATTTCAAAGGCGGGACGTTCGGCGACATTCGAGGCGGTTGCGGCGTTTTCTCGGGCAGGAAAACCTGCACACGATGACCGCGCCAATGCCCGGCGCCCGCGGGCAAGCGGTCAGAAAACTCGCCGGGGGCGCCCCCAACCAACTGATGCTCCTGCCGGTCTTTCATCCTCAGCACGAGCGTGGCTTCGCACAAACCGGCGAGTTGCTGCACACGACCGCGCACGGTGCTGGCCGTGAGAGCGAGTGCGGTTCCCGTCGCCGTACCTTCGCGGGCAAGAGAGGCGAGCATTTCCAGGAATGCGGTTTCATGCTCTGCGCCGAACCTGGATGCAAGAATGTCCACGTCGTCCACCACGACAAGCTTCGGCGCGCGTCCGACGCGAATCTCCTGTAGAACTCGGGTCACATCATCCCAAGCACCTTCCACGTCCGGCGGCACTTCCACGACGTCCGACTGCGCGTGCGCGAGCGCGGTCAGGGCCGTGGTTTTACCGCTGTGGCGAGAGCCGACGATGAGCAGGTTGCCGTCAGTCGGCGGGTTCCAGACTGCCGCATCCCGGCGCTGTTCCTCCGGAACATCGACGATGCCAAATTCGATTCCCCGCGAGAGCGCCGAGGGGGTGCGAGGCGGCCTCACTATCGAGGGGAGTGGATCCAGCCAGGGGCGGGCAATCGACGGAGGCCTCGCCGCGGCGTCCCGCGTGACGGTCCGCGCATCGTCGGCGCCCGCTATCGCCCATTGAACCGTCAAGACTGCGGCGCCTCCTCGTGTCATCAGTGCACGGCCGGGAACATCCGGCGGAAGCTGAGCCGCATCAGCCACTCCCAATAGTGCGAGACTGTCCGCGGGACTGTTGACGCGCAGTGAGATTCTCAGCGTGCAATTTGCCAGAACGACGTCTTTAATAGATCCGCTGGGCCGCTGAGTGCACAGGATGAGGTGGATGCCCAACGAGCGACCCCGAGCTGCGATGTCCGCGAAGAGTTCATGAACTTCGGCGAACGTCGACGCGAGTGTCGCAAATTCGTCGACCACGATCACGAGCCTGGGGAGAGGAACAGGAACCGGGAGCTCTCCGAATGACCGTGCGGAGTGAATGGCCAGAACCTGCTCGCGCCTGCGCAGTTCTGCTCGAAGACTGAGTATTGCTCGATGCGCGGAACTCTCGTCGAGATCGGTTAAGACCCCGGTGACGTGGGGCAATTCGGCAACCGGAGCAAACGCCGCCCCGCCTTTGAAATCGACGAGGAAGAAGTTCACGTGTTCCGCGGAATAGCTCATCGCCAATGCGAGCACCCAGGTCACGAGTACTTCGCTTTTGCCGCTGCCGGTAATACCTCCGACGATGGCGTGCGGCCCGTCGGTTACCAGATCGATTTCTACCGGTCCGCCACGGCTTTTGCCGATCCTCGCACGCAGCGACGTTCGGAAGTGATTATCCTCGGAACTGCCGTTGCCCATGGTTGCGCCAGTGCACCGGGCTTTCCGGTGACTCAGGCTGAAAAATTCGACCACACGTGACAAAGGATCCTCGCGCGCGCCCGGCACCCCGCGTGCCGCTTCGCGGAGCAACTGCGCGCACTGAAGCGCCTCCCGGTGCGACATCAGGTCCGGCTCGAGCACCTCGATCGACTGCGGATGCGGGTGGTGCACTACGCGCGTGCCGGATCCGGTCACCGAAACGATGACTCTGCAGTCGCGGGGCAGGGCGTCATCGAACTCAGCCAATGCGGCGAGTACGGTGGACTTTCCATCGCGAGACTGAAAGGCGAACTGGGCGCTGGCAGGCGGCCCACCGCCATCGACGCGCAGCATTCCCTCTCGCGAATTGTCCGCGCTCTGGTGCGGCAGGTTGCGTATCCACGGAAACATTGCGGATGATTCCGGCGAGACCGCCAGCACGAATTCCACGGGCGACAACTTGTTTGCGAGCTGCAACACGAGCGATGAGGCAAGAGCCCTCGCCGCGACGCTCGTTCCGCAAATTCCGATTCCCAGCCGGGCATCGATGACGACGGGGGCATCCTGGATCACCCGGGCGCGACTGTGCAATGTCGACACGACGTCACGGAACATCGCGGCGGATGATTTCGCGTTCGGTGCGGACCTCGACGCAGACAGCGCGGGTGCGGCATCCGAATCCAGAACGATCCGACTGGGCACGGCGCCCGTTCCCAGCCGCACCGAGATCGGCTCCGTCGACGAGGTCCGCCAGCGCTCCGAGTCGCGAACGGATGCGGTGCGCAGGGTGGACGATCCTGGTGCGCCGCGTTCAAGCTCCGCGCGCTCACGTTCGTGGGCTTCGTCGATCGCATTCCGAGTTGCTTCCACCTCCGAATCGAACTCGACGCGCTGGTTTTTCAACTCTCGCCGAGATCGGCGACGAGAGTCACCGAGAGCAGCCAAGGCCATAACCGGACCGAGCACGGCAAAAATGATGACGAAGGTTGAGCCGGTGATCGCCCACATCACCCCGGCCGCGACGAGCGGGGCAATCAGCGCGATGATCGGAAACGGCGATGCCGGTGGTTTCTCCGGAAGGCGGGGAAGCGGAATTCTGATCTGGTCGGTGTGCACGAGTGAATCACAGCAGAGGCCGCCGGCGTCGCGTCGTGCGGGCGGCCGTGACCGTGCCACGCGGGCGGGCCCTGCCGCGGTGAGGGAGAGGACGCAGCTAGCTCACGATAAAGAACTGCTCACCGAGGTCCACGCGGGATCCGCGCGCCAATCGATAACGGCGTTCCGGGTGGCACCGCATTGGTTTGGAGTTTGGCTCGCGGATGATGGTCCCATTGCCCGAATAACGGTCTTTCACCCAAAAACTGCCAGCCTCCTGGCCAAACTCCAGGTGGGTCTTCGATACGGACCTGCTGGAGTCAATAATGCGCACCAACTGGTCGAAGTACTCCCCCGGTTCTGCCCTCGGGCTGCGGCCGATGAGTCCTGAACCGTAAACAATGAACGAGTCGCCCGTGCTGAATTGCAGCACAAACTTTTCACCGCCGTCCGGACGCGAGATGATGCGCGTGGCTTCCACGTCGTCGTCGAGAAGTTCGGGTTCAGGCTCTGGTTCAGGTTGCGGTTCGGGTTCGGGCTCGAGTTGGGGTTGCGGCTCGGGTTCTGGCTCGGGTTCTGGCTCGGGTTCTGGCTCCGGTTCTGGCTCCGGCTCGGGTTCCAGTTCAGGCTCTGGCTCCGGGTCTGGCTCGATTGGTGTCACGTCGCGCTCGGAGAGACGCGCAGATGCCTGTGGCGGCTTCATGCCGTCGAGAAGCGAGCGCACTGCATCGGCCGGGTCCGATGCCGCGTCAAACTCGATCTCTTCCAGCCGCTCGACAACGTTGGTGTCCCGGGGTCGCGGAGACGACAGCGACGCTGACGGAACGACAAAACCGCACTCCCCGCAGAATATGTCGTCGGCCAGGAGCGACGAACCGCATTGCGCACAATTAAGTGCAGCCGATGGGCCGCTCGCAGAAGCATTCGTCCATGGCTCGGGTTGGGCGACCGGCGTCGCAAGCGGCGAATGTAGCGGCCGACTCGCAGCGGCGGACCTAACAGTCACTGCGCGCCCGCATTCACCACAGAAGAGGGCGTCGGCCGGTAAGGACGTATCGCAAAAAGTGCAGTTCACCGGCGTCCCTCCTCTCGTGTGAACAGACTTGTGACACTATAACCACCGAGACTGCGCAAGGAAATATTTGCCTTGAGCCTTTGCCATCGAGAAAGGTTGTAGCTCAACGCGTAACGCAAGTCGTCGACAGCCGTCCACAACTGTTGCGCTTGCTCCTCGTCGGGGGATTCCGGTGCAAAAACAGCGCGATCAGCAACCGCCGCGAGAACGAATGGCTGCGTACCACCCACACTCTGCGCGACCTCAAGCCGCGTCGGCGCGGCTCCGGGGACGTAGCCGTGATCCAGCACCGCGTCCTCAAATTCCGCCCAGCCACCGGCAATTTTTTCCAGCGCGGTGGGCGCGCGCCTGCGCAATCTACGTCGACGCCACTTTGCCGCAATGATGGTGAGGAACGGCGACGCCACGATCAGGAGGACAAGCAGTGTCCACCCCAGTCCCGTTATGACATGAAGAAAGATGGTCAGCAACGGGTTGTCCAGCGGGTCCTGCTCCTGGCTCGAATTGGGGGGAAGCTGGGTGTCCGATTTTTCAGCAAGGGGAGGTTGCGGTTGGACCGGCGATTGCGGGCGAGCGAATTCGGTCGGATCTTTGGGCTCCGCATCCGGTATTGGCCGCAGCGGCGGCGTGGGATCGATCGCCACCCAGCCAAACTCGGTCGTGTTGACCTCGATCCATGCCGACACATCTCCGCCCGTGACGACGGTTGTGCGGGATCCGGGAGTCACCTCGGGGGCAAAGCCGAACACGACTCGTGCCGGAAAGCCGAGTTGTCTGGCCATGAGCGCCGCGGTCACAGAATACTGTTCCTGATCTCCGATCATTTGCGGAGCGGTCAACAGCTCGGTAATGCGATCGGCGGAGTGGCCCGATCGACTCGCCGGTTCACTCGCCGACACTCCGTGGCTCACGTATCCGTTGCGCCGCAGGCCATCCAGCATGGCAACCAAGCGATTACCGGGCCCGGAAACACCGGTGACATAACCTTCCAGTACCGTAGCCAATTCGTCGGGCACGGAAGTTGATGGCGGCAGCTCGACATTCCCCGGGGTGAGGTCAGCGAGTTGCGATGAATCGGGCTGTGTCGGCAACACAGCGGTCAGGGAGTATTCGTCGCCCGACGCCAGACCGCCGACGACGGCGGCGGTATCGCTGTTTCGATTGAAATAGAAGCCCTCAAGAAGCGCCTTCGCGTCGTTGCCCCGGAATGCGACGCGTTCCAGCTTGCCGATCGTGGGCAACCAGACACCGTCGTAGTCCCCCACCCGCACCGTGATGGTCGCCGTTTTCCCCTTGACTCCGTCCTGATCGACGCTCATCGGGACGCGAGTGAAGGCACCGGATGCACTGTTCACGCTTCCCTGCCCCACCGCGTAAACGACGCCGTCATAGCTGTCGAGCGTTGCAATTCTCAGGCGCGCTCCGGCGGGAAGACCAGTGACCGTGAAGACCGCCCTGTCCTTCATCACGGGTTGCTCGTACGCTCGAAAGCCAGTCAACGGGCTCGGATAATTGCGGGCGTCAAATGGTTGCACGACAGTCGTACGCAACACCGTGCGGTCATGGATCGGTGGAAACATCTGCGTCGCGGTGAACCCGGTTCCACCGGCAATGGCGAGGATAATAGCCGCGCCCAGAAGCGTACGCGCGCCGACAAATCCTCCGTCGACAACCTTGGTTGCGGGGTGGTCGTTGTCCACTACTTCTCGCGCCGGCACCCGACGAATTGATTCGCGCCGACGGTACCATCGAATCCATATCAGCCAGAACAGGATGCTCGACGCCAGACCGAATGCGACGGGAAACGGCCAGAGTGCTTTTTCGGATCCGAACAGAATTCCCGTCACGAAAATGATGATCGGCCCCACCACGGCGAGTTCGCTCAAGGTAGCTCGAAGGGCAAGCGAGAGTGACGCCGCAACGGTAACGAGAATCAGAATAAACACGGGAATCAGCAAAGACTGATATGTGCCTACGGGAATACTGATGGTAATGAGCTGCCTCCAGCTCGTCGCCGCACCAAAAAAGAGCTCCTTCACTCCCTCAAGTGACGGCAGAACGCCGTAGAGCGCACGATCGGGGATTGCCAAAGGCACACCGAAAACAAAATAGGCAGCGACAACGAGCCCCATGATCGCGATGCTCGGGAGGCGAAAGGCGGCTCCCGAGATCGCAATCGCCGCCCCCACGAGGAACGTCACGGCAATCAGGATGATCAGCGAAACATCTTGATAGCTTGACCACAGCGTTATCGACGCAATAGCTGTTGACATGGCCAGCATCACGGTCGAGATCGCAATAAAGCTGCGACTGCGTGCCGCGCGAACCCTCGGTGTGGTTCCCTTTGGTGCCATCATGCAGCCGCCGACCGCGCGAGGGATTTCTGCAGGTCCTGTAGGAAGCCGATCGTGAGAACGCTCAAGCCCGCAACGCGGCGGAGACCGGGCACGACGTTGGGGTCGCAGACGATAGCAACCACCTCGACGTCGATCGGAAAGCTCGCGGATGCCGCGCGCAGCTGCGAGACCGTGGGGGAAGAACCGCACACGAGAAACGCAACCGAAATTCCTGCAACCTGTTCCGAAACCACGCGTGCAATGTCGCGAACGTCCAGGGCAGAGTCTTCACGTTCGATTCTGGAAAGGTCATCGAGCAGTCTGGCCCTGGTAAGAGTGCTGAGGTGCGAGACGGCGAAGAGCTTTCGTTTCGCAAAATCAGGGGTACGCTCGCCGACAACCACCGCGACCTCGCGTGCGTCCCGGATCGCACGCACGCCGAGTGAACCTGCCACGCTGACCGCGAGCTCGAATTCCTCTGGGTTCGCATAATCGGCGCTTGCAAGGCTCAATGCGATAACCAGATGGCTGCGCCGAGTCTCTTCGAACTGACGCACCATGTAGCGTCCGGTTCGGGCGGTGCTTTTCCAGTGAATGTAACGTCTCTCATCGCCGGGGACGTATTCGCGCAAGGCATGGAACGAAACGTCGCTGTCGGATATCTGGCGCGTGGGATTGCCTTCGAGGTCCCGAATGAATCCCGTCGTCGTACTGGGTACGCCGATCGTGCGGGGATGCACGAACAGTTCC
The DNA here is from genome assembly GCA_044464485.1 of Agreia sp. Taxonomy (GTDB): domain Bacteria; phylum Actinomycetota; class Actinomycetes; order Actinomycetales; family Microbacteriaceae; genus Terrimesophilobacter. The sequence goes on from JBIQLG010000003.1 coordinate 21,921, forward strand.
TGAGCGTCTGTCCACACCTTCTCGCGGCGAACCAGACCGATCGGGTCGGCCCTGACCGTTTTCGCAGGACCAAGGGTCACGACGCCCCTTCGCTGCGTGGGAACGGCAAAATCATGCGTAAAGATCGCTCCCTTCGACAGCGACGGCATCGTCACTGCGGCCAGCGCATCACCCACGGGGACCTCAACGACGGCACCCATTATCCTGTGGCGCATCACGTTGGAAATGGATACGGTGCCCGTCGCGTCGTCACCGACGACGACGCGCGAGTGCGCCATGCTCAACGTGACCGAAAACGTGCTTCTGCTGACCAAATACGCAACACCCACGAGAAGAAGTACGAGCCCCGCCCAGGCGAGCACGACAAACTCCATCCAACCGAGCGCATAACCGAATCCGAACAGAACCGGAACTAGAACAAGGATCGACCAGCCGAGCGGCGTGATAACGGAGGAAATGCGAGCGCCCATCCGACGGACAACACCATCCAGTTCGCTCGTGAACCGAACAACGGCGACGATCGCATCAGCAAGACGGCCGGTACGTTCGCCGACAATTCTGGTTCGGACATTTCTCAATCCCGCGGCGGTTCCGACTGAGGCCGCATCAAACCTCGCCGACGGAGCGGAAGAACTCTTCCGCCTCGTTACACCGCCACTCTCGCGTTGCGACTCGGTTCCGCTCACACGGCCTGCCTGTCCGTAGGAGGGGGCGTTTCGAGCAAAATCTGGCTGATGACACTCGAGGCAGAAACACCATCAAATTCAGATTCCGGGTCCAGCACGAGACGGTGCGCCAGAACGGGCTCAGCAAGCACCTTGACGTCGTCCGGAATGACATAGTGTCTGCCGCTCGCGGCAGCAAGGGTTTTCGCCGTCCGCACGAGAGCAAGCGCTGCGCGCACGCTTGCGCCGAGCCGCACTTCCTCGGAGTTGCGCGTGGCGTCGACGAGTCGCGAGATGTAGTCGTTGATGGACGGGTCAACGTGAACCGTGCGGGCGAGAGCGCCCATTTCAACAATGATTTCAGCTGTCGCCGCCGCCGGTACAACGACGTCGTGCGCTTTGACTCCCGCACCCTTGAGAATGCGCATGGTCGAGGAATGATCCGGATATCCGATGGATGCCTTCATGAGGAATCGGTCCAGCTGGGCCTCGGGCAACCGATAGGTACCGGCCTGCTCGATCGGGTTCTGGGTCGCGATGACCATGAACGGTGCGCCGACGTCATGCGTCACCCCGTCGACGGTCACGCGACCCTCCTCCATGACCTCCAGCAGCGCCGCCTGGGTTTTCGGGCTCGCGCGGTTGATTTCGTCCGCAAGCACAATGTTGGCGAACACGGGTCCGGAGTGAAATTCAAAGGAGCGCGAGTCCTGATCGTAAATGCTGACGCCCGTGATGTCTCCGGGCAGAAGGTCCGGAGTGAACTGGATTCTGCTGCTTGTTCCGTCCACACTTTGCGACATCGCGCGGGCGAGGGAGGTTTTGCCGGTGCCGGGAAAATCCTCCAGAAGCAGGTGGCCTTCGCTCAAGAGTGCCGTGAAGGCGAGCTTGATCACAAACGTCTTGCCCAGTAGCACCTGATCCACTCCGGCCACCAACCGGTTGAAGGTTTCGGCGAACCACGCGGCCTGGTCGGGCGTCATGACCGCGGCCGAGCCGTCCGTCGCGGGTGTTGTATCTGACTGTGATTTCATGGTGTCGCCTCCGTGCAGACTGCCTCTGCATATCCTGGATCAGTAAATAGGTTGTCGGGGTGCTCGGGCAGGCCCGCGCCGAAGTCGACGATTGCCTTCATGCGTACTTTGGTTTGTTGCAGCAGGGGAAGAATCGGGGCCGGCACGGACGCCGAGTACGCGAAGCTTCCAAAACCCAATCCAGTGTCGAAGGCATACTTGTACGTCACGGGGTACGCCGTGGCGTTTACCGGCGGTCCGGGAACGACGCTCGCGCCCACGACGCAACTGACGATGGTGCCTCGCGTGTTGATGGGCGTGCGGGTCATGCCGTCGGATGGCTCGCCGCAGAACGTGTTGGAAGTGTCGCGACACCCCCGGAATTGAATCGTCATCGCGTTGCCGTACACCGAAAGATCCGCGGCAGAGGTGAGGAAATTGTCTGCGGGAATCTCACGCCAAATGTTGTCCCCGTTGATCTCGTATTGGAACTTGGCAGCCGAGAGAGACGCAACCGAAAGCCCGGGTTGAACCTGAATATCGTATTGGCCGCCGTTGGGTGCCAAAGCGATCTTTCCTTTGGCCTTGCCGGGCGGTCGCATCGTGAGCACCTCGCCTGACGCGGTAGGAGTGCAGTAGTAGCCGTTGTTCGCGTACACGACATAGCGATAGGTGTGTTGATCGGCCACGTGCGTGTCTGTCCAGGTGGTATCCGTGAATCCGGCATTGCCCGACCCGGGCACCGCGCTCTGGCACGTTGTGGGCACGACATCGGATGCGTCGAATCGCCCCACCGTGTACGTCACGCCTGGTGCACCCTTCGGGTCGCTCGCCCCCCAGCTCACTTGAACGTGGCCGAGCGCATTGATGACCACTCCTGTCACGCCTCCTGCAGTCTGACCTGGGGGACCGACGGCTGTCACCGTCACGGGCGCATTGCGCAGCCAGGACGACTCGCCCTTGACCTGCGCGCTGTTTCTGGCGAAAACGTTCACCGAATAGGCGACTCCCGGCGTGAGCACTTGCGGCGAATTTGCGAAATCAAACGAGGTGGTTCCCACCGGGATGAGAAGGGACTGGTCCACGTTCGGACCCGTAATCTTGATCGTGTAGCCGAGGATCGCGGTTCCCGGTGTCGGATCCGGCACGGGTGACCACGCGATCGACAGCGAACCCCCCGCCGGTGCGGCGTTGGTGGGGATTGCGCTCAGCCCCGCCGGTGCCTGCGGCAGAACATCGGACCACACCGAATCTCCAATGGTTGTCGGATCCGAGTTCCCGATGGAGTTCACGGCGACCACCGAGATGCGCAGGGCATTTGCTGGTCCGTTTCCGGGGGTCGCAATGTTGCATCCGTTGGTCACGTCGCAGTTCGTCGTGCTGTAAAGGAGGCCCGTATCCGTTCGCTTCGCCGTCACGGTGTACCCCGTGATGGGCGAGTTGTTCGCCGCTCCCGGGCTCCACGCCACGGTGACCACCTGGTTGCTGAAGGCCGACACGCGCAGACCCGTCACCGGGTCCGGGACATCCTGGATCTGCAACCGTGCGTTTCCCCACACGTACCGATCGGGATCCTTTGTCGCATCCGAAACCTGATACTGCACGTTGATGTCCTGGGCCACCGCATCCTTTGCGACGTCGACGGTCAATGTGCTCAGGTCTGCGCTCGGCGTTATGGTCACTCCCGCAGGCAGGGAACCACCGTCGATTCCACGGATCCCGACGACGGTGAGTGGTTTGTCCGGGAAGGGGTTGGTGGCCTGATCGTTGGAGAGCACATCCACGACGGTGCTTTTCCCTCGCGGCGTGATTGCGGAGTCTGCGGCCGGCGAGACCAGAGGCCTCGTCGAGGCGACAACGTTCAACTGGATGGTGCCGGCTTTGCCCTCTGCCAAATCGTCTCGCACGCCCAGAATCAACGCGGTCGAGCTGCCCTTCACGGCGTCTGCTTTCGCGCTGATCTGCAGGTTCTGGCCCGTGATGGTGTACGAGAATCCGACGGGCAACGGTGCAAGCGCGGTGTATGCGAGCTCGTCAAGGTCGTTCTGATACGGATACGTCGTCAGCCGAAGCAAATCGATCGACTTCTGCTGGCCGGGCTCGAAATCTAGCACCGCGCCGTTGAATATCGGAGGCTGGTTCTTGCGCGGCGTGACGTTGATGGGGAGCACGAGAGTCGCCACGCGCCCGTTCGGATCCGTCGCGCTCGTTCCGTCCGTGACTTCGAACGAAATTGATGCCGGCCCGAAGTATTTGTCGGACGAACGGAATCGCAGCGTCTGGTCATCCACTACCAGATTCGAACCGTCCGAGTGCGTCGCCTGCACCGTCGTGGTGTCTGCCAGGCGCACGGGCTTGCCTCCGATGGCAAGAACGTAATCGTTGAGCGGAATGATGAGTGTGGACTCGCTCGCCACGGTGAGAGCACGAGCCTTTTTGTTGAGTTGAGGCAGGGCGTCGTCATAGCCGGGAACCCACACGAACGCGTATCCCACGATGGAGGGGTCGGCCGGATTCGACACGGAGAACGGAATGATCTGACGCTTGTCCTGAACCGTGACCGTCAGCTTCTTGGAAGCGGACACCGAAACATCCTGGTCGTAGCCCGGCAGGAGCGAAACGATCAGGTCACTCACCGGGCCGTCCGCGAAAAAGACGTTGGAGAGTACGTTCACATCGATGGAATCGCGGCCCAGGATGTCGGTAAGCGTGAGGACGGTGTCTTTTGCAATGGGCAGCGCGCGAGGAGCGGTCTCCGAAACGGTCACCGTCACGAAGTTCTGACTCGTCCCGCCAAATTCGTTTTGGATCGAGTAGATGACGCTGTATTGGCCGGGTTGCGCCGGCGGCGTGATGGTGACGACGGTCCCGTCGGTGGTGGCTACTGTCGTGTCATCGTTCACCGCCGTGACGTCGGTCACGGTCAGCGCGCCCCCGTCGGGATCAGAGTCGTTGGCGAGAACCTGTACCGTTACGGTACCTCCCGGGCGAATCGCCACGTCGTCGGCTACGGCGACCGGATTTCTGGCGCCGCCGGAACGCTGGCTGATTCCAACGCGCACCGTGCCGGTGGCGCGCGCGCCGAGTGCGTCGATCACGGTGTAGGTGAACGAGTCGGTTCCTGCGGAATAGTCACCCGCCTGATAGGTGAAACTGTCTGCGTCTGTCGCAATGACGGCACCCTTCTGCGGGCTCGATTCCTGACCGAGCAATTGCACGGAATCGCCGTCCGGATCAATGCCCGACAGGGGAATCTTAATGTTCACGTCTCCGCCGGCGAGAACTCGGGCAACGACGGTGGTGGGCACGGGTGCGTTGTTCGTTGCCTCCACGACTTCGCGAACGGCGATGCGAACCTGCGCCTGCGCATTCTGCCCGTCCGGGCCGCTTACGGAATAACTCGCAGTGAAGTTTCCCGGCTTGTCCGGAGCAAGGTAGCGGAGCACATTGCCTGAGGCAAACAGCAGACCGGAGTCCCCGCTGAGCGCAGAGGTCAATTGAGGATCGAGGGTGAGCGGCTCGCCATCCGGCTGAATGTCGTTGTCCAGCACGGGAATATCGACGGCGGCCCCCACGCGTACTGACACTGCGTCATCGGTGGCGACGGGGGGTTGCAGTTTCGCTGGTCGTGGAATCTCGATCACCGTAATGGCGCCAACCGCGTCGGCAAGACCGTTGGTAATGCCGTACCCGAAAGTGACCGGCCCATGTTCCTGCGGAGCAGTGAGCGTCACGCGAATCGACCTCTGATCGAGAATTTCCGCTCGGAGGCCAGAGGCTTGCGTTATTCCCGAAACCTGGGTCACAATCAGAATCCCGCCCGCCGGATCGATGTCGGAATTGGCGACATCCACGGTTTCACTGCTCAACGACTTCACGAAAATGGTCTTCGGAACGGTGATCGGTTTCGTGTTCGCACTCGGAGGAGCGGCCACGTCGACCCGGAGCACGCCCGTCGTCGTTTGCTCGCCATCCGTAACGACGTATTCGAGGCTGAAGGTTCGCACCTGCGAGCTGGTGAATCGAAAAGTGCCGGCATCCAGGTTGGGCGTAATGTCCGCACCCGTGCGTGACGGAACACCGGTCAGCCGGATCGGACCGGTGCCTCCGCGCACATGAATGAGCGGCTGCACGGTGATTTGCTGCCCGGCATAGGCCACCAGGACGAACGGGTCCGCGATGATGGGCACCTGCCCTGGCGGGCTCACTGCGATGGCGAGCGTGCCGGATGATGAAGCGCGACCGTCCGTGACCTCGAGGGATACCGACCGCGAGGCACTTGCCGCTCCGCCCTCGGTGAAGACGACCGTTCCATCCGGTTTGAAACTTGCGACATCGGGAAGAGTGGTCGAAGCAGCTGCCAGATAAAATGCGTCGCCGTCGGGATCGACCCAGTCTCCGAGAACCGAAGTAGTCACACGCCCGCCCTGAGCCACGAGCGTGCGGCTCTTGCGCATCTGCACGGGAGGCGAGTTCTCGTCCGGCTGTCGAACCGAGACTTTGACGGTTGCGCTCGCTTCGCCGCCGCGACCGTCCGTGACGGAATATTGGAACGAGACGGCGCCGCGGGCAGCCTCGGTGAGCGTGATTTGCACCTGCTGCCGATTGTTGATCAGGTCGAGACGACCCACGGATTCGGGTATTTCGCTGACCTGGGAGATAACCAGAACATCGCCGTTGGGGTCGTAGTCGTTCAGCAGTACCGGGAGAATCGAACTACGGCCCGGCCGTGCGCCAAAGGTGTCATCCACCGCAACGGGGGGTTGTTGCACCTTTTCAAATTCTTGAGGGGCATCCGCGTTGTCGTCAGTAATCCGTCGCTGCTGCTCCTGCACGTGTTGCAGGCCAGCCCAGTTGTCGATGAGTTCCCCGTGGGATTGCACGGCCCAGCTGCCGCCGCCGCGCGGATCATTCAGAACCACACGATCGCCGTTTCGGTTGAACTCCAATCGAACGGCACCTGCTGGCATGCTGGCCAACGACATCGTCACGGGATTCTCACCCGCGCAGGATTTCCACGCCGAACCGTCTGACCAGGCCGCGTAAATGCAGCCATCGAGAATCATGGGCGAAGCCACATGCCCCGAGTGGCCGTCGACGAGGCTCCTGGGGTCGCCTCCCGATGCGGGAACCTCAACGAGTGCCCGCGCCGTCGCGAGCAGTACACCGCCGCCGGAGGGTGAGGGCACCTGCAATTTAGGCAGCTCCCCCACGCCGATGACATTACTGAGATCGACAACATTCCCATCTATCACCATCGAACGAGTCGTCGAATCAAGAATCGCCCAGTGCGCTCCCGCCCAGGTCACCGAGAGCGTACTTGCGGCGCCGCCGAACTGGATATCGTGCGACTCCACGACGGTCGCGGTGGCCGCCGCATCGATGCGATAAATAAGGTGCGCGTCCCTCGAATAGGCGATGAGCATGCCATCGCTTCCCATCGCAAAAGTCGACTCCGCACCCAGACTCAGGTTCGGAGGGGTTTGCGGATCGAAGTGTTCAAACTCCGGAGCAGGCATAATCCATACCTGGCCATCACCATCGGCGACGACGACGTTTTCCCCGGCGGTGAAGAGCCGCGCACCGTTGGTGGGCATCGGCACCGTGTGTGCGACGGTAGAGGTTGCGGGATCAACGATTCCGACTTTGCCGCTTCCGGTGTCGAAGAGCAGAACGGTCAAGCCGTTCTGCACGACGTCCAATTCGCTGCTCTCCCCCGCCACGACGGAATTGAGCTCCATAATCGAGGTATTCGCGCGGCCGATAAACTGCTTCGAGCCATTCGACACCCACACGGAAGAATCATTGAGTGAAACTCGCTGCGCAGAAAAGCCACCGGAAATTATCGCGGTCGTGGCAACGAGCACCACGATGGTAACGCCGCTGACGAGCGACGCGACCATCGATCGATGACCGGATATCCAGCGCCTAAACATGCTCGTCCATCAGCCGCTGACTTCTACGCATTTTTCGCTGCTCGGAGCACCCGTCTTGCCTTCGCGATTCACTGTCACGGTGATGCACACTCGATCGCCGGCCTTCGCGTCAACCGAAAACGACGTCGATTGCTGGATACTGCGAGCTGTCCCGTGGTTGGTCGAAATCTGGTACGAGTCGCCTGGCAGCAGGCCGGGGTTTGCCCACTGGAACTCTACGGAGTCACTCAATTGACGCGCCTGAATATCTGAAACACGCGGTATCGATCCGGACGTGCTGCGCACGAGCACAATCGTGGCGACCGCACCAAGGGCAACGACGAGGACGGCGCTCACGATGAGCGCCCAGGCGAGAATCCGCATCCCCTTGGTCCGGGTATTCGATTTGGTGCTCAATGCTGGATGAGAGGGGTCGCTGTCCCGCAACAGCGTGCCCACGGGAGCGTAGTCGTTGACGACCCTGCGCCGACGACGCAACCGGGGCGCGGCACCAACACCGGCACCGGCCACCCCGCGGATGCGCGTTCGATCCCCAAGCTCTGTCACTGTTGCCAGGGCCCAGTCGTCCACGGCAACCTCGATGGGTGTTTGCGGCACCCCCAATTCCAGTTCGATGGCCTGGAGTCCGCGCACGAACTCCATAACGCTCGCCGGGCGATCCTCCGGCTTTCGCGACATGGCCTTTCTCAGGTGGGCCTCCAGGTTGGGCGGCACGTTCGAGCGACCGATGGGCTGAGGCTTCGCGCGATTGATGCGTGCGATGAGATCGGTGGACTTGTTCGATTCACCGGGGATTTCAAACGGTGACCTGCCCGCAAGCAGCGAATACACCGTCGCAGCAAGCGACCACACTTCGGAGGCCACGGTTCCCGAAGTTTCGTCCATGAGGACTTCCGGCGCCGACCATGGAATGGACATGCCCACGGCTTCGCGTTGACCAGATTCACTGAGCGTGGAGGCGATCCCGAAATCCGAGAGAACCGGATGACCGTACGCGGTCATCAGAATATTTGACGGCTTGATGTCGCGGTGCAGTACACCGGCCCGATGCGCGGTCTCGACGGCGCTACCGATCTTCACCGCGATCTGCAGGACATCCGCAACGGGAAGGCGCTCACGACGATATCGATCGCTCAGCCCGGGTGAACACAACTCCATGACGAGATAGGGACGGCCGTCGGAAGAAACTCCCGCCTGATAAACGGTGAGAATCGAAGGGTGGGCACTCAGTTGCGCCATGAGATTGGCTTCGGCCTGAAACATCTCTCGAATGTGATCGTTCACAATCTCGCTGAGCATGACCTTGACCGCAACCTGACGACGCGGCATATTCTGTTGATAGAGGAACACATCCGCAAACCCGCCGGAGCCGAGAATGTGCACGTGGGAGAAGCCCGGCAGCACAGGAGGCTGAGACGGCAACCGTCTGGCCATGGCATGCCCCCTCGTTACTTCACTGGCGGGCACGACGCATCGGGTTGCGCACGCTCGGCCCGTGCCTATTGTAAGCAATCGGACAATGGACTTTAGCCCAGTATGGCAGTGTTCACAGGAAGCTCACCGCCCCACTTATGGGCACCGCGCGGCGGACATTTTCGATGTGGCTCAGCGGCGGGGTGAGGTCTGTTCGCCGTCGGGCAAGGCGTGGCCTGACTCGACCTCCGCCTCAACAACATCGACAACAATCGCCGTAATGTTGTCACGCCCGCCTTCCGCCAGAGCAGCGTCGATGAGGGCGTGTGCCGTTTCGTGCGCATCGAGGCCGGCGGCCAGATGCACGGAGAGCATTCGCTCGCTCACCTCGCGCGTCAGTCCGTCTGAGCACACGAGAATTCGCAAACCCGCGCTGACGGGAATGAGCCAAAAATCCGCGACCGGTTCCGCGTTGAAACCGACCGCCCGAGTCACGACGTTGCTGTCCGGATGATTCTCCGCGTCTGCCGCGGAGATCAGTCCCGCCGAAACGAGCTCCTGCACCACAGAGTGGTCGACAGTGACCTGGGTGAGGCGTTCGCGTTCGAAAAAGTAGACTCGCGAATCTCCCACGTTAAAGACGACCCAATACGGTTGCCGTTCGCGGCGGGACAGAGCAACACCCGTAACCGTCGTTCCCACGCCGAGTTGCTGTTCATCGATGGTGTGGGAGATGTCCATGGTCGCGGCGCGCAGAGCGTGCATGACGGTGTCCACGTCGACGAAAACGGCGTCGCCGTGATCCGCCAGTCGTGACACGACGGCCCTGCTGGCGACATCCCCGGCGGCGTGCCCACCCATGCCGTCAGCCACGGCGAAAATCGTGCCATCGGCGACGAGGCTGTCCTCGTTGTGGTTTCGCTTATGGCCGACGTCGGTCGCCACGCCCCACGACAGAACAACGGTCGCCTTTTCGCCGTCAGAGTCGACAATTTCTCTACGCTGGGTGCTCGACCCGATCACTGTCACGCTGAACCTTCCGTTGGGGAGCCATCCGGACGCGAAACTATTTCGATTCGGATACCGTCCCCAATATCCACCACAGACCCTGCCGCAGCCACGAACGACTCGCCCTGGCGCAAACTGCGTGGCCGCAAACCGGGCACAAGCACTCTGGTCCCGTTCGTGGAGCCCAGGTCGGTCACGACAACGGTTTCGGCCTCCTGGCGAATCTCCACGTGCGTGCTGGACACTTCCCGCGTCGGAGAGGGCACCATGACCAGGCGGGGCATGTGGATTCCGGTAATTCTCGGCGTGCTCGGCCGTCGACCGATGTACGCCGGCACGTCGAGTGAAATGAGCGGATGTGTCCCGATTTTCAGCGCGAACGCGGCATGTACCGGAACGACAATCGTTGCCTTCGCTGTCTCGGGCGCAAACTCGATGAAATCGCGTTGGGCGAACGAAACGATGATCGTATTTGCCTCCGCGAGGTCGGGGTCGAGCTCGTCCTGATTGGCCGAGAGCGGCTCCTGACCGATGATCGTATCGTCTTCGATCTCATGGCCGTCGGAATCCCCGGAGCCGTTGCGCTGACTCTGCTCTGGTGGCATGTTCATGCCCCGAGACCCGCAACCAGGTTGATCACCGTCGCCAGAATGACGGCGCCAAACAAATACGACAGAAGAGTGTGCCGAAGCACAGTGGTTCTGAATTCCCGACTCGTCAATGCCGTATCCGATACCTGATAGGTCATGCCGAGAGTGAAGGAAAGGTAGGCGAAGTCGCTGTAGCAGGGGTCCTCCCGCTGGTTGAAGTCCACACCGCCTTCGCTGCTGTCGAAATACAGATACGCATAGCGGAGCGTAAACAGAGTGTGAATGAGCACCCAGGAAAGCGCAACGCTCACGATGGCAAGGCCGGCGATGGTTCCGCGCTCGGCCCCTCCGAGCGAGGCGGCCTTGACGAGCACGAGTGCGACGATAGCCAGAGACGCCACGCTCGAGATGACCAGGAGGATATCGGCAAGCGCGCGCGACGGATCCTCGCGAGTTGCGTGCTCTCTCGTTGCCTCGGCATCCAGTCTGCCCACCCTGATCCACACCCACGCGATATACGTGATGGCTGCGGCAATCCAACCGGTCACGAGCGCATAGTCCGATGCCCCGGCAAGAGCGGTGCTACCGGCCACGATCACGCCCACGGCGAGCATGAGAAACACACGGAAGCTCGCGGAATGACGGGAGTTCGAAGAGCCTGCACGATCCACACTCATATCGTCGCACACCCTCCGCCGCCACTCCGAGGCGCATTGAACCACCGATTTCGTTGTGAAGTAGATCGGAAAATGCGGATTCGCTTGTAAGAATAGTGTTTTACTGACAGAATCGATACATGAGCTCCACCAGCAAGCCCATTCAACTCGATGCCGTGTCCAAAGCAATCATCGAACAATTGCAATCAGACGGCCGTCGGTCCTACGCGGAGATCGGCAAGGCTGTGGGACTCAGTGAGGCAGCAGTACGCCAACGCGTGCAAAAACTCACGGAATCCGGCGTCATGCAGGTCGTCGCCGTCACCGACCCGATGCAGCTTGGCTTCTACCGGCAGGCAATGGTCGGGATCAAAGTCTCGGGCGATGCCACGGCCGTCATCGACAAGCTGTCCACGCTCGGCGCGGTCGACTACCTCGTGCTCACCGCCGGGACGTACGACATTTTGGCGGAGATCCTGTGCGAAAACGATGAGGAACTCATCAACCTGCTCAACAAAGAGATAAGGAGCATCCCCGGTGTGCATTCCACCGAGACGTTCCTGTACCTCAAACTCGAAAAGCAGTTCTACAACTGGGGAACAAGGTAAGAGAAAATGACAATGGTCGACACACCAACAACCACCTACAACGAGGCCGAGCTTCAGCAGAAGGCGAAAGATCATCTCTGGATGGCGATGGCCAGACAGTCGGTGATGGAAACCGGATCAGGAGTTCCCGTCATTGTGCGCGGTGAGGGGCACCATATCTGGGACAGCAAGGGCAAAAAGTATTTTGATGCCTTGAGCGGCCTCTTTGTGGTCAACGTCGGGCACGGCCGCCGCCGACTCGCGGAAGCCGCCGCACGTCAGGCCGAACAGCTGGCATTTTTCCCCACCTGGTCTTACGCGCATCCGACGGCGATCGAGCTTGCCGACCGCCTCGCAGACCTTGCGCCAGGCGACCTCAACCGCGTGTTCTTTTCGTCGGGAGGCGGCGAAGCCAACGAAACGGCATTCAAGCTCGCGAAGTACTTTTGGAAGTTGCAGGGCAGGGGAACCAAACACAAGGTGATTTCACGCTCCATCGCCTACCACGGCACGCCCCAGGGTGCGCTCGCCATCACGGGCATTCCCGGCATGAAGGAAATGTTCGAACCCGTCACTCCGGGAGGTTTCCGGGTTCCCAACACGAACTACTATCGGGCTGAAGAGATGGGATACACCGGCAGTCCGGAAGGCTTTGGGCAGTGGGCTGCCAATCGCATCGAGGAAATGATCGAATTCGAGGGTCCAGAGACTGTCGCGGCCGTATTCCTCGAGCCGGTCCAGAATTCCGGTGGCTGCTTCCCGCCACCACCCGGATACTTTCAACGCGTGCGTGAAATTTGCGACAAATACGATGTTCTGCTGGTTGCCGACGAAGTGATTACCGGGTTTGGACGCATCGGAAACACGTTTGCGTCCACGACGTATGACTTCGTCCCCGACATGATCACGTGCGCGAAGGCACTGACGAGCGGCTACTCGCCCGCGGGTGCGACGATCATCAACGAGCGAATTTACGAGCCGTTCAAACACGGCGACACCACGTTCTATCACGGCTACACGTGGGGCGGACATCCGGTCTCCTCTGCGGTGGCGCTCGAGAACCTCGACATCATGGAAGAAGAAAAACTCAACGAGCGCGTTCGTGAGAACTCGCCGATCTTCCGCGCGACGCTCGAGAAGCTCATGGACTTGCCGATCGTCGGCGACGTGCGCGGTGACGGATACTTCTTCGGCATCGAGCTGGTGAAGGACAAGGCGACGAAGGAGACGTTCACAGACGATGAGTCCGAGCGACTGCTGCGCGGGTTCCTCTCCAAGGCGCTCTATGACGCGGGGCTCTACTGCCGCGCGGATGACCGTGGCGACCCCGTGGTTCAGCTCGCGCCGCCGCTCACGATCGGGCCGACCGAATTCGACGAGATCGAAGGGATTCTTCGCAGCGTCCTGACCGAGGCCTGGACACGGCTCTAAACCACTGCCTCGCCCTCGCCGTCGCATCGATCGCATCGCCCTCGTGACTGTTCGTAACTCAGGCAGGGTGTGTGAACCGACCGCAACTCGCCGAGATTGGTAGCCACAATGACGAAATTGCCTGAGTTGTGAACACGTCCGGGTATCGGGAACTGAGCTTCTGGTTCGATTCCCTTGTGGAGTCCGGTGCGGATGACCTCGCGCCACGTCCTGCGCTGAGCGGCGACTGCGAAGTCGACGTCGCCATCGTGGGCGCCGGGCTGACGGGGCTGTGGAGCGCGTACTACTTGCTCAAGCGCGATCCCGGGCTTCGCGTAATCCTTCTCGAGAAGGAAATCGCCGGGTTCGGAGCCTCGGGACGCAACGGCGGTTGGTGTTCTGCACTGTTCCCGTCATCAACGGCCGCGATGGAACGCCGGCACGGGCTGGATGCCGCCCTCGCGATGCGCTGCGCCATGATCGACACGGTAGCCGAGGTTGGGCGCGCGGCGGCGGCCGAGGGCATCGATTGCGACTTTGCGCGAGGCGGCACGCTGCTGTTCGCCCGATCGCAACCTCAACTCGAACGCGCTCGAAGCGAAATCGCCGAAGCGCGGCATTACGGAGTCGACCGTGTCGAAGAGCTCGGCGATCGAACGCATCCGACCAAGACTCTCGCAACCCTGCTCGAGCCCGAGTGCGCTCGGCTCCACCCCGGAAAACTCGTCCGAGGGCTTGCGAAAGTCGTCGAGAGCATGGGCGCGACGATCGCCGAGCACACCGAAGTGAAGTCGTGGGAGCCGCACCGAGTTCACACGTCGCGCGGGACGGTCACGGCGGAATCCATCGTCATCGCGACCGAGGGCTTCGGCGCATCACTCCCGCAAACGCACCGCCGCATCTTGCCCTTGTATTCGCTCATGATCGCGACGGAGCCGCTTCCGGACTCGTTCTGGGATGAGATCGGCATTGGACACGGTCAGACGTTCAGCGACTTCCGGCACTTGCTGATCTACGGCCAGCGCACCGCCGACAACCGCTTTGCCTTCGGTGGCCGAGGCGCACGATACCACTGGGGCAGCACAATCCGGTCGGAATATGATCGTGTTCCCAGGGTGTTCGAACACCTCAGGCGAACGCTCGTGGAGCTTTTCCCGCAGGCTGCCGATGCCGTCGTCACGCACCGCTGGGGCGGCCCGATCGGAGTACCGCGCGACTGGCATGCTTCAGTTGAATTTGATGAGAAAACGGGAATTGCCTGGGCGGGCGGATACGTGGGCGACGGGCTCAGCACCACCAATCTGGCCGGGCGAACGATCGCCGACCTCCTGACGAACGCGGAAACCGAGCTCGTTGATCTGCCTTGGGTGAACCATCGTTCCCGCACGTGGGAACCGGAACCGTTGCGATTTGTCGGGGCGAACCTCGGGCTCGTCGCGATGGATATCGCCGACCTTGAGGAGCGCGTGACACAGCGCCCCTCGCTCGCCGCGAAAATCATGTCCCCACTCGTGGGCGGCTAATCCTCGGTCGCGCCTGCCACGGGAATGCTGCCCGTCGCGACGCTTGCGACAGGAACGCTCGCCGTCGGCACGCTCGCTGGCACCGAATCGTCAATGAGCTCGTCATCGGTCAGCGCGGGACCCGCAAATTGCGCGTCGTACAGTCGCGCGTAAGCGCCATCCGCGTCGAGCAATTCGGCGTGCGTTCCCTGCTCGACGATCTGACCGTTCTCCATCACGAGGATGAGGTCGGCGTCGCGGATCGTGGAGAGCCGGTGCGCGATGACGAAACTCGTGCGATCGCTGCGCAGCGCCGCCATCGCGTGCTGCACGAGCACCTCGGTGCGCGTGTCGACGGAGCTTGTCGCCTCGTCCAGGATGAGGACGCTGGGCTTCGCGAGGAACGCGCGCGCGATCGTCAGGAGTTGCTTCTCCCCCGCGCTCACGTTCGACGCCTCGTCGTCCAGCACGGTGTCATAGCCGTCGGGCAGCGTGCGCACGAATCGGTCCACATAGGTGGCGGTTGCCGCATCGATGATTTCCTCATCAGTGGCGTCGAGCCTCCCGTAGGCGATGTTGTCGCGGATGGTGCCGGCAAACAACCACGTGTCCTGCAGCACCATTCCGACGCGGCTGCGCAGGTCGTCACGTGTCATGTCGGCAATGTCAACGCCATCCAGAGTGATGCGGCCCGAGTTCAGTTCGTAAAACCTCATGATGAGGTTCACGAGAGTCGTCTTTCCCGCGCCCGTGGGACCGACGATGGCGATCGTGTGCCCCGGATCTGCGGTGAGGTTGATGTGCTCGATGAGCGGCTTCTCCTCCGCATAGCGGAACGAGACGTCCTCGAACTTCAGCAAGCCGCGGGCGACGTCGGGCGACTTCGCCGGGGAAACATCCTCGCTTTGATCCTCCGCATCCAGGAGTTCGAATACGCGCTCGGCCGAGGCGACCCCGGACTGCAGCAGGTTCGCCATGCTGCCCAACTGCGTAACGGGTTGCGTGAACTGACGGGAGTACTGAATGAATGCCTGGATATCTCCGATGCGCATCGCCCCGCTCGCAACCTGCAGACCGCCTACGACGGCAATGGCCACGTACACGAGGTTCCCCACGAACATCATGGAGGGCATGATGATACCCGAAA
This sequence comes from Agreia sp., assembly GCA_044464485.1. Classification (GTDB taxonomy): domain Bacteria; phylum Actinomycetota; class Actinomycetes; order Actinomycetales; family Microbacteriaceae; genus Terrimesophilobacter. The sequence continues at coordinate 37,848 of JBIQLG010000003.1, forward strand.
CGAATTGCGCACCGAAGCTGGCCCGGTAGAGCTCCTCATTTTTGCTCGTGAACACCGCGCTTACCTCTTTCTGGCGGCCGAACACCTTCACGAGCGCGTGGCCGGTGAAGTTCTCTTCGATCTGAGCGTTCAATTCGCCGGTGTGCTTCCACTGGGAGACGAACATCTTTTGCGATCGCTTGGCGATGACGACCGTAATGATGAGCGACATGGGGATCGTCACAAGGGCGATCACCGTCAACAGCGGCGAGGTGAGCAGCATCATCGTGAGAACGCCCAACACCATCAACAGGGATGTGACGATCTGGCTCAGGGTCTGCTGCAGGCTTTGCGAAATGTTGTCGATGTCATTGGTCACGCGGCTGAGCAGTTCACCGCGCGGGGTTTTATCGAAGTAGCTCAGGGGCAGCCGGTTGATCTTCTTTTCAATGTCTTCGCGCATCCGGTAGACGGTGTTTTGCACGACGTCATTGAGCACGTACGCCTGAAGCCATCCGAAAACGGAAGACAGGATGTAGAGCGAAAGTACCCAGATCAGGATCATCGACACCGCGTGAAAATCGATCCCCACGCCGGGCGTCAAGTGCATGCCGCTCAACAGATCAGCCTGGCCGTCCTGACCGCGAGCACGCAAACCATCAATGATCTGCGCCTGGGTCACGCCTGCCGGAAGGGTCTTGGATATCGCGCCCTCGAAGATGAGCGTCGTCGCATTGCCGAGGAGCTTTGGTCCGACGACGGTCATGGCGACGCTTCCGACGGCCAGAAGCAACACGCCGATGACGCGCATCCACTCCGGCCGAAGGCGACCAATCAACCGTTTAGCCGATGGTCCAAAGTTCATGGATTTTTCGACCGGCATTCCCGCCCCGCCGAACGGTCCTCCCCCGCCTGGTCCGCGCCTGACCGGAGGCCGTGCGGTGGTGCTGGTCTTCTGTTCGTCGCTCATACTGCTTCCTCCGCCGTGAGTTGCGATGACACAATCTCGGCGTATGTCTCGTTACCGTCATTCAATTCGTCATGGGTGCCCACCCCGACGATCTCGCCGTTTTCCAAAACGATGATCTGTTCGGCATCGATGATCGTGGAAACGCGCTGGGCGACAACGATCATCGTTGCGTCCTTCACCTTGCGCTTCAACGCCTGCCGGAGGCGCGCATCCGTACTCGTGTCCAGGGCGGAAAACGAGTCATCGAACACGTAAATCTCGGGCCTCTTGACGAGGGTCCGCGCAATGGCAAGCCGCTGCCGCTGGCCGCCAGAGACGTTGGTTCCGCCTTGAGAAATGGGCGCGTCGAGTCCCCCTTCCATTTCGGAGACGAAATGCCGCGCTTGCGCAATGTCCAGGGCCTCCCAAAGTTCGTCATCCGTGGCGTCGGGATTGCCATAGCGAAGATTGGATGCGACAGTGCCAGAGAACAAATACGGCTTCTGCGGAACCAGCCCGATACGACTCCACAGCAGATCAGGGTCGAGCTCGCGAACATCCACGCCATCCACCAGCACTGCGCCGCCCGTCACGTCGAACAGGCGCGGAAGCAGGTTGACCAACGTCGTTTTGCCCGACCCGGTGCTCCCGATGATCGCGGTCATCTTCCCGGGGCGCACGGCAAAATTGAGGTTCTTGAGAACGGGCTCCTCAGCGCCGGGGTACTGAAACGTCGCGTCGAGGAACTCCACCGTACCGACCTCCGACAGCGTCGTGACCGGGTTGCTCGGCATCGTCACCGACGTCTTTGTTTCCAGCACCTCACCGATTCGGTCGGCACTCACTGCCGCGCGCGGGAGCAGGATACCCATCATGGTGGCCATCATGACGCCCATGAGAATCTGCATGAGGTACTGCATAAATGCCATGAGCGTGCCCACCTGGATGTCGCCGTCCCCGACGCGGATGCCGCCAAACCAAATGACCGCAACGGTAGAGACGTTCATGACGAGCATGACCGTCGGAAACATGAGCGCAAACAATCGACCTGCGCTCACCGCGGTTGCCGTCAGTTGTGCGTTGGCATCCGCGAATCGATCGGTCTCGTGCCTTTCTCTCACGAATGCGCGGATGACCCTGATTCCCGTGAGCTGTTCGCGTAGAACGAGATTGACTTTGTCAATTCGCCGCTGCATGAGTCGGAACAACGGCACCATGCGCGACATGATCGCGCCGACAGCGAGGAGCAGCACCGGGATGCTGACGGCCATGAGCCACGACAGACCGACGTCCTGCTGAAGCGCCATGATGACTCCGCCGATGGCCAGCATCGGAGCGGACACGAATAGCGTGAGGCTCATGAGAGTGACCATCTGCACCTGTTGCACATCGTTGGTCGTTCGGGTGATGAGCGACGGTGCGCCGAATTGCGCTACTTCACGCTCGGAAAAGTCACTCACGGTGCGAAAAATGCCGTTGCGCAGGTCCCGCCCGAGCGACATGGCAACTTTCGCTCCGAAATACACGGCGGTGATTGCGCACGCGATTTGTAACAGTGTGATACCGAGCATGACCGCGCCGACGGCGAAGATGTACTGCACGTCACCCTTGGCGATTCCATTGTCGACGATGTCGGCGTTCAATGTCGGCAGATAGAGCGACGCGAGCGATTGCGCCAGTTGGAAGGCTCCCACCGCGATAAGCATGGGCCAATATTGAGCGAGGTAACGCCGCAAAATTTTGAGTAGCATGTAGTCCTTAGTTCTGACGTGTGGTTGAGGTGCATGTGGGAGACGCCGACTGGTCGGTGGGCTTTCCCGCGATTCCGTACAGCACGAGTTGCGCGAGTTGGGGAGTCGTGAATTCCGTTCCCGTGTTGAAATGCTTGATGGACGCGGCAAACGTGACGAGCCGAATGGCGTTGGCAGTTTGTTCTGACGACCAGTTCAGCTGCTCCGCATGCGGTGCGAGAACTTCGCCGACATACTCGGCAAAGACGTGTCGTTCGTGGTGAGCCGGTGGCGTGACCGAGCGGATCGCGGCCATCACTCGGAATACGTCGCTGAAGCGCTTTCGCAAGAGCTCGACCATCCGTAGCACTTTGTCGTCGAGCGAGTATTCGTGAGGGATCGATCGGAACTCCCTCCGCAGGGGTTCAGGGTCGAGAAACTTCTTTACGGCCTCCGCGATGAGTGTTTCTTTGTCGCCGAACGCGCGAAAGATTGTTCCTTCTGCCACTCCGCTGGCTTCGGCGATTTGGCTGGACGTGAGGTCCATTCCGAATTCGACGAGCAGAGGCATGGTTGCTTCAATGATGCTGGCCCTGCGCTCCTCCACCGAAAGCGGACGCGCGCGGGTGCTCGTCACCGGCTTCGAGGTTGAGGATTGCACGAAGAGACTCTAACTGAGTGAGCGCTCACTCCGCAAGTTTTCGCCCTGTGGATTTGCTGGACGGTGTGCCGCGCTCGGGGCGGCCTAGAATCGGAGGTGGCGACGAAAGACCCACGACAGGAGCACGCACATGGCAGCCGCGGTGAGTTACTCGGAGTACGGCGGCCCGGAGGTGCTCAAGGTCATTGAGATCGAAGAACCGCACGCGGGGAACGGACAGGTCCGCGTCGCGGTTCGCGCCGCAGGCCTGAACCCCTTTGATTTCAAGGTGAGGCGGGGCGGCTATATCCCCAATCACTCATTGCCATCCCTCCAGGGAGCCGAGTTCGCCGGCGTCATCGACGAAGTCGGGGATGGTGTCACGCGGTGGCAGGTAGGCGATGAGGTTCTAGGGTGGATCGGGCGAGGTGCCCAGGCGCAGTTCGTGGTCGTCCCCGAGGCGCATGTTGCCGCAAAACCCACAAACCTCGACTGGGCGGTTGCCGGCGGAATCGGGCTCGTCGCCAACACGGCACGTCGAGCGACAGCTGCTCTCTCCCTCGGCCCCGATGACACCGTGCTGGTGACCGCCGCCGCCGGCGGAGTGGGCTTTCTCGCGGCGCAATTTGCCAGGGCGACGGGCGCCACCGTCATCGGCACCGCGAGCGAAGCACATCATGATCGTCTCAGCTCCATCGGGATCACGCCGGTATCCTACGGTTCGGGGGAACTCGAGCGGCTGCGTGCGGCGGCGCCGGACGGTTATACCGCCGCGCTCGATCACGTTGGCGGACGCGCGATCGACACTGCACTTGCACTGGGTATTCCGGCCAACCGGATCAATACGATAGCGGATCACGAAGCCGCCGAAAGGTACGGACTCTCCTCGGTAGGTGGAGGCAAGAAAACCTCCGAGGAACTCGCGACGTTTGCGCGCATGGCTTCGGAAGGCGACCTCATTGTCCCGATCCGCTCCACCTACCCGCTGCAGGAGGTTGTCGCCGCATACCGCGATCTCGAAACCGGTCATGGCCTCGGAAAGGTAGTTTTGCTCTTTCCGTGACAGCGTCGGCGACGGGTTTAGGAAAAAATCGCGTTGATCTCGTCCAGATCGGCGATGCCCGGATGCCATGACGAGGCCGCGGCGATGTTGTGACTGACCTGGTCGGGACTCGTGGCACCCGCAATGACGCTGGAAAGGTTCGGTTGAGCCAGGAGCCAGCCAAACGTGCCTTCCAGCATGGTGATACCGCGCTGCTCACAGAACGTGCGGAACGCCTCGACGGCATCCCAGTTCGTTTGCTCAAGAAGATGCTTCTTTTGCTCCATCACGCGGGAATTCCGCGGCCCGCCCGCCCGCGTGTACTTGCCCGTAAGTATTCCGTTGTGCAACGGAAAGAACGGCAAAAACCCCAGGCCGTACTGTCGCACGGCAGGCAGCACCTCCTGTTCGACCCCTCGAGCCAGCAAACTGTATTCATTTTGCGCGGAAATGAATCGCGAATGACCCGAGAGCTCGGCGGTGAACTCGGCTTCCGCTATTTGCCAACCCGCGAGATTCGAGTGACCGAAGTAGCGGATCTTGCCTTCCCTGACCAGGTCATCGAGCGCAGAAATGGTCTCGCCGATCGGCGTCGACGGGTCAGGTGCGTGCAATTGGTACAGGTCGATCCAGTCCGTTTGCAGCCTGCGAAGCGACGCTTCCACTGCACGTCGGATGTACCGTCGGGAGCCGCGGGCACCCCAGTCCGGCCCGTTGGCGCCTTCCATATCCATTCCGAATTTGGTTGCCAGCACGATTTTCTCGCGTCGCCCTTTGAGCGCGACCCCCATGAGCGTCTCGCTGAGTCCGCGCTCCTTACCGTATATATCCGCACCATCGAAGAAGGTAATTCCCGCATCGATCGCCGCATGGATGACGGCGTTGGTCCCCGCCTGGGTTTCCGTCGCCGTGTTTGCGCGACCGAAATTGTTGCAGCCCATTCCAATAGTGGAGACTCTCAACCCCGACGGCCCGAGGTTGCGATAGTGGATGTGAGCGCTCGTCGATTCAGACATGCCTCTACGCTATCCATTCCCGCACACGGGTGCAGTCAGCGCCATTCACACATGTTCGAGGAGTCGACGCCGGTAGTCGGCGCGGTGGGTTAGCGTCAGTCCATGACACACCACGCAACCCCCGAGTGGCTTTTGCGCATCGAAAGCCCGATTGGGCGACTCGAACTGGTGAGTGACGGAAAGTCGCTCACGTCCCTCACGATGGAACGCAACGGCATGCTGCCCCGCGATGGCGTTCCGGAAAACTCCCATCGAGTGCTCGAGCGCGCCGCTTCGCAATTGACAGAGTATTTCGGCGGACGCCGTCGCTCATTCTCGGTGCCGCTGGCACCCAAAGGCACGGCGTTTCAACATGCCGTTTGGGACCAGCTCCGCGCACTGGAGTGGGGCGAGCTGACCACGTATGGCGAATTGGGGCTGGGCACAGGCCGCCCCGCTGCCGGGCGCGCGGTGGGCGGTGCGATCGGCGCGAACCCGATCCCGATCATCGTGCCCTGCCATCGAGTTCTTGGTTCTGACGGGCGGGTCACCGGCTACAGCGGCGGCGCGGGAATTCCCACAAAACTCTGGCTCCTGGAGCACGAAGGGATCGTGCTCGCTGCCTAAATGATCAGCTGCAGCTCACCGGGCGCGCCCGGTTCGAGGCAGATGCCCTGTTGGGCGCTCCAGGCGAGGAGCGAATCGACATCGATGTGATCGATGCGCGCCTCGAGGATGTTGCGCACGAGTTCGCCCTTGGCGTGTTTGTTGAAATGGTTAAGAGCCCGCCGGGCACCGTCCGGCTCGACTGACACAACACGGATGAAGACCGAACCTTCAGGTGCTCGACCGAGCCCAACATACGATTCCGACCTGAGGTCGAGGATGAGTCCCGACACCGAGGACAGTTCCCTCTCGATGACCGTACGCCAGGTTTTCGCGAGCGAAAGCTGCGGCAGACGCGAATTGTGCGAAAGCCGGTAGGCAGGGATGGGGTCAAGCGCACGAACGAGCCCGAACAGTGCGGAATGAATCAGAAGATGCCGTCCGGCAAAGTCTCTTGCCGCGACATCCAGCGCACCCGCTCCGAGTGCGTCGTACAGCACGCCGGTGTATCGATCCAGTGCGGGACGAACCGGCGATCGCCTCAGGGTGCGGTTTCGATCGATTTCAAAATACTGCTGTTCGCTGAGACCGAGAGCGCTGGCGGCGGCAGCTCGATTGGTGCAGAGTCTCCGCACCTCCGCCAACACCCTGCGACGTGCGGGATTCAACGACGGGAACCCGAGGGCAGCAAGATCCAGCGCCTGGCCTGCCGCACCGCCATCCCGTTTCGACTCCGACGGCGGCAGAAGAATGTGCACTAGTGCGCGTGCGAATCCGACGATATGAGCGCGGCGTTGCGTGCAACAACGGTCACGACATCATGGTCGACGGAGAGAAAGCCATCTTCCGCACTTGCCTTCACCATCGTGCCGTCGTCGAGAGTGATTCGAACCTCGCCGCTTGCCAAAATCGCAAGGATCGGCTCGTGCCCGGTGAGAATTCCAATCTCGCCGATCATCGTCTTCGCCACGATTTGCTTCGCCTCGCCGGACCAGACTTCCTGTTCCGCCGAGACGACGCTCACATTCAGCGGCATGTCAGCCGTTCTCCTTCTGAATTTGCGCCCAGCGCTCTTCCACATCCGAAATCGATCCGACGTTGAAGAACGCCTGCTCGGCCACGCTGTCGAAGTCGCCGCGGCAAATGGCGTCAAAGGATTCGATGGTGTCCTTCAACGGAACTGTCGAGCCCTCAACACCCGTGAACTTCTTCGCCATATAGGTGTTCTGCGACAGGAACTGCTGGATGCGGCGCGCACGAGAAACGGTGATCTTGTCTTCCTCGGAGAGTTCATCGACACCGAGAATGGCGATAATCTCCTGCAGTTCCTTGTTCTTCTGCAGAATCTGCTTCACGGTTGTCGCGACGCGGTAGTGGTCTTCGCCGAGGTACCGCGGGTCGAGAATGCGGCTCGTCGACGTGAGCGGGTCCACAGCAGGGTACAGACCCTTTGAGGCAATTTCGCGGCTCAATTCCGTTGTCGCGTCGAGGTGGGCGAATGTGGTTGCGGGTGCCGGGTCGGTGTAGTCGTCCGCGGGCACGTAAATGGCTTGCAGCGACGTAATCGAGTGACCGCGCGTCGAGGTGATGCGCTCCTGCAGGATGCCCATTTCATCGGCGAGGTTCGGCTGGTAACCCACGGCGGACGGCATGCGCCCGAGAAGCGTCGAAACCTCGGAGCCGGCCTGAGTGAAGCGGAAGATGTTGTCGATGAAGAGCAGAACATCCTGCTTCTGCACGTCGCGGAAATACTCCGCCATCGTGAGTGCGGAAAGCGCCACGCGAAGACGCGTTCCTGGCGGCTCATCCATCTGGCCGAAGACAAGTGCGGTCTTGTCGAAGACTCCGGCCTCTTCCATTTCGTGGATGAGGTCGTTGCCTTCACGAGTCCGCTCGCCGACGCCGGCGAACACCGAAACACCACCGTGGTCCTGAGCGACCCGCTGGATCATCTCTTGGATGAGCACGGTCTTGCCGACGCCGGCGCCGCCGAACAGGCCGATCTTCCCGCCCAGCACGTACGGCGTGAGGAGGTCGATGACCTTGATGCCGGTTTCGAACAACTGAGTCTTGGACTCCAGCTGGTCGAACGCGGGAGGCTTGCGGTGGATGGGCCAGCGCTCGGTGATCTCGATCTTCTCGCCGGGAGCAGCGTTGAGCACCTCACCGATGACGTTGAACACCCTGCCCTTGGTGACGTCCCCCACGGGAACGGAGATCGGGGCCCCAGTGTCGCGAACTTCCTGCCCGCGCACGAGCCCGTCCGTCGGCTTCAGCGAAATAGCGCGAACAACATCGTCGCCGAGGTGCTGCGCAACCTCGAGCGTGATCTCGTTCGCGTCGTCGCCAATCGAGATGGTGGTCTTCAATGCGTTATACATCGCGGGAATCGCATCGTGCGGGAACTCGATGTCGACCACGGGGCCCGTGACTCTGGAGATGCGGCCGACACCGGCAGGCTTCGTGGGTGCGGCGCCCGCGTCGGACTTTTTCGATGCGGCGCTCTTGGTTGCGGCGGGCTTCTTCGCGGCGGGCTTCTTGGCGGCCGGAGCTGTCGTCGTCATGGCTATCCTGTTTCTCCTGGGTTGGCTATTTTGCCGAGGCCAGGGCGTCAGCGCCGCCCACGATCTCGGAAATCTGCTGAGTAATTTCGGACTGGCGCGCGTTGTTCGCCAGTCTGGTGTAATCCTTGATGAGCTTGTCGGCGTTGTCGCTCGCCGATTTCATCGCCTTCTGGGTCGCCGCATGCTTGCTCGCTGCGGACTGCAGCATCGCATTGAAAATGCGGCTTTCGATGTAGACAGGAAGCAGCGCATCCAGAACGTCGTCAACATCCGGCTCAAACTCGTAAAGCGGAAGCGCTTTGTACTCCTCCGGCTCCGCCTCGGTGCTCTCGACCACCTCGAGTGGAAGCAACCGCACGACCTCGGGAGTCTGGGTGAGCATGCTGACGAAACGGTTGTACACGATGTGGATCTCGTCCACGCCGCCTTCCGATGCCGGCTGCAGGAACCTCTCGACCAGCACATCGCCGATCTCGTGCGCTGTCTCCGACTCCGGGTTGTCCGTTCCACCCACCCAGTATTTTTCAATGGGACGCTTGCGGAAATTGAAGTACGCGATGGCTTTGCGTCCGACGAGATAGTGAACGACTTCCTTGCCTTCGGAACGCAGCCGCGCTGCCAACTCGCCCGCCTCCTTGACGACGTTCGTGTTGAACGCACCCGCAAGCCCGCGATCCGACGAAAAAATCAGGATCGCCGCCCGCTCAACTTTCTCAGGCTCCGTCGTGAGCACGTGGTCAACGTTGGAGTACGTTGCCAACGCTGAAACGGCCCGCGTTACCGCCCGCGAATACGGCCCGGACGCCGCCACCCGCTGCTGCGCTTTTTGGATGCGCGAGGCGGCGATGAGCTCCATCGCCTTGGTGATCTTCTTGGTCGTCTGGGCAGACTTTATCTTCTGCCGGTAGACCCGAAGTTGCGCTCCCATCGGTTATCGACGACCCTTGACGATCTGCTCCTGAGCGATGTCTTCCGGAGCGATTTCTTCAAACTCTTCCTTGCCTGCGGCAATGAGCGGCTTTCCTTCACCGGTCTGGAACTCGAGCTTGAACTTGTCAATCGCCTTATCAAGCGCATCAACCGTGTCGTCGTCCAGCACGTTGGACTCACGAAGAGTCGCGAGAACTTTCGTGTGGCGTCCGAGGTAGTCGAGAAGTTCGCGTTCGAAGCGAAGGATGTCCTCGACCGGCACTTCGTCGAGCTTTCCGTTTGTGCCCGCCCAGATCGAAACAACCTGGTCTTCAACGGGGTACGGCGAATACTGGGGTTGCTTGAGCAGTTCGGTGAGGCGGGCACCGCGCGCAAGCTGGCGGCGGCTGGCGGCATCCAAGTCCGAGGCGAACATGGCGAACGCTTCGAGCGACCGGTACTGCGCAAGCTCCAGCTTGAGCGTTCCCGACACCTTCTTGATGGATTTGACCTGAGCGTCACCTCCGACTCGCGAGACCGAGATTCCCACGTCGACCGCGGGACGCTGGTTGGCGTTGAACAGGTCGGACTGCAGGAAGATCTGCCCATCGGTGATCGAGATCACGTTGGTCGGGATGTAGGCCGCGACGTCGTTCGCCTTGGTCTCGATGATGGGTAGGCCCGTCATCGAACCGGCGCCGAGGTCGTCGGAGAGCTTCGCACAGCGCTCCAGCAGTCGGGAGTGCAGGTAGAACACGTCGCCGGGGTACGCTTCACGGCCCGGCGGGCGACGCAGAAGAAGTGACACGGCACGGTAGGCCTCGGCCTGCTTGGAGAGGTCGTCGAACACGATGAGCACGTGCTTGCCGCCGTACATCCAGTGCTGACCGATCGCACTCCCGGTGTAGGGAGCGAGGTACTTGAAGCCCGCAGCATCCGAGGCGGGACTCGCGACGATCGTCGTGTACTCGAGTGCGCCCGCGTCTTCGAGCGCGCCCTTGACGCTCGCAATCGTCGAGCCCTTCTGGCCGATCGCGACGTAAATGCAGCGCACTTGCTTGTTGACGTCGCCGGAATCCCAGTTGGCCTTCTGATTGATGATCGTGTCGATCGCGATCGCCGTCTTGCCCGTTTGCCGGTCGCCGATGATCAGCTGGCGCTGTCCGCGACCGATCGGGATCATCGCGTCGATCGCCTTGATCCCCGTCTGCATGGGCTCGTGGACGCTCTTGCGTTGCATGACGCCGGGCGCCTGCAGCTCGAGCGCACGGCGACCTTCCGCCTTGATGTCGCCAAGGCCGTCAATGGGATTGCCGAGTGGGTCAACCACGCGTCCGAGGTAGGCATCGCCCACCGGCACCGACAGAACTTCGCCGGTGCGCGTTACCTCCATGCCTTCTTCGATTCCCGTGAAGTCACCGAGCACGACCACGCCGATTTCGCTCTCATCGAGGTTCAGCGCGAGCCCCAGCGTTCCGTCGGCAAAACGCAGCAGCTCATTGGCCATCGCGCCCGGCAGTCCCTGGACATGCGCGATGCCGTCCGCGGTGTCGATCACGTGACCAACCTCGTTCACGCCCGCCTTGTCAGGCTCGTACGACTTCGCGAAGTCTTGCAGGGCATCGCGGATCTCGTCCGGGCTGATGGTGAGTTCTGCCATTGTCTTTCCTCTTCATTGCGCCAGCTCACTGGCTCCTGGGTAGTTCTCGGCGTTTAGCCGACGAGTTGAAGTTTTAGTTCTTTCAATCGAGTCGCGACGCTGTCGTCGATCACGTCGCTGCCGACGGCGACGCGGACGCCGCCGAGGATCGATGGATCCACAATTTGATTGATTCGCAACGCACCGTACTTTGCGGACAGGCCTTTGCGAAGCTTCTCCAGCTGAGACGCACCTAGCGGCGACGCGGCGGTGACCGTTGCGACAGCGAGATCTTTTTGATCCGCGATGATATCTGCCGCGGATTTCAGCAGCGCGCCAATGCGCCGGCCAAGCGGTTGCTGGACCAGGTGGCTGATGATCGAGACCGTCTGAGGGCTCGCACGGCCGTCAAGAAGTGACGCGATAAGCGCTGCTTTGGCGCTCGGGTCTCCCAGCTTGCTGCCCACCGCGAGTTCCAGTTCCGCGTTGGATTGCACGAGTTGCCCGAATGCGAAGAGTTCCGCGGAGATATCGACTTTCGAGTCGACTGAATCGGCCATTACCCGCAGCCCAAGCTCTTCCACGCCGAACAGAAAGTCAGAGGCCTCAGACCAGCGACTCTGCGCGAGTCCCGTGAGTAGCTCGCGCGCCTCTTTTCCGAGGCTTCGGAACACCGAATTCACGAGGGTGGCCTTGTCCTCCGGAGCAGCCGCGGGGTCCGTGAGTGCGCCAAGGAGCTGAGCTGAGGCGCCAATTGCTCGCCCGGCCGAGAAAATCTCGTCACCCACGGCCAGTTTCGCTGCGTCAGGGCGCGCGGCGATAGCCGCCTTCGCCGCAGCAACAGCTTCTCTGGTCGCAGAGCCCATGACTATTTGCCTGCTTTCGCCAGCGAATCTGACTCGAGGTCGGACAGGAAGCGATCGACGATGGCCGCCGACTTCTTGTCGTCTTCGAGACTCGCGCCGATCACGCTGGATGCGAGACTGAGAGCGAGCGTCCCCACTTCTGCCTTCAACGAGTTCAGGGCATTCTCGCGCTCCACCTCGATGGTGGCCAATGCCGCCGCGTTGATGCGCGCAGCCTCGGCCTGCGCCTGCTCCTTGAGCTCCGCCAGAATCTTCATTCCGTCTGCCCTCGCCTGCTCGCGAATTCTGGCGGCTTCGGTGCGCGCCTCCTTCAGCGCGTCCTCGAACTCGTTCTTCGTGGATTCGGCCTCTTCCTGAGCCTTCTGAGCGCGCAAAATGCCGCCCTCGATGGCGTCGTGCCGCGCGTCAAGTGCGCGGTTGATGTTGGGCATGACTACGCGAATGATCACGATGAGAACGACGATGAACGCCACTGTGCCCCAGATCAGGTCTGGCAGTTCCGGAATGAGGATGCTGTGCTCAGCCCCTTCTGAAGCCGGCTCAGCCGCCGCGAGGACGAATGCGTTGTGCATTCAGGACTCCTTTGGATCGTTGTGAAACGTGGCTTACGGTGCGGGGAACGGAATGAAGGCAACACCGATGGCGATGAAGCACAGCGCCTCGGTGATAGCGATACCGATCCACATGAGGGTCTGCAGGCGCCCAGCGAGTTCTGGCTGGCGAGCAACGGATTCGACCGTCTTGCCGACGATGACACCGACGCCAATTCCCGAGCCGATGGCGGCGAGGCCGAAGGCGAGCGGTGCAATGTGTCCGACGAGATTCATTGTTTTCCTTTCGAGGTGGTGCGTAAAGCCTGGGGCTTAGTGCCCTTCGGCCAGAGCCAGCTGAATGTAGATGGCCGTAAGAATTGCGAAGATGTACGCCTGAAGCGCGGCCACGAAAAGCTCGAGGACGACGAAGGCGATGCCCAATGCGAGCGTTCCCGCGCCCAGCAGTCCCCACGGGCTTCCGCCGAGGAGAAGCGTGAAAAAGAAGTTCGTCGCCAGAAAACACAGAACCAGCAGCATGTGCCCCGCGACCATGTTCATCGTGAGTCGAAGGGTGAGCGTGATCGGCCTGACGATGAACGTCGACAATACTTCGAGCACCGCGACAATCGGCTTGATGGCCGTGGGCACGCCCGGCAACCAAAGAGCGTTCTTGAAGAATCGCCCGACACCGAACTTGCGAATTCCCGCGTACACAAAGGTCGCATAAGCGATGATCGCCAGAATGATCGGCAGACCGATCAACCCCGTACTCGCGATTTGCAGTCCCGGAATCGTTCCCGTGAGATTCAGAGCGAGCGTGAGGAAGAAGATCGTCATGATCAGCGGGGCGAATCGCTTGCCCTCTTTCTCGCCGAGCGTCTCGATCGCAATACCCCTGCGCGCGAAATCGATCGCGAACTCCATGGCCGCCTGGCCACGCCCTGGTACTAGCTTCAGTTTGCGCGTCCCGAGCCAGAGGATGAGCACGAGCACGGTGACGGCAAGGAGTCGGATGATCAGAATGCGGTTGAGTTCGAACGGAGTTCCCGCAAACAGAATGACGGGGGGAAAGAACTCGTAGATGGAGGGGCCGACAAATTTTCCGCCAGTCTCATCGCCAGAGGCAAGGAGTGATGCGGTAAGAATTGTGGCAAGCAGGATGTGCTCCAGACGTGAGGCGCAGAGCGCAGCAGGTGGAAGAAAAACCTCCACAACCCTATCAAAGAATTGGGGGAGTTTTTTTCGAAGATTCGGTCGGATCTCCCGGCAAAGCCACGTCTACATACGGCACGCGGCTGGTCTGGAAGGTCACGACGTCGACGGCGAGAAGGCCTGCGACCGCCACGATGGCCGAAACGGAAAATACTCCCGGATTCAACCACTGCTGTGTGCCCAGCCAGATCGCGACCCCGACAAAAATCACGAGCTTGAGCAGCCACGTGCCGATGACTATCCCGAAGTAGCGCGCATCGAGCATGACGCCGCGAGTTACTTTCGTCGCGACGAGAATGCTTGCCGCAGTAAGCCCCATGAAGACGAGCGCCAGCCCTGCCCCGACGAGAGCGCTCATCGCACCGGAACCCCCCGCCACAGTTGCGCCAAGTGCGGAGCCAAAGATCGCGAGGGCAGCGGTAAACGCGCTGCCCAGAATCAATGACCGCGCATAGACGGATCGCGAGCGCCAGGAACGCCGGTCGCTCATCATGATTCGGCCTGGCGTGACGGCACGGACACGTCATCCGGCGCAGGGGACTTCGCCGTCGAAAGTCTCCTCTCGCGAAACTTCCTGCCAATGGGCGCGAGAGTGAAGATCGTCGTGATGAGCAGTCCGACGACGATGAAGGTGATCGACCATGCACTGGGGAGAAAGAGGAAACTCAGCACTCCCACGGAGACGACGGCAGTCCATGCATAGAAGATCAGGACCGTATGGACGTGCGTGTGCCCCATGTCCAGCAGTCGATGGTGAAGGTGTTTTCGATCAGCGCTGAAGGGTGATTTGCCCGCGCGAAGGCGTCGTGTCACGGCAAGAATGAAATCGAGCAGCGGAAGCAAAAGAATGGCGAGCGGGAGAAGGATCGGGATGAGGGCAGGGGCGAGAATTTTGCCGGACTGAAGCGAATTCGGATCGATTTGCCCGGTAACGGAAATTGCCGAGGTCGCCATCATGAGCCCGACGAGAAGCGCGCCGGCGTCCCCCATGAAGAGTTTCGCCGGATGCCAGTTCAGCGGTAGAAAACCGAGGCATGCCCCGATCAACACCGCGGAAATAAGGGACGCGAGATTGAAGTACTCCGCCTCGCCGACCGCCCTGGCCAGCAAATAGCTGTAGATAAAGAACACGCCATTGGCAATGATGGCCACCCCTGCAACCAGTCCATCCAGGCCGTCGATGAAGTTCACCGCGTTGATGACCAGAACCACCGCGCCGACGGTGACAATGAGTCCGAGTACCGGCGGCACGACGGTGACTCCCCCGATGGGCAGCGTCACAAGCTGGACTCCCTGCCACACCAGAATCCCCGCCGCAATAATCTGGCCGGCCAGTTTGGTCAGCCAGTCGAGGTCCCAAATGTCATCTGCCACGCCAATCAGCACGATGATGAGCGCCGCCCCGAAGATGGCGAAGATTTGACCCGGCCGCGCAAACACGAGGTGAAACCACGGAACCTGGCTGGCTACGACGAACGCCGCGGAGATTCCGATGAACATGGCGACGCCGCCGAGACGCGGCGTGGGCGTCGAATGCACATCCCTTTCCCGGATGGCCGGATACAGTCGGTACTTCGCACTGAGTTTCCAGATCGCGAAGGACAATCCGGCTGTCACCACTGCAGAAATTGCAAAGGCAAGAATGTAGAAGATCAACCGAGCGCCTCGAAAATCGCTGAATCGGGAATTGCGCCGTGCCGCACGATCGTGAGTTCCTTGCCGAGGAGGATTCCCGTAGCGTCGACGATCGTGGACCCCGGGTCATTATCCGTGGCATCGCGCCGGGGTGAGGGGCCACCGTCCAGATAGACCGACACCGTGTCCCCCAGCGCCGAGACTGCTTCTTCAATACTCGTGGCCGCAGCCTGTCCCGTGAGATTGGCGGAGGACACCGCGAGCGGTCCGGTCTCCGACAGGAGTTCGAGCGCAATGTCGTTGTCCGGCATCCGCAGCGCCACCGTGCCATGCGTTTCTCCCAGATCCCACGCGAGAGACTCTCTCGCGGGAACGATGACGGTCAATGCTCCGGGCCAAAAAGCCTTGACGAGAAGCCGCACTTCATCCGGAACGCTCTCGGCGAGCGCGTCGAGCGTGGGAATGCCCGGGATGAGAACCGGGGGCGGCGCATTGCGACCCCTCCCCTTCGCCTCGAGCAGCCGTTGCACTGCCTCAGGGTTGAAAGCGTCGCATCCAATTCCGTACACCGTGTCCGTCGGCAGCACGATGAGCTCGCCCATGCCGAGAGACTGCCGCGCGAGGCGCATACCGGTGAGGAGTTCTGTGCCGTCAAGGCAGTTGTAAATGGTCGCCATATCGATTGCCATCCTACTTCGGGCAAACTGGTTCTCTGGCAGCACCGGCCCCGGTGCGGTGAGGAGGGCGCGCGTGGACCTGTACCTGTTCGATTTCGACGAGACGCTCTACGACTACAACTTTCGGATTCGCCTTCCCGCTCTCAGCCTGATCACGGGCATCAGTCAGTATCGACTCGCGAAGGACTGGTGGGCTGCAGGGTTCGAGCGGCGCGCGGAAGCGGGAGAATGGTCGACTTCACGCGAATACCTCGACGCATTCAACGAACAGACCGGCGCGAAGCTCACGCTCGAACAGTGGCGGGAAACTCGGATGCTCGCGAGCACACCGATTCCCGACTCCGTCGCTGCGCTGCGCCGTGCAGTCGAGCTCGGCAGGGTTGGCGTCCTCACCAACAACCCGTCGCCGTTCGCCGAGTCGTTTTCGATCCTCGCACCCGACGTCGCCGAGCTCGTGGGCAGCAACGTGCTCGTGAGCAGTGATCTCGGGATGAGAAAACCGGATCCCGAAATTTTCCGAAGAGCACTGGACCACTTCGGCGCAGAGGCGAAGGACACGTTCTTTACCGACGACTCCCTCGCCAACGTGCACGGGGCAGAGTCAGTGGGCATTCGAGGCCACCGAATCGAGTGGCGGGGGGATGAGCCGCAGACCGCAGGCCTCCATGCCGCCATCAGCGCGTTTTCCGAGCGCACGCGCGAGTGACGGCGCGTCGGCTACCGCAACGCCGTCGTGGCGCGGTCGCGGCCGAGAAGATCCGGGTGCGTGTCGATCGCGCGCCAGCCAGCTGACCCCAGCAATGCTCGAATCGCTTCTCCCTGCAGTTCCCCGTGCTCGATGACGAGAGTTCCGCCCGCGTGAAGCAATCGGCTCGCCGTTTCCGATACCGTGCGAATAACGTCGAGGCCGTCCTCGCCGCCGTACAGAGCGACGGGAGGATCGAAAAGCCGAACTTCCGGGTCACGCGGCACGGCATCCGTTGGAACATACGGGGGATTGGAAATCACGACGGAAACCATGCTCTCAAGTTCGGGAAATGCGAACGCCATGTCACCGAGAACGAGTTCGAGGTTTCCGCTTGTGAGTCGCACCACGTTGCGGCGGGCCCAGGCGAACGCCTCCGGTGAGCGCTCCACCGCGAACACGCGCGCGTGCGGAACCTCCGTCGCCAGTGCGATGGCGATCGCGCCACTCCCCGTGCCGAGATCGACCGCGATCGGTGACGGCTCGGCGGAGAGCCCGAGTGCGTCGATCGCGAATTGAGTAACCTGCTCCGTTTCGGGCCTCGGAACGAATACCCCCTGGCCGACCGAAAGTTCAATGTTTCGGAAGGGCGCCGTTCCCGTAATGTGCTGCAGTGGTTCCCTTGTGCAGCGTCGAGCGACGATCGTGCTGATTGCTGCCGCGTGCGCTGCAGTGACCCGCGCGTTCACGGCGACTTTTGCCTGCACCTCCCCCCTGCTCAGCCCAAGGACATGGCCAACAAGATGTTCCGCATCGACAAGCGGATCCGGCACCCCCGCGGCAGCGAGTGCGGCAATCGCGCTCTCGCGCACGCTGCGCAGCGCCAGGACGTCGTCCGCCGCGCGGGAATCCACCATCGCTCAAGGCTACGCGAATGCCCCTCCATCCGGCTCGCCAAAAACCTTTCCGGAACACTCGGCAAATACCGGGGCGCCCGAGTTACCGTAGTTGCGTGAAGCATGGAATTCTCTCGCGGGTGCCCGTCTGGGTGTGGCGCGCCCTCATGGCGAGCCTGAGCCGGCGCGAAACGCGCACTTTCAATGCGCACCCGATCGAGTCCGTGAATTACGACCTGGATATCGACTACGTCGGTGACGGAATCCGAGCGCATCGG
Source organism: Agreia sp. (assembly GCA_044464485.1). GTDB lineage: Bacteria > Actinomycetota > Actinomycetes > Actinomycetales > Microbacteriaceae > Terrimesophilobacter. The sequence continues at coordinate 55,683 of JBIQLG010000003.1, forward strand.
CTCGACGTCATCACACCCTCGTTTGCACTCACACCGCTGCCCGTGTACGTATACTTCCACGGCGGCGGCTGGACTTCGGGAGACAAATCCACGCTCACCAAGTACTGCGCGATCCAGGCCAGCGCCGGCATGATCGTCGTGAACGTGAACTACCGACTGGCCGCGGCATTCAGAATGCACCACATCCTGCAGGACGCCATGGCCGCCATCGACTGGGTCGCGGAAAACGTTTCCCAATACGGTGGGGACCCGGACCGCGTCGTGCTGGGCGGCGACTCTGCCGGAGGCCAGATCGCCGCGCTCATCGCGGCGAGCCTCCACCGGCCCGAACTTTCCGAGCACTACAACCTCACCGCGCCCCGGGCACCGTGGACACTCCGCGGCCTCGTCCAGCATTGCAGCGTCGTGGACTTTTCCGTCCTTTTCGAGCGCGGATTCATTCTCAGCATGAACTTCATCCGGATGCTGCTGCCCGACACCGAGTCGAAGCCGAACAGCACCGGTCCCGCACGCGCTCGGAAGAAAGGACGCTCCCTGATCGACGCGGCGCGATACCTTTCGCCCATCGAATGGCTGAGCCGGGCATTCCCTCCCGTTTTCATCTCGACTTCGGAGCGCGATTACTTCTACCGGGCGAATCTGAATTTCATTGCGGCTCTACGGCGGGAAGGGGTCCGGGTCGAACCGGTGATCTTCGGGAGGCGGAATCCGAACGCGCGACACACGTGGCAGCAAAACGCGCGCTACCCCGAGTCGCAGGAGGTTTACCGTCGATTGCAGGCGTTCGTTCGACGCGTGAGCGCGCCGGCAAGGACGACATCCATCGCGTAGCGTCGCTATCATGGCGACGTGACGCCTGACGAGCAAGCACGACGCGCCGACGCGGCACTGGGCGACATCGACTGGAGCGTGCTTCCCGCCGGAAGCACCAGGTCGATGTTCGCCGCGCCCAGCGGGCCTCTCGCCTTCGTTTCCCTGGGTCCGGATGACGGTGAGCGCGTGCTCCTCGTACCGGGAGTCACGGGCTCGAAAGAGGACTTCACCCTCATGTTCCCTGGCCTGGCCGCTGCCGGCTACCGCGTCGAAAGCTACGACCTCGCCGGCCAGTACGAGTCTGCGGGTGCGGGGCCACGCCGCGAGGGGAAAGGCGGGGGTAGCTCCACGCACTACGACCACGAGCTTTTCGTCGCCGACATGATCGCCGTTCTTGAGTCAGGGCGTCGACCTGTGCACGTCCTCGGTTACTCGTTCGCGGGCACGATTGCGCAACTGGCGCTCGCTCGGCGGCCAGACCTCTTTGCGAGCATCAGTCTGCTCAGCTGCCCGCCTCGGCCCGGTCAGGCATTTCGCACCGTCAAACGCATCGGCTGGTTTTCTGGAATTGCCGGTGGCCGACTGGGGGCCGCGCTCATGGTGTGGGGAATTCGGCTGAACGTCATCCCCGCGCGGCCGACGCGCCTGCGCTTCGTGAAACACCGATTCGCTCTCACGCGGCGAGACAGTATCGCCGACGTCATCCGGCTCATGAAAGCCACACCGGATCTTCGTGAGGTGCTCGCAGCATCCCCGATACCCAAATTTGTCGCGGTCGGCGCGCACGATCTGTGGCCCACGGGACTCCACCAGGAATTTGCCGAGGCGATCGGCGCCCGGATCGCGGTATATTCAACCGGCCACAGCCCGTGCGAGACGACGCCGAACCAGTTGAATCGCGACCTGCTGACCGTCTTCCACGATGCCGAGGCTTCGAAGGGCGCCTAGCGCGTGGGTGCCGTGCGTTGCCGCGCACGTCGGTGCGCCCGACGAAATGCGCGACGCTGTGCACGCCTCTGCCGGGGAGACGATGACCGCCTATTGCTGCGAATGGTGTTCCATGCCCAGGCAAGCCGCCTGGATAAACCCGCCCAATCGTCGAACGGACGAGCAGAAACTCCCACGCGCAAAGTGCGCTCGAAGATCACGATCATGTCTGGCTGGATGCGGAAACTCAGGTACAAATCGTCGTGCACGTCCGAGCGGGTGCGATCCACGAGCGGGCGGAGGCGCGACCACACGTCCGAGCGGAGAGCGAGATTCGAGCCGAACAGCGGAGGATGGCCGAGGTAGGCGCCCACCACGCGAAAGTATCCGCCGAGATACAGCCTTTCGCCGAGCCAGCACACGAGCGGTCGCGCCCCGTAGAATTCGCCCGGCCCGGTGACCGCAGAAAGCGGACCGGCCTCCACGAGCACGCGCTCCACGCGTTCAAGCCAGTCGGGAGGCGGAACGGAATCGGCATCGAGTCGCGCGAGAATGTCGCCGTGTGCGGCATCGAAGCCCGCGGTCGTCGCCGCAAGAATTCCGCGCACGGGTTCCTCGACGACCCGCGCTCCGGCACGCCGTGCGACCTCAGCACCGTCGTCGGTGCTGGAATTGTCGACGACCACGATTTCATCCGCTGGCCTCGACTGTGCTGCGAGCGCACGCAGGCATTCCCGCAGCATCACCGCGTCGTTGTACACCGGAATCACAACAGAAATTGAGACCATACTGTCGACGATCCTACGATGACCGGCGACGTCGGCGAGGCAATGATCGTGACTTTTGCCGTGCGCTTGCATCCTTCGTCACAAATGAAACATTCGAGCGGTGTGCACCTTTGCTGTCTAGGCTGGTCAAGCCCCATACCTCCATGGGATCACGACTGGATTGGTACTCGCATGACACGCAACGTTTACTCCGACATCACCAAAGCGGTAGGCAGGACGCCGCTCGTTCAGTTGAATCGGGTAACGGCAGAAGCGTGTGCGACGGTTCTGGCAAAGCTGGAGTTCTACAATCCGGCCTCCAGTGTCAAAGACCGAATCGGGGTGGCCATCGTGGATGCCGCCGAGGCGGCAGGAGAACTGAAGCCCGGCGGAACCATCGTGGAAGCGACGAGCGGAAATACCGGTATCGCACTCGCGCTCGTTGGTGCCGCACGAGGCTATCGCGTCATCCTCGTGATGCCCGATTCCATGAGCATTGAACGTCGCATGCTGCTTCGCGCCTACGGTGCCGAGATCATTCTCACGCCCGGCAGCGGCGGCATGAGCGGCGCGGTGGATCGAGCTCGAGAAGTCGTGGAGTCGACACCGAACGCGATTTGGGCGAAGCAATTCGCGAATCCGGCCAACCCCCGCATTCACCGTGCAACGACGGGCGAGGAGATCTGGAGCGACACGGATGGCGGCGTCGACATCCTGGTTGCGGGGATCGGAACCGGCGGGACCATCACGGGTGCCGGTCAGCTCCTCAAGGAGCGGAAACCCTCCCTGTCGGTGGTGGCTGTTGAGCCCATCGATTCTCCGATCCTGACGGTGGGCACGGCCGGCCCGCACAAGATTCAGGGCCTCGGCGCGAACTTCGTTCCCGCGGTGCTCGACACGGGCGTGTACGACGAGGTCATCGATGTCACGCTGGAAGACTCGCTCGCCATGGCCCGCAGCCTCGCGACCGACGAAGGCATTCTCGCGGGAATCTCCGGCGGTGCCGCGGTGTTTGCCGCCGTAGAGGTGGCGAAGCGGAAAGAGAACACCGACAAAACCGTCGTCGTCGTCGTGCCGGATTCGGGCGAACGCTACCTGTCGACCATCCTGTATGAGGACCTTCGAGACTGACGCCGACGATGACCGTATTTTCACGCATCCGGGAAGACGTGAGCGCTGCTGTGCGCAATGACCCGGCAGCGCGTTCGCGACTGGAAGTGGTCCTGTCGTATTCGGGATTGCACGCGGTGTGGGCGCACCGAATTTCGCACTGGCTGTGGCGGCGCGGTCTGAAAACTCTCGCTCGAATCAATTCGCAGATTTCGCGCTTCTTCACGGGCATCGAAATCCATCCCGCTGCCACAATCGGTCGCCGACTGTTCATCGACCATGGAATGGGCGTCGTGATCGGCGCCACCGCGGTGGTGGGGGACGATGTGAGCATGTTTCACGGAGTTACGCTCGGTGGGAAAGGCAACCGCGCGGGAAAGCGGCACCCGACCATCGGCAACGGCGTCATGCTCGGCGCGGGAGCTCAGATTCTCGGGGACATCCGAATTGGCGACCGCAGCGTTGTTGGCGCGAATGCGGTGGTGGTCCACGACGTGCCCGACGACGCTACCGCAGTCGGTGTTCCCGCCGTGGTTCGGGAGAAGCGACCGCAGGAGCCTCGCACGGGCTAGGAATTGTCGCCGAGGTCGGCCAATCGCGCTTCCTCGTCGAACTGGATGCACGACTCGATCACGGCGTCGAGCGCGCCGTCCATGACCGCATCCAGGTTGTACGCCTTGAAGCCCGTGCGATGGTCCGCGATGCGATTCTCAGGGAAGTTGTAGGTGCGAATGCGCTCCGAACGGTCCATGGTGCGAATCTGGCTCTTGCGCGCCGCGGAGTCGAGTTCGGCCTGCTCTTCCTGCTGCCGCGCAAGAATCCGCGCGCGCAGCACGCGCATGCCCGCTTCACGGTTCTGCAACTGGCTCTTCTCGTTCTGCATGGAGACAACGATTCCCGTAGGCAGGTGAGTGATGCGCACGGCAGAATCGGTGGTGTTGACCGACTGTCCTCCCGGGCCGCTGGAACGATACACGTCAATCTTGAGGTCGTTCTGGCTGATGTCGACCTCTTCGGGCTCATCCACTTCAGGGAAGACGAGCACACCGGTGGTTGATGTGTGGATGCGCCCCTGAGATTCCGTCACCGGGACGCGCTGAACGCGATGCACGCCGCCCTCGTACTTGAGGTGCGCCCACACGCCCTGGGACGGGTCGGTCGCGTTCGACTTGATGGCCAGCTGCACGCCCTTGTACCCGCCGAGATCGCTTTCGGTGCTGTCGAGGATTTCCGTCTTCCAGCCTCTGGACTCGGCGTAGTGCAGGTACATGCGCAAAAGATCAGCAGCGAACAGGGCACTCTCCGCGCCGCCCTCCCCACCTTTGATTTCCATGATGACATCGCGACCGTCATCCGGATCACGCGGGATGAGCAGTCGACGCAGCTTTTCCTGCGTCTCGTGAACCTTCTCCTCGAGCGCGGGGATCTCGGCGGCGAAAGACGCGTCGTCTTTGGCAAGCTCGCGTGCGGCGTCCAGATCATCCTGCGATTGGAGCCAATGCTCGTGGGCAGCCTTGATCTGGCTCAGTTCGGCATACCGACGATTGATTTTTCTGGCTCTGGCCGCATCCGCGTGAACGGCAGGATCAGACAGTTGGGTCTGCAGATCCTCATGCTCGGCCAGCAGCGTAGCCACCGACTCGAACATAATCGTTAGTCCTCCGTGGCTCCGGCGCTAGTGGGCATCGACTTCTGCACCTGCATGAGAAACTCGACGTTGCTGGACGTGTCCTTCAATCGACCGAGGACAATCTCCAGCGCCTGCTGCGTATCGAGGCCAGCCAGCGCCCGGCGAAGCTTCCAGGTGATCTTGGTTTCGTCAGCGCTCATGAGCATCTCCTCGCGGCGGGTACCCGAGGCGTTGACATCCACCGCGGGGAAGATGCGCTTGTCGGCAAGCTGCCGGCTCAGGCGCAATTCCATGTTTCCCGTGCCCTTGAATTCTTCGAAAATGACCTCATCCATCTTGGAGCCGGTCTCGACGAGCGCGGTCGCGAGAATGGTGAGCGAGCCGCCGTCCTCGATGTTGCGAGCCGCGCCGAAGAATCGCTTGGGCGGGTACAGCGCGGAAGAATCGACGCCGCCGGAAAGGATGCGTCCGGATGCCGGTGCAGCGAGGTTGTACGCCCTGCCCAGTCGAGTGATCGAGTCGAGGAGAACGACGACGTCGTGGCCGAGTTCGACGAGTCTCTTGGCGCGTTCGATCGCGAGCTCCGCAACCGTCGTGTGGTCTTCCGCGGGGCGATCGAACGTGGAGGCGATCACTTCACCCTTGACGGTGCGCTGCATGTCGGTGACTTCTTCGGGGCGCTCATCCACGAGAACGACCATGAGGTGAACTTCGGGGTTGTTCTTGGCAATGGCATTCGCGATCGCCTGAAGAACGAGCGTCTTTCCCGCCTTGGGCGGCGACACGATGAGGCCGCGCTGGCCCTTGCCGATCGGCGACACGAGGTCGATGATGCGCGTGGTGAGCTTGTTCGGTTCGGTTTCGAGGCGAAGCCGCTCCGTCGGGTACAGCGGGGTGAGCTTGCCGAATTCGACCCGTTCGACTGCCGGGTCCAGCGGAAGCCCGTTGACGGAATCGATTTTGACTATCGCGTTGTACTTCTGGCGTCCCGGGTTTTCACCCTCACGCGGCTGGCGGATGGCGCCGACCACAGCATCGCCCTTACGCAGGTTGTACTTCTTGACCTGGCCGAGCGAGACGTAGACGTCATTGTTGCCTGGCAGGTAGCCGCTCGTGCGCACGAACGCGTAATTGTCGAGAACATCGAGGATGCCGGCGACGGGAATGAGCACGTCGTCTTCGGTCAGTTCCGGCTCGATGTCATCCTGGCCACCGTGGCCACGGCGCTTGCGGTCACGGTAGCGGCCGCGTCCACCGCGGTCATCGCCGTCGTCCTGCTGTCGCCCGTCCTGCTGTCGCCCGCCCTGCTGACGCTGTTGGCTATCGCCCTGCTGTTTGTCGGCACCGTTGCCGCCGCGACCGCGATTGCGGCTGCGATTCCGCTGGCCTGAGCCTTCGCCTTCGTTTTCGCCATCCGAGGTCTTTTCTGCTCGATCGGACGATCCCGAGGGCGCGTCCGATGAGGATGCCTCTGCGTCAGAAGACGTGGCGTCGCCATCGGCGGATTTGGTCGACTGTGCGTCGGCAGCCGAACGAGCCCTGGCCGAGCGGCCGGCCTTTGCGCCGCCCGCCGCGGAGGAGGCGCGCTGTTGCTTGTCGGCATCGCCAGATGTGGCAGCGTCACCCGCGGATGCGGAATCGCCAGAAGCGGCATCCTTGGCAGCACTGGCGGAACCGGCGGGACTCTCGACTTCTTGTGCCGTCACCGTTCCCGTCGTCGTTGTGACGACGCCGGCTTGCGCCGTGGCCCTGCGGGGCGCGCGCTTGCGCGGCGCGGCATCGGCTGCTTCTGAGGACGCGGCGTCGTTGCTGTCAGTGTTCACTGCGGTCGCGGTCGCGGCCGACTGTGCCTCGGAGATGGTATCCACGAGTTCTCCTTTTCTCAGTTTGGTGGCGCCGGAAATACCGAGCTCTGCGGCGAGAGCGTGAAGCTCGGGCAGACGCAGGCGTGCGATATCGGTGCCGTCGTTCGGCCGGACAGCGCGAACGTTGTGTTCAGTCAATGGGAGGATTCCTTTCCCCTGACGGGCGGAGCACCTTCGGTGCAAAGCAACCCGCAGCGGAGCTTGTCGCCGGATCCCCTCATCTGGTCTGTGCGGTTGCGCAGGATGGGGGTTCGGCGAGTGCTGGTGATGCCACCCGGGAGATTCGCCTTCTCAGACGGAGCCTTCCACCGGATGCACCATCACTGTAGCACCTTTGAAGTCCACTGCCAGCATGAGAGCCTGCCACGGCGAGTGCGAATTCTCCGAGACAAGCTCGGCGGCGCGCAGCCGCTGGCTTGGATCGCTGCAGAGCACGAGCACGGAAGGCCCCGCCCCGGACACCACCGCCGCGAGATCATTTCGGCGCAACATCTGAATGAGGTCATCTGTCTCCCGCATCGCGCTGGCGCGATAACTCTGATGCAGCCTGTCTTCGGTGGCCGCAAGCAGCAGTTCGGGGCTCTGGATGAGAGCGGCGATGAGCAGTGCGCTCCGCGACACATTGAAAATGGCGTCCTTGTGCGGAACCGAGTCGGGCTGGAGGCTTCGCGCCAGGGCGGTGGACATCGCTGTCTCCGGTACGAAGACAACCGTCGACACACCACGGTGCGCCGTGAGTTTCTTGTACTTGGGGCCGTCTTCGGTGACCCAGGCAATCGTGAGGCCGCCGAAGAGCGCCGGCGCGACATTGTCCGGATGCCCCTCCAGATCCGTCGCGAGCTCGAGCAGCTTCATCGGATTCAGTTCGACGATGCCCTCGAGGAGGCCTCTGGCCACCATGATGCCGGCGACGATCGCCGCGCCGCTCGATCCAAGCCCTCTGCCGTGGGGAATGGAATTGCGCGCGACAATGTGCAGGCCAGGCAGAGCAATTCCCAACGAATCGAAAACATGCGCGATGGAGCGCACCACCAGGTTCGACGCGTCCGTGGGAACGACCCCCTCGCCGACACCCGATACATCGACGCTGATCGACGCGTCGTCGCGCACAGTGACATCGAGTTCGTCATACAGCGAGAGCGCGAGGCCCAACGTATCGAACCCCGGCCCAAGGTTTGCCGTCGTGGCTGGCACCTTCACTGAGACGGTCGTGCCGACGGGAATTTTCGACGTCGCGGGCACCGTTACTTCCCGCCGACGTCTCGTGCGCCGAGGTCGAGGGCGCTGGCAACATCCGCCGTATCGGCATCCACGACGGTGGGTGCCACTTCCGAACCGTCCGGCTTTCTGACCGCCCACTGCGGATCTTTGAGCCCGTGACCGGTGACCGTGATCACGACGTTCGAGCCCCGGGGAATCGCTCCGGCTTCCGCTCGCTCGAGCAACCCGGCAACACCGATCGCGGAGGCCGGCTCGACGAAAATTCCCACGTCGGCGGAAAGGATTCGATGAGCTTCGAGGATCTTCTCGTCGGAGAACATGCCGAAGTAGCCGGCGCTGTCATCACGCGCGGCGAGCGCGAGTTCCCACGACGCGGGATTGCCAATGCGGATGGCGCTGGCGATAGTCTCAGGGTCTTCCACAACGTGGCCGCGCACGATGGGTGCGCTTCCCTCGGCTTGGAAACCGAACATCCGCGGAACTTTCGTCGTAGCCTCGCGAGCCAGTTCCTCGCGGTAGCCGCGATGGTACGCGGTATAGTTGCCCGCGTTTCCGAGAGGAAGCAAATGGAAGTCCGGTGCGTCGCCGAGCACCTCGACCACTTCGAATGCCGCGGTCTTCTGCCCCTCGATGCGGTCGTTGTTGACCGAGTTCACCAAATGCACCGGATAACCGATTTCCAGTTCGCGCGCGATGGCAAGGCAGTCATCGAAATTTCCCCGCACCTGGAGCAATCGTGCGTTGTGGGCAATGGCCTGGCTCAGTTTGCCGATGGCGATCTTGCCCTCCGGCACGAGGACGGCAGCGACAATTCCCGCGCGAGTGGCGTACGCTGCCGCGGAAGCCGACGTGTTGCCGGTGGACGCGCACACCACGACCTTCGCACCGTTTTCGACGGCCTTGGACACCGCCATGGTCATGCCGCGATCCTTGAAGGAACCCGTGGGATTCATGCCTTCGACCTTGATCCACACGCGCGCACCCGTGCGCTCCGACAGCGGGTGGGCCTCGATGAGGGGCGTGCCGCCCTCACCCAGCGTGATGATGGGCGTCGACTCGCTCACATCGAGGCGGTCAGCGTATTCGCGGATAACTCCGCGCCATTGGTGCGACATACTCAAAGGCCTTCTACTCTCAATACGGAAACTACCGACTCAATGACCGGGATCTCGGCAAGAGCCACAACGGTGGCGGCCAGGGACGATTCGGTCGCCTCGTGAGTGCCAATCACAAGGGTAGCCTGTGGGGCGCCATCGCTCGGATCGCTCCCCGCGGTTTGGGTGAGTGTCTCGACGGAAACGCCGTTGTCCCTGAACACGTTCGCGATGGCGGCAAGAACCCCCGGCTGATCCACTGCCGCCAGAGTGATTTGATATCTCGTCGTGATACTCGACATGGGCAGGATGGGCAGATTGGCGTGCCGCGACTCGGCGACCCCTGGTCCACCGATGACGTGGCGTCGTGCGGCAGAGACAAGATCGCCCAGCACGGCGGACGCCGTCTCCCTGCCACCGGCACCCGCGCCGTAAAACATGAGGTCGCCGGCGGATTCGGCCTCCACAAAGACCGCGTTCTTGGCTCCCCTGACGGCCGCCAGCGGATGGGCCTCCGGAATGAGGGCGGGATACACGCGAGCGCTTACCCCCAGATTCCCGTTCCGGTCAACGATGCGCTCGCACATTGCGAGCAGCTTCACGACGTATCCGGCACGAGCGGCCGACTCCACCTGGCCGAGAGTCACGTTCGTGATGCCCTCCCGGTGTACCGACTCCAGTGGCACGACGGTGTGGAACGCGAGGCTCGCGAGGATCGCGGCCTTTTGCGCAGCATCGAACCCTTCGACATCCGCGGTGGGATCCGCTTCCGCGAAACCAAGCTCCTGCGCGGACTCGAGTGCGTCCTGCATGCTCGCGCCCGCCGTGTGCATTCGGTCGAGAATGTAATTGGTCGTGCCGTTCACGATGCCCAGAATGCGGTGAACCTGGTCCCCCGCGAGACTGTCGTGCAGCGGTCGGATAATCGGAATGGCTGCGGCGACGGCAGCTTCGTAATACAGTTGCGCCCCCACCTGTTCTGCCGCTTCGAAAAGCTCCGGACCGTGCGTGGCGAGAAGCGCCTTATTGCCGGTGATGACGTCGGCGCCGGAGTTGAGCGCTTGCAGGATGTAGGTTCGCGCGGGCTCGAGCCCGCCGATCAACTCGATGACAATGTCCGCGCCAAGGATGAGGCCCTCGGCGTCGGTCGTGAAAAGTTCCCGTGGAATCTCCTCGGGTCGCGCCGCCGTCGCATCCCTTACCCCAATGCCCACGAGTTCGATTCCCGCTCCCACCCGGTCGGCGAGTTCGTCCGCGTGCTTGAGCAGCAGCTTTGCAACTTCTGCGCCGACGTTGCCCGCTCCAAGGAGAGCAACGCGAACGTTGCGGTATTCGATCATGAGTGGGTTTCCTCGTTCTGTTGCGGCTCATCCAGGCCGGCATCCCGAGCAAGCAGATCGGCCTCGCTCTCGCGGTGGACGATCACTCGGGCCCGGCCACCCGAAACCGCGACGATGGCGGGCCTAGCCAGATAGTTGTAGTTGCTCGACAGCGACCAACAGTAGGCGCCCGTCGCGGCGACGGCGAGCAGGTCCCCTGGCCCGACGTCTGAGGGCAGGTAATCCGAATGCACGACGATGTCGCCGCTCTCGCAGTGTTTGCCGACCACGCGCACAAGCGCGGCATCCGCGTCCGAGGCTCGATTCGCCACGCGAACCGTATAGTCCGCGCTGTACAGTGCGGCCCGGATATTGTCGCTCATACCGCCGTCGACGCTCACGTAGCGCCTCACGGCGGTTTCCGTACCCGTGTGCACCTCTACGTCCTTCACGGTCCCCACGGTGTAGAGAGTGAGGCCTGCCGGACCGATGATCGCACGGCCCGGCTCGATCACGATGTCAGGAATATCCACCCCGAGTTTGTGTGCTTCGTGCGCAAGGGCATCGGCGATCTCCGTGGCGATGGCGCATACGAGCGGCACGCGATCCACGCTCGTATAGGCAATCCCGAAGCCGCCGCCGATATTGAGTTCGGGAACCGGCCCGGTCCCAAGCAGTTCCGCGTGCACCGCCATGAGCCTTGCCGCCGCTTCGATGAAACCGCCGGAATCGAAAATCTGTGAGCCGATGTGCGAATGCAGCCCCAGAAAGCTCAACGAGGCGTGCGAACGGATTCGAGCAACGGCGTCGGGAATGTCCGGCAACGCAATCCCGAACTTTTGGTCCTCCCGTGCGGTGGCGAGGTACTCGTGGGTGTGCGCATTGACACCCGAATTCGCCCTCAGCCGCACAGGCTGCACGACTCCCGACCGCGCGGCTGCGTCTGCAACCCGCTCGATTTCAATGTCGCTGTCGAGCACGATGGAGCCGATGGATGCGGATACCGCTCGGTCAATTTCACGCTGGCTCTTGTTGTTGCCGTGAAACCCCAGCTTTGCCGGCGGCACGCCGGCGGCGAGCGCGACCGCCAGTTCGCCCTCACTTGCGACATCGAGGGAGAGACCCTCGTCGAGCATCCATCTGGCGACCTCGGAACTGAGGAACGCCTTCCCGGCGTAATAAACCGTCACATTGGCACCGACGGCTGCGAATGCTTCGCGAAAAGAATCGCGGATGTGCGAGGCGCGCTGACGCGCATCCGCCTCGTCCAGGACGTAGAGCGGGCTCCCAAATCGCCCGACAAGCTCGCTCGCCGTGATGCCGTCGATACAGAGCTCCCCGCTGTCATCGCGGCGCGTCCCGGTCGACCACAACCCCGCGTGGAGGGCGTTCGCGTCCGACGGACACGAAAGCCACGACGGGGCGAGCGGATTGGCAGTCACTGAAACCTCACGAAAATGAGCGGGAGGCGAGCGAACCTGGCTTGGTTCCTGAAGCCCTCTGAATTCTACAAGAAGTCGTTTACTGCGCTGGAACGGGCACCGCGGAGACCGTGCGATCGATGGTGAACTGGCCCGCCACGCGCGTTCCAAGGTAGATGACGGCGCTTTGCCCTGGCGACACCCCCGAGAGGGGTTCGTCCGGGGTCGCCACGAGCTCTCCGTCGACGAGAACCGCGGTAGCCGGAACAGGGTCGGCGTGCGCGCGAATCTGCACCATGCAGTCGAAGGGAACTTCCGCACTCTGCAGCGGCTGTCCCGCCCAGGAAAACCGCGAGCCGGCGATCTCTGAAACGTCGAGCGCTTCGCGCGGACCCACGACGACTTCGTTCGTCGTGGGACGAATCTCCAATACGAACCTCGGCTTACCGTCATCCGCGGGAAAACCGATGTTCAACCCTTTGCGCTGACCGACGGTGAATGCGGCGGCACCCGCATGAGTTCCAAGCTTTGCGCCCGAACGATCCAGAATGTCGCCCTCGCGCGCGCCAAGCCGCTCAGCGAGCCAGCCGCGGGTGTCCCCGTCGGGAATGAAGCAGATGTCGTGGCTATCTGGTTTGCTCGCCACCGAGAAACCTCGGGCGGCTGCTTCCGCGCGCACCTCTGCCTTGCTCGGCGTCGTTCCCAGCGGGAAGAGGCTGTGTTCAAGCTGCTCTGCCGTGAGGACGCCCAGCACGTAGGACTGGTCCTTTGCCCAGTCCGCGGCACGATGGAGTTCCCGATTTCCCTGATCATCGAATTTGATGTGCGCGTAGTGGCCAGTGGCGACGGCATCGAAACCGAGGTCGAGTGCCTTCTCCAGCAGTGCCGCGAACTTGATGCGTTCGTTGCAGCGCAGGCACGGATTCGGTGTGCGGCCGGCCGCATATTCGGCGACGAAATCGTCGACGACATCGAGCTTGAACCGCTCCGAGAAATCCCAGACGTAGTAGGGAATTCCGATGAGATTCGCGGCGCGTTGCGCGTCCATCGAGTCCTCGATGGTGCAGCACCCGCGGCTGCCCGTTCGCAACGTTCCCGGCATGCGGCTGAGCGCTAGGTGCACCCCGACCACCTCGTGCCCTGCGTCGACAGCACGAGCCGCCGCCACCGCGGAGTCGACGCCACCGCTCATCGCTGCCAAAACTTTCACTCGTCCAGTCTAAACACGCGAGATCGGACGCTGCGTGAGCGTGCCATGCCGGCTGCCCGTCACGGCGTGCGCCGACCGGATTCTCAGAGTGAACTCACGCGGGTGGCAAGGCCGGCTCGTGAAGCCAGACGATGAGCTTCCGGCAATGCGGCCAGGAAAGCATCGACATCCGAAACGGTCGAGGTGTGTCCGAGAGTGATGCGGAGCGCGCTTCGTGCCTCGGTCTCGGAAAGGCCCATGCCCAGGAGCACGTGGCTTGCTTCCGGCACACCGGCCTGGCATGCGGATCCGGTGCTCACGCAGATGCCGGCGGCGTCAAGAAGGAACAGCAACGAATCGCCCTGGCAGCCAGGGAAGGTGAAGTGCGCATTGTTGTCAAGGCGATCGACCGGATCACCGCGCAGCACGGCACTCGGGATCGCAGCTTCCACTCCCGCGATGATTCGGTCCCTCAGCGGCGCGAGCGACTCCACCGGATGGCGTGCTGCAGCGGCGAACGCCACCGCCGACGGCGCATCCTGAGTTCCCGATCGCACCTTCCTCTGCTGCCCGCCCCCGTGGATGAGCGGTTCCACCGTGCTCCCTCTGGCGAGAGCGAGCGCGCCGATGCCCACCGGGCCGCCGATCTTGTGCGCCGACACGGACAGTGCGGCCAGACCGAGCGAGGCAAAGTCAAGCGGCTCGTGTCGATACGCGGCAACGGCATCCGCGTGCACCGGAACGCCAAATTTTGCGCACAATTCGACGGCAGCGCGAATCGGCTGAATCGTCCCCACCTCATTGTTCGCCACGAGCAGGGTCAGCAAGGCGATGTCATCGTGCCGCGAGAGCGCAGACTCCACAGCGTCGAGCGAAATTCGGCCCAGCTCGTCGACGGGGATCCACTCCACCGTGGCTCCCTCGTGCATTTCCAACCACTCGACGGTGTCGACGGTGGCGTGATGTTCGCCGTACGGTGCCAGAATGCGCGGTCGCGCGGCCTCCTTTGATCGAGCCCAATACAGCCCCTTGACGGCAAGATTGACCGACTCGGTGCCACCGGACGTGAAGATGACCTCGATCGGATCGCATCCAAGACTCTGTGCGACGGTTTCTCTGGCCTCTTCGAGCAAGCGCTTCGCGTTCTGACCCGCGCTGTGTATGGACGACGGATTGCCCACGATTCCCAGTGCATCAAGGAAAGCCTCGCGAGCCACCGGCAGCATCGGCGTCGTGGCCGCGTGATCGAGATACACCACCATTCGCTCCGCTCACCTCCCCTGCAAAATCAGAGTGCCGTACTCAATTACTCTAGAACGATGCCGCCCGTCGTCCCGATGCCCGATCCGCTGGATGGTCTCGGTGCTCGGTTGACGGCGTCGGGCGGCGAAGTGAAAGTGTATTCCGCGAGCGCGACCGCACTGGAGTTATGCCTGTTCTCTCGCAAGGACCCGGCGTGGATTACCGACACGATCGACTTCGAGAAAAACGAATCCAACGTGTGGACGGCGACGTCGCCCCAACTGGTTGCTGGACGCAACTACACGATCCGTGCGAGCGGCCCGCGCGCGGGTGGCGCCAAGTCACGGCCGGGGCGCTTTGATCCCGAACTCCACCTCATCGACCCCTACGCTCGTGGTCTCACACGAACCGCGAACGGCGACTGGCGCTCGTGCATTCTGGATGATCACTTCGACTGGTCGGGAACGGTCAAACCCGCGACGCCGCGTGACCAGACAATTATTTACGAGGCGCACGCGAAGGGAATGACGAAACTCAATCCTCTGGTTCCCGAGGAGCTCCGCGGCAGTTATGCGGGTTTTGCCCACGACTCCACCATCAACTATCTGCATTCGCTCGGTGTGACCGCCGTAGAGTTCCTGCCGGTACAACAGTTCGTCACCGAGCAGCGGCTCGTGAAGATGGGTTTGCGCAACTACTGGGGATACAACAGTCTGAATTTCTTCACACCGCACGCGCAATGGGCCTCGGCGAAAGCCCAGGCGGCAGGGCCCGAAGCCATTGTGCGCGAATTCAAGGGAATGGTTCGACTGCTCCACGAGGCCAACATCGAGGTAATTCTTGACGTCGTGTATAACCACACGTCCGAGGAGGGCCCCGGTGGTCCGACCACGAGCCTGCGCGGCCTTGATGACGCGACCTACTATCGACAGACATCGTCAGGAGACTATGTCGACGTCACGGGATGCGGCAATTCCCTCAATGCGGCGAGCCCGGTGGTGCAGAGGCTCATCCTGGATTCGCTCCGGTACTGGACCAATGAAATGCAGGTGGACGGGTTTCGATTCGATCTCGCGGCAACGCTCGGACGGGATGCGGCAGGCAACTTCGATCCCAACCATCCGCTCCTCACGTCAATCGTGAGCGATCCGTCGCTCTCCGGGATAAAGATGATCGCAGAGCCCTGGGATGTGGGCGAAGGGGGCTGGCAAACCGGAAATTTCCCCGATGGCTGGATGGAATGGAATGACGGCTACCGGGATCGCGTGCGTGACTTCTGGCTCACCGACATCGCGGCGGCGCGCGCGAACGGCTCGGCCCCCATCGGTATCGGACCCTTCGCCACGCGGCTCTCAGGTTCATCGCATGACTTTTCTGCTCGGCGCGGACCCACCGCGTCCGTGAATTTTGTGACAGCCCACGATGGGTTCACCCTCGCCGACCTGACGACGTATAACGAGAAACACAATCTCGGCAATGGCGAAGACAATCGGGATGGCACCAATGACAACCACTCGTTCAACCACGGCGTAGAGGGGCCCACGGAGAACGAGGAGTTGGAGAATGTCCGCCGCAAAGCGATGCGGAACCTGCTTGCGACTCTTCTGCTTTCCGCGGGAACACCCATGCTCACGGCAGGCGACGAAATGGGAAGAAGCCAGCGCGGGAACAACAACGCCTACTGCCATGACGATGAGTTGAGCTGGTTACCCTGGAACCTTGAACCCTGGCAGGATGACTTGCGCAAAGTCACGAGTGCCATCATCAAGTTCCGCCGCGGCAACCCGGCCGTTCGGCCGAGAAATTACGGCGTGTGGGGCGAAACCCTGGAAACCGCAACGCAAATGGACTGGTTCAACGCGTCGGGCCAATCGATGTCTCTCGACGACTGGAACTCCCCCTCAGAGCGAACGCTGCAATACCTCGCCGCGTCGAACCACGAAATCGACGGGTTCAACCGCATCCTTCTCATCGTCCACGGTGTGGAAGCGCCGGAAACCGTCACTCTCCCCGCGCACACCGGCGTGAATTCGTACACCCTGCTCATGGACAGCGCGTGCGACTCTCTGGAATCTGAGGTGCATGCCCCCGGAACCGAGCTGACCATGGCGCCAACGTCTGTGAAGCTTCTTCAGGCCCACTGAACACGACGCTCGGCCCACCCCTCAGTCCGGCGTCACGTGACGTCGTTGCGCCAGCTCGTGAAGTATCCGATGCCTGCGGCCACCACGGCAAGCGACAGCAGCACCAGTCCGCCCTGCCACCAGTCGAGAGACTGCGTTTCTGCCGTCGCGGCTCCGAGCGACGTGAAGATGCTCGAACCCACGAGCGCGTCGCTCGCCGCTCCGGGCAAGTACTGTCCAATTCCGGCAGTCCACTCCCAGAACGACGCCACAAGTCGCAGGATCGGCTCAATGAATTGCGTGAACGCGAGCACGATCACAATCGCCGCAACCTGACTCGGGATGAGTGCTCCCAGCCCGACCCCGATCACCGCCCAGATGGCCATGGCGAGCACAACGCGCGCGATCAGTGCCCAGGTGTCCGTGTGACCGAGTTGGGTTTGATGACCCGTTGCGGCAAGGATGCTGGCACCGAGCCCCACGCTCGCCACGAGGGCAGCGACCCCGTAGATCGCGCCCATGATCGCGAGTGAGAAGAGTTTCGCCGCCAGCACCCTTCCACGACGGGGTTCCGCGAGGAAGGTGGGGGTGAGGGTTTGATGCCGAAACTCCGTCGTCGTGGCAAGCGTGCCGAACAACACGGGAAACACGTATCCGACGCTCGACGCGATGCTGTAGATGATGGGAGGCAACGCCGAGTCGGGAATGTGCGGCGCATTCCCGCCAGATGCCGCCATCTGCTCGCCGAGCCCCCCGAACACACCGGCCAAGAGGCCAGCGGTGAACGCGACATAGCCGACCAGCACGATGAGCAGCACCCACCACATCCGCACGGAAAAGATTTTGGTGAATTCCGATCTGACGGCGCGAATGATGCTCATGGTTTTCCTTCCTCACCGACCAGGTCGAGAAACGCCTGCTCAAGCCCCGTGTGCTCGGTCGTGAGCTGGGTGAGTGCCACCCCGGCAGCGAGCGCGACTTCGCCGATCTCTCCCGCGTCCATCCCGGTGACTCCCCACCCGTCGCCCGTCGCGGCAATCTCTGCCCCCGCGGCGAGGAGCGCCGCGCGCAGTGCGTCACGGTCGGCCGAACTCACAATCGTTCGTCGCGTCCCTTCGAGCCCGGAAAGCCCTCCCTCGTACACCAGTTCGCCGTGCGAAATGATGACCACTCTGTCGACGCTTTGCTGCACTTCGCTGAGCAAATGCGACGACACGAGCACTGTTCTGCCCTCGGAAGCAAGCTTCTTCAGAAACGACCTGATCCATTTGATTCCTTCCGGATCAAGTCCGTTGACCGGTTCATCCAGGACAAGCACTCCAGGGTCTCCGAGAAGCGCGAACGCAAGCCCTAACCGCTGACGCATGCCCATGGAGTATCCGCCGACTCTCCGATCCGCATACTCGGCGATTCCCACTTGCGAGAGCACCTCATCGATGCGCGATCGGCTGATGCCGGCGGCCGTCGCGTATACGGCGAGATGGTTCCTCGCACTGCGACCGGGATGAAAACTTGACGCCTCCAGAGCGGTTCCCACAGCAGCAAGCGGATGGGGAAGTTCGTGGTAGGCGATCCCACCGAAGCTTGCGCTTCCCTGCGTCGGCCGAACGAGGCCGAGCAACATGCGCAACGTCGTCGTCTTTCCCGCGCCGTTGGGACCGAGGAAACCAGTCACGACACCGGGCTCGACGGTGAAACTCAGATCACGAACGGCCTGCACGGATCCGAAGGTCTTGGAGAGACCTCGGATGTCGATGCTTGTTCTAGTTGACATAGAAAAAGTGTAAACAAAATTCGCGTGTCGGCAAAGTCCCTACGCGAGCGACCAGTCCACGGGTGCGGCCCCCTGCTCGACGAGAAGCTTATTCGCACGGCTGAACGGCCGCGACCCGAAGAAACCGCGATTCGCCGACAGGGGGCTCGGATGCGCGGACGCGATAATGGGCGTCTCGCCGAGCAACGGCGCAAGGTTCTGGGCGTCCCTCCCCCACAAAATGGCCACGAGGGGCGCTTTTCTCGCCACGAGCGCCCTGATCGCGGTATCCGTGACGGTCTCCCATCCTTTGCCGCGATGCGAACCCGTCAGCCCGGACTGTACCGTCAACACTCGGTTGAGCAGCATGACGCCTTGCTCGGCCCACGCGCTGAGGTCCGCATGATTCGGCGTCGCAACACCGAGATCATCGTGCAACTCTCGATAAATGTTCTGCAGGCTCCGAGGTACCGGCCGCACGGAGCGATCAGCGGCAAACGCGAGTCCGATCGCGTGACCGGGTGTGGGGTAGGGGTCCTGACCAACGATGAGCACGCGCACCCCGGAAAGCGGATACCCGAAAGCGCGAAGCACATTTTCGCCAGCGGGCAAATAGCGGCGGCCGGCCCGCGATTCCGTTCGCAGGAAGTTCCCAAGGTTTGCCACCACGTCCGCGGCGGGTGCCAGCGCGGCCGCCCATCCGGGATCGACAAGTTCCGTGAGGGGTTTGGGTGCCACCATGACAGAAGACTACGACGCCATGACGCGCTATTGTGCGTTCATGAGTCTTCTTCGCGGCAAGGGTGGCGCGGTCACAATCGGTCTAATCGGATTCCTCATATTTGTCGAGTTCGTCAGTGGAATTCTTCAGGGGTTTTACGTCCCGCTCATCCCCGACCTCGTGAAGTACTTGGGCATCCGGGATGCCGACTTCAACATTTTCGAGGGCGCACAACTCCTGCTCTCCGCGCTCGTGGTTCCCGTTCTTGCCAAGCTCGGCGACATGTACGGGCACAAGAGAATTCTGCTGATAGCGACGGTGCTCACGGCGGGCGCGACCTGGTGGCTGGCGTTCGCGGGAGACTTCACGAGCTTCCTGCTCGCCTGGACGCTGCAGGCCTTCTATGTTGTCTGGCTCCCGTTGGAAATTGCGCTCATCTTCGACAAAGGGCGACGGAGCGGTCGCGCGGCCTCTGACACCCGCAAGGCGGCCGGCCTACTGATCGTCGGGCTCGAATCGGGCGCTATCGCGGGAGCGCTCGGCGGCTCCGCAGTATTCGACGCCTTCGGCGGCGCGCAACACCTCGCCACTTCGGTCGTTCCCACCCTGATGGTGCCGGCAATTGCGGTTTCCCTGGTGTTTTTCGTCATCCTGTTCGGGGTGCCCGAATCGGAGCCGCTGCCGGGACGCAGTCTGGACTGGGTGGGGTTCTCCATCCTTACACTGGGACTGCTGCTGATCACTTCCGGCCTCACGTTCCTGAAATTCAACGACGACCAGTGGTGGCCATACGGGATCATGGTGCTCGGCATCCTGACGTTCTGGCCGTTCGTGAGATTCGAACTACGGCAAAAGGATCCCGCCATCGATATTCGCGTTCTGACTCAACCGAACATGTGGCCGGTGCAGCTGACCGCTTTTCTCGTCGGAATCAGCCTGCTCGGCGCGCAGGCCCCGCTGTCGACGTACGCGGGAACCGACCGATCGCTCGGATACGGTCTTGGTTTGAGTTCCGGCACCATCTCGATCCTGATCGGTCTCTACCTGATTTCCATGATCATCGGGGCACTCCTGTTCCCGCTCGTGTCACGCTGGAGAACTCCGCGATTCGCGCTCATCGTCGCATCGTTCCTCGTCGCCATCGGTTATTTGCTGTTCATCCCGCTTCACCTTGAAACCTGGCAGGTGTTCATGAACATGGTGATCGCGGGACTCGGAAGCGGTGCGCTCGTCGGCGCCATGCCGGCTGCTGCCGCCGCAGCCGCTCCTCGCGGGCAAACCGGAATTGCCTCCGCTCTCACCAACACGACGAAAACTATCGGCGGATCGTTCGCATCGTCGGTATTCGCCATTGTTCTCACCATCGGCGCCGTGCAGGTCGCGGGGGCAACGGCCGGAAGCCTCTTCGGCTACTACCTGGTGTGGACGATTTGCGGGGTCGGTGCGCTCGTGGCCGCAGTCCTCCTCTTCTTTGTTCCGAAACTCGCCTTCGCCGACTCCATCGAACCCTCCGAGGAAGCAAGGGTGACTGCATGAAGCTCGTCGAACTGGCCGAGGAAGCGGCGGCATATGCGCACGAACTCCGGGCAGTGCGGCGCGATATCCATCGTCGGCCGGAGCTTGGGTTTCACACCAAAGAAACTCTCGAACGCGTCATCGCTTCGATTTCCGAGCTGCCCATCGAGATCATTCGTTCAGAATCCATGTCGGCGGCGGTTGTGCGCATTACCGGAGAGCAACCCGGTGAAACCGTTATTCTCCGCGCGGACCTCGACGCGCTCGCCCTCCACGAAGACACCGGATTGGATTTCGCATCGGAAATCCCCGGCCGCATGCACGCGTGCGGACACGATCTGCACGCCGCTATCGCGGTGGGCGCCATCCACTTGCTGGCCACCCACAAAAATCAGCTTGCTGGCGAAGTATTATTCATGCTTCAGCCGGGCGAGGAGGGATACCGCGGCGCAGACCTCATGCTCGAAGACGGTCTGCTGGAGCATGCTCGCGGCAACATCGTGGGAGCGTACGGATTGCACGTCATCAGCATTCTTCCGCGGGGAACTTTCGTCACGCGCCCCGGCACGCTGATGTCGGCCGCAGCAGAACTGGATGTCACGGTGCGAGGAGCCGGAGGTCACGGTTCTGCTCCTCACCTGGGCCGCGACCCCAATCAGGTACTTGCCGAGATCGTGACCGGTCTTCAAACCATGGTCACGCGGCGCTTCAACGCCTTCGATCCCGTCATCGTCACCGTCGGGTGGATGTCGGGCGGCGAGCGCGGCACAACCAACGTGATTCCTGACGCCGCCTCGTTCGGAGCAACGGTGAGAACCTTCTCGCCGCAAAACCTGCGGGATGTTGAAACCTTCAGTGCGCAACTGGCAGAGGGAATAGCGAGCGCTTACGGGCTGAGCGCAGAAACAGATTTTCGCGTCATCACGATCCCGTTGCAGAACGCTCCTGAGCACGTTGCCCTTGCCGGCGGGGTGGCAACCGAAATGTTCGGCGCTGCGCGATTCCAGATTGCGGAAACGCCGATCGGCGGCGCAGAGGACTTCGCCTCCATTCTGGCCGCCGTGCCCGGAGCGTTCGTGTTCGTGGGAGCATGCCCCCCAACGCTGGACCCCGCGACAGCACCTAACAACCACTCGAACCTCGTGCAGTTCGACGAGTCCGTGCTGCCTGACGCTGCAGCCTATCTCGCAGCTCTCGCCTTCGCGAGGCTGGATGCCGTCAACTCTTCGGCGTGAGCGGGAACCTCGCAACCTTGTGAGGAGCCGCCTGAGCGACGGGCTTCACCGTGACGAGGTCCAGGTTCACGTGGCTGGGCAGACCCAGGGACAGCGCGATGACTTCGGCGATGTCATCGGCGGTCAGAGGATTGTCGACGCCGGCGTAGACGGCATCCGCTCGTTCCCGATCGCCGCCCATGCGTTTGAGTGAGAATTCGTCTGTCTTCACCATTCCCGGCGCAATTTCGATCACCCGAATCGGCTCGCCGGAAAGCTCGAGCCGCAGCACTCCGGCCATGGCATGCGCGGCAAATTTCGAACCGTTGTAACCGCCGCCGCCTTCATAGGGGATGTGACCCGCGATGGAGGTGAGCATCACGATGTCTGCGTATCCGGTGTGGCGCGCACCTTCCCGCAGCAACGGGAGCAGCGCGGTGGTGACGCGCTTGACCGCGACGACGTTGACGTCGAACATGCGCGTCCAATCGTCCGGATCGCTTTCCTCAACCGAGTCGATGCCAAACGCTCCGCCGGCATTATTCACGAGGGCGTGCACGGGGCCATCCTGTTCCAGAAAGCCGCGCAGCGCGTCGACCTGTGACTGGTCTGTGAGATCGGCAGTAAAAACCTTCGAACCGGTGCGCGTCGCGAGTTCTTCAAGTCGCTCAGTCCTGCGGGCGACGCCCACGACATCCCACCCCTGCAGGCGAAGCAGTCGCACGGTTGCTTCGCCGATCCCTGAACTCGCACCCGTCACCACTGCACGTCGCACCATCGTTTTGCCTCCCATCGAACTTTTACCATCTTGACAGGTTGACCACCGCAAGCAGTGTTAGCAAGAGGGAATGGAATCGGCAGCAACCACGCACTCCCCGGTCAAAGGAACAACGCGCCTCCCGCTCTGGGACAACGCGCGTTTCCTTGCCGTCACGCTCGTGGTCGTCGGGCATTCAATCCAGCCGTTGACGCGCGATTCTGACGCCGCGTTCACGCTGTACCTGCTCATCTACGCATTCCATATGCCCGCGTTTGCACTCATCAGCGGCTATTTCAGCAAGGCTGAATTGCCGACCAGGCGGTCCATCGTGAGCACAATCTCCCATTTGATCGTGCCGTATTTCATCATGGAGTTGGCGTGGGCGATCGTTAAGTTCCTCATCGGCGGAGATCCCGGCTTCGATGTGACGAGCCCATCGTGGACGCTGTGGTTCCTGCTTTCGCTGGCAACATTCCGCGTCATCCTGCCGTACCTCGCCGTCATGCGTTGGCCTCTGATGATTTCGTTGGGGGTGTCCGTCGGCGTCGGATACATCAGCAGCGTTGACAGCACGTTTGCGTTGCTTCGCACCCTGGGCTTCCTGCCCTTTTTCGTGCTCGGTTGGAAGCTCTCACAGGGCACACTTGTCGGTTGGTGGCTTTCGCTCGAGCGGATAGTTTGGCTGGTTCGCGCGGGGAGCCTGGCGCTCTTTGCAACGGGCATCGCGTTCATCGCCTCTCACGTCACCGCACTGCGGCAGGTCAACGCACCGCACTGGCTGTTTTACAGCCATTCATATGCCGACATGGGCGCGCCCGCGCTGCTAGCCGGCGGCGGCCGACTCGTGACCATCGCGGCAGCCGTAATCCTGAGTGCCGCATTCCTGACTCTGGTTCCGAGACGGAGCACGATATACACCGCCCTTGGCGCCGCGACGATGTACGTCTACCTCTTGCACAGTTTCGTCCTCTATCCGATTCGCGAAAGCGGAGTCCTCGGCGGAAACCACTCGTCGCCCCTGCTCCTCTTCTTCTTGTGCGTGTTCAGCGTGGGGCTCTCCTTCTTCCTCGCGAGCGCTGACGTTCGTCGCCGGTTCCGCTTCCTGATCGAACCACAAACACAGTGGCTGTTCCGGGCAACCGACGTGGCTCCCCCGCGTTCATTACCCCGTGTTTCATCGTCTGTTGACCTCCGCTGACCCGCTTTCTAGTCTCGGTAGCACCGGAGTCACACGACCGCCGCGCACAGACCAAGGGAGCACATCATGTCCGAGGCAACAGCAGCCTGGAAATTCGAAACCAAACAAATCCACTCTGGCGCGCAGCCCGATCCCGTGACCAACGCGCGCGCTACCCCGATTTACCAAACCACCGCGTACGTGTTCAACAGCGCAGACCATGCAAAGAACCTCTTCGCCCTCGCGGAATTCGGGAACATCTACACGCGCATCCAGAACCCGACTCAGGATGTTGCGGAGCAGAGGATCGCCGCGCTGGAAGGTGGAACCGGAGCGCTGCTGGTGGCATCCGGCCAGTCGGCAACGACGTTCGCAATTCTCAACATCGCGCAGGCCGGCGACCACATTGTTGCCTCGTCGTCCATCTACGGCGGAACGTTCAACCTCTTCAAGTACACGCTCGCCAAGCTCGGAATCGACACCACGTTCGTGGAGGATCAGGACGACGCCAGCGAGTGGGCCCGTGCGGTGCGGCCCAACACGAAGGCATTCTTCGCGGAGACGATCGGCAATCCGAAGATCAACATTCTCGACATCGAACTCGTCGCGAAGACCGCCCACGATGCCGGGGTGCCGTTCATCGTGGACAACACGATCGCGACCCCGTACCTCGTGCGCCCGCTTGAACACGGCGCGGACATTGTCGTGCACTCTGCGACAAAATTCCTCGGCGGTCACGGCACCGTCATGGCCGGCGTGATCGTCGATGGCGGAAAGTTCGCCTGGAGCAAGAACGTCGAAAAGTTCCCAGGCCTTACCGAGCCGGATCCGTCCTACCACGGTGCCAGCTACACGACGGTGCTCGGCGACTCAATTGCCTACATCATCAAGGCGCGCGTTCAATTGCTGCGAGACCTGGGCGCCGCGATTGCGCCCGCGAGCGCGTGGCAGCTCATCCAGGGAATCGAAACGCTGAGCCTGCGCGTCGAGCGCCACGTGGAGAATGCGCAGAAAGTTGCGGAATGGCTGGAGGCGCACCCCGAAGTCTCCTCCGTCTCCTATGCGGGGCTTCCATCCAGCCCGTGGTTTGAACGCGCGAAAAAGTATGTGCCGCTCGGAGCCGGTGCGGTGCTTTCCTTTGAGCTGAAGGGCGGTATCGACGCGGGCCGCTCGCTCGTGGACAACGTCGACCTGTTCAGTCACGTCGCCAACATCGGAGACGTTCGCAGCCTCATCATTCACCCGGCATCCACGACGCACTCGCAATTGACTCCCGAGCAGCAACTGTCTGCCGGAGTTACCCCGGGGCTCGTGAGGCTGTCGGTCGGGCTCGAGAACATCGACGACATCATCGCGGATCTGGATCAGGCGCTGGTTTCGGTTCGCACGGCCGTCGCCGCATAGTTGGGTATGCCGCCGGCAGCGGTCGGGGGCAGAAAGGCAGAACATGGATTGGCAGACGGCGGCAGACTCGGTTCCCTCGGAATTTGTGACTGAAGCCGAAATCCGCTCGCTGCTCGGAAAGCCGCCGGCTTCCGGCGCGTGGCGGGAAGGCGACGCGGTGGGCGAACGACGCTTTGCCCACATCGGCGCCCTCACGCTGGAAAGCGGCGTCACGTTGCCCGCGGTGCGCGTGGCGTACGAAGTTGCCGGTACGCTCAACGAAGACAGGAGCAACGCGGTGCTCGTGCTGCACGCGCTCACGGGCGACAGCCATGTCACGGGCGACGCGGGCGCCGGCCACCCGACGAGCGGATGGTGGTCGCAGATCATCGGTCACGGTCGCGCGATAGACACCGATCGATGGTGCGTGATCTCACCCAACGTTCTGGGGGGATGCCAGGGCAGCACAGGGCCGTCGAGTCCTGCTCCGGACGGGCAGGAATGGGGATCTCGCTTTCCGTACCTGACGATTCGAGACATCGTTTCCTCGCAGGTCGCGCTCGCCGACACTCTGGGAATTGAACGCTTCGCGGCGGTGATCGGAGGATCGATGGGGGGAATGCAGGCGCTCGAATGGGCGGTGGGGCATCCGCAGCGCGTCGACAGGCTGGCCGTGTTCGCGGCACCGGCACACAGTGACGCAGACGACATCGCGCTCAATTCCCTGCAACTGGAGGCAATTCGCATGGACTCCGCATTCAACGGCGGGGACTACTACGACGCAAAAGACGGCGAGGGACCGCACAGAGGACTCGCGCTCGCGCGGCGGATGGCCCTGCTGAGCTATCGGTCGCCGAACGAACTCAATGGTCGCTTCCATCGAAGCTGGCAAAGCGACATCAACCCGCTGGGCGGCCACGGTCGTTTCGCCGTTGAAAGCTACCTCGATTTTCACGGCAACAAGTTCACGAGGCGATTCGACGCAAACAGCTACGTGGTTTTGGCCAACGCGATGAGCTCGCACGATATCGGTCGCGGCCGGGACGGAAGTGCGCACGCTCTGGCTCGCGCCGTCGCCACGAGCCTCGTGGTGGGCATCGACAGCGATCGCCTGTTTCCGCCCGCCGCTCAGCACGAACTTGCTGAACTGCTTCCCCTCGGCCTCGACGGACACTCCGCCCACGTAATTTCGTCGCCGTTCGGGCATGACGCATTTCTCATCGAACATGAAATCGTGGGCCACGAACTGCGGCGCCTGATGGATTCACCCTCCCGCACCTGAGCCCTGGCGCACGTCGCCAGTGGCGACGACTCACTCACGGCGTAACAATTTGGGAAAACCTGGCACGCAGGCGCCTCCACTCGTATCGAGCGAGAGTACTATCCGTCGCGTGCATCGTCGCAGAAAAATGCGCTCCTCGCGCGTCATCGCTCTCCTGCTCGCGATGGTTGCGGGCACGACTGCCCTGGCGGGCTGCACGCCCGCGCAACTCAGCGCTCTACCGGCAGGCATCACGGTGGACGTGTATCAAAATCGGATCGACTACTCGGAACATAAAATTGAGGTCGCGGTAGCGAATGCATCACACACTCCGTTCACCGTTACCGCCCTCTCGTTTTCGTCACCGGTGTTTGCTCCAGCAGTCGCGTACCGCAAAGCGCCGACCACGGTGCGCCCCCACACCGCCACGGATTTCCGGCTGCGCCTTCCGCGTGCGAACTGCTCCGAAGGACTGTCGACGGCCCCGAGGGTTCACCTGGAGTTCACGTTCGACCAGTCCCACGGAGCACTCACGTTTTCTCCCCATGACCGAATGGGCCAGCTCCCCAAAATCGTCGCTGAGGACTGCAGGGGTGCGGCCGTCGATGCCGTCGCGAGCATCACCCCGGCGTCGGCACTCAGGTACACGACAATCGACGGAGTGAAAGCCGGGATTCTGGACTTCGAGGTCACTCCTACGGGCGCGGGCGGCACGCTCACGATAGATGACGTCAGGGGTACGGTGCTCGTGGGTGCGAGGAACCCGGTCACGGGAACAGTCGGTGACACGGTTCCGCTCGGTATCGACGCCGGTGCCGCGAAACAGCCCCTTCATTTCTCCCTCACCCTCGTGCCGGCACGGTGCGATCCGCACGTCGTGCTGGAAGACAAGCGCGGAACATTTTTCACCTTCACCGTCACGACAAAGGTGGACACCGGCAGGATCTTTATCGGCGTCAACGACGACGTGCGCATCGCTCTTTACGAATTGGTCGGTGACGACTGCGGTTGGAAATAAGCGCGGGCTGAGAACTTCCCCATAACTTTTTGGATACCGGTGTGTCGAAAAGCCGGTGTCATGTCCCCACTTTAGGGGTCGAACGTGTGACGATAGCGGGCGTGGATCTCATTGCGAAGGAGCGCGACCGCTTATTGCACCGCGCGACGAGAATCATGGGCATCACCATGACGGTGGTTTCTTTCCTCGGTCTCGTCATCCCAGGAGTCGTCGACAGCACGAGTCTTCTGGCGGCGGGCCTCATGGGGATCCTCATCATCTTCTGTCTCGCCAGACTCGGAAACGACCAGTCGATCCTTTGGGTTCTCCTGGGCATCGCTTCGGGCCTTGCCGTGCTCGTCATCGTGCAACTGCCCTTTGTACCGGAAAACCGCAGCGCCCTGGCCATGGCCCTTGTGCCTTTCGCCGGAGGGTCGCTCGCGGTCTTCGCGCTCGTGCTCACGAGCTCCGTGCCGCGCCTCGCCATTCTCATTGTCACGTTCAGCTGCTCCGTTTCGCTGGTGTTCTTGGCCGCTGGCGACGGCGACCTCCTCAGTTTTCCCCTCGGTGCGGTCACGACCGGATGGGTCATGGCCACGTTGGCGGGTCTGTGGATATCGGCAAGCTTTCCCCGCGCAGCTCGAAAAATAAGCAGCATCGGACGCGCGCACCGTGCTGAACGCCAGGCATCCGAACTTGAAGCACAGCGTCGGCAGTCTGCCAGGCTCCTGCATGACACGGTTCTGGCGACGCTGACGCTCATGGCCCACTCGGGACTCGGTGTCACGCCAGAGGCGCTGCGAGCACAGGCGGGAGATGACGCGCGACTTCTGAGGCAACTTCGACTCGGAGTTGAGGCTGCCGGCCAGGACACCGAGCCGACGCCTACCGGGTCGATTCCTGTGGTACATCAGGATGACGCCACCCTGGGGACAACTCTGGAGTCGGTAAAGCAGCGGTTCGGGCGCATCGGACTCGAGGTCAGCTGGCACGGGACCGGCCAGGTTTTGCTGCCCAGCGAGGTTCTGGATGCGTTCCTTCTTGCGCTCGCGGAGTGCCTCGAGAACGT
Organism: Agreia sp.; assembly: GCA_044464485.1. GTDB lineage: Bacteria > Actinomycetota > Actinomycetes > Actinomycetales > Microbacteriaceae > Terrimesophilobacter. The sequence goes on from JBIQLG010000003.1 coordinate 84,254, forward strand.
GCGCCGCCACGCCGGTGTGACGGAAGCGCACGTCACTATCACCGATGATGAGTCAACGGTGCGGGCAATGGTCACGGACTCCGGAATCGGATTCGACGTCAAGGATATCGACTCGGCTCGGCTCGGTCTCAAAGACTCGGTCATTGCCCGGCTGGCGGAAGTAGGCGGAACCGCGAGACTCTTTTCCTCGCCGGGATCCGGAACAACTGTTGTGCTGGAGGTGCCGAAGTGACCGAATACCAGCACCCCGAAGAAAATACCCTTGGAACGATTCTGGGAAAGCGGGGGCGGCCCAAGCCGTCTACCTCCCCGGCAGCGCGCGCACTGCGTCAGGCGAGCGCGGGCGGCGCAAGCCTCGGAACCGGTTTTCTGGGAATTGGCGCGGGGATCGTCGCCGCGGTGGCCGCCGTCGCGGGCATTGTCAGATTCCTCACGAACATCTCCTCGTATCCGAATATTCTTCCGGCCGCCTTCGCCTGGCTCCTGTTCGTACTCGTGCTCATCACCGTGGGAGCGACCATTGCGATCGCCGGAGAGCGGATGTCCGGCTGGCTCTATTCCATTTACCTTGTCGCTCTGGCGTGCGTCATCGCCCTCGACTTCATCGCGATTTGGCCGCTCCACGACATCGGTGCTCACGCAACCGCATCCATTGCCGCAAGTTACGGTTTGCTCGTTGCCGCCACGCTGCGGCGCACCGTGGAGCTGCTGGTGCCTCTCCTCGCCACGGGGATTGTGTTCATCGTCGCCATAGTCATGACCACGCCGCTGACCGTGGAAACTCTCCCCACGCAACTTGTGGTTCTGGCCGCTGTCGTTCTCCCGCCCGGCTTCGGTCTCTGGATCGTCGTGCATTTCCGGCGCGTCGTTCAACGAGAACTTGATCGAGTACTGGTGCAGAGCACGGTCTCTGCACCAAGATTTGCCGTGGGAATGATGGCGTCGGAAGAACTCGCGCGCCTCGACCTCGCTGCGGAGGAACTGTTCGAATCCGTGGCCGCGGGAAGAACCAAACTCCCCCTGGATCCGAAGACCGCATCCATCGCCGCATCTCTGGCAACGGAATTGAGACTGCATCTCATCGAGGGTCGCAGAGAAACGTGGCTGTACCACGCCATCACCGAGTCCGAGCACCTCGGCAAATCGGTCACGCTTTCGGACCCCGGCAGTCTGGCCGGCCTGCTGGATCCGCAGCAGCGCGACGGATTGCTGTCGGGCGTGTGGCTCTTTGTCAATGACACATCACAGGATCGCGCCACCGTTCACATTACGCTCGGCCCAGTTGGCCTCCCCGTCACCGAGGGCGGGGAAAACCTGATTTCCGTGCCGATTACCATTGCGACGACGGGTGTTTCTCGAAATCGGGTGGACCCGGCAACGTGGATTTCGCTCGCACGGGTGGGGCTTTGCACCAACTCGACAGAAAACTCGAGCGTGCATGTCGTGATCGATTGTTTGGTTGCGAACCCCGCAGACCAATACCATGCTGAGCAGACAGTACACAGATAGGGGCTATACCCGTGACTACCGAAGAAACACCCATCAGACTTGCTCTTGTCGATGACCACAAGATGCTGCTGGGGGCGCTCACCGAATGGATTCGCAACGCGGCATCGGACATTTCCATGGTCGCTGCGGTCACGACATGGCCGGAATTGCTCACCCATTCCGAATTCCCTGTCGATGTGGTTCTGCTGGATCTCGACCTCAAAGACAACCTCCCGATCTCCTTGAAAATCTCCACCCTCAAGACAACGGGCGTGAAGACCGTGCTCATGAGCACGTATTCCGAACCGAACGTCGTGCGTGAGGCACTCGCGGCCGGCGCCCTTGGCTACCTCGTCAAGAGCGAGGATGCAGAAATGATCGTGGAAGCGATTCGAGCGGCGCACAAGGGCGAATCATTCATTTCTGCGGAACTGGATCTGGCGCTCAATGCGAGCGACGTGGGCGGTGCGCCGAAGCTGAGCGCGCAGGAGCGGCGCGTCATGGCCCTGTACGGCGGCGGAGAGCCCGTGAAGGCCGTAGCGTTCCAACTGGGGATTTCCGAGGAAACGGCCAAGTCCTACCTCAAGCGGATTCGGGAAAAGTACCGCGTAGCGGGAATCGACGTGGGAACGAAGGTCGCGCTGCGCAAGCGAGCAATTCAGGACGGCATTCTCTTGCAGGCGAACGAGAATGGAAACATGTAGCGCGTCACGACTCGCGCTGAAGCGGCCACGTCGTAGGAGCCGATTCGATACTTTCTACCATCCGCAGTGACGGCACGCGGTCATCCTGAAGATTCCAGAGCATGGCGACCGCCCACCCGAGCAACCCGAAAAACAGGAGGTTCCTTACGGTGAGGACGACGAGCATCACGGGATCGAGAGCGAGCAACCAACCGTAGAGATACGGATAGATCACCTGGGTCAGCCCTGCGATGACCGTAACCATGACCGTGGGAACCACGAACCACCGGCGATCGGCGCCATGCTGTGTCGTCAGCCCAAGGATGATCGGCACCGCCAGCCATCCGACGAACTGCGGTGAGCCTACTTTGTTGAAGGCGAGGAGCGAGGAGACCAGTGCCAGTGACGCCGTGGCCAGGAGAACACCCGGGTCCACACCCCGACGCACCGCGAGCAACGCCAGCAGCACGATGGCCACGACTGCCAGCGCCATTATCGGCGTCATGAGGGCGCTTGCCGTTGCGGTGCCGTTACCCCACACTTGCCAGGTGAGGATGTGCTGGTCGTAATAGACCATGGTTCCCGGCGTGCCCGCGAAGGCCTGCCACAACCAGATTGTGCTCACGGGCGCCTCGACTTGAAGTCCGCGACCGGTTTGCTGCCCGATGAAGCTCAGCACATTCATTCCGCTGCCGAACAGGAGCGCCACCGCCACAATAAGCGCACTGACCGACACCGCGATCGCCGCAATCCGCCATCGGTCTTTGAGCGCGAGCACCATGGCGACAAGGAATGCAATCGGCCACACCTTCACCCAGGCAGCGATCGTCAAAATGAGCGTTGCGAGGTGCCGTCGCGTCGAGATCAACAGCACACCGGCGATGGCAAGCGCAACGGTAACCGAGTCAATTCTGCCGAGCGAGATAGGGCCAAGCAGCAGAAGAAAGCCAACCCACCACCACGCGGCGACCCAGTGGCGCGCACGGCGCCTGCGGCCGAGGAGAAGCGCAAATGCGGCGGCATCCAGCACCATGACCATGCTGAGCCAGGTGCTGGCGTAGAACGTGGAACCGAAGAGTGCGGCCGCAACCATCGGGAAAATTGCGAGCACGGGGTACACCCAGGCGCTGTGGATTCCAACCCAGAAGTTTGCAATGAAAATCTGGTCGGTCCAGAACTTGTACACGATCGTGACGTCCCCGAGAGGCAGCCCCGGACCATAAAGGTTGAGCAGGCCGAGCCAAAGGTGAGCGAGGATGAATGCGGACCATAAGGCGACAGGGTTGCGTCCGAATCTCCTCATCACGCTTCAGCGTAACCGACGCAGAATAGTTAGGAGCACAACTGCGCGATGACGCCGGGAAGTGCGGCATTCAGTTCCAGCACCGTAAACGGGCCGCCGGAACCGGCTCCGTGCGCTGCCATCCCGTGAAGGAGAACGGCCGTCGCTGCCAACCCGGTCAGAACCGCGTTATCGGAGACCACCGCGTCGGCGTGAGTCGCCACGAGGGCCCCGAGAATACCCGCGAGAGAATCGCCTGTGCCCGCTGTCGCGAGCCAGGTAGTGGGGGACGTAACGCTGAATTGGCCGCCGGGTCCGCAGACCAGCGTCGTGTGACCCTTGAGGATGACCGTCACACCGAGGCTGTCGGCAGCGCGCGTGGCCCACACTTCGGGGTCGGCCGCGATGTCCGCGACATCCGCGTGAATCAGTCGGGACAGCTCCCCCAGGTGCGGCGTTATCGCTACCGGTCCTATCGCCCGATTCACTGACTCGATGGCGCCGGCATCCAGCACGAGCGGATGTCCGGAATCCAGCGCGGTGGCGATTCTCGCTTCCGTCAGCGAGTCTCGCTGCTCAGCGGCCATGCCGGAACCCAGAAGCCAGGCTTCGACCTTACCGTCGACTGTCACTGCTTCCGGCCGCCGGTGCAGGACAAGCTTCGTGGGGCGCGCCGGACCCAGATACCGCACCATGCCCAATCCCGTGTGCAATGCCGCGTCCACCCCGAGTACGGCCGCCCCTGGATAGTCTTCGGAGCCGGTCACGATTCCCAGCACCCCTCGAGAGTACTTGTCATCCGTTTCTCTGGGAACGGCGATGAATTCGCGTGATCGAGCCGCGCTCCACTGCTCGTACCCGCTCATGGGTTTAACGATAGTTGGTTGATCACCTGCCCCGCCTGGTGGCGTCCTGAACTTCACCCACGAGTTCCTCGATAATGTCTTCGAGAAAAACGACACCTCGTGCCACGCCGTGCTCATCAAACACGCGGGCAAGGTGAACACCGGATCGCCTCATGGCGGCGAGCGCGTCTTCAAGGTCGGTGTCCTGGTAAATGGATATCAGGCGGCGAATCCGCTTTGCGGGCACTGGTCGAGAGAATTCGTCGCTCTCGCCGAGGTCAAGAACGTCTTTGAGGTGCAGGTACCCGATGGGCTCCCCGTGGTCATCGAGAATGACGTAGCGCGAGAATCCGTTTTGCGCCACGGCCCGCTCCAGTTGCTCGGGCGTGACAGTCTCAGGGAAACTCACGAGCGCCGGCATGGCGACCGCGATGTCTCTGACTTTTTTGGCGCTGAACTCGAACGCCGCGGAAAGCGCGCCGATGTCGTCGCGCAGAATACCTTCCCGTCGCGAACGGTCGACGATGTTCGCCACCTCGTCGATGGTGAAGACGCTGGTCGCCTCGCTTTTCGGCTCCACCCTGAAGAGACGCAGCACCCCATTAGCTGTCGCGTTGAGGGCGATGATGACCGGGTGAAACACTTTCGAAATCCACACGAGGGGCGGCGCAAGCAGAAGTGCCGCACGTTCTGGCAACGAAAACGAAAGGTTCTTGGGAACCATCTCACCGAACACGACGTGCAGAAACGACACGAACACGAGTGCGATGGCGAATGCGACGCCCGCGATGACCGCTTCCGACCAGCCGGTGAGTGAAAGCGGAGCCTCCAGGATGCGGTGAATGGCCGGTTCGGAAACGTTGAGAATGAGCAGCGAACACACTGTGATGCCCAGCTGGCTCGTCGCCAGCATGAGCGTGGCATGCTCCATCGCGTAGAGCGTGACGCGAGCGCGACGGCTTCCGGCATCCGCCTTCGGCTCGATTTGCGACCGTCGCGCGGAAATGACCGCGAATTCTGCCGCCACAAAAAATGCGTTCGCCAGAAGAAGGATGACGAGCCACGCGATTCCCCACCAGTCACTCATTGTCGACCGCCAGAGGTGAGGGGGTGAAGCGTACGCGATCAATGCGCCGGCCGTCGAGCCGCTCAACGCGAAGTTCACCCGAATCGATCGACACTGTGTCCCCGATGACGGGCAACCGGCCGAGCTCGCTCAGTATGAATCCGGCTACGGTTTCATAGGGACCGTCCTCCGGTACGGCAACACCGGCCTGATCGAGCAGTTCGTCCGGCCGCAGCATGCCGGGAAATGTCACTCCCTCTCGACTACGCACCACTCCCGCCCTCGTGCGATCGTGCTCGTCTGCCACTTCTCCCACGAGTTCTTCCACGAGATCTTCCAGCGTCACGACCCCCGCGGTTCCCCCGTACTCGTCGAGCACCACAGCCATCTGAAATCCCTTGCCGCGCAACTCTCCGAGCAGCACGTCGAGCTTCATGGTCTCGGGCACCCGAAGAGAATCAGATGTGAGTGCAGACACGGGGACTTCGGCCCGTCGGTCCCGCGGAACGGCGACAGCATTCTTGACGTGCACCAGCCCGACCACATCGTCGATGCCGTCGTCAATCACGGGGAACCGCGAGAAACCGCTCGTTCGCGCCAGCTCGATGACAACTTTCGCCGATTCCGATTTGCTGACGCTCTCCACTCTCGGCCTCGGAGTCATGACGTCGGATGCCACGCGCGCGGAAAACACGAGGGTGCGCGACAGGAGCGTTGCGGTGTCGAGGTCGAGGCTTCCCGCCGTCGCGGATCGCCGAACGAGCGAACGAAGTTCCTCTGCCGTGCGGGCAGAGGACAATTCCTCCTTGGGTTCAATGCCGAAAAGCCGCAGCACGACGTTCGCGGTGTTGTTGAGCAGGACTACCGCTGGCCGAAAGACCCACGTGAAGGCGACCTGGAACGGGAGGGCCAATTTCGCGATGCGCAGCGGAAGCGCGAGCGCGAAATTCTTCGGCACCAGTTCGCCGACAATCATCGACAGCAGCGTGGCCGCAAGGATCGCTATCGCGCTCGCGCTGGCAGTTACGGCGGCCGGAGCCCAACCGAGAGACGTGAGCGGGCCGCGAAGCATGCCACTGATCGCGGGTTCCATCATGAACCCCGTGAGCAGCGTCGTCAGGGTGATGCCCAGCTGAGCGCTGGAGAGATGCGTCGACGTTATCTTGAGCGCGCCAATGGTCAGGCGGAGGCCGCGCTCGCCTCGATCTCGCCGTGCCTCGAGCTCCGAACGGTCCAAATTGACGAGCGTGAATTCTGAGGCGACGAAGATTCCGGTACCGAACGTGAGCACGATGCCGATTCCGAGCATCACAAGGTCGCTCACTTCGCCCGCCTTCTGGCAGCATCCGTACGGAAGGCGAAAAATCTTCCGAAACGTTCAGGCGGAGGGTCGTCCATTATCTCACCGAGTATAACGGCGGGAAGAGAGGATTCGCCTCACCAGCCGACGGGCAGGGGTTTGCCCTCCTCGTAACCCGCCGCGGACTGGATGCCGACGAGCGCGCGATCACGGAACTCGCCAAGGTCTCGCGCGCCCGCGTATGTCAGTGACGAGCGCACACCGGACGTGATCATGTCGATGAGGTCTTCCACGGAAGGTCGTTGCTCATCAAGGTAAATGCGCGAGGAGGAAATCCCTTCGGCGAACAGCGTCTTGCGCGCCAATTCGTAGGCGTCGAGTCGCTCGAAACGCTCGCGCACTGCCTTCGTGGACGCCATCCCCCAGCTCTGCTTGAACAGCCTGCCCTCGGCGTCAGTTTCCAGTTGCCCGGGTGCTTCAATCGTTCCGGCAAACCACGAGCCGATCATGACGGATGCGGCCCCAGCGGCGAGCGCGAGGGCAACGTCGCGCGGATACCGCACTCCGCCGTCCGCCCAGACCCGCGCGCCAAGCTCGCGCGCCGTGGCCGCCGTCTCCAGCACCGCGGAAAACTGGGGCCTGCCGACGGCAGTCATCATGCGCGTCGTGCACATGGCGCCTGGCCCGACCCCCACCTTGACGATGGTCGCGCCCGCGGCCACGAGGTCGCGCACCGCGGATGCCGTCACGACGTTTCCGGCGACGATCGGCAACCCAAGGTTCAGCTTCGCGACGCGAGAAATCGCCTCCAGCATGGCGCGTTGATCGCCGTGAGCGGTATCCAGAACAAGAGTGTTCACTCCCGCGGCAACGAGTGCGGTGGCCTTTGCTTCCACGTCCCCGTTGATCCCGAGGGCTGCGGCAACGGACAGTCTGCCCGAGTCATCGAGGTTCGGGCGGTACAGAGTGGACCGAAGCGCACTTTTCCTGCTGAGCGCACCGACGACGATTCCATGTTTCAGCACGGGCGCAAACTCGAGGTCTGCCGCAACCATGAGGTCGAACGCGCTGCGGGGATCCGTGACATCATCGGCGTCGATCGACGCGATGGCGTCGTGCACCAGGTCGCCGAGCCGGGCATCCGGGAGAGCGTGAGCCAGGTGAGCAGCGTCGATGCAACCCACGTATTCGCCAGGTCTGCCCGCGCCCTCTGACGATTCGCGCAACACCACGCCCTGCCCGGAAACGGCAGGCACAAATCGCCTGGCATGTGCGACGGTGTCGGAAGGGGAAAGCTCCACGGGGGTGTCGTATGCAACCGGTTGGGCCTTGACCCAGCGGATGGCGTCATCCAGTTCCTGCAAGTGGATGTCCTGCGGCAGCACCCCGAGGCCGCCTCTGCGGGCCATGGATGCCGCCATTCGGGCACCCGTGACGGAGTTCATATTTGCGGACACGAGGGGGATGCTGGCACCCGTGCCATCGTCGGGCGCGAGCGAAACATCCAACCGGCTGCGCACGTCGGAACTGCTCGGCACGAGGAAGACATCGGAGTAGGTCAGGTCGTACGAAGGCACTGCATCGTAAAAGCGCATGATTTTAAGGTTAGCCGCAACCGTCGCAGTGAGACATCGTGCAGCTATTGCGATTAAGCTTGTGCGTGGGATGGCTACGGCCTCCCGCACCCAGACACTGACAACAGAGAGTGGGCGGTCAGGCGTGTCCAGCCAATCCACCGGACTGACTGAGGATGGCTCCTCCAGCGAGTTCGGCGCCAACGAGTGGCTCGTTGATGAAATGTACGAACGATTCGTGGCGGACCGTAGTTCCGTCGATCAATCCTGGTGGCCCGTTCTGGAGAACTATCACCGGATCAAGACTGGAGACGCGGTCGCAACTGGCGCATCCGCTCCCCCCGCGGGTGCCGCACTCGAGGACACTCCCGCCCCAGCGAGCACCGCAGCAGCGAGCCCCGCAGCAGCGGATGACGCCGCCGGACAGCAGGCCGCCACTCAGGAGTCGACGGCGCCGCCCACGGCGAGCCAGCCGGTGGCGCGCACCACCTCTATCGCACCGAAATCGCAGCCGATTCCCGCCGAGGCGCCAAAGACGCAGCCCCTCGAACAGGTCGACTCCGCGGCAGAGGAGACCTCGGAGCGCTCGATCCAGGCGCTCAAGGGAATGTCGAAAGCACTCGCGGCGAACATGGATGCGAGCCTCACCGTTCCCACGGCGACGAGCGTGCGCACCATGCCCGCGAAGCTCCTCATCGACAACCGCATCGTCATCAACAATCACCTCAAGCGCGCGCGCGGCGGCAAAGTCTCCTTTACGCACCTGATCGGCTGGGCGCTCGTCCAGGCGATCAAAGAGTTCCCGAGCCAGAACGTCTACTACGAGGAAGTCGACGGCAAGCCATCGGTCGTGGCGCCCGCACACATCAATCTCGGCATCGCCATCGACATCCCCAAACCCGATGGTTCCCGTGCGCTGCTGGTTCCCAGCATCAAGCGCGCAGACACCATGGGATTTGCGGAATATGTTGCCGAATACGAAGCTCTCGTCAACAAGGCCCGCAGCAACAAACTCACCGCAGATGATTTTGCGGGCACCACGATTTCTCTCACCAATCCCGGTGGAATCGGCACGGAACACTCGGTACCTCGTCTTATGCGCGGTCAGGGCTGCATCATCGGCGCGGGCGCACTGGAGTACCCGGCCGAGTTCCAGGGCATGTCCGCCACGACTCTCGCCGATCTCGGGGTGGGCAAAACCATCACGCTCACCTCAACCTACGATCACCGCGTCATTCAGGGTGCTGGCTCCGGCGAATTCCTCAAGATCGTGCACGAACTGCTCATCGGCGAGCACCGTTTTTACGAAGACATCTTCGCTGCGCTTCGCATCCCGTACGACCCCATCCACTGGGCGCATGACATCCACGTCGACACGGCGGATGCGGTCAACAAGACTTCGCGCGTCCAGGAACTGATCAACGCCTACCGCGTGCGCGGCCATCTCATGGCGGACGTCGATCCACTCGAATACCGCCAGCGGACCCACCCTGACCTGGAGATTTCCAGCCATGGGCTGAGCTTTTGGGACCTCGACCGCGAGTTCGTCACGGGTGGCTTCGGCGGTCGCCGTTCGGCTCTGCTCCGCGAGATTCTGGGCATCCTGCGCGACTCCTACTGCCGAACAATCGGTATCGAATATATGCACATTCAGGAGCCGGCCGAGCGCAAGTGGGTTCAGGACCACGTCGAACGACCCTATGCAAAGCCGACCCACGATGAGCAAATGCGAATCCTCGCCAAACTCAATGAGGCGGAGGCGTTCGAGACGTTCCTGCAGACCAAGTACGTCGGTCAGAAGCGCTTCAGCCTCGAGGGTGCCGAGTCGATGATCTCTCTGCTGGATGCCGTCATCCAGTCCGCGGCAGAGGCCGAACTCGAAGAGGTCGCCATCGGCATGGCACACAGGGGCCGGCTCAACGTTCTCACGAACATTGCGGGCAAAACCTACGGTCAGATCTTCCGGGAGTTCGAGGGAACGCAGGATCCCCGCACCGTGCAGGGCTCGGGAGACGTCAAATATCATCTCGGCACGGAGGGAACGTTCACGGCCGCCAACGGGGAAAAAATTCCCGTGTACCTCGCCGCGAACCCTTCGCATCTGGAAGCCGTCGACAGCGTGCTGTCCGGCATCGTGCGTGCAAAACAGGACCGCAAGCCGATCGGCAGCTTCCGGGTTCTGCCCATTCTCGTTCACGGCGACGCGGCCATGGCAGGGCAGGGCGTCGTCGTCGAGCTTCTTCAAATGTCGGAACTTCGCGGCTATCGCGTGGGCGGCACGATTCACCTGGTCGTCAACAACCAGGTCGGGTTCACGACACCTCCGTCGGAGGGTCGCACCTCCGTGTACGCGACAGATGTCGCCAAGACGATTCAGGCGCCCATCTTCCACGTGAACGGCGATGACCCTGAGGCGGTACTCCGAGTCGCGGAACTGGCGTTCGCATTCCGGCAGGAGTTCCACAAGGATGTCGTGATCGATCTCGTGTGTTACCGCCGCCGCGGTCACAATGAGGGCGATGACCCCTCGATGACGCAGCCACTCATGTACAACCTCATCGAGGCCAAGCGCAGCGTACGCACGCTGTACGCGGAGGCGCTCGTCGGACGCGGCGACATCACCGAGGAAGAGTACGCGGCAGCACACGCCGACTTCCAGGACCGTCTGGAGCGAGCGTTTGCGGAAACCCACGCCGCGCAAACCGGTTCCATGCCGATTTTCGTCCAGGACGGCAAGCCCGTTTCTGATCTGGAGCGTCCCGGCTCGCAGCAGGACGACTCATCGGGCGAACCTGAAACCACCGGCGTCGATGCCAGCGTCATCGCCGCGATCGGGGACGCGCACGGCAACGCGCCGGCGGGCTTCACCGTTCATCCGAAACTCCAGACGCTCTTGCAGAAGCGCGTGGATATGAGCCGCAACGGTTCGATCGACTGGGCTTTCGCCGAGCTGCTCGCGCTGGGTTCCGTGCTTCTGGAAGGTACGCCCGTTCGCATGGCAGGTCAGGACACCAGGCGGGGCACCTTCGTGCAACGGCACGCTGTGCTGCACGACCGCGTCAATGGCCAGGAATGGCTGCCGCTGGCGAACCTCTCAGAAACGCAGGCGCGACTGTGGATTTACGATTCCCTGTTGAGCGAGTACGCGGCAGTAGGGTTCGAGTACGGCTACTCGGTGGAGCGAGCGGATGCGCTCGTGCTCTGGGAAGCGCAGTTTGGCGATTTCGCCAACGGCGCCCAGACCATCATCGACGAATTCATCTCCAGCGCAGAGCAGAAGTGGGGTCAGCGCTCCAGCGTCGTCATGCTCCTCCCGCACGGATATGAGGGGCAGGGGCCAGACCACTCGTCCGCGCGCATCGAGCGTTACCTGCAGTTGTGCGCAGAAAACAACATGACGGTGGCCCGGCCGTCAACGCCCGCGTCCTACTTCCATCTGCTCCGCCGTCAGGCATACGCGCGTCCGCGGCGCCCCATGGTCGTGTTCACTCCGAAGGCCATGCTGCGGTTGCGTGGAGCCACGAGCGAAATTGCCGACTTCACGTCCGGAAAATTCGAGCCGGTCATTGACGATGCCAGCATCGCGGATCGTGCGGCAGTCAAACGCGTCCTGCTGCATTCGGGAAAGATCCACTACGATCTTCTCGCCGAGCGGGACAAGCGCGAAATATCCAACATTGCTCTGGTTCGCGTCGAACAGTATTACCCTTTGCCGCTGCGCGAACTCGTCTCCCTCGTTGCCCAATATCCGGATGCCGAACTGGTGTGGGTTCAGGAAGAGCCTGAAAATCAGGGTGCGTGGCCGTTTATTCGGCTCGAGTTGCTGCGCGCGAACAAGCGCGAAATCTCGGTCGTGTCGCGTGCCGCATCCGCGTCCCCTGCCACGGGCTCGAGCAAACGCAGCGCTCAGGAGCAAGCGGACATTATCGAGCGGGCGCTCACGCTTTCGTAAGCGGTGGCGTGTTCGGGGTTGCCGCAGGCAATTCCATCGTGAAGACCGTGTTGCCCGGCTGGCTGCTCACCGAAATACTTCCCCCGTGCGCTTCGATGATCGCTTTCGTGATGGCGAGTCCGAGTCCCGTGCTCCCCGCCCGCCGCGATCGTGAGTTGTCGCCACGCACAAAGCGCTCGAACAGGGTCGGCAGCAACTGATCGGGGATGCCGGGGCCATTGTCGCTAACACTCACGCGCACAACACCAGAGGATTCGGCTACGCCCACTCTCACCGTCGTACCAGCAGGCGTGTGCACTCGAGCATTGGCCAGCAAATTGGCGAGCGCCTGATGCAGGCGGGCCGCATCCACTGCCACCACAATGGCCTCGTCCGCCACGTCGATCTGCCACTCGTGATCCGGCGAGCTGGCGCGCGCGTCATCCACGGCATCCGACACGAGGGGGCCAAGTGTGACGATCTCCAGCGAAAGTTCTGTGCCTTCGTCGAGCCTCGCGAGCAGGAGGAGCTCTTCGACCAGAGCGGTCATCCGCACCGATTCCGATTCGATTCGCGCAAGCGCCTTCACGATGTCGGGAGGCAGATCGTGCCCGCTTCGCCGGGTGAGTTCGGAGTAGCCGCGGATGGACGCCAGCGGCGTCCGCAGCTCGTGACTCGCGTCGGCCACGAACTGGCGCACCTTGTGCTCGCTCTCCTGTCGTGACGTCAGCGCCTGGGCAACGTGTTCGAGCATCCGGTTGAGCGCGGCGCCCACCTGTCCGACTTCCGTCGCTCCGCTCGGATCCGCTATCGGCACGCGTTCGGCGAGTGCCACCTCGCCCCGGTCCAGTTCGAGCTCCGATACCCGGCTCGCCGTCGCCACCACGCCCGAGAGCGGCCGAAGCGCGAGTCGCACCACGAACGCCGCGATGATCGCGGCGAGAGCAATCCCGATTGCGGTCACCACGAAAACAATCAAAATGAGTTGCCCGGTGGTCGCGTTGACTTCGCGCATCGGCAACCCGACGATCAGTTCAAAGCCGTTTTTTGTTTGCGCGGTAATGACCCGGTACGCGCCGAGTTCTCCGCCCAATTGCACATCGACGGGCCCGGAAGAATGGATGCCCAGCAGGATGCGCTGCTGCCGCGGTGTGAGGACCCTCAGTTGGGCCCGCTCATCGAGGTACCGCGGTGCCAGAATCACGCCGTTGCGCACGATGAGACCGAGCGTGCCCGCGCTTTGTGCACTCCCGGTTCCGGGCGGGCTTTCCGGGGGCACCGTTCCCACCTGCGGAAGAAACGTTTGCGCTCGCGCCAGGGATGATGACAGTTGCTCGTCCAGTCTCTGAAGCAGCGCCTGACGCAGAACGAGAACGCTCGCCATGCCGATGATGATGCTGATGACGGTGAGGAGCGCGACGATTCCCAGCACGAGTCGCTGGCGCAGCGACCATGGCGTGTGATGTGGCCCCGGCTGCGTCACGACGACGCCGCTTTGATGGTGTATCCGACACCTCGCACGGTGTGGATCATCGGGGCACCCAATGAGTCGATCTTCTTGCGCAAATAGGAGATGTAGAGTTCGACGATGCTGGACCGGCCGCCGAAGTCGTAGCTCCACACCCGGTCGAGAATCTGCGCCTTGCTGAGAACCCTTCGCGGATTTCTCATGAGGTACCGCAACAGTTCGAACTCGGTCGCCGTGAGTTCGATGGGAATGCCGTTTCGCGAGACTTCGAACCGCTCCTCGTTCAAAAGCAGGTCACCGACGCGCACCTCCGGATCCTCCACGGCGCTCATGGCCAGAGCACTGCGCCGCAGGAGCCCACGCAAACGGGCGACAAGTTCCTCCAGACTGAACGGCTTCGTGACATAGTCATCACCGCTTGCGGTGAGGCCTGCGACACGATCCCGCACCGAATCCTTGGCGGTCAGGAAAAGCACGGGCCCATCAAATCCGTCCGCACGCAATCGGTGCAGAACATCCAAGCCGTCAATGTCGGGAAGCATGATGTCGAGCACGATGACGTCCGGCTTGAATTCCCGGGTGATCCTGAGGGCCTCGTGACCGAGGAGGGCCGCCTTGACGTCCCAGCCTTCGTAGCGCAGCGCCATGGTGAGCAGGTCGGCGAGCGCTGATTCATCGTCGACGACGAGCGCCCTGATCGGAGTGCCGTCCTGGCGAACGAGTGTATTTTGTCGAGCCATCTCCATCATGTTGCATTATCCTCACGCCCACCACTGTTGCTGCTGTGTGCATCCTATGTTTTTGCTGTGTGGTTTGGCCACGGCGAATTCATAGGTTGCACCGTGCCGCCGCATAGCACTTCACATCATGGTTGCCACTGTGAAAACCCATCCACTTCCCCGTTCGAACAGAAAGGCAGCAACCATGGCAAAGAACACTCCTCCGACAGAATCGACGGACGCCGCCAACCAGTCGGCGCCGCACACCGAGCCGTTGAACGCAACCGAAGCTCCAGTGACACCGCAGGCACACGCCGGGCGGATCCCCCATACCCGCGAGGCATCACGATCCCGCTGGGTACTCACGTCCCTTGCCGCAGCAGGGCTTCTGTGCCTCGGCTTACTCGGGGGCATGCTCATTGGGCAGAACTTCATGGCACCCGGCTCACACAACGACGCGGGACCCGGCAAGGGATTCATCCATCAAGGTGAACCCGGTCAACAGCAGATTCCCGAACGCAGGAAAGAACACCTGAAGAACGAAGTTCGAAACGATGTCAAAGAGCGGCTTCAGGAGCGACGCGACCAGCGTCAACACGCGCCCGGGACGCCGCAGGAACAACCGTCCGACCCCGGCCAGACCCCGCCAGACAACGGTGCACCGAACGACGGAACACAACCCGACAACGGCTAAGCGTTCCGGCCGGCGGCATTATCACGCCAAGCTAAAGGGCGCGACGAACCCGACCATCGGCGGCATTGGGCACCCCGAGCCCGGTGCCGCCGATGGTGCGTATCGGACGACCGCGTTGCACTGTGCAGCAGCGACGATCAGTGGGTCGACTGGATTTCGCGGATTCTCGCGAGCACGCGCACACGCAATTCCTCCGGCGCAACCTCAGAGCACGCGCGCTTGACGGCCTGCGTGAGCACGATTCCCACGCGAGCTTCGCCCTCGCAATCGCCGCATGCGGCCATGTGCTCCACAACGTCGGCGTACTCTTGTTCGGCCAGTTCGTTGTGGAGGTATTCCTCAAGTTCCGCGAGTGCTTTCTCGCAACCGCAATCGCTCATTGAGCCGCTCCCGATCGTGCGTAGGAACTCAGCAATTCCCGGAGCATTCGCCTGCCGCGGTGGAGGCGGCTCATCACGGTGCCCACCGGGGTTTTCATGATGTCGGCGATTTCCTGGTAGGTGAAACCCTCGACATCCGCAAAGTATACGGCGAGTCGAAAGTCTTCCGGAATGGATTGCAGCGCATCTTTTACCGCGCTGTCGGGCAGGTGATCGATCGCTTCGGCTTCGGCAGACCTCGTCGTGGACGTCGTGGCGGATACGGCACCGCCCATTTGCCAGTCTTCAAGTTCGTCGATCGTGCCCTGATACGGGTTTCGCTGATTCTTGCGGTACAGGTTGATGAACGTATTGGTGAGAATGCGATACAGCCACGCCTTCACATTGGTGCCTTGCTCGAATTTCGCGAACGCGGCGAACGCCTTGACGAACGTTTCCTGCACGAGGTCGGCAGCATCCGAAGGATTTCGGGTCATTCGCATGGCGGCCGCATACAACTGATCCATGAGCGGAATCGCCTGCGCCTCGAAGAGCGCGGTGAGGTCATTCGACTCGGTGTTGGCAAAATTGGGCGCGACGATCGGCGCTGCCGCGCCATGCTCGTCAGGTGGTGGAACTGCATCGGATGTCATCATCGCGGCCCAGCTTAGTTGCCTTCGCTGGCCATTGGTTTCAGCAGAGTACGGGAATTCCAGGAGCGCGCCCATCGGAGCGGCCTCACAGACTTCAGCGAGCGCATTCACGCGATCGTTCCCTCCTTTCCCGTCAAGTGCCGATACTGTGGTAACCGATGTTAGTTTCCCGTTATTCCAAGCCGGAGTTCGATCCGTACCACAACGACGATCTGGTCCTGGAGTCTCCCGACGGTCCGTGGCGTGCGCCGAGGGCCTCGGACCGCTTTCACGCCACGCTGAAACTGCCGGGTTCGAAGTCGCTCACAAACCGTGAACTCGTACTTTCCGCGCTTGCGAACGGGCCGTCTCTGCTTCGTGCACCGCTGCATTCACGAGACACGGAACTCATGGCCGAGGCACTGCGCGAATTGGGCGTGCTCATTGACGAAGTGCCCGGGGACGGCGGGTTCGGGCCGGATTGGCGTGTCACTCCGCAGGAACTCACCGGCGGCGTCACCATCGACTGCGGGCTGGCCGGAACGGTCATGCGATTCGTACCGCTCGTGGCTTCTCTCGCACTGGGACCGGTTGCCTTCGACGGCGATGCGGCGGCACGCACGCGCCCGATGCGGTCGACGATTGATGCGCTCCGCAATCTCGGAGTCGATGTCACGGATGACGGCCGCGGAACGCTCCCCTTCAGCATGTACGCAACCGGTGCGGTGGCCGGCGGCGCCCTGACAATCGATGCTTCCGAATCAAGTCAGTTCGTTTCCGCCCTGTTGCTGGTCGGGGCACGCTTCGAACATGGCCTGCAGTTGCGCACTTCATCCGCTTCGCTTCCGAGCCTTCCACACATCGACATGACCATGGCAACGCTGCGCGCTCGCGGCGTGAAGGTGGACGCGTCGCAAGGTCCAGACGAGCCCGCCGGTTCGTGGCGCGTTCAACCTGGCGAGATTTCCGCGCGCAGTGTGGACATCGAGCCGGACCTGTCCAACGCGGCGCCCTTCCTCGCGGCAGCGCTCGTGGCGGGTGGCACGGTGACGATCGACGGCTGGCCCTCGTCGACCACCCAGGTCGGCGACATGCTTCCCGCGTTGCTCGGTGAATTCGGAGCGACGGCGACACGCACGGACTCACGACTCACGATCGATGGCGGGACGGGCCTGCTGGGTGGCGGTGACCTTCCGGGAGTCGAACTCGATATGCACGACTGCGGTGAACTTGCTCCCACCATTGCGGCGCTCGCGGCTCTCGCGGCGACCCCGAGCCGAATCACCGGAATCAGCCACTTGCGGGGCCACGAAACCAACCGTCTGGCTGCTCTTGCCACCGAGATCACTGCGCTCGGCGGCTCGGTGACTGAACTTGAGGACGGGTTGCTGATCGAACCGGCGACGCTGCACGGCGGAGTGTGGAACAGCCATGCCGACCACAGGATGGCAACATCCGGTGCTCTTATCGGTCTCGCGATCGATGACGTGGAGATTGACGACATCGCCACCACGGCAAAGACGCTCCCGGAGTTCTCTGCGCTGTGGCGCAATCTCGTTCACCCGCGCCCTGTCGCCGCCGATCCGTTCACCCTTGGCATCCTCTAGGTGACAGCGGGCCGGCCGATGCGCGAGGGTGAGCACTCATGAGCTGGCTGCCCGACGATGACGACGTGGACGACAAGTGGGATGATTACGAGGCTCGCTCACGGCCGAATCCGAAAGGCAATCGCGCGCGCACGAAGATTCGCCCGGAACACGCGGATGCCGTCACGGGTCGTGTGATCACGGTTGACCGCGGCCGCTACGCCGTTCTCGTGGCGGAAGACACGGAAGAGGAGCGGCACGCCACTGCGACTCGCGCTCGCGAACTGCGAAAAAACCCGATCGTGACCGGAGATCGAGTGGATCTCGTGGGAGACACCTCTGGCGAGGACGGTACACTCGCCCGCATCGTGCGAATTCAGCCGCGGACCACGATTCTTCGCCGGAGCGCGGATGATTCCGACGAGGTTGAACGTGTCATCGTGGCCAACGCGGACCAAATGCTCATTGTGGTGGCCGCGGCGGACCCCGAACCTCGACCCCGCCTTGTCGACCGTTACCTTGTCGCCGCCTTCGATGCGGGAATCGACCCCATCCTGTGCATGACGAAGACCGATCTGGCAGATCCGTCGGACTTCGTGGCGAACTTTGCCGGACTCGACCTTACGGTGCTCACGAGCACCCACGATGAGTTTCCGCTCGAGAGGCTGCGCGAGCTCCTCGCCGGGCACACGACGGTTGCCGTGGGGCACTCCGGCGTGGGTAAATCCACACTCGTGAATGCGCTCGTGCCGGAGGCAAACCGGGCAACGGGCCACGTGAACGTGTCCACGGGGCGGGGGCGCCACACCTCGTCGTCCACTGTTTCGTATCGCGTGGGCGACGGCTGGATCATCGACACTCCCGGCGTTCGTTCATTCGGACTCGGTCACGTCAACATCGACAACATTCTCACGTCGTTCACCGACCTCGCAGAACTGGCGAAAGAGTGCCCGCGCGGGTGCACTCATCTGGCCGACGCACCCGACTGCGCCATCAACGAGCGCGTAGCGGCGGGTGAGCTCGGCGAGGTGGGCGTCCAGCGGTTGGATTCGCTGCACCGATTACTCGATAGCCTTGCTACGTGACCACTCGCAAACTCATCGACGACCTCGACTTCGCGCTCAGCCTCGCGGATCTCGCTGACGCTATCTCCCTGGACCGATTCACCGCGGCAGACTTGGTGGTCTCGATGAAGCCGGACATGACGCACGTGACGGATGCCGACCGCGCGGTCGAAGCATCCATCCGAGAATCCATCACCATGAACGCGCCGGGCGATGCCATCTACGGCGAAGAGTTCGGCACGGTCGGAGAATCCGCTCGACAATGGATCATCGACCCTATCGACGGCACGGCTAATTTTGTTCGCGGAGTCCCGGTGTGGTCAACGCTCATTGCGCTCGCCCTGGATGGCGTTCCCGCCGTCGGAGTCGTGAGTGCCCCCGCTCTCGGCAGGCGCTGGTGGGCTGCGACCGGCCATGGTGCATTTGCGCAACACAACGGCGGTACGCCGCGCCGCATCCATGTATCTCGCGTTTCGGACCTCGCGGATGCTTCGCTTTCGCTTGGCGGTCTGGATCGTTTTGAGGCCGCGGGAAAGCTTCAGGCATACCTCGCGCTCGGCCGAGCCGCGTGGCGAACGCGCGACTACAGCGACGCCTGGCCGTACATGCTCGTCGCGGAAGGCGCCGTCGATGTCGCGGGCGAATTCGATTTGCAGCCGTACGATATGGCGGCGCTGTTTCCGATCGTCACGGAGGCCGGTGGCCGGATGACGTCGATGGAGGGAACCGAAGGCCCCTGGGATGGTTCCGCCCTGGCCACCAACGGTGTGCTTCATGACACCGTGAGGGCCGCTCTGAATGACGCTTCGGGCACTGCACACGCCGCGGCGCCTCGACTCCGCGAATAGTCTTGCGTAGTGGAGGGCCGCTATGAGGGCAGTACTGTTGCACGAGTTCGGCGCCGTACCCGAACTGGCTGAAGTGCCGGTGCCGGAGTGTCCACCGGGCGGCGCCGTCATCCGAGTTCGCGCGAGCGGGTTGTGCCGCAGCGATTGGCACGGCTGGATGGGGCACGACAGCGGCATTCGACTTCCGCACGTTCCCGGGCACGAGTTTGCGGGCGTGATCGAGTCGGTGGCGCCAGAGGTCACCAAGTGGAAAGTCCAGGACCGCGTCACGGTACCGTTCGTGTGCGCCTGTGGATACTGCGAACAGTGCCGCCTCGGCAATCAGCAGGTTTGCGACAATCAGTTGCAGCCCGGGTTCACGCAGTGGGGCTCGTTCGCCGAATTCGTGAGCATTGCGGCCGCCGATACGAACCTCGTCGCCCTTCCGGATGAACTCGATTTCATCGCTGCAGCGTCCCTCGGCTGTCGATTCGCAACCGCATATCGTGCCGTGATGGCGCAAGGACGTGTGCGTGCTGGCGAGTGGGTTGCCGTTCACGGCTGCGGCGGCGTGGGGATCTCGGCCATTGCGATAGCGATTGCGGCGGGCGCACGCGTCGTTGCGGTCGACATTTCCCCCGCGGCGCTTGCTCTCGCGGCACAGCTCGGGGCCCACACCGTGGAAGCAGGCGAAGGCACGGACGCAATCCGGGAGATCACGGACGGTGGCGCCCACCTCTCGCTCGACGCATACGGTTCGCGCGTGACGAGCGAGAACTCGATCCGGTGCCTTCGCAAGCGCGGACGTCACGTGCAGGTGGGACTCATGGTTGGCTCAGACGCGTTGGCATCCGTTCCCATGGATCTCGTGATCGCACATGAGTTGGAGATTCTCGGAAGCCACGGTATGGCCGCTCATGAGTATCCCGCGATGCTCGCGCGCATTGCGGCGGGCCACATCGACCCGGGTGCCCTCGTAGGGCGCACGATCATGCTCGACGAGGCACCCGAAGCGCTGGTCACGATGGGCTCGAATGCGCATCCCGGCATCACAGTGATCGAGTTGCCTTAGCCGCGCCCGACATACGATGGAGATGAATACATTTCAGTTAAGGAGACGATCATGGCCGACACATGGCTGCCCACGCTCATCACATCCACGCCAGAGGAAGGATTCAACCTCGCAGTCAAAATGTCTCGGATCGGTGTCAAGGTGACCCAACCGTCCGCGGAGGTGCGCGACAAACTGCGCCCGGGATATGCGGAAGATGCGGATGCCCTCATCGCCAGTTCGCAGGTGATCGCCATCAACTTCCAGACGGTGGCCGCGGCAAACGAGTACTGGAAGTAGAAACGCCAGGCGCGCGACAGCGGCACAACTTTCGGTGGTGGAGATGGGGGGAATTGAACCCCCGTCCACTGCTGTGGTCATGTGCCTTCTACGGGTGTAGCCAGTACTAGCGTTCTACTCGGCTCCGGAATTTGCCACTGGCACCTAAACCGACGAGCCCAGTCCTAGTTCAAGTCCCGCGACGCCCTAAGACGTAACGCCGCAGCAATCTCTCTGGATGACGCCAGAAATCCGGGTAGAGAGCATTCCCGGCCTGACGGACTTCTTTAGTGCGCTCGCTTAGGCAGCGAGGGCGAAGTCAGTGCGCTTTGCATTGGCACTTGTTTTTTGCGGGGATCGTTTACGAGATAACCCTGCATCCTCGACCCGCTTCTCACAATCTCGCAGGCAATGTCGAAACCGATCATCCCCGAGCTGGAAAAGCTGGCCACTGTCGCGCGCTGTGGAGTTATAAGACTGCCCGGCACCGAAGTCCCGGGCAGCCTTCTATTCTACGCGGAGAACTCGTTCGCCGCCAGCTTCGATGCGCGTGCGAATTTCACCGAAAATTGGAGTCGTCAGCCCCGAGCCAGACGTGATTGAGTATAGGTATACGATTCACAAACGCGCCCCGCGACGCTGCGGGAGCGCCCGAAAGGAGATGGCTCGTGAGCCATTACGCCGTCACGAATCCCGCCACCGGCGAGACCGTCAAAACCTACGATCAGATTTCGGATGCCGACCTCGAAAAGGTTGTCACGGCCGCAGAGCACGCCTACCGATCCTGGTCCCGCAACTCAACGATTGACGAGCGCGCGGAGCTCATTCGCAAGGTTGCCGACTTGCACACGGAGCGCCGCGAGGAGCTTGCGGCCATCATCGTGCGCGAGATGGGCAAGCCCATCGACCAGTGCCTCGGTGAAGTCGACTTCGCCGCCGACATCTACCGCTACTACGCTGACAACGCGCAGGAACTTCTCAAGGATGAGCCGATCGACATCCTCAGCGACGACGGCGTCGCGTTCATGCGCACGAATCCGCTCGGCGTGCTCGTCGGCGTGATGCCGTGGAACTTCCCCTACTATCAGGTGGCTCGCTTCGCGGGGCCGAACGTGGTAGTGGGAAACACGATCATCCTCAAGCACGCATCGCAGTGCCCCGAGTCCTCCGCCGCCATCGAGCAGATCTTCCACGATGCCGGCGCGGTCGAGGGCGTCTACACGAATGTCTACGCGAGCACCGCTCAGATCGCGCACATCATCGCGGATCCGCGCGTGCAGGGGGTATCGCTCACCGGTTCCGAAGCGGCCGGTTCCGCTGTCGCTGAAGTTGCCGGGCGCAACCTCAAGAAGGTTGTGCTCGAGCTCGGCGGGTCCGACCCGTTCATTCTGCTCAGCACGGATGACATGGACGGCGCCGTCGACGCCGCGTACGCGGCGAGAATGGACAACAGCGGCCAGTCCTGCAACGCGGCAAAGCGCTTCATTGTCATGGACAACCTGTACGAAGAGTTCCGCGACAAGCTGACCGCCAAAATGCTCGGAGCGAAGGCATCCGACCCCACCAAGGATGGCGCAGACTACGGACCGCTCTCCTCGCTCGGCGCTGCCGAAGGGCTCGATGAGCAGTTGTCGAGAGCGCGCGCGCAGGGTGCGACGGTCACGACCTCTGGCGAACGCGACGGTGCTTTCTTTCCCACGGCCGTCATCACCGACATATCCCCGGATGCTGACGCCTACCACGAAGAATTCTTCGGCCCCGTCGCCTCGATCTATCGCGTGTCATCGGAGGAAGAAGCTCTCGAGGTCGCCAACGCCTCCCCGTTCGGTCTGGGATCGTACGTTTTCACGACGGACAAGGAGCAGGCGCTTCGCGTGGCCGACAAGATCGACGCCGGCATGGTGTACATCAACGTCGTGCTTGCCGACAGCCCCGAACTGCCCTTCGGTGGCGTGAAGCGCAGCGGCATCGGCCGAGAAATGGGCCGCTTCGGTGCCGCGGAGTTTGTGAACAAGAAACTCATCCGCGTCACCTGAAAATTCACTGATGGGTCTCGGCCATGACGCAGATAGTCTGGCGTCATGACCGAGACCATCATCACCGTCCAGGGCGCCCATTCCGCTACCTATCCGCCCGACACCGCCACACTCGCGCTCACTGTCGGTTATGACGGGGCCGAACGGACGGCCGTCTTCGATCTCGCCACTCGCACGGCGGAAGACCTGCGCGGCCGCTTGACCGCCCTCCACCACGACACTCTGGGTCCCGTGCAGAAGTGGTCGAGCAACAGCGTGAGCGTGTGGGGTGATCGACCCTGGAACTCCGATGGCAAACGATTGCCCATCGTGTACCACTCCGTCATCAATTTCACGGCAACGTTCAGTGATTTCGACGCCCTTGCCCGGTTCATTGAGGAGTCCGCGCAAACCGAGGGCATTTCGATCGGACGCCTCGCGTGGGAGCTCACGCACGAAAACCTTCTCACGGCGACCGCGGATGCGCGTGCCCACGCAGTGGATGACGCCGTGTCCAAAGCGACCGCGTATGCGAAAGCAGTGGGACTCGGCAGTGTTACTGCCGTGGCGCTCGCCGACCCCGGCATGCTCGGCGACCAGTCGAACGCATCCGGCGGCGGATATCAGCTCGCCTCGGCGCGCGGATTCATGCAGGCAGGCGGCGCGCCCGAACTCTCACTGAAACCCGAAGACATCGAGGTCTCTGCCGTCGTCGATGCGCGATTCATCGCCTCCGCCGGGTAGGTGAATTCGCCGCAGCTCGTGCTCAGCGCCGCTTACTCACCGAGGTGTTTTCGCGCGGACATGGCCCGCTGAGCTTCGCGGGCATCCTGACGCTCCCGCAGCGTTTGGCGCTTGTCGTACTCGCGTTTACCCTTCGCCACGGCAAGTTCAACCTTCGCGCGCCCGTCGCTGAAGTACAGGCGCAGCGGCACGAGCGTGTACCCGCCCTCCTTCACTTTGCCGTGGATTTTGAGGATCTGGGCTTTATGAAGAAGAAGCTTGCGTTTGCGGCGCGGGGCATGGTTGTTCCACGTGCCGCCGATGTACTCGGGAATGTGCACGGCATCCAGCCATGCCTCTCCCCCATCGATGTATGCGTAGCCGTCAACGAGCGACGCACGGCCCTCACGCAACGACTTCACTTCGGAGCCGGTGAGCACGAGACCCGCCTCGTAGGTGTCTTCGATGGCATAGTCGTGCCGCGCTTTGCGGTTGGTGGCAACAACCTTTTCGCCACGTTCCCTGGGCATGGTACAACTCCTGAATAGTGAAAGCGGATCCGGATGCGGATGTCGGTGCGCCCGCGCGCACGCAGCCGTCCAGTCTAGCGCCTGCGCCCCTCGTCAGGCGAGCGCTAAACCTTCAGGTATCGCCGAATGGCCACCGCGGCCGAAATTGCGGCAAGACCCGCGCCGCCCAGGATAAGCACCGGCACTACCAGGAGCGCATCACCGAGGCCGACGAAGGGAGTCGCCGACGGCGTTGCGTTGAGATATCCCTGCACGAAGAAGTGCACGATCGCCACAATGGCCCCGCTGGCCATCACCGATCCGATGAGCGAGGCGACCACACCCTCCAGCACAAACGGTGTCTGGATGAACCGGTTCGAGGCGCCGACGAGGCGCATGATGCCGAGCTCTCGTCGGCGGCTGAACGCACTGAGCCGGATCGTGGTGGCGATCAGGAGCACGGCGGCAATGAGCATGAGGACGGCAACTCCGATCGCCGTGAAACTCGCCGCGTTGAGCGCCTCAAAAATCGGTTGCAGGTATTTGCGCTGGTCGAACACCTGCTCTACTCCGGGCGTTCCCGAGAGCCGTTCGACGATGGCATCCGCTTTGGAGGGGTCTTTCAGGCTGACCCAAAACGTTTCCGGCAGAAAGTCGGGTGTGACGAAACCGCTCGACTCGGAGTCCGCGAACTTCTTCTGATACCGCTCATACGCGGCATCGTGGTCTTCGAACGCGACGTGCTTGATGAGTGGTGCGAGCACCGCAGATTCCAACTGCGCTTTGATGTTCGCCTTCTGCTCGGCCGTTGCTTCCACTTCGTTGCAATTGCCGCCCTCGTCGTACTGCGTGCACAGGTACACGGCGACCTGCGCGCGGTCGTACCAGTAGCCCTTCATCTGGTTGATCTGCATTTGAAGCAGGATCGCAGCGCCGACGAAGGTGAGCGAAATGAACGTAACCAAAATGATCGACACGACCATCGAGAAATTGCGCCGCAGCCCCTGCCCGACCTCGGAGAGAACCAGTCCGAGCCTCACAGGTGTCCCTCCAACCCGATCGCGGTGGGCGGTGGCGCCTGGCGCTGCACGGGGACTGCCTGCGTCTGGTAGCCGCCCTGGCGTTCGTCGCGCACGATCTGGCCGCTCACGAGTTCGATCACTCGTCGTTTCATCTTGTCGACAATGCCGGCGTCGTGCGTCGCCATGAGCACCGTGGTGCCACCGGAGCTGATGCGATCCAGGAGGGTCATGATCCCCGCGCTCGTGGACGGGTCGAGGTTTCCGGTCGGCTCGTCAGCCAGCAGGATGGCCGGCTTGTTCACTATCGCGCGCGCGATGGCGACGCGCTGCTGCTCGCCGCCGGAAAGCTCGTGCGGAAGCCTGCCGGACTTACCGGCTAGACCGACCATTTTGAGGACATCCGGAACCGCCTCCTGAATGAAGCCTTTCGATTTGCCGATGACCTGTAGCGAGAAGGCGACATTGTCGAACACGTTCTTTTGCGGAAGAAGCCGAAAATCCTGAAAAACTACGCCGATATTGCGGCGAAAATACGGAACCTTGCGACTCGTGAGCTTTGAGAGGTTTTGTCCGAGTACGTGAATCTGGCCCTTGGAGGGATTCTCCTCTTTGAGAACAAGGCGCAGGAAACTGGATTTTCCGCTGCCGGAGGCTCCGACAAGGAACACGAATTCTCCGCGCAGAATCTCCAGTGTGACCGAGTTGAGTGCCGGTCGAGTATTGCCCGCGTAGAGTTTGGTGACCTGGTCGAAACGAATCATGACCATATGAGCCTAAGCAGCGTGCCGCCGATGCCCGGTAACGACTCACCGCGCAACCGCGCTATTGGCGTTTGCGCCACCTGATGCCGGCGGAAATGAATCCGTCCAGGTCGCCGTCGAACACGGCTGAAGGGTTGTTCACCTCATAGTCCGTGCGGAGGTCTTTCACCATCTGGTACGGCGCGAGCACATAGCTTCGCATCTGGTCTCCCCAGCTCGCCGTGATGACTCCCGCAAGTTCCTTCTTGGTCGCCGCCTCCTGTTCGCGTTGCAGCACGAGGAGACGCGACTGCAACACGCGCATCGCGGCGGCACGGTTTTGAATCTGGCTTTTCTCGTTCTGCATCGAGACGACAGTTCCGGTGGGGATGTGCGTGATGCGCACGGCAGAATCTGTCGTGTTGACCGACTGCCCGCCGGGGCCGCTGGAGCGGAACACGTCCACGCGGATGTCGTTCTCCGGGATCTCGATCTCCCCCGCCTCTTCAATGAGCGGAATGACCTCCACCGCGGCAAAGCTCGTCTGGCGCTTGCCCGCAGAATTGAACGGGCTCATCCGCACCAGCCGGTGGGTTCCCGCTTCCACACTCAGCGTCCCGAAGGCGTACGGCCCGTCGATTTCGATCGTCGTGGACTTGATTCCCGCTTCTTCCGCGTAGCTCGTATCGAGCACGCGCGCGCTGAAATCGTGGTGGTCCGCCCAGCGAAGGTACATGCGCTGCAGCATCTCCGCGAAGTCGGCGGCATCCACCCCGCCCGCTCCCGCGCGAATCGTGATCACGGCCGGCAGCGCGTCCCATTCGCCGTTCAGTAGCGTTTGCACCTCGAGTTCGCCGAGCAGCTTCTGGATGCTGGACAGTTCGGTGCGCACTTCCGCGGCAGCTGCCTCATCCGACTCCTCGTTGGCCAGTTGCACCATGATTTCGAGGTCGTCAAGACGCTGCGCGATCCCGCTGATTTTCGCGAGTTCGGCTTGCTTATGACTCAGTGCGCTCGTCACCTTTTGCGCCTTTTCCGGGTCGTCCCAGAGGTCGGGCACGCCCGCCTCTTCGCTCAGCTCAGCGATCTCGGCTTCGAGCCGATCGACTCCCACCACCGAGCGGATGTCCGCAAACGTCGAGCGCAGTGCAGCAAGGTCTTCAGAAATATCGAGCTCGTTCATGTCGACTCAAGACTAGTCGAGACTCGTCTTGCGCCCGGTGGGAACGAGCCTCAGCGTCGATCGTGCGCCCGCGCATCCCGCCCAATTCTGACCCGCAGAACGCCCAGCGGTAACATCGACATCAATGTCGACCGAACCGCCTGCCCCCTTCCGATTTCGGTCAATCGCACTTCCTGCCATCCTGCCCACTCTCGCATTCTCGATTGGTGAGGGTGCCATCATCCCGATCATCCCGATCGTCGCTCACAACGTTGGCGCCCAGTTGGCCATTGCGGGGCTCATCGCGGCGATGCTCACGATTGGCCAGCTCTTCGGCGACATTCCCAGCGGTTGGGTGATCAGTCGCGTCGGCGAGCGCGCGGCCATGATTTACGCTGCCCTGCTGTCGATTGTCGGGCTCGTCATCGCCATGGTGTCGAATAACTCATGGCTCCTGGGTTTCGCCATATTTCTCATCGGTCTCGCCACCGCGGTCTTCGCTCTCGCGCGGCAGGCATTCATGACGACGTTCGTTCCGCTGGCGTTCCGCGCCCGTGCGCTGTCGACTCTTGGGGGAAGCTTCCGGCTCGGATTCTTCATCGGCCCCTTCATTTCTGCCGGGATCATTCATCTCACCGGCTCCACGCAGTCGGCATTGTGGGTTCACGTGGCGGGTTGCGCCCTGGCCGCGGCCTTTCTCCTCCTCCTCAAAGACCCGGAAGCGATGTTCCGGCCGGGCCGCTCGAGCAGCCGGTCAGCTCAGCGTGAGGCCCAGGTGGACCAGGAGTCACGCAGAATTCTGCGCGTCATCTCGCGCAATCGCGGGGTGCTCCTTCGCCTCGGTACCGGGGCCGCGCTGATCAGTGCGCTGCGAGCGAGTCGTCAGGTGATCATCCCTCTCTGGGCGGTGAGCATCGGGCTCGCAGACGCAAACACTGCCCTCATCATCGGCATTGCGGGCGGCCTCGACTTCGCGCTCTTCTACACGACCGGGCAAATTATGGACCGTTGGGGGCGGATGTGGACGGCCCTGCCGTCGATGATCGGACTGGGGCTCGGGCATCTCGCGCTCGCGTTCACGCATGATATCCCTGCTGCCGTCACGTGGTTCATCGTCATCGCGATGGTGCTGGGAATTGCCAACGGGTTCGGCAGCGGACTGCTCATGACGCTTGGTGCGGACCTCGCCGACCCACTGAACCCCGCGCCGTTTCTCGGAGCCTTTCGGTTCACCGCGGATGCCGGTGGTGCGGCAGCGCCGCTCGCTCTCGCGGGCCTCACCGCGATCGGCTCGCTCGCTCTCGCATCCGGAGTTATGGGTGTCATCGGTCTTGTCGGTGCTGCCGTGCTGTGGCGATACCTGCCGAGATTCGTGCCGCGCACGCGTTAGCATTTCGTATGGTTCCCGTTGCCAACCTTGTCGCATTCGGTCTGGCGTGCATCCCGCTCATCATGATTCCTGGACCGAGCGTGCTGTTTACCATCGGGCGTTCACTCGCGCTGGGTCGTGTGGGCGGTTTTCTGAGCGTGATCGGCAACGTCACGGGAGCTTTCGTGATCACGGTCGCCATCGCTTTCGGTCTGGGCTCGCTGCTGGAACAGTCGGTTTTGGTGTTCACGATTGTGAAGTTCGTCGGTGCCGCGTATGTCATCTTTTTAGGCGTGCAGGCGATCCGTCATCGGCGGCAGAAAGCGGATGCGATCACTGCACCGGTTGCGCGGCGCAGCGGCTGGCGCACGGTGTGGGAGGGTTTCGGCGTCGGCGTCACGAACGCGAAGTCGATCGTTTTCATGGCCGCAGTGCTGCCGCTGTTCGCCGACCACGGTGCCGGAAACATTCCCTTGCAGCTGTTCCTCCTCGGAATGGTGTTCGTCGTCGTGGCGCTCGTTTCCGACAGCGCGTGGGCTCTCGCTGCCGGTGCAGCGCGAGACTGGTTCGCGAAGAACCCCAAGCGTATTTCAACCCTCGGCGCCACGGGGGGTGTGCTCATGATCGGTGTCGGCGTGGCAGTGCTGTTCGTGGGGCACGACGCACCCGCGTCATCGTGAGAACACGCTGCGCGCCACCGCGGTCACCTCGATGCGAAGTCCGTTGGGTACGAGCGCGCTGACAAGCGGCGGTCGCCAATAGGCGGAGAGTTCCACCGTCGCGCTGCGGCCATCCACCGATTCCGCACGCTCGAGCGCGAGGGACTCGAACTCGGATGTCGGCGCTTGGGATAAGAAGCCTGCAACTGCCGCCGCGACGTCCGCTGACTCGAGTGTCGCCCGCGGCCCGTCGGGGGTCAGTACTACAGCGTCAAGGTCGAAGGCTTCCGCGCCGACGAGTGCCGCGCCATCGGCGAGCGTGAAGAGGCGTTTACGCTCCAAATACAGTGAGGTCGCGGCGACGACAAGCAGAATGAGAATGGTGCACAAGAACCCGTAAAAGATCGTGAGCGGCAGGATCGATCCTCGATCGTCGCCGTCGAATTTTGCGCCGCCGGGCGAACCGCTGTTCCGGATCACCCCGCACCCCAGAATCGCGACACTCGTTCCGTCGAACTGGCCTGCACGGGAATCCCGAGCGGCACGGAAACTTCCAGAGTCGGTGGCACGAGAGGCAACGGCACGGTGACTCCGACGGAAATGGTGACAGCCCCGAGCCGCGTGAGACACGCATCCGGCTTTGGTTCACACGTCACCGCGACGCGAGGATCGAGGGCGGCGAGTCCGGCATCCGCCAGTGCGAAGCGAATGGCACGCTCCGACCTCGCGGCTGCTTCCTCCTCACTTTCGGACTGCACGAAAACTCGTACCGCCTGTCTCGCAGCCCCTTCGACCGCGAACGCCGCACCCTGGATCGCCGACATCGTGAGCACGAGATACACGAGTGGCACGAGAAGGATGAGCCCCAGAGTGATGAACTCCAGTGCCGCCGAGCCGCTCTCGTCTCGGCAACAGCTGACAATGCGGCGGCTAACGCTCCAGCGTCTCGACTGCCGCATGACCGGTCACCTCCAGCCCGTGCTGGACTCCGATCATGCCGATGAGGGGCAGCGGTGCGCGGACCGTGATGACGGCAGCCGGATGCCCCAGATAGGTGCCATAGGCTCCCGTGACATCCTCTGCATACGCGGGACCGAGAGCGACGGTGACGAGATCCCTGGCTCGAGCGATTCCATCGGGAAGCCCGTTGTCGGCGAGCGCGGCAAATCGCGCGCCCTCGCTCGCGGCATCCGACACGGTATTGCGAATGAGAAGCGCGAGGCCGAGTTGGATGACGGAAAGCGTGAGCACGGTAAGCAGAGTGCCGACCATGACGAACTCGACTGCGGCAGAGCCGGACTCCGCACGAGCAAGCCTTCCGAGGATTCCCCGCACTGTCAGAATCCGGTGACGCGGTCGATCGCCTGCTGAAAAACTCCGCTGAGTGCCGGGCCGGCGACTGCCCAAATGATGATGACGAGACCGGCCGTCATGAGCGTAATGAGCACCCACCCCGGTACATCGCCACGCTCGCTGCCCACCTCGCCGCACCACGCGTCGGCCCATCGGAATTTGCGCAAATAACTCATCATTCGGCAAGTATCTTCGAGGGGAAAAACACGCGTCGGCAGTTATCCACAGTGTGCAGCCGCTCACCGGCTAAGCGAAAGCGAACACCGGTGGCAGCACCATCACGACGATCGTGACCCAGACTGCGAACACCGGAAGATAACCGGTTTGCCACCGCTCCAGACGCACAGCAGGCGAACGCGACGCGAGAAATCGGGCGATGAGCCAGGCCGATACCGCCAGATTCACAAACAGGATCAGGTTGAGCCCGAGGGCGGCCACCCGATTGGCGGTGAAACCGAACTCGCCGATTCGCGTGAACATCGAGTAGAGCACGAGCGCGTCCAGGAGAACGGCAGCGCCTACCGCCCCCAGGCGCACGGCATCCATGACACCGGGGCCCTTCGCCGCGTCACGCACCGAGATTCCGTAGACGACGAGCGCCAGCACGACGAGCAGCAGTACATCGAAGACGGTCACCAGTTCGCGATTGAACTCCCGCCAGATACCCGAACCCGCGTATACGATGACGGCGATCGCGAGCATCATCGCAAACAGCGGTGTAAAGATCGCGGTGAGCACCGGGGCAAGGTTCTCGATGATGCTTTTCTTCGCCTCGACGAGCCATGCGGCGACAACGAACGCGCCGGCCGCCCCCACCGGAAGGATCGTGGAGGTCGCGACGTTAGCCACTTCAGGCACGATCGGGCCGAGAATCATCACGGTCAGCCCCAGAAGAACCGCGCCACCCAGCGCGATCAGGGTGTAGTAGATCGCCCACTCCCCGCTGAATCGCAGAAATTCCATGCGGCGAGCGGACGACCGCATCTCACCTGTGACATAAGCTCCTCCAGCGACGAACCACAGCAATATCGGAAGGTGAGTGGCAACGAGCGTAGACGTGGTGCCGTACTGAACAAACGGGTAAAGGTTGATGACGACTGCGACCACCGCGACGACGCACGCGTGCGCGAGGACGCGCGGCCATGGCATCCGTCTCTGGAGCGCGAACCACGCGGCGAGAACGGGCAGGACGAAGAAACTCGCGTCGCGCAGGTACCAGGTGAATTCGCCACCGGTCGCTGA
Source organism: Agreia sp. (assembly GCA_044464485.1). Taxonomy (GTDB): domain Bacteria; phylum Actinomycetota; class Actinomycetes; order Actinomycetales; family Microbacteriaceae; genus Terrimesophilobacter. The sequence continues at coordinate 115,896 of JBIQLG010000003.1, forward strand.
CGAGATGAATCGCGCAATCAAGGTCAGAGCACCGGCGGCGAGCGCGAACCCCAGCATCACGAGCAGGCTGGATCGCCGCGATTCGGTCGCCTCGGGGACGGCAAGCTGCTTCCACAGCCGATCGCCATGCTCGCGGGCGAATTCGGCCGTGAGCTGATCAATTCGCCCGAGCCTGCGGACCGCGATGAGAAACGCTTCGTCGTCACTGAGTCCCGCCGACTCGAGGTCGCTGATTTGATCTCTCAGATGGCTCTCAAGCTCGTCTGCATCGCTCTCTCGCACAGCGATGCCGCCCGAGACCGCACGACGCCACTCGGCGATACGTGGTTCCAGCGAATCCATCCTCACACCCCCGCTGCCGGCGCTGCCTGCTGCCACAGGCCCCCGAGCGTTCGATTTGCCATCGCCCACTGTCGTCGCTGAACCGCCAACTGGCTCAGCCCGGAGTCGGTGATGACATAATTCCGTCGCCGCCGGCCCTGAGGTGAACGTGACCATGCGGCACGCACATAACCCAGCCGCTCAAGCCGATGCAACAGCGGGTAGAGCATGCCATCCGTCCATTCGATCTCGCCGTCGGAAAGTTCCCGAACACGTTTGAGGATGGCGTAGCCGTAGTTTTCCCCTTCGGCGAGAATTGCCAGTACGAGCGGTGTCGCCATTGCGGCGACGAGATCTTTGTCGATGTCCATGAATTCTCCTTGAGACATCGTATACCTGACAGAGCTATGTATCTAGATCTGCAAGGTATATGGCTAGAAGCCGACCTGCAGGACGAAGATTCCGGGAAAGATAGCAAAGATGATCGTGACCGGCAGGATGAGGAACACGAGCGGCATCATCATCGCGACTTCTTTCTTGCCTGCGAGTTCCAGAAGCGTGCGCTTGGATTGCTCCCGTGAATCCTGCGCCTGCGCGCGCAACACCTCGGTGAGCGGCGTCCCACGCTCAAGCGCTCCAATGAGCTGATCAACGCATCGCGTCAACTCGGGCATCCGGATGCCCTCGCTGAGGCGCTGCAGACTCTCCACCAACGGGGAGCCGCTGTGCACCGCGGAGACGACCCCACCGAATTCCGCGGCAAGCTCACCCCTGCTCGTTGCGGCAATCCTGCGGAAGGAGTCGAGAATACTCTCACCCGCGGAAAGGCTGAGGGTGAGAAACTCAAGCACGACGGGCAGTTCGGATGCCATTCTCGCGAGCCTGGCTCTGGCCGACCTCTGCAAGAGTATTTCGGCACCGAGAAAGCCCGCCGCGGTGAACACCAGCACCACGACGGCATGCACAACGAGCGGCAGCGGCGATAACTGGGCGAGCGCGAGCGAGAGGATCACCCCGGTCGTCGCGCCGACGAGCGCCCAGGTCAATTGCCGTGACCGAAATGACGCAACCGTTCGGGTTGAACCCGCCTGGCGAAGCCGCTGCTCAATCACCGCGCTTCCACCGAGCAGGCGCGTCACTGCGCTGAGCAATACGCCTGTGACGGGAGCGAAGAGGAACCCGAAAATCGGCAGCGGACTGGACTCGCGGCGTTGAACGAACGCTCGTGCGCCCTCCGAAACGTCGGCGAGGTACGGCGCAACGCGATGAGCGAGGCGCGGGCGAGAAAGTCGCGGAATCACGCTCGCGATCGACCACAGTCCGAGGCCGAGAATCAGACCAAGGACAATTGTCCACCCCGACCCCATCACTGAAACCACCTGCGTTCCTCGGGAAGCCTCGCCAACGCCACCATCACGCGGTAGGCGACAATTGTCGCGATGAGTCCGCCGACAATGATGGCAACGCCGCCCGCAGAATTATAGGCGGCTGCGGCTTCCGGCCTGGTGGACAGCAAAGCGAGGATGACCCACGGCGCGACGGCACCCAATCGTGCAGCATTCATAACCCACGACTGCCGCGCTTCGACTTCACCTCGGATTGCCGCCTCCTGGCGCAGGTGAGCAGCCAGCGCGCGCAGCACGGACGGCAACTCGGTGCCGCCGACTTCGCGCGACATCCGCAATGTCTCCAGTATCCGATCCGCCGTCGGGTCGGCCAGGCGATCTTTCACTCGGTCAAGGCACCGGCCAAAATTTCCTGATGCCTCATACTCGGCGGCAAAGGCGGCAAAGGCGGCGCGCGTGTCCGCTGGGCCGATGTGCGCGAGGGCGGACACGCCATCCGGCAGCGCGACACCCGATCGCGTCGCCGACACGAGATGATCGACTGCGTCTGGCCAGCTCGCCCGGCGCACCCGGCGCAGGGAACGCGCCCGCCAGCCAATGACGAGAGTGGGCAAAGCCGTTGCGCTCACACCTGCGGCAATCGCGAGCGGGACGACCGGTACAACTGCGAAAATCACGGCACCCGTCGCGAAACCCAACATGATGGACACGGCAACGAATGCGGTAACGGGCACCGAACCCGCGCCGGCGAGCTTCATCCGGTCACGAAGAAGGCGAGCCGGACGAAAACCCCGGGACGGCTTTGCGGACGTGCCGTTGCGTGGCACGTCGCGCCACAACCACGGGGAAACGCTCAGCATTGCGCCCAAAGCAAGCGTGCAGCCCAGAAGAAGGATCACGCGATGTCCTCACCCAGCACGTCGGACGGGTCCAGCCCGGCCGATCGCAGCCTGGACACCAGCGCGGGGTGGGCGCCGGTCGGGTCCAGAGACCCACCCCGCAGTTCGAAAACACTCACCGAGTCAATGGTTCCGTCCGTGCCGACACCGGTGGGAGCGATGATCTTGACGATTCGCCTCCGGCCGGAACGCTCGAGCGCGCAGTGAATGACGACATCGATGCTTGCGGCCACGGTCGGCACCACGAAGGATGCGTCGATATTTCGGCCCGCGAGCAGCGGCAGCGTGGCAAGCTTCGCGAGCGCATCTTCCGCGCTGTTCGCGTGAATGCTGCACATGCCTGGGAGTCCGCTGTTGAGCGCGATGAGGAGGTCGAGCGCCTCCGCTTCGCGCACCTCGCCGACGACGAGGCGATCCGGTCGCATCCGCAGAGATTCTTTTATGAGCCGCCTCAGCGAAATCTCGCCCGTACCCTCGAGGCTCGGCTGCCGACACTGCATCGTGACCGCGTCCCTTGCGGTGAAACTGAGTTCGAAGGTTTCCTCGACGGTGACGATGCGTTCTCCCGGCCGTGCGGTGGAGAGAAGGGCGCCGAGCAGCGTCGTTTTTCCGCTCTGCGTCGCACCGGAAACGAGGATGTTCTGCCCAGAGAGCACGCACATTCGCAAGAACTCCGCGGCCAGCGGCGTGAGGGAACCGAGTGCGACGAGATGGCTCAGCTCTTTGATGCGCTTCGCGAACTTGCGGATGTTGACCGCCCAGTGCTTGTGCGTCACGTCGGGGATGACGACGTGCAGCCGAGAGCCATCCGGCAGCGAGGCATCCACGAACGGGCTGGAAAGGTCCACGCGTCGACCCGTGGACTGGAGCATCCGCTCCACGAGATCACGCACCTGGGGTGCGGTCAGGGTGAGCGGGGTGAGCTCTGCGACGCCGTTTCGCGCGACGAACACCCGGTCGGGTGCGTTGATCCAGATTTCCTCGACGGAGTCGTCGTCAAAGAAGGGTTGCAGCGCGCCGAACCCGGTGAGGGAGGCGACCACGTCTCGCGCCACCTGCTGCTCGTCGGCGAGAAGCGGCAGAGAACCGCCAAGGGCGCGTTCGCTGTACCGGCGCACCTCCTCGCGGACGAAGTCGCCGGCGAGCGCGTGATCGCGGCCGAGGTCGATACCTTCGCTCCGCACGCGCTCGCGCACGCGGTCGGCGATGAGTGAAACGGCGGAGTGCACGAAGGCATCCTGTCGGATTCACGCAACCGGGCGCACGAATTATCCACAGCATTCGGGAGACGCCGCGCTTCCGGTATGGCGGGTAGAGTGTGTGCTGAAACGGCAGCCCCCCAGCGGCGGCCGACCGCTCGCGGGAGTGGTGAAATTGGCAGACACGCAGGATTTAGGTTCCTGTGCTTTCGAGCGTGCGGGTTCAAGTCCCGCCTTCCGCACAACCTGACTCGGCGCAGTGAAGATCGAGCCTGACCGGGTACTCTTGCATGGACGCGCGCGCGTCCCCGAAATTCGACTGGAGAAACGCGGATTGGTTCCCTCTGCTCTCATCCCGTGGCTTGACCCGGAAACGCTCATCGCATCGTCCGGGCCGTGGGCACTCCTGGTCGTCTGCCTCATCGTCTTTTCCGAAACCGGGTTGCTCGTCGGGTTCTTGCTACCCGGCGACACCCTGTTGATCATCTCCGGCCTGCTGACCCACACCTCGCTCGTTTTCGGTCTGAACATTTGGTGGGTGGGGCTGCTTATCGGCGTTTCCGCGTTCGCGGGCGGCGAGTGCGGATACCTCATCGGCCACAAGCTCGGCCCTAAAGTGTTCGAAAGAAAAGAGAGCGGACTCTTCAGCCGCGCAAACGTGGAACGTACAAACAGATTCTTCGAGCGATTCGGCGGGCTTTCGGTCATCCTCGCCCGTTTCGTGCCGATCCTGCGCACGTTCGTTCCCGTGGCGGCCGGTGTCGGTCACATGAACTACAAGAAGTACTCGCTCTACAACCTCATCGGTGCCGTGATCTGGGGATTCGGCCTCACCTTCTTCGGGTACCTCATCGGCTACATTCCGCCCGTCGCCGATTTCGTCAAGAGCTACATCGACGTAATTCTGCTGGGTGCTGTCACCGTCACGCTCATACCGACCGTGTACCACTACGTGCAGTCCAGTCGCAAAGCAAAACGCGCCAACCGCGAAGGAACCCCGCCGCTCACCGACGACGAGGCAGTCCTCGATGTCGCGTTCTTCGACAACGACAAAGCCAACGATCCGCCCCGCGCGTAGCTCCTTGCTTGCCGGAGGCTACACCGGCTCTGCGACAGACACCCAGATGGCCCGCGTCGCATCATCGCCGAGATCGATCTCGGATGTCGGCGTGCGCACGGCGAGCGCCCCACCGAACGGCCGACGTTCCGTAACCTTCAGTTGGGCATCCACCGTGATCCCGTGACTTTCCAGATGTTGCAGGAGGGCAGAATCCCGGTCGCTGATGCGCACAACGGTGACCCGACCTGGGATGGGCGCGTCACTCAGCAGCACCGCATCCGGCCTCTCAACCGTGCCGTCCGCGCGCGGGATAGGGTCGCCGTGGGGATCGCGCGAGGGATGTCCGAGCGACGCGTCGATCGCATTCAGCAACCGATCGCTGATCGCGTGTTCGAGAACCTCGGCATCGTCGTGCACTTCATCCCAGCCGTACGAAAACGACTCGACGAGCCACGTTTCGATGAGTCGGTGACGCCGCAGCATCCGCAACGCCAGTCGACAGCCTTCCTCCGTGAGCGTCACCGCACCGTACGGCACATGGGTGACGAGCCCCGACGCCGCAAGCTTTTTCACCATCTCGGTGACGGAGGACGGCGCGAGGCCAAGGCGAATCGCCAGAACAGACGACGTGATGGGTTCGGGCTGCCACTCCGTGTGCGAGTAGATGACCTTCACATAGTCTTCGACCACCGATGTCGCAGGACCCTTGCCGCTGTTCACAACGCCTCCCCTGTTGCCACGGTCAGCACAATCAACGCCAGATTGAGCACGATCACCAGAACAACGATGATATCGAGCACCCAACTCACGACCGGGCGGTTGACCGCTGAGCCCATGAGCGCGCGATCATTCGTGAGCCTCAGCAACGGCACCAGTGCGAACGGAATGCCGAAACTCAGGAACACCTGGCTGAGCACCAGCGCCCAGGTGGGGTCGACGCCGAAACCGAGGATGATGAGCGCGGGAACCAGCGTGATCACCCGACGAGCGAACAGCGGAATTTGCTTGTGCAGGAGCCCGGCCATAATCGTCGCTCCTGCGTAGCTGCCGACGGACGTGGAGGCAAGCCCCGACGCGAGAAGCCCGACCGCAAAAATGACACCAATGACGGGACCGAGAGAAGATTCAATGGCAGCGTGCGCACCCTCGATCGTGTCGGTGCCTTCGACGCCGCGCAGGTTGACGGCGGCCAGAAGAAGCATTCCGAGATTCACCGCTCCGGCGATCGCGAGCGCAATGACGACATCCCACTTCGTGGTGCGCAAAATGCTGCGAAGCCCGTCTCCGGACTTTTTCCCATGCCGATCTCTCGCCAGTGCCGAGTGAACGTAAATGGCGTGCGGCATGACCGTCGCCCCGAGCATGCTCGCCGCCAGCAGAACCGAGTCGGGACCGTCGAACAGCGGAATGAGCCCGCCGGCCATTTCTGCTGCATCCGGGGGGCTGACGAACAGTCCCGCGAGAAAGCCGATGGAAATGATCGCCAGGAGACCGATAATGACCGTCTCGAACGGTTGCTGACCGACACGATTTTGCACGGCAAGGAGAGCCATCGAAACAACGCCCACGATGAGCCCGCCGAGGAAGAGGGGAATCCCGAACAGCAGGTGGAGGGCGATGGCCCCGCCGATGACCTCGGCAAGATCCGTGGCGATCGCCACCAATTCGGCCTGAGCCCAAAACGCGCGCCGGCTGCCCGTGCGGAGCCGGGAACCCAGCAACTCCGGCATGGTTTGCCCGGTGACGATACCGAGTTTCGCCGACTGGTACTGCACGATCGCCGCCATGAGATTGGCGACGACGATGACCCAGACGAGCAGGTAACCGTAGCGCGCGCCGCCCGTCAGGTTTGCCGCTACGTTGCCCGGATCGACGTAGGCGATTGCCGCGACGAACGCGGGGCCGAGCAGCATCCACGATGTTTTTCGGCTTATGCGTTCTTTTAATTTCGGCACACCGAAACATTACTCGGAATCGAGGACACAGCGCCACTTCCGGCGCTACCGTGCGTGTCAATCGTGAAGATGATCCTCATGGTGGGCGTGCTCCACCGGTTCGAGCTGGAACGTCGAATGCGCGACATCGAAGTGATCGGAAAGGCACTCGGCGAGATCGTCGAGAAGCCTGCCCGTAGCATTCTCGGTGAACACTCTCGACTCCACGACGACGTGCGCGGAAAACACCGGATGCCCGGAGGTGATCGCCCACACGTGCACGTCGTGAACATCCACCACACCGTCTCGCTGCAGGATGTGTTCCCGAATCTCCGCAACGCTCGTATCCACCGGAACGGACTCGCTCAACACGCGCACGGCGTCGCGCAACAGCAAAGCCGCCCTCGGCGCAATCATCACGGCAATGGCGAGCGAGGCGATCGCATCCGCTGGCATGAAACCCGTCGTCAGGATGACAATGGCGGCGACAATGGCGGCAATCGAACCCAAAAGGTCGCCGAGCACCTCAAGATACGCGCCGCGCATGTTGATGGATGACTGCGCCTGAGGGCGCAGAATAGACGCCGCAACAATGTTTGCCACGAGGCCGAGCGACGCCACCAGCAGCATGGGAAGACTCTTGACCTCGACATCCGTTGGATCAACCAAACGGGCAATCGCCTGGTAGCCGACCGAAATCACGACCGCGAACAGAATCCCGCCGTTGATGAGCGCGCCGAACACCTCCGCGCGCTGAAAACCGAACGTCGACCGGTCGGTTGCAGGACGCGCCGCGATCACGGTCGCCGCCAGTGCTACCGTCAATCCGATCATGTCGGAAAACATGTGACCCGCGTCCGCGAACAACGCGAGGGATCCGGTGAGGATGGCCCCCGCGATTTCCACGATCAGCACCAGCACGACGATGCCGAGCACGAGTGACAGCCGCAGACGATTCGTACTGGTGTGGTGGTGGCTCACACTCCCCACAGTATGGTGGCGCGCGATCGGGCGCCAGACATTCGCTCTAGTCGGGAACGATTGTCAATGTCACGACACGAGCAGGTGCTGCCGAACAACCGGGATGAGCTGGCGAAACGCTCTGCCGCGATGACTGAGTGCGTTTTTCTCGTCTGCGGTGAGTTCCGCGGAGGCGACGTCGCATCCCTCGGGTCGAAAAATCGGATCGTAGCCGAAGCCATGTGCACCCCGTGGCGCCCGCAACACCGTTCCCTTCCACACACCGAGTTCGACGTGCTCGAAACCCTCCGCGACGATCGCCGCCGCGCAACAGAACTCCGCGGAGCGATCCTCCGCGTCACCCAGTTCCTTCAAAAGGTGATCGACGTTGTCCGCGTCGACGCGCGTGCCCGCGTAGCGAGCGGAATGAATCCCCGGGGCGCCTCCCAGCGCGGCGACGCAGATGCCCGAATCGTCGGCAATACTCGGCACGCCCGTGAACTCGAATGCGGCCCGTGCCTTGATGAGCGCATTCTCCTGAAAGGAAGCACCGTCCTCCACGGGCTCCGGGCCGTCGAATCCGACGAGTTCGAAGCCATCGAGCATGGGGCCCAGAATGCTGCACAATTCGTCGACCTTGTGAGCGTTGTGGGTAGCCAGAACGAGTGCGACTTTCATGTGATCACCGCGACTGCAGCGGCTGTGCGAGAGCACGAGACTGCATCTCGGCCAGAGATGCCGTACCCCCAAGGGCCAGATCGAGCAGCGAATCGAGCTCGCCGCGGTCAAACGGCGCACCCTCCGCGGTGCCCTGAACCTCGACGAACAAACCGCGCCCTGTCACGACGACGTTCATATCGGTCTCCGCGCGGACATCCTCGGTGTAGGCCAGATCGAGCATGGGCGTTCCGTCGATGATACCGACGCTCACAGCAGCGACGCTGTCGAAGAGCGGTTTCGCGTTCTTCCCGATGAACTGCCTGCTTCTCCCCCACTCGAGTGCGTCGGCAAGCGCCACGTATGCTCCCGTAATGGCGGCCGTTCTCGTGCCGCCGTCCGCTTGCAGCACGTCGCAGTCGATGACGACCGTGTTCTCGCCGAGAGACTTCATGTCGACGACGGCACGCAGCGCGCGGCCGACGAGCCGCGAGATTTCGTGAGTGCGCCCACCGATCCTGCCCTTGACGGACTCTCGGTCCATGCGTTCGTTGGTGGAACGGGGGAGCATGGAGTATTCCGCCGTCACCCAGCCCTGGCCTTTGCCGGTCATCCAGCGAGGAACTCCATTCGTGAAGGACGCGGTGCACAGCACTCGAGTTCGACCGAACGAGATGAGCGCGCTGCCCTCAGCCTGGTCGCTCCAACCGCGCTCGATCGTGATCGGCCGCAGCTCGTCGAGCGCACGGCCGTCCACGCGCGTCGCGGACGAGTTCGGGGTGGTCTCGTTCGGGGTGGTCTCGTTCCCAGGCATGTCAGCTGTGTTCCTCTGCTATGGAAGTGGTGCTGGTTTCGATCAGTTGCACCGCCGAAACTTCGGGGCCCAGAAAACGCCTCGCCAAATGCAGAAACTGCTCCTGGCTGTCGCCGGTCGCCTCAAAACGATAGGTCGCCGGCGTCGTATTGGTGCGCAGGAGATCGTGCTTGACGAGAGTGTCGAAGACATCGAAGGCGGTCTCCTCCGCGCTGGAGACCAGGGTCACCGCGTTGCCGAGAACGAGTTGAATGGCGGCGGACATGAGCGGATAGTGCGTGCATCCGAGCACCACAGTATCGACGCCTGCGGCTTTGAGGGGCGCGAGATACTCCTCCGCGACCTCGAACAGTTCCGGACTGGACGTGACGCCCGCTTCCACGAATTCGACGAAACGCGGGCACGGCTGCGCAAACAGCTCCAACTCTGATGCCGCCGCGAATGCATCCTCATACGCTTTGGATTTGATCGTGCCGATCGTGCCGATCACCCCGACGCGATTATTGCGCGTCTGGCGCACGGCGGCGCGAACGGCGGGCTGGATGACCTCCACAACGGGGATGCCGTGGCCGTGGGTGTACCGTTCCCTCGCGTCGCGCAGTACGGCAGCGGATGCGGTGTTGCAGGCGATCACGAGAAGCTTCACACCCTGTGCGACAAGATCGTCCATCACGGCCAGCGCGTACTCGCGGACCTCGGCGATGGGCTTCGGGCCATACGGTGAATGCTTGGTGTCGCCCACGTAGATGATGGACTCGTTGGGCAACTGGTCGATGATCGCCCTCGCGACCGTGAGCCCCCCGACGCCGGAGTCGAAGATTCCAATCGCTGAGTCGGTCACGAGAACAAAGTTTAGCGAGCATCCGTGAAGACTCCGCTCCACCAGCTTTCGTCGCCACGACGAGGTGCCGCGCCCGATAGGCTCGCAGGGTGACCAGTGCGCTGCTGACAGACCGATATGAACTCACCATGGTCGATGCGGCCATACGGGCGGGGACCGCACAGCGCCGAAGCGTTTTCGAGGTTTTCGCGCGTCACCTTCCGGGTGGCAGACGGTACGGGATCGTGGCCGGCACCGGCAGGCTCATCGAAGCGATCATGAACTTCCGGTTCGGGGATGCGGAGATCGCCTGGCTTCGCGACCACGACGTCGTGGATGCCGCGACGCTCGAGTGGCTCGCGAACTATCGATTCCAGGGCAATATTTGGGGCTACCACGAGGGGGAAGCTTACTTTCCGGGCTCCCCCATCCTCGTGGTCGAGGGGACCTTCGCGGAATCGGTCGTGCTCGAGACGATCGCGCTCAGTGTTCTCAACTACGATTCCGCGGTAGCGAGCGCAGCGGCAAGAATGGTGAGCGCGGCCGGAGGCAGACCGCTTGCGGAGATGGGCTCGCGTCGTGCCACCGAGCGCGGGGCCGTCGCGGCGGCGAGGGCGGCGTTCATTGCCGGATTCGATGCGACGAGCAACCTCGAAGCCGGGCGAACCTGGGACATCCCCACCATGGGTACGGCAGCACACTCGTTCACCCTGCTGCATGATTCGGAAGAGGATGCGTTCCGCGCGCAGGTCGCCGCCCTCGGCCCCGAAACGACGCTTCTCGTGGACACGTACGACGTCACCGCCGCGGTAGAACTCGCGGTGCGCGTGGCGGGCACCTCCCTGGGCGCTGTACGCATCGACAGCGGCGACCTGCCGGGCCAGGCATCCGCGGTGCGCAAACAACTCGACGCGCTGGGAGCGAACAAAACCAAGATCACCGTCACAAGCGACCTCGACGAATACACGATCGCCGCACTTCGCGCCGCGCCGGTCGATTCCTACGGTGTGGGCACCTCGGTCGTCACCGGATCGGGCGCACCCACGGCGGGGATGGTGTACAAGCTCGTGGCTCGGGTCGGCTCTGATGGCGAATGGGTTTCGGTTGCGAAACGATCGACCGCCAAGCTCTCCGTCGGCGGGCGCAAGTCGCCGATGCGCACGCTCTCCCGCGGGATTGCGACATCCGAGGTGCTACACGTCGAGAGCGATCCGGATGTCGCAACGCCAGTCGGCGAGACCGGAAGGCCGCTCCTGGTTCCCCTCATCGTCCATGGCGAGCCGGACACCGCGTATCTCGGCGCAGCCGGGACTTCTCGCGCACGCGCACATCGCGCCGCGGCCGTTGCAGAACTGCCGGCCGACGCGTTTCGGCTGGCCCGAGGCGAACCGGTCATCCCCACCATCTACAACTGATTCGCCTCGAATTACGCCCTCGTGCGGGTGCGACGCCGTCGTACCCACAATGTGACGCAACTCAGATTCGCACCGCGGACGCGAATCGGTTCGGGGCGGGTCGTCACGGAGCGATGGCGCGCATCACTTTCTCATCTTTTCGTAGATCTCTTTGCACGTGGGGCACACGGGAAACTTCTCCGGATCACGGCCGGGTGTCCACAGCTTCCCGCAGAGAGCGCGGACTGGCTTGCCGGTGAGCGCCGACTCGAGGATCTTGTCTTTGGGCACGTAATGCGAAAACCGCTCGTGGTCGCCTTCCTCCAGCTGCTCCTGCTGGAGAAGCTCCTCCAACTCGCGATCGAGGGTGCTCGTGCCACCTCCGCTGTGTTCCACATCAGGGTTACTCATGCCATCAGCCTAAACCGCAGCGCGGTACACCGGCAGGCAAGCCGACTCAGTAGCGGGACGTAAATGCCAGGAGTTCGGGACCTCGAGCCTCAAATACCCGACCGCCCATTCGGATGCCGCCCCACAGCATGGCAATACCGGTCGCGAGACCCGCAAGAAGAGAGCCCACTTGCCATCCGCCGCCTTCGATTATCCCCATCACGGAAAAGAACACCGTGGGCGCGGCCGCCACGAGAACGCTGAGCAGCGAGAGCCCCTGCACCCAGGACGCGCCCCCTGCGCTGGACTGCGGCTGCGCGAACGGGCTGTCTCCGGGATGAACCGCCGGGTAGGGGAACCCCGCCGAAATGACGCTGGAGAGCCCGAGCCCCGCCAGCAGCACGCACAAACTCACGCCGAGAAGCGACGGAACTATGTCCGCTGAACCGTAGCCCCACGCGCTCAGAGGAGTGCCGACAGCTATCACGATCAGCCCAAGGGCAAGCGGAGGCACTACGCGTCCGAGACGGTCCGCGGCACCGGTGGTGTTGGAGGCAACGTGCATCCATACCGCCGTGTTGTCGAAAGCCACATCGTTGTGAACTGTGCTCCAGGAGAGGAAGAAGCACATGATCGGCACCGGCAGTAGCACGAGATAATGCAGCGGCACGCCCGCAATGGAGAGCACACCCACGATGACGGCGGGCACTATCGGCACGACGACGAGAGCCGAGCGGTATCGTGCGTCGCGACCCCAATAGGTGAGGCTGCGGGCGGCTATCACTCCGGCCGGCGTGGCGCGCACGTAGTTGAACCAACCCAGACCTCGATAGGCGTGCGACCGCGACACTCGGTCCTGCGCGACCAAGAGCGCTGCCACCAGCCAGCGCCAGACCACGAGCAGTGCAATCACGAAGCCGATGGCAACCGCGAGCGCGCCGGATGCCGCCGGTGCGTTGCCGTTCGCGGCGAAACCGGGTGCCGCCCACACCGCACCAAGCGGGGTGAAGGACAGTGCATCCGACAGCGACGCCAGCACAGCGAACCCCTGTTTTTTCCAGTCGACCGTCACGAGCATGGCGATGAGCGGTGACAGCGTGCTCAGCAAAATCAGCGCGACGAGACCGGTCGCCTCGCGAGCGCGGCGAGTGGCCAGCAACAGGGTGGCGACGGTGGTTGTCACGCGTGACGCCAGTACGCACGTCGCGATGATGAGTATGGCGCCGAGGATTGCCACGGTCGTTGCCGACGCGCTTCTGCTCCAGGTGACGACTTGCGCTGAGGCGATGAGTGCCATGACCAGCGCGGGCACACCTACGAAGGCAGCGGCGGCCAGACCGAGCGCCAGTCGCGTGTTGGACATTCCCAAGAGCGAGAATTTGCGCGGATCGATCGTGTCATCCGCACCGAAGACGAGCGGGACGAACAGAAATCCCAGGACGATGAGCGAACCGCCCACGACGACGATGTCGCGAGCAATCTCGACGTCCATCGCCCGAAGCGCGATAAGACCGAGGCTCGCACTGGCAGCAGCGCCGAGGCCGTAAGCCAGGCCGACGATGAGGCCGAACACCTGCCACGGGCTGCGTCGGAACAGGTTGCCGAGCAGCCGCAGTTTCAGTCCGAGAAGTTGTGCAACCATTCCAGGTCCTCCACGGTTGAGGCGCCGCCGGCCAGCTCGACAAATTTCTCTTCAAGGGAGCCTGCGCCACGAACTTCGTCGACGGTCCCTGTCACGAGAACGGTGCCTTCCACGATGATCGCAACGTGATCGCAAATGCGCTGGATGAGCTCCATGCTGTGGCTGGAGAGAACGACAGTGCCACCGGCATCCACGTACTTCTGGAGAATTTCGATGATGGTGGTCACCGATACCGGGTCAACCGATTCGAAGGGTTCGTCGAGCACGAGCAGCCGAGGTGAGTGAATGAGTGCTGCGGCGAGCGCAATTTTTTTCGTCATCCCGGCCGAGAAGTCCGCAACGAGACGTCCGAGCGCGGTGTCAAGCCCAAATGTGGTCGCCAGCTGGTCGATGCGCTGCCGAACAGTTTCCGCGTCCAGCCCCCGCAGCACCCCGGCGTAGTACAGCAGTTGGTGGCCCGTCAGCCGATCGAACAGTCGAAGCCGGTCAGGGAGTACTCCCATCTGACGTTTTGCCGCAGCAGGGTCTGCCCAGACGTCGACACCATGCACGCGCACCGTTCCGGCATCCGGACGGAGGAGGCCGGTCACCATCGACAACGTGGTGGTTTTGCCCGCGCCGTTTGGCCCGACAATGCCGAAGATCGTGCCTTCCGTTACGGAGAAACTTATTCCCGTGACGGCATTCTTCTCGCCGAAGTGCTTGCCGAGCCCTTCGACCTCGAGGATGCGTTCACGCGAAGGCTCCGCACGTTGTGCCGCGCGCGCCTTCTCCTGCGCGCGCATCGCCCTGCGGTCTCGCTCGGAATCAGCCTTTAGCTGCGCGATGAGGTCGTCAAATTTGGCGAGGATGCTATCGGCTGTCTCCACGAAGACCACCGTATCAATCCTGCGGGGGTCGACAGCGCGTTCTCGACACATCATCACAAAATGGATACAACCCGACTTTTCCCGTGAATCGTTGAGTTTTGCCCGATACAGTGGCGTCAGCACGATGAGGTGTCGGAACTTTCCGTCGCGCCCCGAACAACGGGCACAGCGCGACCGCCACGACGCCGAAGGAGCGCCATTGAATACGCAAATCGTCATACTCGCTGCCGGGATGGGCAGCAGGCTCGGCCGTTCCCTGCCGAAGCCGCTGACCGAGTTGAGTGACGGCCGCACCATCATGCAGCAGCAATTCGACAACATCGGCCACGCCTTCGGCACCAACGCCAAAGTCACCGTGGTTGTCGGCTACAAGCTGGAGCACATTATCGAGGCGTTTCCTGACGCGTCCTTCGTGTACAACGAGCAGTACGACCAGACGAACACCTCGAAGAGTCTTCTGCGCGCGCTTCGCGCTTCCTCGTCCGGCGGCGTGCTGTGGATGAACGGAGACGTGGTGTTCGACCCCGAGGCTCTTGAGCGCGCGGCGATGCTCGTGGCTCGCGACCAGTCGTTCGTCTCCGTCAACACCGCCAAGGTGTCGGATGAAGAGGTCAAGTACACAACGGACGCGAACGGCTACATCCGCGAACTCTCCAAATCCGTCAAGGGCGGGCTCGGCGAAGCGGTCGGCATCAACTTCATCTCGCGTGACGGCAAAGCGGCGCTCATTCGCCAGCTTTCCCGCGTGAACGATCAGGACTACTTCGAGCGCGGTCTTGAGCTTGCAATCGAGGAAGATGGCCTCCGCGTTGAACCGCTGGACATCTCCGACTTGTACGCGGTAGAAATCGACTTCGCCGAGGACCTGGAGCGCGCAAACCTCTTCGTGTGAGAAGACACCCCTTACGATAGGTGTCGTGTCCGTCACCGTCCAGCAACGACCGACGTGGTCGCCATACGACCGCTACCGGCATTCCCTCTGGCTTCTGACGATCCGTGACCTCCGAGTTCGGTACTCGACGTCCGTGCTCGGATACTTGTGGTCGATTCTTGACCCGCTGGTTATGGCAGCCATCTACTGGTTCGTGTTCACGCAAGTGTTTGAACGCACGGTGGGCGAACAGCCTTACATCGTGTTCCTGCTTGCCGCGCTGCTGCCGTGGATGTGGTTCAACGGCGCGGTTGGAGACTGCACTCGCGCGTTCCTTCGCGAGGCCAGACTCATCCGGTCCACGAAAATTCCGCGCACGATCTGGATCAATCGTCTCGTGCTTTCCAAGGGAATCGAGTTCGTGGCGAGCATCCCGGTTTTGGCGATCTTCGCCATTTTCTCTGGCGCTCACCTCCACTGGCAGGTGGTTTTCTTTCCCCTGGCGATTATTCTTCAAACGGTTCTCCTGGCAGGTGTGGGGCTTATCGTTGCGCCGCTCGTGGTTTTCTTCCGCGATCTCGAGCGGGCCGTCAAGCTGATTCTTCGTTTTCTTTTCTATGCGAGCCCCATCATTTACGGCCTGAGCGATCTCCCGCACGGCCTCGACCGGGTTGCCGCGTTCAATCCGCTCGCCGGCATTTTTGCGCTGTACCGCAGCGCGTTCTTCCCGACGCAGCTTGACTGGTACGCCGTGATTGCGGGCACCGCCGTGAGCCTCGTTCTGCTGGCGGTGGGCATCCTCGTTTTTCGTCGCACCGAGCGCTCGGTATTGAAGGAAATCTGATGGATGCTTCACAGGATGCACCTACCCGGTGCGTGATCGAGGTTGCGGATGCCGGCATTCGCTTTCGGCGCAACCGACGTTCGCGGCGCAACTTCAAGGACTTGTTCGCGGGACGAAACCGCAGGCTTCGCCCGAGCGAATTCTGGGCCCTTCGAAACGTGTCGTTTACCGTGGCACAGGGTGAAGCCATCGGTGTCGTCGGCAGAAACGGTCAGGGCAAGTCGACCCTTCTCAAGCTCGTCACGGGGGTGCTGCTCCCCGACGAAGGCACCGTGCACGTTCACGCGGGCGTCGCACCGCTCATCGAGATCACGGGCGGGTTCGTGGAGGATCTGACCGTCCGTGACAATGTGAACCTCATGGCGGGCCTGCACGGAATGAAGCGTGAGGAAATTGCCGCACGCTTCGATGAGATCATCGATTTCGCCGAGATCGGCGACTTTCTGGACACACCGTACAAGCACCTCTCCAGCGGCATGAAGGTTCGGCTCGCGTTCTCCGTGATTTCCCGGCTGGAGGAACCAATCCTGCTCGTGGACGAGGTGCTCGCCGTCGGCGATAAGGCGTTCCGCGAAAAGTGCTACCGGCGGATTGAGGAGTTGCTGGCGGGGGGAAGAACCCTGTTCTTCGTCTCTCACAACGAGCGCGATCTCAAGCGTTTCTGCACGCGCGGTCTTTACCTCGACGGCGGGGCTTTGGTGCTGGATGCCCCCATCACCGACGTGCTCGACCGCTACAACGCAGACTACGGTCTCGTGACGCAGTAGCCTCGGCAAACCGCGCCTGCCTATGATTAACCTTCCACACCGAGAGGCAGAAGCGTGTCGATAATCGAACCTGACGCGGCAGCTCAGGGTCGGATGGCCGTGAAAGGCTTCGACCGCCTGCTCACGACGCAACGGCCGGTTGTGCTTGCTCACATCCGCAGCATCCGCAAGCGGCATCCGGATGCGAGCCCCGCACGGATCATCCAGATCCTCGAGCGACGCTACCTGGCCGCGGTCACGACCGGCGGCGCTGGCGTCGGTGCGGCCGCGGTGATACCCGGTGTCGGCACCGGAATCAGCCTCGTGCTGACGGGTGTGGAGACTGCTGGCTTTCTGGAAACCACCGCGCTGTTCGCGCAATCCGTCACAGAGGTGCACGGCATCGCCGTGACCGACCCGGATCGTGCCCGCACGCTCGTCATGGCGATGATGCTGGGGACCTCGGGTGCTGATCTGGTGCGAAATCTGGCGGCGCAAGCCACGGGAAAGGGAATGCCGCACACCAAATTCTGGGGGGACGTGATCGGCAAGAACGTGCCTCAGGCTTTTGTAGGCCAAATTGCGGACCGCATGCAGAAAGCGTTCATCGGTCGCTTCACGCGAAACACCACCACGGGCGCAGTAGGGCGCCTTCTGCCGTTCGGTATCGGTGCCGTCGTCGGCGGCACGGCCAACAACATGCTTGGACGCAAGGTCGTCACCAGTTCGCGTTCCGCGTTCGGGCCGCCGCCTGTCTCATTCCAGCCAAACCTGGATCCGCGAGTCAAAGCTCCCAAAGTGGTGCGGGCAACCAGCGTGTCCGGTTCGGCAATGCTGCGACCCATGCGGCAACTGGGGCAGTTGCTTCCTGGCCGCAAAAATGTTGCCGACGAGGAGACTGCCGCTACCTCCCCTCCGTCGCAGAATTAGTCACCCGAGATTGAGGGGTCATCCTCATCTTCGCCGTCGCCCTCGCCATCGAACGGATCCGATTCCCGCACGCGGCGATCTCCGGCGTGAACGTGTGCGTGTTCGTCCCACCGAGCGCACAGCGTTTCCACCGCGTCGTGGAAGCGCCGGGTGGCTTCGCCGGGGGTCGTGTCGCCAAAGTGGCGATTGACCCAGAATTCGAGCCGCTCTTGCGCCTCCTTGCTGTGCTGTACGCGATCGATAATCGAGACGATGTCTGACGCGTCCGCGGCGTCGAGCCATTCGGCAGCACCCAGGTAGCCTTCAGAATCAATTTCGGCGGCAGGATTGACCGGCCGCGTGATCAGCAGCGGCTTTCCCGCGGCAAGACGGTCGTACACCATGGCTGACACATCGGTGATGGCGACATCCGCCGCGACAAGCTGCCAGCCCATTTCTTTGCCGTCATCATAAACATGGTGCGCGGAACGGTCGCGTGCGTTCGCGGCGGCGATCGAAGCGATGATCGACTCGTTCGCAGTCTTGAAATCCGCATCGACGACCCCGCTGCGAGGGTGGGGTCGATAAATCAACCGATGCTGCCCGGTTGTGAGCAACTCGTTGACCATTGTCACCCCGTGGGTGGCCACCGACCCGTATGCGGCTGCCTCCCGATCGCCCTCCCACGTGGGCGCGTAGAGAACGACGGTGCGGTCATCCGGAGTGTAGGGCAAGGCACCAGCGAAGTGGTCGGCTTGCGGCCTGCCGATCATGAAGGTGCGAGCGTTGACGTCGAAGTCCCAGAGTTTGCGCGCCAGCCTGTCGCGCGCAGCCTGACCCGCCACGAAGCTGTAGTCGTACGCCTTGAACTGGTTCGTGGTCATGTACATTTTGTCGCTTTCGCCGTGATTGACGAAAACATGCCACATGCGCCCGTACCGGAACATCTGAAAATTCCTGGTGTTCTGATTCACGTAGAACACGATGCGAAGATCCTGGTCGTTTACGAACTGCTCGAGCTCGACCACTTTGCGCAAATACACGACGGGCACCGGCGATTCCTTGAGCATGACGAGCGTCGCACCCGGCGAGCGGGTGATGATCGCTACCGGCCAGGTCTTGCTGAGTTCGGCGAGGGGCGCATACCACTGTCGGATTTGGTAGAGGTTGACTTTGGCATCCGCAAAATAGACGGCAATACGGATGCTTCCCTCCGCGGGCGGGGCCATCGTCGCGAGCGTCCTGGCGAGTTCCCTGCGCGTGCGGCGGGAGCGAATAAGGTTGCGAGCGATGCGGCGAGCGGACTTCACATCGTTCAGGATGGGCACACCCCGATTAAAGCAGTGCCGCGCGGCACTGACGCCACCAAGCACGCGACCGTTACCCAGCCGATACTCCCGCAGCGGCCCACGCTGCTAGGCTCGCCACACCAGCCTTTGACGACGAAAGTGTGCGACTAACCGGTGCCCAGCTTCACGTTCGCGCGAGGGAACGCAAAGAAGCTTCTCTCGCTGCCGCTTTACGCCGCCGGGCGAATCGCGAGCGCACTTGTTCCACGTCGAGACAATTTGTGGGTCTTCGCGAGCGGCGCCGGCTTCGGTGAAGGGTCGCGGGAGCTCTACCGTCATGCGCGCGCCGCGGACCCCTCGCTCGCGCTCGTGTGGCTGGCTAGAAACAAGAACGAACTGCGTGACGCGCGGCGTGACGGCGTGACGGCGGCACTTCGATCATCGTGGCGAGGGTTCCGACTCACCCTGCGGGCTCGGGTTCTCGTCGTCACACATGGACTGGGCGATGGGCAGCGCTTCGGCACTCATGGCGCATACGTTGTGCAGCTGTGGCACGGCATCCCGCTCAAGAGGATTCAACTTGATTCGCCGAGCACCTTTCGGGGAGTTGCACCGGCGTTCACGCGCTGGCTGTACCGCAGGAGCACAGCGGCGTTCGGGCTCGTGCCCGCGGCATCCGAGCTTTCCGCAACGCGACTGCGCAGCGCGTTCGGTATTCCGGCGGACCGGGTCGTGGTCACGGGAGACCCGCGGGACGATGTTCTCTTTCACGGTGCAGCCGCGGCCGTCGAGCTGCTTCGCGAACGAGTGGGTGACGTGGGTCGCAACCGGGTGATCCTGTTTGCCCCCACCTGGCGCGACGGAGATCCGGACCCGGTGATTCCCACCGAGGACGAGTGGCGCGACATCGCCGAATTTCTCGAGCAAAGCGCGAGCGTGCTCATCGTGCGCCCGCATCCGCACAGCGTCAGCGACTACGACCCGGGCGCGAAGTTCTCGGACAGCATTCGGATGCTTCCCGCGCAGACGCAGGGGGACATCACCCCAGTGTTGCCCGCCGTCGACGTGCTCGTCACGGACTATTCTTCGATTGCCTTCGATTTTGCGGTGCTTTCTCGACCGATCGCTTTCCTCGCGCCGGATGTCGAGTCCTACGCCGCAACACGCGGGCTCTATGAGCCGTACGACGACTTCAGCGGAGGCACGCACGTGTCCACCTGGCTGGAACTTCTCGAGATTCTGGGTGACCCCGCCCGTCGTGCACAACTGGCGAAACACGCAGAACGGCTCGCCAAAAAGCATCACGAGTTTCTGGACGGCCGCAATGCTGAAAGAGTGTATAGCGAACTCCGCACCCGATTGGGAGGGCACACATGACCACGGCATCGTCGCGGCGCACGCTCACGGTCGAGCAGATCGCGCTCGTGGACGGCCCGGCTCTGCGGGTCGTCGGGCTCGGTGACCTGCCGGGCACGGTCGAGCTTGTCGGGCCACGACTGCGGATGCCCGGCACCGTCGGCCGGGCCGACACCGGCTGGAGTGCCACCATTCCGTTGCGCGCCCGCCGCTGGGGCGGAGCGGAGCTTGCGCCGCCCTCAGGAACCTATCGGCTCGAGGCGGACGGCACCGAGCCGGATGCGAGCCCGGCGTTCGCCGCGGATCGGCCTCACGGGCACTTGGTCTCCGGACTGTTTCGAGTCGCATTCGGATCGGCCGGCGCGCACGCCGTCATTACGTTTGCACCGCCGCTCACGGATGACGAAGTCGGCCGCGCGAATCAGTCGCGATGGGAATCGGAGTACCGTTCAGCGACGCCGCAACCGCTCGATGCGGTGTTCTTTGAAAGCTTTTACGGTCAGAACGCGTCGTGCAATCCGCTCGCGCTGGACCGCGCTCTTTCCGTCGCACAGCCGTCCACGACGCGGTACTGGGGAGTCGCAGATGCGTCGGTAGCGGTACCGGAGGGCGCTATTGCGCTGGTGGAGGGCAGCGCTGAGTGGTGGAGGGTGCGCGCCGCAGCCCGGCTTATCGTCATCAACGACTGGCTGCGCAATCGTTACACTCCGCGCCCGTTCCAAACCGTGTTGCAAACCTGGCACGGAACCATGCTCAAGAAGCTCGCGCTCTCTCGTTCGCGGCTGGGCCTGCGCCCCGCGCTCGCGACGCTTCGGGAGCGCTCGCGCTGGGACATCCTGCTGGCGCAGAACGATTACGCGAGGCGCGTGTTCCGACGCGCGTATGCCTATTTCGGAACAATCTGGGAGGAAGGCTATCCACGGGACGACGTTCTCGTCACGGGCGACCGGGATGCCATCAGGGCACGCATCGGCATTCCGTCTGGCGTGCGCGTGCTGCTCTACGCGCCGACCTGGCGCGATGATCGCCCCGAATACATCGACCACCTGGATGTGGCTCAGTTCACGGCCGAGCTTGGCCCCGGATTCGTCACGCTCATTCGCGGACATTCACGCACGATCCAACCCGGCACGGACCTGCGAGCGGGCGGCGTTATCGATGTGACGAGTTACCCGGACATTTCCGAACTGTTCGTCGCCGCGGATGCCCTCATCACCGACTACTCGAGCGTGATGTTCGACTTCACGGTCACCGGCAAACCGATCTACTTCTTCACACCCGACCTCGATCGGTATCGGGAGGTTCTTCGCGGCTTCTACTTCGACCTGCTTCCCGTCGCGCCGGGGCCGGTCGTGCAACGGTCTTCCGAACTTGTGGAACTCGTACGCGGCTCGGATGATGTGCTGCCGGAGTTTGCGAAAAAGTACGCGGAATGGCGCGAACGATTCAATCCGCACGATGACGGGCACGCGGCCGAGCGCGTGATCGCCCGGCTCATCCGTGAAGGGAAAATCTGATCCCTCATGGCCACACGAAAAGAAACCGCCGAGTGCGTTCTGGACCAGCTGCATCCGTTGCCGGTGAGCACGCGCGCGATGTTCGGTGAATTCGCGCTCTACTGTGACGGCAAGACCGTGGCATTCCTTTGCGACGACACCGTGTTCATGAAGCCGACCGCTATCGCCGAAGAAGTGCTGGGAGCGCAAACCATGGCACCCGCGTATCCCGGCTCGAAACTGTATTACGCGGTTCCGGGCGAGAAACTGGAAAATCGCGAATGGTTTCAGGATCTCGTGCAACGCACCGCAGACGTTTTACCCGCCCCGAAACCGAAGAGGCCTCGTGCGTCTCGGACTCGCAACCCTTCGGCCGAAAAGCCTCGCAGCTAAATACCGGTGCGTGACGTGTCGTTGGTGTTGCCGGCCCCGCGGATGACGCCGAGCAAGAACCCGGTTCCCCAACTGATGTGCATTGTGGGCAGAACGACGAGGAACAGCCACCTGTCCCGCCACGGTTTCACCGCATCCTGCGCGAAGGCAACCCACACGACGAGCACAATGTAGAGGATCGGCGCGAGGTACACAACGCTGGCGGCAAGTCCGAGGCGACCGTGCAGCACGCCGGTTACCTGAAGTGTCGCTATGATCACGCACGCGATGAGGGACAGCACGAGCAGCGGCGGCGCGTAGAAGCGCCACGGGTTCCGGCCTTTGATTCGACGAACAAGTTCCGCACGCCACACACCGGTGGCGAAAAATTGTCGCGCGAGTTTCGGCCAGTTTTCGCGCGGCCAATACGTGACTTTGAGGTCCGGGTCGAACCAGACGGTGCCGCCGCCGTCACGGATGCGGAGGTTCAGTTCCCAGTCTTCGCCGCGGCGGATTGTCTCGTCGAAGTAGCCTGCCCTTTCGAGTGCTTCACGGCGGAAAACACCGAGGTACGCGGATTCGGCGGGCCCCTCGGTCGCTCCCCCGTGGTATCGCGCGCCGCCCAGACCGAACGGACTGTTGTATGCCCTGGCGACGGAAGCCTGGAACGGGGTCTTGCCCTGCGCGAACATGACACCCCCCACGTTGTCCGCGCCGGTGCGCTGGAGGGTCGAGACGGCCTTGGAGGTGTAGTCGGGTTCGAGTTGGGAGTGCGCGTCGACGCGCACGACTATGGGATTTTTGCTTGCGTGTATTGCGAGGTTCAACCCGACCGGAATGTCTGCTCCTGAGTTGGTTACCGTGCGTATCCGTGGATCCGCTTCAGCGAGGGCGGTTACCAGTTCGGTGGTGCCGTCGGTGGAGGGACCGAGCGCGATGACGAGTTCTTTTGCCCCAGGATATTCCTGCGCGAGCACTGTGCGAATCGCATTCTCGACGTACCCGAATTCGTTGAGGACCGGCATGACGTAGGAAATGGCGGGATGCTGTTGCTCCGTCGATGCCATGGATCAACTATGGCAGAAGCCCGGCCACCTGTTGGATGGCCGGGCTTCCGGCGTGGATCGTAACGTCTCGGTCAGGTGAGCTTTCCCAGAGCGACGGTCACCGTGGTCGCGTGTCCGTCGCGCACATAGGTTACGGTGGCCTTCGATCCCGCTTCCGCTGCGCGGACCTGCGCGGTCAGGTCGATGCTTCCCGTGATGGGGATGCCGTTGAACGCGGTGATGATGTCTCCTTTTTGGATGCCCGCTTTCTTGGCCGCGCCGTCGCTCGTCACTGACTGCACGCTCGCACCGACGATGGTCTTGTTTTTGATGGCGGAGTCGCCGGTGACATCCATCACGGTGGCGCCGAGCAGGCCGTGCGTTGCTGTTCCGCCGTTGATGATGTCGAAGGCGACTCGCTTGGCGAGATTCGACGGTATTGCGAATCCGACGCCGATGTTTCCGGACTGTCCACTCGTTGTGGATCCGGTGCCCGCGATTGCGACATTGATTCCGATGACTTTGCCGTCGGAGTCCAGGAGAGCTCCCCCTGAGTTGCCCGGGTTGATTGCGGCGTCAGTTTGGACGACAGGGAGGAAAATGTTTGCCTGATCAGCGGCGGACTTGGGTTGTTGCTGCTGTTCTTGCGAGTCACCGAATCCCGGGAATTCCCAGAAGTTGAATGGCCCGTTGCTGTCGTTGCCGCCATTTCCGTCTGGACTTTGCTGTGTGTCGTCCTTCGGCGCTGCGGATGATGACACCGTGATGCTCCGGTTGAGGGCGCTCACGATTCCGTTGGTGACGGTGTTGGAGAGCCCGAGCGGCGCGCCGATTGCGACGGTGAGGTCTCCTACGTTCAGTTTGCTGGAGTCGGCGAACTGCAGCGGCTGGAAGGTGCCGCTGATTTTGATGACCGCAATATCGGTGATGGGGTCTGTGCCGACGAGCTTGGCCTTGTAGAGGTGGCCGTCATAGGTTTGGACGCTGATGTCCGCGTGCGCCGTTTCGCCGTCGAGTGTGACGACGTGCGTGTTGGTGACGATGTAGCCGTCTTCGGTGACGATGACTCCGGATCCGGTGCCTCCCACGTCTTTTCCGGTGACGGACACGGTGACGACGGAGGGGCCGGCTGAGGCCGCTATCGCGGTCACTTTGGTTGCGTCTGCCGGGTCGTTGACGGTGATGGTCGCGGGTGAAGCCGGTGCTGCCGCCGTGTTGGTTGAGTGAATGTTTGAGGTGATTGCCCAGGTGGCGACGCCCGCACCGGATACCCCGCCCACGAGTGCCGCCACGGCGACTGCAGCGACGAAGGCGACGGGTCGCGAGGTGCTGCTTGTTGGCTTCGGGGCACTGTCTGAAGGCGTTTCGGGTGTGTGCTGCTCACCGGGTGTGTGCTGCTCACCGGGTGTGTGCTGTTCCAGTGGGGTGGTGTTTTCGGGATTGTCTGTCATGGGGTGCTCCTTCCAAGCAGAGATAGCTTCCGTCTGCTGCCTGAGCGTTGTATTTGTCTGCGCTGTGAGCGCGCCGACGACTTCCCCTGAAACGTCGAGGGGTTGTGCGGAGCTGTCAGACTAACATCCCGGGCCTGAAGGATTGATGGTGCACTCGTCTTCTACCAGTACGGTTTTCGCTCCGCGCGAGGCGACCGCTTCGAGTCGGTTGGCGGGAACCCATACGAGGCCTGAGACGGGGATCCACTCCGTGCTCGCTGCGTATCGGTATTCGGGGGCGAATCCGATGGTGAGGTCGATGTAGTAGTGTCCTGGGTCACGGTAGATGTGGCTCGTGGGCGTTGGGTCGAATTCGTTGATGCCCTGTGCGGCCCAGGTCGTACCCGCTGTGCTGGTCGTTCGCGCATCACCGTCACCGTACATCCACGCGTAGCGGGCGGGAGTGAATCGCACGGTTGCCGGCTGCCCGAGCAGCGTGCCCGACTTGATCTGCGTCTGCGCGCGAGCGTAGAAGTTGGTGTCGAGCCCGACGATCATCCAACCGTTCGGCTGCATGTTATCCGTTCCAGGGTCTGGCCGAAATCTCGCCAAGTCGGAGAGCGTCACTGGCATGGTGACGGTGTAGCTGTCGCGATCCGGCATCGTTGGACCAACGGGCTCGGTCGAGACAGGTGGACTGGACGGAGGGTCAGGTGTTGTCGACCCGTTGCCGCCTGAGTCGCCTTTCGGGCTGTCTTTCTTCACGATGATGGTGACGTCGTGGCCGTCGTTGTCGACATGGACTATCTGGCAGGTGCCCAGCTTCACGCTTGATGCTGCGCAACCCTCATCGCCAGCCCGAGCAGTCTGAGGGAGGATCAAAAGACACGACACAATGAACGTCAGACCAACTGTCAATGACAAAAATCGGTGCCAGACCATGTCTCACTCCTCGCGACTTTGATTTCCTCTGGACTCCGACCACTGACTTCAAACTCGACCTCTAGCGGGTATCGGTTCATACGAGACGCCGGAGTGACATCCTCATTCAAACTGTTCATGATCTTCACGCCTGATACGTCCACGCAGATGTAAACACCGATTTCCGCCGAACCATTTGTACCCGGTGAATATCTTTGGAGCCCCACAATGTCAAAAGCAGAATTGCCCTGTGTGTGCAACTTACGGTCACTGTATTCATCGAATGCTTCTGCTTCGCTCTCGTACTGTTGCAAAGTAACCAAATCAGAAATCCTCTCGGCGTTCAGGCCGCCATCAGCGGTGATTTCATCCGAAACCGCAAGGTATTTCGCGTAGGCCTCCGTTGCGGCGGCCAAAGCGTCGTCGTCCGAGGCGAAGACTGGGGTTGATGTTGGTTCGGGCACGGGCATGACCGCGGGGTTGTGCGAAGAGCAGCCAACCAGCAGTAGTACGGCAGTGATCGCGGTCGCGAGGCGCAACATCCGATATCCCATGTGCACGACGCTAAGACAAAACCGCCAAACGGCACCGCAGTTATCCACAACGCGCTAGCGTGGAAACATGACTGTTCCGGGTGCATGGCAGCGCGCCGCCCGCGGGGCGATGCTACTTGCCGACGACGGCAAACTGCGATCCACCATTTTCGCTGAGATGTCCGCACTGGCCGCAGCCACGGGCGCCATCAACCTCGGGCAGGGCTTCCCGGATGAAGACGGACCCGCCGAAGTTCTCGACGCAGCGTGCGAAGCAATTCGAGGTGGCGTGAACCAATACCCGCCGGGACTCGGAATGCCCGTGCTCCGCAAAGCGATTGCCGACCACCAAAAGCGCTTCTACGGGATGAACGTAGATCCCGACCGCGAAGTTCTCGTGACCGCCGGAGCAACGGAGGCACTCGCGGCCACCCTCCTGGCTCTGACAGATCGCGGCGACGAAATCGTTACCTTCGAGCCGTTCTACGACTCCTACGCGGCCATCGCGGGACTGAGTGAAGCCACACACGTGACGGTTCCACTGCGAGGCGAAAATTTTCAACCAGATCACGATGAACTGCGCTCCGCCGTGAACGATCGCACGCGGATCATTCTGGTCAACGACCCGCACAACCCCACTGGCACGATCCTGCGTCAGGAAACACGAGAACTCATCGTGGAGCTCGCGCACAAACACGATGCGATCATCGTCACCGACGAAGTGTACGAACACCTCATCTTCACCGGCGGGCACGTGCCGATTGCGTCACTGCCGGGCGCTCGCGAGCGCACCGTGAGTATTTCCAGCGGCGGAAAGACCTTCAACACCACCGGCTGGAAAATCGGCTGGATCACTGCGCCGCACGAATTCATCGACGCAATCGTCGCGGTGAAGCAATACCTCACTTTCGTCAATGGCGCTCCGTTCCAACCGGCCATCGCTGCAGGCCTTGGCCTTCCCGACAGCTACTTCGAAAAAATCGCGCGCGACCTGCACTCGAAGTGCGAACTGCTGTCGGCGGGTCTCACCGCCGCGGGATTCACCGTGTCAGAACCGCACGGCGGCTACTTCGTGATAGCGGATGCATCCCCGCTCGGCTTCGCGAACGCCGATGAAGCGTGCCGCAACCTGCCCGCGCTTGCCGGTGTCGTCGGCATCCCCGTCACCGCGTTCGTGCGGCCGAAACATCAGGCGAGTTACGCATCCCTCATCCGGTTTGCGTTTTGCAAGAAGACGGATGTCCTCGAACGCGCTTCGGCACAACTCGCCAGCGTCACTCGTTGACGGCAAGCGCGACTGCCCGGTATGTTTCCGCGAGGCGCGCCGATGCGCTCCGCGACACGAATAGCAACGATTACCGCTCTGCAACCGTGAATCTTCGCAGTGCGAGTGCGGGATTCAGCTTTCGCACCTCGGCGATGCGAACCGCGGAAACCCACGCCAGTGCAACATCCTCGTTCTCCCCGATCGTCGCCAGCTCGACGCCCATCGGGTCGACGATCATGCTGTTGCCTGCGCCGATGGGCGGCGCCTGGTCGGCGGCGGCAACGTAAACAGTGTTCTCCAACGCGCGGGCGACGACGAGCGTGCGCCAATGGTGCTCCTTGAGCGGTCCCCTCACCCACTCGCTGGGCAGAAGAACAAGGTCGGCACCGGCGTCCACAATGCGCCGAGTCACCTCCGGGAAGCGCACGTCGTAACAGGTCTGGAGACCCACGGTGAGGTCTCCCAGGGGAAAGGTCTCCGGCGTCTCGACAGCACCCGGCACAACCCAGTCGGATTCCTTGAACCCAAACGCATCGTACAAGTGGATTTTGCGGTATTTGGCGACGAACGTTCCTGCAGCATCAAACGCAACGAGAGTGTTGGAAAACCGCGCAGGGTCGGCCACCGCCTCCAGCATCCCCGCGACAATGTGCACATTGAGTTCGGCGGAGAGGCTCGCGAGCGAAGTCGCGAATCGTCCGTCCAGGCTCTCCGCTGCCGCCACCGACTGAGCACCCAGCTCCGGGGTGAAGAACGAGGAATACTCGGGAAATACGACGAGTTTCGCCCCTCGACGCACCGCAACGGTCGCCAGCCGGCGGATGTCGTCGAGGTTTTTGGCAGCATCGTCCCCCGGTGCAAACTGCGCTACCGCAATGGCGGTCGAAGTGTCACTCATGACACCAGCTTACGGAGGCACAGGGCAACCCGATACGCTGCGAGAGGGCGTTGACCGCACCCGCGAGCAAAGGAGTCGGATGTCCGCGAGCTTCATATTCGATGCAATCCGTTCACCATTTGGGCGCCTCGGCAAATCGCTGAGCGGCGTGCGGCCGGACGACCTGGCCGCCTCGGTACTTCGCGCACTGCGCGAACGCAACCCGGCCATGGACGTCGCCGACATCGATGACATCATTCTGGGCGATGCAAATGGCGCAGGGGAAGACAATCGAAATGTTGCGCGCATGGCGGCCATCCTCGCGGGCTTTCCGACCTCGGTGCCGGGTGTCACGGTCAACCGGCTGTGCGGCTCCGGAGTGGAAGCCGTCATTCAGGCCAGTCGCGCGATCGAAACGGGCGACGCGAGACTCATGATCGCCGGCGGTGTCGAGTCAATGAGTCGCGCGCCGTGGGTGGTGCTGAAACCGGAAAGGCCATACCCGGCAGGACACGAAACCATGTATTCGACCACGCTCGGCTGGCGCATGGTGAACCCGGACATGCCGGAACAATGGAGCGTTCCGCTTGGGGAGACCGCGGAAATTCTGGCAGACCGGTATGACATCAGCAGAGAAGCGCAGGACGCCTTCGCTTTGGCAAGCCATCAGCGGGCTGCCGCCGCGTGGGACTCCGGCGTCTTTGACAACGAAGTCGTGCCGATTCCTGGCACGGACCTTGCGCGGGATGAATGCATCCGCACGGATTCGACGATGGAGACTCTCGCGACGTTGCCGGCCGTTTTCCGTCACGGCGGGTCAGTGACCGCGGGCAATTCGTCACCGCTCAACGACGGCGCCGGCGCACTCGTGATCGGCGCGGAAAACGCGCTCGACGTGGAACCGCTCGCGCGCATCGTCTCGCGTGGCGCTCACGCGGTCGACCCGAATATTTTCGGGATAGCTCCCGTGGAGGCGGCCAACACGGCGCTCGCGCGCGCCGGCAGGACCTGGGCGGATGTCGACGTTGTCGAACTGAATGAAGCGTTCGCATCCCAAAGCCTTGCGTGCCTGAAGCTCTGGCCAGAGCTCGATCCACACAAAGTGAACGTGCACGGAGGCGCTATCGCCATCGGGCATCCGCTTGGCGCATCGGGAGCGCGCATCGTCGGTCACGTCGCGCACGAACTTGCTCGCCGCGGCGGCGGAGTGGGCGTCGCCGCAATTTGCATCGGCGTGGGGCAGGGACTCGCCGTAGTGCTCGAACGGTAGTAGCCCAGTCGCGTCGTTCTGCCGATATGCTGGTGCCATTCCGAGATCAGGGGATCGAAATGGCGAAAAGCAATAAAAAGGTCGTTCACGTCGAATCGACCGAAAAAGACACGGCTGCATCAGGCGACGGGCGCGTGTGGACGCCGACCGTCGAGTCGAAGTCGAAGGCAGTCAGAAACCGCATCGTTGCCGCAGTTCTTTGGGTTCTGGCCATCGGAACGGAAGCCTTCGCCATTTTCTGGCTGCTGCGTCAGAGCCCGTTCGAAACGTGGCATCTCATCCTGCTGATCGGCTTGATCGTCGTGATCGGCGTGCTGGCATCCGTAGGGTCCTGGCTCTGGAAGAAGGCGAACCGGTACGACCCCGCCTCGAAGAACGACAAGTTCCGATTCTTCGTTCAAAACCAGCTCGGTGCAATCATCACCATTCTGGCGTTCCTGCCGCTCATCATCATGATCTTCCTGAACAAGGACATGGATGGAAAGCAGAAAGGCATCGCGGGGGGAATCGCCATAGTGATCGGCCTGGTCGCCGTTCTCGTGTTCGGCGTCGACTGGAACGCGCCATCGCAGGAAGCCTACGCGCAGGACACCGACGCGGTGGTATTCCTCACGGGCGCAGACGAGGTCACGTGGACGAAATCCGGCAACGTGTACCACCTCTGCCAGGAGGCTTCGGATGTCAACCGCGAGTCCAAGGACGGCCAGATTTTCGTGGGCTCCACCCATGACGCGGTGGCGGCGGGCAAGTCGCGCCTCACCAAGAAACTCGCTCAGGAAGTTAAGGAGTGCGGCATCGACCCGCAAAAGCTCGAGGACTGGAACAACAAGCAGGCTTCACTTCCCGAGGAAGAGACGGGCAACTAAGCCACAAAGAGCACACACGGAAGAGGGCCCGCAGTCGCGTGACTGCGGGCCCTCTGTGGTTGCGGGGACAGGATTTGAACCTGTGACCTCCGGGTTATGAGCCCGGCGAGCTACCGAACTGCTCCACCCCGCGTCACGAGGATCAACTCTAACACAGGAGACCAGACGGTCGCGGTGCGCGACGTCTTAGGACAACGCTGGCTAAGGCGTAACCCCGCTGGCCGCGATGGCCCGCTCAAGTGCATCCTGCAGTTTCTTGTCCGCCTGCGCCGCTGCGACGAGGTCGTTGGCCGCGTATGCGGCTTCGCGTTCCTTGAGTGCTGCGGCGGCATCCTTGAGTGCGGCATCCAGGGCAGCGTTGTCGGATGGAGTCGTCGGCTCGTCGGTGCCCGGCTGATCCGTGCCCGGCTGATCGGTGCCCGGCTCTTCCGTGCCAGTATCGCCCGCAGACGCACCGGAGTCGCCACCGAAGATCGCGTCAAGTGCGGCATCCAGTGTCGGTTCGAAGGCGATCTTGTCGCCAAAGGCCACAAGCACCTTCTTGAGCAGCGGATAGCTCGTTTCCGCCGTCGACTGGATATACACGGGCTGAACGTAAAGGAGTCCTCCGCCGACCGGAACGGTGAGAAGGTTGCCCTTCAGGACATCCGTCGAACCCTGGCTGAGAAGGTTCAACTGAGTTGAGACGCTCGGATCAGCGTTGAAGTTGTTTTGCACCTGCCCTGGCCCGGGAACAGTCTCCGCCTTCGGAAGCGTCAACAGAGTGAACTTGCCGTAATCCGGGGAAATCTTGCCTGGCGTTGTACCCGCATCCGCGTTGACAGCCAAGTAACCCGTCAAGATGCTGCGCGCCTTGTCACCCGATTCCTTCGGAATGTAGGTGGAATACAGCGAGAACGCTGACTTGTCGGCACCCGGCATCTTCATCGTCAGGTAGTACGGAGGCTGCAGCCTCGCCGTCGCTGCCGACTTCGTCGGGTCTGGCGGCGTCACCCACGCGTCGTCACTCGAGAACCATGAATTCGGATCGGTCACGTGATAGGTACCCAGGATGGCCCGCTGAACCTTGAACAGGTCCGCCGGGTAGCGAACGTGGCTCAGGAGATCGGGACTCATGTCGCTCATGGGCTTGATTGTGGTGGGGAAAATCTTTTGCCACGTCTTTAGGATCGGATCGGAGTCGTCCCACGCATACAGCGTCACCTTGCCCGAATACGCATCAACGGTGGCTTTCACCGAGTTGCGGATGTAGTTGATGTCGTCGACGGCGAAAAGAGGTGTCGGCGTGTAGGTGTCGGCGATCGCATTGGAAAGCTGCTCCACCGTGGAGTACGGGTACTGATCGCTCGTCGTGTAGCCGTCGATGATCCACTGAATCTTGCCATCCACCACTGCCGGGTACGGATCCGTGTCCAGCGTGAGATACGGCGCGACCTTTTGCACGCGCGTGAGAGGGTCGCGGTCGTAGAGGATTTGAGACTTGTCGTTCACGTCGCTGGAGAGCAGAATCTGCTCCGACTGGAACTTGATCGCGTAGATGAGCCTGTTGAAGACGTTGTCGAGCTTCGGCCCGCCGTCGCCCTGGTATGTCGTCGTCGCGTTTTGGCTGTTCTCTTCGGAACCCGAAGGGTAGTCGAGTTCGGCAGCGGGCGCCCCCTTCGGTGCGCCGACGATCGAGTAATCGGGTGAGCTTTCACCGAAGTACACGCGCGGCTCGAACTTGCCGAGATCGCCCGTGCTCGGAATTCCGGATTCGAGGAATACCGGAAGACCATCGACCGTGCGCTGGTTGCCGTATGCCGCGACAATGCCGTAACCGTGCGTGTACACGATGTGGTCGTTCACCCAGTTGCTGGAATCACCGATACCGCCCTGGTTCAATTCGCGCACGGCGATCACAGTGTCCTGCGACTTGCCGTCGATCGTGTACCGGTCGACGTCCAGATGCGGCGCGAACTGGTAGTACTGCTTGATCTGCTCAAGTTGCGCGAACGCGTCGGTGACGAGAGCAGGGTCGAGAATACGGATGTTCGCGGTCGTTTCGGCGTCATTGCGGAGCTGCCCCGGTTCGGCGTTTGTTTTCGCTTTGTACGGGGATTCCGTGACATCCGAAACACCGTAGGCGTCGCGTGTCGCCTGAATGTTGCGCTCGATGTACGGCGACTCGACGCTGCGCGCGCTCGGGTCGACCTGGAATTTTTGCACGATCCACGGGTAAACGCCGCCGATGAGAATACTGCTGGCAATGAGCAGCGCCGTGCCAATGATGGGAAGCCTCCACCTGCCGATAATGGCGGTCACGATGAAGAGAATCGCAACGAGCGCGGCAATTCCCGCGAGAATGGCACGCCCGGGAATGACTGCGTTCACGTCGGCATAGGATGCACCCGTGATGAGGTCGGTCGAGGTTTGGCTGGACATCGTGCTGTATTGGTCGAGCCAGATGCTCACGGCCTGAAGGGCGAGGTAGATCGCGCCCATGGTGGCGAGCTGGATGCGCGCGGAACGCGAAATCCGCACCTCCCGCCCGCTGAAGCGCAGCGCCCCGTACAGGTAGCTCGTCGCGAGTGCGCCGAGAATCGCGACGATAACGACGGCAGACGCGAACGCGAGAATGGAGTGATAGAACGGCAGCTCAAAGAAGTAAAAGGAGTTGTCCAAACCAAACTGCGGATCCGTTTTTCCGGAGGGTGTGCGGTTCAGCCACTCGAGCACGACTTTCCAGTTGCCGCTCGCGGCGAAGCCGGCGAAGAGACCCAGAATCGCCGGGATACCGTACATCGCGAGTCGACGCAACGGTTCGACGACCTGCTGGTAACGGTCGAGCTGCGAGCTGAGTTTGGCATACACCGGTCGCCAGCGAAACGCGACCTCGATGCTGATCCATACCGGAATCGCCATGCCGAAAAACCCGATGATGAACATGACTCCGCTGGCCAGCCACTGAGTGGTCAGCACGTTCTGGAATCCGAGCTGTGAATACCACAACCAGTCCGCGTAGAGTCCGGCGAAAATAAAGAACGCGATGACCAGCGCGACAATCACCGCGATCGCCGCGACAAGCGGCGTGCGGGAGCGGGTTGGTTGCTGGCGTTCGGACTGCGATGAAGTCAAGGAATCGCTCCTGGCTCAAAATTAGGGGTCACACCATGGTAACCGTGAACCGTGCGAATACTTTTCAGCTAACCCGCAGGGCATGCGGGGAGTGAGGAAAGCGCCGTTCCCGTTTCGATCGACTTCAACGCCGCGAGCGAATCCTTGAGCGTCGAGACCGCCACCACCCTGAGTCCCGGCGGCACGTGACCGGTCACCTCATTGCAATTGGATCGAGGGGCCAAAAACCACGTCGCGCCCGCACGCACAGCGCCATACATCTTTTGACGGATTCCCCCGATGGGGCCGACATCGCCGGCGGCGTCAATCGTGCCGGTCCCCGCAATCTTCTTGCCTCCGTTCAATTCGCCCGGCGTCAGTTTGTCGATAATGCCGAGGGCGAACATCTGACCTCCGCTCGGCCCACCGACGTTCTCGAGTTGGATTTTCACGTCGAACGGGAAGGTGTAATCGATCGAGGGGTAAACCCCGACTATCGGCGCCGGCGGCTTTTCATCACTCAGTTTCGGCGTCACCGAGACCGTCATCGGCTCGCCGTTCCTCGTAATCTCGATCGGCAACGGATTTCCCGCCCCGGATGCCGCGATAACTTTGCGCATCGACTCCACGCTCGTCACGGAGCTGCCGTTGACCGACACGATGACATCCCCGGGTTCGAGGATTCCCTTCGACGGTGAATCATCGGTGAGCCCGCCCACCGTGAGTTCGCGCGGCAAGTCATACCCCAGTTCGGTCAGAGCGGCGGCCACGGCGTCTTTTTGCGAGTTCGCCATCTGGATTCGGCCGTCCTGGTTCGACTGCTCCACCGTGTATCCGGGCGGAAATGCGACGTCGACGGGAATTACTGCCTTGCTGGGGTCGAACCACGCGGTCGCAACCTGAAACCAGTTGGGCAACGATTGCGGTTCGCCTTCCGTGCGCACGGTCAGCAAGTCGAGCGCACCCGCCGTTGGATAGGTTTCGTGATCCGGGATCTCAATGAGCGGAACCTTGTCGCCGTCAATATTGACCTTGCCGAGGGTGTTGAACACCGGACCAGGTTTTTCGATCACGTAGGGGGCGGGGATAAGCGCGACCGCGCACAGCGCGAGAACCGTGATTCCCACGATCCAACCGCCGATTCGCGCACCGCGCCCGTTACGGCGTTCCTGAACTGGATCCGGACCTTGAAAAAGAACCACACTTGCCCTTTCGTGATCCATTGTTCGCCACAAGCGCATCGCCAGAGATCAAGCCTAAGTGAAATCACAGCGACTACCGACGCGCACCGGCTAGCGTAGTTTTTATGGCTGAAAATTCGGACCGAGAAGACGGAGCCTTCGACGACCGTGACCCTGAAGAGCAGATGCGCGACATGCTGCGCGACTTTCTTGCGGGCAACTCCGACATCGATCCCGCAAGGCTCGCCGGCGCCGCCGGATTGGGAAATGACCCTGCTCTCGTCGCCCAGCTCATGAGCCGCCTGCAGGACGCCCTGAAGAGTGACAATGACGGAATCAATTGGGACCTTTCTCTGCAGCAGGCCACCACGGTCGCGGGTGCCGAGCGAGTCCCCTCCCTTCCCGGTGAACGATCCGCTCTCGAGCAGGCGCTCCACGTTGCCGCGCTGTGGCTCGACGAGGCGACGTTTATCTCGGAACTCAGCGGAGAAGCAAGACTTATCAGCCGCACCGAATGGGTGACGGCCACGATGCCCATCTGGACACAGCTTGCCGAACCGGTTGCGTCGAGCATTGCGGATGCTCTCACGACGGTACTGCGCGAACAATCTCCACTGGAAATGAGCGACATGATTGCGGGCGCAAGCAAGCTCATGCGCAATATCGGAGGCACGCTGTTCGCCATGCAACTTGGACAGGTTGTGGGTCAGTTGTCGACAGAGGTCGTTTCCGGCGGCGACGTGGGAATTCCCCTTCTCGGCGGCGACGACGCCGCATCGAGCGAGGGAACCATGCAGGCCGCCATCATTCCGCAGAACCTGGAAGCTTTTGGAAAAGGCCTGGATGTCGACCCCGAGCAGGTGCGCCTCTACATCGCAGTGCGGGAACTCGCGCACGCGAGGCTGTTCCGCCACGCTCGATGGCTGCGACTTCAGGTGATTACCGCGATCACGGAAATAGCACGCGGCATCACCATCGACACCTCCAGACTCGAGGAACTCGCCGAGAACTTCGACCCGGGCAACCCGCAGTCGCTGCAGCACGCGGTGTCGGCCGGTGAGTTGCTCGCACCCAAGAACGAACAGCAAAAGACCGCCCTTGTTCGACTGGAAACTACCCTTGCGCTCATCGAAGGATGGGTTGACGTCGTCACGGCGGAGGCGACAAAACGGCTGCCGAAATCTTCGGCAATTGCCGAGACAGTGCGTCGGCGGCGGGCCTCAGGCGGACCAGCGGAATCCGCATTCTCCACTCTCGTCGGTTTGGAGCTGCGCCCTCGCCGCTTGCGCGAAGCCGCCGCGATGTGGCAACGCATCACGGATGCCGTGGGCGCGGAGAAGCGTGACTCGCTCTGGTCTCATCCTGATCTTGCCCCCACCGGCGACGACATCGATGATGCGACCTCGCTGCTTTCCCGACTGTCTGATCAGGAACCGGAACCGGACGACGTAGACAGGGCCATCGAAGACCTCCTGAGCGATGATGACGGGGATCGGCCGACCGAAGCCTAGGCACGCGCCGAGGAGGCGTGAAACCCTCGTCGCGCCGCGGACTCGACACCGGCACCCGCGCAGCCTGTGGAGGATTGCCGCCGAAACGTCCGGCATCACGGCATCATGTCGGGATGACCCTCACGCTTGACCCGAGACGACCGGTGCTGTGGCGAACGCCCGACAGCCTTCAGGTGGGACTGGATGATCCACCCGTCATGCTGTCTTCCGTGGCGGTCGGCCACGAACGCATGCTCGCGGGGCTCGCCGTCGGTGTCACCCGCGGCGGTCTCGCGCTGCTGGGACACGAAGCAGGCCTCACGAGCGAAGAAATCGAGCAGTTCTTTCACCGGATCCAGCCCGCTCTTCTGGCGGCCCCTGTTCTCTCCCCCGCCAGCATCGAGATCGACGGTGCCGGCCCCACCGCAGACAAAATGATGCGAAGGCTGCGCGAAGTCGGGATTGCGGTTGGCCGGAATGCCGCCGGCCACAATGGGGTTGGCCAGAACATCGCCGGAAATAATGCCGCCGGCTGGAATACCGCCGGCCGAATCGCGGTGACTCCACACGCCGATGCGGCCGCCCAGGGCTCGCCAGATACGGAGGGCGCCAAAGCGAATCACTTCGCCGTCATCTTCGGAAACTACGTTCTCGAACCAGAGAGGCGCGGTAGATGGCTGCGCCGGGATATTCCCCATCTGCCCGTGGTGTACTCCGATGTGAGTGTGGCACTCGGACCGTTCATTGAGCCGGGCTACGGACCGTGCCTGTATTGCCTCGAACTGCACCGACGGGATACGGACGAATCCTGGCCGGCTCTGGCGTCGCAATTGCTCGGCAAGAGCAGCAGCGCTCAGACACCTTTCGTCGCGAGCGAAACAGCGGTGCTGGCTACACGCATCCTGTACCAACGCATCAGGAACGGCGCCGCGCGAACAGCCGTCTCCGTCACGCTGAACACCGAGTCCGGCGAACTCTCGCGACGAGAATGGCACGCCCATCCGGAATGCGCGTGTTCGGGAATGCCCGAGGTCAGCGCGTCAGTCCGGCGAGAAATCGCGACGGCGAATTTTGCCCCGGTCGCTGGCCGCTCGAGGCAGACCACGAGAGATGAAGCTGCTCGCGAGCCCGCGTGATCCCCACGTAGAGCAGCCGCCGTTCCTCCTCGATCGCGGACTCCGTCGAGGCGTAGCTGATCGGGAGGAGCCCTTCCTGCACGCCGACGAGAAAAACAACCTTCCATTCCAGGCCCTTCGCGGAGTGCAAACTGGCGAGCGTAACGGCGGACATGGTTGGCTCATGCTGGTTCGCCGAGCGTTCGATCAACTCGGCCACAAAGTCCTTGATGCCGGTCCCCGGCGGTTGTTCTTCCGCGAGGAGCATGAGCGCGTTGAGTGATTCCCAGCGCGAACGCACCGCGCCGCCCGACTCCGGTGGGTTCTGCGACCAGCCGAGGGAGCGCAGCACATCACTCACCGTCTTGAACAGAGCCTCCTCGTGGGGGACTATCGTGGCGCCCTTGAGCATCATGATGGCCTGTTTGATTTCCGGCAGGTCGAAGAACTTCGCACCGCCCCGCATCTGGAATCCGATTCCCGCGTCTTCCAGTGCCCGCCCGATAACCGCAGATTGAGCGTTCACGCGAAAGAGCACGGCGATCTCCTCGGGCTTCGTTCCCGCGCGAAGGAGGTCCGTTATCCGCGCGGCCACTTCCCGCGCTTCCGCAGAATCGCTGCGGTACGCGTCAACGGTCGGTGGCAAACCTGCGGCGTCCGGGCGGCGGGCGGCGGTACCGTCGCCGAACTGCGCCGCGACGAGCGTGAGCGCACCGGGTCGGTCTCGCATGAGCCGATTCGCGGCGTCGATGATCGCAGGCGTGGAACGATAATTGCGCTCAAGCTGAACGAGTGTGGCTTCGGGAAACTTTCGCGCGAACCCCAAAAGATACTCGGGACTTGCGCCGGTGAACGAGTAAATCGTCTGACTGGCATCGCCCACGACGCAGAGGTCATGCCGGTCGCCAAGCCACAGATCGAGCAATCGCTGTTGAAGCGGCGAGACATCCTGGTATTCGTCGACGACGAACGAACGATACTGTTCGCGCACCTGCTGAGCCACACGCGGTTCGGCATCGATCATCCCCGCGCACGCGAGCAATACATCCTCGAAATCCAGCTGACGCCGCTCGTCTTTGAGATTTTCGTAAGCTTGCTGCAGCGCGACGACCTTGGACGTGTCGAACTGCGACGGCAGCGGTCGGGCGGCTTCGGCATACTGCTCCAGTGAGAGGCCGGAAATTTTGCGCCATTCGATTTCCGCGGCGAGGTCTCGCAAGGATGCCGTGTCCAATTTGATGTGAAGGGATTCGGCAGCCTGAGCAAGAACCCGTGCTTTGCCGTCAAGGATTTTCGGGAAGGTGCCGCCGACGACCTGTGGCCAAAAGTATGCGAGCTGGGAGAGCGCGGCCGCGTGGAATGTTCTGCTGGCGACTCCCCCGGCACCAAGCCGCCGCAGCCTGCCCCTCAACTCCGCCGCGGCCCTCGTCGTGAACGTGATCGCCATGACTTTGGATTCGGTGAGTGCCCCGGTCGCAACCCCGTACGCGATGCGGTGGGTAATGGCGCGCGTCTTTCCCGTTCCCGCGCCAGCAAGAACGCGCACGGGTCCCCGCAGCGACTGTGCTACCAGTCGCTGCTCGGGATCGAGCCCCTCGAGCAGTTTCTCCGCGCTCATTCAGCGCTCAACCATTGGTCGATGATGGCGCGCGCAATGGATGTCGGCCCCGGCAAAATGAGCTCCATTTCGCTGCGCAGTTCCGACCGCGAGAACCAGCGAAGGTCCAGAATCTCCTTGCCATCCGGCATCGTCGTCCAGCTCTGTCGTGGGTCGGCGAGCGCCCGAAATCCGAGCATGAGCGAAGCGGGAAACGGCCACGGCTGAGACCCGAGATATTCCGGATCCACGACGCGAACGCCGGATTCCTCAAAAATCTCCCGTGCAACCGCCGATTCGAGCGACTCGCCGGGTTCGACAAAACCCGCGAGCAGCGAAAACCGATTGTTTTGCCACAGCGCATTCGAACCGAGAAGCAGCCTGTCGTGTTCGTCGATGACGGCGACGATGACGGCGGCATCCGTGCGCGGGAACACCTCCGTTGAATCGTCCGCCGCGCGCAGCACCCAGCCGCCCTGTTCCGGCACGAGCCGCGCGCCGGTGCGTGGAGAAAAACGGTGAGACGCACGCCAATTTGCGAGCGCGACTGCTTCGACAATGAGACCCGCGTCTCTGTCGTCCAGAGCCGCCGCGATGTCGCGTATGCCGTGCCACTCGCTTTGTGGCGCCAACTCCAGCGCCGCCGACTCTGCCAACTCCATGGCGACGATGGGGGTGCCGATACTCTCTCGGCTCGTCATTGACGTAGAGCGGCCAAGGTAGCTCTGGGCGAGAATGCGCTCATCGTCTCCATACGGCACATCAGCGGGAGTGAATAGCCGCAGTCTCATGGCGATGTCCGCCACGCAGAGCGAGCTGCCCTGCCAGGTCACGAGTACCCGGGTTCCTGGATCCCGCCGCAGGTCTTCGAACAAATTCGGATTCGATCTCGAGAGGTAATCGCGGTCGATCGCGCTTCGAGACAGGTAGGTGCGCAGCTGCGACGGCCGTCTCGCAGGTCCTGTGCCAGTCTCCATCACTCCATCATCATGGCAGGAGAGCTCTCACCCAAGTGCGTGGCGTTGGCCGCTCCGGATGCTTGCACGACTTACCCTGACGGTATGTCCAGATCGCATCTCACTCTCGCCGCTCTCGCTACAGCGGCGGTGCCGGAGCTCGATGTCGTTGCGTCAATGCCCATTGGCAGCGGAGCACACGGTGATTTCGACGCGGCCATCGTCACGGGGCGTGACGGGACGCACTGGATCATCCGCATACCCAATTCTGAGCGAGCTGAAGCCGAGCAGTCAGCCGACCTCGTCGCGCTGCGCGCCCTGAGCACCGGAATACGAAAGCGACTTCCTTTCGGGGTATCGTCGTTCGCCGGTCAGGTACCCGTCGCCGGAACGCGCGCCATCGTGTACGCGTTCGTCCATGGTTCGCGAGTTTCACTGGGAGACATCGCTCCCGGTGATGGCCTCGCGACGTCGATCGGCGAAGCCATTGCGGCGATTCATTCGCTTCCGACCAGCTTCGTCACGGATGCGGGCCTCCCCGTGCTCAGCGCGAGCGAACTCTTGCGGGCAAATCTCGTGATCATGGATCGCGCTGCCGCAACGGGTCTCGTGCCCGGGGAACTGCTCGGCCGTTGGGAGGGTGCCACCGAAGATTCAGCACTGTGGCAGTTCGCTCCCACCGTCATCAACGGCTCATTGTCGGCCGAGTCTTTCCTCGCGGAAGGCGATACCGTGTCCGGGGTCCTCGGCTGGCATGGTTTGAGCGTCGGTGACCCTGCACGCGACCTGTTCTGGTTGCTCGGTTCCTCGAGGGACGGCGCAGCAGACAGTGCCCTCGATGCGTACCAGCTTTCACGCGGGTCGCGCGACAGGCAACTCGCCCGCCGGGCGCGGCTCTACTCGGAACTGGAACTGGCCAAGTGGCTTCTGCATGGTGCCCAGGAGCGCTCGACCGAGATAGTGGATGACGCGGTGGAGATGCTCCACGGACTCGCCGACCGCGTGCGCGACGACATGGCGATCACCCTCAGTCACGCGACGCAACCGGTGATGGCGGTCGATGAGGTTGAAGCGATGCTGGAGCAGCGGCGAGCCTGATCGCCTCGGCTGACCGTTCGGACCGCTAACCGAGCTGTCCACGCACCTCGATGGAAAACGGGATGATGCTGCGGTGAATGCGAAACTTCAACGACAGTTTTCCGGAGCGGGCGAGAAGAATCGCAATCACAATGGCAGCGACAGTCGGCACGATCCCTGACGCGATCATGGCCAGACGCACACCCCACAGCTCCGTCAGCCACCCCATGAGCGGGCCGCCTATGGCCTGGCCGCCCAGCACGACCATGGAGTAAATGGCCATAACCCGACCACGGATGACGCGGTTCGTGGACATTTGCACAATGGACTCCGCGGTGGTGGCAAACAGCAGTCTGGTGAATCCGATTGCCGCGAGGCACATGAGGAAAATCGATACCACGGGGGCGGCTCCGGACGCGATGATGGCGAGCCCGAAGAGACCGGCGGCCAGCATGATCGATCGCAGGCGATAGGACATCCGTCGCGTGGAAGCCAGCGAGCCGGCGAGAGCGCCAAGTGCAGCTGCCGAGCTATACAGCCCATACCCTGCCGCACCGGAGCCGTAGACGTGATCGGCGAACGCCACGAGCATCACGGGCAGATTCATGCCGAACGTGGCGACGAAAGCAAGCATCACTATGGGCCAGAAGATCGTGGGTTTCGCGAGCACGTAGCGCAGTCCTTCGCGAATCTGGCCCTTGCCGCGTGCGGCGACGAGCGAGGGAAGCAGTTCGGATGCGCGCATGCTCAGCAGCGTGATCACCACCACCGTAGCCGCGACTCCGTTCGCGGCGATCGACCATCCTGCGCCCACTATCGCGATGAGTATTCCGCTGATCGCGGGGCCAACG
Source organism: Agreia sp. (assembly GCA_044464485.1). Classification (GTDB taxonomy): domain Bacteria; phylum Actinomycetota; class Actinomycetes; order Actinomycetales; family Microbacteriaceae; genus Terrimesophilobacter. The sequence continues at coordinate 157,654 of JBIQLG010000003.1, forward strand.
AGACCGCCCAAATGAAAGATGGATGCGTTGATGCTGATGGCATTGCCGAGCCGACCATGACCGACCATTTCGTTGACGAACACCGATCGGGCTGGCGAGTCCACGACCGCCACGCAGCCCATGATGAGCGCGGTGGCAAATACCTCCCACACCGTCACAACCCCCGAAATGGTGAGAACGGCAAGTGTCGAACACGCCAGCGCGTTGATCGACTGAGTGGTCACGAGCAAACGACGCTTGGGGTACCTGTCTGCGATGACGCCACCAATCGGTCCGAGAAACAGCATGGGACCGAATTGGAGCGCGACGGTGACTCCCACGAGCGCGACACTTGCCGTGAGTTCGAAGACCAGCCAGTCGATGGCGATACGCATCGCCCACGCCGAGGTATTCGAAACAAGTTGCGAGAACACGTACAGCCGATAGTTGTGAACGCGCAGGCTCGCGAAAGTATCGCGCCAGCGCGGACGCTGAACCATAACGGGAATGGGCGCCGTCGCCGCGTCATCCCCCGGCTGTTCAAGTGTCACGGGTCTACATTATGTTGCGGGCTACCATTCACTCGCATTATCGCGCCTATAAATACCATTCGATGCTGTAATACTTGAGACCATGTTCGACCCCGTGCTGCTCAAAACTTTCGTCACCGTTGCCGAGACGCTCAACTTCACGCACGCTGCGGGTGTGCTCGGATTGAGCCAGCCCACCGTGAGCCAGCACATTCGCAAACTTGAACTGGCCGCGGGCCGAAACCTTGTGACGCGCGACACGAGAGACGTGCAACTTACCGACAATGGCGACGCGCTCCTGGGCTTCGCGCGCACAATCCTGGCCGCGCACGATGAAGCGGCAAGCTACTTCACCGGTTCGGCCATGCGAGGTCGTCTCCGTTTCGGCTCCGCGGACGATCTTGCGCTCACCCAACTCCCGCGAATCCTGCGAGACTTTCGGCACCTCTACCCGCAAATCAACCTCGAACTCACCGTGAACCAGAGCGGTGTGCTCATCAGAAGACTTCAGGCCGGCCAGCTCGACCTCATCTTCGTGAAGCAGGAGTCCGGGGATTCGCTCGGCCGACTCGTGCGCAGAGACCGGATGGTCTGGGTTGGCCACAAGAGCTTCACGATCGACCCCGGGGCGCCGCTTCCGCTTATCGTGTATCAGGCGCCGAGCCTCAGCCGCACGTTTGCGATTCGCGCACTTGAGTCGGCGGGGCGCACCTGGCGCATTACCTGCAACGTGAAAGAAGTCAACGGCGTACTGGCCGCGGTGCGGGCAGGAATCGGAATCGCCGTGTTTCCGCAGTCGCTGCTCCCGAGCGATCTGGTCGAGTTGCCGTCGTCCATGATGTTGCCGGACGCGGGAGACGTGGATTTCACGCTCATCGAAAATCCGGCAGCGCCTCGCGAACCTGTCGAGGCTTTGTCATCGGCCATTCTCGGCAAACCGGTGCAGCTGCGCGCCGTACCGTGATCAGCGGGCGTCGATAGCGGCCCGCCAGAGCGTGACGAGTTCGTCTTCGTCAAAAATCCGATCCGGAGCAATCACTTTGTCCTCCGACACGTAATAGAAGACGGCGTCAACACTTTCCGGGTCTATGCCCTTCCATTTCGCGAAGGCAAGACGATACAGCGCGAGCTGCAACTGACGTTCCGCAAGCTCTTCGCTGGTGCGAGGAGCCTTTCCGGTTTTCCAATCGACGATCTGGAATCGCCCGTCATCCTCGAAGACCGCGTCGATCTTGCAAATGATGATGCGACCATCAAACGGCAAATGTACCTCGCGTTCGACCTCAACCGGTTTCCTGCTGGCCCATTCCGACCTCTCGAACGTCGCCTGCAGTCGCGCAAGCTCCTCGATGCCCAGCGCACTATTCTCCTGATCCAATTCGCGTTCCACAACATCGATGACGTCACCGGAACCGGCAAACCCGGAACGTTCCTCCACCCACGAGTGGAAGAGCGTGCCCAGCCGCGTTGCGCGGAAAGGTCGCTCCGGCATAGGGCGTCGGATGCCTGCGGCAACATCAGCCGGCTTCGTCACGAAATCCTTGAACCGGCTCGCAGCGATCCGGTTGGGTACCTCGACGGTGTCGGTCTCGCGCTCACGAGCATCGCGTTCGGCGAGCAAGAGCGTCACGTCGTCCTCGAACGCACCGCTCACTGCCGGCGGCGTCGAACGCACAAGCGACGCCGCCCGCTCGACCGCACGCCGCCGAGTACCCAGTGGATCCTCCGGCCAGGACATGGGAAGTTCTTCTCGAAGTTGCGGCTTTTCCTCCACGGAAGGCGCGCTCGGCACCGGCGGCACGATGCCCGCGTCGGAAAGTTCGACAAGGTAGGGGCTTGCGCCACGCCACTGCGACTGGCTTGACCAGAACGAACCGGTGAGAAGCAAGCGATGACGTGCGCGCGTGACCGCGACATACGCGAGCCGGCGTTCTTCGCGCTCGTGCCGTTCCCTGACGCCATCGCTGAACGCCGCGTGACGCGCGAGCAGGTCTTTGCGCGACTCGGCGTGTTCCCAATCGAACACAGGGAGGCTTTCGGCGTCACCCCGAAACTCGTAAGGGAGCGCCCCGAACGACGTCCATCCGCTCGCGTCACGAATTTTGGCGGGCAATTCATTCTCGACCATCCTCGGAACTACGACAAGGTCCCATTCCAGGCCCTTGGCTCCATGAATCGTCAACAGTTGAACGGCGCCCTTTTCTGGCTCTTCGGGGCGCGGTGCCAGGTCATCCTTGCGCACCGCTTCACGAAGCCACTGCAGAAAACCGCTGAGATTGCCTCCGTCACTCACCGTACGGTACGCGTCGATGGCGTCGAAGAATGCCTCCCTGCTCGCGCGAGAATTCGATCTTCTCTCGTTTGCGATCACTTCGATATCGAGACCGAGTTCCTGCTCGACGAGTACGACGAAGTCGAGCAGGTCCAGAGTGGATCTGGCGCGCAGTTTCGCAAACAGTTGCCCCGCCTGCTTCAAGCGAGACAGGCCCTCCTCCGAGAATCGGGCAAGAATTCCGTGGTCGGGGCTCGCATGAGCCACAAAGTCCAGCGCGTCGATGATGGAGCCGCCCTCGCCCTCCGCGACCGACGCGCGCAGTTTCTCCCTCATGCTCTCTTCGAGCGGTTTCTGCGCGTAATCATGATCCCTCAGCCATGAGGCGACACGGCTGAGCGCGTGCAGATCGCGAACCCCGATTCGCCAGCGTGAACCCGCGAGCAATCGGATAAGCGGGGAACCCGCGGTCGGATCGCTGATCACCGAAAGCGCACACACGAGATCCGCTGTCTCGGGCTCGTCGAGCAGTCCGCCGATGCCGAGTACGTGGAAGGGCACGCCCTCCGCGCGCAGCGCTTCGATGAACACCGACTGAGTGCGCCGCGCACGAAACAGCATGGCCGCCGTCGGCCGTTCCGAGCCGGATGGTAGATCAAGCTGGTGCTTCAGCCACCGTGCCGCCGCGCTCGCCTCATCCGTCACGGACTCTTCGAAGCAAATCTCCACCGGTTGGTCGCATGCCGCGGGCGCCGCGACCAGCTCCTCCACCCTCACGCTCGTGGCGGCGACGAGCGGCTCGACCAGAGTATTCGCCGCTGCAAGGATGCGGTGCCCGTTGCGCCAACTCGTGGACAGCGCGAACTCCTGCACCGCGGCACCTGATCCGAAACTGGCGGCAAACTGCTCGAGGTTTGCTGCGCTCGCACCGCGCCATCCGTAAATTGATTGATTCGGATCGCCGACGGCCATGACGCTGTGACCGGAAAACAGCTCGGAAAGCAGCCACGTCTGCACCACGCTCGTGTCCTGGTACTCATCGAGAAGCACGACGCGATAACGCTCACGGAGCTGGGTCCTCACGCTGTCCACGCGGCGGATGACCTGCAACGCGAGCATCACCTGATCTGCGTATTCGACAACCCCTCGTCGCGCCTTGGCCTCCGCGAACCGGGCGGAAAGATCCAGCAACAGCGGCAACGACGAAACGGAATCGATGATGTCCAGCGCTTTGGCGTATTGGCCCGTGCCTCCGGTCGGCAGCTCGACGAGCTGCGCAAAACGGATCGCCATGGTGTGCACTTTTGCCGGATCCACCACGTTCTCGCTGAGTGCATGGCTGAGGTCAACGACGGCGGATGTGATGGACTCGGGCGACTTGTCCAGGGCGCCGAGGCGTTCGTCGGTGCTGGCCATCACGATCGATCTGGCAAGCTGCCATGCGGATGCTTCGCTGAGCACGGCTCCGTCGCTTTCCCGCCCGAGCAACACCGCGTTGTCGCGAAAAATCGTGTTCGCAAACGAGTTGTAGGTCGTCACGGTCGGCGGATCGAGTTCGTCCAGTTCCTGAGTGATGATGCCGGTGGAAGCAAGCGAGCCGACCCGATCACGGATTCGGTGCGAGAGCTCGCCGGCGGCTTTTCGCGTGAAGGTGAGCCCAAGAATTTCACCCGGCGCGACGTGACCGTTGGCAAGCAGCCACAAGACGCGCCCCGCCATGGTCTCCGTCTTGCCGCTTCCGGCCCCGGCAATCACGAGCGCAGGAGTCTGCTCGCACTCGATGATCGCTCGTTGCTGCTCTGTCGGCTGTGGCAGCCCGAGCGCCGCCGCGAGCTCGGCTGCTCGCATGGGTTTCTCAGTCACTGCATACCGCCCGAACTCGATGCACCGCGCGGGTGGCGGCATCGCCCATCCCATACGGGTCGACTTCGCGAGAGCCCGAATAGATGCCCATCGCCATCCCGATAGATGCCAGACGGATGCGCTCCCGAAACGCTTCCAGCTGCTCCGGAGTGAGGGGCGCCTGCACGCCTTCTCGATACTGTTTCCCTCTCACGCCTTCGCGCACGAAGACAAGCTTCGCCCCGCCCGCGTGATGGTGGGGCATCTCGGCGAGCACATCATCCAAAGCGCCGGAGGAGTAGGCGAGCTGATACGCGGCCAACTGGGGATACTCGTCAATGACCGACTGGTTGGATTCGTGCTTGCCGGTCTTCAAGTCCACAATGACGACGGCCCCGTCAGGGGCGAGTTCCACTCGGTCGATCGATCCCGAAACCCGCGCGCGCCCGACGTCGAGCGTGAAACGGTCTTCCGCGGCGAGCAGCACCTTCTTCTCGCGGGCAAAATCACCGAGGTACTCTGCCACGCCTGCAGCCAAACGTCGCGCCGATCGCTTCTGCTGTTCCGCAATCCACGGAGCCTCGAAAACGAGCTCCTTCCAGCGACTCTCGATCGCCTTCCACACCTCCTCGACTTGCGGTGACGTCGCCGTCTCCATTGCCCAGTGCACGATCGTGCCGACTCCCATCGCTGTGCTCGATTGGGTGCCGGAAACCGATTCAATGAACCAGTCCATCGGCGACTCCTCGAATGCACCGAGTTTCGAGGGCGAGACGGGGACCGTCTCCTCCTCGAGGTAGAGCGGTTCGGTGGTCGTTGCTGCGGCCAGCCCGTGCCAGTCATCCGGATGCGCCCCTGGGATGCCTCGCTCGGCCAGAAACGCCAGATTTGCCGCGATGTGCGGATCGGGTGATTCGGCGCCAGTGAGACTGCGCCGCAATCGACCGACGAGACCGCGCAGAGTCAGAGGCGGAAGCGTCGCAGCGGGCAAGGGTTGCGCGCCGTCGGGCGCGAGCGCGAAAAATACGCTCGCCGCTTCATCATCATTGGCGACCGCAGCGAGAATCACCTCGCGGCGTGCTCGGGAGACCGCGAGCGCGAACATGCGGAGTTCATCCGCGAGTACCGACTTTCGCGCGTCGGTGGGAGCTACCTCGCGCTGATGCGCGACGCGCACGAGAAGTTCCGGCGACAAAAGGGAACCTCGAAGCCGCATGTTCGGCCATGCACCGTCCTGAAGACCCGCCACGATCACCGTGTCGAACTCTCGGCCGAGTACACCGATCGGCGTCGTGACCAGCACGGAATCCATGGCGGCCTGAGGCGAAAGCGTGTCTTCCGGAACTTCGGCGTCAAGAACTGCCTCGAGGAACGAGGATGCAGGCGAACCCGGCTCTCGCTCCACAAAACGCGCCGCCGCGGTAAAGAGCGCGAGAACGCCGTCAAGGTTTCGATTTGCTTCGGCCGAGAGAATTCCCGAACCCAAAGCCTGTGCCTGCCACAGGGGAGCCCGCCCGCTGCGCTCCCACACGAGCCAGAGCAGTTCCTCGATGGTTGCGCCAGCATCAGCGGCGGCGTGCACCTCCGCAAGTGTCTCGGCAAGCCGTGAGGCCGCCCGTGCCGCGCGGTGATCGATCGTGGCCAGACGCCCGGGGGCCTGCAATGCTTCAACGAGCAGCTCGTCGCCCGCACGGGCTCCCCCGCCCGCCAACTCCTCGGTGCGCAGCGCCAGCCTGAGCCTCCTCAGGCCCAGCCGGTCAAGACCGCCAAGCGGCCCCAGGAGCATCTCCGTCGCGCGCGCGGGGGTAAGCGTTGTTCTGCGCATTCCCACGTCGACGATGTCGAGAACGCCACGCACCGCGGGCTCGTCGCGAAGCGGACTGCCACCGGACACCGTTCTGGTGGGAACGTCGGAAAGCGCGAGCGCTCGCGCGATCTGGGGAACCTGCGCGCCGCTGCGGACCACCACCGCCATCTCACGCCATGCGAGGCCGTGAACGAGGTGACGCTCACGCAAATACCGCGCGAGGGTCGACCAGAGTCGCGCCTGGGTCGGTGCGGTCGTCGTGACGACGCGGCTGGTCTCGTCGTCCGCACCCGCGAGGTCGGACTGGGGATTGCGATGTCCGAAGGTTGCCGCGGTTCCAATCCGGGCCGTCACGTTCGACGTCAGGGCGCGCAACTGACCTCGCTGTCGATGCGAATGGTTCACATGCAGCACGGCGAGATCATCGATCTTCACAGCAGCACCGAAGCGGCCGACTATTTCGGCTTCGCCGCCGCGAAACGCCGCGACCGCAACATCGGGATCCCCGAAGGCAATGATTTTCACTCCACGACCCGCCAGGGCGCGCAGCATCGACACGGTCGATTGAGTTGCGTTCTGAACGTCATCGACGAGTATCATTCGGAGGCGCGAAATTGACTCCGGCACGACCCCCGCCGCGATCGACCGCACGGCGGCTGCCGCGAGCTCCGCCGCGTCAAGCTGATCCGGTCTGGACTCGGCAAGCACGCTCAGATACTCTCTCTGGAACTCCGCAACGGCCGCCCATTCCGGATGACCGTGCTCGCGTGCGAGCGAGGTCATGACTTCGGGGCTGATGCCATGTTCCGTGGCGCGCATCATGATTTCACGCAGTTCGGTTCGGAACCCCCGCAATCCTCGCAACTGCTCATCGAGAGGTGGCGGCCACGCGGGGCCAGTGCCGTCGTCGCGATGGCCTTCGAGCAACTGCGCGATGTCGCTGTCCTGATCGCCACCCGTGAGCAACCGCGGTGCCTCCGCACCCGCGGCGCGCCGCGCGAAAGACACGATTTCGAATGCGAGCGAATTGATCGTGCGAGCGAGCGGACCCTCCGTCGGCACGGCGACGGCGAGCGCAAGCCGGTCCCGCAGCGCGGTAGCAGTTGCCCGATTCTGGGCGATCACGACGAGCTCGTTCGGCAGCCATCCCCGCGCGAGGACCCGATCTGCCACGATGTTCACGATCGTCTCAGTCTTTCCCGTTCCCGGTGCGCCCGTTACGATCGCGGAAGCGTCGTCAGGCAAGGCAATGATCTGCGCCTGCGACGGATCGGGTGCGTTGGGCCTTGCCGCCTCTCCGCGCAGCGCCGCAGTGGAGAATCCGATGACCGTCACGACTGCAAAGCTATCTCAACCCTCAGACACGAATCCGTTCCGCTGACAACGAACCGGCGAACCCCGGTCGACGTTGTGTCGTAATCTGGGCTCGTGGACATTCGCATTGGTATCATCAACAGCCCGCGTGAGCTGAGTTTCGAATCCGATCAAACTGCCGCAGAAATCGAGAAGATCGTGACGAGCGCTCTGGAAGGCGACGCAAAATTCATGAGGCTGCTCGACGACAAGGGCCGCGTGTTCGTCATCGCCGTCGACACCTTCGCCTACATCGAGGTCGGCTCGGAGACATCGCGACGCGTGGGATTCGTCGCCTGATGGAACTCCTCTTCGTCGTCATGCTCGGCGCGGGAATAGGTGCCATCCCGCGCTACATCCTGCCGGGTCGCGATACGTATGGCAGCGCGCTTCTCCCTGCCGCTGGCGCCGCGGCGTCCGCCGCCGTCTGGGCTGCGCTCACCTGGCTTGGCTGGCCGTTCGACGGCGGCTGGATATGGTGGGTGAGCCTCGGTGCGAGCGGTCTCGTCAGCCTCGTGATCCCGCTCCTCATCGCCTCGCGACGCAAACGACGTGACGAGCACCTGTTCGAGCAGCTTCTGCGCGCCTGAGGGGCCATCACGCCGTTAGGCCGAGATCATCCATTCTTCGCGTGTGGTCCGCGATCAGCTCGGTGAGAACGGGCTCAAGTCTTTCATCGTCATGCGCGGTGTTTTCGGGAAGGTTCAGTGCCGATCGCGCCACGAGGAGTACATCGCCGACAAGTCGTCGACCGAACAGGGCCAAGCGGGATGCCAGTTTCGGGTTCGCCTCGATTGCCGCTTTCAGCTCACTGGCGATGAGAGCGAGGGAATCCCGATCATCCAGGATGGAAGCGATGCGCTCCGCGTCGTCTTCGTCAAACCCTTCGGCGATGCTGGCAAAACCGTCGTCGAGAATGCCCGCCCCCACGTAATACGCCAGGAGCGCTTCTGCCCAGTCGCTTCCTCGGGTTCGCGATTGAAAACCGTCGATCGTCTCGACGAATGGCTCCATTGCGTCCGCGGCATTTCTGCCCAACTTCTTCACCGCATCGACGAGGGCATGGTGCCGGGCGAGAGCCGCCCCCGCGACGCGACTCACCGCTTCCTTCGACGCCGTAGTGGGTGCGTCGATGACCGCGCGGGAAAGACTCTCGAAAAAGGACAGCTGCACGTAGGCCGCCTGGCCAAGAAACCGCGGCAATTCCGGCGTGAGCTCGCTCAACCCCACGCGATTGACCACCTGATTCGGGTTCGGTCGTTTTGCGCGATGCCTCGACGGAGACTGTCGCTTCGTACGACGCGGGAACAGGTTAGCCACGGTAATAGCCTAGCGTCGGTGGTCTGAGGCTTCGGCGGAAAAGCCCGTGAGGGACGATGGCTCCTCGCGCGACGAAACGCTGTGAATCGGCAGGGGTGCGCCGCAGATCTCACGCGCACCGCTAAACTGGGTTCGGCCCCCACGCTGGCGGGGCCCTGCGCCCTGGGAAAAGACGGGCGTAACCTCACACCCAGACAGGGCACCAAAACTTGACATTTTCAGCACTCGGCGTTGATCAGGATATGGTCGACGCGCTTGCCGCCAAAGGCATCATCGAACCCTTCCCCATCCAGACCCAGACCATCCCGCTCGGATTGAGCGGTCAGGACATCATCGGTCAGGCAAAAACCGGCACCGGAAAGACCTTCGGCTTCGGACTTCCGCTCCTGCAGGAGCTCGGTCACGACCCCGAGCCCGGCGTCAAGGCACTCGTCGTTGTGCCGACTCGGGAACTCTGCATCCAGGTGGCAGAAGACCTCGTGACGGCTGCATCGAATCGATCGACGCAGGTCGTTGCCATCTACGGCGGCAAAGCCTACGAGGGTCAGATCGACGAACTCAAGGCGGGCGCGCAGGTGGTTGTCGGAACTCCCGGCCGCCTGCTCGACCTCGCCAGCCAGCGCATGCTCTCGTTCGCGCACGTGAAGGTCATGGTGCTCGACGAGGCTGACAAGATGCTCGACCTCGGCTTTCTCAGCGACATCGAGAAACTCTTCTCGCAGACACCTCCCGCGAGGCACACGATGCTGTTTTCGGCAACGATGCCGGGGCCGATCGTCGCTCTTGCTCGCCGGTTCATGAATCGACCGATTCACATTCGCGCGACGGATCCCGACGAAGGACTCACGCAGGCCAACATCAAGCACGTGGTGTATCGCGCGCACGCTCTCGACAAGGACGAGGTCATCGCGAGAATTCTTCAGGCCGAGGGCCGCGGCAAGACGGTAATTTTCACGCGGACCAAGCGAGCAGCCGCAAAACTGGTTGAGGAGCTGAACGATCGGGGTTTCAACGCTGCCGCCGTTCACGGCGACCTGAATCAGGAGCAGCGCGAACGGGCGATGGCTGCCTTCAAAGCCGGCAAAAAGGACATCCTCATCGCCACGGATGTCGCCGCCCGCGGCATTGACGTGCTGGACGTTACCCACGTGATCAACCACACGATTCCCGAAGACCACGACGCGTATCTGCACCGCGTCGGGCGCACGGGTCGCGCCGGAAAAACCGGTATCGCGGTCACGTTCGTGGACTGGGACGACATGCACAAATGGGGGCTCATCAACCGGGCACTGGAGATGGGAATCCCCGAACCGCGCGAAACGTATTCGTCATCGCCGCACCTCTACACCGACCTTGACATCCCGGCAGAGGCCAAGGGCCGCCTGAAGTCGGCCGGTCCCGCCCGAGACCGAGAGCCGCGCTCCGCGACCGCAGGTCACGCGTCCTCGCGCGGCCCGCGCCGCGACGGGGAACGTTCGGGAGACCGCGGGCGCGCGGGAAGCCGCGAACGCACCCGCACGCGCGGAGGTCAGCCTGCCGCAGCAGCTGCGGAGGGGCAACGGCCGGCGGGAGCAGGTACGCATGACGGTTCGGGTCCGTCGCGTCGCCGTCGCAACCGCACGAGGCGTCCGAGTTCCGGGAGCACGCCGCCGGCCGCGTAAACAGGTCGCCCGCGCAGCCTGCTCGACCCGCGCAGTCGCGCGCGCACCGCACGAAACCGACCGCGCCTCAGCCGATGAACGGTGCCGACCCCGTTCCTTCCGCGACGATTCGCGCGAGCACGTCGCGCGTCGTGGTGTTCTCCCCGAGCCGGTTCGGTTTGCCTGCGCCGTGGTAGTCGCTTGAACCGGTCACGACGAGATCGAATCTTTCGGCGTATGCGAGCAGACGCTCCATGGCATCCGGAGTGTTTTCCCGATGATAAATTTCAAGGCCGAAAAGGCCAGCGTCGACGAGTGCGGCGAGATTTTCTTCCGTGATGACATTGTCAACACCGCGCGTGCCAGGGTGCGCAAGCACGGGAACGCCTCCCGCGGAACGCACCAACCGGATGGCGTCGATGGGCTCCGGCGCATAGTGCGGCTCGTAGTAGCCAAACTTCGGGTGAAGGATGTCGCGGAACGCAGCGCTGCGATCCGGTGCGATCCCCTTTGCCACGAGCGCATCGGCGATGTGCGGACGCCCCACTGTCGCCCCGTGCGCAGTCTGGGCGAGCACATCCGACCACTCGATGGTGAAGTCCGCGGCCAGTCGATACACGATGGCCTCTGCCCTGGCAAGGCGGGCTTCGCGAATTTTCAGCGTCTCTTCTCTGAGCGCCGCGTTGTTCGGGTCGATGAGATAGGCGAGCAAATGCACGCTTTTCCAGCCGTGACGCGTGCTGAATTCCATTCCGGGAATGACAGTGAGACCGGTTCCTTCAGCCTCCGCGAACGCTTCCTTCCAGCCTGCAGTCGAGTCGTGATCGGTGAGTGCAACCGTGCCGAGCCCGGCGGCGACGGCGGCGCGAACGAGTTCCGCTGGCGACTCTGTGCCGTCCGAAACGGTGCTGTGGGTGTGGAGGTCGATGGATCCGGCCATTCTGCAACTCTATTCCCGGCGCGAACGGCTAGGCTCGCCTGACTATGTTTCGTCGAGTCATCCTGTTGCTCATTCTCATCGGCGCGGCAGCCACGGCCACCTTTACGGTGTGGCCGCAATTTCTCGGACTTCAACGATTGCCATTCTTCGCTCAGGCCGTTTCACTCCGGGGCGCTGCCATCGCCATCGGCTTGTTCCTGCTGGTCGTGCTCACGCTTCTGGCGTTCGTCTGGCGTCGCGCGCGCACATTCGTAGCACTTCTCGGGATCCTTGTTGCCATTTTTTGCGTGGCCTCCGCGTCGATTCTGTTCGTTCGCGGCCTCGGCGACACGTCGTTTCACAAAAAGGGAGAGTCGGACGTTACGGTGATGTCCTGGAACACGCTCGGCGATGCCCCCGGTGCGCAGGCAATTGCGCAGCTCGCTCTGGAATCCGGCGCGGACATCGTGGCGCTTCCGGAGACCACGAACGAAACAGCGACGAAGGTTGCCGAACTCATGAGGGCGGGCGGGCATCCGATGTGGGTCCACTCGTTTCACTACGACCTCATCTCCAATGCCAGAAGCACCTCGCTGCTCACGAGCGTGAAGCTTGGCGACTATCGCGTCGATACCGACCACCGCACCACGAATGTTCTGCCCAGTCTGGTTGCGACGCCCGTCAACGGCGATGGGCCCACCATCGTCGCCGTACACGCGGTCGCGCCGACCCCATCCGAATTGAACCGCTGGAAACTCGACCTCACCTGGCTGGAGGAGGCGTGCTCCGGCTCCAACGTCATCATGGCGGGCGACTTCAATTCGACAGTCGACCACTTCGACGGTTTGGCAGCGCGTCCGGGTGCGACAATCGGCAACTGCATTGATGCGGGCCTCGCGAGTGGCAACGCCGCGGTGGGGACGTGGCCCACCGCGCTTCCCGAACTTCTCGGCGCTCCTATCGATCACGTCATGGCCACGCCCGGCTGGCGGATAACGGGAATGCGCGTGGTGAGCAATCGTGACGGCGCCGGCAGCGACCACCGGCCCATTGTGGTGCAGTTGTCTCCCCGCAGGTAAGAATAGGTGTATGGCCGAATCAACTTCCCCGGCGCCGCGCGCCACCAGCAACCGCTCCACCACGCCGCTTTCCGACAAATTCAAGAATTACATTTCTTCGAACTGGGCTGAGCGGGCGGATGTCGTGCCCGCCGCACGCGAACAGGCGCCGTTCGCCGCGTCGCGTCGCGCGCGTATTTCGGAGCTGTACCCGGGCAAGCGCCTCATCATTCCGGCCGGAGCGGCGAAAGTGCGCTCGAATGACACCGACTATCCGTTCCGCGCGCACTCGGCCTTCGCGCACCTCACCGGCTGGGGATCGGATTCTGAGCCCGAGGCCGTGCTGGTGATGGAACCGTCCCCGAACGGACACACGTCGACGTTGTTTTTCCGCGAGCGCGCAGGGCGCGACTCGGATGAGTTCTACGCGAACCCGCAGATCGGCGAGTTCTGGATTGGACCGCGGCCGTCACTCGCTCAGGTCGCGGGCGATCTCGGAATCGAAACTAAGGATCTTGCTGACTTCGAATCGGTTCTGGATTCCATCGATGCCGGAACCCTCATCGTGCGCGACGGCGATCGCGACCTGACGGATCAGATTGATGGGCGCCGGTTGCTGTTCGCCGAAGCAGATGCCGCGGGCACCGAAGAACCAGAGCAAAGCGGCGACGACGCGCTCGCGAGGGACCTTGCCGAATTGAGGCTCGTCAAAGACGACTATGAAGTCGACCAGATGCGCAAAGCGGTCGCGGCAACGAAGCAGGGATTCGATGACATCATTGTCGACCGAGCGGACATCGTGGCCCACCCCAGAGGCGAGCGGCTCGTTGAAGGGACATTCAACCGCCGCGCGCGCGCCGAAGGCAACACGGTCGGGTACGACACGATTGCGGCATCCGGACCGCACGCGTGCATTCTGCACTGGACACGCAATGACGGTGCGGTCAAGGATGGCGACCTCATTCTCGTGGACGCCGGAATCGAGCTCGACAGCTACTACACGGCGGACATCACGCGCACGCTGCCGGTCAACGGAAAGTTCAGCGATGTTCAGAGAAAGATTTACGAGGCTGTGCTCGAGGCGGCAGACGCCGCCTTTGCCATTGTGAAGCCAGGGATCGTGTTCCGGGAAATCCACGCGGAAGCCATGCGCATAATTGCCCTGCGCACGGCAGAGTGGGGCCTGCTTCCCGTCAGCGCGGAAGAGTCGATGGCTCAGGACGCGCAATTCCACCGCCGGTACATGGTGCACGGCACGAGCCATCACCTCGGGATCGACGTGCACGATTGCGCTGAGGCTCGGCGAGACATGTACATGGACGGGGTGCTCGAGGCCGGCATGGTGTTCACGATCGAGCCCGGCCTTTACTTCCAGCCGGATGACCTCACGGTGCCCGAGGAGTTCCGCGGCATCGGGGTGCGCATCGAGGACAATATCCTCGTGACGGCGGACGGTGCGGAAAACCTTTCCGTCGGCATCCCGCGCACGGTCGCCGATGTCGAAAAGTGGATGAGCTAGAGCCTCTCTCAGTCCTCCTGCGGGCGTGAGAGCACGTCCTGCGCCTTCGCGGTGAGCGAAGGGTCGATGAAGATCTCGTATTTGCCGGCGATCACCTGGTGAATCGAGGTGAAGTCTCGCCTGCGCCGATTCAGGGCATAACTCACTATGCCGAACAGCATCCCGAATCCGGCACCGATGAGAACCGCGGCGCCCACATAGAGGATCGCGTTTTGTGACGGCGAGAAAATAAACAGCAGGAGCCCCAGGAAGAGGCCGAACCACGCTCCGCTCGCCGCGCCGGCCAGCGCCGCACGGCCGTACGTCATCTTGCCTGTTACGCGTTCGACCGTGTGCAGGTTGCTGCCCACGATGGAAACCTGCTTCACCGGGAACTCGGCTCGCGCGAGCCGATCAACCACCGACTGCGCCTCGTCATACGTGTCGTAGGTGCCCAGCACATCGCCTTTCGGGAGAGTGGGGAATGCCGCCTGACGACTTGAAAATCCGCTCTGATTGGTCACCAGCCCATTCTTGCATCAGAAGACTAGGGTTGTACCGTGAGCGCGACGAGAGTATTCAGCGCCCGGCTGGTCGGGTGCGCCGTTTTTGACCCTCACGGCGACCGTGTGGGCCGCATCCGCGACGTTTTGGTCGTGTATCGGCGCAAAGAATCTCCGCGTGTCGTCGGTTTCGTGGTCGAAGTTCCCGGACGCAGACGAGTCTTCCTCTCCATCGGCCGCGTCACCAGCATCGGCAGTGGCCAAATAATCACGACCGGCCTCATCAACCTGCGCCGATTCGAGCAGCGCGGCGGAGAAGTGCGTGTGATCGCGGAGATTCTGGGCCGGGTCGTGAATTTTGTGGATGGTTCGGGTCACGCCACGATTGAGGATGTCGCGATCGAGCAGAATTCGCGCGGCGAATGGGAAGTTCGCGAACTCTTCCTGCGACGGCCGAAAACGAGCGCATCCCCCTTCGCCAAGGGCCACACGGTCTTCGCGGCATGGGCGGATGTGACAGAGCAGCGCAAGGCAGGTGAGCCTCAGTCTGCGAGCCAGCTGCTCGCCACCTATGAAGATCTGCTCCCGGCAGACCTCGCGAACGCGCTGCTTGACCTGCCCGAGGAGCGCATGCTCGAGGTCGCGGAGGAACTCAGCGACGAGCGGCTCGCCGACGTGCTCGAAGAGATGCCGGAAAGCGAGCAGGTAGACATCCTGAGCCACCTTGAAGACGACCGGGCCGCAGACGTCCTCGACCAGATGCAGCCGGATGACGCGGCGGACCTCATCGCGCAACTCAGCGACGAACGCGGCGAGGCGCTCCTCGACCTCATGCAACCCGAAGAAGCCGAAGACGTGCGCATGCTCCTCGCGTACGCGCCCGACACCGCGGGAGGTCTCATGACGACCGAACCTGTGATCGTTGCCGCCGACACGACGGTCGCGGAAGCGCTCGCGCTCATCCGCCGTGTCGACCTCGCCCCTGCGCTCGGTGCCGCCGTGTGCGTCACGCTGCCTCCCTACGAACCGCCCACGGGCCGCTTGTTGGGCATGGTGCATTTTCAACAGATGCTGCGGTACCCGCCGATGGAACGGCTGGGCACGCTCATCGACCAGAAACTCGACCCGGTGAAAGCGGATACTTCCGCTGCCGAGGTGAGCCGCATTCTGGCCAGTTACGACCTGGTCTCCGTTCCGGTCGTGGACGAAAATCACCGACTTGTCGGGGTGGTGACCATTGACGATGTTCTTGACTACCTGCTGCCAGACGACTGGCGAAGTCATGACGAGGACGAACCGGCGAAGCTGCTTCGCGCAGATACCAGCCCCCTCGAAATAATCTCTGCAGAACCAAAGCCAGGAAGGAGGAACACCAATGGCGAACAACTCGCGAACACGTCGCACTGAATCTCGCCTCGACTCCCCGAAGGGACTTCGCACCTCGTTCGTGCCACGATTCGGCGAACCGCGAGATCGTTTCGGACGATTCACGGAGACGATAGCGCGAGGGATGGGCACCCCGTGGTTCCTCTTCTTCCTCACCGTCTTCTGTGCAGCGTGGCTGAGTTACAACGTTCTCGCGCCCGCCGGGTGGCGGTTCGACTCCGCTGCGCTCGGATTCACGGCCCTCACACTGATCCTCTCGCTGCAGGCGTCGTACGCCGCGCCCCTCATCCTTCTCGCCCAGAACCGTCAGGATGACCGCGACCGCGTTCAGATAGAGCAGGACAGGCAGCGTGCGGAACGCAACCTTGCCGACACGGAGTACCTGGCGCGAGAGATCGTGTCGCTGCGGCTTGTCGTGCGGGACCTCGCGAGCAAGGATTTCATCCGCGCCGAACTTCGATCGCTTCTTGAGGAACTGGATCGGGACAAGAGCTCAGCCGTTGACTGACGTCACCCCGCCGGCCTCACCTCTCGAATCAGCGCTTCACGCCGCGCTCGGCAACGTCATCGACCCTGAAATCCGCAGGCCGATCGCCGATCTCGGAATGATCGAATCCGTGACGCTCGACGGCACGCACGCGACGATTGCCATCAACCTCACGATCGTCGGATGCCCCGCCGCCGACCGCATCGAACGCGAGGTGCGGGAGGCCGCCGAGTCCGTCGATGGCGTCACTGATGTGTCCGTGGTGGTCGGCGTCATGAGCGTGGAGCAACGCACCGCCCTCACCGAACGGCTGCAGGGGTCGCGGCGACGCGACGTGCAGTTTGGGGCAGACTCGCCGACGAAAATTTATGCGGTCACGAGTGGCAAAGGCGGCGTCGGAAAGTCCACGATCACGGCGAATCTTGGCGCTGCACTGGCCACTCGCGGACTCAAAGTGGGAATTGTCGACGCCGACGTCTTCGGATTTTCCATTCCGGCTCTGCTGGGTGTTTCGGGCGAGAAACCAACGCGCGTGGGCGAGCTCATGCTGCCGCCGATCGGCTTCGGAGTCAAAGTCATTTCGATCGGAATGTTCCTGCCGGGGCCCGCAACCGCGGTGTCGTGGCGCGGACCCATGCTGCACCGCACCATCAAACAGTTCCTGAGCGACGTCTACTTCGACGAGCTCGACATCCTGCTGCTCGATCTGCCACCAGGCACGGGAGACATCGCGATCACCGTAGGGCAGCTGCTCCCCCAGTCTGAGGTGATTGTCATCACGACGCCGCAAGCTGCCGCCGCAGACGTCGCGGAACGCAGCGCCATCGTCGCCCGCAAGACCGGGCAGCACGTGTTCGGCGTGATCGAGAACATGTCGGGGTTCACACTGCCGGATGGCACAGCTCTCGACCTGTTCGGCAGCGGAGGGGGTGCGGATGTCGCGGAGCGCCTCTCCACACCCGAGCAGTCGGTGCCCCTCCTGGCCTCGATTCCGATCAGCGTTGCCCTGCGCGAGGGCGGCGACGCGGGGGTGCCCGTCGTGCTCGCGAACCCGGAGGACCCCGCCGCCGCCGCGATCCTCGCCGTCGCTGACCTGCTCGCGGCATCCGGCCCCCTCGTTTCGTTCGCAACTCAGGCAGAATGATGCGACGCGCAATTGGTCTCCCGTGTTTCCGGGGTCAACTCGAGTGCCGTTCGCATTCTGCCTGAATTGCGAACGAAACGAAGGGGGACGCGGTGCCGGGCGGCCTATCTTATGGCTCGTTGAGGCGTGCGAGCAGTTCGACGAGTAAACGCTCTGCGACCGGTGCAGGCAGCGCCTCCACGAGCGCCAGGATCGGCGCCATGCGCTCAGGGAGCGGCGCGGAGCCATCCGCATCAGATCCCAACCCGAAGCCCGCTAGCAGCGCTGCGGCGGTTTCCGAATCGAGCGGGCTCGCGCCGGACGGGTCCGCACCCATCGACTGCAACGCGGCTGCGGTTTCCGCGGGAACTCCCGCCAGAACATCCGCCACGGTCACCGGTGGAACGCCGCGCACCTCCTCCGCCGAGTCCCGCATCGCGGCAGAGAGATCATCCAGCACCGCCTCCGTCACCGGGGTGATCGTGAGGTGCGTCGTCGCGGGCAACCGCGTTCCATCCGATTGCGCGAAAGCGGGCTGCAACTGCAGCAGGAAGCCGCGCGTGCGAACCTGGTCCGCCCAGTGGTGCGGGTCGACGCGGCGATCCTCGGGCGCCGAATCGTCCGTCGCGACAGCAAACAGCGGACCCACCGGGGCGCCGACGACCCGCAACCCTTCGATCCCCGCGATGACCCACTGCAACGCCACCGTGGCCCGTTCGGATGCCGCCGCCAGCATCGCATACCCTGCTTCGCCGAGAGCGTGGATGATCGCCCAACTCGCCGCGAGCGCACCCGCCGACTTCGAGCCGAGCATCGTGGGATTCACCACCGGGTACCCCGACCATCTCGTGGTGGCAAAGTACTGTGCGCGCTGGCGATCGCGCCCGCGGTGCAGGAGCACGGATGCCCCCTTCGGCGCGTAGCCGAACTTGTGCAGGTCGGCGCTCACGCTCGTCACACCCGGCACGCGGAAGTCCCACGGCGCGGTATCCAGCCACGGAAGCACGAACCCGCCGATGCACGCGTCCACGTGGCAGGAAATCCCCCGCTCGGCGGCAGCCGCCGCCACCTCGGCAACAGGATCGAGAGCAGCAAAGGGGTAGCTCGGCGCAGACACCACAACGAGCGCAACGTCATCGCCCATCCGTTCGATCAGGGCAGAGGCGTCACACGTTCCGTTCTCGCCCACCGGGACGAGATCCAGTTCAAGCCCGAAGTAGTGCGCACCTTTCTGGAACGCCGCGTGCGTCGTCGCCGGGGCGAGCAGCCTCGGCATTCCCGCATCCGGATGCGCGAGCCGCCAGTTGTCGCGCGCCGTTTTCACTGCCAGCAAGCAACTCTCGGTGCCGCCGCTCGTGACGGTCCCGACAACCTCGTCGTCACCGTGGAGCATCGCGCGCGCAAAACCGAGCACCTCGCGTTCCATGGTCGCAACCGAGGTGAAAGTCGTGGGGTCGAGCCCGTTGACGGGCTGCACCATGCGGATGGCCGCCGCAGCGAGTTCATCGAGCTCCGCAAGACCGCTGTCGTACACGTACGAGAGCACGCGACCGCCGTGCGTGGGGGCATCCGCGTCGCGCAGCTTCTGAAGTCGCGCGAGAATACTCGCGGGTGGCTCGCTGAACTTCACTGCCCTATCGATCCCTTCCGCAGCCGGTATCGCGCGAGCGAGAGGAGGCTCAGTCCAATGAGCGCCGCGGGCAAAATACTGAAGGCAACCACAATGCCCGCAATTGCCGATGTCGGCTGCTCCACAATGGTTGACGCGCCGGACTCGAGGTAGCCGGTGACTGCCAGCACGATAGACAGCGCCGTCGCCCCGAGCGTCATGCCCGTCGTCTCCCCGGCGGTCCACACGCCGCCGAACACGCCGGCCTGCCCGTCTCCGTGGGTCGCCGCATCGTGGGAGATGACGTCGGGAAGCATGGCCATCGGCAGCGACTGCATTCCCGCATAGGCGGCACCCGCGATGGCAACCGGGACATACACCCAGGCTCCGGGGTCCCAGATGAGCAGCACGAGGCTCAGCGCCGCAACACCGAAGATGATGCTCGCAATCGTGTACGAGCGTTCCTTGCCGATGCGGTTCGAAATGGCGCCCCACAGCGGAGCGCACAGGAGGGCAGGAGCGATGAGTGCGATGAAAAGGTAGGTGACGGCATCGATGTCGAGCAGCACATACTTCGCAACGTACGTCGCCCCCGCGAGCATCGCCCCTGTTGCGAGTCCCTGAAGTAGGAAGGTTACGAGCAGGGCACGAAACGGTTGGCTGCGCTTGAGTGCGCGAAATCCGGCCGCATATCCCTCCCGAATGGATGCTGGCTTCTCCACCACGACGGGTACCGTCGCCTTTTTCGCAATGAAACTCGACACGAAAAGCCCTGCGCCGATCACGAGACCGGCAACGACAGCCATCACCAAATAACCGGTGAACGATTTGTCTCCGCCCGCAGCCTGCCGAATTGCGGGGCCGCCCGCACCGAAAAGCAGGATTGCCAGACTGAGCACCACCACGCGCCAGGTGAGCAGGCGGGTGCGCTCGTCATAGTTGTCCGAAAGCTCAGCCGGCAGGGCGATGTAAGGCACCTGAAACAGGCTGAACGCGGTCGCCGCCAGAAGGAACGCCACGAGCACCCAGATCCCCGCAACGATTGGCGGGAGGCCGACGGGCACCACGAACGTCACGATGAAGAAGAGGGGCAGGAGCACGGCCCCCAGCACCATGAACGGTCGACGGGACCCGACCCGCGCGAGGCTTCGGTCGCTCAGGTTTCCGATCACCGGATCGATGATCACATCCCACACTTTGGCGACGGTGAAGAGGGCACCTGCGAGCGCTACCGGCACCGCGAGAAAATCGGTGAGATAGATGAGGATCACGAGCCCCGGCAGCGTGGAAAACCCTCCCGTGCCGATCGACCCAATGGCATACGTGAACACGGTCCCGCGTGGAAGTCGGGTAGTCGTCACGGAGCGCTCCGGTGCGGTCATGAACCAAAGTGTAGCGTTGGCTTCATGCCCGGTACATTCCTCAGTCGAGAAATCGTCGACGATCTCGACGGTGACATTTCTTCGTCGCGCTCCTCCCACTCTGCGGTCAACGCACCGTTTACGGGCGAGAAAATCCATGATCTTCCGCACAGTTCCAAGGCGGATGTGGCGGAGGCAGCTCAGCGCGCCCGCACCGCACAGCTCGCGTGGCACGCGGCTGGTTTCGCGCACCGGAAGGCGGTGTTGCTGCGGGCGCACGACCTCATCCTCCGCCGTAAGGAACTTCTTCTGGATGCCGTGCAGACAGAAACCGGCAAGACCCGCGGCCAGGCGTTCGAAGAGGTTTTCCAGTCGGCGAACGTCGCGCGATATTATGCCGTCTTCGCGCGCAGGGCACTCGGCGCTGAGCGGCGGCGCGGCGGCATTCCCCTCGTGATCCGCACCCGCGTCGAGTATCGGCCGAAGGGCCTCATCGGCGTCATCACTCCGTGGAACTACCCGTTGAGTCTTGCCGCGATGGACGTGATTCCCGCGCTCGCCGCAGGGAACTCCGTGATTCAGAAGGCGGACGACCAGGGTGCGCTCAGCATCCTCGCACTGCGTCGCGCATTCCTGGATGCCGGTGTCCCGCGCGACGTCTGGGCCGTCGTCACGGGCCAGGGCAAGACCGTGGGTGATGCGGTCAACGACGCGAGTGATTTTGTCTGCTTCACGGGGTCAACCCCCACCGGCATTCACGTGGGTGTTCGCGCGGCCGAAGCTCTGAGGGGCGCCTCCCTTGAACTCGGTGGCAAGAACCCCATGATCGTGCTCGCGGATGTCGACCCAATGGCATCCGCGCAAAACGCCGTCTATGCGTGCTTCTCGTCGATGGGACAACTGTGCGTTTCCATTGAACGGATCTATGTGGAACGTGCGGTGGCGGAGGAATTCACGAAGGAATTTGTGGCGCGCACCGCGCTTCTGGTTCAGGGGCCGGCATTCGACTTTTCGACGGATGTCGGCTCGCTCACGCTCCCCAGCCAGCTTGAACGCGTGGTCGAGCATGTCGAGGATGCCGTGAACCAGGGAGCCACCGTGCTCACGGGCGGAAAGGTACGACCCGACCTCGGACCGCTCTTCTTCGAACCGACGGTGCTCTCCGGCGTCACCGAGTCCATGCTGTGCTCGGGAAACGAGACGTTTGGGCCGGTCATCGCGATCACCCCGGTCGAGAGCCTGAATGACGCTATCGCGGCCGCCAACGCGTCGCCGTTCGGTCTCAACGCCTCGATTTTCGCGCGATCCAGGAAGCGCGCGCGTACTGTCGCCCGTGCGCTCGAGGCCGGCAGCATCAACATCAACGAGGGTTACCGTGCGACGTTCTCCTCGATTGATGCGCCTATGGGCGGCGTCAAACAGTCGGGAATCGGCCGACGCAACGGGGTGGAAGGCATCCGCCGGTTTGTTAACGCGCACACCGTCGCTGAATCAACGGGAGTCATGACCCTGCCGCGAACCGGTAGGGAATTCGCCAAACTGAGCGGGGTCATGCTGGTGCTGCTTCACGCGATCAAGGCGATCCGACGTCGCTGAGTGCGCAATCTGCGCCCGCCGCATCCTGCACGGCCCGAGCCTCCGGCCGATGCCGTCACTCCGTGTCGGTGTTGATGCTCCGGTTTTCACGTCGCTTCGGCATCGAATGGCGCCGGTTTGCCCTCGTCCTCCAACCGCTTCCTGCGCTTCGCGTAGGCGGAGTCCGCGACAGGCGGAGCGACCGGTATCACCACATCATCGACGAGAGCTTCGCGGATGATGCGCCGCGGGTCGTACTGCCGCGGGTCGAGCTTTTTCCAGTCGACCTCGTCGAAGTCCGGACCCATTTCTTCGCGCATGCGGTCTTTCGCGCCGTCGGCCATTTTCTTCAAACTCTTGACGAGTCGAGCGAGTTGGGAGGCGTAATACGGCAATCTCTCCGGGCCGAGAAGAAACACCGCGAGAACTCCGATCAACAGGAGCTTCTCGAAAGTCAACCCAAACACGAGTTCAGACTAACCGGTTCTGGAGGATATCCGCTTTAGAGTAAATGGGACAAGGAGCTGATGGTGGCCGGAAAAGAAACAGACTGGAAGTTTGCCGAAGACTTCATTGTGGAACCAGACGACATCGCGTTGGCGCGCACGCGCTCAACCGAACTCGGGGTGGAAGCCATTACGCCCGCTATGGGCGCACAGCTGGCCGTGCTCGCGGCGGCGACGGTTGCCACGACCATGATTGAAGTCGGCACCGGTGCCGGCGTGAGCGGATTGTGGCTGCTCGCCGGCGCACCGCAGGCGACACTCACCTCGATCGACATCGAGGCGGAGCATCAGCAGCATGCTCGAGCGTCGTTCCAGAACGCCGGATATCCAGACAATCGGATTCGCCTCATCACGGGTCGTGCGCGCGAGGTTCTCCCAAGAATGAATGAGGGAGCGTACGATGTCGTGTTCATCGATGCGGATCCGCAATCCGTCATCGAGTACGTCGAGCACGGGCTGAGGCTCGTTCGCGCGGGCGGCACCGTCATTGTGGCGCACGTGCTGTGGCACTCGCGTGTGGCGGATCCCGCTCACCGCGACGATGTCGTGGCAGGCTTCCGCAGTTTGCTGCGGGAGCTCTCGTCATCCACCGCCGTGATCAGCGCGATCTCACCGGTTGGCGACGGACTTCTCCTGCTGACCGCTGCGGACAACGGATGACGCACGACTTTCGCGTTGTACCCGCATCGTATGTGTTGCTCAGAAAAGGTGACGACGTGCTGCTGCAGCTGCGGCGCGGCACCGGTTTCATGGACGGACACTGGGCCGCTGCCGCCGCGGGCCACGTGGAACGGGACGAGTCGAGCTTCGATGCAGCGCGGCGAGAGGCGCTCGAAGAACTCGGTATAGTCATCGAACCGTCGGCACTGGAACCCATTGCCGCCATGCACAGAACCCAAAAAAACCACGACCCCGTCGACGAGCGCGTGGACTTCTTCTTTCAGTGCCGGGAATGGAGCGGTGACCCCCGGCTCATCGAAACGGAAAAAGCTGCCGACCTCGGATGGTTTTCCTTGCACGCGCTTCCGCATCCGGTCGTGCCCCACGAACTTTTCGTGCTCGAATCGCTGCGCGACTCACGCCTGAAACCGATCGTCACCTTCGGGTTTTAGCGGCGAAGCGGGCCGCCTCTGCGGACAATACCGAGCCTGTTACTTCGCAGCCGCGACTACTCCTGCGAGGGCGTCGTGAAGTTCCTTCGCTTCGGCATCATTGACCGAAACAACAAGACGACCGCCGCCTTCCAGCGGCACACGCACGATGATCAGGCGCCCCTCCTTCACAGCCTCCATTGGCCCGTCTCCGGTCCTCGGCTTCATGGCTGCCATGAATGGTCCCCTTTCGTGAGATGTGTCTCTATTATCCCGTATTTTCCGTGCACTAAAAACCGAGACGTCTACGGAGGAGTCCAGTCGTACCCGTCCACCCACCAGCAGTAGTAGCACCAGACCCACTGGCCGGCGATGAAGAGAACCACGATAAGCGCACGATAAATTCGGGATCGAGGCTGGGCGAGAGCTCCCGCGATCGGGAACATCGGCAGGAGAAGACGGAAGGTGCTGGACTGTGGAAAGAACACCGCCAGAAGGTACACGCCGTAGCTCGCAAGCCAAAACCGAAGGACCGTGCCGAGCCTTCGTGCCCACGGTGTGAACAGAAACGCGCAAAAGCCGAGGACGATCGCGAGGAGCACGAGCACGCCGAGCGGCCCCGGCATCCAAAACCCCGCGCCCTGAACCCAGGGAGTGAACGGAATCAGGGGGACGTAACCGAGATACGGAGCGCGCCACGCAAGTTCGGTGTCCGTATACGCGGAAATCGACCCGGTCGACATCCACGCGAAAAACGGCCAGGCCAGACCCATGATCGCGCTGAAAACGGTCACACCAGCGCCAAGAATGCGCTCCCAGACCGGGAACGGGTCTCTCCCGCGCGCAAAGAAACGCTGGAGGAAGTGCAAGCCGAGCGCGAGGGCGAACGCAAGCCCGCTCGGCCGCGTGAGCGCGAGAATCGCGACCACGGGAATCAGGACGACGTAGCGGCGTCGCATGACCAGGTACAGGGCGAGGGCGAGAAGAAACAGGTGCATCGATTCCGCATAGGACACCTGCAGTATTGGCGAGAGCGGTCCGACGCACAGCACCACGACGGCGAAAAGCGCGTCGCGGGGAATCACGAGATACAGCATCCGGTAGACAACGAGGGCGGCCGCGAGGGAGAACGCGGCCGAAACAAACACCGATACCGGCTCCCACGGCAAGCCCGTGACGACCATGACTCCGCGCACGAACATCGGGTAACCGGGCATGAATGCCCACGCGTTCTCTGCGACGTGCCCATCCGCGGTCATGGGGAGCACTGACGGATACCCCGACACGGCGACAATGTGATACCACGTGCTGTCCCACAGTTGCGCGAACGACAGGTAGTCGGGGCGAGCCGATGTCCAGGAATTCGCGGGTTGCCGCGCCGCGAACCACAGCAAGATCACCGTCGTGACGACGCGGGAGAGCGCCCACACGACGGTGACTTTCAACCACCACGGCGTCAGCCGATAACGGATGCGCAGAGCGGTGAGAACGGGTTGTCGCGCGAGGCTGGGCTGATTCACGGCCCGGTCAGCCACGCGCGCAATCCACGTTCACAGGCGATGATCTGCTCAGTATCCACCCGCTCATCATCGGAATGGGCGAGCGAAGAATCACCGGGACCGTAATTGACCGCCGGAATACCCAGCGCCGAAAAACGCGCGACATCCGTCCAGCCGTACTTGGGGAGGGCGAAACCGCCCACGGCGTCGAGAAACTCCTGAGCGAGAGGCGCATCAAGGCCCGGCCTGGCGCCTTCGGCAAGGTCGGTGACCGTGAGCTCGGCCTCGAACCGGGGATCCTGCGTGAAGAGTCGCCGGATCAGGGCAATCGCCTCGTCGCCGGAGGTGTTCGGTGCGAAGCGGTAATTGACGGTCACGGTGCACTCGTCGGGGATGACATTCCCCGCGACACCACCGCGAATCCCGACCGCGTTGAGCGACTCGCGATACAGCAGCCCGTCGACCTCTTCCTCCTCCGGCTCATACTCGGCGAGTGTCGCCAAAATCGGGGCGGCGCCGTGGATGGCGTTGACTCCCATCCACGCTCTGGCAGAGTGCGCACGCTTTCCGCGCGTAGTGATGTCGACCCGAAGCGTGCCGTTGCATCCGCCCTCAACCATGGCGTTGGTTGGCTCGCCCAGAATGGCGAAATCCCCGACGAGTAGCTCCGGATGCTCTCTCGCGAGCCGGCCGAGACCGTTGAGTTCTGACGAAACCTCCTCGTGGTCGTACCAGATCCAGGTAATGTCCACGCGGGGTGAGGCGAGCTCTGCTGCAAGCTTCAACTGCACCGCCACTCCCGCCTTCATGTCCACGGTGCCTCGTCCCACCAGGTATTGGCCGTCGACCCTGACCGGAAGATTGTTGTTTGCGGGGACGGTATCGATGTGGCCGGCGATGAGAACTCGTCTTGAGCGCCCGAGATTGGTCCGCGCCACTATCGCGTCCCCGCTCCTCAGCACGTCAAGGTGCGTAACATTCGAGAGCGCGTCTTCGATCGAATCCGCGATGACCCGTTCATTGCCGGATGCCGAATCGATGTCGCACAGCGTCCGCGTGAGGTCGATGGAGGATGCGGTCAGGTCGAGGCTCGGCATTTCGTCAGTTTATCCACTGCCGATCACCGCACTAGCCTTGAACCATGACGGATACGACTGCCTGGGCGCTCGGGATCGCGACCGTAGCCAACAACGCGACCGTGCTCGACGCCTGGTTTCCCATGCCCCATCTCGGTGCGATGCCCGCGGACGTTGACCCGCACGCTGTCCCCACCGAGTTCAAGGAGTTCCTGGGTGAGGACCCGCGTCGAGCGGTTCGCCGCGACTTCGTCGTAGTCGAGTCCGACCTCGGCAGTCCGCCGAGCTCCACCGTGGACGCGTATTTGCGGTTGCACCTCCTGAGCCACCGCCTCGCCAAGCCCAACACGATCAATCTCGACGGTATTTTCGCGCTCCTTCCGACGGTCGCGTGGACCAATGCGGGCCCCCTGCATCCGGATGACGCGACCAGACTGAGGGCTCCCCTGCACGCGGCCGGTATCAGTTCGCACAGCATAGACAAGTTCCCGAGGCTCGTGGACTACGTGATTCCACCGGGCGTTCGCATCGCCGACGCAAACCGGGTGCGTCTTGGCGCCTATCTTTCGCCTGGCACCACCGTGATGCATGAGGGCTTCGTGAACTTCAACGCGGGAACTCTCGGCGCGTCGATGGTGGAGGGGCGAATATCGCAGGGCGTCGTCATCGGTGACGGCACGGACATCGGGGGCGGCGCGTCGATCATGGGAACGCTCAGCGGCGGTGGCACGGAACGGATCTCCATCGGGCAGCGCACTCTCCTCGGCGCGAACGCGGGCGTGGGAATTTCGCTCGGAGACGACTGCGTCGTCGAGGCAGGACTTTACGTGACCGCGGGCACCAAGGTTGTCGTTGTAGGGTCGGCTCCCACGCCGTCTGGAGCACCGACAACGGTCGCGGCATCCACGCTATCCGGCCGCAACGGACTCCTGTTTCGCCGGCATTCGCTTACGGGCGCGGTGGAGGTCCATGAGCGACACGGCGACGGCATCCGCCTGAACGAAGTGCTCCACGTCTAGACGCTTCAGCTGCGCGGCCAGGCCCGTTCGGTCGGTCCGACGTAGAGCTGCTGCGGACGTCCGATGCGCGTCGCGGGGTCGCTGTTCAACTCGCGCCAGTGCGCGATCCAACCCGGCAACCGGCCGATGGCGAAGAGCACGGTAAACATGCGGGCGGGGAACCCCATCGCCTTGTAAATCACGCCGGTATAGAAGTCCACGTTCGGATAGAGCTTGCGTTCAATGAAATAGTCATCGGCAAGTGCGGCGGCCTCGAGCTCTTTCGCAATCTCCAGCAGATCGTCGTTCACACCGAGGGCATCAAGTACCTCGTCGGCACTCTCCTTGACAAGCTTGGCACGCGGGTCGAAGTTCTTGTAAACGCGGTGACCGAAGCCCATCAAACGAATTCCGTCCTCCTTGTTCTTCACCCGCTCAATGAACTGTTCGACGCTGTCGCCGGAATCCTTGATCTCTTTGAGCATCTTGAGGACGGCCTCGTTGGCGCCACCGTGCAGCGGTCCGTAAAGCGCATTGATACCGGCGGAAATCGACGAGAAAATGTTGGCTTCCGTAGATCCCACGAGCCTCACCGTCGACGTCGAGGCGTTCTGTTCGTGATCCTCGTGCAAAATCAGCAGTCGTTCCAGAGCGCGGGAGAGCACGGGGTTCGGTTCATAGGGCTCTGCCATGTTCCCGAAATTGAGCTTCAGAAAATTGTCGACAAAGTTCAGACTGTTGTCGGGGTACAGGAATGCCTGGCCAAGAGACTTTTTGTGCGCGTATGCGGCGATCACGGGGAGCTTCGCGAGCAATCGAATCGTCGAGATTTCGACTTGCGCGGGGTCGTGAACGTCCAGCGAGTCTTCGTAAAACGTGCCGAGCGCTCCGACGGCGCTCGACAGTACCGACATGGGGTGCGCGCTGTGCGGCAGGGCATCGAAGAAGCGGCGAAGGTCTTCGTGTAGCAGCGTGTGCCTGCGGATGGTCTCTTCGAATCGGTCAAGCTCGACCGCCGTTGGCAACTCACCGTGGATGAGCAGCCACGCCACCTCGAGATAGGTCGAGTTCGCGGCGATGTCCTCGATCGCGTATCCGCGATAGCGCAGGATACCCGCGTCGCCATCGATGTACGTGATAGCGCTTCTCGTGGATGCCGTGTTGACAAAACCCTGATCCAGAGTGGTGTATCCGGTCTGTTTCGTGAATGTCGAAATATCGATGGAGGATGCACCCTCGGTGCTCGGCACGATGGGGAACTGTGCGCTCCCCCCGGGAAAACTCAGGGTGGCCACGGCCTCGTCAGGTAGTTCGTCAGTCACGCTTATAGCCTAATTGCCTGTGGCGTCGATCGTTGAACTCTCTCACAATCGCCTCAAGTGACTGGAGATAACCTCCAATATCACCGGCTCGCGGGAGCCGACTCGACGGTCATTCGCCCAATGCGGCTATTCTGCGCGCAGCTTCGGCAATCGATTCGTCGCTCGCCGTGAGAGCGATGCGAACGTGAACGTGATCCCCATAAAACGTACCGGGGACTACAAGGACTCCGCGTTCCGCAAGCGAATCCACCGTGTCCCACGCTGGTGCGCCCGTGGTTGCCCAAAGGTACAAGCCCGCGTCACTGTAGTCAATTCGGAATCCGGACGCCTCCAGCGCGGAGCGCAGCACGCCTCGCCGCGATCGATACACTTCGCGCTGCACATCAACGTGCGTTTCGTCACCGAGCGCGGCGGCCATGGCAGCCTGGACCGGCGTCGGGGTCATGAGCCCCAGGTGCTTTCGCACCCCCAAAATTTCAGCGAGCAGCTGCGAACACCCTGCGACAAAACCGGCGCGATATCCGGCCAAATTGGATTGTTTGCTGAGCGAGCACACCGCAAGAATATTGTGCCGAGAGCCGTCAATCACCTCGGGATCCAGAATGGACGGTGTCGGTTTGTCACCGCTCCAATTCAACTCCGCGTAGCATTCGTCGCTGGCGATGACAGCGCCCAGTTCACGCGCCCGTGCCACGGCGGTACGAAGCTCACTTACAGACAGAACTCGGCCATCGGGGTTTCCTGGACTGTTCAGCCAAATGAGCTTCGTGGAGGTCGGCCACCGGGACGGATCGTCTTCGGCGAGCGCATCCGCGCCGACAACGGCGGCACCGAGAGCGTAGCTCGGGTATGCGACGGCCGGGTGCACTACCGTGTCGCCCGGCCCGAGGCCCAAAAAGTGTGGCAGGCCCGCAACGAACTCTTTCGAACCGATGGTGGGCATAACATTGGCAACGCTCAAGCTCACGCCGCGGCGCCGGGCGAACCATTCGACGATCGCTTCCCGCAACCGAGGAGAACCTGCGGTGACGGGATACGCGTGCGCATCGGCGGCTGCCGCGAGGGCGTCCTGAATGAGTTGTGGCGTTTCATCAACCGGCGAACCGACCGAGAGATCGACGATCCCCTCCGGATGCGAACGCGCGCGTTCCGCAAACGGAACAAGGGCGTCCCACGGAAAGTCCGGTAGAACCAGCGGCATCAGGCGGAAGAATCAGTGTTGTTGACGTTCGGTGGCAGCGCGGCGACAATCGGGTGGTCTTTGTGAATGACGCCGACCTTCGCGGCACCGCCCGGTGAGCCGATGTCGTCGAAGAATTCGACGTTCGCCCTGTAGTAGTCTGCCCACTGCTCAGGAGTGTCGTCCTCGTAATAGATTGCTTCCACGGGGCACACCGGTTCGCACGCGCCGCAGTCCACGCATTCGTCAGGGTGAATGTACAGCATCCGATCACCCTCGTAAATGCAATCAACCGGACATTCGTCAACGCACGCGCGGTCCTTGACGTCCACGCACGGGAGCGCGATGACGTACGTCACGGATCAGTCACCACCTTTGTTGAATCGGCTTGCGACTCCATCGTATCCCGCGCTCGCCTCATACGGCTCGGCCACACCAATGCGACGAGCGCAATGGCGACAACACCGTAGCTCCAGGTGAACCCCGCAACGCTTGCGGGAATGAGAACGGATCCTCCCGGACTCTCAAAGGAGAACGCTCCGACAACGAGCACGAGGCCGAGCGCGGCGAATCCTGCGACGATTCTCGTGCGGAACAGCAATCGGAGTCCCACGAGCAGTCCTGCGCTGAGTGCGAGGGAGACGCCCGCGCCGGCAAGATCGTAATGGACGGTTCCCACCATGGCGAAAGTCACGCCCGCAATCAGGGCGACGATGCACGCCGTGACTCGGCCCGTGGTGCCGAGCGCCGCCCAGCTGAAACCGTGACTCGTGTGAGTGAGTCGAAACGCCTCCACCTCGCGTAAGGGCTCGATTTGTCCGCCCGAATGAATGATGCTGTTGCCCGCGACGGTAAGTTGCGTGCGGTAGGCCTCCAGCGCCCGCACGGTGCGGTCTCTGACCCGCGCAACGTCCACGCGCAGGTCGCCGGCGACGCTCGCGCCATCCGCAACGATCGTGTAAAACGGAATGCCCATCGCGAACGCTGCCATCTCCGCCGCATCGTGTGCTCTGATGTGATCGGGATGACCGTAACCGCCTCTGCTGTCATAGCTGACAACTGCGGTCGGTTGCACGTCGGCGATGACCGCGGCCACATCGGCGGCAACCGCCTCCAGGTCCGCTTCGGTGAGCGTGGGCCACTCCGCGATGTGGTCCCGCTCGGTGGCGGCAGCAGTTTCTACGTCGACACCGAGAGGCTCGGCACCGTGCGGGCCCCACTGCATGCCCGAATCGCGATACCGGTGCGGCAAGGTGCCGATAGCACACGCGCTTTCGGTGCCGAGGAATCGGTGATCGGACACTCCCAGCACGCTCATGGCTGCCGCAAGCTCACGCTCACGGTAGGCCCCAAGATCCTCACCCGACAGATGCTGCAGTTCCGGAGGCACTACCTCGCCGCGTTCGCCGCGCGTGCACGTGAGAACCGTTACTCCGGCACCGGCGTCAAGGAGCACGGCGATGGTGCCACCCGTGGCGATGGTTTCATCGTCCGGGTGGGCATGCACGAAAAGGACGCGCTCATCCGATTCGTCGCCTGTGTGCACACAGTCAGCTTAGGTTGATGCGGCGCGCGATGAGGATTCTCACTATTCGTCATCATCCAGTTTGCTCACAACATACGTCACGCCCATCGCACCATCCTGATTGTCAACGTTGATGAGCACTCCGTAACCGTGGCCCTCGTATGCTGCCATCGGCGTCTCCCCTTCCGTCACGAAGGACTCCTCGAACCCGGAGGAGAGAAACTTGCTTTGGATTTTGGTGAAGACGGCAGGGTCCTGCGTCGCGATGCGGACAGTCCAGATCGTGCTTCCCTCCGAGGTGATGGAACCGCCGAATTCCACTTCGCCTTCCGCAACGGGAATCTGGGTGGGGAAGTTCTTGGGAATCGACTTTCCGCCAAGATCGATGTCCGTGCCAGTTGCGCCCTTGAGGAACTCGCTGGCCCCGCCCTTCGCGAGTTGCTCCAGTGGATTTGCGACGCATCCGCTCACGGTGAAGGTGACTCCGAACGCGAGAGCGATGGTCGTCGCGATGGTCGTGAAAGTTCTGGTCCCGGTACGCATGATGTTGTGGTGTCCTCCATTGAATGGCGCGATTGTGGCTGACTGCCAGCGTAGGGAGCTCCGTGTGAGAAATCTTAAAGCCGGTATCATGGGGTAGAAATGACTGAGCCACCTCTGGCGACCCAGCCATCTCGGGTAAATCGGTTCCGCGAAACCTCCGCCGAACTGCGTTTTTTCGGCCGAAAAAGTCGGTTGGCACAGTTGGGCGCGGCGGGGCCTGCTGCACCGGATGCCGTGCAGAATGTCACCGAAGTCGCAGCGATCGGCACGTCGCCGCTGGCATCTGACCTGGTGGCATGGCTCATCGGTTCGCAACTTGATCTTGCGGAAGCCCTGCATCGCACCGCAGGAACCTCGGCCCCCGTGGAAGCGCGCGCCGTGGCGCGGCAGGCGCATGCTTTAGCAACAGAGCTCGAGCTGCCGCACTTCATCCGGCGCGCGGAGGCCGTGGTGGACAGCCTGGGTGCTGAACCCGAGTCTGCAGTGAATGAGCCGCACTCGGACAGCACCGAGGTCGAAATTCTGCCGCGCATTTCCGTCATGGGTCGATTCCAGGTGACGGCGGCAGATGGTTCGTTTGCGCACTGGACTTCGCGAAAGGCGCGAATGATTCTCCAACTTCTGGTGGCCTCGCGCGGCGCCCCCGTTTCCCGCGAGCGCCTGATGGATTACGTGTGGCCCGGCGAAGCACCCGACCTGCTCAGCAACAGGTTGTCGGTGGCGATCAGCACGGTTCGGCGCGCGCTGGATCCCGTTCGGCAGTACTCCGCACAACACTTCCTGCGGGCACGACGTAATGTTCTGCAACTCAACGTGGATCAGCTCACGATCGACGTTGAAGACTTTCTTCGGCTGGGTCGAAGTGTCGTGAACCGGCATCCGAGGCCGGGTGACGCAGCACTGGATTACGCGATCCAACTCTATGCGGGTGAGGTTTTCGCCGACGAACCGTACGAAGACTGGGCGCAGCAACTTCGGATGGAGGCAAGAAACCTCTTTGCGGATCTCTGCAGACTGCGTGCTGAGTCTGCCTCGCTGAACGACAACTCGCGGCTCGCCGCCGAACTGCATCGTAAAGTACTCAGCGTCGATGGCTATGACGAGAATGCACATCGGGGGCTCATCGCCGCCCTCGATTCACTCGGGGTCAACGGTCAGGCGCGGTCGGCCAGAGCGACGTACCACTCCGCAATGTCGGAACTGGCCAGAGAAAGCACGCAATGCAGTCATCACCCGACTTACCCTCGACGGTGATAGACGATCTCGCCTTTCGGGTTATCGACTCCGTGAGAGGCGCTCCCGCGACCTGTGAGTACCCTTAAAACCGTTTCGGCGCCGGCTCAGCCGGCATTGGCACGCTTGAGGCTTGCCGTGGCCCGTGCGCGAGCATTCTGGTCGAGTTCGACTTTGCGGATGCGCACAAACTCCGGCGTGACCTCCACGCACTCGTCTTCCCGCGCGAATTCGAGGCATTCTTCGAGGGTCAGCTGGCGAGAGGGCGTCATCCGCTCGAACGTGTCTGACGTGGATTGGCGCATGTTCGTAAGCTGCTTTTCCTTCGTGATATTCACGTCCATGTCCTCGGAACGCGAATTCTCGCCAACCACCATGCCCTCGTACACTTCCTGGGTCGGTTCGACGAAGAAGGACATGCGCTCCTGAAGTGCGACCATGGCGAAGGGCGTCGCAACGCCCGCACGATCCGCAACGATGGAGCCGGTGTTGCGCGTCACGATGGGGCCGGCCCACTCTGCATAACCGTGGGAGATCGCGTTGGCAATTCCGGTGCCCCGCGTGACGGTGAGGAACTCGGTGCGGAACCCGATGAGCCCGCGCGAAGGAACAATGAACTCCATGCGCACCCAGCCGGTGCCGTGGTTGCTCATGCCGTCCATGCGGCCCTTGCGCGCGGCAAGAAGCTGCGTGATCGCACCCAGGTGTTCCTCCGGGGCATCGATCGTGAGGTGCTCATACGGTTCGTGAACCTTGCCGTCGACACGGCGAGTGACCACTTGAGGTTTACCCACCGTGAGTTCGAAGCCTTCTCGACGCATTTGCTCAACCAAAATGGCCAGCGCCAGTTCGCCGCGGCCCTGCACTTCCCACGCATCCGGGCGGCCAATATCGACCACCTTGAGCGAGACGTTTCCGACCAGTTCGCGGTCCAGCCGATCTTTCACCATTCGGGCAGTGAGCTTGTGGCCCTTGATCTTGCCCACGAGCGGACTCGTGTTGGTTCCGATCGTCATCGAAATGGCGGGGTCATCCACCGTGATCGCCGGCAGCGGCCGAATGTCATCGGGATCGGCAAGCGTGTCGCCGATGGTGATATCGGCAAAGCCTGCCACCGCGACAATGTCGCCAGGGCCTGCGCTCTCCGCCGGGTAGCGGTCCAGTGCCTTCGTGATCAGAAGTTCCGTCACCCGCACGTTGTGCACCTCGCCGTCTTTGCGCACCCACGCCACGGTTTCGCCCTTCTTCAGGGTGCCGTTGAAGATTCTCAGCAACGCGAGTCGACCGAGGAACGGCGACGCATCCAGGTTCGTGACGTGCGCCTGCAACGGCGCCTCGGGGTCGTAACCGGGAGCGGGAATGTGCCGCAGGATCGCTTCGAACAGCGGTTCAAGATCGCCGTTGTCTGGCAGGGTGCCGTTTTCGGGCTTGGTGAGGCTCGCCGCGCCGTTCCGCCCAGAAGCGTAGACGATGGGCACATCAAGCAACGCATCGATGTCGGGGTCGGGCACGTCGTCTGCCAGATCGCTTGCAAGGCCCAGAAGCAGATCCTGACTTTCGGCGACCACATCGTCGATGCGCGCATCCGGCCGGTCGGTTTTGTTGACGAGAAGGATAACGGGAAGCTTGGCCTCCAGCGCCTTGCGCAGTACAAATCGGGTTTGCGGCAGCGGGCCCTCGCTGGCGTCGACAAGCAGTACGACGCCGTCTACCATGCTGAGGCCGCGCTCCACTTCGCCGCCGAAGTCGGCGTGGCCGGGAGTGTCAATGACGTTGATGGTCACGGGGCCTTCGGTCGCGTGCACGCCCGCGTAACTGATGGCCGTGTTCTTGGCCAGAATCGTGATGCCCTTTTCGCGTTCAAGGTCACCGGTGTCCATGGCCCGCTCTTCGACGTGCGCGTGCTCGCCAAACGAGTTTGTTTGGCGCAGCATGGCGTCGACAAGCGTGGTTTTTCCGTGATCGACGTGCGCGACGATCGCCACGTTGCGCAAGTCATTGCGGGTGGCAAGAGACATGGGTGTAGTGTCCTTAAACTTTTTGGGGAACGTTCAATACTACTTGACCGGAGTGGGAATACCCGACGATTCGGTCACGGGAGTCCACTCCCACAGGTTCCACAGAATTCCGGGGGCAAGCGTCGCGGTTTTGATACCCGACACGTGCGCGTTGTGCGCGACCACGAGTTGATCCTGATAGAGCGGCAGTCCATATGCTTGCGCATACAGCTCGGCATCCAGCCGCGTCTTGATGTTCTCCTGTTTCTCCTGGTCAGGCGTTACCGCGAGTTGCGCGAGCATCGAGTCGACACTTTTGTCCGAAAAACCGTTGAAGTTTCCCTGACCGCCGGTCCCGAAAATCGACTGCACGCCGGCAACGGAAAGGTTTGCGGATGTCCACGCAAAGATGGAGGCGTCGTAGGTTCCGGGCGTGCCCAGCAGGTTTCGCCAGTCCGGACCGGAACAATTGGTCACGACAAAACCTGCCTGAGCGGCAGAATCCGCGATGAGCTGATACTCCTGCACGCGTTTCGGATTCGATGGATCGAACATCATGCACACGGTCGGTGACATTGCACCTGCTTGTGCAAGAAGGTCTTTCGCGCCCTGAACATCGACCTGAGCGAATTGTGCTGAACCGTTGGAACGCACGGTGTCGGAGTATCCCGGTGCCCCCGGGATCACCACGAGCGAGGAACGATCCGCATCGTCCGACAGGACCGCCCCTAAAATTTTCTCCCTGATCTTGTCCACGGGAATCACCTTCAGAAACGCCTGCCGCACGCGCACATCAGAAAACGTGCCGTGCATGCTTCCCGCGAACTGAAGGTCCAGGTGCTCGTAGGTGGGCCCCGGTACACGCTGGACCGAGATGTCGCTTACGGAGTGCAGCGCTTCCAGAACGTCGGAACTGGCTCGCGGAACAACCACATCGGCGGCGGCATTCTTGAGAGCGGCGATCTGAATCAGCGGGTCACTCAGATAGCGAAGTTTGACGGTTTCGAACACCGGATTGTGATCACCGTGATAGCGCGGGTTCGCCCTCAGAGTCACGCTCTTGCCCGCAACAAATCCCGTGATCGTGTACGGTCCCGTGGAGACCAGCAGAGAATCATCCAACTGGCCGGCATCGAGATCGAAACCACTGTTCCAGAAGTTCGCTATCGCGGAAAGCGCCGCGGTGTCATGGTCCCGAATTGCCGCGATAAGCGCCCTCTTCGCCGTATCGGCATCGTTCAGGAATTTTTCGTCAGGCCGGGTCGTCGAGTCCGAAGAATTCGTGTGCGCCAACGGCAGTGACAGGGCATGCGAGGCGACAACGTGAGCAGGGAGCCCCACCTGCAGCAACAGCGGCCAGTCTACGACGTAGCTGTCCCACGTGAGGGTGAGCGAGCGACCATCATCTCCGATCACGGGCATCGCGGTGACGTACTGTAGCCCTTCGCTCGTGGCACCATCGAAATACACCGTGGTCGAGGGAAATGGTGTGGTGTAGCGACCGGAATCCACGTCTCGGTATTGCCGATCATCCACATCCTTCGTGTTGAGCGACCCCGAGTTGGCCGCCCATGCCAAGAGAAGGTCTGCGGCATCCACCGGCACGCCATCCGACCAGGTCACACCGTCCGCGATCGTATATTTCACCGTCAAAGGATCGTTGGACAGAAGCTGGTAGCTTCCAAACGAGGGGTCTTCCACGAGGTTCGATGCGTCGTCGTACCGATTGAAGCTCGAATTCACCGCCTCAAGCACGCTGCTGTTCGCGGGAGAATTGCCATACGAGGTTCGATCATTCAGTGAGAAGAACGCGGCATTCGTCACGACGGTGACGCTGCTGCCCTCCACCACCGTCGGCGCGCTGCACCCCGCGAGCGAGAGACACAGGGTGACCGTGGCCGCAGCGCCGCGCCACAGCCGGGCGCGCTGGCGCACGCGCGGCTGAACCTGCTCGGACGACGTCGGGATGCTTGTTGTGCTTTTCGTCACACACCCAGCTTGAGTCGTGCGCCCGGAATTGCGTTGAGCAACTCGCGGGTGTATTCCGTCTGCGGATTGTCGAAAACACCATCAACGGTGGCTGCTTCGACAATTTTGCCCTGCCGCATCACGCACACCCGATCGGCGATCATGCGGACCACGGCAAGGTCATGCGTAATGAAAAGGTAGGTGAGGCCGAGTTCTGCCTGCAGATCCGCCAGAAGCGCCAGGATTTGGCCCTGCACGAGAACGTCCAGTGCCGACACTGCCTCATCGAGGATCACGATCTCGGGCTTGAGCGCAAGGGCCCGCGCGACCGCCACCCGTTGCCGCTGGCCCCCCGAAAGCTCGCCCGGATACCGCGTCGCAAGGTTTGCGGGCAGCGCCACCTGCTCCAGCAGTTCGGTGACGCGGTGCGTTCGGAATTCGTGGTCGCCCGCCTTGTGAATGACCAACGGTTCGGCGATGATGCTGCGGATATTTCGCAGCGGGTCGAGCGAACCGTAAGGATCCTGAAAAACCGGCTGCATTTTGCTGCGCAGTTGGAACAACGCCTTTCGATCGAGCGTCGCGGTGTTTTTGCCTGCAATGGTGACCGTACCGCTCGTCGATTCTTCCAACCGAAGCAGCAGTTTCGCGACAGTCGACTTTCCCGAACCGGACTCACCGACCAGAGCCATGGTGGTGCCCCGCTCGACGACGAAGCTCACGTTATCTACCGCAGTGAGCATCCGTCCCGCACCGCGCCCACCGCGAATCTTGAACACCTTGGTGAGCGAGTCGACTTCGATGACCGGCGAAGAACCTTGCCCTTCCGCGGAAAACCTTTCGGCAGTTGTCGACGTACCGGCCTGCGCAGCAGGTATGGCCTTCGCTTTCGTGTGCGACGCCTGAATCCGACGCGAAGCAAGGCTCGGTGCAGCCGAGACAAGTCGTTGAGTATACGGATGCCGAGGGTTCGCCAGAATCTCGGCCGAAGGCCCCGACTCCACGATCTTGCCGCGATACATCACCACGAGCTGTTCCGCACGCTCGGCAGCCAGTCCGAGGTCATGCGTGATGAACAGCAGAGCGGTACCGGATTCTTTCGTCATCACTTCGAGGTGGTCGAGGATCACCTTTTGAACCGTGACATCGAGGGCCGACGTCGGCTCGTCCGCGATAAGCAACTGCGGGCGCGCCGCCAGCCCCATTCCAATCAGAACGCGTTGGCGCATACCTCCCGAGAATTGGTGCGGAAACTGGCGAAGTCGCAAATGCGCGTCCTTGAGTCCGGCAAGCTCAAGAGCCTTGACCGCTTCTCTCTTCACGTTGCGCCCAGTGGCAACACCATTCGCCCTCACGGCCTCCTCCATCTGGAACCCGATGCTCCAGACGGGGTTGAGGTTCGACATCGGATCCTGAGGTACGAACCCGATTCCGCGACCACGCACGCGCTCCATCTCCGTGCGCGACAATTTTGTAAGGTCCTTGCCGTCAAAAAGCACCTGACCGCCTGTGATGAGGCCGGATCCTGGCAGAAGATTGATGATGGCGTGCGCCATGGTCGACTTGCCAGAGCCGGACTCGCCCACAACCGCGACCGTGCCACCGGGCATGAGGGACATGCTCACGCCATCCAGTGCCAGAACCATACCGTCCTGATTCGGGAATCCGACGCGAAGGTCTTTCACCTCCAGCAGCGGAGTCCGAGCCGGCGGCATGACCAGGGGTGGGCTTTGCTGCGTCTCTGCCGTGTTCATCGTTTTGCCCTCGCTTTCGGGTCGAGCGCGTCCCGGACGAGTTCCCCGAGTGAAATGAAGGCAAACACAGCGATGAACAGCGCGGCAGATGGATAGATCAGAGTGAGCGGAGCGGTGCGGATGTAGGTCTG
This sequence comes from Agreia sp., assembly GCA_044464485.1. Lineage (GTDB taxonomy): Bacteria > Actinomycetota > Actinomycetes > Actinomycetales > Microbacteriaceae > Terrimesophilobacter. Next base: position 196,739 of record JBIQLG010000003.1, read on the forward strand.
CGCCTGATTGATGTCGTTGCCCCACGACATGATGTCGGATCCCAAGCCGACACCGAGGAAGGAAAGGCTCGCTTCCGCCACAATGGCACCGGCGAGCGAGAGCGTCGTGATGACGATCACCGGCGCGATCGAGTTCGGAAGCACGTGCTTGAGAAGGATCTTGAATCGGGACATGCCCAACGCTGTGGACGCCATGACAAAGTCGGCATTCTTCACCCGGAAGATTTCAGATCGAAGGACCCGCGCAGTCGCCGGCCACGCAAAGAGTCCGATCGCGAGAGAAATGCTCCAGACGCTTCGATATTGCGAAAGCACGGACATGATGACGACGGCCGCGAGAATGTAAGGAATCGAAAAGAAGATGTCCCCGACGCGCGAGAGCACCGAGTCGATCCATCCTCCGTAGAACCCCGAGAACGCACCAAATACCACGCCGAGAACGGTTGTCAGTGTGATGACGATGAAACCTACGGCCAGCGACGTGGATGCGCCGAATAAGAGTCGCGAATAAATGTCGCAGCCCTGCTTGGTGAATCCGAACGGGTGTCCAGGCAGTGGCCCGCCATTGCTGTTCTTCAGGAAGCACTCGTTGTTCGGCGGCGTGGACGTGAACAGCCATGGGAAGAGTGCAATCACAACCAGGGCGACAATCAGCAGGGACGAAATCCAAAACAATGGTCGGCGCTTGAGGTCACGCCAGGCGTCGAGCCAGAGGTTGCTGCGCTTTTCCGTAACGCGAACCGCGTCCACGCCGAAACTCTCATCCCCCGATGTCGGCGCAACGAAATGCTCGATCTCGTAGTCGGCGCGTCGGTTCGTTGTGCGGGAGCCTTCAGTGTTACTTGACATAACGAATCCTTGGGTCCAGTAGTCCGTAAAGGAGGTCGACGATCAGGTTTACGGCGAGGTAGAGCAGCACCATCACCGTGACGAACGACACGACCGTCGGACCCTCACCGCGAATGATCGCCTGATACAGGGTATTTCCCACGCCCGGAACGTTGAAGATTCCTTCCGTGATGGTCGCGCCGACCAAGAGCACGCCAAAGTCTGTGGCGAGGTAGGTGACGCTCGGGATGAGCGAGTTGCGAAGAATGTGGACGGGTATCACTCGCCGACGGCTCAGTCCCTTGCTGTAGGCGGTGCGCACAAAGTCCTGATCCATCGTCTCAATCGTCGATGATCGAGTCAGTCTCATGACTTGCGCGAAACTCGCCGATGCCAGCACGATCGCCGGCAGGACAAGGTCCTGCAATGGCGCACCACTCCCCACCGTGGTGCGCGCCCAGCCGAGCCACACACCAAATACGTACTGTGCAACGAACGCGGTCACAAAAATGGGCAAGGAGATGAGAATCAGGCTGACGCCGAGGGAACCGTTGTCGAACCACTTCCCCTTGCGCAGCCCGGAAACGAGGCCGACCAGAATTCCCGCAACAGACAGGAATGCGATAGCCATGACGGCAAGACGCGTGGTTACCGGAAAGGTGCGCTGAAGGATCGAACTGATCTGCTCCCCCGAAAATGACACCCCGAAATCGCCGCGGAAGATTCCGCCGATGTAGATGAAGTACTGAATGAAGAACGGCTGATCGAGGTGATATTGCGCGCGCAACTGGGCGACCACGGCCGGATTGGGCGTCTTGTCACCGAAGAGCGCAATGATCGGGTCGCCCGGCATCACGAAGACCATGAAGTAAATGAGGAGCGTTGTTCCGAAGAACACGGGAATCGCCTGAAGAAATCGACGAATTATGTAGAGGGTCACGCGGCGTCCTTGCCGATGAGGATCTCGAAGATCTGAGTCATGGAGGTCAATGGTCTGAAGTTGTGCGTTTCGACGCTATCAGAATGACGAGCGCGCGAAAGGCAGCACGAGGGGTGACGACGTGTTCTCGTCACCCCTCGCACTCACCAGCAACTAAGCAGGTGTTACTTCTTGGTGATCTCGTAGTACAGCGGAACCGAGTTCCAGCCGAACTGCACGTTGGAGACGGAAGTTCCGTATCCACCCGTCACGTTCGAGTACCACAGCGGCAGAACCGGCAGGTCCTGAAGCAGGATCTCCTGAGCCTTCTGGAAGTCAGCGTTTGCCGCGTCCAGGTCGGTCTCGGTGGATCCCTTCTTGAGCAACGCGTCGAACTCCGGGTTCGAGTAGTCACCATCGTTGGAACCAGCGTTCGTGGCGTAGAGCGGGCCGAGGAAGTTGAACAGACCCGGGTAGTCCGCCTGCCATCCCGTGCGGAACGCAGTCTGGATCGTACGGTTCGTGATGAGCGTACGCGCTTCCTTGAAGGTCGGGTACGGAGCACCCGCCGCGTCAATTCCCAGTGTGTTCTTGATGCTGTTGGTCACCGCATCAACCCAGCCCTGGTGTCCGCCATCCGAGTTGTACGCAATCTGGAACGTGCCCGTCCACGGAGAAATCGCGTCGGCCTTGGCCCACAGCTTCTTCGCCTCGTCGGGGTTGAACGCCAGAACTTCTGCGCCCTTGAGCTTGTCGCTCCAGCCCGCGATCACCGGAGAGGTGAAATCGGATGCCGGGGTGCGGGTTCCCTCGAAGATCACGTCGGTGATCTCCTTGCGGTCGATCGCCATCGACAGTGCCTGACGACGCAGCGTTCCTTCTTCACCGCTGAAGTGGGGAAGACGCGCAGGAATCGTGAAGGACTGGAAGATAGCAGCCGGCTGGTTCACAGCACGGTCGCCGAGGTCCGACTCGAACGTTGCGAATGCACTCGTAGGAATGGCATCCAGAACGTCAAGGTTGTTGGCGAGGAGGTCAGCGTACGCTGCATCCTGGCTCTGGTAGAACTTGAGCGTGAGCCCACCGTTCTTCGCCTTGCGGCCACCGTCGTAATCGGGGTTCACGACGAGGTTGATCTCCTCGTTGTGCTTCCACGCGCCGTCGCCGGCGAGCATGTACGGGCCGTTCCCAACCGGGTTCTCACCGAACGCATCGAGGTCATCCCACGCCGATTTGGGCAGCGGGAAGAACGCCGAGTAGCCCAGGCGCAACGGGAAGTCCGCCAGTGCCGAGGTGAGCTTGATCGTGAACGTGGTGGGGTCGACGACCTGCAGACCGGTGAGGTCGGTGTCTTCGTCGTAGCTGAACCCTTCAATGTCCTCGAAGAAGTAGCTGGAGAGCTGCGCATTGCTTGCGAGAGCTCCATACTTCCAGGCCTTGACAAAGCTCTCGGAATCGACGGGGTCACCATTGGTGAACTTGAGTCCCGGCTTGATCTTGACGGTGAACGTGATGTTGTCGTCGGTGGTGATGGAATCTGCGACATCGTTGTGCGGTGCACCCTTGCCGTCGTAGTAAACCAGTCCGGCGAAAATCGAGTCGAGAATCTTTCCGCCACCAACTTCGTTGGTGTTGGTCGGAATCAGCGGGTTCTGAGGTTCAGAACTGTTCGCTGTGATGATCGCTTTTGAGTCACCGCCTGCATTGCCGGTGTCGGCCGCCGGGGTGCACCCGGTCAGCGCCATGGCCGAGACGAGCGCAATTGCGCCCGCCGCCATTCCTGCACGCCTGAATTTCACTGTACCTCCTGTGGAAGATGGTTGATCCTGGCGCAATGCGTTGTTCGCATCCGCCCCGCTCGATACTAAGAGCAATACCGGAGCGCTCCCACCCATTCGGGGCACAGGAGACACAATCGTTATTCAACCCGGCGTTCCCGCGCGGAAATTCCACGACGGCATCGGCTGAGGCGCAACATTATTGCGCCTGGTGACGAGTTCAGCGGGCAGCGCGCAGCCGGTTCTCGCGATTTTCCCGCTGCTTGTCCGGATCCGGCAACGGTACGGCGGCGATCAATCGTTGCGTGTAAGGGTCTTTCGCCCCGCGCAAAATCTCATCTCGCGTGCCCTGTTCAACGAGTTTGCCGTTCCTCAGCACGGCAATGCGGTGCGCGAGTTGATCCACAACGGCAAGGTCGTGACTGATGAAGAGGCACGCGAAATCCAATTGCTGCTGCAGCTCGAGCAGCAACTCGAGAAAGCGCGACTGCACCGAAACGTCCAAGGCGGAAGTCGGTTCGTCGGCCACGAGAAGTTCGGGACTCAGCGAAAGCGCCCTCGCGATGCCAATTCGCTGTTTCTGGCCGCCGGAAAGTTCGTGCGGATACCGGTTGCGGAAGAACGTCGGCAATTCCACCTGCTCGAGAAGCGCTTCGACCTTCTTGTCGAGCTCCTTCCCTTTGGCCACCCCGGCAAGAAGCATGGGCTCGCCTATGCTCTGGCCGACCGGCATCCGCGGGTTCAATGAGGATGCCGGATCCTGAAACACGATCCCCGTTTTGCGTCGCAATTCGCGAAGCTCCTTCTTGGGCATGTTCGCCATGTCTCTGCCGACCACGCGAAGCTCGCCCTCGGTAATCGGCAGGAGACCCATCGCGGCCCGGCCAATCGTCGTCTTCCCCGACCCGGATTCCCCAACGAGGCCGAGCAATTCGCCCGGGTGAATTTCCAGCGATACGTCATCGACCGCGCGAAATGCGGGGACCCTTCCACGCTTCGGATAGTCGATTGTCACGTGCTTGAGCGAGAGCACCGGCTCGCGAACCGCGGCCGCGGAGGGAAGCAGTCGCTCCTTGTTGGTGCCAAGGTGCGGGACTGCGGAGAGAAGTTCGACCGTGTACGGCTCCACGGGTTTTGCGAAAATCTGATGCACGGTGCCGGTCTCCACGATCCTGCCGTTGCGCATGACGACGACGCGGTCCGCAAGGTCGGCAACAACGCCCATGTCGTGCGTAATCAGAATGATCGCCGAGTCAAGTCGTTTGTGAAGATTGCGCAACAGGTCCAGAATTTCCGCCTGCACCGTGACGTCCAGCGCCGTCGTCGGCTCATCCGCAATCAGGAGATCGGGGTCGCAGGAGATGGACTGAGCGATCATGGCGCGCTGCCGTTGACCGCCGGAGAGCTGATGCGGGTACGAGTTGAACGCCTTGTTCGGGTCCGGCATTTCGACCATGCCCAGAAGGTCGATTGCACGCTTTTTGGCGGCTGCGGGGCTGATCCCGTAGTGCTGTCGCAACGTCTCCACGATCTGAAAACCGACCGTGTACACGGGGTTGAGCGCGGTCATCGGTTCCTGGAAGATGACCGCAATCTTCTCGCCTCGAACTCGACGCATCGCATTGTCGCGCATCCCGCGGACCTCGACACCGTTGAGTTTGACGCTCCCGCGAATGCGGCTGTTGACGGGCAGCAGATTGAGAACCGCCATCGAACTCGCACTCTTGCCCGAGCCCGACTCACCGACGATTGCGAGAACCTCGCCCTTGTTCACCGTGTAATTGAGTTTGATGGCCGCCGGGACCCACTCGTTGTCCACGCCAAAATCCACGCTCAGGTCCTTGACCTCGAGAACCGGAACGCCTTCGCGCGCGACCGGTGTCACCTGGGTGACCGGAGGGAGTTCGTTTCCCAATTCTGTGTCAGTCATGTGCGTGGTCTCCTGTCAACCATGAATGCCCAGCACCTGCGACGATAGACGGATGTTTCATTCGCGCTTCAATCGTGTGCTTGCCGCCGTTACGTGGCTGTTGTGTCTTGCTGCTGTGATTGCTGTCGTTGTGTCCGGCAACGCAGTCTCCGTGACCTACCTGCCGCTGATCGCCCTCGTGGCGTGGCTGACCTGGGCCGGACTGTGGCGCCCGTCGCTCTCGCTCGATGATGAACGCATCACGGTCACGAACGTCTTCGCTACTACCTCCATACCGTGGCCTGCGCTCATTCAGGTGGACACGCATTACGCGCTCACGCTGGTCACACCGCACCGACGCGTGAGCGTGACCGTTGCCCCCGCGCCGGGCCGGCTTTCCACGGCGCTCAGCAAGAACGACATGAAGGGAATCGCTGCTCCGGTCGGAAGCGACGGCACGGTGCAGGCCGGCGATTTGCCGAGCTCTGACTCCGGTGCCGCAGCGCATCTCGTGCGCCAACGCTGGAACACGCTCCTGGAAGAGGGCCGCATCGAGATTGGCACAGCCGAATCCTCGCCCCTTGATCGCCGAATCCACTGGGTGGTGATCGCCGTGAGCGTCGTGCTGGCGATGGCAAGCACGCTCGTGCTCACGCTGCACTAGAGCACGCGTCATTTGGTGTCCCGCTCCTTCATCTTGCTTGCGACGAACTTGCGCTGACGCGGGTCGAACGCATCGCGCAAACCGTCGCCGATGAAGTTGATCGTCAACGCAATGATGACGATGAACACACCGGGCCAGACGAAGAGGTACGGACGCGTGCCAAAGGCAGTCTGGTTTTGGCTGATGGCCAGACCCAGAGATACGTCAGGGCTCCGAATTCCGAATCCCAGATAGCTCAGTCCGGTTTCCAGAAGGATCGCCGCCGCCATGATGAGCGTGGTCGCCACGATCACGACGCCAATGGCGTTGGGCAGGATGTGGCGGAACATGATGCGCGCATCGCGCGCCCCGGAAACGCGAGCCGCATCCACGTATTCTCGCTCTCGCAGCGTCAGGAATTCTCCGCGCAGCAGTCGCGCGAGCCCCGTCCACAGGAAGAGCCCGAGAACGATCGAGAGGCCGAGGACCCCCAGCCCCTTGAAGTGTTCGCTCGCAATCTTTCCCACGACGGCACCGAGCACGATCACGGGAATGATGATGACAAGGTCGGTGAAGCGCATGAGCAGGGATTCCACCCAGCCTCGGTAATAACCCGCGACCGCACCCACCACAGTTCCAATGACGGCCACGAGTATTCCGATGATGAACATGACGATGAGTGAGTTCTGAATTCCGCGCATCACCATGGAGAAATAGTCGATACCGATGAGCGTTTGACCGAACGGATGCTCACCCAGGTGAATTCCGTCCCCGCCAAGCCATTCGGGAATGAGCGACAGCGTGGGCGCCCCACCATTGAGCGGCGTCGCGAGGTCGGTGTAGTGGTACTTCCACCAGCCGGGAATTCCGAACACGCCGATGGAGGTGACGGAGAGCAGAACCACGGCCAAAAACACGCCAAGCGACGCCATCGCCACCCAATTGTGCAGGAAGCGCTCCATGATGAGACGGCCCTGGCTCTTGCCTACCGTGATCTCGCTGACTTCCCCCGCATCGTCGACCGGACGAGGCTCGCCTTCGTTGATGATGGTCATCCGCGGGTCCTCACTCTCGGGTCAAGTGCCGAATATGTCATGTCGGCGATGAAGTTGAAGACGATCACCATGACGGCGATCACAACGAAATAGCCCATGACCGGGTTCGGGTCGGGCAAGGAAATCCCCCGCTGGAACAGCGCGCCCATTCCGGAGAATGCGAAGACCTGCTCGGTGATGATCGCGCCGCCCAGCAGGGCGCCGAAGTCCGACGCGACAATTGTGGCGATCGGAATGAGCGAATTTCGGAATGCGTGCCGAACGATGACCACGCGCTCCGGCATTCCTTTCGCCCGCGCAGTGCGAATGTAATCCTGATTGAGTACATCGAGCATGCCCGCGCGTGCGTACCTCGTGTATCCCGCGAATCCGATGAGCATGAGCGTCAGAGTCGGCAGAAGCAGATGCGTGAAGGAATCCACGCCGTGCATCCAGATGCTTCCGCCGAGATTGGGCGTTTGGGAGCCCACTGTCGCGATGGGTCGTCCATTGATAGCCGACTGGCTGAGGTAGTGCGGCCACTCGATCATGAGCCGATCTACCAGGATGAGCGACGCGGAGAGAACCGCGGTGAGTGCGCCGACGCGCATGTTCTGACCGCGGTCCGGACCGCCGACAAAATAGCCGGTCGCCAATCCGACGGCAAGCGTTATGGCACCGAGAATGAGCAGCGTGTAAATGCTCGAGATATTGAGCAGGCCCTGCAGCGCGAAAAAGCAAATCATCGTGATGACGACCTGAATTCCCCCCGTGATGAGCGCCTGCCGGTTTCGAATCCCCGCGAGCAACGTCGAGAGCACCACGGCAATGCCCGCCGACATGATGAGCATGAATACCGGCCCGATGTTGGGGTGCAGGAACCAGTCACTGAGCGAGAAGTAGACGAGCACTCCCGCCGTAGCCAGCGTGGCGATGACGAAAACGCTCAGCCTGCGTCGCCATTCGCCTCCGATCAAACCGACCCAGAGCAAGCCGAGCCCGAGGGAGATGATCGTGATCCACAGCGGCCCTATCTGCGGGTCCGCGAGAAAATCGTTGAATCCGATGGCAATGAATTCCTTGAGCAGGATGCCGACCCAGAATGACGGGAGCGAAAACAGCAGAAATGACACGAACGTCATGACGAAGTCGAACGTCGTGTACTGGCGAAGCGCCGAGACAATCCCGAACGTGATGCCGACGATGATCGCGAGCACGGTGGCGGTGGTCACGAGCTGGATGGTCGACCCCATCGCCATGGGAAGAAGATCGGTGACTTTCTGCCCCTGAGCTGTCAACCCCAGATCACAACTGTTGGCGAACGGGATGAGGCATTTGGCGGCCCCGCCCAGCCAAAGGAAGAACCGCAAGGGAGCGGGAACGTTGAGTTGGAGCGCCTCTGTGCGCGCGGCAATCAACTGGTTCTTATTGGGGAGCCGGCTTTGGTAGAACTCCTCCAGCGGGTCACCCGCGAGAGCCGTGAGTTGGTACATGATGAACGCTGCACCGAGCAGCAACAGAACCGAGACGATCAGCCGTCTCGTGATGAAAGACACCATTTAAGAACGCTTTCCTGTCGCGGACCGACACCGATGGCGGGCCTGCGGGAAGTTTGGCCGAGACAGGTCACTCGTGGTGCCTGATTCTCGGGAGGGAATGGGTGGGGTGAAGGAACGGAGCGCCAGGACCGTCGGTCCTGGCGCTCCGCCCTGGAAGTTCATCCAGGGTCAGTCCGTGTAGGACTGAGCCAGGAGATTACTTCTTTGCCCACTCCCAGTAGTTCCAGCCGACACCGGCCTGGCCTGGGTAGTACACAACGCCAGTGACGTTGTTGTTGTAGGCCATGACGCCCGGGGCAACAAACAGCGGCACGCCGTATCCATCCTTGAACAGGATCGTGTCGATCTTGATCTGGATGTCGGTCTGCTCCTTGGTGTCCAGTGTCACCTGAAGCTTCTTGGCCAGCTTGTCGACCTCGGGGTTGGAGTACGCGTTGTAGTTACCGCCACCGTCGGAGCTGAAGATCTGCGGCACACCCGCGACTCCAACACCGGAGGAGATCCATCCGAAGATCGATGCATCGTAGGTGCCGCTACCGAGGAGCGAACCCCAGTTCTCAGCGCCGCCGTCGATGACCTTGAATCCTGCCTTCTCCGCAGAGGCCTGAATGGCCTGGAAGGAGTTGACCCGGTTCGGGTTCTTCGTGTTGTACAGGATCTTCACTTCCGGCGTCGCGCCGGCAAGAAGCGCCTTTGCACCGTCGATGTCAACCTTGTCGAACTCGGAAGAGCCGTTCACCTTGACGGACTGGTCGTACGCGTCGGTACCCGGGAAGAACAGCTGGGAGTCGTCCAGCTTTGCGTTCGGGTTCTGCGGCGTCACAATCGCGTCGAGGATCTGCTGGCGAGGAATCGTCATCAGGAATGCCTTGCGGACATTCTCATCCTTGAACACCGGAGTGTTGAACGAAATGTCCAGGTGATCGTAGCTGAACTGGTTACCCGTGAGTGTCGTCACGTTCTTGAGCGCCTGAAGCGACTTGATCGTGTCGGCAGAGGACTGCGGGTTGATCACGTCGACCTCACCGTTTTGGAGAGCGGTCACCTGCGCCTGAGCGTCGCCGATGAAGCGAATGACGATCTTGTCGACCTTCGGCTTCAGGTCACCCTTGTAGTCAGGGTTACGCACGAGCGTGATGGACTGCTTCGGCGTCCAGGAGTCGAGCACCATTCCGGCAGACGAAAGGTACAGGCTCTTGTCGGACGGGAGGCTCGTTGCATCGAATCCGGTGTTCCAGAAGTCCGCGAACTTCTTGAGCGTCTCGTTCGGTGCGGCCGGGTTGTCGGCGTCGCCGCGCGGCATCGACTCCATCGCCTTCAGCACGTCTTTGAGATCGACGCCAGCGTGGTCGGCAACGACGTGCGCCGGTGCGTCGATCGGGTTGACGAGCTGCCAGTCTGCGTACGGCTCACTGTAGGTGAGAGTCATCGACATGTTGTCGTCGCCGATCTTGGGCAGGTCGGTGAGTCCGAGGCCCGTCGTGTCTCCCGCGTAGTTGAAGTACGTCGTGCCGGAGGTTACGTTGCCGTCGTCGTCGGTCTTCGAGTCGTTGTAGTAGCCCGACTGGATGGCCCACGCCAGCATCATGTCGTCTGCGGTCACCGGGGTGCCGTCAGACCACGTTGCGGTCTTCGCGAGCGTGTACTTGACGGTCAGCGGGTCGTCGCTCGTCTTCTCGACGGTTCCGAAGCTCTTGTCCGGAACGATGTTGAGCTTGTTGTCGAGGTAGAAGAAGCCCGAGCGGGTGTAGCCGGTGAGCTTCGAGTTCATGTCGAGGTTGCCCTGGGGGGTGTTCGGGTTGAACGACGTTAGTTCGTTAACCTCGGCCACCGTGATGGTGCCACCAGAATCAGTGGAAGGAGTGTCGCCGGTCGTGGTGCAACCCGTCACCGCCATTGCTGCAATGGCAGCGACCGCGAGTGGTGCCCCTATGCGTCTGAATTTCAATTTTCCTCCTGTGCAAGATGGATACACGCGTGAAGAATTTCCTAGTTCCTCACACGCCTGTTATAGAGAACCCTAAGCACGGGTCAACTCCACAGCAAAAAATGTATGCGCAAACGTTACTCAGGGAAAGCGACGACACGATTATTTTGTGAAAAGTGGAAGATTCTTGCGTCGGATCCCTCCGTTTCGCATAAAGTTGCATTCTCTGCAGAAAGCGTGCAGCGAATTCCCGAAAACGAACGCGTAACATCGGCAGTATGCCCCTCTCGAGAGCGCTTCGCAGCGCGCGAGCGACGCTCGTCTTCGACGGAGACTGCGGATTCTGCACGAGCGCCGTGCGCTGGCTGGAGAGCACCCTTCCGGCTCCGCCGCACAGCATCCCGTACCAATGGGCGGACGAGGATGAATTAGGAATCAGCGCCGCAGAGGCGGCCGAACGCGTCTGGCTCATCGAAACCGACCGCAGGGGCCGGATGCACCAGTACGGCGGTTACCTCGCCGTCTCTGTGCTCTTGCGGCGGCAACCCGGTTTCGGTTATCGCTTTATCGGCATCCTGATGGACACCCCGCCCTTCTCGTTCGTTTCGGGCCTGGGTTACACCCTCATCGCCCGTTACCGGCACCGACTGCCGGGAGGAACCCCCGCGTGCGCGGCGGGCCCGCGACCGTGAGCGAAGCAGTTCTTCCGCCGATTGCGCAGTCGCGACGACGATTGTGGGGCGAAATCCTGATCGTGCTCGGCCTTTCGCTTGGCGCATCCGCGGTGTATTCGGTCGTGGCGATAGTCAATCGGCTCACGCAGAAAACAGCGCTGTCTCAGCAAACAGCGACGCTCAATGCGCCGCTCAGCGATCGAGAAATATTTGACCTGATTTACCAGTTTCTCGCCATCTTCTTTGACCTCGTGCCCGTCGCGCTCGTGGCGTTCCTGCTGTGGCAGGCAACTGCTCCGCACCTGGCCAGGCTCGGGATCGATTTTCATCGTCCGGGCAGGGACGCGCTTGCCGGAGTGGGACTCGCGCTGGCGATCGGGATCCCCGGGATCGGCCTCTACGTGCTGGGGCGCGCCATCGGAATCACCGTCCACGTCATACCGACGGCCCTCGACGAGCACTGGTGGACCATTCCCATCCTGCTGCTGTCCGCGGCGCGCGCGGGCATCACGGAGGAAGTCATTGTCGTTGGGTACCTTTTTTCCCGCCTCACGACGCTGGGCTGGAATCGGTGGAGCATCATTTTCAGCGCAGCCGTCTTGCGCGGCACATATCACCTTTACCAGGGCTTCGGCGCCTTCGTCGGAAACATCGCAATGGGCATTCTTTTCGGATGGCTGTACACGCGGTATGGCCGGCTGCTTCCGCTCGTGATCGCGCACTTCGCCATCGATGCAGCCATCTTTGTCGGTTACCCCTGGGCGGCCGCGACGTTCGTCTGGCTGTGACGGTTCGCTACTCGAACGCCTCCGGCGGCGGACATGCGCACATGAGGTTGCGGTCACCCCATGCCTGATCAACTCTTCGCACGGGCGGCCAGTATTTGTTGCGCATGATCGACGGCACCGGATACGCAGCCTGCTCACGCGAGTACGGATGATCCCACTCGGTCACGACCACGGATCGTGCGGTGTGGGGAGCGTGATGAAGCGGGTTGTCCTCCGCGGGCCACGTACCAGCACCCACGGCATCCGCCTCGGCCCGGATCGAGACCATCGCTTCGACGAACCTTTCCAGCTCCGCGAGATCCTCGCTTTCCGTCGGCTCGATCATGAGCGTTCCCGGCACCGGGAACGACATTGTCGGCGCATGGAAACCATAGTCGATGAGCCGCTTCGCCACGTCGTCCACCGTGATGCCCGTAGCGTCCGTGAGCGGTCGCACATCGAGGATGCACTCGTGGGCGACTAAACCATTTTCACCCGAATACAGGATCGGATAGTGGTCGCGGAGTCGAGCGGCAAGGTAGTTTGCCGCAAGAACGGCGGCACCGGTCGCGTCGCGAAGCCCCTCGGAACCCATCATGCGGATGTACGACCACGTGATGGGGAGAATACTGGGGCTCCCGTATGGTGCCGCCGAGACCGGACTGTCGCCCGGGTTCCTCTGCGCCAGCGGATGCGACGGCAGGAACGGCGCGAGGTGCGCTTTCGCCGCAACCGGGCCGACACCGGGACCTCCTCCGCCGTGCGGTATGCAGAACGTCTTGTGCAAATTGAGATGCGAGACATCGCCGCCGAACTCGCCGAATCTGGCGTAACCGAGCAGGGCGTTGAGGTTGGCGCCATCGATGTACACCTGTCCGCCCGCGTCGTGAACGGCATCCGTTATCGCGCGGATCTCGTGCTCATACACTCCGTGCGTCGACGGATAGGTGACCATGAGCGCAGCGAGCTCGTGCGAGTGCTCCGAAATCTTCGCGCGAACATCGTCGAGGTCGACGTTGCCGAGCTCGTCGCACGCCGTCACCACCACGCGCATGCCCGCAAGAACCGCACTCGCGGCATTGGTGCCGTGTGCGCTGGAGGGGATGAGGCACACCGTGCGTTGCTCGTCACCACGGGAACGGTGATAGCCGCGTATGGCCAGCAAACCGGCAAGCTCCCCCTGACTGCCCGCGTTGGGCTGCAGGGACACCGAATCGTAACCGGTGACGTCGGCAAGCCAGCTCTCGAGTTGTTCAATGAGAGCAAGGTAACCCTCGACGTCCGCTTCCGGGGCGAACGGATGGATTCCCGCGAACTCCGGCCAGGACACTGCCTCCATTTCGGTGGCCGCATTCAATTTCATGGTGCACGAGCCGAGCGGGATCATCCCGCGGTCCAGTGCGTAGTCCTTGTCGGCCAGATACTTGAGGTAGCGCATCATGCTGGTTTCCGAGACGTGCGTGTTGAAAACCGGATGCGTCAAATATTCGCTCGTGCGCAGCAGTTCCTGCGGAATCCAGTTCGCGATATCGCCGGGTGAGGGAAAAATTCCGTCGAGCGTCGCCCGATCGGCTCCCAGCACGCCGGCCACCGCCACCAGGTCCTCGGCACTCGTGGTTTCGTCCACCGAAAGCTGGACTCGGTTGTCATCAACCTTGCGGAAGAGGTACCCGGCATCGTATGCGGCGCGAATGAGGTCATCTGCGCTGCGGTTGGTCTCCAGCGTGAGCGTGTCGAAATAGTTGCCGTACAGCACGGTGTGACCGCCATCCGTCGCAGCTCTCGCGAGAAAGCGCGCGTTCACGGCGACGCGCTCCGCTATCGCCTTGAGTCCGTCCGGCCCGTGATACACCGCGTACATTCCCGCCATCACGGCGAGGAGCACCTGGGCGGTGCAAATGTTGCTCGTCGCCTTTTCCCGTCGGATGTGCTGTTCGCGCGCCTGCAGCGTCAACCGGTACGCAGGATGCCCGTCCGCGTCTTTCGAGACGCCAACCAGCCGACCGGGCAGCTGCCGTTCAAGGCCGGACCGCACCGCCATGTATCCCGCATGCGGTCCGCCGAAACCAAGCGGAACGCCGAAACGCTGCGAACTTCCCACCGCGATGTCTGCGCCGAGTTCACCGGGACTTGTGAGCACGGTGAGCGCCAGAAGGTCCGCCGCGACCACGGCCAGGGCTCCCACCTCGTGTGCGGCACCGATGACGGTGCGCGGGTCCCAGACGCGTCCCGATGCGCCAGGGTACTGCACGAAGACTCCAAAATACTCTGCTGGAACTTCGTCGTCCGGCGAGGACGGGTCTGCGTCGCTCAGGGAGCGGAACGATACTTCGGAAACCTGAATTCCCACTGCCTCTGCGCGGTGCGCCAGCAGCGCCTTCGTCTGCGGGAGGGCATCCCGATCCATAAGAAAGACGTTGGAACCGGAAGTGGATGCTCGGCGCGCCAACAGCATCCCTTCGGCGACGGCCGTGGACTCGTCGAGCATGGACGAGTTGGCGGTGTCCAGACCGGTGAGGTCGGCGATCATTGTTTGAAAATTGATGAGTGCCTCGAGTCGGCCCTGTGAAATCTCCGGCTGATACGGCGTGTACGCCGTATACCAGCTGGGGTTTTCGAGAACGTTGCGCTTGATGACCGCGGGGGTAATCGTGTCGTAGTAGCCGAGTCCGATCATCGAACGATGGACACGGTTGCGCCCCGCAAGTGCACGCAGCTCGGAAAGTGCTTCGCGTTCCGTGGCCGCGGGTGGCAATATCGACGCGGCATCGGTGATCTTTATGGCGTCCGGAATTGCCGCAGCGAGCAGTTCGGGCACAGAGGAATACCCGAGAACTTCCAGCATTTTCTGCTGCGCCTCATCGCCCGTGCCAATGTGGCGTCGAGCAAAATCATTGCCGGGTGTCGACACTGTTGCCATCACTCGCCAACCAGTGCGGTGTATGCGTCAAAATCCATGAGCTCAACGGTGTCGAATACTGAAGCATCCGCGACCTCCACTTTGATCATCCATCCTTCGCCGAACGGGTCTTCATTGACGAGTTCGGGTCGATCGACAACCGCTGAGTTGACGTCGGTCACTGTGGCGTCCACCGGCGCAAAAAGCTCACCGACGGATTTAGTGGACTCGATTTCACCCACGACTTTTCCTGCCTGCACGGTCGACCCCGTTTTGGGCAGTTCGACAAAGACGACGTCACCGAGTTTTTCGGCCGCGAAATCGGTGATGCCGATAGTCGCCGTCGTACCGTCGATATCGAGCCACTCGTGCTCGGCGGTGTACTTGCGGTCGGTTTTGTCAGCCATTTCAGTTCTTCTCTCTCTTATAAAAGGGCAACGCAGTTACCGTTGCGGGGATCATGCTCCCGCGTACGTCGAGATCAAGTTCAGTTCCCGGTTCCGTGAACTCCGGATCTACAAAGGCCATGGCAATGGGATGCCCGAGTGTCGGAGACAGCGCTCCGCTCGTCACTTCCCCGATGACGCGGCCGTCCGCAACGACGGGATAGCCTGCGCGACCAGCGCGGCGACCCTCCGAGGTGAGGCCCACGAGTACGCGCGCTCCGTCAACCGGGCCGGCCTCGGCGGCCGCCCGCCCGACAAAGTCCCCTTCCTTGGAGAAGTGCACGACGCGGGCGAGCCCCGCCTGGGCAGGAAGGATGTCGCGGCCGAGCTCATGACCATACAGCGGCATCCCGGCTTCCAACCGCAGGGTGTCCCGGCTCGCGAGGCCCGCGGGAACCAGGCCAAGCGGCTCTCCTGCTTTCACGAGCGCCTCCCAGAGTGCCACGGCATCCGCGGTGTCGACGTATAACTCGAAACCGTCTTCACCCGTATAGCCGGTGCGCGCAACATACACCGAAGTGCCGTTGAAGATCGCTGTGGTCGTCCAGTAGTACTTAAGGTCGGTGAGGTTCTGCTGACCCTCCATGACGTCGAACCCCGCTGTTGCTTCGAGAATCTCGAGTGCGCGCGGGCCCTGCACGGCGATGAGCGCCGTCGAATCGCTGTGATCGGTCACGGTGACGTCGAACCCCGTAGAACGCTCGGTGAGCGCCTGGTACACAGCATCATGATTGCCGGCGTTGGCCACGACGAGAAACTCCCGCTCGGCGTTGTGATAGACGATCAGGTCGTCGATAATGCCGGCGTTCTCGTCCAGAAGGAGGCTGTATTTCGCTTGCATGAGCGCGAGGTTGGACATTTTTCCGGCGAGCGCATATTCGAGGAACTCGATGGCCTGCGGGCCGGTCACACCAATCTCTGCCATGTGAGAAATGTCGAAGATGCCGGCGGCGTTGCGCACCGCGTGATGCTCGGCAAGGTCAGAGCCGTAGCTCACGGGCATCTGCCAGCCGGCGAAATCGGTGAAGCTTGCGCCAGCGTCGACGTGAACCTGATGGAGGGGCGACATCCGATCGTCGGACTGTCGTTGCGGGGCTGAGCTATCGGACACGAGTTCTCCTGGCACTGAAGCGGCGGAACTCCCCCTCTGTATTGAGCCTGAGAGTTTCACTAACCTGCGTCAGCTTTCACCGTGGGCGGAACCGCGGGTGCGGTTCGCTCTCCAGAGTGGCCTGAGTTATGCGGTACTGGTGACCTGAGAGATTGGCAGGGAGGCTTGCTCCTTCGGTGCCGGATAATTGCGCCAAGGTCTGGTCGCATCCGGCTCTCCCGCGTAACGTTGCGGCCCGATATTTGGTTGTCGCGCAAGCCTATCAAGCTTGCCCGCGCGAGAGCCATCCCCCCGCCACTAGTATTGCGCCATGTCACAACGGAGTACATCGTCAGTGTCATGGCGCGACCGGTTCCGATACTGGTTCGACAACGTGATGGCCCGGGGAACTGTCGCCGTGATGGGGCTCCTCGCGCTGGCCACCGTGGCGTTTGTCGTGGTCATCGCGCTCATCGTCGTGGTGTTCGGATTCTTCCCCAAGGGCGAGCATTCGCTCACCTTCTTCGAGGTGTTGTGGGGCAACCTCATGCGCACTCTCGACCCCGGAACAATGGGCGGCGACGAAGGATGGACTTTTCGAGCCGCAATGCTCATTGTCACGATTGGCGGCCTCATCATCGTGGCGAGCCTCATCGGTATCATCTCGAGCGGCTTCGACGCAAAGATCGACGAGCTTCGCAAAGGCCGGTCACGCGTGCTCGAATCTGATCACACGTTGATTCTCGGCTGGAGCCAGAAAGTTCTACCCATCGTGAGTGAACTGTGCATTGCCAACGAGTCGAGGAAGCGGCCGGTGATTGTCATTCTCGCGGACCGCGACAAAGTCGAGATGGAAGACGAAATCAGGGCGCAATTGCCGCGCGGCACCCGCACACGGGTCATCGTGCGCCGAGGTGACCCGATGGACCTGGGCGATCTCGAACTCGGCAACCCGCACACGGCGCGCAGCATCATCCTCCTCGCCCCCGAGGGCAGCGAAGACCCGGACTCGATCGTCATCAAGATGGCGCTCGCGCTCACCAACAACCCGCGGCGCGGGCAGCGCACGCTCGATGTAGTCGGGGAGCTTCAGGAGGCGCGGAATCTCGAGGCCGCGACCCTTGTCGGGCGGAACGAAGTGAGCTGGATTCTTGCGCGCGACCTCATCAGCCGGATCACCGTGCAAACCTGCCGACAGAGAGGACTCAGCGGCGTGTACACCGACCTGCTCGACTTCGCGGGCGACGAAATCTACTTCGCCGAGGAGCCGAAACTCACCGGTGCGACGTTCTTCGACGCCCAATTGTCGTTTGCGGATTCCTGCGTGATGGGGATCGTCTCGGGAGAGACGGTGCAGCTGAACCCCGACCCCGCTACCGTGATCAACGCCGGGGACCGCCTCATCCACCTTGCCGCCGACGACAGCGCCATACGCCTTGCCTCTCCGGGAATTCCGGATGATTCGGTCGTGAGCGTCGAGGCGGATGAGGATCAGCGGCCGGAGCGCACTCTCGTGCTCGGTTTCAACTCCGACTTCAGAACCATCATGCGGGAGCTCAACGAGTATGTCGCGAAGGGCTCCATCACCACCGTCGTCGCCGACATCGACCCGCCGGATTTCCTTCCCCGGGAAAACATGACGGTGAATTTCGTACGGGGAGATACGACGAGTCGTGGCGTGCTCGAAGGGCTGGACGTACCCTCGTTCGACCACATCATCGTGCTCGCGTACAAGAACCTGGGCGACAACCAGCGCGCGGATGCGAAGACCCTCGTGACTCTCCTGCATCTGCGCGAAATCGGCGACCGCGCCGGTGCGCCGTTGAACATCGTGAGCGAGATGCTCGACGACCGCAATCGGGAGATCGCCGAAGTCACCAAGGCCGACGATTTCATCGTGAGCGACAAGCTCATCAGCCTCGCGCTCTCGCAGCTTTCCGAGAACCGCCAACTTTCGAGAGTGTTCGACATCCTGTTCGACAGCGACGGCAGCGAGGTGTACCTCAAACCGGCAGGCCGTTACATCCGCCCGGGCGAATCGGTGGACTTCTATTCCGTGCTGGAGGCGGCGCGCCGACGGGGTGAAACGGCTATCGGCTACCGGGTCGCCGAGCACGCGTTCGACTCGTCAAAGAGCTACGGTGTGAGGCTTAACCCGCTGAAAACCGACCGGTTGGCGTTCGCTCCCGCCGACAGAATCATCGTCCTCGCGGAAAGCTAATCGTCCGCGCGCAAAGCCAGCCGGACGAGCGGAAGCTCGAAGTCGGGGTCGCCACCATGCAGCGTGGTCATGATCGCCTTGAGCTCCTTCCACAGGGCGGGATGTGCTGCCTGATATTCGGCCAGAAACGCCGAGGCCTCTTCTGATGGGAGCACCTCGGCCACAGCGGGCACCCGGCGTCGGAATCCGATGCTCACGTGGCAATTCGGCTCGACGACGAGGTTCTGGAACCACTGGGCGCTGCGACCAAGCGCTGAAGCAATCACGACCTCGTGCCTGCTCGGCCGGGTCACCACCTCGAGAACCACGTAGCGCGGTTCCCCCGAATTGCGCCCGACGTGTTCGACCATCACGAGCCGCCGACCGACCACGAAGCCGAGCCCCGCACGGTAGATCCAAATCGGCGCGCGCATGAGCCGACGACTCCTGAATGCTTTCGCAATGAGTGACCCTGCCACGACATTCAGGCTACTCCCCACTTACTTTATGGCGATCGACAAGGAAACCCGCGTCGACCGGCACTGAAATGGTGGTTGCGGACAACCACTTCGATTCGCACAGAGTGCCCGGGTACGCTGACGAACGTGAGCGACTACAAAGCACCCATTGCAGACCTGATGTTTTCCCTTGAGCACGTCGTCGGGTATCCGGACGTCGCGGCGCTGCCCGGATTCGAGCACGCCGACATCGACACGGTGCGCGACATTCTCACCGAGGCCGGCGACTTCATGACGGAAATCGTTGCGCCCACGAACCGCGAGAGCGACACCGTCGGTGCCCACCGCAACGACGACGGCAGCGTAACGACACCTCCCGGCTTCATCAAGGCGTATAACGCCTACGTGGAGGCCGGCTGGGGCGGCGTGCCCCTGCCCGAGGAGTTCGGCGGCGGCGGATTCCCGCGCACCGTCGGACTCATCCTGCAGGAGATGATGCTCTCGGCCAACATGGCCTTCGCGCTGTGCCCTCTGCTGACCCAGGGCGCGATCGAAGCGCTCCTGAATTATGGAAGCGACGAGCAGAAGAAGACGTTCCTACCCAAGATGGTGACGGGCGAATGGGCCGGAACCATGAACCTCACCGAGCCGCAGGCCGGGACGGATGTCGGTGCTCTCACGACCCGCGCCGTCAAGAACGATGACGGCACCTACGCCATCACGGGTCAGAAGATTTTCATCACGTTCGGCGAGCACGACCTGAGCGAACAGATCGTGCACCTCGTGCTCGCGCGCACGCCAGGGGCGCCAGAGGGAACAAAGGGCATTTCGTGCTTCATCGTGCCGAAGTTCCTCGTCAACGAGGATGGTTCGCTCGGCGAGCGCAACGCGCTCGAGTGCCTCTCCATCGAGGAGAAGCTCGGCATCCACGGCTCCCCCACGTGCGTCATGAACTATGACGGCGCCACCGGGTACCTCATCGGCGAAGAGAACAAGGGCATGCGCATCATGTTCGTCATGATGAACAGCGCGAGGCTCTCCGTCGGAATGCAGGGCGTCTCGGTCGCGGAGCGAGCCTACCAGCAGGCTCTCGCCTACGCGCAGGAGCGGCGGCAGGGGCTCGCGATCGGCGCCAAGGGCAAGGACTCGGCGATCATCGAGTTCCCGGATGTCCGCCGCATGCTCATGACGCAGAAGGCCTACATCGAAGCCGCGCGCCACCTCATGCTGCTCAACTCCGCGCACGTGGATGTCAGCACAAACCACCCGGACGAGAAGGTTCGCGCGCGCGCGAACGAGATCGTCGGCATCCTGACGCCGATTTGCAAGAGCTTTGGCACGGATCTCGGCAACGAGCTCACCTCTCTCGCGCTGCAGATCCACGGCGGAATGGGCTACATCGAAGAGACGGGCGTCGCCCAGCACTACCGCGATGTGCGCATTGCCGCAATCTACGAGGGCACGAACGGCGTGCAGGCCGCCGACCTCGTCGGTCGAAAGCTCGGCGTGCGGCGCGGAGCATCGTTCAACGAGTACATCGCCGAGATCGGGTCGCTCGACAAGGAGCTCGCGAAGGCGGGCAGGGGTTTTGCGAGCATCCGCGCGAACCTCGCCGACAGCGTCGCCGCGCTCAAGAGGACCACTGGGTGGATGCTGCGGCACGGCCTCGGGGACCCGAACTCGATTCTCGCCGGCTCGTCGCCCTACCTGCGGATGTGGGGCGTCACGCTCGGCGGCTGGCTGCTCGCGAAGGGCGCGTTGGCCGCCGCGGAGTCGGGCGACAAGAAGCTCGCCGAGGAGAAGCTTGTTCTCGCACGATTCTACGCCGAGCAATTGCTGCCGCAGGCGGCAGCGCTTCAGGGTGCGGCCACTGCGGGCAAGGATGATTTGTTCGCGCTGGACGCCGCCGCACTCGCGTAAGTCACTCTTCGGCCGGTTGGCATTGCCGGCCGGTCAGGCAGCCGAACTCGTGAACTCGGTGGCAAGCATCGCGTAGACGTATTCGCTGCCCCACCGTCCGTTGAACATGTCGTTCTCGATGAGGTGGGCTTCGCGGCGCATTCCAAGTCGCTCGGCGACCTTGATCGACGCCGTATTCTCCGTGTCGATGCGCGCGAAGACGCGGTGGAAGCCGAAGTGCCCGAATCCCAGCTGCAGCAGAGCCCCGGCGGCTTCGGTCACGTAACCCTTGCCCATGGAGTCAGGATGCAAGCTCCAGCCGATCTCCGCCTGCCTCGCCCTCGCGCTTTCGAGTTTGAACAGGATCTCGCCCGCAAGCTCCCTCGCATCCATCGGCTGGATCGCGAGCGTGAAAATGTCGGAGTCCTTCTCAAACTCGAGTCTCGCGTACTTCGGCATCCGCTCGATGGCTTCCTCCATCGTCATCGGTTCGCGGTACATGTATCGGACCGTCTCCGGCATGCTCCGGTACGAGTGATAGCGCACAGCATCCGCCGGTGTGAAGGGGCGAAGGAGGAGCCGTTCCGTTTCGATGGGGAGCTCGAGCGTCATTGCGCCGCGTCCTCGGCCGCCCGCTTCAGCGTTGTGACGTAATCAGCCCACCATGCCGAGTCATGTTCGGGGAGGTTGCCGTTGTCGGCGCGCAACCCCGCGTGCCGATCGATCAGTTCGCGCACGATATCCGCGTGGCCCGCATGACGGGCAGTCTCGTTGATCATGTGCACGAGGATGTGGTGCAAGGTCACCTCTCGGGATTCTGGCGACCACCACTGCACGACGCCGGGCGCATCCAGCGGGAGTTCGTCGATGGTCTTATCGGCGTGCGCCCATGATCGGTGGTACAGCGAGACGATGTCTGCACGGGACTCCTCCGGCGTCGCCCACATGTCGGCGTTATCCGGTGCGTCATCCGCAAACCAGGGCAGTGGTTCGCCGGATGGCCTGCCGAAGACGTCGCCGAGGTAGCCGATCTCTACGCTCGCGACGTGCTTCACGATGCCGAGGAGGTTGGTCCCGGTGGGCGTCATCGGCCAACGCGCTTCGCGCTCGCCCACGCCATCCAGCTTCCAGAGCAGTGCCTCTCTGGCCTGTTGAAGGTAGCGTTTGAGAGTTTCTTTTTCCGTCAGCATGGCTCGCTCCTCCCGTTCGGCTCGCGGCAACGCTCAAGCGCCGGGTCGCGTTCCATCCACAAATGCTATGAGTTGCGCCGCACCCGCAACAAGGGCAAGAGCGACAAACCACACAACAGCCCACGGGTTGACGGTCGTCGACTGCACGGCGCGCATGGCCCCGTTCTCGTCGTGCCGGTTCACCGTTCGGCCGGCTCACCGCGGACGGATGACAATAACGCCGGTTACCGCTGCGAGCATGAACGGTGCGTACAGCCACCGCTCGTAGCCGGTTCGCAACCCGCCCAGATACTCCATCACCTGCCAGACGCCAAATATCGTGGCGGCGAATGTGACAACGACGAGCACAGCGCGCATCACGCCCCACGCGGTCACTGGTGCGCCCGCGCGGGGTTCTGATCCGTCATGAATGCATGATAACCAGGCGATGGTCAGTGCGACTTGCGCCGCAGTATCTGCTGAACACCCACTGCCACTCCGCCGAGCAGCACGAGTCCGCTCGCGAACAGGATCCACAACCCGTTCACTTTTGCTCCGGTCGACGCGAGCGTTGACAGGTCGCTCACCGTGTTTCCCGCCGGTCCGGAAGCTGCCGGGTCCTCGTCATGCAGCGCAAGGGTCACGAGAGCGAACTGAGGACAACCACTCGGCTGCGTGAACGTGAAACTCGCCGAATAGGGTGCCGCCAAAGCGTAACCGGAGTCGGGAACCGCCGTCACTGTGACAAGGCCGAAATACGGGGCGTTGGTGACCGACTGTGGTGAAGCTCCGTCGAGAAGGGCTGGCCACGTGGCCGAGGGCACGCCAGAAATCGGTGTACCACCGGGGCCAGCAGCCGTCGCGTTCGCGCTCACGACGTCCCACGTCACATGCTCACCCGTGAGCGTCATCGAGCCCAGCGCGGAACACACATGGTTCGTGAAGGAGGCAGATGCCGATGTTGCCAGCGCAATGGGCACCGCGTCGAACGTGTACTTCGCGCAACCGAACGTCACATCCGTCAACACCGTGCTGGAGGCCACAGGGCTCGTGTACAAAACGTCGATGGTATCGACAACGAGATCCGGATTGTGCGACACGTATTCGGCGAGCGATGCAAAACTCGCGTAGCCCATTCCTGCGCCGACGCCGAAGTCTGTTTCACTCCACCAGTTGCTCCCGTATCCGGGGGCCTTCTCGAAGGTAATGCTGCCCTGACTGGTGCGAAGGTGAATACCGACATACTGGCTCGGTGAGGCGGTGAAGTCGATAGCCGTTCCGACGTGGCCGATCGTCTGACCGAATGCCCGACTGATCGTCGCAGTCGCCCAGCCGCCGGGAACACTCAGCTTGATGCCGCCGGCAACCCATTCGACGTCACCGGTTGTCGTCCAACCGTTCGGCGCGACGTTCGTGCTCACTCCACCGTCAGCAACAGACGTGCACTGTACGGGGGCCGTCGGCGCACAGTCTGGAGCCGGCGCAAAAGTGAAAGTTTGCGAGTATGGAGCCGCCAGCACATAGCCCGGATCTGCGTGTGCCGTCACCGTGACATCACCGTAATACCGCGGATTTGTCGTACTGTTCTCCGGCAAACTACCCTTATAGAGCGCGGCCCACGTCTTGGGCGAAACGTTCGTTATCGGAACCCCCGCCGGGCCAAAGCGAGTCTCGTTCTCGGTGGTGATCGTCCACTTCACGTGCTTGCTCGTGAGTGTCATCGACCCGGGGGCGGAACACGTGTGCTGCGTAAATGTGGCCACCACGTTCGCAGTGATCGTTACGGGCGGCGCACAATCCGTGTTGACCGTGATCAACCACACGTGGCTGCCCGGGTCGGGGTAGGTCGACTGGTAGTTCAAGCCCGCCGGAACCAGGTCCCACTCGGTCGCAGCATGCACGTAAACCTTCACCACGGCGCTTCCGCCATACGAGTCTTCCGGCAGCGTCAGCACCGCGGTGTTGGACCCCGGTCCTTTCTGCACGACAGAACCCAGGTCATTCCCGTTGACCGTAGCCTTCAGCCCGTAATACCAATTGGCACCGACGGTCGCGTTGCTGGCGACCCCGAGGGTGAGTTGGCCGCACACTTCGTTGTGCGTAAACGTCACCTGCGGGGCAGGCGGCGGGATGGTGGCCCACACGATGGTCGGCGTGCAATTCGTTCCCGTCACCGTCACGGTGCGAACTGTGCCGTCGGCGAAAGTGTAGGTCGTCGTGCGATCAGCGGCGTTGTGAGTCACGTAAAGCCAATGCCACGAGCCCGCGCCATGTGCGTTCTCATAGTTGGTCATGTAGGTGGGCAACGGGCTGCCATCGATCTGGGTCAGGCCGCCGTTGGACAGCGTCGTGAAGAGAGGAGCTCCACCGTTGCGGTGCTCAAAGTCATAGCCCCAGGTCACTTCCCACATGGGTGGCGACGCAAAGTCGGTTGCTGCGCACACCGGTGGCGGAGGCGGCGTCACGCAGTCGTTTCCGACTGTGGCACTCGCGCTCACCCCCGTCTGTGCTGAACCATCCATCCATGCGAGTTTGATCGTTTCATGGATCGTTTTACCTGCGGCGGGTGCCGCGACCTGCTGAGTAAATGTCTTGCTCGAGTGCGGGTTCGTGCGGGTTGTGGCGTCGCGCGGCATGTAGCCGTTCGCGGACCAGGTCACCCACATCAATCGGCTGTAGTTGTTGGTCAGCGTCCAGGTGATCGTCGCGCTGCCATCGGGATTGCAGGTTGCGCCCGCGGTCAGAGTCCCTGAAGCTGGCACCGGTGCAACGCAATCATTGCCGACGGTGGTTCGCGCAGTCACGCCGGTCTGGGATGCCCCTCCGGTCCATGCAAGCTTCACCGTTTCATTGAACGACTTGCCTGCAGCGGACGCGGCGATCTCCTGCGTGAACGTCGTGCTTTGCCCCGCCTGCGTGCGAGTTGTCGCATCGCGGGGAACGTAACCGTGGGCCGACCACGTCACCCACATGAGCCGGTCATAATTGTTGGTGAGCGTCCACGTGACGGTCGCACTTCCATCCGCGTTGCAACTCGCGGACGCGCTCAAGCTTCCTGTCGCCGTAGCCGGAGGCGCCGTCGCCGTCCTACTGCTATCGCCGGGATCCCCCGCAGCAGCAGCGGAACTCACGCCTGCGGTGAACAACGCGGCAACGAGCAAAAGCGAACTGCCTATCGCGGCAAATTTTGTGGATTTCATTCGGGTAAACCTTTGTGTTTCGACCAGCCCTCGGGCTGCGGATGTCGTCGTGTTGCGCGGCCGGGGGCTGGCCGCGCAACACGAATCCGGATGACACAAACGTGTGTCCATCCGAACGGGAACTTACGGGTAAGCGGGGTAAGCGGGAAATTTCGGTGCGGTCACAGGATGACCGAAACGGTGCGGGTTATCACCTTCTCACTCGACGCCTGCGGGGGTAAGCGCTGTACGTCGGGTAACCCACAGCTTTGGCGTTGAAGCCACGGTATCGCAAGAGTGATATACCGGCAACTGTTACGCGAGAGTTTCTCGCACACATCCCGTCGGATGCCGACCGTGAGCCGGGGAGCCTCGATCGTCAACCGGGCGCCCAGGCCCGCTTTGCGAGCGAGAACGCGACACCGTCAAGAATGTCGTGTTCGCTCGTCGTGACGAATTCCAGCGGACGTCCGGCTGCGGCCGTGGCGTCGGCGACGCGCTGAAGCACGGTCGACCAGATCACGGCACCGGTTCCGATGACGTCAACGCGGCCGGCCTGCATGTACGGCAGCGCGGCCCGTTCGGCGCGCGGCATTCGACTGAGTGCTTCGCAGGACTCCAGTACCGTGGTGAGCGGCAGGCGGCTTCCGCTAATGACCCCGGCGTCGTATGAGCCGAGGCCCAGGGCGTGTGCGGTGATGGTGGTGATGGTGCCGGCAACGCCGATGACCTCGGTGGCCTTCGACACGTCGACGGTGCGCGTGGCGGTGTCCAGAGCGGCACTGACGTCGCTGCGGATGCGGGTGATCGCCGCATCCGACAACCGGTCGCCGTGCATGTGCCGCTCGGTCAGGCGTACGCAACCGACATCCATCGAATATGCGGAATCTGGGGTGGTACGGCCGAGCACAAGCTCCGTGGATCCGCCGCCGAGGTCGATGACAAGGTGCCGGGCTGCAGGGCCAGCCGCGTCGTTTTTCGGCAGCGCGGTGAGAGCTCCGCGAAACGACAGCGCCGCCTCCTCAGTGCCGGGGATGACCTCCGCCGGCACGCCGAGGATCGCGAGGATCGCATCCGTGAACTCTGCGCGGTTGACGGCATCCCGTGTCGCCGAGGTAGCGACGAACCGGACGCGCTCCGCCCGGTGTACTCGGATCAACTCCGCGTACCTGCGCGTCGCGGCGAGCGTGCGTTCGAGCGCGGCTTCGCTGAATCGACCGGTGCGGTCGACGCCCTCGCCGAGACGCACGAGCTCACGCTCGCGCACAACATCGCTCAGCCCGCCCGTGTCCTCGAGATCGGCGATGAGCAGTCGAATCGAGTTCGTACCGCAGTCGATCCCGGCGACACGAGTCATGGCTTTGCCTGAAGCTCGCGCGTTGCTATTTGGCGGATTCCGCCGTCGCTACCGGCTCGTTGATTGCCAGTAATACGGCAAATCCGGCCCACAGCGTGGCAATTCCCATCGCGGTGTCTTTCCCGTTCCAGCTGGAGGACTGCCACATGGCGAACCACTCGGATCCGATCACGATGAAGCCGAAGAACCAAATGATGAAGCCGAGACCATAGGCGGCGTAACCCCAGCTCCGAGCACGGTTGTATGCAACAGTGTCGGCGCTTCGCCGCAGGAACAGTTTCACGCCACCCACGAGCGCAAGAAACGCGAAGACGCCCTCAGCGACGATGATGCCGATGTAGGCGATGTGGTGGATCACCGGAGCGTCGATGGCGCGCCACATGAGCGAGTTGCCTTCAAACGTGGTGTCCATGGAGAGCACGTGGCGTACGAACTGGAAATTGGAGTCGTAATCCATGAGGTTGCCCGCAAAAACGAACAGGCCGAACAGGCCCGCCACGAAGAGGGTGAGGGACTGCAGCATCCGGAGTGGATTCTTCATTGAATTTCACCTTTCCTGTTAAACACGAGATCAACACGTGGTTCGATGTGTTGCTCGAAGGAGATCGCCTGGACGAACTCCCAGCCTTCCGCTGCGCGTTCACGGATGATGTCGCGGTAGTCCTCGACGAGGTAAAACCCTTCGCGGCGGCGCTTGACGGCCACGCTGACAAACGAGTACTCGAGCATGGCACCGTCCTTTCTTACAAGCGGCGGTTCTGCCACGAGCCTATCCGCTGGGTGCTCAGTCGGCTACCGCCTCCGGTCTCGCCCGGTTTACGGCGGCGGTCCACGCCCCCATAGCCACCTCGGCGCACCAGAAACGAAGGGCGCATCGAGTCGCTTTCTGCCGCGCCGAGTGAGTGCGTCAGGTGTTGAAGCGGAACTCCACCACGTCGCCATCCTGCATGACGTAGTCCTTGCCTTCCATGCGCGCCTTGCCTTTCGCGCGCGCTTCGTGCACCGATCCGGTCGCGACAAGGTCCTCGAAGGAGATCACCTCCGCCTTGATGAAGCCCTTCTCGAAATCGGTGTGGATAACGCCCGCCGCTTGCGGAGCCTTCCAGCCCTTGCGGATCGTCCACGCCCGAGATTCCTTCGGCCCCGCCGTCAAATAGGTCTGCAGGCCGAGAGTGTCGAAGCCGATTCGGGCGAGCTGGTCGAGTCCGCTCTCGGTTTGACCGGTCGACGCGAGCAGCTCGGCGGCATCCGCCGGATCAAGATCGATGAGTTCGCTCTCGAGCTTCGCATCAAGAAACACGGCCTTCGCCGGCGCGACGAGCTCGGCGAGCGAGGCGAGCGAGGCGGCATCCCCGAGCACCGCCTCATCAACGTTGAACACGTAAATGATCGGCTTGGCTGTCAGCAAGCCCAGTTCGCGAATCAGGAACAGGTCGATCGTCGTGCTCGCGCTGAGCGGCTTGCCCGAGTTCAACCACTCCGCAGCGGCCCTGGCCGCCTCCAAAACGATCGGCTCCGTGCGGCGCGTCTTCACTTCCTTCTCGTAGCGCTCGATCGCCTTCTCGAGCGTTTGAAGATCGGCGAGGATCAGCTCGGTGTGGATCGTCTCTAAATCGGATGCTGCATCGACCTTGCCCTCGACGTGCACAACATCCGGGTCGGCGAACCCGCGCGACACGACAGCGATCGCATCCGCCTCGCGGATGTTCGCAAGGAATTTGTTGCCGAGCCCTTCGCCCTCGCTCGCACCTTTGACGATGCCGGCGATATCCACGAAGGAGACGGGCGCAGGAAGGATGCGCTCGCTGCCGAAGAGTTCCGCGAGGACGTTCAGCCGCGCATCCGGAAGGTTCACCACGCCGATGTTCGGCTCGATCGTCGCGAACGGGTAATTGGCGGCGAGCACCTGGTTGCGGGTGAGCGCGTTGAACAGGGTCGACTTGCCGACGTTCGGGAGTCCGACGATTGCGATAGTGAGGGCCACGGGGGTTAAGCGTATCCGGTACGGAGTCGGGCTCTCGGCTCACAGTGTCTGCGAGGTGCAATCGTGAGCCGATTTGCTCAGGGCAGCGCGTGGCGCAGCGGAAGGTCAGGGGCGCGTGAGACGATGCGGTGATGGGCATCGACTTCACCGCCATCGATTTCGAAACAGCCAACTCCCACAGCGCCTCGGCGTGTTCGGTGGGCATGGTGAAGGTGCGAGACGGCAAAGTCGTCGACAAGGCCGGCTGGCTCATCCACCCCCCGCTCGGCTTCGACGCCTTCAACGAGTGGAACACGCGCATCCACGGCATCATGGCTCCGGATGTCGAAGACGCTCCCCTGTGGAGCGAACAGCTCCCCGACCTGGTTGCCTTCGCCTCCGGGGACATCCTCATCGCCCACAACGCCGGGTTCGACATGGGCGTCATCACCGCTGCGTGCGCCGCGAGCTTCGTGGACTGCCCGGACTTCACCTACCTCTGCAGCCTGCAGGTCGCGCGGCGCACCTACAACCTCGATTCCTATCGCCTGCCGGTCGCCGCGATGGCTGCCGGTTTCGAAGACTTCGACCACCACAACGCGCAAGCGGATGCCGAGGCGTGCGCGGCCATCATCGTGCACGCGGCCCGCCGTCACGAGGCCATCGATCTCGCTCACCTTGCTACGATCACAAGCCAGCAACTCAAAGCGATCGGGCCTGCCGCCGCCGTTGCCGCGACAAGCCACCGGAGCATGGCGCTGGGCTGAGCCACCGCGACCTGATCGCAACGGATGCACAGCGCAGACGGCAGCGCTGTCACCGGCACCTGCGAGACTTGAGCCATGGACCCCATGCTCGCCCTCATCGTCGGAACAGGCGCCGGGCTCGTGCTCGGCGTCGTCATCGGCTGGCTCGTCGGCCGACTACGCCGCACGACATCCGGAGGCGATGACCCGGCGGTGCTCCAGGCACGCCACGAAACGGCGCTAGCCGAGTTGCGTACGGCCGAGCAGGCAGCGCAGGCAGCTCTCGCCGCTGAACTCGCCTCCGTGCAGGCGACCGCCGCCGCGCTCAAGGAACAGGTGGGCGGGTTGCAGCAGCAGCACAGCGAATTGATTGAACGTCAGCGCGCTGAGCAGGAAGCGCAGCGGGAGCGCGAGCGCGCCGAAAGCAAAGTGCTGCAAATGCTCACCCCGGTGCAGGAGAACCTGCGTGCGATGCAGAACAAGGTCACCGAGCTGGAAACGCAACGGCAGCAGCAGCATGGCGAGCTCAGCCAGCAACTCAAGTCGGCCACCGAATCCGAGGAACGGCTTCGCAGCACCGCCGAATCCCTCGCGGCCGCGCTCAAAAGCAACAGCACGCGCGGAGTGTGGGGCGAGACGCAGCTGCGCAACGTCGTGCAGGCGGCTGGGCTCATCGAACGCGTCGACTTCGATGTGCAGTCGAGCATCTCCTCGGATGCCGGAGCCGGACGACCCGACATGGTCGTGCACTTGCCGGGCGGCAAGAACATCGCTGTGGACGCGAAGGTGCCGTTCAATGCGTACCTCGAAGCCAGCAGCATTCCGGTGACCGCCACCGGCGAGGAGGGCGCAAAGCGCGAACGCCTCATCAAAGACCACGTCAAAGCCCTGCGTTCCCACATCGACACACTCGCCGGCAAGGAGTACTACGCGGGACTGGATGCCTCGCCTGAACTGGTCATCGCGTTCATCCCGAGCGAGTCGCTAGTCTCGAGCGCCATGGAGGCCGACCCCTCGATCATGGACTACGCCTTCGGCAAACGCGTCGCCCTGGCTTCACCGGTCACACTCTGGTCGGTGCTGAAAACTGTCGCGTTCTCGTGGCAGCAGAACGTTCTCACCGAGGATGCGAAACTACTGTTCGACCTGAGCAAAGAACTGTACGGGCGGCTCTCGAAACTCTCCGAGCACGTCGAGAAGCTTGGCCGCTCGATCGAGCGCAGCGTCAAGGATTACAACACCTTCGTCGGGTCCCTCGAACGCAACGTGCTGCCGAGCGCGCGTCGCCTGAGCGCGCTCGACGAATCCAAGGTGCTCGGCGCGATGCCCGGCATCGAGGAGGCGCCGCGCGAGCTCACCGCGTTTGAGTTGACGACCAACGCGGACGCTTCCACCGAGAATTAAACTACTTCTCCCCCAGCCACTTCTCCAGGAGATGATCCGCGATCACGCGGCGGATCGTGCCCGAACGCGAGCGCAGAATAATGCTCTCGGTGCGGATGATCGGCCCCTTGCGGCGCACGCCGTCGACGAGACCGCCATCCGTCACACCCGTCGCGACGAAAAACGTGTTGTCGCCCTTGACCATGTCGTCGGCATCCATGACCTTGTCGAAGTCGAGCCCGGCATCCTTGCCTTTCTCGCGCTCCTCATCGGTTCCCGGTGCAAGCCGTGCCTGCATGAAACCGCCGAGCGCCTTGATCGCGCACGCGGTGGTAATGCCTTCCGGGCTTCCGCCGATCCCCACGCACATGTCGATTCGGGTTTCATAGCGCGCAGCGTTGATTCCACCGGCGACGTCGCCGTCGAGCATGAGACGCGTTCCCGCACCCGTCGCGCGGATGTCGTCGATGAGCTGGATGTGCCTCGGCCGGTCCAGCACGGCGATCGTCATTTCGCCCACGGGCTTGCCGAGCGCCTTCGCGAGCGCGCGGATGTTGTCGCCGATCGGACGGTCAAGATCAAGAACCCCGCGCCCCTCGGGCCCGGAGACGATTTTGTCCATATAGAACACGGAGGAGGCATCCAGCATGCTGCCGCGGTCGGATACCGCGATCACCGAAATCGCGTTCTGGCGCCCCGCCGCAGTGAGCGACGTCCCGTCGATCGGATCCACCGCGATGTCGCACGCGGGGCCGCGCTTGTTCCCGACGTGCTCGCCGTTGTACAGCATGGGGGCGTGATCCTTCTCACCCTCACCGATCACGACGACACCATCGAAGTTCACGGTGCCGAGAAATTTGCGCATCGCATCCACGGCAGCACCATCGGCGGCGATCTTGTCCCCCCGCCCAATGAACGGCCACGCACGGATGGCGGCGGCTTCGGTCGCGCGCACCAACTCCATGGCCAGGTTGCGGTCGGGGTGCAGGAACAGGGTGCCGGTATCGGTGGACTCATTCACGTCGCCATCCTATCGAGAGCGCTTCGATAGAATAGGGCGCACGCCACATCGCACGCCTAGGAGGCACCATGCCCGTCGCCACTCCCGACCAGTACGCACAGATGCTCGACACGGCGAAGAAGGGTGGATATGCCTTCCCTGCGTTCAATGTTTCGTCGTCCCAGACCATCAATGCCGTACTGCAGGGACTCACCGAGGCGGGCTCCGACGGCATCATTCAGGTGACGACGGGTGGTGCGGACTACTTTGCCGGTCAGAGCGTCAAGGCCAGAGCGTCCGGCGCACTCGCCTTCGCGGCGTTTGTGACGGAATCGGCCAAAAACTATCCCGTGACCGTGGCCCTGCACACCGATCACTGCCCGAAGGATGCTCTTGACGGTTTCGTCATGCCACTCATCGAAGCTTCCGAAGCGGAGGTGAAGGCGGGCCGCAATCCCATATTCCAGTCGCACATGTGGGATGGCTCGGCGGTGCCGCTGGGCGAAAACCTCGAGATCGCGAAGTCGCTTCTACCGCGCATGAAAGCGATCAACGCCATTCTCGAGGTGGAGATCGGCGTCGTGGGGGGCGAAGAGGATGGCGTGAGCCACGAAATCAACGAACACCTTTACACGACCGTGGAGGATGGCATTCGCACGGTGGAAGCGCTCGGTCTCGGCGAGAACGGCCGATACATGGCGGCCTTGACCTTCGGCAACGTGCACGGAGTTTATGCTCCGGGAAACGTCAAGCTCAAGCCGGAATTGCTTGCCGAAATTCAAGCGGGCATCGCGAAAAAGTTCGGCACCGATCCGCTGCCTCTCGATCTCGTCTTCCACGGTGGTTCGGGCTCGAGCGATGAGGAGATCGCCACCGCGGTGCGTAACGGTGTGATCAAAATGAACATCGACACCGACACTCAGTACGCGTTCACGCGCTCCATTGCGGACTACATGCTCAAGAATTACGACGGCGTGCTCAAGATCGACGGCGGCGTGGGAAATAAGAAACAGTATGATCCGCGTGCGTGGGGCAAGGTTGCCGAGTCTGCGATGGCCGCGCGCGTCGTGCAGTCCACACGACAGTTGGGTAGCGCGGCTAACTCGATCACTGCGCGTTGAGCCTTCACCAATCCCCCTCGCCGATACGCGTCGTATTTTCCTAAGGCGTTGGCTCAGTGGGCCCACTCCGTCGCTGAGGTATGCGAAACCGCAAACCCAGGCGGCTCCCCGCGTTCCATTCCACTCCATCTGCCGCGGCAACCAGGTTCACGTAGTACGGCGCAAGCATCGTGAGCTTTCTGCCCTCGGGCAATGCCTGGTCGGCGCTCACGGCGACAGCCGTGGCGCCGCCGTCTTCTCCTCGAAGCTCGATGACCATGCGCGCGCTGCTGCCAAGCTCCTTCGCCGCTGCCGTGAGCAGTCCGAGCAGCGCGGCCCGTTGTGCAGCATCCATATGGTCTGCACGTCGATCCCTGTCAATGACGGTGAGTTTCATGCGTCGAGCCAGAGAGTCAAGCCAACTGCGATTCGAGCGTTCCACCAACTCCTGACGCAGGCTCTCCGACAATGCCGCAGCCTCGGTGCGGTCTTCCGGAGTCACCGCGCTGGTTGCGGCAACCCGGCGAAGCAGCGGCAAGGCGCGCTCGCTGATGCTGGCGAGCTCATTCCGAAGAATGATACGTTTTGCAGCCTCGCCAAGGACGCCGCTGCTGATGCCGGAACCGCCAGGAGCGTTCGCCCAGGATCGCGTTCGCGCAACCACCTGATACGCAAACACAGTTGATGCCGCCGTTGAGACCACGACCATTCCGCTTCCGAACAACAGGTAGATCGCCAGCGGCCACGACGGCAAATTTTGGCTTCCCACGACACTGAGCAATGTCGTGCCCACGACGAAAATGCAGCTGAGGATGCCGAAGAGAAGAATCCTGGAAACCGGTACGTACGGGCTAAGGCTCGCCAAGAGAAGAGCGAAGCCTGTAGGAGACCATCGAAGCTCGATGGGTAGGGAACTCCCCCACTCGCCGGCAATCGCGATGAGGAGCGCGGTCCAGCCGATCAGGATAGGGATGACGCTCGCGAGCACACCGGAATCGAATCGGCGCGGAGAAGCGAACACGCCGACCGCAACGAACCCGGCCGCCATAAAGGCCACGGTGACCAGACCCAGAATCAGCGCGCGCGTCGTTGAGGTGGTTGCCATTGTTACCGTCACACCGTATACAACTGATATTCCTCCGAATACCGCGGGCACGAGCGGACCGGTAAACCAGCTCAGCAGGTCGACGTCGCGGGGTGCCGATTTCCATGTGCTATTCATGTACCACGCTCTCCTCCGCCGGTAGCAGGGGCACAACAAGAATGATGGAGGTTCCCTCGCCGGGAGCCGACCAAATTTTCGCTCGGCCGCCTTCAGCCTGAACGCGCTGAACAATGGAGCTCTTGAGGCCCAGACGATCGTGCTGCACGGCATCCGCGACAAACCCGGTGCCGTGATCGACAATCATGACGGACAGCTCGGTGGCCGAGGAGTCGACGTAAATTTCGGCAGAATCAGAACCGGAGTGGCGAATCACGTTTTCCAAACAGGCGCGAATTGCCGCAACAAGCGCGCTCGCAACTGCGCTCGACGTGTGCCCGGACAATTCTCCGCCTCCCGTGACCTCCACCCGCAGTCCTCGCCATTGAAATTCGCTGATGGTGGAGAGCAACTCGCGACGCAGCCAGTCGCCGGCATGAGCATCGCTCGCGGACGTATCGATATCCGCATTCTCCACCGCATCGATATCTCGCTGGAAATTGGCGACCGTGCGCTCATCGAGGGGGCTTTTTGCCGTGACGATTGCGGTGAGGTCGCTCAGGACCGTGTCATGGAGTAACGCTATTGCTCGCTCTTCAAGTTCTCGCTGACCGGTTATTCTGGCTGGCTCACGCTCCATCGAGGAGAACGCCGCAGTGAAACGACGCTGGTAGCTTCTGATCACGACGAACATCACCATGATGACGACGTAGATCGCCAGTGCGGCAAACGGGCCGTAGCCGAAGTGAATTTCTGTTTGCCCGTGCGCGACGTAAGCCGCAACGGTGGAGGCGCTCCCCAAAAGCCAGCCAGCGGTGCACCACGCGACGCCGTGGATGAGTTGTGAACTGACCGCGCCGATCAGCAACATGGCGATGGTCATGCGATTGATCACATACGTTCCATTGACGCGGAGCATGGGGTCGACGGCGAGCAGCCCGTACACCCATGCATAATTCGCGAGAGTGCTGATTGCGAGAAACGCCGCACCCCGCCGGGAATTGGGGCGACTCACGAGCAGGAGGAGCGCAGCAAGGATCGCCACCGCGGCAGCAAGAGGCACGCACGCAAGCAGACTGTAGCCGCGGGCGACCCACAGCGCAGCCAGCGAAGCTATTCCCAAAAATATGTAGACGCCGGAAACCGCCCAGCCTGCGCGCAATACTCCCAGCGCGGTAATGGTCGCGGCGAGCTCCCGCGGTGGAACGGCCAGCGGGCGAGGCCGGGGCCTGCCAGTCTTTACGCGATTTCCGATTCGCATCGTAGCGCCATCGTTCAGGGCTTCTGGAAACTCGCGAGGAGAGCAGGGTCTGCGGCGAGGAGAATTCCGATGAGAATCGACGAGACAACGATGGTGACGACTCCCGCCGAAAGCGGCACCCACCACGTGGTCTTGCTCCGGAGTATCCGTCGAAACGACCACACAGCGGCGATGAGCCAGACCAGCGCCTGGCTGACGAGGATGGCCACGCCGATTCCGGCCGTCTGGCTCGTCGGGTGATAGTCACCCAGGCCCATTTGATGCACCATCGTCTGCAGCGAATCCGCAAAGTTGAGATAGGTGGAAAAGCCGCTGAGAACGTACACAAATCCGAACGACAACATGAAGACCGTGGCAATTCGATCCACGATCCGCCCCGCAGAAGGACGTACCGCGTCACTGCGAGCGGATGCCGGCCGTGTCGCCCGCTCGTCACGCCCACCATCGCGAGGCGATGCCATTTGCCGCGCCGCACCGGTGTCTGACGAGACGCCCTCCGGTCGTGGGGCCGGACCAAACCGTTCCATCGCCGCAGCTTGCTCTTCTTTGCTCGCGTATTCTCCGTACTCCGGCTTTGCGCGCTCTGAATCAGTCATTGCTGCCAGTCCAGTCGCCGGTTCCGGCCGCCACGGCCACGGGCATCGACCTGACCGTCAGCGTCGGACCGGAGCTCCTTCGGCAGCGAGAACATGAGATCTTCTTCCGCAGTGACAACGGTTTCGACGCTGTCGTAGCCGGCGTCGAAGAGCTGATCCAATACTTCCTGCACGAGTTCTTCCGGCACTGACGCACCCGACGTGACCCCAACGGTGCATGCGTCGTCCAGCCACGACTGTTCGATCTCGCTCGCGTAATCCACTCGATGCACCGACCGGGCACTACTCTGCAGCGCAACGTCGACGAGACGCATCGAGTTCGACGAATTCATGGAACCCACCACAATAACGAGGTCGCACTCCGGGGCAATCTTTTTGATCGCGATCTGCCGGTTTTGAGTGGCGTAGCAAATGTCATCCGACGGCGGATCCTTGAGCAACGGAAAACGTGCACGAAGACGCCGCACGGTCTCCATTGTTTCGTCCACGCTCAGGGTGGTCTGGCTCAACCACACCACGTTTTCGGGGTCGCGCACCCGCACGGTATCCGCGTCGTCGGGGCCAGTCACCAGAATGACCTGACCAGGCGCATTACCCATGGTCCCCTCGACCTCCTCGTGCCCCGCGTGGCCGACGAGCAGAATTTCCTGACCGGCGCGAGCGAACCGGCTCGCTTCTCGATGCACCTTCGTCACGAGAGGACATGTGGCGTCGATGGCACGAAGTGCGCGTTCCGCCGCATCCTGCACGACCGCGGGGCTTACACCGTGGGCGGAAAACACCACGCGGGCGCCGCTCGGCACCTCGGAGAGTTCCTCGACAAACCGGGCGCCTTTCGTCTGGAGGGTGGCGACGACGTGCTTGTTGTGCACAATCTGCTTGCGCACGTAGATGGGCGCGCCGTATTTTTCGAGCGCTTTCTCAACCGCCACCACTGCGCGATCCACGCCGGCGCAGTAGCCTCGCGGCGCCGCAAGCAGCACGCGCTTCACACCCGAAACCGGCCTGTCATGGAGGCGCCCACGCGATATCCGCGGCCTCTCACCTGCCGCGACGACGGGCTGCGCTCCATTAGTGATGGACATCCATTCAGTCTACGAGAGCACACATCGGTAAATACCGGTGGCCCGCCGTCACTGTCTTCCCGTACCCTGTTGCCAGAGCGAGCGGAGATCCATGCGCGAAACACTGATCAGCGTCGATGTGGAAACGGCCGGACCCAACCCGGCCAGCTATTCCATGCTGTCTCTCGGCGCGTGTCTCGTCGAAGACCCCTCGTCCGGTTTCTATGTCGAAATAAAACCGGTTCACGACACGATCACGCGCGAAGCACTGTCCATTGGCGGTCTCACGCTGGAGCACCTGACGGTGCACGGAACCGATCCCGCGCTGGCGATGGCCGAATTCGACACGTGGCTGCAGTCTGTCGTCCTCGCGGACCATGTTCCGATATTTGTGGGATTCAACGCGGCATTCGACTGGATGTTCGTGTGCGATTATTTCGAACGATATCTTGGCCGAAATCCGTTCGGGCACGCCGCCCTCGACATCAAGTCCTACTATCTCGGGATCGCGGGCGGATCGTGGGCCGAGACGAGCATGCGATTTCTCTCACCGAAATATTTGGACGGCCGCGCGCTGTCCCACAATGCGCTCGGCGATGCACGCGATCAGGCTGCATTGTTCTTGGCAATAGCTCGCGAAGCCTCTGACCTTCGCGAACGTCAACGCATGGGAAAGAGCACATGAGTAGTCACCAGAACAAAAATGCAATCGACCTAAGTTCCCTTGTGGCCTCCGCGAAGAGGCTTGGAGTGGAACTGGACGAAGACGCCGCCGCGAAGTGGATGAACGCCATCTCGCAGGAGGCGTCCCATGGGGACGTGGTCATCGATACCGCAAGCGGAGCTTTCGGTCACCGCGTCGCCATGCTCGATTTCAGTCCGCGGGAGCTCGAGCGATTCCGCCGCATAGGAAAAATTGTGGAAGTGACGGGAGCGTCACCCGACGTGGAGAGCGCCCTGGCAATCTCCGGATCAGCGGCCCAATCCAAAATTCAGTCGTTTCCGGGCGACTGCGATTACTTCCAGCGGCTCAATATCAAGGCACCGACACGGGAGTCTGCTTGCGCGACCATGGCCGCTCTCATGCGAGAAAAGGTGATGTCGACGTATCAGGGTGCCAACTATCAATTTCTCGAAGCGAAATTGGGAAGCTACCCGTTCGATGGCACTCACGCCGGTTCCGCCGTGCGCAAGGGAAGCCCCATCTCCTGGACGTACGAAGAAATTGTGGCGGGCGAGATTCAGTGCGAAGGTCCCGACGGTCCTGCGGTGCTGGCGTGGACGGATGTCGCCCTCGACCCCGGCTGGTGCAAGCTCGACTGGGTCGTAAGCGACCCAGAGCGCAAGCAGCTTTCCAATGCCAGCAACGTCATCGACGTGACGTGGGAAGCCCCCAACGGTGACATCGTGTCGCTCGATGGTTACCTCGACGCCTATTTTCAAGAGGTGTATCTCGACGCCGAAGACGTACCCACGTTCGCCAAGGTGGCAAAATTCGTGTCCGATGACGCACTCGACCAGTACGTGGAGAGGCTGGAAGGCGAAGTGCGCAAATACCTCACCGAACACCTCAACTACGGTAAAGCAGCGAAGCGCATGTACAACGTTTTCCGGCTCTCCGGGCGCCACCTGGAGGCGGCGTACGTGCGCGAGCTTTTCGATGAACCCGCCACGATTCTTTATCAGGTCTGGTCGCTCATCTCCACGCTCGACAACGCGACGCAGCCCGGAAGTTCCATCCCCATCGACGAGGTTCAGGCACAGGCAGATGCGCTGATTGTCGATGTGGTCACGGCGCTGGAAGGCGACGAGGAGACCGAAATAGTGGCTGCGCTACTGCAATTGCGACAATCGCTCGACATGCAAACCGTGGGGGCGGAGCGGGTCACGGAAGTGGAAGCGGCGCAAACCCACGTCATCAACGTCGTCAACACCTTCTATCGTGAGAAACTCACGGGAATGCCGACCATCAACGAATACATCACAGGAGTTCAGGGCGTGAGTGCCGGATGACGGACCCCACAACGTTGCCAACGGCAGACACACCGTGGCCCGTTTCGACGTTCGCCGACAAAATCAAGGGCTGGATCGATCGTCTCGGCAGCGCCTGGGTCGAAGGTGAAATCACGCAGTGGGGAGTTTCCGGGGGAAACGTCTACGGCAAACTCAAAGACCTCGAGGTTGACGCCACCGTTGGGTTCACCATCTGGTCGTCGGTGAAGTCGAAGCTCCCCGACGACCTGAAGCAGGGCGACCGGGTCATCGCACTGCTGAAACCCAACTATTGGGTCAAAGGAGGCACCCTGTCGATGCAGGTCTTCGACATGCGCCATGTCGGTATCGGTGACCTCCTCGAAAAACTGGAGAGGCTTCGACAAAAACTGAAGGCAGAGGGCCTCTTCGACGCGGACCGAAAGAAGAAACTGCCGTTCCTTCCGCGCCGGATTGGCCTCATCACGGGCAAGGACTCCGACGCCGAGAAGGACGTACTGCGCAATGCGCAATTGCGCTGGCCCTCCGTGGAGTTCCGCGTGGATCACGCTGCTGTGCAGGGCGATCGCGCCGTCGGCGACATCATCGCCGCTCTTGGCCGACTGGATGCGGACCCTGAGGTGGATGTCATCATTGTCGCGCGGGGCGGCGGCGACTTTCAAAACCTTCTTGTTTTCAGCGACGAGGCACTTCTCCGGGCCGCAGCAGCGTGCACCACGCCTCTCGTGAGCGCGATCGGACACGAGGCAGATCGGCCGCTTCTGGACGAGATCGCAGACCTTCGAGCATCCACACCCACCGATGCCGCCAAGCGTGTCGTCCCCGATGTTGCGGACGAGCTCAGCAACGTTCATCAGGCGCGCGCGCGAATCGGCACGCGAATGACGGGGTTGATCGCGAACGAGATTTCGCGCATCGAACAGCTTCGCTCCCGACCCGTCCTGGCGACATCGGAATGGATTCATACCGAACGCTCGGAAGATCTGACGCGCTGGGTGGCCAGGGGAGCCGAACTCATCGACCGCGCCCTCGAGCGCGCAAACACGTCGGTCGCCGACCTCAGGAACCGGCTGCGCACCCTGTCACCACAGGGCACGCTCGATCGCGGTTA
Organism: Agreia sp.; assembly: GCA_044464485.1. Taxonomy (GTDB): domain Bacteria; phylum Actinomycetota; class Actinomycetes; order Actinomycetales; family Microbacteriaceae; genus Terrimesophilobacter. Next base: position 236,891 of record JBIQLG010000003.1, read on the forward strand.
CGCGATCGCGCAATCCCGCGACGGAAGGGTGTTGCGCACGACCGCCGATGCAAAACCCGGGATGTCGCTTCGTCTCACGCTTGCCGATGGATCGGTGTCAACAACTGTCGACTATCCGGCGCATGCACCTCTCGCTGATCGGTAGGCTGGAGGGGTGGCCACGCAATCATCGTCCCCCGAATCACGCACTGATGACGTCGCTGCGCTGAGCTACGAGCAGGCGAGAGACGAACTCATCAAAGTAGTCGCGGAACTCGAACAGGGCTCTTCGACGCTGGAGGAGTCTCTTGCTCTGTGGGAGCGAGGCGAAGCTCTGGCACAGCGTTGCGAGGAATGGCTCATCGGGGCCAAGGAGCGTCTGGATGCTGCTCGTTCCGGCGTTGCGCCCGCGTCGTCGGTCGAACAGGCATGACCGCACACAAGCCGCCCACCGTCGTCGCTGAGCTTGGTCGCCCGGAAACTCCCGAAGAAGCCGCCGAGCGCAAAGCGAGAACCTCGCGCGTGAGACGAGAAAACCAGACGCTGTTCAATCTGGTCATTGCGCTCCTGGCGAGTCTCGCGGTAGTGGCCGTCATCATCCTCGTCGTGGTGAGGCCGGATGCTGCGCCTCCCGCGCCCGTCGATTATCGAGCCATTGCGGCAGAGGCCGATGCTTCGGTTCCCCTCGCGGTCCCTGACCTGCCCTCGACCTGGACCTCGAATTCGGCGATCTACACTGCAACTGCGAGCGACGGGGTCGCCAACTGGTACGTCGGCTTCATTACACCGAAACACCAGTTCATCGGAATGCGTCAGGGTGTCGACGCAAATCCGACGTGGCTCGCCAATCAACTCGCCGCAGCGACGCCGACAGGGTCGACAACGATCGCCGGCATCACCTGGAACGTTTACGACCGTCGCGACGCGAAAGACCCCGGAAATCTCGCGTACGCGATGTCCACCGTCGGCGCGAGGAGCACCGTGGCGATTTTCGGCACCGCCACTCCGGACGAGTTCGAAGAACTTGCCGAGAGACTCGCACCCGCGCTTTCTGCCGATCACTGAATGAAAGGTCGAGGATGACAACTCCGACAACAACTCCTGCTCAAGCCTGGCGCGAAATGGTGCGTGGCAACGAACGATTTATCAACGGCACTCCGCGGCATCCGCGTCAGGACGTGGAGCGGCGAGGCGAGCTCATCGGCACCCAGACGCCGCACGCCACCCTCTTCGGTTGCAGCGACTCGCGCCTCGCGGCCGAAATCATTTTCGACAAAGGTCTCGGCGACTTGTTCGTCATCCGAAACGCGGGTCAGGTCATCTCGGAGTCGGTGATCGGCTCGCTCGAATATTCCGTCGCGGTGCTGGGGGTGCCGCTCATCGTCGTTCTCGGCCACGACGAATGCGGTGCCGTGCGAGCCGCCATCGACAGTCAGGGACCAGACGCTCCGGCGATTTCTCCCCACATCGAACATCTCATCGCACCCATCACGGTCGCGGTCCGCGACATGAGCAAGGACCTTCCGGCCGGCGAGCTTCCCGACGCGACCGACGTGGGTCGTGCCCACTTGCGTTCCACAATCGCGGAAATGGTTGCGGGATCCGAGCTTCTCAGTTCTGCCATCGCTGAAGGTACGCTGGCTATCGTGGGCGCCAATTACCGCCTGTTGGAAGGCAGGGCCGTGCGTGATGTCGTCGTCGGCGACATCGGCGAATCCTGATTCGCGCGGCGCGAACATTCACGACCAACCGATTAACGAAAAAGGATGATGCTCCCGTGAGTACACAAGGCGAGTTCCGCATCGAACACGACACCATGGGCGAGGTGAGGGTGCCCGCAACCGCACTCTATTCCGCGCAAACTCAGCGTGCGGTCGAGAATTTTCCCATCTCCGGCTCGGGTCTTGAGCCGGCCCAGATCGTGGCACTCGCGCGAGTGAAGCGCTCGGCGGCGATAGTCAATGGCGCGCTGGGCGTCATCGACTCCACCGTCGCCGAGGCCATCGCCGCCGCGGCGCAACTCATCATCGATGGTGCCCACCACGATCAGTTCCCCATCGACGTGTATCAAACCGGCAGCGGAACATCCTCCAATATGAACATGAACGAAGTGCTCGCCAATCTTGCGACCACCGCCTTGGGAACCCCGGTGCACCCCAACGATCACGTCAATGCATCCCAGTCCTCCAACGACGTGTTCCCCACATCGGTTCACGTCGCCGTGACGGGAGCCCTGCTCAATGACCTGATTCCCGCCCTCGACCGGCTCGCGTTGTCTTTGGAAAAGAAAGCACACGAGTGGTCACGCGTCGTCAAGTCCGGCAGAACTCACCTGATGGATGCCACCCCGGTCACGCTCGGACAGGAGTTCGGCGGATACGCCAGACAGATTCGACTCGGTATCGAACGCGTCAATGCAACCATTCCTCGAGTGGCGGAGGTTCCTCTCGGCGGCACCGCCGTGGGCACCGGAATCAATACCCCGAAGGGTTTCCCTCACCAGGTCATCGCCGAGCTCGCCAAGGAATCCGGGCTGCCCTTGACCGAAGCAGAGGACCACTTCGAAGCGCAGGGAGCGCGCGACGGCCTCGTGGAGGCATCCGGCGCGCTTCGAGTGATCGCCGTCAGCCTCACAAAAATCTGCAACGATCTGCGCTGGATGGGCTCAGGGCCCAACACGGGCCTTGCAGAGATCCACATCCCGGACCTGCAGCCGGGTTCATCCATCATGCCGGGGAAAGTCAATCCCGTTATCCCGGAAGCCGTGCTCATGGTGTGTGCGCGGGTCATCGGAAATGACGCGACGATTGCCTGGGGGGGCGCGAGCGGTTCCTTCGAACTGAACGTGGCTATCCCGGTCATGGGCACGGCACTGCTGGAATCGATTCGCCTGCTGTCGAACTCGAGCAGGCTCCTTGCCGACACGACGGTGGACGGGTTGAAAGCCAATGTCGAGCGTGCTCGAGCCCTGGCGGAGTCCTCCCCCTCCATCGTGACCCCGCTCAACCGGGTGATCGGATACGAGGCCGCCGCGAAAGTGGCGAAAAACGCGGTTGCGCGCGGAATCACGATTCGAGATTCCGTGCTGGAACTCGGCTTCGTCGAGCGCGGCGACATCACCGAAGAGCAGCTCGATTCGCTCCTCGATGTGCTCAGCATGACCCACCCCGGCTAGGTCAGGTTTTGCTCGATTTTCAAGCGGGAGATTCGCTATTTCTCGAGAACGACCTCACGGATCGGGGTGCCATCGAGCGTTGTCACCGCGCGATGATCGAGCGGTCCCGACAGCGCAATCGGAATGAGCGTCGGCGTGTTGGCGGCGCTCGCCAAGACGCTGCACGCGGTGACGTTCGCGGCGTTGGAACCATCCTTGGGGCTGGCCTGGCCGTAATAGACGCCGACGGCGACGCTGTCATCCGATTCCCGCACCGTCACGTGGTGCGGAAAACACTTCGGATCTCCGTACACCTCGACGACGAGCATCGCGGAATCGAGCGCCGCGAATCCCGGCTTGGGATCTGCGCCCACCAGACCGTTTTCCTCCGTGGCGTCAGGGAGCGAGAATTTCTTGAGATCGAACAAATACGGCGGTTGGCGCGACTTGCCCGAAACCTCCTGATACGCAATGATCGGCTGATCGACGAGTCCGGCGGGAACGTCACCGCTGGCACGCACGACGCGGTTGACGACGACGGGTACCGGCTTCCCCCACAGCGTCTCCGCGATCGTGGGCGGTGACGGAGGAGGCGGCTGTCGCGCCAATTCGACCTGATACACGAGCACACCGCTCACGACCATGCTCACGATCCCGAGCGCCGCGGCCACGCGCTGCAACAGGAACGCGACTCCGCTGGGCTCGTTGGCGTAAGGGTCGCTGACACTCCAGCTGGCGAGAATTTTCCACTGGCTTCGGGGTGCGAGCAAACCCCACACGAACATGATGCCCAAACTCACGAGAACGATGAGAATGGCTGTGGTCACTCCTCGACTTTAACAGGTCGATCAGGCCACTTCGTTTCCTTCCAGCAGTTCTGTGATCAATGCGGCAATATCACTGCGCTCCGATCGCGTGAGCGTGACGTGGCCGAAGAGCGAATGCCCCTTGAGAGTTTCGATGACCGACGCGACTCCGTCATGCCGGCCGACGCGCAGGTTGTCGCGCTGCGCGACATCGTGCGTCAGGATGACGCGCGAGTTTTGCCCGATGCGGCTGAGGACCGTAAGCAGGACGTTTCGTTCGAGAGACTGCGCCTCATCGACGATCACGAATGCGTCGTGCAGGGAGCGCCCTCGAATGTGCGTGAGCGGAAGCACTTCAAGCAGACCGCGCTCCAGGACCTCGTCGAGCACGTTCTGGGAGACCACGGAACCCAAAGTGTCGAAAACCGCCTGAGCCCACGGGTTCATCTTTTCGGCCGCATCCCCCGGCAAATATCCCAGTTCCTGACCACCCACCGCATAGAGCGGGCGGAACACCATGATCTTGCGGTGCTGCTGTCGCTCCAGCACCGCCTCGAGTCCCGCGCACAGGGCAAGCGCAGACTTTCCGGTTCCCGCACGGCCGCCGAGCGAGACAATGCCCAAATCGGGGTCGAGAAGCATGTCGATGGCGAGGCGCTGCTCGGCGGATCGACCGTGCAGGCCGAAGATGTCGCGGTCACCCCGTACGAGTCTCAGCATCCCGGGACCCACCACTCGACCGAGAGCGGAACCGCGATCCGAGTGGATGACAAGCCCGGTATTGATCGTGGCGTCCTGGACGAGCGGGGTCTCGAGAGACTCCTGATCGTACAAAGCAGACATCTCGTTCGAGCCGAGAGTAATTTCCGCCATACTCGTCCAGCCGGAATCGACCGCGAGTTCTGCACGATACTCTTCGGCTGCGAGTCCCACCGATGCCGCCTTGACCCGCAGTGGTAGGTCCTTGGAGACCACCGTCACATTGAGTCCGTCTCCCGCGAGGTTCAACGCAACGGCGAGAATGCGCGAATCGTTGTCGCCGAGTCGCAACCCCGACGGCAAAACTTCGGTATTCGTGTGATTCAACTCGACGCGAAGACTGCCGCCGTCACCGATCGCCACCGGGAAATCGAGTCGTTCATGCTTGATGCGAAGTTCATCGAGCAGCCGCAGCGCCTGCCGGGCAAAATACCCGATTTCGGGGTCATGGCGTTTGGCCTCGAGTTCGCTGATCACCACAACGGGAAGGACTATCGCGTGCTCGGCGAACCTGAAAATCGCTTTCGGATCCGAGAGCAGCACGGATGTGTCGAGAACGTAAGTCTTCTCAGCCTGCAAAACCACCTCCCCCGCATCCGTCAACTTCTTTGTCTTCGGCTGGGAGTTGCTGGTTGTGGCCACTTGCGGCTCCATCCCCGAGCGCCTGCGCTCGGATCATGTCTGTCGCGGCCAACTCAGGGTCAAAAGCGAACTTGTGTGGCCGCTTCAGTCAGGCGCCATGCCCGATGGTTCGACGCTACGTGCCCGCGCCCGGTTGCGCTGTTCGACACGCGGAGTTCGACAAGGCAGGTTCGCTCCCCGAAGCGCTGACAATGCTCCGATCACAGGGTCGTGGTGACGCCGAATGCTCTCAGTGCGGTGGCGAGCATATCGAAAGTCTCGTCGCTCGTGCTCACGTGCGCACTCACCCGAATGTTGGTGTCGCGCACGGTGACCGTGATTCCCTGATTGTGGAGAGCTGCCGCGAGAGCCGTGAGGTGATCGGCCGCCGGTTCGAGCACCACGATTCCGGCGCGCTCGTGATCTTCTCGGGGCGAGGAGACGGGAACTCCGAATTCATCCGCGATGTCGATGACGCGCGACGCGGTCGCCAGCACGCGGCGGGAGACATCGCCGATTCCGACCTCGTGGATTTGCTCCAGCGCCGCGGCGAGACGCGCTTGCGCGGCCGGGCTCGGATTCGTCACCTGGAATGCACGAACGCCCTGGGCTGGTGGAGGTACCGCGCCAGTCGGTATGGGGCCATCATCCGTGGCGTTGAAGCCCGACAGTACGGGAGCGATATGGTCGCGGGCGCGATCGCTCATCGCGAGAAATCCGGTGCCCCAGCCTGCGCGAGCCCACTTTTGCCCGCCCGAGACCACGACATCCGCGAGGGTATAGTCGACGTCCGCCACGGAGAAACCCTGAATGGCATCCACGATGAGCAGTCGGTCCCCGATGACCTGGCGTATTCCCTCAAGATCGACGAGATACCCCGTGCGGTAGTCCACGAGACTCACCGCCACAGCCGTGACATCGGGCGCAAGCTGCTGCTTGATCGAACCCGGGGTCACTCGCCCGTAATCGGTTTCCAGCCACCGTGGTGACAGCTTGCCCATCGCTTCCGAAGCCCGAACCGCAGCGAACGCGGCGCTCGGAAACTCCTGCGGCGAGAGGAGGACTACGCCTCCGAGGCCGAACATGACGTGCATGAGTCCCTCGCTTGTATTCGGCTGAAAGACCACGTTTTTTTCGGCAAATCCCGTGAGGCTGCCCACGGCACGTCGTACCCTCAGGTCGACATCGACGAAGGAGTCCAGGCTCGCGTAGCGCGCTGTTCGCAGAAATTCCAGATACGCGCGTTTCTCCTCGACCACCGTGCGGGCAAGCGGGCCGATTCTCCCGAAATCCAGGTACCCCGGTTGCTCGTCGAACTGAACCGCGAAGTCGTCAATCGTCAGCATCATGTCAGTGTGCCACGTCAGGCACAACGATTACTGGCCGAATCTGCGCACCCGCGTGGCGAAGTCGCGCATGGCGCGCAGAAAGTCCACCTCGCGCAAGTCCGGGCCGAGTGCCTCCACAAAATAAAACTCGCTGTGCGCGCTCTGCCACAGCATGAAGTCGCTCAGCCGTTGCTCGCCCGAGGTGCGGATGACGAGGTCCGGATCCGGCTGCCCACCCGTGTACAAGTGTTCCCCGATCAGTTCCGGTGTCAGCACCTCGGCGAGCGCATCAAGCGACTTGCCCTCCGACGCGTGCTGACGAACAATGCTGCGCATGGCATCCGCGATTTCTCTGCGGCCGCCATAGCCCACCGCGAGATTGATGTGCATTCCGGTGTTGTTGCTCGTGCGATGCTCCGCGGCGGCAAGGCTCGCGGCGAGCGCCTCGGGCAGATTTTCGCTGGAGCCCACGTGCTGCACCCGCCAGTCTCGAAAATGGGATAGTTCGTCTGCGAGGTCGGCAATTATCTCAAACAGATCGTGCAGTTCACCCTCTGCCCGGCCGCCCAGGTTATCCGTGGACAGCAAATAGAGTGTCGTGACTTTGACCCCGAAGTCGTCACACCACACGAGAAATTCTCTGAACTTTGCGGCACCGGCCCGGTGACCGTGGCCGACGGATACCAAAGAGTTTTGCCTGGCCCACCGGCGATTGCCGTCAAGGATCATAGCGACGTGCCGCGGCGCTGGAAGCCCGGCCAATTCGCGGCGGAGCCTCTTCTGGTACAGACCATAGAGAATTCCGCTGCCCAACGGTAGTTCTCTCTTCGACACACAGCTACGTTAGTGCACGAGTGGCGGAAAAATTCACGGTCTCCTGTTATCACCGGCACCTAGGCTTGGGACATGATGACCAAAGCAGAGCACTCCGAGACCGAATCGGTGGCTGACGTTGACGCCCAGCTCGACGCGGAGATTGATGCCGAGGTTGATGCCGAGGTTGCGCTTCCCAACATCCCGTTATTGGACGCTGCCCTCGAACAGCCGGATGTCAAACCCACGTGGCGAGGTTGGATTCACGCGGGAACATTCCCGGCAGCGATAGCGCTCGGAGTCATCCTGATCGTTCTTGCCGACGGTGTGGCAGCGAAGGTGAGCTCCGCGGTATTTGTTCTCTGTTCGCTCCTGCTGTTCGGGGTTTCCGCGCTGTATCACCGCTTCAACTGGAGCGTTTCCACCAAGAAACTCCTCAAGCGACTCGACCACGCCAACATTTTTCTGCTCATCGCCGGCTCCTACACGCCCATTACGGTGCTCGCGCTCCCCCAGAACAAAGCGATCCTGCTGCTGTGTCTCGTGTGGGGCGGCGCGCTGCTCGGGATCGGGTTCAGGGTGTTTTGGATTTCCGCCCCACGCTGGCTGTATGTACCGCTGTATGTGATCCTCGGTTGGGCCGCCGTCATGTTCATCGTTGATTTCTTCACGGCCAACGCCGCCATGATGATCCTCATCATCGCCGGCGGCCTGTGCTACACCGCGGGTGCCGTGTTCTACGGGCTCAAGCGGCCCAATCCGTTCCCGGGAAAATTCGGCTTTCACGAAATCTTCCACACGCTCACGCTGCTGGCGTTCCTGTGCCACTGGACGGCCATCTTCCTGGTTGCCGTGGCGCCGCCGATGCTGGGCTAGCGTTTCCGTTCGGCCACACTGGCGCTCTCGGACCGACTATTCGTCGGGATGTGAGCTCTCGCCCGTCGTGTCGCCGGTCGCTTCGCCCTCGAGCCGCTCCCGCACTTCGGCGCGGTAGCGCACCCGCCGTATCCGACGGACCATGTCCAGGATGAGGATCACGGTCACCAAAGCCACGCTGGCGGTAATCGCAAACCCTACCCAGCCGGGCGTTACCGAGTTCAGATCGAAATCGGGCGGTGGTGTGGGTGTCGCGCCAAACATCATTTCGTCTCCGCATCCGCGGCTATGCCCGCAAACAGATCATATTCGGGCAGGTCGCTCGGTACGAGCGATGTTGCCAGCTGGAAGTCCTCCCACGGCCACACCTCACGCTGAAGGTCGTTCGGCCAAAAGAAGAAGGAACTGTCCGGGGCAACCTGGCTGGCGTGCGCCCGCAGGGCGTCATCACGCCGATCAAGATAGGCGCCCACCTCGACGTGCGTGGTCGCGAGGTTAGGTCGGTCGCGCATCCGGCTCCAAAAACCCTCAAGCTCGGCGATGCGAGGCGAGTCGGGATCCCGCTTTTTCATCGCCTGGATCATCGCTTCCGCGCGGGGTGGGTTGAAGATCCGATCGTAGTAGACCTTGTGGATTTGCCACGGCGCTCCGGCAGCGGGATAGCGCGACGGATCCGCCGCGGCGGCCATCGCATACATGGAGACCTCATGCGTGCGGATGTGGTCGGGATGCGGATAGCCCCCCTCTTCGTCGTAGGTGATCATGACCTGCGGGCGAAGATCCCGAATGATCCGCACGAGAGGTTCAGCGGCGTGCTCCAGTGGAATGACGGCAAACGAATTTGGCGCGAGAGGCTCACCCTGGTCGGGCATCCCGGAATCCTCGAACCCCAGCCAGTGGTGTTCAAAACCGATGATCGCCTGGGCTCTGGCCATTTCGATCCTTCGCAACCCAGCCATGTCCCGCTCCGCCATGGCAACTTCGGCAAGCCCGGGATTCTGGATGTCCCCTCGCTCGCCTCCGGTACAGCTCACCACGACAACCCGGGCTCCCGAGTGCACGTAATGCGCGTAGGTTGCCCCACCTTTGCTTGACTCGTCGTCGGGGTGCGCATGCACCGCAAGAAGGCGTCGGGACACAGTTCTCCTTCACTTCACGATTAGCCTTGAGCTATAAGACTAATCGGGGAGAATGATGGCCGTCAGCACGACGAGCGAAAACACTGAAGCACTGAACGCCCGTTACGGGCGCACGCCGGGCCGCACGCGGCGGGACCGCATAATTCTCATCTTCATGGGTGTCCTGTTCACCGTGGTGTTCGCCGCGTGGGTCGTGTGGGCGGGTTTCGATAGCGGCCAGGGCAGTCTCGACACCGAGGATGTCGCTCACCTTGTGGTCGATGACTCCACCGTGAGCATCACCTGGCAGGTTTCCGTGCACGAAGGAACTGCCGTGTCCTGCGCCCTGCAGGCGCAGAACAAGGCGCACGCTATTGTCGGCTGGAAAATAGTGCACTTGCCGCCGTCCCAGAACTTCGTCAATCGTTACAAAGAGACCATCCGAACGTCCCAGAGTGCGGTGACCGGCTTGATCTACCGGTGCTGGCTAACGTAGAATTGAACAAATCGCTACGGGACCGGTCGGCTGGCCGGTCTTATTTCTTTATAGGGGCGAGCGCCGGGCGAGACCGGAATCATTGAAGGAGTACACCATGGCTGACACCACTGCCGAAACCTGGCTCACCCAGGAGGCTTTTGATCGTCTCACGAACGAACTCGAACAGCTGAGTGTGCACGGCCGCAACGACATCGCGCGCAAAATCGAGATTGCGCGCGAAGAGGGCGATCTCAAAGAGAACGGCGGATACCACGCCGCAAAGGAAGAGCAGGGCAAGATTGAAGCCCGCATTCGGCAGTTGACCGCCCTGCTCCGGCACGCGAGCGTCGGAAACCCGCCGGATGACGGCATCGTCGAGCCTGGCATGCTCGTTTCCGCGAAAATCGCGGGCGAGAAGACCGAGTTCGTGGTGGGCAATCGCGAGATCGCCGGCGACAGCGATCTGGACGTTTACAGCGAGCAGAGCCCGCTGGGAATCGCCATCATCGGCCACAAGGAGGGCGACACCGTGTCCTACACGGCACCCAACGGCAAGGAAATCACCGTCGAACTGCTGTCGGTCAAAACCTTTACGCTCTAACAGCAGCGAGCCTGCCGGCACACCGCGGCCAATCAGTGGTCACGGCTATACGTCGATTCGGGGCTCGAAACCCGCCTCACGCAAGTGATCGAGCACCCGTTCGACGTGCTCCGGTCCCCGGGTTTCGAGACTCAACTCGAGAGAGACCTCGCCCAACAGCGAGCCGCGCCCGTTTCTGGCGTGTCCCACCTCAATGATGTTCGCGTTCGCATCCGAAATCAGCGCCGCAATCCTGGCGAGTTGGCCGGGGCGATCCGACAGGGTGAGTTTGAGCTTGAGGAAGCGATCTGAGGCCACAAGTCCAAGAGAGATGACTCGCTCCATCACCTGAGGATCAATGTTTCCGCCGCTCAGCACCGCAACGGTTCTGCCGAGGTTCCGGACTTTTCCCGCCAGAATTGCCGCGACGACGACGGCGCCGGCGGGCTCGACGACGAGTTTGGCGCGTTCCAGCAGCACGAGAAGCGCGCGTGCCGTTTCGTCTTCCGTGACCGTCACAACCTCATCCACCAGCTCACGCACGATTGCGAAATTCAGGTCACCCGGTTTGCTCACGGCGATACCGTCGGCAATGGTGGGAGAGCTCCGGATGCCGACGGGCTCGCCTTTGTCAAGTGATACCGGGTATGGAGCGCAATTTGCGGCTTGAACTCCGATGACGCGAATTTTTTCCCCCGACGGGGTGGAGTGATGCGTAAGAGCGCTGGCGATCCCTGCGATGAGGCCCCCGCCCCCGATGGGAACGATGACGGTTTCCACGTCGGGAACCTGATCCAGAATTTCGAGACCCACTGTGCCCTGACCGGTAATGATGTCGATGTTGTCGAACGGCGGGATCAGGATCGCCCCCGTCGAGTCCGCGTACTCTGCTGCCGCGCGCAAGGGGTCTTCGACGGAATGGCCCCGAAGGATGACCTCGGCGCCGTAACCTTTCGTCGCCTGGAGCTTCGGCAGCGCGACTCCGACAGGCATGAATATCGTGGACGCTATGCCGAGCTCCCTGGCGGCCAGGGCCACGCCCTGTGCGTGGTTGCCTGCCGAGGCTGCCACGACACCTCTCGCGCGCTCCTCGGGCGAGAGCCGGGACATCCGATTGTATGCGCCGCGAATCTTGTAGGAGCCCGTGCGCTGGAGGTTTTCACACTTGAGAAATACCGGTGAACCGAGGACCTCCGAGAGGTAGCGCGAGGCCTCCATGGGGGTGACGCTGGCCACTCCGGCGACGACCGTTCTGGCTTCCTCCAGCGCTTCTTTCGAAGGTATCGGCGCTGCAGTGCTCACCCGATCACCCCGCTCGCGCTCGCTTTCGGTCGGCCAGTGCGCCACTCTCCACCCGCAATGTAATGAATGACTACGTTCAGCGTCGCAATCACGGGGACGGCGAAAAGCGCGCCGGCAATTCCGGCAAGGAACCCGCCCGCGGCGACGGCGAACACGACGGCGAGCGGATGCACTTTCACGGCGTTCCCCATGATGAACGGCTGCAGAACGTGTCCCTCGATCTGCTGCACCAGCAGAACGATGGCGAGCATAAACACCGCGGGCCACGGTCCCAGATATACCAGCGCTACGAAAATCGCCAGAGCGCCCGTGAGAACCGCGCCCACGACGGGGATGAACGAACCCAGGAAGACGGCGATAGCTATCGGCAGAACGAGCGGGAAACCACCGAAGAAGAGCCCGAGTATCCAGGCGCCCAGGCCGATTCCCACCGCATCGATGAAGGCGACGAATATCTGCACCTTGACGAACTGCGTGAGTGTCGACCATCCGGCCAGTCCCGCACCGTGCACCGCGGGGCGCGCTCTGCGCGGGAAAATGCGCACGGTCCACTCCCAAATGCGGCGACCGTCAATGAGGAAGAACAGCGTCGCGAACAGCACGAGCAGAATGCCGGCCAAAACATGACCGAACGAGGAGCCCGCCGAGAGCGCGCCGGACACCAGCAGGTTGGTGTCGTGCTGGACCGACTCCCAGACGTCGGCCAAATATCCGTTGATCTGCGCCTCCGTGAGGTGCAACGGCGAATGCAGCAGCATCTCCTTGAATCCGTCGAAAAAGGTAATCGATCGATCCCGGATGTCGGGAAAACCGCGCATCACCTGCGTCACGATGACATACACCAGTCCGGACACGATTGCGATGAGTCCCACCTCGGCGAGAGCGACGGCGAGCCACTTCGGCCAGCGGTGTCGCTGCAAAAACTGCACGAAGGGAACAAGCAGCGCCGCGAGGAGGATGGCGACGAGAAACGGTACGACGATGAGTTTCAACTGGATGACAAGGAAGACCAGAAGCGCGAAAACCCCGGCGATGACCAGAATTCTCCACGACCATGCGCCCGCAATGCGCATCGCAACCGGAACCGCGTCTTCTACGTCGCGGCGTTGGGCCGATGCCTGTTGTCGCCTGCTGAACATCACGCTTCAGTCTAAATGGCCAAATATACGTGTGACTTCATATCATCCGTTGCAGTGTTCGCCGCGGGCAGTCAGCGCTCCCCGGTAATGTCATATCCCATGGGCGACAAGATTTCGGTGGGTACCGCCCGGAAGATCGCGCTGCACGCGCAGGGTTTCGCACACGGCAATCCTGCGGCGGCGGGTGCACGCCAACTCAACGCGGTCGTCGATCGACTCGGTCTCATTCAAATTGATTCGGTAAACGTGTTCGAGCGGAGCCATTACCTCCCGTTTTTCTCGCGCGTCGGGGCTTACGATAAGTCCCTCCTGGATCGACTGACGTTTTCCCGCAAAGGCAGATACGTCGAATACTGGGCGCACGAGGCCGCGCTCCTTCCCGTGGAATCCTGGCCGCTCTTTCGGTGGCGGATGGAGGAACACCGTCGCAGATCCGATGCCAGCACGTCGTGGGCGCGAGCGCACGCGGGTATCATCGACTGGTTGCGCGACGAGTTGGCGGCCAAGGGCCCCCTCGCCGCAAGCGAGGTGGAGCATGACGCCACCAAACGATCCGGACCGTGGTGGGGATGGTCCGACGTGAAGACGGGTCTCGAGGTGCTGTTTCGCTGGGGCGAGGTGGTGAGCGCTGGCCGCTGTCGGTTCGAGCGCGTGTACGGGCTCGCGGAGCACATTCTTCCGGCAAGCGTCCTCGACCGTGACGTGGGCGAATCTGAGGCGCGCAAGAAACTGGTGGAGCACGCCGCTCGTGCCCACGGAGTCGGAACCACCGCAGACATTGCCGACTATTTTCGGCTCAAGAACGCCCCGGTGGAGAACATTCTCAGAGAGCTCGAGGAGGAAGGGGTGGTGAACAAGGTGACCGTCGACGGATGGCGGCACCAGGCCTGGCGTCATCGGGATGCGATTGCCGCACGCCGCATCGAGACCACCGCGCTCCTCTCGCCTTTTGATCCCGTCGTGTGGCATCGGCCGCGCGCCGAGAGGCTCTTCGACTTCCACTATCGGATCGAGATTTACACGCCGGCCGAGAAACGAGTCTTTGGCTATTACAGCCTTCCAATTCTCGTGGATGACGCGATAGTCGGGCGCATCGACCTCAAGAACGATCGGCAGGCACGGGTTCTTCGCGTGCAATCAGCCTGGCATGAGAAGGCCGCTGACCCTGGCGTCATTGCGGAGCGAGTGGCGCCGCTGCTGCGGCGCACTGCAGATTGGCAGAAGCTGGAAGCCATAGCGGTTGTCGACAAAGGAAACCTCGCGAACGCCCTCGCGGCCGAACTCAAGGTATCGACAACAGCGGCCTCGTGACCTCGTCGCGGAGGGTCAGAACTTTGTCGCGTTGTTCAGCAGCCTCTTGACGCGGTCGGCAATGGGAGGGTGGGTCCCGAAGAGTCTTTCCATCGTGCCGGGCTTCGTGGGGGCGCCGAACCACATGTGCGCCATGGAGTTGTTCTGCTTGCGCAACGGCCGACCGTACTCTCCGAGCTTTTCGAGGGCGCTCGCGAGAGCTTCGGGGTGTCGCGTTGTCATCGCACCGGTGGCATCCGCCAGATACTCGCGCTGGCGAGAGACCGCCGCCTGGATGAGCGCCGCGACAATCGGCGACAGCACGAGCGCGGCAATGCCCGCGATCAGCAGAATGGGGTTTCCGCCGCTGTTGTTATTGCGTCGGCCGCCACCGAACCACAGCATCCGCATCAGAATATCCACGATGAACCCGATCGCCACGACGAGCGCGAACACAATCGTGTTCAAGCGAATGTCATAGTTTTCAACGTGACCCATCTCGTGGGCCATCACACCCTCGAGTTCGCTGTCGGTCATCATGTCGAGCAGTCCCGTGGTTGCCGCAACGGCGGCCAGTTCAGGCTTGCGACCGGTGGCAAAGGCATTGGGCGACGGGTCGTCGACGATGTACACCTTGGGCATGGGCAGGCCCTTGGTGATGGCGAGGTTCTCGACAGTGCGATACAACCGCGGATTGTCGGCTTTCTGAATCTGTCGCGCACCGCTCATCGCGAGAGCCTGGCTGCTGCCCGCGAAGTACTGGATGATCACGTAGATTCCGACGCCGATGATCGTCGCGATGGTGACGGTCCAGTTACCGGTGCGCAGCGGATCCCCTCCCCAAATCAGGTTGACCACAAAACCGAT
Source organism: Agreia sp. (assembly GCA_044464485.1). GTDB lineage: Bacteria > Actinomycetota > Actinomycetes > Actinomycetales > Microbacteriaceae > Terrimesophilobacter. Next base: position 252,001 of record JBIQLG010000003.1, read on the forward strand.
CGCGCCGATGAGGAGGAAGAACAGCACCATGATGAACACGGTGTTGCGCTTGTTGCGCGCAATAGCCCTATACATGCACTAGAACTGCACGCGAGGCGGCTCCGCGATTGCGGCGGAATCCGAAACCTCAAAGAACTCGCGCTCGGTGAAACCGAGCCCACGCACGAACAGGGTGTTCGGGAACACCTTGATCTTGGTGTTCAGTTCGCGCACGCCACCGTTGTAGAACCGGCGGCTCGCCTGAATCTTGTCTTCCGTGTCGACGAGTTCACCCTGCAACTGCAGGTAGTTCTGGCTCGCCTGGAGCTGCGGGTACGCCTCTGCAACCGCGAAAATGCTCTTCAATGCGGACTGCAGGTGATTCTCCGCGACGGCCGCTTCTGCGGGTGTGCCGGCGCTCAACGATTCCGCGCGAGCTTTCGTCACCGCCTCGAAGACGCCCTTTTCGTGTGCGGCGTAACCCTTGACCGCCTCGATGAGGTTCGGGATGAGGTCAGCTCGACGCTTGAGCTGAACGGTGATGTCGCTCCACGCTTCATCCACTCGAACGTTGAGTCGCACCAGTCCGTTGTAGGTAGACCAGAGGAAAATTCCAATGATGACAACGATCAGAACAATGATTCCGATGATGATCAGAAGTGAATCCATTGTAGAGGGCTCCTTAGGGTGCTGTCGGGCGTGCACGGTGCTCGCCGCCGGCGCGCTGCGTTACCGACAACTATAGCCAAATGCGCCTGCTCATCCACTGAGAATTCGTCGTGCCTCACGCGAACATGGAAGCCCATCCTTGCGGTCGTGCGGCTAGCCTGTCGTTATGGCGGGAGCATTCAACGAGGGGGTGCGGCCACGAAGCCGCGGGCGTCGTCGCAACACGGATGGGGATGCCCGCAGTCAGATCGTGGCGGCAGCTGCAAAAGAGTTTCTGGCGGTCGGTTACGACGCCAGTTCGATACGCGCGATAGCGCGCCGTGCCGAGGTCGACCCGTCACTTGTCCACCATTACTTTGAGGACAAGGCGACGCTTTTTGCCGAAGCGGTGAGCGCGCCCGTTCGACCGGACCTGATCGTGCGCGAAGTGCTTCGCGGTCCTCGCGAACAGATCGGCGTGAATCTCGTCAAGGTCGCGCTCACCGCGATGGAGGAAGGCAAGGCGCGGGATCGCCTCGTCACGCTCATCCGGACAGCTCTCGGGCATGATTTCGCGGCGACGATGCTGCGCCAATTCATCGTGCGCGAAGTCATCCGCAAAATCGCGGACGAGCTGAATGTCGACGATGGAGAATTGCGGGCCACCGCCGTCGCCTCGCAAATTGTCGGGGTTTTCATGGTGCGATACGGTATCCGGGCGGAGCCCCTTGCCAGCGCGTCGATCGAGGAAGTAGCTCGTCGAATCGGCCCCGTCATCCAGTGGCACCTCACGGGCTTCCCCGAGCCCCTTGACAAGGGAACGGGGCCCGAAGAATAATTCATCACATGGTGAATTACGCGATTCAAACCGAAGACCTTCGGGTTCGCCGCGGCGCGAGGGAAGTCCTTCACGGAGTTTCCTTCGATGTGCCGCCGGGATCGCTTGTGGGACTTCTCGGGCCGAGCGGATCCGGCAAAACCACGCTCATGCGCGCGCTTGTGGGAGTTCAGCGCAACGTCAAAGGAGTTGTGAACGTACTCGACCATCCGGCGGGTAGCCCTATCCTCCGCCACCAGGTCGGCTACGTCACTCAGGATGCCAGCGTCTACAGTGACCTGACCGTGCGCCAGAACCTTCGATACTTCGCATCGATCCTGCGCGCCGATCGCGGCAGTGTCGAGCGCGCCATCGAGTCCACCGAACTCACCGAACAGTCGAACCAACTGGTGGGTTCGCTGTCCGGCGGACAGCTCAGCCGAGCGTCGCTCGCCGTTGCCTTGCTTGGCTCGCCCAAACTTCTTGTCCTCGATGAACCGACCGTCGGCCTTGATCCGGTGCTGCGCATGGAGTTGTGGTCGCTCTTTCGCCGAATTGTCGAATCCGGAACAACGCTTCTCGTCTCGAGCCACGTCATGGACGAAGCAACCAGGTGCGATCGGCTTTTGCTCATGCGGGAAGGCCGAATACTCGCAGATGAGACCCCGAAAAGCCTTCTCGAGCGCACGGGAGCCGCGGACGCTGACGAAGCCTTCCTCACCCTCATACGGCGCCATCCGCAGCACCGGGCGCCCGAGATCGACGGGGAGGTGGCGTCATGAGCGTGCGCCTCACCCTCGCCGCTACCGCGAGGGTTCTCACCCAGATTCGTCATGATCCTCGCACCATCGGTTTGCTGCTCATCGTGCCGAGTCTGCTTATCGGCTTGCTCGCCTGGATCTACGATGACACCCCCGTGTTCAATCAGGTCGGGCCCGCCGTGCTCGCGCTCTTCCCATTCACCATCATGTTCGTGGTCACGAGCATGACGACACTTCGGGAGCGTCGTACCGGAACACTGGAACGCCAGCTCACACTCCCCATCAGCAAACTCGACATCATCCTTGGCTACGCACTCGCTTTCGGTTTGCTTGCCGTCGTGCAGGCGGGTATTGCCGTCGGCTTTTCGATCTGGGTGCTCGGCCTGGAGGTCAGCGGTTCGATCTGGTGGCTTCTGGCAATTGCGGTGGCGGACGCCGTGCTGGGAACCGCACTCGGTTTGCTCGCGAGCGCGTTCGCCAATACCGAGTTTCAGGTGGCGCAATTCATGCCCGCGTTCGTGTTCCCACAAATGCTGCTCGGTGGACTTCTCCTTCCGCGCGACCAAATGCCGGATGTGCTGCATGCAATCTCCGACTGGCTCCCGCTCTCGCACGCCATCGACGCTCTCAACGCGGTTGCGCGGAATGATCAGGATGACTCCTACCTGGCAGTGAAGCTCCTCATCATTGTCGCGTTCATCGTTGGGGCGATTGTGCTTGGATCGGTCACGCTCAAGCGCCGCACTCCGTAGGTGCGGTTCCCTTCGAGACAGTCGCTGCGCGACCTCCTCAGGGCACGGAACTCCCCCTGAGGAGGCCGCAGGCCATCTCGAAGGGAAGCCCACCGCTCCCTGAGGAGGCCGCAGGCTATCTCGAAGGGACGCCCACCGCCCCCTGAGGAGGCCGCCGGCCGTCTCGAAGGGAAGGCCCGGCCGGGTCAGCGCGCGGCGATCACGGCCTGCAGCCAGCGGTACGAGTCCTTCGGGGTGCGCTCCAGGGTGTCGAAGTCCACGTGCACGAGTCCGAATCTCTGGGTGAAGCCGGCCGCCCATTCCCAGTTGTCGAGCAGCGACCACACGTAATAACCGCGAATATCCAATCCCGGAGCACCGTGCGCGGCAACCGACAGGTGGCTGGAAAGGTAGTCGATCCGCAGCGGGTCATGGTAATTTCCCTTGTCGTCCCGCCGCTCCGGATAACTCACACCTCCCTCCGTGATGTACACGGGCGGAAGTGCATCGCCGTAGCGTTCCGCAACTTCGCTCAACGCAACACCGAAGTATCCGGGAGCCACTGGCCACCCGAATCCTGTAGTGGGGAGCTCGGGGAACGGCTCCAGTGAGAACGGAACACTCTTGATGACCTCGGTCGCACCGTCGGGCGTCTCCGCGATCTTCGGCGACCCCGCTCGGATTCGCGTGGGCATGTAGTAGTTCAGTCCGTAGAAGTCCAGCGGCTGGTGAATTATCTTCAGGTCGTCGTCGTCCACTTCGCGCAGCGCCCTGAACAAGCGGCCAGAGCCCAGTGGAGGCTTGGGGTACGTGCCCAGGAGCACCGGATCCGCAAAAATCCGATTGTGCACGATGTCGAACACGCTCGCAAAATACCGATCGGTAAATCGATCTCGAGACGGCACGATGGGCGAGTGCACATTGGTGAGGCCAATGCCGCCCGAGACCCCGGCAGAGCGCAGCGCTTGCGCGGCATAGCCATGGCCGAGCAACTGGTTGTGCGCGGCGGGCAGGGCATCGAACAGCAGTTCAAAACCGGGGGCGTGAATGCCCAGGGCGTAACCATTCAAGGTGACGGTGGTCGGCTCGTTGATCGTGACCCACTTGTCGATGCGGTCTCCGAACGCGTGCGCCGCGAGTTCCGCGTAGTCGCCGAGACGCTTCGCAGTGTCGCGCGCGAGCCAGCCGCCAGAGCTCTGCAACTCTTCCGGCGTGTCCCAGTGATACAGCGTCGCCATGGGTCGGATGCCCGCAGCGAGCAGTTCATCGATGAGTCGGTCATAAAACGCTACGCCCTCTCGGTTTGCGGCACCCTTTCCGCCCGGTTGGATGCGCGGCCACGAGAGCGAGAAACGATAGGAGTCAACGCCCAGATCCTTCATGAGCGCGACATCCTCGCGGAAGCGGTGATAGTGGTCGTCCGTCACCTCGGCCGTGCTTCCGTCCAGAATCCGCCCGGGTTGCGCCATGAACGTGTCCCAGGTTGACGGTCCGCGGCCACCCTCACGAACCGCGCCTTCAATCTGGAATGCCGCGGTCGAGACGCCGACCGTGAAATCGCGCGGAAGCTGTCGGGCAAATTCGCTCGGCTCGCTGAGTTTCACGGAGTCGCTGTCGCCGTTCATACGCCCAGCACCCGATCCAGATATGCGTTCGCAAAGATGCGGTCAGGGTCCAGTTGATTGCGCACGGCCAGGAAGTCCTCGAATCGCGGATAGACGGCGCGCAGCGAGTCAGCATCCTGAAAGTGGATCTTGCCCCAGTGCGGGCGCCCCTCGAATCCGCGCATGATGTCTTCCACCGCGTGGAAGTAGTCGAGGTGGTTTTCACGCCAGTAGCGGTGCACCGCGATGTATCCACTCGGCCGACCTGTGGCGGTGGAAAGCCAAAGGTCGTCGGCCGCGGCCGCCCGAACCTCGATGGGAAACGAGATGCGCCATCCGCGTTCGCTGATGAGCTTCTTTACCGCGCGCACCGCATCAGGCACTGCCTCGCGAGGGATCGCGTACTCCATTTCTCGGAATCGCACCGTGCGTTTTGTCGTGAACACCGAGGTAGAGATATCCGTGAAGGTGCGGTCGCCCGTGAGTTTGGTGGCGAGTCGGTTGATGCCAGGAATGGTAGCGGGAAGAGCCTTGCCTGTGGCGCACGTGAGCCGGAACACCCCGTTCGACATGAGGGTGTCGTCGAACCAGCGTCGTACCGGCGCGAGTGGCGAGAGAGCAGCATCCGCCGGATGACGCGTGTTGGTTTTTGTGAGCACAGTGTCGGTGTGCGGAAACCAGTAGAACTCGAAGTGATCGCTGTTGTCCACTCTGGTCTGATAGTTGTCGAGTACGGCGTCAAAACCTTCCGGCCGCTCATCGGCGTGCAGCGCGAACGCGCGGACGCACTGGATGGTCAGTTCCACGAGGATTCCGAGCGCGCCCAATCCGAGTTTCACGGCGGGAAGGAGTTCCGCGTTCTCGGAGGCGCTGACCCGCAGCAGTCCGCCGTCGGCGGTGACGAGCGTGGCCCCGACCACCTGCGCGGCGAGTCCCCGAAATGCCTCGCCCGTGCCATGGGTTCCCGTGGAAACGGCGCCGGCAATCGTCTGCCGGTCGATATCGCCAAGGTTCTCCATTGCCAGACCGTACGGCGCGAGGAGCGCCGGCAACTGATAGAGGTTCGTGCCGGCGCCAAGCGTGACGCGACGAAGTTCCGCATCCACGTGGTGCACGCCATCAAGGCCCGCAACGTCGATCTGTATTCCCGGTGCCGCAGCGATGGCGGTGAAACTGTGCCCGGCACCTATCGCTTTGACGGGCAGCCCCAGATCTCGCGCCTTCCTTACTATCGCGACAACTTCATCGACGCTCGTCGGTCTGGCGACGTAGACCGGCTCTGCCGATTCCACGCGCCCCCAGTTGCGCCATTGGCGTCCCGCACTCAACTGCGGTTCGGCACTCACAGCCACGATTTACCCTCTCCCCTGTACGTCGGATACGTTGCAACAATTCGCTCGCCCTGCACGAGCGCGAACTCCTCGAGATGTTCCGACAGCTCCCCGGCCTTCGTGTGGCGGAACCACACCCGGTCTCCGACATCCAGCCCGGACGCGCGGGTGAACGGTGTCTGCACTTCGCCTGCCATCTCACGTGGCACCATCCGCAGCCCTTCCGGCCAAACCGCCTTCGGCACCCGATCCCGAGCAGGCGGGCCGGACGCCATCCAGCCGCCCCCCAGAACCGTCGCCATGTCGGGACGAGGTTTTCGCACCACCGAAAGTGCGAATGCTGCGGCGGGCGCAGGCTGAAAGCTCGAGTAACTGTCGAACAGGTGCGGGCCGAACAGTCCGCTGCCCGCGGCAATCTCTGTCACGCACGGCTCGGAACTTGTCGTCTCAATGGATCCCGTGCCCCCGCCGTTCACAAACTCGAGATCGGCAATCTCGCGCACTGCGGCGACAGCTGCCGCACGGCGAGCGGCAAGCTCCGCCGCCGAACGGTGCTGCATCCACCGCACAACGGCACCGAACACGGGGCGGCCCGGCGGCTCATCCACGGTACCGGCGATCTGTCCCTCGTAGGCCATGAGGCCCACGAGCCGAAAGCCGACCCGCTCATCGATGAGTTCGGCAAGGCGACGCGCCTGTTCGACCGAGTGCACGGGAGAACGCCACGTGCCCATGTGGCCGAGGAGTTTCGAGTTCCAGGACGCGTCGACCTCCATGCACAACCGGAGAGTGGATCGCGTGCTCGGCGCAATCACCGAGTCGATGAAATCAAGCTGGTCGGCCGAATCGACCATGAGTGTGATGCGGGCGGCGAGCTGGTCGTCGCGGCCGAGCCGTTCTATTGCGGCGCGGTCAACGCTCGGGTAGCCCACCACGACATCCTGAATCGTTTCGGCCAGCCACAACGCCTCCGGCAGAGTGTAGGCGAGGACGCCGTGATAGCCGGGCAGCGCCTCGACGGCTTCGATGACGCCCCGAACACGCAGAGACTTGCTCGCCACGCGGATGGTGGTCTCACCGCCGCGCTCATCCCGGCGGTCGAGCAGGCTGTGGGCATTGTAGGCGAGCGCCTCCTGCGCCAGCACGCCGAACGGCGTATCGAGGTGGGCGGTTGCGGCGGCCAGCGTCGGCCAATAGTTCGCGGGCGACTCCCACGGAGCTTCGGCGGATCGGTCGAGCTTCATCCGGTACCTATCGGACCGCCCGCACCGGGATGACCGCGAGGCCACCGACGAGAGCGGAGATCGCGGCGAGCAGGAACAGCCCCTGGAATCCAACGAGCGCGGCGACCACGAATGCACCGAGCAGGGGTGCAATCGCCTGAGGAACGGTCGTCGCGATGTTCATGATGCCGAGGTCCTTGCCGCGCGCCGCAGCGTACGGAAGAACCTGGGTGGCGAGGGCCTGGTCGACCGAGAGGAAGCATCCGTAGCCGAGGCCGA
>JBIQLG010000004.1:0-201851 GCA_044464485.1 Agreia sp.
TTGTGGGAGAGTAGGACACCGCCGGACTTCTTTGTGAAATGGCCACCACTGTGTTTTCGAACACAGCGAGTGGCCATTTTGCGTTAAGCAGCAACACTGGTGGTTGAGGGATCTCGTCAGCGAATCCTCTCGAAACCAGCCCATAGAGAAGGAGTACAGCACGTGGCTGACATGCCAGATCGCCCACGCCGTCCAGGCGGACCTCCACGTGCTCAACGTCCCGGGTCGGCGCGTCCGGCGAAAGGTGCCCCATCGTCGAATCGGCCGGCCTCCGGGAAATCCGGCGCAGATGGGCGGCCGTTTCGAAACAGCGAAAACACTCGTCCGAAGCGCGAGGGTGACCGGCCGGAGCGCCAGAAGCGCGAGGGTGACCGGCCGGAGCGCCAGAAGCGCGAGGGTGACCGGCCGGAGCGCCAGAAGCGCCACGGTGACGCTCGATCTGCGCCTCAGCGTGGAGGTACTGCACGCACGCCTCGCGATTCGCGGGATTCTGAACGGAGATTGTGGACGCGCGACGGTGCTCCCGCGCGTGGTGATTCATCCGCACGCGCTCGGGAAACTCCGGAAGACCGCGACCCTTACGGAACCAAATCGGTGCGGTCGCGTCATGATGCCCCTGACATCCCCGAGGACGTTCTCGCCAACCAGCTGGATCGGGTCGCGCGCGCACAACTCAAGACCTTGAGCAAAGAGAACGCGGATGAAGTTGCCCGGCACCTGGTGATGGCGGCGCGGTTGATTGACGACGATCCGCAGCTCGCGCACGCGCACGCGGTTTCCGCTGCACGCCGCGCGGGCCGCATTGCCGTGGTGCGCGAGACTCTGGCCATTACCGCGTATACGATCGGTGACTTCGCCCTCGCACTGAGGGAGCTGCGCACATACCGCAGAATCTCCGGTCGAGATGATCAGTTGCCGATGATGGTGGACTGCGAGCGCGGCCTGGGGCGTCCCGAGAAGGCGTTGGAACTCGGTCGTTCGGTACCGCGCGACACGTTGCCTGAGGCCGTGCAGGTGGAACTGGCCATCGCGATGTCCGGCGCCCGGCTGGATCGGGGCCAAACTGAGGCAGCGCTCGTCGAGCTTCAGATACCGCAACTTGACCCCGACACCGCGTATCCGTGGAGTCCCGCATTGTTTGACGCGTACGCTGCAGTCCTGGAGGACCTGGGCCGCGACGGTGAAGCTCAGGTGTGGTTTGCCCGGTCTGATGTTGCGACTGCTGCACTGTCATCGAGAGATGAAGTGGAAGGAAGTGATGTCGAGATTGAAGTTTTCGAAGAAGAAGCAGATGGCGGCGACACAGGCGAGGACTGATTCCACGCCTCTCGACGGTGTTGATCTGGTCCTAGCCGACCTGGACGGCGTCGTTTATCGCGGTGCAGAAGCGATTCCCTATGCGGTCGACAGCATTGGTGATGTCTCGCGATCCTGCAAGGTCGGGTACATCACGAACAATGCATCCAGAACCCCCGAATCAGTTGCGCAACAGTTGGGTGAACTCGGACTCACCGTAGCCGCCACGGATATTGTCACGTCCCCTCAGGCTGCCGTGCGGCTTCTCGCCGACATGGTGCCCGCGGGCGCGGTGGTGCTCGCCGTTGGAGGTGAAGGACTGAGGGTCGAACTGGAGAATGCCGGTTTTGTCATCACCGACTCCGCCCGGGCGCATCCTGCGGCGGTCATCCAGGGCTTTTCGCAAGACATCGGCTGGGAGCAGCTGGCCGAGGCGGCGTATGCGATGCAGGGTGGCGGCAGCGACATCCCGTGGGTAGCGACGAACACGGACTGGACCCTCCCAACCGCGCGCGGTATTGCACCGGGAAACGGCACCCTCGTCTCCGCGATTCATCTTGCCGTCGGCCGACTTCCCCTGGTGGCGGGCAAACCCGAGGTGGCGATTTTCGAGGAGGCGCGTCGCCGATTCGGTGGCGCCGCGCCGCTTTTTCTCGGGGACCGGCTCGATACGGACATTCTCGGTGCGAATCGAGCGGGCATTCCCTCAGTTCTCGTGCTCACCGGAATCGATCAGGCGAAACAGGTCCTTGCCGCCGAATCGAACTCCCGCCCCACGTTCATCCTCGATGATCTTCGAGGCCTGCACGAGCCGTATCCGACAGTGACTGACGAAACACATCCTGACGGTTCGCGGACTGTCACCGTGGGCGATGCAGTTGTAAGAATTGCGGGGCATGTGATCACTGTCACCGCGGAGGGAACGCGGAGCATCAATCTTCTGCGTGCCGGCTCCGCGGCGATCTGGGGGAGTGGCCGTGCCATTTACGGTCTTGATGTCGACCCCAAACTGTACTCTTGAGGCATGCCTGATTCTCGTCCGCAAGAAAGTGTTCTCGCAGCAGATGACCTCGATGCCCTGCTCTCGCGCCTCGAAGTGATGGAGAGTCAGCCGCTGGCAGAGCGCGCGGCGGCGTTCGCCCAACTCCACGACGAGCTCCGGGCGGCGCTCGAGCGGGCCGATGCTTCGGCGTGAATGCATCCGACACTGAGGCACGAGCCCGGCTCGACGTCGCGCTCGTGGTGCGCGGCCTGGCCGCCTCACGATCCGCGGCCGCGCGAATGATCGCGGACGGTCTGGTCACGGTCGACGGAAAGCCTGCCCGTAAACCCGCAACCGCGATCTTCGATCGTACGGTCATTGCGGTGGCGGAATCGGATCACTACGTTAGCCGTGCAGCTCATAAGCTCGCGGCGGCACTGGATGCGTTCCCGGTGGAAGTGTCGGGAAGCACGGTGCTCGATGTTGGCGCGTCGACGGGCGGGTTTACGCAGGTTCTTCTCGAGCGCGGTGCCCGACAGGTGATCGCATTGGACGTTGGCCACGATCAATTGGCACCCAGCATCCGAGCGGATAGCCGCGTGACTGTCGTCGAGGGGGTGAACGCGCGTTATCTCGGCACAGACGAACTTGACGCGATTGTGGCGGGTCGTGCTCGTCCGAGCATGGTGGTTGTGGATGTGTCATTTATCCCGCTTGGCCTCGTGTTGCCTGCCCTCGCACACGCGGTGGGAGCCGATGCCGACATCATTGCGCTCATTAAGCCCCAGTTCGAGGTGGGACGGGGCCGCGTCAAGGAAGGAATTGTTCCGACCGCCGAACTGCGGGAAGACGCGGTTCTGGGGGTCCTCTGGTCTGCATGGGATCTGGGGCTCAATACGGCGGGGCTCATCTCCTCCCCCATTGCGGGAGCGGCGGGCAATCGCGAGTACCTGGCCTGGTTTTCCACCAGCACGGGCACCAATCCGACAGAATGGAGTGGGCAGGTTTCTGCGCTCACCCAAGGCTGATCCGCCTTCGGCGCTGTGTGCCGACGCTTTTCCGTAGCTAATTTGACCGATGACGAGGGAGGACACTTGAGTCCACGGCACTTTCTCGTCGTTTCGCACACCGGGCGCGCAGAAGCACTTGAAGCTGCGGCCCAGGTGTGCCAGCAACTCATCGCGGATGGAGTTATTCCCGTACTGGCGTCGAACGACCGCGTCGACGTGCTTGCATATGACCCCGAGTTGGCCGTTGAAACCCTCGGTGAAGGTGTTTCGCTCGCGGAACTTGAGCTCGTCATCGTTCTCGGCGGCGATGGGACTATTCTTCGAGCTGCGGAACTCGTTCGAGAGTCCGCGACGCCCATGCTCGGTATCAACCTGGGGCATGTCGGGTTTCTGGCGGAGGTTGAGCGCGAGGGAATTGCCGAGAGCGTGAGCAAGGCGCTTGACCGTGCGTATGAAATCGAAGAGCGGATGACGCTCAGCGTTCGCGTCAAGGTGGACACCAGGGTGGTCTACGAGACCTGGGCGCTCAATGAGGCAACAATCGAAAAAGCAAGCCGCGAGCGAATGCTGGAGGTGGTCATCGAAGTGGATGGTCGCCCGCTGTCGAGCTTCGGTTGTGACGGAGTTGTCATGTCCACGCCCACCGGCTCGACCGCCTATTCGTTTTCTGCAGGTGGCCCCGTGGTGTGGCCGGGTGTCGACGCCATGCTTCTTGTCCCGTTAAGCGCACACGCGTTGTTCGCCCGCCCGCTTGTCGTGGGACCGGATTCCGTCTTCGCCGTCGAAGTTCTTGACCGCACCCAGGGAACGGGCGTGCTCTGGTGCGATGGTCGTCGAACCTGGGAGCTGCCCCGAGGCGCGCGAGTGATTGTTCGCAAGTCCGATACGCCGGTGAGGCTTGCGCGACTGCACGACGGTCCGTTCACGGATCGGCTGGTGCGAAAGTTCAATCTGCCCGTGAGCGGATGGCGGGGCCCTGCAGACGGGGAGGGCAACGCTTCGTGATCGAGGAATTGTCGATCCGGGATTTGGGAGTCATCGAGGAGGCTCGACTGCCTCTCGGCCCCGGTTTTACTGCGCTCACCGGGGAGACGGGTGCCGGCAAAACCATGGTCATCACGGCGCTGGGTCTTCTCCTCGGCGAACGCGCCGACAGCCAAATGTTGCGTCGCGGCAGCGCCGCCGCGACGGTCGACGGTCACTGGCTGATCGATCACGACAGCGCGATAGCTGCGCGGGTGCTCGATGCCGGGGGAGACCTCGATCCGGTCGGCGCCGGCCAGTGTTCCTTGATTCTCAGCCGCTCTGTTTCAGCGGAGGGGCGCAGTCGCGCCGTCGTCGGTGGCCGGGCAACGCCGGTGGGGGTCCTGAACGAATTGGGCAGCGAACTGGTCGTTGTGCACGGTCAGTCGGATCAGGTGCGGCTCCGCTCGGCGACGGCACAGCGCGAGGCTTTGGATCGCTACGCGGGGGAACCGCTTTTTGCCGCATTGGGGGAGTATCAGACCCGATTTCGCCTGTGGCAGTCGAACCAGGGCGAACTGGACGTTCTCATTGCCGAGCAGGAGCGACGATCGAGGGAAGCGGAGGAGCTGCGACGTGCGATCGCGGAAATCGAGGAAATTTCCCCGCGCCGCGGCGAAGACGTCGAGCTCTCGGAGCGGGCGGAACGACTGGGAAACCTCGAAGAGCTCAGATCGTCGGCCGCGATCGCTCTTGAGGCGATTTCGTCCCAAAGTATCGGTGACGGGAGTGATGTTCTCGGTCTTCTCGATGCCGCCAGAAAGCAACTGGATCGGGTCGTACATCATGATGCGGCACTGGCACCCATCGCTGAGGACATAGCAAACGCGTCGTTCGCGGTCACCGAAATTTCCGCGCAATTGTCGAGCTACCTTGGCGGACTTGACGTTGATGGTGCCAACGAGCTCGAGGCGATTGAGGCGCGTCGCGCTCGACTTACGGCGCTCGTTCGCAAACGCGGCACGAGTCTGGATGAAACCATTGACTTCCTCGACGTGGGCAGTGGCAGGTTGCTCGAATTGGACAATGACAGCGACCGAATAGAGCAATTACGTGACGAAGTCGCGGCCGAACGTGAGCGCGTGCTCGCTGCCGCCGCCCAACTGACTGAGTTGCGTAAGGCTGCCGCCGCACGGCTGGCAGACCAAGTCACCGCGGAGCTTTCCGCGCTGGCAATGGCAGACGCCGTCGTCACGGTGGAGGTGACGGAACAGGACGAATATTCCCTTGCCGGCCGAGATCAGGTGGCGATCCTGCTTCAGCCTCACAAGGGCGCCGAGGCGCGCACGCTTGGCCGCGGGGCTTCCGGTGGTGAGCTTTCGCGGGTGATGCTCGCCATCGAAGTTGTGATTGCGGCAAGCGATCCGGTTCCGACGTTCGTCTTCGACGAGGTGGATGCGGGCGTCGGCGGGGCATCCGCAATCGAAATCGGCAAGCGGTTGGCGCGCCTTTCGCGCACCGCGCAAGTGATAGTGGTGACTCACTTGCCGCAGGTGGCGGCCTTTGCCAACAACCACCTGCGCGTCGTCAAGAGCACGGAGGGAGAGTTCACGGCAAGCAGCATCCAGAAGTTGGATGGCGAAGAACGGGCGGAAGAACTGGCGCGGATGCTGTCCGGCCTGACTGATTCCGAGAGCGCCCTCGTGCATGCCCGTGAGCTCCTGGACACGGCGCAGTCGCTCGGCGCGTAGCCGGGCAGCCGTTCTCACGGCCTGTCGCTGTCGGTGGTCGCGGTAGTCGCCCTGATAGACTACAAACCCGTGGTGGTCAAACATTCTGCGGAGACAACAAAGCATATTTTCGTCACGGGGGGTGTCGTCTCCAGCCTTGGCAAAGGCCTGACCGCCGCCAGCCTCGGAAACCTTCTCACGGCACGCGGTTTGCGCGTCGTCATGCAAAAACTCGATCCGTATCTGAATGTGGATCCGGGCACGATGAATCCGTTCCAGCACGGTGAAGTCTTTGTTACCGATGACGGCGCGGAAACAGACCTTGACATTGGTCATTACGAACGTTTTTTGGACATCAACCTCAGCCAGGCGGCGAATGTCACAACCGGGCAGATTTATTCGCATGTCATCGCAAAGGAGCGGCGCGGCGAGTATCTCGGCGACACGGTTCAGGTCATTCCGCACATCACGGACGAAATAAAGCGGCGGATGCGCCTGCAGGCGAACAATGATCCCCGACCGGACGTCATCATCACCGAAATCGGTGGAACCGTCGGCGATATCGAGTCCCAACCTTTTCTCGAGGCGGCCCGGCAAGTACGGCACGAGATCGGGAGGGCGAACTGCTTTTTCGTGCACGTTTCTCTCGTTCCCTACCTCAGTGCGGCGGGGGAGCAGAAGACGAAACCTACCCAGCACTCGGTTGCCGCGCTTCGCTCCATTGGTATTCAGCCGGATGCGATTGTGCTGCGCAGTGACCGGCCGGTGCCGGAATCCATGAACCGCAAGATCGCGCTCATGTGCGACGTCGATCCCGAGGCTGTCGTCAATTGCCCGGATGCGCGAAGCATTTATGACATCCCGACGACACTGCACGAGCAGGGGCTCGACGCTTACATCATCGAGCATTTCGGCCTCGCGGCCGACGAGGTGGACTGGTCCGGATGGGCAGAGTTGCTTCGCGCGGTGCATGAGCCGTTGTTCGAGGTGACCATTGGGCTGGTCGGTAAGTACATTGATTTGCCGGACGCCTATTTGTCCGTCACGGAGGCCCTGCGGGCCGGCGGCTTTGCCCAGAATACAAAAGTGAACATCCGTTGGATCGCTTCCGACGAGTGCGAGACTCACGAAGGTGCCGCGCGCAACCTTTCCGATCTGGACGGAATTTGCGTGCCGGGTGGTTTCGGGGTTCGTGGAATCGAGGGAAAGCTGGGCGCTCTTAAGTTCGCGCGCGAAAACAGCATTCCGGTGCTGGGGTTGTGCCTCGGACTGCAGTGCATGGTCATCGAGTTTGCGCGGAATGTGGTCGGCCTGGAGGGTGCATCCTCTACGGAGTTCGACCCCGACACGCAGTTTCCGGTCATCGCGACCATGGCGGAGCAGGTCGACATCATTGCAGACGGCGATCTCGGCGGAACGATGCGGCTGGGACTGTATCCGGCGAATCTCGCGGAGGGCTCGATCGTGCGCGAACTTTACGGTGAAAGCACGGTGTCGGAGCGGCATCGCCACCGATACGAGGTGAATAACGCGTTTCGCGCGCAAATTGCGGATGCCGGAATGGTTTTTTCCGGCATGTCGCCGGAGGGCAGCCTCGTCGAATACATCGAACTGCCTCGCGACGTTCACCCGTATTACGTTGCCACGCAGGCGCATCCCGAGCTGCGCTCTCGTCCCAATCGGGCGCATCCGCTGTTCCGCGGGTTAATCTCTGCGGCTTTGGACCGCCAGAAAGCGAGCCGACTGTTTGAGGTGGCAGAGTCGGACATCGTGCCGCCGGATGCCCTCGAGCCGGAAGTTGTGGATGCCTGAGCCTCTTTGCGACGAAGAGTTCGCGGCCAGAGTCGTGAAGAGCGATGTCGCCTTCACCGGGTCCGTGTGGGATGTCGTTCGCGATCGTTTCGAATTCGGTGGCCAGGAAATCGTTCGCGAGTACCAGCGGCATCCAGGTGCGGTGGCCGTGCTTGCCGAAGACAGCGCCGGGCAGGTCTTGCTCATCAAGCAGTACCGGCATCCGATCAGATGCCGCGATTGGGAACTCCCCGCCGGGTTGCTGGATGTTCACGGGGAAGAACCACAGGCAGCTGCACAGCGCGAGCTTGCCGAAGAGGCCGATCTGATCGCTGACGAGTGGGCGCTGCTCAGCCAGTTCTTCAGTTCCCCCGGCGGCAGTTCAGAAATGCTCACGGTGTATCGAGCACGCGGTCTTTCCCCCACGGCATCAGCGTTCGAGCGCGAGGCCGAGGAGGCGGAAATCGAACTACGGTGGGCACCTCTCGATGAGGTAGTGAGCGGTGTGCTGAATGGCAGACTTCGCAACGCGATTTTGGCCAACGCGGTGCTCACCGCGGCACTTCGCGACTCGTCGCAACCGAAATTATTGTGACGAACGCGCATGACCGACGGTGACGCTGCTCCCTCTGCCGACGAATCTCCGCTGGACCTCGCGCGCGCACGTTACCTGCGCCACGTCACGATTGAACGCGGGCTTTCGGTCAACACGGTGGAGGCGTACCGGCGTGATCTTGATGCCTATCTGGTGTGGCTGCGTGATGAGGGCGTAACGGATCCCGCCACAATCACCTCCGCGGACGTTTCCGGATTCCTCCGTCACCTTCGGGATCGCGGCGTCGACTCGATCGCGCCATCCTCCGCGGCTCGAAAACTGTCTTCGGTGCGCGGTTTCCACCGGTTTCTTGCGGAAGAGGGCCTCGTCGAGGCGGATGTCGCCGCGAATTCCACGCCGCCAAAACTGCCGAGCAAACTTCCCAAAGCGATCTCGGTGCAGCAAATGTCGGCGATTCTCTCCGCGGTTGACGGCGATGACGTCAAATCGATGCGCGATAGAGCGCTTCTCGAACTGCTGTATGCAACCGGGGCGAGGATTTCGGAGGCCGTCGATCTCAACGTGGACGACGTGCTGAGCGGCGCGAGCGATGCTGAGTCATCGTTCGGCGCGGCAGATACCGTTCGACTGTTCGGCAAGGGCGGCAAACAGCGCCTGGTTCCTCTTGGAAGTTTCGCGCGAACAGCGCTGGACGCATACCTTGTGCGTGCACGCCCCGTGCTTTCCGCGCGGGGGCCCTCGACGCCGGCGCTGTTTCTCGGGATGCGCGGCCGTCGACTTTCCCGTCAAAATGCCTGGCTCATCATTCAAGAACGAGCGGAGCAAGCCAGGATTGGCGTGTCAATCTCGCCGCACACATTTCGACATTCGTTCGCCACTCACCTTCTGGAAGGAGGGGCGGATGTGCGGGTCGTGCAGGAGTTGCTGGGACACGCTTCCGTTTCCACGACCCAGATCTACACGCTCGTGACAGCGGACACGCTGAGAGACATGTATGTTCTCGCGCATCCGCGGGCGCGGTGACCGGACGATTTCACCGCATCGCTTCCAGCCCACACGCAGGCTGGAAGCGAACCGTGCGCGCCTCGGTTGGCGCACACCGCGGGCCCGTTAGACTTTGTGCGTGACCGCCAAGAAGGATGATTCCGCTGCCGAGCTTCCCGGACTCGAATCCCCGGAACTTGGGCCAACAGGGCGACCGGTTACAGACTTTCCCGTGCCGCCAAGACTGTCCGGGCATGGACCAGCGCGCATCATTGCACTCTGCAATCAAAAGGGTGGAGTGGGCAAAACCACCACCACGATCAATCTGGGGGCGGCACTCGCCGAGTACGGTCGAAAGGTGCTCTGCGTCGACTTCGATCCGCAGGGCGCCCTCTCGGCGGGACTGGCCGTCTCGACCCATGAGGTGCCGAACATTTACGACCTTCTCGTGGGGACCGTCAAAGAGCCCTCAGAAGCTATTCAGCACACGGCAACCCCGCGCCTTGACGTCATCCCCGCGAACATCGATCTCTCCGCGGCGGAAGTCCATCTGGTGAACGAGGTCGCGCGCGAACAGATCCTTGCCCGTGTGCTGCGCAAGGTCGCCAACGACTACGACGTTATCCTCATCGATTGCCAGCCGTCGCTCGGCATCCTCACCGTCAACGCGCTTACGGCGAGCCACGGCGTGCTCATTCCCTTGGAGTGCGAATACTTCGCACTTCGAGGAGTTGCGCTTCTCGTCGAAACGATCGACAAAGTTCGGGACCGCCTGAACCCTGCGCTGGAGCTCGACGGCATCCTCGCGACAATGTACGACTCGCGTACCCTGCATTCCCGCGAGGTTCTGGAACGCGTCGTGGAGACGTTCGGGGACAAGGTTTTTGAAACCGTCATCGGCCGCACCGTGAAGTTTCCCGACGCGAGTGTCGCAGCGGCACCCATTACGGAGTTTGCGCCGGAACACGCTGCGGCAGAAAACTATCGGCAGCTGGCACGCGAACTGATTCATCGGGGCGCCATTGCCTAGCATTGCTTCGCACGTCGAGGCGGTGACGGAACAGAGCCCGAACGGTTTCTCCGTCACACTCGCCAATTTCAATGGTCCGTTCGACCTGCTGCTGAGCCTCATCGCCAAACACGAACTGGACGTGACGGAAATTGCGTTGAGCGCCGTGACCGACGAATTCATTTCCTATCTCGGGAACCTCGACTCAGTGGAGGAACTCGATCGGGCCAGTGAATTCGTTGTCGTCGCAGCGACGCTCCTCGACCTCAAAATTGCCAGCCTGCTGCCGCAGGGAGAACTCGTTGACGCCGAATCCGTGGCTCTCCTCGAGGCACGCGACCTGTTGTTCGCGCGGCTCTTGCAGTATCGCGCGTTCAAGGAAGTCTCCGCGTGGTTCGGTGCGGGATTTGAGGCGGAATCCCTTCGGCACAGCAGGCAAGTGCGACTCGAAGAAAAATACCGTGCGCGCACCCCGGAGTTGGTCTGGACGCTCAGCGCGGAGGATTTTGCCGCGATTGCAGCGCTCGCGCTCGCGCCGAGAGAAATACCGACCGTCGGGCTCGACCACTTGCATGCACCGCTCGTCAGCATCCGAGAACAGGCGGCGATCGTGGTTTCTGCGTTGCGTCGCGGCGGGCCCGTGACCTTTCGCGAACTCATTGTCGGGGCGGATCACAAGGGTGTTGTCGTCGCGCGGTTCCTTGCGGTATTGGAGCTGTATCGCACCAACGCCATCTCGTTTGAGCAAGTGGAGCCGCTCGGGGAATTGAGCATCCGTTGGACTGCGGAGTCGTGGTCGGATGCGAGCCTCGCGGCACTGGGCGCAGATTACGGAGGGAACTGACGGTGGAAACCGACGTCGAGCGGCGACTGGAGGCAATCTTCATGGTCGCCGATGAGCCCCTGAGCGTGGTTGCCCTTGCCACGGTGCTGGGAGTGCCGGTGCCCGCCGTGCGCCAGTCGATCGAACGACTTGTCGCCGATTACGACGGCACATCCTCGGCCGGCGGAATCCGGCGGGGGTTCGAGCTCCGTGAAGTGGGCGGAGGATGGCGCATTTACGTGCGCGGAGAATTCGATGACACGGTCCGGGATTTCGTACTCACGCAAAACCCGACGAAACTCTCTCAAGCGGCGTTGGAGACTCTCGCCGTCATCGCGTACAAGCAACCGATCAGCCGCGGGCAGATCGCGTCGATCCGTGCCGTCAACGTGGACTCCGTGGTGCGCACCCTCGTCGGAAGGGGGCTCGTCACCGAGGCGTACACGGACAGCGAGACGGGCGCGATTCACTACGAGACCACCGACATGCTGCTCTCGCAGCTGGGAATAAATTCTCTCGACGAACTTCCGCGAATTTCACCCCTACTCGATGACGGCGCAGAGGGCTTTGATGGCGTCGCGTGAAAGCTCGCCCTCTGACGACGGTATTCGGTTGCAAAAGCTGATGGCCGCCGCAGGCGTGGCCTCGCGCCGTGTTTCGGAGAACATGATTTCTGCGGGCAGGGTCGAGGTGAACGGTACCGTCGTGACCGAGTTGGGGCGTCGCGTGACGGAAACCGATCGCGTCTCAGTGGATGGCGTGGCCATTCAACTCGATACGACGCGGCGCTATCTCATGCTCAACAAGCCGGTGGGTGTCGTGAGTTCGCTGAGTGATGAACGCGGAAGGCCCGATCTTTCCAAATTTGTTTCTGGATTCGAGGAACGACTGTTCAACGTCGGGCGGCTCGATGCGCAGACATCAGGCCTGCTGCTTCTCACGAACGACGGCGAACTCGCGCACGTTCTCGCGCATCCGTCGTTCGGGGTGATGAAGACCTACATCGCGCGAACGAGCGGACGCATCACTCCGCAAACCGTGAGCAGACTCACGTCGGGTATCGAGCTTGAGGACGGGCACATCGCTGCAGACAAGGCTCGCATCGTCGGTCAGGCCGGGGCACGGGAGACGATGATCGAGATCACGCTTCACTCCGGGAGGAACCGAATCGTCCGCCGGATGCTGGAAGACGTCGGCCATCCGGTCATCGATCTCGTGCGTCGCCAGTTCGGCCCGCTCCACCTCGGTACGCTCGCACCGGGAGAACTGCGAGACCTGACTAAAGTGGAACTCGGAGAGCTGCTCACCATCGCGCGAGAGGCGGCATCCGAATCCCACACACTCAAGGACTCTGCTCGTGAACGGTAGCCGCATCATCGGCCAGGTGCGTATTGTCGGCGCCGGCCTCCTGGGCGCGAGCATTGGGCTCGCATTGCGTTCTCAGGGTGTCGATACGATCCTGGATGACGTCTCGCCGGGTGCGCTGGCGCTGGCGATCGATTACGGCGCGGGCCGCGCGGCCGAGCCGTCGGATTCACCAGGGCTGATCGTTGTGGCCGTTCCGCCGGATCAAACTGCCGCAGTCGTCGCGCGGGAGCTCGACGCATTTCCTCACGCCATTGTCACCGACGTGGCCAGCGTGAAAGGTATGCCGCTGGCTCAATTGCGTGCCGCAGGAGCGGACATTTCTCGGTACGTGGGTTCGCATCCGTTGGCGGGGAGAGAACGCGGCGGTGCCATTTCGGCACGAGCCGACTTGTTTGTCGGGCGCCCGTGGGTGATCACGACCGGTAATGATGAGACCACGGCCATGGTCGGCGTCATCGAAGATCTTGTGCTCGACCTCGACGCGATTCCGATGCTCATGACTGCGGAAGAGCATGACCGTAGCGTCGCGCTTGTCTCGCACGTTCCTCAGGTGGTGTCGACGTTGCTCGCCAAGCAGCTTTCCCAAGGAAGCGAGCGTTCGCTGTCGCTGACCGGGCAGGGGTTGCGCGACACAACGCGTATTGCGGCGAGTGACCCGCAACTGTGGATTCAAATTTTGTCTGCGAACAGTGACACGGTTGTTGAAATTCTTCGAGGATTCCGATCGGACCTTGACGCGATGATCTCGACGCTGGAGCATCCGACGGCAGCCGGTGCCAAACGGGCCATCGCGGAGGTGCTTTCCGAGGGGAATGTGGGCGTGGCTCGACTGCCCGGCAAGCACGGTCAGGATCGACGGTTCAGCCGGCTTGTCGTCATGGTGGATGACAAGCCGGGCGAACTCGCCAGGCTTCTCGCAGAGATTGGCGACGCGGGTATTAACCTCGAGGATTTGCGTCTGGAGCATTCACCGGGCACTCTCGTCGGGCTCGCCGAGATTTCGGTGCTTCCCGAATTGGAGGCGCAGCTCCTGGCCGAACTCGAATCCAGGGGCTGGCGTGTTGCAGAGGCATGGAAATAATGAAAACTCGAATCACGGTTGCGGTGGACGGTCCTGCGGGAAGCGGAAAGTCCAGCGTAAGCAGGGCCGCGGCGCGCGCGCTGGGATACGAGTATCAGGACACGGGAGCGGCCTATCGTGCCCTTGCCTGGTTTGCACTCTCGAGGGGGATCGACCTCGACAACGAGAGCGAGGTCGTGGGTTTGCTGCGCGACTTCGATTACGACATCGGAGTCGATCCCGACAACTACTTCGTGCGTGTTGGCAGAGACGCGGTAACAGATGCCATCCGCGATCCCGCAGTGTCCGCGGTCGTGAGCAAGGTCGCGCGCGTCCCCGCAGTGCGCAACCATTTGACTTCTTTGTTTCGGGATCGCATCCGGAGTGGAAATCGTTCAGGAATCATCACGGAAGGCCGCGATATCACGACGGTGGTCGCTCCGGATGCGGCGGTGCGAGTGCTGTTGACGGCCTCCGCCGAGGCGCGGGCATCCCGCCGCGCTGCCGAGCTTGCGTCGGCGACAGCGGAGGCAATCAGCGAACAATTGACGGCGCGTGACGCGCAGGACCTCGCGGTCGTCGATTTCATGAATGCGGCGGACGGGGTGACAACACTCGACTCCACAGAGTTGAATTTCGAGGAAACGGTGGATGCGCTTGTCGCGCTGATCCGAAGCTGACGGTCGTTCAGCTGCCAGCCCGTAAGATTGACGGGTGCCAGATGTTGAAGAATTTCCCGAGCTGAACCCGGAGCTCGCCGACCGTCTGGCAGCAATGGACGAAGAAACTGCAGCCCGGCGCGCGAATGCGCTGCGCGCGGGACTCGACGACTATGAGCTTGACGACGAGGATCTCGGCATTCTCGAGGCCGCGACCGATGATCCCGATGCGATCCATTACCTGCCCGCATTGCCGGTGCTGGCCATCGTGGGTCGGCCCAACGTGGGAAAGTCGGCGCTCGTCAACCGCATCCTCGGCCGGCGCGAAGCGGTCGTGCAGGACACGCCCGGCGTCACTCGCGACCGCGTGAACTACAAGGCAGAGTGGAACGAGCGGCGCTTCACTCTCGTTGATACGGGCGGTTGGGAGCCCGACGCGAAGGGAATCCACGCTGCGGTGGCTGCGCAGGCGGAGATTGCCATCGACCTCGCCGACGCCGTGCTGTTCGTGGTGGATGCGATGGTCGGGCCGACGGCCACCGACGAGCACGTCGTAAAGATGCTGCGTGCGACCAGGAAGCCCGTGATTCTGGTTGCGAACAAGGTGGATGATATACGGCAGGAGCCGGAAGCGGCGAGCCTGTGGAGCCTCGGGCTCGGCCAGCCGTGGGCGGTTTCAGCCGTGCACGGCCGGGGAGTGGCGGACCTTCTCGATCACGTGCTCACGGTGCTGCCGGAGGTTTCCGCTGTGGCGAAGGAGCAGGTGGGCGGCCCGCGCCGCGTCGCGCTACTCGGTCGGCCCAACGTGGGCAAGTCGTCGCTTCTCAACCGCGCCGCGGGGGAGGAGCGCGTCGTCGTCCATGATCTGGCCGGTACGACGCGCGACCCTGTGGATGAACAAATCGAGATTTCCGGCAAGGTGTGGACGTTCGTGGACACTGCGGGCATCCGGCGTCGCATGAACCTTGCTCAAGGTGCCGATTTTTATGCGTCGCTGCGCACGAGCGCGGCGCTGGAGAAGGCCGAGGTCGCGGTCGTGCTCATCGACGTGACGGAGCCGATCAGCGAGCAGGATGTGCGCATCATCGAGCTCGTGCTGGAGAGCGGTCGTGCGCTGGTGCTCGCGTTCAACAAATGGGACTTGCTGGATGACGAACGCCGCAGATATCTGGAGCGGGAGATCGAGCAGGATCTGGGGCACGTGTCGTGGGCGCCGCGCGTGAACATTTCGGCGAAGACCGGTCGGCACCTGGAGAAGCTCGTGCCGGCGCTCGAGCTGGCGTTGCAGTCGTGGGACACGCGGATCCCGACGGGAAAGTTCAACGCGCTGCTTTCGGAGCTCACCTCAGAGCACCCGCACCCGGTGCGCGGTGGAAAGCAGCCGCGCATCCTGTTCGGCACGCAGGCCTCGAGCCGCCCGCCCACTTTCGTGCTGTTTACGACCGGATTCCTGGACCCGCAGTACCGCCGCTTCATCACGCGTCGCCTGCGCGAGCTCTACGGTTTCGAGGGCAGCCCCATCAACGTCAACATGCGCGTTCGAGAAAGGCGCAAGCGTTAGCTTGCGAGCGAAGGCCATTTCTGGCCTTCGCCTCGAACGCGCCGGTGGCCGTCTCGAAATGAGCACTTTGATGCAGCCGTCATTCGCGAACAGCGTGCTTCTCGCCGCCCGCCCGTGCCCGCGCTACAATCATCCCGCGCGCCGACTGCGGAAACCGCTCAAGCATCGCCCTCACGTTGGCCGCGTCGACATCCGATCCGAACAGTTCGGTGTTGGGCTCCATGCGCACACCTTCGGCGAGTGGCCCCGCGATAACCGGGTCGAATCCGAAGGCGTCGACGAGCGCTGCGACCGCGTCAACATCCGCGGGATTGTCTCCGGCGATGGCAAGTGCTTTGCGCCCGGGCGCGCCCGCCGGCCGCGGTTCGTCTTCGAGGTCGTGGTAACCCATGTGGTTGAACGCTTTCACGACGCGCGAGTGGGGGAGGAACGCCTGGATGATTTCGCTCGTCGAGGTTCGCGGATCGGTGTACTCGGCGCGGAGCCCATCGGTTTCCCACCAGTAGTTGGTCGCGTCGATGACGATTTTTCCGCGCAGCGCGTCAACCGGGAGGGTGGTGTGCTGGCCGAGGGGCAGGGCGAGGATGACGATGTCTGCCGCGCTTGCGGCATCCGTTGCCGTCGATGCCGTTGCGGCGTCGCCCAGAGCGTTCGCAAGGATCGCGATCTTCGAGGGATTCCCCGATCCCGCGATGAACACCCGATAGCCCGCGGCGACAGCGAGGTGTGCGAGCACGGTGCCCACTTTTCCCGCACCGAGAATTCCGATTGTGGGTTTGCGGATGTCGGTGCTCATCTCTTCTATTCTGCCGTGGCAGCTGTCCTCACGCTGAGGCTACGCAGGCACGGTGGCGGCTTTCTCACAACGCCAGCCCTCGGGCGTGGTGCCATGCTCGAGAAAGTCATGGAGTCGTGCTGCCGCTTCTTCACTGAGCGCGACATCTGCTTTCGTGTAAATGATGGGTTCTTCTTTGGAGTTGTGGGCGTCGAGCTTGGCGAGCAGTTCGCGGCACGCGTTGTGCAGCGTGTCGGCGTCTGAGTCGGAGGCGAGCAGGGTGTCGAGCGCATCCATGGCGTCCCACAGCTCTCCGTGTTCGCGCAGCATCACGAAAATGGGCATCATCATGCTCGCTTTGAGCGGCGGGAACAGGAATTCTTCTTCGAGGTAGATGTGGCGGCGCAGTCCCATCATGGCGCGAAGCAGCGGCGCGGGGTCGGTTTCGTTGTGGCCGAGCCCCGCCGAGTATTCTTCGATGCCACCATCGATGTCCCGGTGTTCGCGTTCGAGTGCGTCGGCGAGCGTGCCGTGCGTCATCGTCATCCTCCTTCGGGTTGTCGTTCTTCCATCATGCTCCCCGCGGGTGCACACTGTCAGGCCCCATGTCGCGATAGGCTATTCAGGTTCTCGTCGGTTGAGGGATCGCGTGGCGATCGTCTCGACACCGCCGGGGCAATGCCACGGGCTGTGGCGCAGCTTGGTAGCGCACGTGACTGGGGGTCACGGGGTCGCAGGTTCAAATCCTGTCAGCCCGACAAATGAAATGCGGGCGGCCATCTGTCGCCCGTATTTCATTTCTCCGGCGTGAGACATTGCACCTGCGAGCAGGTGGGCCCACGCTGCCAAGGGGCCCCGGCGTTGCGCAGCAAAGTTCGGGGTGGCAGTGGGGACAAATCCTGTCGGCCCTCAACTCCGGCCAAGACCTCCAAAACGCACTGTCTCCTAACGAGGTCATGCACGTGCTGAGCATTTCGCCGTGGCGTATGCATCGCCGTCGGCGCTGTGCATTCGCAATTGTCATGCTAAGTGCACAGCAGCATTCATTTAGCCGACAATATCCGGACACACTCTCGCTCATTCTCTACGTGCACAGCCAATGATCGGATGCTGCGACAGGCAGGGTTGCCTCTGCCATTTGAAAGCCAAGAAATCGCGAATCGAACGATGCATTGTGCGCAACCGGTTCGCGATAGTCCAACGGTCCCGCCACCGGCGGTGCGATCTGCGAGAAAGTTGGTGCACGCGATGCCGCTATGCGTTCGTACTTCGCGGGGACGAGCCCGGTTGTCTCAAGATCAACTCATCAAAAGCCTTTGCGCATCCGCGATCACGTCTTCCAGTGAAGCTTGGGGCGACAACGGTCGAATCCGCGCTGGTGTGAAGGCGCGAGGCCAAGCTACAGGCTTCGCCCCTCATCCCACAGCCGATCCGATGCGCCACCCAGCAACGCCGCAGCCGACATCGCCTGCGCATCGGTGAACGAGGCGATGTAGTCGATGACGGCCCGCGCGCGACCCAGCCGAACAGTGTCGCTTCCGGATGCCACTCCACTCCGCTCGAGCTGGGCATACGATTCGATGGTCGCCTCCACCGAGTCGAGCAGTCGCCGCGGCGCGCGTGGCGCGTCATTCGGGTCGGCGAGCCAGGCGTGGAAACCCTCCACGAGAGAGGACAGCACGCGCGCCTGACCGCGCTGGTAAATCGTAAGGTCCGCCCGGTCGAGCACGAACCGGGTGTGCACGAATTTGAGGACCACCACGTCGTGCCAGGCGTCCCGCGACAAGCGCACGTGGCCGCTGCGCACATCCGGTTTCGCCTCGACCGCAATCGAAGACTTCAGCCGGTCGATCCAGTGGTGGGTGAACGCCGCAACCCGCCGCTCCGCGTCAATGCCGCCGTCGAACGGTATCGAAAGGAGGCTCTCGACGAGCCCCTCCTGCACGCGGCGCACCGCATCCTGGAATTCGCCCTCGTCGGCGATCCACCCGTCCTTTTGCGCTGTGCGCCGCCACGCCCTCTCGAGCGAATGGCCGGGGGTGCGCAATGTCGACTCAAGGGTCGCGTCGTCGAGCGCCGAAATCTCGGCACGATCCGCGAGCCACCGTTCCAGTTCGGCGGCGATCGTCGGATACTGCAGCACGCCGGCCCGATAGAAATCGTCGAGGTCGTGCACGGAGTAGGCGATATCGTCGGCGACATCCATGACCGAACACTCGACGGTTTGCTGGTGCGTGCCGATGCGCGGATAGCGGCTCTT
Organism: Agreia sp.; assembly: GCA_044464485.1. Lineage (GTDB taxonomy): Bacteria > Actinomycetota > Actinomycetes > Actinomycetales > Microbacteriaceae > Terrimesophilobacter. The sequence goes on from JBIQLG010000004.1 coordinate 18,828, forward strand.
AACCTCGGCAAGTTCTGCCGCGTCCAGCGTGTAGGCGGAGAATTTGCCCGCCCCGAGCGAGCGATCGAGCCCGACACCGCGCGGCAGCTCGTGCGCCGGACCGGTGTCGTCGCCTCGCCAGTCCTCGCGCGCCCACGGGTACTTGAGCACGGCGGCTCGCACCGCAGTAGTGAGATTGAGTCCGCGTTCGCTCGCGTGGCAATTGTCCAGTTCCGTGAGGATGCGAAACGTCTGCGCATTGCCTTCGAAACCGTCTGCGAGACCGAGGCGTTCCCTCGCGAGCCGATCGAGTACCTGCTCGCCGAGGTGCCCGAACGGCGGATGCCCGAGGTCGTGCGCGCTGGCGGCCGCCTGCACGACGATGTGGTCGCATCCGCCAAACTCGGTGATGGTGTCCCAGTCTTTGCCGCCGCGGTCCCGCAGCGACACCGCGATGGAGCGGGCGACGGCGGTGACTTTCAGCGAGTGCGTGAGCCGGTTGTGCACGACGGTGCCGGACCCGGCCTGCGGAATCACCTGCGTCACGGCGGAGAGGCGCGAGAAATAGGGGGAGAAGCGGATGCGCTCCAGGTCGACGCGGAACGCGCTGTCGACACCGTCCGGCAGTGGTTCGGGCGTCGTCCGTTCCAGAAAGGCGGCGTTAGGCACACCGCCAGGCGTGGCCATGTCGTCTAGAGACTCTGAATTTCGCATTACCCACAGTTCACCATGCTCGGCGTGCAGGGGCCAAACGAGAGCACGTGTCTAACCTGTGGCGGGACGCCACGTGAACGAGCATGCTTGATTGACCTGAGCACAACTGTGACGCGCGAACTGCTGGAAGAGTTTCTGCAAGCGTTCAACAATCATGATCTGGATGCAATCATGAGCTTCTTCGCCGAGGATTGCGTCTTCTATATGCCGCGGGGAGAAAAGCCCAGAGGCGACAAGTTCGAGGGCAAGACGGATGTTCGCGCCGGGCTCGCGAAGCGCTTTGACTGCATCCCTTACGATTTTTCGATTTGCACCGGGAAGTTCTGAGTGCTCGGGATCGCACATGTCTGCGTCGAAACATCCTGAAGGCGCGTCGCAGGTGGCATCATCCCCACTGTCGTCCGCAGCGGTGCACCGCGAACAACCAGAACTGCGACAACCGAGACCGCAGCCAGAATGGCGGCAATGAGAAAAATCGGCCCGAAGGAATCCGCGTACGCGGTGTGGAATACTGCTTTGATCGGTGCAGGCAGCCCGCTGATGTCGAGCCTGGTATCGCCGCCGCTCGACATACCGTTTGCAGGAATTCCAAGTTCCTTGAGACCAACAGCCATGTTCGCAGCCACTTGATTAGTAAGGACAGCCCCGAGTATTGCAACGCCAATGGTGCCGCCGAGCGAACGGAAGAAAGAGATTGCGGCGGAGACTGCTCCCACATCTTTGACGTCCACTATGTTCTGTACGGCGAGGACGACGTTCTGCACAAGGGTGCCGATCCCGATGCCCATAAGCGCCATGAAGATTGCGGTGAACCAGTATGGCGTGGTGTGGTTGATTGTTCCGAGACCAATAAGACCGATCAGCATGATGACGCTGCCCACCATCATGACCGGCTTCCACTTGCCCATGCGCGTCACGAGCTGGCCTCCAATCGTCGAAGAGAGCATTTGCCCCAGAATCAGCGGTATGGTCATGAGTCCCGCCTCAGTGGGACTTACTCCAGTTCCCAGTTGGAAGAACTGCGTAAGGAATACCCCTGAGCCGAACATCCCCACTCCGGCGCCAATGCTCGCGATGATCATCCAAACGGACGTCCTGTTCCGAAGAAGACGGATGGGGATGACAGGCTCTGTCACGCGAAGCTCAACCCATACGGCCGCGGCGGTCACGATCAGGAAAGCGGCCAAATACGCGCCGGATTCCCAGGAAATCCAGCCGAAATCTGTTCCGACAAAAGTGACCCAGAACATAGGAATCGCGGCCACCCCGGAAACCAGCACACTGCCGACGTAATCGATCCGCACTCGGTCTCGCTTGATCGTGGGTATGCGCAGCTTCAACTGGAGCAGAATGAGCGCGACGATCGCGAGTGGGATGCTGACATAGAAGCACCAGCGCCATCCGAAAGCATCGGTGATGAGACCGCCGAGGAGGGGTCCTGAGACGGTGGCGACTGCCATGACCGCACCCATGTAGCCCGCGTATCGCCCTCGTTCACGTGGCGCGACGATCGACCCCATGATCGATTGCACGAGGGCCATGAGGCCACCCATGGCGATCCCCTGGACGACGCGTGCACCCATCAGCTCGCCCACGCTGGTGGATAGGCCCGCAGCGACGGAGCCACCCACGAAAAGCAGGATCGCGAGTTGCGCGAGAATTTTTTTGTTGAACAGGTCGGATAGTTTGCCCCAAAGTGGCGTGACGATCGTCATCGACAGCAGGCTTGCGGTGATCACCCAGGTGTATTGGCGTTGCGTGCCGTTGAGGTCCGCCATGATAGTGGGCAGCGCGGTGGAGACTATCGTCGTGGAGATCAGCGCGGTGAAGAGGGCTGCAAGGAGCCCCGTCATCACCTGCAAAATTTCCTTGTGCGTATACTCTCTCGGTTCCATGGTGCCGACTGACGCTGGCGAGGATGTCGTCGACGTCATGCGTGAATCTCGCTTTCTCGTGTAACAGCATTTCGTTGCGGAACCGGCGAGGATCCGAGCACTTCGCACAGTTGCGCATTGAGCGTCCGCAAAATTTTGATCGCCTGTTCCGCGTCTTCAGCGGACCAATCGCTGAGCGCGTCCGCAAACTTACGGACTGCGACAGTGTGATGTTCGGTGAGCGTCGCGAGACCGCGCTCGGTTATGGAGATGAGGGAGGCTCTGGCGTCTTGCGGGTCTGTACGGCGCTGAACGAGGCCGTCGTCTTCCAAAGAGTCCACTGCCCTTGAGGCGACCGGTGCGGATATCGCGAGTTGGTGCGCGAGCTCGCACAATCGTGAATCGCCGTGGCGAAGCTGCTGGAGAAGCCCGAACCGGGTTCCCGTGAGACTCTTTTCTGCGCCGTGCTGGCTCGCAACGCGAAACGCGCGCCCAATGTGCACCATCTCGGAAAGGATCTCGCCGGCGTGAGCGATGGCAATCATGGGGACTCCTTTACTTGTGACAAGCAACTATATTGAATTTAGTTACTCGAAGCAAACAATGCAGAGTGACCAGCGATGCGGTTCGCGTCGCTGGTCCGGTTCTACAGCTTGTCGCGGCGCAACGGGAACAGTTTCTGCGGTCATCGGGTTATGTTTAGTGTCGACGACACAGTGTCAAGGAGATCTCAATGCCTCAAACTACCGAAACTGCGATTCTGGCCGGGGGTTGCTTCTGGGGCGCGCAAGAGCTTCTGAGAAAGCGCTCTGGGGTGTTATCCACTCGCGTCGGATATTCCGGCGGCGACACCCCGAACGCCACCTATCGAAACCACGGACACCATGCTGAGTCCGTCGAGATTGTTTTCGATCCCGATGTGATTTCCTTTCGCGACATCCTCGAGTTCTTCTTCCAGATCCACGACCCGTCGACGATGAATCGCCAGGGAAACGACATCGGCGAGAGCTACCGATCCGCAATCTTCTATACGAGTGATGAGCAAAAGCGCGTTGCGCTGGACACCATCGCGGATGTCGACGCCTCAGGTCTGTGGCCCGGCAAAGTCGTGACGGAAGTCACCCCGGCCGGCCTGTTCTGGGAGGCAGAAGAAGAGCACCAGGATTACCTTCAGAAGCACCCCGCCGGTTACACCTGCCACTACGTGCGCCCCGACTGGAAGCTGCCACATCGCGAAAGCGAACCCGCGGCGCGCTAATTCCTGCGCTCTGTCTACCTGCGTTGCAAAAGGTAAAGGGAGCCGTCGCGATGGTTCGTCCACACCATTGTGTCCTTGTCCCATGCCGTTACGGCGTAGCCGCTGGCGGGGGAGGGCAGCACGATTTCGGTGCCATCGAGGGTGAAGTCGACCGCATTTTCGGCCTGCGAGGTGGCACCTGCCACATCCTGGCAATACAGCAGCCTCGTGGTGGAGGGGAAGACATAACGGATGTCGGTGGTGTGCCCCAGCGCCTCGAAGCCGGCACCTTCATCGATGTGGGTGTGCTGCCACGCACCGATAAGGACTGTTGCCAGATCGCCGCGGGTGCCGCTCGGGGCGTCGGCGGGGTCTGATGCCAGTCTCGCGCTATCCCAGTCGCAGGTCTCTTCCTGCGTGGCAGGCTCGTTCTCGGTTGGCTCTGCTGCGTCATTGCCGTCGGGAGCAGCTGGGGCACTCGACGGGCTCTGCGTGACTGTGCCGGTGTCGGGTGCGCAGCCCGCGAGGATCATGCTGAGCGTCAAAGCCGCGCCTACGGCGATTGTCAGTTTTTTCGACATGGTGATCTCTCCGTACGTGAGGTGCGTGGGTCAGGATGCCAACCGTAACCGTACCATTGCGCTGAGCGTTCCAGCGGAGTAATATGCAACCAAATGGTTGTAGATAAACTTTCGGATAGCGAAGTGGACCTTGTGTTCCACGCACTCGCGGATGCGACGCGGCGCGACATCGTCGAGCGCGTACTCCGGCGTGAACAATCAGTGTCAGCGCTTGCCGCCGCATATGCGATGAGCTTTGCCGCAATCCAAAAACACGTTGCTGTCCTGGAGCGTGCCAGCCTCGTGCGCAAAGAGCGCCGCGGGCGTGAGCAGATTGTGCATCCGAATCCGGAAGCCATGAGGCGGGCCGCTCGATTACTCGACGAATACGAAAGTATTTGGCGCGGACGAATCTCGCGCCTTGACCAAATGCTCGAAACCGAATAACGGCGACTTGCCACGCAAAGGAGAAAACCGGTGCCGGTAATTGAATCAACGAAAGACACGACTGACCTCACGCTGACTATCGTGAGCGAGTTCGCCGCGAGTCCCGAGCGCGTATGGCAGGTATGGGAAGACCCCCGTCAACTTGAGCGCTGGTGGGGCCCGCCGGAGTGGCCGGCCACGTTCTACGAACACAATTTCCGTGAGGGAGAAGGCTCCAAGTACTTCATGACCGGTCCAGACGGAGCGAAAATGCATGGCTGGTGGACTTTTAATTCGATCTCGCCGATTCAGTCGCTCTCGATTGATGACGGTTTTGCGGATGAACACGGCGAGCCGAGTGGGGAACATGGAACGACCTCCATGGTGGCCACCCTGCGCGCTTCCGCAACCGGAACGCGCATGACCGTGACAAGCCAATTCGAGAGCCTCGATCAGCTTGAAGAAATGATCGCGATGGGAATGGAGCAGGGAATGACCCTCGCGCTCGGCCAACTCGACGAGATCCTCGCCGGGTGAGAGTAGGAAAGAAAGTTCATGTCATTTCAGGCATACCTTGACACCATCGAGGAAAAGACCGGACTGACCCCACGTCAGTTTGTGGATATGGCCACGGCCAGGGGCTACGCAGATCCGAGCGTGAAAGCCAGCGTCGTTCTCGACTGGTTGACAGAAGAATACGGCCTGGGCCGAGGTCACGGAATGGCGCTCGTCCATGTCATCAGGAACGGGCCGGCGATTTCTTCAAAACATGTCGGCTCTGACGGGGTGCATCGCGACGAATCAGAGACACTGTGGCTCGATGGGAAATCGACGAAGCCTCAAGGATAACTGGCAATACTGTGTGAACGCCCGGGCATGGACGTTGCCACTGCAACAATGGCGCCATGAGCAATTCAACTGACGTTAACTCGAATAATCGCCTTCGCGCCGTCGCGGTGGTGCTCGGATCGCTCATCATTGCCGCACCGCTTCTCACGGGACGAATCGTGGAAGCCATCATGGATTCCACGAACCCGGCGGGGCTCGATGACGTGACGGTTCCTCTCGCTTACCTGAGCCAGATACTTATCTCGTCATTCGTCGTGTTGGCGATCGTGTTGGTGGCATTCATGATCGCCACGGTCATGCTCTACCTTCGCGAACGCAACGCGAAAGCGATTTCACTTCCGCTGACCGTCGGGATTCTCCAAATCGTGCTCGGGATAGTTGTCATCATCCTGGAACAAGTGGTCTCGGCCGCTGCAGGCTAAGGGCATCTTGGTCGGGTCCCCGGTCGTGATTCGCACATCCGAATTTCCTCTTTGATTTAGTACTTGATGTGATACAGTACTACTCGTGATAGACAAAACCGGGGATGAGCAGACGCAGCCAGCTGGCGGCGATGCTTTCTCCGCGGACCTCCTGCGCGGCCACACGGACACTATCGTCCTCGGGGTGCTGCGCCGTGGTGACAGCTACGGGTTCGAGATTTACAAGGCAATCCGCACCGCAACCGGGGGAGTTCACGAAATCAAGGAAGCGACCCTGTATGCGACATACCGCCGCCTCGAAAAGGACGGCCTCGTCGAATCCTATTGGGGCGACGAGACCCAGGGCGGTCGCAGAAAGTACTACCGAATTACGGATGCCGGCCGAGCGGTCTATCGCAGGAATGTAACAGCCTGGGTGGCCACGAGGCGGATAGTCGACTCACTTCTTGACACCGAACAATCAACGAAGGAACACACAAGTGACTGAGAACACTTCTTCCGCGCGTGGAGACATCCACCGCCTTCTCGACGGCGCTTTCGCAAGCATTGAACTCACTCCTGAGGTGCAGGACCTCAAGGAAGAAGTGCGAGCCAATCTGATGTCGCGCGTGAGCGAGCTCGAAGCATCCGGCACCTCCACTGACGAGTCCGTACGGCGGGCGTTCGCCGAACTCGGCGACATTCGCGAACTCCTCGCGAGTTCCGGTGACGCGTTGTCCGAGTCTCCGGTTGAAAGCGGCTGGGGCGCCATGAGCGCTGAAGCGGCGCGAAACAAAGTGCGACCGAAACCGCGATTCGTCGTTGGGGTGGTCATTGCCGCGTTAGTTGCCGTTGGGGCTCTCGCCGTGACGCTTTTCGCCATCATCGGGTTCCTCCTGATACCAACTGCCGCCATGGTCGGCCTCTTGGGGCTCGCCGCGGCCGGGGCAGCGTGGATCGTCGGTGACGCGCTTTCGCAGGAGACGACGACGAACTACCCCATGCCAGGCAGCCGGGCGATTTCTTATGCGGTTGCGACGTTTTTGGGCATCTATGGGGTCGGCTTCGGAGCTCTCATCGCATTCGGTGAGTTACCACTGTGGGCGCTGGTGTTTGCGGTGTTCGGCGCGATTGCGGCAATCATCCTGTTTGCCTTCCTCGGGGCAACCCAGACAAACCGACACAAGGCGTGGGTGCGAAACGCGTATCAGATCGGGCAACGTCATCCGGGAAGCCGTTTCGAGGAGGAACCGGAAACCGCTGCCCGGTTCGGGATTTACACAATGGTGATCTGGGTGAGCGCCTTCGTGGCGTTCATCATCCTCAGCCTGACCGTCGGCTGGGCATGGTCGTGGCTGGTCTTCATTGGCGGGTTTCTCGCCATGATGCTTCTCCTGGCCCGCATGCTCTTCCCTCCGCGCCAACGCTGACGCAACCCCAGCACCGTCACCTCCAAAGGAAAGGTTGATTCTGTCATGCCCGAAACACCGCACACGGATGCCGCCATCTCCGCCCGTGGACTCTCCAAGTCATATCGTGGACGGGGTCGGAACCACGTCGTGCACGCTCTGGAGAACCTCAGTTTCTCGGTTCCCTATGGTCGCGTCTTTAAACTGCTCGGTCCCAACGGCGCAGGTAAATCGACGACCACCAAAATCCTGACCACGCTCTCGACTCCGGATGCCGGGACCGCCGAAGTCGCGGGATTCGATATCCTCCGCGAACCGAAACGCGTGCGGCAGGCGATTGGATACGTGTCTCAGGGCTCAAGCACCGATCCGTTTCTCACCGCTGCCGAGAATCTCGAAATCGCATCCAGAATGCGTGGGCTCACCGCGGGGGAGGCCAGGGTCGCCGGCCGGCGTCTGCTGGACGAATTTGGACTGAGCGAGGCCGGTGAACGCCCGGTTAGGACCTTCTCCGGCGGGATGCGCCGCAGACTCGACGTAGCTGCCGCACTCGTCCATCGGCCCCGGGTGCTCTTTCTCGACGAACCAACCACGGGACTCGACCCCGAGGCGCGGTCGACAATGTGGGACGAAATCCGCCGTCTCGCGGGCGAAGAGTCGCTCACCGTCATACTCACCACCCACTACATGGAAGAGGCAGACCGACTCGCCGATGAGCTGATCATCGTCAACCGGGGGAAGGCTGTTGTTCAGGGCACACCCGACGAACTTAAATCGGCTCTGCGCGGGGACACGATCCGGGTGGCGCTCATCGAGCCGGACGCTGCCCTCACCCGCCACGCGGTGGCCGGAATCACCGGGATTCGCGATGTCATTGTGGAGGTTTCGGGCGTCGACGGAGTGCTCGTCGCACGCTCGGACAATGCGTCGGCGGCGGTGGGCGCGGTCATCGCTGCGCTTGATGCCGCGGGCATCAGGTTCGGTCAGGTGGCAGCGTCGCATCCCACTCTCGACGATGTGTATCTGCACTTCGTCGGCCACACTTTCGACGCCGTTCGCGGCGAAACCCACTCCACAACAGCACAGACAGGAAGAGCAGCATGAGCACGAATGCGGCAATTTTCACTCCGCCCACGACGTCCCGCTGGGTTACCCAGATGCTGCAGGTCCTCAAACGCTGGCTCATTGTGACGTGGCGCCAGGTTTGGGGCCCCGTCATGTCGCTTCTTCAGCCGATACTGTGGATTTTGCTGTTCGGGCAGGTGTTTCAATCACTTGGCGCATTGCCGCAATTCGGCGGGACCGGCTACGTGACCTACCTTGTGCCGGGCATCCTCATGATGACCGTTTTGTATTCGGGCGCATGGGCCGGCACGGGCTACATCGATGACATGGCATCGGGTGTGCTCGATCAACTGCTCACCGCTCCCGTGTCACGCTCGGCGATCATCACAGGGCAGTTGCTTCAGCAACTCATCATCAACCTGGTTCAGTCCCTCGTGGTGCTCGGCATCGGACTTCTGGCGGGCGCGCGCTACGCCGGCGGCGCCGGCGGAGTGATCGTCGCGCTGATCGTGGCGACGCTTCTCGCATCCGTGTTCTCCAGCCTTTCGGTGGCGGTGGCGCTTGCAGCGCGCAGTCAGATCGCACTCATTTCGATTTCCCAAATGGTCGTACTTCCCGCGACATTCCTGTCCACGACGATGATGACGGCCGACTTGATGCCGGAATGGGTGCGCACCGTCGCCGGGGGAAACCCGATGACGTGGGCGGTCGAATCCGCACGCATGAGCCTTACCGGGAATTTCGCGGATATCGTCTGGTGGCACATTGCCGCCGTCGGCCTCCTTGCCGCGCTGGCATTCCTGCTGGCCGTGTTTTCGATTCGTTCCTACCAGCGTTCGTTGTGAAGCCGCGCAGAGCGTAGACCCCACTTTTGCGGGGACCCATGGAACAATGACGCGATGGGCGATTCGACTGGCCAGGCGGCAGACCTTTCGACATCGCCGTACCGCATCCTTCGCAAACTTCCCGCGGCGTTGCTGCTGTCGGCATCCGCCGTACTACTGTTTGGATTCGGCTGGAATATTGCCGGCTATGGCGTGCTCGGAGCTTCCCTCATCGTCGCGGTGCTCCTCGACCGGGCATTGTTTAAGGACCTTGCCCTCATCGCCACCGGTCTGCTCATCATCAGCCTCGTTCCTCTCAACGCCGACCTGAGCATCGGCCACATGCTGCAAATGGGTGCGGCTCTGGCTCTCGCGGTCATCGTGCCGTTTGCGATCTCCCGGTGGGTGTTGAAAGAGAAAGTCATCCGTTTTCCGGTACTCACAGGCAAACGATGGTCCCTTCCCGCGAAGTTGTACCTGCCAGGAGTGGTGCTGCTGGGCTACCTGGTGTTGCCGTTTTATCTCATCGCCACCGGCGTGTATCAAAACTGGCCGGATGCGACAGCCGATCCGACCGTGTTCTGGCGGCTTTTCGTTGGCGTCAACTCGGTGGGAATCTGGGACGAATTGTTCTTCGTGTGCACGGCATTCGTTCTGCTGCGCCGACATTTCCCGACCTGGCTTGCGAACGTGCTGCAAGCTGTCATTTTCAGTTCGTTCCTGTGGGAAATCGGCTACCGATCCTGGGGGCCGCTGCTCACGTTTCCGTTTGCGATGCTGCAGGGTTACACGTTCTCTCTCACGAAATCCCTCAGCTACGTCGTGTCGGTGCACTTGCTATTTGACCTCGTGTTGTTTCTCGCGCTCGTACACGCGCATAACCCCGCGTGGCTCGCGATTTTCCTCTACTGATCCGTGGGCGTTCGGCGCGCTCGTCGCTAGTGTGGTGTCATGGCACTCCTCCACCAGGCACAGTTGACCCCTTCAAAGCTTGAGTTGCTCGACGGTTGGGTTTTCACCCAGTCGTGGTTCCCGGCGGGCGTGCGGGGCGAGCTCAGCAACGTCGCGGCCTACCGGTTCGATGACCCGGAAGGCGAGGTGGGCGTCGAGACGATTCTCGTCGGCTGCGGTGGCGGCCTCACGGTGCAGGTCCCGCTCACCTACCGTAATGCCGCCCTCGAGGGCGCAGAATCCCATCTCATCGGTACGATGCAGCACTCGGTTCTCGGCAAGCGCTGGGTCTACGATGGCGCCGCGGATCCCGTGTACCTCCAGGCCGCGGCTTCCGCTGCCTTGAACGGCGGCCACCAGGCTGAACTGTTTGTCGACACCGCCGAGGGTCGCATCGCGCGCACACCCAATGCGCTCGTCGCGGGAACCGGCACCGCGTCCCTCACCATCGACGCACCGCGAGCAACGGATGTGGCAGTGCGTCAGGAAGGCAGCATCACGATTGTGGATGCCGGCCCGATACATGTGCGCATCCAACGCGTGATCGGCGGCGATGCGCTTCGGGCAGGAACGGGCGACTCGGACATGAGCGCACTCGCCGGCACCTGGACGGGCTCGGACGTACCGCAGGAACTCCTACTCGCCTCGTTCGCGTAGGGCTGTGTCGGAATGCCACGGCTGGTTGCGCTTCTTCGCGGCGTGAACGTCGGGGGAGTGAAGCTCACGAACGCGCAACTGGTTGCGAAGTTCGAAGGGGCGGGCTTCACTAACGTGCGAGCCGTACTCGCGAGCGGAAATATCGTTTTCGACGCCGATGTTGCCGGCGCCACCGAACGCCTCGAATTGGCTCACCGACTGGAAGAGACTCTCTCGGAAGCATTCAACTATGACGCCAAATTGGTCCTGGAAACGCAGAACAAGCTCCGGCATATTGTCGAAAAGTATCCCTTCGAGCGGGTGGATGCCGAGCAGCATCCGTATGTGGTGTTCAGTTCCAGCGCAGAGCAGCTGGCGGCCGTGATCGCGGCTTCGAAAGAGTTGCCGCTTGACGTCGAAACCGTGGCGGAGGGAGACGCTGTCATTTATTGGCGCGTGCCCAAGGGTTCCAGTTTGGAGAGCCCGTTTGCGAAAGTTCTCGCTCGCAGACAATTTGCGTCGAACCTCACGACGCGCAACCTGCGCACCGTCGAGAAACTCGCGAAAGCCTGAACCCCCGGAGTTGGCTCGCGTCGCAACCGCATGCGATTCTTGAGAGGTCCATTTTCACAAGGAGCGGCGATGATTCACGCGGTTGAGGCAGTCGGCGGTGTCAGTGCCGACGATCCGGCGGGCAACGTGTGCTCGGTGATTTCGAACTGATGTCGGAAAGTCCCGCCTCGTCGACCCCGTATGAAGTGTTGGGGGTATCGCGCGACGCCTCACAGGCTGAGCTTCGACGTGCGTATCGCCGTCTTCTTCGAGAGACTCACCCCGACACAGGGGGAGACCCAGCACGCTTCCATGCCGTTCAGCAAGCCTGGAAGCGTATCGGCGATGTGCAGGCTCGCAAAAGGTGGGACGCGGGGGACCCGCCGTCAGGGCACGCGCGATTTGATGTCAATTCCTCGGGCGAGTCAGACAGTGATGTCACTCGCGCGGCATCGGCGCGCTCGGGTGTCCGCGCACGATCCTATGGGCACCCCGGCGGCGCAGCACGAGAGCGGTTCCTTGTGCTCATTCGGGAATGGGCAGGTCGAGGCAACGAACCCGAGGATCCTTACGACCCGGCACTCGTGCGCGCGGCTCCGAAAGAAATCCGACACCTCCTCGCGCGCGCACTCGCCGAAGAGGCGACGTCGCGTGCGGTGCTCGGACTTGGAATTGGGTACACGATCTGGAACAGCGTCACGACCGGCCGTGGCAAGGTTGATCATGTCGTGCTCGGCCCGGCGGGACTGTTTGCAATCATGTCGGAGGACTGGGGGTGCCCGGTTCGACTGGTTCGTGGCGAACTGGCGGGAGAGAGTGTCCCGGCGGGCCGGCAACCGGTGCGTGAGCTTGCAAAGGCCGCCCGAAATCTGGGCAGGATAGCCCGAGTCCGTTTCACGGGCACTCTGATCGTCCTGCCGGACGATTCCTTGGATGAACCGGTCGTGCGAATCGGCAAGAGAAATGATGCCGCTCTCGTGCGCCGAAGTTTTTTGCCGACGGTGTTGAGAGATGGACTCGGCGGGGGGCAGCGTCTCAGCATTGAGGACGTTTTCGACGTGCGAACGCGACTGCAACAGAGCCTGAAGTTTGTGTGACCGAAAGTCGGACGACTCCACTCGATAAGATCGGTAGTGTGGATCGAACGCTAACCGAAAACTCGCCCAGCTCGCCAGACCGGGGTTCTGCAGAGCTGGATCGCTGGAACGAACGTCAGGCTATTGCCGAGGCGATGATTCCCTTGATCGGAACCCTGTATCGGGAGCACGGGGTGGTGACCTCCATTTACGGCCGCAGACTGATCAATCAGTCTCCGGTGGATATTGTCAAAGCCCACCGTTTTGCCCGTAAGGTCAATGAGGTCGAGCTGCCCATTGAAGAGACGTTTCCGATGCTTCAGGCGCTTGCTGACCTCGCCCCGGATCCGGCATCCATTGATCTTGCGAAGCTTGTCGTGCGGTTCCGCGACGACAAGCGCGACCTGCCCGCATTCCTGAGGGATGAACTTTCGCGCCTTCTTTCCCACGAGTCGGCTCAGCCCACGAGCACGGATGTCGTCCTCTACGGATTCGGTCGAATCGGGCGCCTGCTCGCGCGGATACTCATCGCCCATGCGGGCAACGGGGAGGGCCTCAGGTTGCGCGCCATCGTCGTGCGCAAGGGTTCAGGCGACGACCTCATCAAGCGGGCGAGCCTGCTTCGTCGAGACTCCATCCATGGACCATTCGACGGGACCATCACGGTGAATCATGACGACAATACGATCCTTGCCAACGGCACGCTCATCCAGGTCATTTACTCGGATGACCCTGCCTCCGTCGACTACACGAAGTACGGCATCCATGACGCGATCGTGGTCGACAACACGGGCCGTTGGCGTGACCGCGAGGGCTTATCCCAGCACCTCGCCGCGAAGGGCGTCGCGCGCGTGATGCTTACCGCCCCGGGGAAGGGCGATATCAAGAACATCGTCCACGGGATCAACCACGAGACGATTGCGCCGGACGAGCCCATCGTCTCCGCAGCCTCGTGCACGACGAACGCGATAGTCCCGGTGCTCAAAGCGATCCAGGATCGCTACGGAATCGTGCATGGCCACGTGGAGACGGTTCACTCGTACACCAACGACCAAAACCTCACGGACAATTTCCACAAGGGCAATCGGCGTGGCCGCTCGGCTCCCATGAACATGGTCATCACGGAGACCGGTGCTGCGCAGGCCGTGGCCAAGGCGATTCCCGAGTTGGCGGGAAAGCTCACCGGAAACGCGATCCGGGTTCCCACCCCGAACGTGTCGATGGCGATTCTGAACCTCATCCTCGATCACGAAGCGCCCGTCGCCGAGGTGAACGGGTACCTCCGCGGCCTCTCGCTGGATTCAGCGCTGCAGCAGCAAATCGACTTCATCGATTCACCCGAGGTGGTGTCTTCCGACTTCGTCGGTTCGCATCGTGCCGGCATCGTTGACGGACTTGCCACTATCAGCAGCGGAACCAACCTTGTTCTCTACGTTTGGTACGACAACGAGTACGGATACAGCAGTCAGGTTGTGCGGGTGCTCGAGTACATGGCGGCATCGCATCCGAGTGTGTTCCCGACCAGGTCAGCTCTCGCCGAAGCGTGACCCCGTGGGTCGAACACGCCATTTCGGAGTTCGATCTCACATGAACGTGTTCGCACGCGTTATACAGGTATGAAGCCGTTCGAGTCGATCGTTGACGACTATGGGGCACTTGTGTTCCGGGTTTGCCGAGCCGTTGTCGGTCCCATCGATGCCGACGACGCCTGGTCGGAGACGTTTCTGGCCGCACTGGCCGCGTATCCGGAACTTCCAACGGACTCCAACGTTCGCGGTTGGCTGGTCACGATTGCGCACCGGAAAGCCCTCGATGTGATCCGCGCCAGAGCGCGGAACGCGATTCCGGTAGGCGATCTTCCGGAGCGGCCAAGCGATCGCGGAATACCCGGCTCCAGCGAACACGAAGTGTGGGGCGCGGTCGCCGCGCTGCCGGAGCGGCAGAAGCTCGCCGTCGCATACCACTATCTCGGTGGATTGCCCCACGCCGAGACCGCGGAGCTCATTGGCGGCACCGCCGAATCTGTGCGACGCGCCTCCGCAGACGGGGTGGCGGCTCTGCGTCGCGTGTACAGCGTCAGGAATGGAAAGGGATGATGATGACGGTCACCATGGAAGAATTGGAGCGCGTAGATTCCGCGCATGTGAGCGAACTGCACGACAGACTGTCCCGCAGCGCAGAACGGCATGACCTTCTGGATATTGCCTACCGCACCGTCGATTCCCCGATCGGGGTGCTGCTATTGGCGGCGACAAAACTCGGACTGGTGCGAGTTGCATTTGAGAATGAAGACCACGATGCGGTTCTTGCGAACCTGGCGAAGCGCATCAGTCCGCGCATTCTCACCGCAGCTGCTCGCACGGATGTCGTGGCCCGAGAACTTGACGAATATTTTGCAGGACGCCGCACCCGCTTCGATGTGCCGTTGGACTTTAGGCTCTCCAAGGGTTTCCGGCTCGGCGTCCTCCGTCACTTGACCGATATCGGTTTCGGGCGAACCGAAAGCTACACGGACGTAGCGCGTGCCGCAGGAAATCCGCGAGCGGTACGCGCCGTTGGGTCGGCATGTGCGACAAACCCTCTTCCCGTGATCGTGCCGTGCCATCGGGTGCTTCGGTCCGACGGGTCGCTTGGTGGCTACCTCGGTGGATTGGATGCCAAACGCACCCTGCTGGCGCTGGAGGGCGCAAAATGACGGGCCTCATCATCGGTGACGACGGGCTCGGGCGCCCGCCCTGGGCGGCGGCAGACCCTCTCCTGCGCGAGTATTACGACACCGAATGGGGGATGCCGGTGCGTGATGAGCGCGGACTGTTCGAGAGGCTCAGCCTCGAGGCATTCCAGTCAGGGTTGTCGTGGTCGACGATTTTGCGCAAGCGGCCCGCATTTCGCGCCGCGTTCGCCGGCTTTGATCCGGATGCCGTCGCCGCATTTGCCGACGAGGACGTCGAGCGCCTTCTGGGTGACGCAGGGATCATCCGGAATCGGGCGAAAATTCGCGCCACGGTCAACAATGCGCACGCCGTCGTTGACTTGCGGCGCGATGGGGGACTCGTCAACCTGATCTGGTCATTTCTGCCCGAATCCACCCCTGCGCCCGAACCAGACGAGCCGGTCATCACGCAGTCACCCGAGTCGCTGGCCCTGTCCCGCGCCCTGAAACAGCGTGGTTTCTCCTTCGTCGGTCCCACGACGATGTACGCGCTCATGGAGGCTATCGGAATGGTGGACGCGCATCCGGTGGGAAGCCACCGCCGAGGCACATCTGGGGTGTGGACGGTCGAGGCTTAAGCTGCGGCGGTCCGGGGAAACCACGGGATGATCTGCGACGTGCGCGCCTGATAGTCCGCGTATTCGGGGTATTTCGACTTCGTAATTGTTTCGGTGAGCATGGTCGAACCGAGGAACAGCACGGAAAGCAGGACCGCCCCGGCAATTGTCCACGGAATTGTTTGTGCCGCAATGATGCCGAAAACTGCGATCATCCACCACTGAGCCTGCTCGAAAAAGAAGTTCGGATGCCGTGAATAGCGAAACAGCCCGGTAGACACAAAATTTGCCGACGGTGTCTCGCCTCGCGCAATTGCGCGAGCTTTGTCCCGGTGGAAATTCCACTGCTGTTGGTCGGCGATGGTTTCGCCGACGAGGAACAGCGTGAACAGAACGGCGACAACGATGTCGACAATTCCGAATGGCCGCGGGTTGAGCAGCGCGGTGAGCGCAGGCAGGGTGATCAGCACGAGGAGCAGGTTCTGATAGATCACGATGAAGAACAAATTGAACATCTGGAATGCAGCAGGCGATATCCGACCGCGAATGATGGCCCATCGATAGTCTTCGACGCCCGAATAGCCGCCTTTGCGAGCAAAGTTGAAAGTGAGCCGTGCGCCCCACAGCGTGACGAGGACCGCCATCACCACGAGGCGCGCGTCACCGAAACCAGAATGAGCCGCAAACACCCACACGTAGATCGCGGGTGCGATCGACCAGATCCGATCAACCCACGACGTGTCTTTTGTGATGAGGGAAGCCAGCCAGCACGCAACGCACAGCGCGGAGCTGATGATAGCGATGATCCCGATCGCACCCATCCCAGAATCGTATCGTCACCCGGAGCGATGCTGCCCCGTGTCGCGAAATATCCGGCACACTCGTGCACATTCACTGTGGAGCAGTGACTCGCTAGACTGTGGGGCTGTGGCCCCCGACGCGCAACACCAGGTCAGTTCTCGAGTGCTCACCGTGCCCAACGTCCTGAGTTTCATCCGCCTGGCGCTCGTGCCCGTGTTTCTCGTTCTCGTCATTCAGGGCGACGACGTGTTGGCACTGGCAGTCCTCGTCGTTTCCAGTGTCACCGATTTTCTCGATGGCGTTCTTGCGAGAAGGCTCAACCAGGTGTCCCGGCTGGGCCAATTGCTTGACCCGGCGGCAGATCGTCTCTTCATTTTTGCCACGCTCGTCGGGCTGTCCCTTCGCGGCATTGTGCCGTGGTGGCTTGTCGCCGTGATTGTCGGACGAGATGTTTTGATGCTGGTGCTGGGAATTACGCTCGCCAACTACGGCTTTGGCCCGCTACCGGTGCACCACCTTGGAAAAATTGCGACATTTTGCCTCTTTTACGCGTTGCCGATTCTGATGATCGGACAGGCTTTTCCGATCGCGGCCGGCTATACCGCCCCCATCGGCTGGGCTTTCGCGCTGTGGGGTGCGTTTTTGTATTGGTGGGCCGGCGTGATTTACATCAGAGAAACGCTTCGGTTGGTAAAAATTCCGTGGCCCGCTGAGCGGCTCGAATCAGATACTCTTGGTGGCTAGGGAGGATAAAAATGAGCATGCCGGGTGAGGATCAGGAACCACGCGACATAGGCTCACGCGGTGATGAGTCAACCGCTCATTTTGGCGAAGACTTCGAGGCGCAAATTGCCGCAATGGACGGCGAACTCTCCACGGAGGAGCAGGAAGCGATTTCTGCGCTGTCTTCCGGATCCGCGCTTCTGATTGTTCGCAGAGGGCCCAATATTGGTGCCCGCTTCCTTTTGGATTCCGATTCCACGACGGCGGGCCGACATCCCGATGCGCAAATATTTTTGGATGACGTCACGGTTTCGCGTCGCCATAGCGAATTTGTGCGCCACGGTTCAGCATTCGAAGTGAGAGATCTTGGCTCGCTCAACGGCACATATTTTGACGGAGTCCGCATTGAGAACGCTTTGCTCACCGACGGTGCCGAAGTGCAAATAGGCAAATTCCGACTGACCTTCTATGCGTCGCGCGCAGACTTGTCGCCGTCAGGCAGTCGCTAGTGGCTGCGAGTTCGGCGCAGGCCAGACGGCCCGGTATTTCAGCATTGCTCAGCATTGGGCAGGTTCTCGCGCGGTTGCGACCTGAGTTTCCTGATCTCACTCCGTCAAAGCTCAGGTTTCTGGAGGAGCGGCAATTGATTTCGCCTGCCCGCACGGAGTCCGGGTATCGCAAGTTCTCGTCAACGGATATGGATCGGCTGCGCTTCGTGCTGACGATGCAGCGAGATCACTATCTGCCCTTGAAAGTGATTCGCGGGTACCTGGATGAGCTTGACGCCGGCCGCAAGCCAGAGCTGCCCGGCGCCGTTACAGGACCTATCCCGACAATTCTTCCCACGGATCGCAGGTATCGCCGCGAAGATTTGATTCGCGAGGCTCATGCGTCGCAACAGCTGCTCAATGATGCTGTTTCTGCTTCCCTCATTATTCCGGCCGAACACTATTCAGAATCGACGCTTCAGGTATTGAAATCGCTGGTTGAATTGCAACGCTCCGGCATCGAGCCGCGACACTTGAGAGGATTCCGCGCGTCCGCTGAGCGGGAACTCGGCCTTATCGAGAGCGCATTGATTCCGATTTCCCACCGCAAAGACTCATCGAGCAGAGCAAAGGCAAGTGAGCTGGCGCGTGATATCGCCGGCCAGCTCGAAGTGATTCGGAGCAATCTCATTCGCTCAGCTTTGTCGCGACTGGACTGACGTCACGCGGGATCCGTTGGCCCCGCACGCTAAGCTTCAGGTTCAGCCGATTCGACACGCCGAGGCAGTTCGATCGGATGTGATTGCCTCTGACCGGCACCGTGGGTACCGTGGAGGCTGCGGACGTTAACCGTCGCCGGCTCGCATGGAAGGCAACCCAATGAGTGAACCCAGCAGTCTCAACGAGGATTCGCGCTATGACCTCGGTTTGCTTTTCACCGACGGTTTGCCTGATCTGGACGCCACAGCCGGGTATCGCGGCGCCATCGCCGCGCGGGCGGCGGGAATCAGCTATCGTCAGCTGGATTACTGGGCGCGAACGGAATTGGTGGAACCCACCATCCGCGGAGCCGCGGGCTCCGGCTCCCAGCGACTATATGGTTTTCGGGACATCCTCGTGCTCAAACTCGTGAAAAGACTGCTCGACACCGGTATTTCCCTTCAGCAGATCCGCACTGCCGTGAACCAGTTGAGGGAGTCGGGTGTCAACGATCTGGCGCAGACGACCTTGATGAGCGATGGTGCAAGTGTGTACCTCTGCACGAACAACGACGAAGTCATCGATCTGGTCAGTCGCGGTCAGGGCGTGTTCGGCATTGCGGTCGGCAAGGTGCTTCGCGAGGTGGAGTCAAGCCTCACTGAGTTGGACACCGTCAAAGGTGAAGATCCCGCTGACGAGCTTGCGGCACGCAGAGCCTCTCGGGCTTCTTAGCCGCCTCGCGCAGATTTTGCTATTTTTCGCCGTGGTCTGCGGCCGGTTCGCCAAAGAAGAAGAGATCGCGAATGGGATCCGGCGGGTCGGCAGGTGCCGAAGCAGGTAGTGTGGAAGGCCCCGCGCGCGTGACGTGCTGCTGCTGAACGTCTGGCGATGGATCTTGAGGGGACGGCTGTTGCGGCTGCTGTGGTGACGCCTGCGGAGCTTGCTGTGCTCGAGCCTCTCGACGACCCAGAGGCTGAGCCGGCCACTGCTGGGGAGGCTGCTTAGGCGGCTGTTGCTGCGGCGGGGCAGGCTGCTGCCGCTGCTGTTCAATCCCGGTGTCGTTATCGTCAAAGGTTCGTCCCGCGACCGGGATTCGCCCCGCACGAATCACGCGTTCGAGAAGCTGGTCGAAGTAATGCGCCATCTCCTGCGCGCTTTCACCGGGCCAAACGTGCAGCGGCTTCGCCGCCCCCTGTGCCTGCTGCAAGGAAGTGCGTTCCGGCAACTGCGGGTTGAGAACGAGTGGCCCGAACATGTCGCGGAGTTCCTTGATTCGGAACTGATGTTCAAGAGACTGGATCTTCGCGCGGTTGACGATGATGCCCAGCGGCTGGAGCCTGGGGGAGAGACCACGTCGAATTTCTTCGATAGCGCGCAGTGCCCTGTCGGCTGCGGCAACCGAAAATAAACCCGGCTCCGTGACGATGGCGACCCGATCGCTTGCCGCCCATGCGGTCCTCGTCAGAGCATTGAGCGACGGCGCGGAATCGACGATGACAAGATCATAGTCGGCCTCCAAATGAGCGAGCGCTTCTTCGAGCTTCCAGATGTCCCGGATGCTGGGGTGCGGACCGTCAAAATTGATGGCGGACGGGCTGCCGATGAGAACATCCACTTTTCCCGGCCGGCCTCGCGTCCAGCCACTCGGTGATATCGCCGCGCGAACCACCTTCTCCTTTGGGGAGGCGAGAACGTCAGCAACGTTCAAATGGCCCTGAACGCTGATGTCCATTCCCGTGGAAACGTCCGACTGGGGATCCAAATCAACAACGAGTGTGCGCAAACCCCGCGCGAACGCTGCGGAGGTTAAACCCAGAGTCACGGTGGTCTTGCCTACGCCCCCTTTGAGGGAGCTGACGCTGAGTACATGCACGAGTAACGACGATACCTTCACTAGTCTGAAAGAACCTAAATCTCCCTGCATTGTATTGCCTGAAGATTGGCCGGTAACGGTCATCGCGAGTTTATCCTTGGAAAGTTGCCAGAGAGGACATCTATGTTTCGAAAGATTCTTGTCGCCAACCGAGGCGAAATCGCGATCCGGGCTTTCCGTGCGGCCTTCGAACTGGGTGCCAAAACTGTCGCAGTTTTCCCGTGGGAGGACCGCAATTCACTGCACAGGCTCAAGGCCGACGAGGCGTATCTCATCGGGACAGAAGGGCATCCGGTTCGCGCATACCTTGACGTTTCCGAGATCATCCGCGTTGCCACCGAGTGCGGTGCCGATGCCATTTACCCCGGATATGGGTTTCTCTCCGAAAATCCCGAGCTCGCGGAGCGGGCGGCGGCTGCGGGAATCACCTTTATCGGGCCGAGCCAGAAGGTTCTGGAGATGGCCGGCAATAAGGTCACCGCGAAGGAGCACGCGGCGTCTGCGGGAGTGCCGGTTCTCAAGTCCACTCCGGCATCCAAAGACATCGACGAACTTCTCAACGGTGCCAAAGAAATTGGATTCCCCGTTTTCGCCAAAGCGGTAGCTGGTGGCGGAGGTCGCGGCATGCGTCGCGTGGATCGGCCTGAAGACCTGCGGCAGGCACTAGAGGAAGCAATGCGCGAAGCGGACAGCGCGTTTGGCGACCCCACGATGTTTCTGGAACAGGCCGTGCTGCGACCCCGGCATATCGAAGTGCAAATCCTGGCGGATTCCGCGGGCAACACCATGCATCTCTTCGAGCGGGACTGCAGTGTTCAGCGTCGGAACCAGAAAGTCATCGAGATTGCACCGGCACCCAATCTTGACGCGTCGATCCGCGAAGCACTGTATCGCGACGCGATCGCGTTTGCTCGCTCGATCAACTATCAAAATGCCGGCACGGTCGAATTTCTTCTCGACACGGTGGGGGAGCGAGCCGGTCAGCACGTATTCATTGAAATGAACCCTCGAATTCAGGTCGAACACACTGTGACGGAGGAAGTCACCGACATCGATCTCGTTCAAGCCCAAATTCGCATCGCATCCGGACAGACGCTGGAAGACCTCAATCTGGATCAGGAGAATTTGGTCCTGCGCGGCGCAGCATTGCAGTGCCGCATCACCACGGAGGACCCGGCGGAAGGCTTCCGACCGGATACAGGAAAAATCACGACGTATCGTTCGCCCGGTGGCGGCGGCATCCGGCTTGATGGCGGCACGATCGATCCAGGCACGCAGATCAGCCCGCATTTCGATTCGATGCTCGTCAAAATGACGTGCCGTGGTCGCGACTTCACCGCGGCTGTTGCTCGCGCCAAGCGGGGCCTCGCCGAATTCAGAATTCGCGGAGTCTCGACAAACATCCCGTTTCTTCAGGCGGTTCTTGACGATCCCTCCTTCGCGGCGGGTGACATCAGTACCTCCTTCATCGACGAGCGCCCCGAACTTGTCAATGCGGCACCGTCGAAGGATCGCGGAACCAAAATCCTCAACTGGCTCGGCGACGTCACCGTCAACCAGCCGTATGGCAACGGTGACGGAGTCATCAGTCCGTCCTTGAAGTTGCCGGTAATTGATGTTGATGCGCCCGCACCGTCCGGTTCTCGTCAGCGGCTCCAGAAGCTGGGTCCCGTTCGATTCGCGGCCGAGCTGCGGGCGCAGAGCGCGCTGGCGATTACGGAGACGACCTTTCGCGACGCCCATCAATCGTTGCTGGCAACGCGCGTGCGCACGGCGGATCTCGCCGCCGTGGCACCGTATGTTGCGAGGATGACTCCTCAGTTGCTGTCGATGGAAGCCTGGGGTGGCGCCACCTACGACGTCGCCCTGAGATTCCTGGGCGAGGACCCGTGGGACCGTCTTGCCACGCTGCGCGAAGCCCTGCCCAACGTCGCACTTCAAATGCTGCTCCGAGGAAGAAATACCGTCGGGTACACGCCGTACCCGGCAAAAGTGACCGATGCATTTGTGCAGGAAGCGGCCGCCACGGGCGTCGATATTTTTCGCATCTTTGATGCTCTCAACGACGTCGATCGGATGCGGCCCGCCATCGATGCGGTCCTCAACACCGGCAGCACGGTAGCGGAAGTCGCCGTGTGTTACACCGGGGACCTGCTGGATCCGGGAGAAGATCTCTACACGCTCGACTACTATCTGAAGCTTGCCGAGAAGATTGTTGAGAGCGGCGCCCACATTCTGGCGATCAAAGATATGGCGGGGCTCCTTCGCGCCAGTGCCGCTGAGAAGCTCGTGGAAGCTCTTCGCTCCCGCTTCGAACTCCCCGTGCATGTGCACACGCATGACACCGCGGGCGGCCAGCTGGCGACGCTCCTGGCGGCGAGCCGCGCGGGCGCGGACGCCGTCGACGTCGCGAGCGCTCCCATGGCCGGCACAACGAGTCAGCCGCCGTTCTCTGCGCTCGTCGCGGCGCTGGCCAATACCGAACGGGACACAGGGCTTTCGCTTCAGGCTGTTTCTGATCTTGAACCGTATTGGGAAGCGGTGCGCCGCGCATATCGCCCGTTCGAATCCGGCCTCTCGGGACCGACCGGTCGCGTGTACCACCACGAAATCCCCGGAGGGCAGTTGTCAAACCTGCGAACTCAGGCGGTGGCGCTCGGTTTGTCCGATCAGTTTGAGAAGATCGAAGACTGGTACGCGGCCGCCAACCGCATTTTGGGGCGCCCCCCGAAAGTTACACCGTCGTCAAAGGTCGTGGGTGATCTCGCACTGGCTATGGCTGCTGCCGACGCCGATCCAGCCGAATTCGAGGCGAACCCGGGAAGCTTTGACATTCCCGATTCGGTCATCGCGTTCATGGCGGGGGAGTTGGGCGATCTGCCTGGCGGCTGGCCAGAACCGTTCCGCACCAAGGTGCTGAGCGGCCGGACAGTTTCCATTGACGTGGAGGATCTGAGCGAGGAGGATACGGCCGAACTGGACAAGGGATCCGAGGAACGTCGAGCAACGCTCAATCGACTGCTGTTCCCCGGGCCGACCAAGATTTACGAGGATGTTCGCGATCGGTACGGCGATCTTTCCGTCGTCGACACGGTCGACTACCTCTACGGTTTGCGTCCCGGTGCTGAACACGTCGTCGAAATCGAAACCGGTGTGAAGCTCATCATCGGCCTCGAGGCGATCGGAGAAGCAGACGATAAGGGTATGCGAACGGTCATGACCGTCATCAACGGCCAGCTTCGCCCCGTCTTCATTCGTGATCGGTCCATTTCGGTAGAGTCAAAAGCTGCCGAGAAAGCCAACTCTGCGTTGCCCGGGAACGTGGCGGCACCATTTTCAGGGGTCGTGTCGCTCAAGGTGAGTGCCGGCGACACCATCGAGGCCGGCCAGGTGGTTGCGTCTATTGAAGCGATGAAAATGGAGGCGGCGATCACCTGTCCTCTGGCGGGCACGGTGCAGCGGCTGGCTATTCCCGAGACCCAGCAGGTGGATGCCGGCGATTTGCTTCTCGTCGTGGAATGACCCGCTGTTCGTTCTCGGATTCTTCACAAATAGTCACGTTGTAAGCTAGAGGGTCCGAATAGGAAGGTCCTTTCGCCGTGTCATCCAAGACCGAGAACAACGATAGATCCCGCGCGGGCCGCGGCCGCGCGCCCCTCGACGTGCGTGCGGACGGCGATCTTCCGGCCAGCCTCACCATCGATGTGACTCTCCCAGAGCAGATTCATTCCACTCCCGACGACGAACGTGCCGTTGCGATCGAGGAAGACTCTGTTCAGGCGGGAAGTCTTTTGGAGAAACCCGTTGCCACTACCTCAATCAGTCTCATTCCGGTTATGCCCCCGCCTGCCGAGACTGTCGAGCAGGAGACGAGAGAGGCCAAGCGCAGACTTGGTGTCGTCGTGTCGGACGAACCGGAACTCGCGTCCATGCTGACATCGGACCGGCTCCTCGAGTATCGAGGACGCAAGAAGCCCCGTCCGGAAGGATTTTGGCAGGAATTGGTGTACTCGTCCACCTTGCGAATGGTGAACCTCGGCGACTCCGCGCGGGTGCGGGAGCGGAAGAGTCTCGATGCCAGAATTGGCAAACGGCTCGACGGCGGCACGCGATTTGTTCCGGTTCTGACCAGAAAGGGTGGTGTAGGCAAAACTACGGTCACCTCACTTCTGGGCATGGCGATGGCGGATGTCCGAGACGATCGCGTCATCGCGATCGACGGCAACCCCGACCGTGGCACGCTTGCCGAGCGGGTCAGCAAGCACGCGAGGTACACCGTTCGGGATGTAGTGAATAACGCTTCCAGCATCGCGACAGTCAGCGATTTTGCCGAGTTCGTGTCTCGTGACGACACCCGGCTCGACATTCTCGCATCCGACACGGATCCCGAGTTGTCCCAGGCGTTTGACGATCGCGACTACAACGTGGTCGCTGACCTGGCCGCGCGATTTTATTCC
Organism: Agreia sp.; assembly: GCA_044464485.1. Classification (GTDB taxonomy): domain Bacteria; phylum Actinomycetota; class Actinomycetes; order Actinomycetales; family Microbacteriaceae; genus Terrimesophilobacter. The sequence goes on from JBIQLG010000004.1 coordinate 43,692, forward strand.
ATCGTCCTCACCGATTGCGGTACCGGTATCGTGCACTCCGTGATGCGCGCGACTCTTGAGCGGGCCGATTCCGTCGTGATCGTTTCCGGTGGCAGCGTCGATGAGGCGCGGTTGGCATCCGAGACCCTCACCTGGCTGGAAGCCAATGGTTATGGTGCACTTGTGAGCAACGCGGTTGTAGCGCTCAACACCGCGACGCAGGGTACCAATTTTGTGAAGATCGATGAAATTGAAGCGCACTTTCGCTCGCGAGTGCGGGACGTGGTACGAATCCCGTACGACCCCATGCTGGCTGCGGGCTCGGTGATCGAGTATGCCGGATTGAAGCCACTCACTCGCGCCAGCGCGCGCGAACTCGCAGCTTTGGTAGCGGATGGCCTGCCGTCATCGCGTGATGCGCAGTAACTCGCGGAGACTCGATCGAACATGACCGCACGCCAGATTCGCGTCTTCGGAGACCCCGTTTTGCGCACCGTGGCGTTGCCGGTGAAACTCGACGACGCTTCACTGCATGGACTGGTCGAAGATCTGATCGATACCGTTCGCCTGCCGGGGCGGGCGGGAGTTGCCGCACCGCAGATCGGTGTCGGACTGCGCGCGTTCAGCTACAACGTTGATGGGGATATCGGTTACATCCTGAATCCACGACTCGTGGAAGTCACCGGTGAGGAGGAACTGGTCGACGAAGGCTGTCTTTCTGTCCCCGGCTTCTACTTCGAGAGAATGCGCTTTCCGTGGGCTCGCGTGGTTGGTGTTGATCTCACGGGCAAGGAAATCGAACTTGCCGGAGATGGCCTTCTCGCTCAGGCGCTCCAGCACGAAGTCGATCACCTCGACGGCAAACTATTCATTGAGGGACTGGACAAAGAACGCAAGCGTGAAGCAATGCGACTCATCCGAACGTCAGACTGGTTCTGAGGAGCCCAGCTAACCGACGACCGAATGCCCCTGAGTGGGTGGATCGTTGTCGTAGAGGCTGTCGATCGTGTCGGAGAAGTCCGAGAGAACCACGTGCCGTTTGACGCTGAGTTTCGGCGTGAGGTGCCCGCTCGCCTCCGTCAGATCGTGCGGCAGGATGACGAATTTTCGGACCGATTCCGCGCGCGATACGCCCGCATTCGCCCGGTCGATGGCCGACTGGATCTCGCTGAGCACTTTCGGGTTCTTCGCGGCTTCCTCAACCGTCATCGTCGCGTCTTCCCCGTTGTTGTTCAGCCAGACCGGGAGCATTTCTTCGTCGAGCGAAATGAGCGCGCCGACGAAGGGGCGTTTGTCGCCGACCACGATGACTTGACCGATGATGGGGTTCGCCCTGATGGGATCCTCCAGGGTTGCGGGGGCGACGTTCTTGCCACCCGCAGTGACGATCATCTCCTTTTTTCGGCCGGTGATTTCCAGATACCCTTCTTCATCAATCGTGCCGATGTCCCCGGTCATGAACCATTCGCCGTCAAAGGTTGCTTTCGTGGCTTCCTCGTTATTCCAGTAGCCGTCGAAGATGTTGATGCCCTTGGCCTCGATCTCGCCGTCGGCGGCAAGTCGCACCGAGCATCCCGGAAGCGGAGGTCCGACCTTGCCGATCTTGAAGTTTGAGGGCAGGTTCACCGTGATGGGGGCCGTGGTCTCAGTGAGCCCGTAGCCCTCGAGAATGGTGAGTCCGAGGCTGCGGTAGAAGTGACCGAGAAACAGCCCGAGCGGTGCAGAACCGGACACGGCATACTTGACGCGCCCGCCGAGAGCCGCACGGATTTTGCTCAGAACCAGCCGGTTGAAGAGTGCGAACTGTATTGCAAGTCCGAAGGGAACCTTCCCGGCATCCAGCGCTCTCGAGTGAGCGACCGCAACAGCCGCGGCCTTGCGGAAAATTTTACCCTTGCCTCCGCCCTCGGCCTTCTGCTCGGAGGAGTTGTAGACCTTCTCGAAAACGCGTGGAACCGCGAGCAGGAAGGTGGGTCGGAACGACCCCATGGCCGGGAGCAACTGTTTGGTGTCCGGCTGGTGGCCGACTTTCACCCCGCCGACAATAGCCAGCACCGAAATGAAACGAGCAAAAATATGCGCGAGCGTGATGAACAGAAGAGTGCTCGACTCGGTATTTACCACCTCAGGAATTGCCTCGCGCGCGTTTCGCGTCAGCTCCACAAAGTTGGAGTGCGTGAGCATGCATCCCTTGGGTCGCCCAGTCGTTCCCGCGGTGTAGATGAGCGTCGCCAGGTCCTTACCCACCGCGAGGTTGCGACGACGCTCTATTTCTTCATCCGATACGTCTTTCCCGCTCGCCGCAAGCTTTTCCAGATCACCGAGGTCGATCTTCCACACGCTCCGGATGAGCGGAAGGTCGGGGTGGACTTCATCGAATCGGGAAAAGTGATCCGGAGTCTCCGTGATCATAGCGACCGTTCCCGAATCGCTCAGATTCCACTGTAGCTGAGATGGCGAGGAAGTTTCATAAATCGGTACCATGACGGCGCCTGCGAACCAGATCGCAAAGTCGATGAGAGTCCACTCATAGCGCGTTTTGCACATGAGGCCGATTTTGTCGCCCGGTTCGATTCCCGCGGCAACAAGTCCCTTCGCGAGCGCGCGAACCTGATCGAGAAACTCTGCCGCCGTGATGTCCGACCAGCCTCCGTCGTGCGTCGGCACGGAAAACAGCGCCAAATCCGGCGTGGCATTAACTCGTTCGACGAGAAGGTCTGTGGCGTTCGCATCCGGGTCAGCGGGTACGAGCGCGGGCATGTCGTAGTGGTCCACGGCAACTCCTTTGGTACCTGTTTAGGTCATTCCGTTTACTCTATCTGGTAGGCGCCTCAGTCCACCGGCCGCTTCGGGCATTCGGGTTCGCCGAGTAGTGTGGGAGGGCCGCTTTGCTGCAAAAAATCGTGGAAGGAATGCTTCGGATGTTCTACTGGTTCATGAAGAACCTCATCGCTGGGCCGATCCTCCGCACGGCATTCAGGCCCTGGGTCACCGGTGAAGAAAATATCCCGCGCAAAGGGGGAGTAATTCTCGCGAGCAACCATCTGTCGTTCATCGATTCAGTCTTTTTGCCACTCGTGATTGAGCGCCGCGTCACGTTTCTCGCCAAGAGCGACTATTACACTGCGAGCGGCATCAAGGGCTGGGCCATCAAGAACTTTCTCAAAGCCGCCGGCATGCTACCCATTGACCGGTCGGGAGGGAAGGCCTCAGAGGCGAGCCTGTTTACGGGCCTGGGAGTCTTGGCAAAGGGCGATGTTCTCGGAATCTACCCTGAGGGCACCCGCAGCCCGGACGGAAAGCTTTATCGGGGACGCACCGGGGTGGCGCGCATGGTTCTCGAGGGCAGCGTGCCGGTCGTACCCGTCGCGATGGTCGACACCGAGAAGGTGATGCCCATCGGAAAACGCATTCCGAAAGTTCGCCGCATCGGCGTTGTCATCGGCAAGCCTCTCGACTTCTCACGGTTCGAAGGGATGGAGGGCGATCGGTTCATCCTGCGTTCCATCACCGACGAAATCATGTACGAACTCAGTCATCTCAGCGACCAGGAATACGTGGACGTTTACGCGAGCACGGTCAAGGAGCGTGCGGGCAGCCGCAGCCGGTAGTTGGGACGCGGTCGATGATGCAGGAGCTTCCGTGTCGATCAATCGCCTCGTGCGACGGATAAGCTGGAGTGGCCGGAGCCCCCTCCCGGCCTTAGGCTGCAGAGTGGCAGCGCGTGACCAGCCCAATATGGCGTGAGTCGTTGTGCGACCACGCCGCCCAAACAGCCAAGGAGACTTCGTGGTCGATCCATCCGATCCAGTCGTGCTCGCCGACCCGGCGGTGATTGACGGACTCGACAACTGGCGCACGCTTCCCATCGCGCAGCAGCCCCCGTGGCCCTCCGCAGAGTCTGTTGCTCGGGCGTCGGAGGAGCTCGCGACGATGCCTCCACTCGTTTTCGCCGGCGAGGTAGACATCCTTCGTGCGCGATTGGCGAGTGCGGCACGCGGCGAGGCGTTCTTGCTGCAGGGTGGAGATTGCGCCGAAACTTTTGCCGCAGCAACCGCGAATCAAATTCGTGATCGCGTCAAGACAATCCTCCAGATGGCGGTCGTGCTCACGTATGGCGCATCCATGCCGATCATCAAAATGGGCAGGATGGCTGGCCAGTTCGCGAAACCTCGTTCGAGCGATTCCGAGACCCGAGGAGACATTACCCTTCCGGCATATCGGGGGGACATCGTCAACGGATACGACTTCACTCCCGAATCTCGCGCGGCCGACCCGACTCGGCTACTGCGCGGGTACCATACGGCTGCCAGCACACTGAACCTCATTCGCGCTTTCACTCAGGGTGGCTTCGCTGACTTGCGCCAGGTGCACAGCTGGAATCAGGGTTTCGCGCGAAACCCGGCAAATGTCCGATATGAACATATGGCGCGAGAGATTGATCGCGCGATCAAGTTCATGATGGCATGCGGCGCCGATTTTGAGGCTCTTAAGCGAACGGAGTTTTACATTTCGCATGAGGCGCTTCTCATGGATTACGAGCGTCCACTCACGCGGATCGACTCGCGAACCGGTACGCCCTATGACACGTCAGCTCACTTCTTGTGGGTGGGGGAGCGCACGCGGCAGGCGGATGGCGCCCATATCGACTTCCTTTCGCGCGTGCGAAACCCTCTCGGCGTCAAGCTCGGACCAACAACCACGCCCGCGCAAGTGCGTGAGCTCATAGAACGCCTAGACCCGGATCGGGAGCCTGGCCGACTGACATTCATTACCCGGATGGGCGCGGGCCTGATTCGCGACGCGCTGCCGCCCCTCTTGGCCGCCGTCGCCTCAAGTGAGGCGAATCCGCTCTGGGTGAGCGATCCGATGCACGGCAACGGACTGACTACCCCGAACGGATACAAGACGCGTCGATTCGACGATGTGGTTGACGAGGTCAAGGGTTTCTTCGAAGCACATCGGATGGTGGGAACCTTCCCGGGTGGGATCCACATTGAACTCACGGGCGACGACGTCACCGAGTGCCTCGGCGGTTCAGAGCAAATCGACGAGTCCGCGTTGGCAACGCGATATGAGTCACTGTGCGATCCGCGTCTCAATCACATGCAGTCGTTGGAGCTCGCATTTCTCGTAGCTGAGGAGCTGAGTGCCCGCTAGGGCATTCGTTGTCGTCGTCGGAGTTCGGGCTTAATCGCTCGAGCGAAGCTTGACTTTGACGGTCGAGCCTTTGTCAACCGATTTGCCTGCGTCGGGACTGATGTCTTTGACGGTCAACATCGAAGCGTCCAGGTTTTTTGCCAGCACGCTGCTCGTTGTGTCCCAGTAATCAATCGAGAATCCAGCTGCTTCCAAAATCGGTTTCGCCTTGTCCCACGTTTTTCCGACGACATCGGGGACCTGCACCTGTTCCACGCCGTCGGACACGACCAGCTGAAGCACGGTGCCCTTTGTCACCTCTGTGCCCTCGGGGACCTGGACGCTGATGACGCTGCCTTTGGGGATGTCATCGCTCCAATCGTGGAGGTTTTCGGATGTCGAGCCGACGAGCCCTTTGTCGGCGAGTGCCTGTTTCGCGTCGTCAACCGACTTTCCCTTGACGTCAGGTATGGGCCCGAGCGACACGGTGAGAGTGACGGGCTGGCCCTCCCAGTACTGCTTGACAGTGGAAAGGTCGAGCGATGCGCCTGAGCGATCGACTCCGAACGCCGCCATGACGATGCCGGCCTCGGTGTCGGAATCAAAGAGGTATTTCGAATCCTGCACGTCGAATGAGTCTTCGAGCGCGGCACGCACAGTTTCTTCAGGTTGTCCGACGATCGAGGGCAAATCTATTGGCTTTGGCCCCTGAGAAATTATGAGGGTGACGACGCCGCCGTGCGCGACACTAGCTCCTTTGCCGGGGTCTGTGCCCACGACGTTGCCCTCGGGGATGGAGATGCTGAATTCCTGGCGCTGATCCTGGGAGACCTTCAGATCAGCGTCGGTGAGAATCGAGGTCGCTTGCGCTACGGTCTTTCCGGACACATCCGGGATGGTGACCTTCGAGCCGGGGCCTGAGCCGAAATACCACCCCGTGGTTCCCGCCAGCGCGGTGAGAACCACGACGAGTGCCAGAATCCAACGGCCCCGCGCGTGACGTCGCTCAGCGCGTTTCGCGAGCGACGTTGTGCTGTCAGAGGGCACGGGACCGGTGCGTGCTCGCGCGCGCGTGCCCAACACCTGCGTTTCTGCTTCGGGTTGCACTACACCGTCGGCGGGCAAGGCGATCGTCGCCATGGGCGGTGCCGGTTCTGACCGTTGGCCGCTCTGCAGCAATCGTCGCGCTTCGTGGACCTGGTCCAGCATCGCTCGCGCGTCGCGTGGTCGCTGCTCGGGGTCACGCGCGGTCGCCCACAACACCAGTTCGTCCAATTCGGCAGGAATCTTCTGGTTCTTGCTGCTCGGCATCGGGACAGTGTCATTCGCGTGTTGCTGAGCGATCTGAAAAGGTTGCTCGCCTTTGAAGGGCTGCTCGCCGGCAAGCATTTCGTACAGCATGATTCCGACTGCATAAATGTCACTTCGCGCATCGGCGATGCCGCGAGTGACGAGCTCGGGGGACAGGTACGCGATGGTCCCCAAAAGCGCGTTCCCGCTTGCGGTCTGGGCCGTCGCTGCCCTGGCAAGACCGAAATCGCTGATCTTGATACGGCCGTCATCTGCGAGCAGCACGTTTTCGGGTTTGAGATCCCGGTGGACAATGCCATTTCGATGCGCGGCGGCGAGCCCCGCAAGGATGGCCTCCATAATGTCGAACGCTTGCTCTGTCGTGAGCACCGGATGTTCCTGCAGCAGGTCGCGGAGTGTGATGCCGGGCAAATACTCCATGACGAGGTATGCGGTGTCGGCATCCTGGCCCTGGTCGTAGACATTCACGACGTTGGGGTGGGCGAGCCGCGCCGCTGATCGTGCTTCCTGAATGAACCGCGCCTTGTACTGGTTGTCGTCCGCGAGGTGTCCGTGCATGACTTTGATGGCGACCCGACGTTCGAGACGAAGATCCGTCGCGAGATACACGGTGGCCATGCCGCCGCGAGCGATGCGTGAGCGCACCTGGTATCGGCCGTCAATGAGGCGACCGATCATCGGGTCAGTCGAGTTAGAGCTCACCGCAGAAGTCTAAGTAGCGACTCTCGATAGACGCCGTCAAAACACCGAGAACTCCGGCTTTGACGCGTATCAGCGCAATTGGGCGAGCCATGCACGCGCAGAGGTTTCCCACTTTGCGTAGGCATCAGGATACGCAGACCTCTGCACTGCCTGGGCGGCCTGAGTGACGGTCATTGATTGCCAACCGGAAATGTCGAGCAGCCCATTGGTATTGCCGCGGTTTGGATTGCTTGGCCCGCCAAAGAACAGCCTGCTGGCATAGGTTGTGTCCATGACCTGAGCGGGAGTTCCCCATCCTGTGCTTGGCCGCTGCTGAAAGAGCCCCAGTGAATCCCGGTCTCCGTAGTTGAGATTTCGCAGACTCGATTCCTGCATTGCGGCGGCAAGTGCAATCACGAGACCAAAATCACTCACGCCGAGTGAGGCTCCGACAGAAATAATCGTTCGAGCGTTGGCCGCCATCTCGTCCGTCAACGGTGTGACCGCACCGGAAACGCCTGCCGGCGCCGTCGATGTGCCCGGGATGACAAGCGTACGTCCGGCATAAATGATGCTGGACCGGGTAATTCCGTTTGCATCAAGAATCGATTGCACGCTGACGCCGAAATGCGCTGCAATGCTCGTGACCGTGTCGCCCGACACGATGCGATACGTAACATTTTGTGGCGCTGGTGCAGGCGTGATCGGCGTCACATCAACCACGGGAGTGATCGGCACCACGGGAGGCTCGTTCTGATGGGAATCTGTGCCTGCCGGGGGAGCCGACGGTGCCGGATCACCGACGGGCGGAGTTGGCGCGGTTATCTGTGGAATGCGAATGCGTTGACCAGGATAAATGATGGTCGACCAGCCCAGCTGGTTCGCGTCGAGGACTGATTGGGTAGTAACTCCGTATCGATGAGCAATCGCACTGATGGTATCGCCGCGTGCAATGGTGTATTCCATCGCCGTGTGGTTGACCGGCGGTGCCGCGACCGGGCCGGCGGGTGACGGATCGACTATTGGGGCTGGCGTGGTGTTCGACAGTTTCAATATCTGTCCAGGAAAGATGAGTGAGTTCCAGCCGAGACCATTGAGCGCGAGTACCGACGCCGTCGCGAGGCCGTATCTCGTGGCAATCCCGCTGACGGTGTCGCCGCTGACGACGCGATAGGTCGATGGCGTCACGGACGCGGGCACAGTTCCCGCAGTGAATCCGACGGCTTCTGATTGCGTGGGCTTCGAGGCGGCGTGGAGCCTCATCGCTTCCTTCACGGCTACGCGGACTGCCTCGTCGGCGTTTTTCTTATCCGGTTTCAGTGTGGGCGCGTCGAGGGGAGCGGTCGCGCCAAAGGTCATCGCCATCGATCCGGCCAGCAGTATCGGCAGAGTCTGGAACGCACCGCGGCTGAGTTTGCTCGGTGGTTTGGGCGCGGCGTGCCGTGCGCCCGCGCGAATGGTTTTGTCGCGCGAAAAGAGTTCGGTCATGTGATTCCCCAGTCTGACTAGCTCAAAATGACACAGAATTAGTCTGAAGTCAATTAGTGGGACGAAAGTGATTTAAGTCAACACGCACAAAGCGTGCCGTGTCGCGACAATGCGATTGCGCACATCTGGCAGTCTTTAACCGTGGTTAAGTCTTCAGACGCAACAGTCCATGGCGAGATCCGCTGGCTGACTATCCCGGATCTCGTCGAATTGCTCGGCATTGGCGTCAGCAAGGTGCGCAGACTCATCGAGGACAGGGCCCTTCTCGCCTCGCGCATCGATGGGGTATGGCGCGTCCCCGAATTGTTTATTCGCGATGGTGAGCCCCTTCCCGAATTGCGCGGCACGCTGATACTTCTTGCGGACAGTGGCTACACGGATGAGGAATCCATGCATTGGCTTTTGAATGACGAAGAGAGCCTGGGGGTTGCGCCGATTGTCGCGCTCCGGGAAGGTCGAAAAGCCGAGGTCCGGAGGATCGCACAGGCCCTCGGCTTCTGACCCACGGGGTTAAGACGTGCGACTAATCACGTTGTCGATGAGGCCGAGCAGCTGGTTTCTGGCAGTTTTTGCGATGTTCGCCATTCGAATGGACTCTGCTGCGCGCTCCACCTCGCGCTGAATGATGTCTTCGACGACATCAACAGCGCCGCACTCGCGAAGAGTGTCCTGAAGCATCCGGACTTGCATGTCGGTGAGGTGGGGGTCGCCCAGCAACTCATCGACAAGACTTCGCGCGTTCGCGGGGAGGCGTGATCGCGCGATGGCCACGAGGACGGTTCGCTTGCCTTCCCGAAGGTCGTCTCCGGACGGCTTCCCGGTTACCTGGGAATCCCCGAAGACTCCCAGCAGGTCGTCGCGCAGCTGGAACGCTATGCCAAGCGGTAATCCGAATGCTCGCAGTTCTGACAACGCCGCATCGTCCGCACCCCCGAGCGCAGCTCCGATTGTCAGCGGCGCCTCCACGCTGTATTTAGCGGACTTGTAGATGACGATGCGACGCGCTCTACTCAACTGGTCCGCCTCGGGATGCGATCGCCACGATTGTTCTTCGAGAATGTCCAGGTACTGTCCCAGCATGACCTGGGTGCGCATGGTGTTGAATTCGCGTCGTGCAGTGAGCCGAGCCGGCTCGTCGTCGGTGAGTTGCAGAGCCTCGTCGAACGCTTCATCGCTCCACGCGAGAAGCAGATCTCCCAGGAGCGTCGCGGCGGAACGGCCGAAAGTATCAGCGGCGCCCGTCCATTGATTCTGTCCGTGGGCAGATTCGAAGCGTCGGTGTGCTGATGCATTCCCTCTGCGTGTGTCGGAATTGTCGATGATGTCGTCATGCACGAGGGCCGCGGCATGAAAGAGCTCGAGAGCCACCGCTGCGGCAACGATGGCATCCGTTCTCGCGTCGGTCTCCGACGACATCGGGACGTCGTGAGCCGCGCGAAAGGACACTGCTGCCCAGCCCCAATAGCAAAAGAGGGCCCTGAAGCGTTTACCTCCGCGCAGGAGATCGCGCGAGTATTCAATGAACGGCAGGGTCTCTGGTGCTATTTGCTCCAGTTGGGGCGCCCGAGCATCCAGAAATTGATCGATTCCCTCTTGAACAAGGTCAACTAACCGGTTACTCTCAGCCACTCATATAGCCTAGTCAGCCGCGTGAGCATACAATGATGAGTAAGACATCGTCGATCTCGTTCATGAAGGGAGTGACCGTGCCATTATCCGAGCAGGAACAACGACTCCTTGATGAAATGGAGCGCAGTCTGTATCACAATGATGCGGACTTCGTTGCCACCGTGAGCGGTCGCGACTCTCGACCCAATTATCGATGGATCGTGATCGGAATTCTCGTCGGGATCGTCGGCATTGTCGGCATCATCACCGGTGTGGCGACGCGGATCCCGGTGATCGGAATCGTGGGCTTCGTCATCATGTTCGGCGGAGTTCTATTGTCGTTGAAGAGGTCGCAGGGAGCGCCGACAGGTCCCCTGTCGGACGACGTGGGCGCCTCGGCACGGACAGGTTTCATGGATCGAATGAATGAACGATGGGACAGGCGCCAGGACGAACGCGGGCATTAATTCCATTTGCGTCTGACTAACTAGTTGAGCCGTTGGCAACTTCGGCTCCTTTTTTTGCTTAAATTCGGAGTGGATTCTGGATTTTTCCTCCACCACACTCCACCCCTCGAATCCATATGTTCACGGCATTTTTTCATTTCGTATGGGCAATTTTTGGGCAAGTTCGTTGTTTTGTGGTGCTTAGTGGAGTAAAGTGGAGGCAACCTGAATCCGGGCCGGAGAACGAGGGGGAGGACCGCGGATGTTTCTCGGTACCTACGCTCCGAAACTCGATGACAAAGGGCGCATCATTCTGCCGGCGAAGTTCTGGGACGAACTCGAGGCCGGGATCGTCGTCACGCGCGGTCAGGAACGATGCCTCTTCGTTTACAGCACCCGCGAATTCGAAGAGCTGCATGAACGAATTCGACAAGCACCCGTCACGAGCAAAAAGTCCCGCGATTACTTACGGTTGTTTCTTTCCGGTGCCCATTCGGAAGTCCCCGACAAACAGCATCGCGTTACGATCCCGGCAATGTTGCGCGCGTACGCGGGTCTTGATCGTGAGTTGACGGTTATCGGTGCGGGCAATCACGCAGAGATTTGGGACACCGACGCCTGGAACGACTACTACGCAGAGCAGGAAAACAGCTTCTCCGAAATAACGGAGGAGGTGATCCCTGGCCTGTTCTAATGCCGTGGCCCTGACTCCCCACCGAGTCCGCTCCTGACACACTTCCCCAGTGCCAGGCCTGATGCGGAGGGGAATCAGGGCCACGGCATCGGCCTCAACTCATGAGCACCGCACCGGAATCCTCCAATGCTGATCCTGCAGCCATACACACGCCCGTGATGCTGGAACGCACCATCGAGTTGCTGGCGCCCTCACTCGCGGGGGATGCCGCTGTGCTCGTTGACGCAACACTCGGAATGGGTGGTCACGCCGAAGCTTTTCTAGAGCGGTTTCCTCGACTCGTGCTCATTGGAATTGATCGAGATGCAGAGGCGCTCGCCATTGCGGGAGACCGGCTCGCCAGGTTTGCGGCGCGGACCCATCTTGTCCAGGCGGTGTACGACCAGATCAGCGCGGTTCTTCGGGAACGGGGATTTCGCGAGGTGAGTGCTGTGCTCTTCGACCTCGGCGTTTCGTCGCTGCAACTCGACGAAGTCGATCGTGGGTTTTCGTATTCGAAGGACGCGCCATTGGACATGCGAATGGATGCGCGCTCCGAGCTGACCGCGGAGCGGATTCTTGCCGACTACAGCGAGACAGAATTGCGACGCATTTTCTATCAGTACGGCGACGAGAAGCTTGCACCGCGATTTGCTCGGAAAATTGTGCAGGCGCGTTCGGTCGAAAGCCTTGTGCGATCGGGGCAGCTCGTTGCGCTCATCGATGCGGCAACGCCTGCCGCAGTCCGCAGAGTCGGGCATCCTGCAAAACGTGTATTTCAGGCATTGCGCATCGAGGTCAATCAGGAACTCACAGTACTGGAAAGGGCGATTCCCGACGCGATCGAGAGCATCGGTATTGGTGGGCGCATCGTCGTCCTGTCGTATCAGTCTCTGGAGGACCGAATTGTCAAGCGTGCCTTCACGGAACTCTCGCAGTCTCAAACGCCACATGGCCTGCCTGTCGAACTTCCCGAGCACCAGCCGGTCCTGAAGCTTCTGGTGCGCGGAGCGGAGCAGGCCAGCACAGCAGAGGTAGCGGCAAACCCCCGGTCGGCGCCGGTGCGTTTGCGCGCTGCCGAACGCGTGAGGCGGGCTGCATGAGCGCGGTATTGGCAACAGCGCCGCGTCCGCAACGCCGCGACACAGGTACACCACGGCGACTTGAGGTCGTCACAAGTCGGTCGCAGAAGCGGGCGCGGCCGAAGGCCGTTTATGCACTCGTCACTGTGGCCGGCCTCTTCGCGATTCTTATCGCGCAACTGCTGCTGAGCATCGTGGTGTCTGATGGCGCATATCAAATATCCAGCCTTCAACAGCAGCAAAAGGAACTCACTCGCGATCAGCAATCCCTGATGGAGCAGCTGCATGTGTTCGAGTCTCCGCAGCATCTCGCCGCAAACGCGGAACAGCTTGGCATGGTGGCAAACACCAATACGGCATACTTGCGCTTGTCGGATGGCGCGATTCTGGGCAGCCCAGCGCCCGCCGGCGCGGGAGACGCCATAGCGAGCGGGGCTGGGGGCGCTCCGCTGGTGCCGAACGAACTGTTGAGCGGAGTCAAACTCACGCCGGTCGCCGCGGTCGGCGCGACTACCCCTGCTGCTGGCGCGCCTGCCCCCGCCGCAGGAGAGGGTTCAGTAGCCTCGGAGGATGCAGCTTTGCCGTCACCAACTACCCGATAACGAGTGAAACTCGAGGCGATAAGAAGTGAGACAACAGCGCACAACTCGCCGGCGCCTGGCGATGGCAATGTTGTTGACCCTTGCGGTCGTATCCATTTTTGTGGTGAAACTGGTCGACATTCAGGTCGTGCAAGCTGCGGACTTCAACGCGGAATCCCTCAACAAGCGCGCGATCGAGCAATCGATTCCCGCACCACGCGGCTCCATAGTCGATGAGAACGGAGTCGTGCTCGCCGACAGCGTCACAAGGTATGACATCACCGCCTCGCCCCGCAACGCCGGCGTCTTTACTCGCACCGGAAAGGACGGGGCAGAGAAAAAAGTCTCGGTACTCGATGCGGTCACGGAGATTGCTTCGCTCACGGGAACAAAGCCGAACGATCTCTTGCTGGACATCACCAAAGATCCGAGTGCCGATTGGGCGATGCTGGTGAAGGGAGTGGACACGGCGACGTTCCGGTCCATCCGAGACCTCAACATTCCGTGGGTGTATTACGAACCGCGACCCCATCGCACGTATCCGCTGGGTGCCGTCGCCGGAAACCTCGTCGGTTTTGTGGGAACGGATGGTCCCCAAAACGCTCTGGAGGCAACGGAGAATTCCTGCCTCGCGAGCACGGATGGCTCCGCGACGTACGAGCGGGGGGCTGATGGAGTTCGGATACCGGGAAGCTCCGTCACGACGAAGCAGGCGATGCCCGGGGGCACCCTCAAACTGACCATCGACAGCGACCTCCAGTGGTTCGTACAGCAGGCAATAGCCCAGCAGGCGATATCGATCGGCGCGGAGTCCGCGATGGCGGCAGTAGTGCGCGTCAAGGATGCGCACGTCATGGCAATGGCGGACTGGCCGGCAGTGGACCCCAATAACGTGGACGACACTGCAGTGCGGTTCCTTGGTTCGCGAGCTTTCAACTACATGTTTGAGCCGGGTTCCATCATGAAGGCCCTTTCTGCATCCATGCTGATCGATCAGGGCGCCGCGACGCCGGCGACGCAAGTCGAAGTCCCCTACGTGTGGTTTACTCCGGACGGCGCGCGTATCCGTGATGCGGAGTATCACGGAATCGAACATCTCACGCTCACGGGTGTGTTGGAACAATCCTCCAACGTAGGAATGTCCAAGCTGTCGACGATGCTGCCGCAGGAGGTTCGCTACGACTACATGCGAAAGTACGGACTGGGAGAGGCAACGGCTGTCGACTTTCAGGGCGAGGCCGACGGAATTCTCGCGAAACACTGGAATGTTCAAAAGAATTACGACATCAACTACGGGCAGGGAATCTCGGTAACGCTCGCACAAATGGCGAGCGCGTATCAGGGGCTCGCGAATGGGGGAGTGCGCCTGCCGCTCACTCTCGTGGAGAGCTGCACAAAGCCGGACGGCACCGTGACAGATCTTCCGTCGACTTCAGGAACGCGTGTCGTGTCAAAGGCTGCGGCGACGACCACGGTTCAGATGCTGGAAAGTGTCGTCACCGGTGGTTGGCTTTCCTCAGAATTGACGATTCCGGGCTATCGCATTGCTGCGAAGACAGGCACCGCAGAGGTTGCGGAGGGTGGCGTTTACACGGATGATTCCATCGTGTCCGTGGCAGGCATCGTGCCGGCCGACAACCCGCAATACGTTGTGATTGTCACCTATGTGAAGCCAAAAACCATGTCGACGTCGGCGGCTGCCGCACCCACATTCAGTAAGATCGTGAAACAATTGCTGAAGACCTACCGGGTACCCCCATCGACGGGATCTGACCCAGGGTTCCCAACGACCTGGTGAAATTGAGGATGAATTGACTGATCGGACATCTCCGGTCCTGCGTCCCGAGCATCCGATGGCGAGGTCATTGGCGGCGCTCGTCGCCGATTTCGGCCTCGACGTCGTCGGCTCAATCGACGGAATTGAAATAAGTGGCATTACCGTCACGACGGAGGAAGTTCAGCCCGGCGACCTCTTCGTCGGCCTTCCGGGGGAACGGCATCACGGCGCGAAGTTTGCTGAGACGGCGAGAGAAAATGGCGCGGTCGCCATGTTGACCGATGCCGCAGGAGCCCAACTCGCGAAGGATTCCGGCCTGCCAGCTGTCGTGGTCGACTCTCCTCGAGCTGCGCTGGGAGATGTCTCGGCCTGGATCTACCAGACTTCCGAAGAACCACCTTTGCTCTTCGGGATCACCGGCACGAACGGAAAAACATCCGTCGCATATCTGCTCGACGCCATCCTTCGGCAATTGGGCCTCGTCACGGGCCTGAGTTCGACAGCCGAGCGTCGAGTTGGCGATCAACTTTCCGTGACGAGCCGACTGACCACTCCGGAAGCGAGCGAGCTCCACGCTCTCCTGGCACGGATGCGGGAAAGCGAGGCGCGGGCCGTCGTCGTGGAGGTCAGCGCGCAGGCTCTCAGCCAGGACCGCATCGGCGGCCTCGTTTTTGATGTCGTGGCGTTTACAAACCTCAGCCACGATCATCTTGACGACTATGCCGATATGGAATCGTACTTTGCGGCAAAATTGGCCTTCTTTGAGCCAGAGCATGGACGACGCGGCGTCGTTTCACTCGACACGGCGTGGGGTCAGCGAGTTGTGGACGGCTCCCGTATTCCGGTGACGACAGTTTCGACCGTCAGCGGTGTGGATGCGGAATGGCGAGTAGAAATCCTCAACGAGCAGTTGGATTCCACCGCCTTTCGTCTCACCGGACCTGAAGGACGATCCCTCGAGTCCACGGTTCCCCTAATCGGCTGGCATATGGCGGCAAATGCTGGACTTGCCATCGTGATGCTCGTGGAAGCCGGGTTTGAAGTCGAAGCGATTGGACATGCCATTCGCGATGGCATTGATGCGTACCTGCCGGGCAGAGCAGAGCGGGTATCGGGCGATTCCGGGCCGACCGTGTACGTGGACTACGGGCACACTCCGGATGCGTTCCTCAACACGCTTCACGCCATCCGGACCGTGACCACCGGCCGAATCATTATGGTTTTCGGCGCTGATGGCGACCGAGACCCGACAAAGCGGCTCGAGATGGGTCGGATTGCGTCGGAGCTGGCGGATGTGCTGTTCGTCACGGATTATCAGCCTCGATTCGAGAACGCCGAATCCATCCGCAAAACCCTCATCGAGGGTGCGGGATCGGCGGACCACCCTGCGGAGATCCATGAAGTGAGCCCAGCGGGGGCTGCCATTCGGCACGCAGTTTCGATCGCGCGAGAGGGTGATTCGATTTTGTGGGCCGGCCCCGGCCATGAAGACCACATTGATGTGGCAGGAGTCAGCACCCCGTTCTCCGCTCGCACCGAGGCACGATCTGCGCTGCGTGAGGCAGGCTGGTGATCTCGCTCGCACTGTCTGACCTTGCCGCAATGGTGAAGGGAACCCTTGTTGGTGGCGGTGAAGACGAGCGCATCTCGGGGCCTGTGGTTGTCGATTCTCGGCGCGCACGCCAGGGCTGTGTCTTCATTGCGATGCGCGGTGAAACCACCGATGGTCATGAATTTGTTGACGCCGCGATAGCTGGCGGAGCGATCGCAGTGATCGCGGAGCGCCCGCTGAATATTCGGGTGCCGGTCGTGGTGGTCGCCGATTCGCTCGACGCTTTGAGTTCGCTTGCGCGCGAAGTCGTCGCGCGGGTTCGCGCGCGCGGCGCGCTTCGTGTCGTTGCGGTCACCGGATCGAACGGTAAGACGACCACCAAGAACATGCTCCAGGCGGTTCTCGCAACCAGCGGCAGTGTCGTGGCACCGCGGGAATCGTTCAACAACGAGGTGGGCGCTCCACTTTCCATGCTCGACATCACGTATGACACTCAATTCCTCGTGGTGGAAATGGGGGCCAGCGCCGAAGGCGAGATTGCTCGTCTGGTGTCCATCGTCACTCCGGACGTGTCCATCGTGCTCAAAGTCGGCCTTGCTCATGCGGGCGGCTTTGGCAGTATCGACGCAACCCAGCGCGCCAAGGCCGAAATAGTCACGAAACTCCCGAGCACGGCAACCGCGGTTCTGAATGTGGACGACTCGCGCGTCATCGCTATGGCAGAGATGACGAGTGCCAGAGTCGTGACATTCGGTTTTTCGGATGGGGCAGAGTTCCGGGCGGAATCAATTTCAACAACCGTGGACGGGACGCGCTTCACGTTCGCGAGCAGTGAGGGCCACTTCGACGTTCGGCTGAAAATTATTGGTGAGCATAACGTTGTGAATGCGCTCGCAACACTCGCGGCGGCGAACCAATTCGGCGTGTCGACCCCGGATGCGATCCGCGCGCTGTCCTCTATGACTCGCGCCGAACACTGGCGAATGGAACTGCATCACACGCCGAACGGCGTCACCGTGATCAACGACGCGTATAACGCGAGCCCTGACTCCATGGCTGCCGCACTCAAGACCCTGGCCGAAATCACTCGTGGACAGCATCGTGCCATCGCAGTGCTCGGCGAAATGTCGGAATTGGGTGAATTTGCTGATGAAGAGCATGATCGTATCGGCAGACTCGCGGTTCGCCTGAACATCGACAAACTATTTGTGGTCGGACATGCCGCGCGACACATTCACAATGCGGCCGGCCTCGAAGGTTCGTGGGATGGAGAGTCGGTCCTCGTGGAGACCTCCGATCTGGCCTACGATCTCCTGTGTGACGAATTGCGGCAGGGAGACGTTGTCCTCGTGAAGTCATCCAATTCCGCGGGATTGCGCGTGCTCGGTGACCGACTCGCAGGTATCAGCTGATGCTCGCTCTGCTGTTCGCTGCGGGATTCTCCATGGTCTTCACGCTCCTGCTCACTCCGCTCTTCGCCAAGGCGTTTCGGCGACTGAATCTCGGACAGTTCATCAGAGCGGACACACCGACAACGCACGTCATCAAGCGCGGCACCCCCTCAATGGGCGGCGTCGTCTTCGTGACCGCGTCGGTTATCGGATATTTCGTTGGCCACTTGTTCGGCGGAGGCAGACCGAGCATCAGTGCGATGCTCGTCATCCTCATGATGGGCGGCGTCGGGCTCATCGGCTTTATCGATGACCTGATGAAGGTCAGCAAGCAGAACAGCCTCGGTCTTCCCGGCATCTATAAGATCATCGGCACGGCCGTCATCGGGGTTATCTTCGCGCTCATCGGCATCAATTATCGAGACAGTCACGGTCGCAGTCCCGTGTCGACATCGCTCTCATTCATACGCGACCTCAATTTTGATTTTCTGGCAACATTCGGGGTCATCGCGGGGACCATTGCGATTGTGCTCTGGATCGTGTTCCTCACGGTGTCGACGTCAAACGCCGTCAATCTTGCCGACGGGCTGGATGGGCTCGCTGCCGGCGCGTCGATCCTCGCGATCGGCTCCTACATCATCATCGGCTACTGGCAGGCGATTCAATCCTGTTACAGCCTGACGACGGATTCGGAAAACTACTTCAAGTGTTACGACGTGTCCTCGCCACTGGAGCTGGCGACGATTGCGGCGGCCATCGTGGGCGCGTTGATCGGGTTTCTCTGGTGGAACACTTCACCCGCGCAGATCATGATGGGCGACACGGGAGCCTTTGCACTCGGTGGTGCACTCGCAGCTCTTGCGATACTGTCGCGCACGGAATTGCTGCTCGTGTTCATCGGCGGACTGTTCGTCATCATCACGGGCCAGGTGATTGTGCAGCGAATCTACTTCAAGGCCACGAAGGGCAAACGCATTTGGAAATCCAGTCCGTACCACCATCACTTTGAAATGAAAGGCTGGCTCGAAGTGACGATCGTTGTCAGGTTCTGGATCATCGCGGGCCTTTTTGTCGGCGCAGGAGTCGGCTTGTTCTATCTCGAGTGGCTTTCGGTCACCGCGAAGTGATGGCCCGACGAGACCTGAACGGTCTGACAAGCTGGCATTCGGACTGGAGTGGACTTCGCGTTGTCGTACTGGGTTCCGGGGTCTCGGGCTTTGCTGCCGCGGACACACTGGCGGAGTTGGGGTGCTCGATTCTCGTCGCGTCGGATTCCGCAGAACAGGCCACTCGGGAAATCCTCAAGGTCATCGGCGTCGAACTCGTCGTCAGTGATCTCGCGGCAGGGATTCCCGCCGCTCTGACCGATTTCGACCCCGATCTCGTAATAGTGTCGCCTGGGTTCTCACCGACCCATCCTGCGGTCCAATGGGCGCAGCTCGACGGTCGGACGGTCTGGGGCGATGTCGAACTCGCGTGGCGTGTGCGTGACAAGCTCGGTCGACCGGCGGAGTGGATACTCGTCACCGGGACGAATGGGAAGACCACGACCGTGCAACTGACAGCATCCATTCTCGTCGCGGGCGGCGTTCGCGCGGCGCCGTGCGGCAACGTTGGCGTGCCGGTTTTGGACGCCATTCGCGACCCCTCGGGTTTTGATGTTCTGGTCGTGGAGCTGTCCAGTTTTCAGCTGCACTACCTTGGCGAGGTCGCACCCTGGGCGAGCGTGTGCCTCAACATCGCCGACGATCATCTCGACTGGCACGGATCCGTGGATGCCTACCGGAGCGCAAAGTCAAAAGTGTACGAAAACACGAAGATCGCCTGCCTCTTCAACAAAGACGATGCGCTGACACGTGAATTCGTGGAGAACGCGGACGTTCTGGAGGGCTGCAGAGCGATTGGTTTCGGCCTCGGGGTGCCGGGCCCGAGCGACCTCGGCATTGTGGATGGCATCGTGTGCGACCGAGCGTTCATCGAAGATCGCCACAACACAGCGCGCGAACTTGTGACGTTGGCGGAGCTTGCGGATGTGGGCCTTTCGAGCCGCCACATGCTCGCGAACGTTCTCGCAGCTTCCGCGCTCGCGCTGTCCTACGGAGTGCAGCCCGCGGCAATCCGGGACGCCGTCATGCAGTTTCGACCGGACCATCATCGGTCGGAAGTTGTGGCCACAAAAGATGGTGTGTCATGGGTTAACGATTCGAAGGCAACTAACGCCCACGCCGCGCTCGCCTCGCTCGAAAGTTTTGATTCGATCGTGTGGATTGTGGGCGGACTGCTCAAGGGAACCTCCCTGGACGCGCTCATCGAATCAGTTGCCCCACGGCTGCGGGCGGCTGTCGTGATCGGGCGAGATCGATCGAGCATCCTCCAATCATTCGCGCGACACGCCCCGCAACTGCCCATTTTCGAAGTCGAAACGACTGACACTAAAGACGTGATGCCTGCCGCCGCACGTCTGGCGGGAAAGCTTGCGAGGGCCGGAGACGCAGTGCTGTTGGCGCCGGCGGCGGCGTCGATGGACCAGTTTCGCAATTATGCGGAGCGGGGAGCAGAATTTGTTCTCGCCGTGAAGGAACTTTTGGAAGGAAGCGCCGATGACGACAAGCCTTCCTCGTCCCCGACGGACGCCGGAGCCTGACGAGTCTCCATCGTCCGGCGGATCGTCCGTACCGTCAGTACTTGTCGCGGTGAGGCGAATCTTCGGGTCCGAAAACGGCGATTACTACCTTGTTTTGGGTGCAACGCTTTTTCTCGTGATTTTTGGCCTGGTCATGGTTCTTTCGTCATCGTCAGTTGAATCACTCAAGGCGAACGATGATCCGTTTACGGGATTTCTGCGCCAGGGAATGTTCGCGCTGCTCGGCATCCCGGTCATGTTTGTCGCGGCCAGACTTCCTACCACCTTCTGGAAGCGCTGGGCCGGCCTGGCGATCCTGGTTTCCCTCGTGCTCCAACTGCTCGTTGTGGCGACGAATTTGGGAATCGAGCATAACGGTAACCGGAACTGGATCGCACTGGGGTCGGTGTCGTTTCAGCCGTCAGAGCTCGTGAAAGTTGCGCTCGTGGTGTGGCTGGGGTTGATGCTCGCCAAGCGGCAGGACGTTCTCGATGACTGGCGCAACCTTATCCGTCCCATCGGAATAGTTTCCGTCATCGCCATCGGGCTTGTCATGCTGGGGGGCGACCTCGGCACGGCGATTATTCTCGTCGCCATTGTGCTGGGCGCGCTCTTTTTCGCTGGCGTGAAGCTTCGTCACCTTGCGGTTCCTGCTCTCGTGATGGCGGGCGCCGCGTTCATCATGACGATGTCGGGCGGTTCACGGCAGGACCGCATCCTTGCCTGGCAAAGTGGATGCGCAACTGACGGCGCGTATCACGGGTTATGCTGGCAAACTCTCCACGGTTGGTGGGCGCTCGCCTCTGGTGGGTTGTTCGGTGTGGGATTGGGTAACTCGAAAGCCAAGTGGTCATGGTTGCCCGAGGCGGACAACGATTTCATTTTCGCAATTATCGGCGAGGAACTCGGGCTGTTGGGTGCGATAGTGGTTCTCGCTTTGTTCGTTGTGCTCGCGTTCTCGTTCATCCGAATAATCCGCACATCGGCCGATCCGGCAGCCCGCATCACCGTGAGCGCGGTTCTCGTGTGGATCATTGCGCAGGCCTTCGTCAATATTGCGGTGGTGTTGGGTCTGCTTCCGGTGTTGGGCGTACCGTTGCCGTTGATTTCCGCAGGAGGTTCTGCACTTGTGACCTCCCTTCTGGCGATCGGAATTGTGCTCTCCTATGCGCGCCAGCCTCGAGTTGCGCGAGTGGGCCGGTGACGGCCTATCTTCTCGCCGGCGGGGGCACCACCGGTCACATAAACCCGTTGCTCGCGGTAGCGGATCGTCTTCGATCGCAGAGTCCTTCCTCGGAAATATTTGTGCTGGGAACTGCGAGCGGCCTGGAGTCGCGGCTCGTGCCCGAGCGCGGCTATGAGCTCCTCACGATCGAAAAAGTTCCTTTGCCACGCAGAATCAGCGCCGACATTGTTCGATTTCCCAGCAAGCTGGCGCGCGCAGTGCGCGAGATTCGCGTCATCATCCGGGAACGCAAAATTGACATCGTGGTGGGGTTTGGTGGCTTCGTGTCGGCTCCTGCCTACCTTGCGGCGTGGCGAGAGAAGTGCACCATTGTCGTGCACGAGGCCAATGCGGTTCCCGGTTTTGCGAATCGGGTGGGCAGCCTGCTCACGCGCTTTGTCGGCGTTGCGTTCCCGGGCACGAAACTCAGGAACGCACGGGTTGTGGGGATGCCTTTGTCGACGGCAATCGAAGGCCTGGATCCGCGTGCACGCCGCGCAGAGGCAAGAGAGTTCTTCGACCTTGACCCCGCAATGCCGTTGCTCCTCGTGACGGGAGGGTCGCAAGGGGCGCGAAGCATCAATGAAACCATTTCAGCGGAAATCGCGAGCATTTTGGCAACCGGATGGAGTGTCCTGCACATTGTCGGAGGTAGGTCCGAATTGCGCGATACCGGACTGGCAAACTACCGCATCGTGCCGTACTGCGACCGCATGGATTTGGCATTTTCCGCGGCCGAGCTTGCGATCGCCCGAGCAGGTTCTGCAACAGTGAGTGAACTCACTGCCCTGGCTATTCCGGCCGTCTACGTGCCGCTGCCGATTGGCAATGGTGAACAGCGCCGAAACGTCGACTCCGTCGTTGACGCCGGAGGAGCAATTGCCGTGAGGAACTCCGACTTTACGCCGGAATGGATTCGCGACTCGCTCGTGCCGTTGCTTCGAAACCCCACGAAAATCGCGGAACTGACGGCCAGGACATCCGCAATCGGGATGCGGGATGGAACGGCGAAAACAGTCGCGCTCATCTCTGAAGCGTGTGACCGCGGGAGAGGAGGGACCAGTTGATCAAGACGGATTTTCGCCAGGAGATGCCTGATTCTCCCCGGCATGTTCACTTCATCGGCATTGGCGGAGCAGGTATGAGCGGTATTGCTCGGCTCTTTGCCGAGTCGAAGCTGACCGTTACCGGGTCGGATGTTCGCGAGAGCCATGCGGTGGATTCGCTGCGCAAGCTTGGCGTGCGCGTGACGATCGGACACGACGCCAGGGCGGTGGGCAGCGCCGACACCGTGGTGGTCTCCGGAGCAATCGGTGAAGACAACCCCGAGTTTTTACACGCACAGCACCGGGGGATTCCCGTGGTCCATCGCGCGGTCGCTCTCGCGTGGCTGACGAGGGGTCACCGAGTTGTAGCGGTGGCCGGAGCCCACGGAAAGACCACGTCGACGGCGATGATCGTGTGCGCACTGCGCGCGTTAGGGAAGGACCCCGGCTTTGTCAATGGCGGCGTCATCAGTTCGCTGGGTGTGAGCGCGATGGCCGGATCCGACGAACTTTTCGTTGTCGAGGCCGATGAATCTGACGGCTCCTTTTTGTTGTACGCGACCTCGATTGCGTTGATTACCAACGTCGACCCGGACCATCTCGACCATTTCGGCAGCGAAGCGGCGTTCACGGATGCGTTCGCGCTTTTTGCCTCTAACGCGCGCGAGGCCATAGTGCTGTCTTCGGATGATCCCGGTGCTCAGGAAGTTGCGCAACGAATTTCCTCACGCGACTTACTGACGTTTGGCCAAGCAGACGCCGCCGTTGTTCGCGTTCATTCCCTCAACGAGGGGCCGACCGTGTCGTTCTCGATCCAGTGGCAGGGCCGCGAATACCCGGTGTCCCTGAAGGTACCCGGGCGGCACAATGCGCTGAATGCTGCTGGTGCGTTCGGTGTGCTCATGGCTCTCGGGTTCGGCCCTGAGGATGCAGTGCGGGCTCTCGGCACTTTTTCCGGCACCGAGCGTCGTTTCGAATTTCGCGGGGAGGCCCGCGGCGTGCGCGTCTTCGACGATTTCGCGCACCATCCGACCGAAGTTTCCGCGGCGCTCAGCGGTGCCCGATCAGTTGTCGGCGATGGAAGAATCATTCTCATTTTTCAACCGCACCTGTTCAGTAGAACTCGACTCATGGCGCACGAATTTGCGAGCGTGCTGGAGCGCAATGCGGACGCGACGATTGTGGTGCCGATTTATGCCGCGCGGGAGGAACCGGAACCAGGGGTATCAGGAAGGCTCATCACCAATGAGTTTGCTGACTCTTCTCGCGCCGAATACGTCGATTCCTGGACGATCGCGGTTCAGCGCGCAACTCAGCTCGCCGAACCGGGTGACGTGGTGATGACCATGGGCGGCGGGGATGTCTACGGGCTGATTCCCGAACTCCTCGGCGCTTTGCGTGCCAGGCAGTCGACGGACCGTGAATCGAACGGTGAATGATGAAGCGACCCGAGGGTTTCGATGCAAAATCGGGGCGGCCAGATTCATCGCCCACGCCGTCGGCGGGCCGGAAGCGACCTCCTCGCCGCAACGTTGCGCCGATCACGTCGAAACAGATTCCGCCGCGACGGATCGAGGAGCGGGCTGCCGTCCCGGATCGATCTGCTCGAGCCGCGGCACGCTCAAGCGCCAGAGAGCGACGCCGGTTTGAACGTCGCGAAGTGCTCCGGTTTACTCGCCGCTCGCGTCATAGGCGTCTCGGGTGGTCGATGGCGATCGGCATTCTTGCCGTTTTAGTCGCCATGCTCCTGGTCGCGATTTATTCGCCACTTCTCGCTCTTCGCACCATTGACGTTGAGGGCACATCCAAGGTGAACCCCGACGACGTGCGCAAAGCCCTCGAAAGCCAGTTGGGAACTCCGCTCGCATTACTCGACTTTGGCACATTGCGATCCGACCTGGATCAGTTCCCGTTGATTCGCAGTTTTTCCACGGAAATCGTGCCGCCGTCGACGCTGAGAGTTCACATTGTGGAGCGTTCACCGGTTGGCGTCATCACGACATCCTCTGGCTTTGCCGTCGTCGATCCGGCTGGAGTTGTTCTGGATACTCCGTCCACTCGGCCAGAAGGGGTTCCCCTGATCCAGCTGGCTGGCGCCGGTACGGATTCCGTGGCATTCACGGCGGTTGTCAATGTGATTCTCGCGCTTCCCGATTCGATCCGGTCTCAGGTGGACATTGCGCAGGCGTCGTCCCGAGACGATGTACGGCTCATTCTTCGCGGTGCCGGACAGCACGTTGTGTGGGGGAGCCCCGAACGATCCGCGCTCAAGGCGCGCGTTTTGGCGGATTTGATGGCGACGCAAGACGCTTCAGCTCGCGTTGAATTTGATGTGTCGGCACCGCTGAGCCCTGTCGTTCGGCCCGGCTAGCATCCGGCGTTCGCCAATTCCTTCGCGGGGGCTGGGGAACACACGTGAACTTCGCGACACGCGGGAGAGCTTGCTGGTCCGTGGGGCACGTCGCGCTTACCGTCAGGTCAGGAAATGCATACTGAGCATGACTTTAAACGTCAAGTAGAACTTGAGAGTATCGCCGGAGGCCGGAAGTGACATCGAACCAAAACTACCTCGCCGTGATCAAGGTCGTGGGTATCGGCGGTGGCGGCGTCAATGCCGTGAACCGAATGATCGAGCTCGGCTTGCGCGGTGTGGAGTTCATTGCCATCAATACCGATGCTCAGGCGCTCCTGATGAGCGACGCAGACGTCAAACTCGATGTAGGTCGCGAACTGACGCGCGGTCTGGGTGCGGGGGCGGACCCCGAAGTTGGGCGCCGCGCTGCAGAAGATCACGCCGAAGAGATTGAAGAAGCTCTTGCCGGTGCCGACATGGTTTTCGTCACCGCGGGCGAGGGTGGTGGAACCGGTACCGGCGGGGCGCCGGTCATTGCACGTATCGCAAAGTCAATTGGGGCATTGACGATCGGTGTCGTCACTCGGCCGTTCGGCTTTGAAGGCAAACGCCGCGCAGCTCAGGCGGAAGTTGGCGTTGCCGCGTTGAAGAGCGAAGTCGACACCCTCATCGTGGTGCCCAACGATCGACTCCTTGAGATCAGCGACAGAGGAATCAGTTTTCTGGAAGCCTTTGCCACCGCGGATCAGGTGCTTCTCGCGGGTGTACAGGGAATTACCGATCTCATTACGACGCCGGGACTCATCAACCTCGACTTTGCCGACGTCAAATCGGTGATGCAGGGCGCGGGTTCCGCGCTCATGGGTATCGGTTCGTCGCGGGGAGCGGATCGGGCGATCAAGGCTGCGGAGCTCGCTGTGGCAAGCCCACTCCTGGAGGCGAGTATCGACGGGGCGCACGGAGTGCTGTTGTCCATCCAGGGCGGATCAAATCTCGGGATATTCGAGATCAATGATGCCGCGCGACTGGTCCAGGAAGCGGTGCACCCCGAGGCGAACATTATTTTCGGGGCGGTCATCGATGACACCCTCGGAGACGAAGTTCGCGTCACTGTGATTGCCGCAGGTTTCGACGGGGGAGAGCCGTCCTCGCGCAAACCGGAGCGTCGGTCCAACTACGTGATGGCGGGCGCCGCGGCTTCTGAGGTCTCTGCAGACGCCACGGCAGAGTACGAACGCGGTTTCGCTGCATCCGAAGGATTGAGCCAGACGTCGTCGTGGACAGCGGAACCGGATGTGCCCGCCGTTGCCAGCGACCCCGCCTTTGACGACGACGGCGACGACTTGGATATTCCAGACTTCCTGAAATGACGGAGCGCGCGAGAGACACTCTTGCCGAGCGTCTGGAGGCTGTCCAGGACGGCATTTCCAACGCGGCGAGAGACGCCGGCCGCAGCACCGAAGACATCTCTACGATCGTTGTCACAAAGTTCCACCCCGCCTCTCTCGTGCGGGAACTGGTGGCATTGGGGGTCAGGGATTTTGGTGAAAGCCGCCATCAGGAAGCGCGGTCCAAGGTTGCCGAACTTTCAGATCTCGACGTGACTTGGCACTTCGTGGGTCAGGTGCAAAGCAAAAAGGCCCGGCAGGTAGCGCAATACAGCCAGGTGATCCACTCGGTGGATCGGGCACCACTAGTGAACGCCCTTGCTTCGCAGGATGGATCCGTTGATTGCTTTCTGCAAATCAACCTCACGGGCAATCCGTCGCGAGGGGGTGTCGCGCCGGATGAACTGGAACAGCTCGCGTCCCGGGCGCTTGTGACGCCGGGAATAAACGTGCTCGGCGTGATGGCGATAGCTCCGCTCGAGGAAAACCCACGCAGCGCCTTCGCGCGTGTTCGTGAATCGTCAGACCAGCTTCAAACCCTCATTCCCGACGCCAGATGGATTTCCGCCGGGATGTCGTCCGACTATCGCGAGGCCATCATGGAAGGCGCGACACACCTGCGCATTGGCACCGCAATCACGGGAAATCGCCCGCAAGCCGGTTAATCTCGAAGTCAGGAGTTTCACAACTGGAGGCACACAATGGCAAATCCGCTGCGTAAGACGATGGTCTATCTTGGCCTCGCGGATGAAGAATTTGATGACTATGGGCAGGCGCAGGGTCCTGCGCAGCCGGCCATGCCTCAGCACAGTCAGCAGCAAACGGTGCAGCAATTGCCGCACCAGTCACAACGTGCTCCCGTGACCCCGCTGCGGCGCACGCCCCGTACCGTTGCGCCCGCAGCGGAAATGAACGAGATTCTTACCGTTCACCCGCGACAGTACAAGGATGCCCAGGTGATCGCGGAAAACTTCCGAGACGGCATTCCGGTCATCATCAACTTGTCGCAAATGAGCGAGTCGGAGGCGCGTCGCCTGGTGGATTTTGCAAGTGGGCTTTCGCAGGGCCTCTATGGGCGCATTGAGCGGGTAACCAGCAAGGTATTTTTGCTTTCTCCCGCCCACGTCGCCGTGAGCGGTGATCAGAGTGACGTAGAGTCGTCTGTCGATGCCTCTTTTTTCCCGGAAAATTGAGCTAGCGCGCTACGACCTTAACGCTGCAACTTCGTAGGGAGAATCGAATATTTCATGTCGATTCTTTCGGTGATCGCCAATATCGCGTATGTCCTCCTCCTGATCTACTTCTTCATGTTGTGGGCGCGTTTTCTGGTTGATCTCGCGCGAAACTTTTCTCGAACCTGGCGGCCGCGAGGCTTTGCTCTGATTCTGGCGGAGATCATCTTGACGCTCACAGATCCGCTGATTCGTTTAGTGAGACGAGTGATCCCGCCGTTTCGAATCGGGGCCGCCGCAGTCGATTTTTCCACGACCGTGGCGATACTCATTGTGATCGTCTTGATGTACGTTGCGCTGATATTTAAGACTTCGTGACGTTAACGGGGGTTTCCCAATTATTTTGGTACCTTATAGCTATACGTTGATCCCAGCGTTTCAATAATCTTTGAAGGTGACACTCATGGCTCTGACCCCAGAAGACGTGGTCAACAAGCGATTCCAGGCGACCAAGTTCCGCGAAGGCTATGACCAGGATGAGGTTGATGACTTCCTCGACGAGGTGGTCGTTGAATTGCGCAAACTCGGTCAGGAAAACGAGGAGCTGCGCCAGCGCCTTGCTGCGAGTGACGCGCAAATCAGCGAGTTGCAGCGCGCAGCGTCGTCGGCTCCCGAGTATGCGGCCCCCGTTGCTCAGCCGTCGGCACCTGCCGCGGAGACTCCTGCCCCCGCTGCGGCGGGCTTCCCGGGGGACGCGTCAGACCCCAACAACACCAACAACCTGCTGCAACTTGCACGGCGGCTCCATGAGGAACACGTGCGCGAAGGTATCGAGAAGAGGGATTCGCTCATCGCGGAGGGGCATGCGACGGCTGCTCGAATTGTGAGCGAAGCAGAGGCTCAGCAGCGCGCGGAGTTGAATTCCCTCGAACAGGAGCGTCACGCACTTGAGGGTCGTATCGAGGATCTTCGTGCGTTTGAACGTGAGTATCGTGCAAAGCTCAAGGGTCATATCGAAGGGATCCTCCACGACCTTGACGGAACGGCAGTTCCTGTTGGTGTAGGCGCACCAGCAGCGACCCCTGCACCGTCGCCGCAGTCGGATCCCGGCTATGGCGGCGTGCCGGCACAGCCGCAGGCGGGCTTCCCGGGCTTCGGCGGTAACTGAGCTGTCAGAAACTGACGTCGTGTCGGATGAGGCGCCGACGCGAGCAAGCGTGCGCGTTCTGGTCACTCTCGCGATAGTCGCGATCGCGGTTTACTCGGTGGACCAGCTCACCAAGTATCTGATCGTCGCGAATTTGCGCGAGGGACAGCAGATCGACGTCGTCGGCGCGGTACTTCAGTTCCATTTCGTGAAGAACTCGGGGGCCGCGTTTTCGCTCGCGAGTGGCACCACCTGGATATTTTCGATCGTCGCCACAGGAGTGACTGTCTTTATCGTCTGGTACGCGCGTCGAATTCGATCCATTCCGTGGGCAGTGCTCTTTGGGATGTTGTTGGGCGGCACCACCGGCAACCTGACTGATCGGCTCGTGCGCGAACCTGGTTTCGGCGTCGGACACGTCATTGACTTCATCCAGGTGTGGGGGTTTCCCGCAATTTTTAACATCGCCGATTCCTTCATTGTCGCGAGCATGGGGCTGTTCATCATCCTGTCGTTGCGCGGGGTGCGGCTGGATGGCCGTCGCAGTCATCCTTCTGAGGGTTGAATCGTGGAATTCCGCAGCTTCCCAGTGCCCCCCGGGGTGGCGGGGGAGCGAGCAGATGTCGCGCTGGCGAGACTTCTCGGATTTGCCCGCACTTTTGCCGCCGAAGTTCTCGATGCCGGGGGCGCCACGCTCGACGGAGCGACGCTGGCGAAGTCTGATCGGCTCATGGAAGGTTCGCTTCTGGAGGTTCGGTGGGAGCCTCGACAAGCCCCTGTAGTGGTGCCTCGTGCCGTCGAATCGCTCTCGATCATGTTCGAGGATGACGACATTGTCGTGGTGGACAAGCCACCGGGTGTCACCGCGCACCCCTCAACCGGATGGGACGGTCCCACGGTTCTCGGTGCCCTTGCCGCGGCGGGGGTGCGCGTGAGCACCTCGGGCGCCGCAGAGCGCAATGGCATAGTTCATCGGCTGGATGCTGGTACGAGCGGCCTCATGGTTGTCGCCAAAAGCGAGGTCGCGTACTCGCACTTGAAACGTGCGTTCCACGATCGCGAAGTGCGCAAAATCTATCACGCCGTCGTGCAGGGATTTCCTGACCCGCTGCGGGGGACCATAGACGCGCCGATCGGACGCAATCCGGGTGCTAAGTGGAAATTTGCCGTGACGAGTGAGGGCAAACCGGCCGTGACGCACTACGACACCCTCGAAGTTTTCCGATCGGCATCGCTGCTTGAGGTGCGTTTGGAAACGGGGCGCACTCACCAGATTCGCGTGCACGTGTCTGCTCAACGTCATCCGTGCGTCGGCGACGAAATGTATGGAGCTGACCCTGCACTTTCTGCTCGACTCGGCCTCACGCGGCAATGGCTGCATGCCCGGCAGCTTGGGTTTCGACATCCGGTCCAGGGCGAGTGGGTGGAGTTCACCTCTCCCCACGCGGCGGATCTCGAGCAGGCTCTAGAGGTGTTGCGCAATGATTGACTCGAACGTTGCCGCAGTCCGCTCTTCGTGCCAGTGTGCACGGCAGGTCGGCGGCGACCGAACGTAACGCTGGCCTAGTCTGGACAGACACCCATTTCGTCGGAGTAACCGTGTCATCGAATAGCGATTCCTTTGTGCATCTTCACGTGCACAGCGAGTATTCGATGCTGGACGGGGCGGCGCGGGTGAAGCCCCTCATCGATGCTGCCGTCGAACAAAAGATGCCCGCGATCGCGATCACCGATCACGGCAATATGTTCGGCGCATACGACTTCTGGCACTCGGCGACCGAGGCGGGAATCAAACCGATTATCGGCACGGAAGCCTACATAACCCCGGGAACGGATCGACGAGATAAGACGCGAACGCGGTGGGGGACTGGCGGAGAAGACGACGTCGGCGGCAACGGTGCGTACACGCACATGACCCTTCTCGCACGGGACAACGTGGGAATGCACAATCTCTTCAGGATGTCGTCCCTCGCGTCCATCGAGGGCTTCTACTACCGGCCACGAATGGACCGCGAGCTCCTCAGCAGATACTCCGAGGGAGTGATTGCCACGACGGGTTGCGTTGGCGGCGAAGTGCAAACCAGATTGAGGCTGGGCCAGTATGCCGAGGCACGCGCGGCCGCGGCAGAGTTCCAGGACATTTTCGGCAAGGACAACTTCTACTGCGAAATAATGGATCACGGCATCGACATTGAGCGACGCACGATGAGCGAACTGCTGTCGTTGGCGAAAGACCTCGGAATGCCCCTCGTCGCGACAAATGACCTCCATTACACCCATGCGAGTCAGGCCGAAGCCCACGCGGCGTTGCTCTGTATCCAATCCGCGTCAACGCTCGATGACCCGAATCGCTTCAAGTTCGATTCCCAAGAGTTCTATTTGAAGTCGGCCGCGCAAATGCGCACCCTGTTTTCCGATTACCCGGACGCCATCGACAACACGCTTCTCATTGCGCAGCAGTGCGAGGTTTCGTTTGAGAAGCGCGACCTCATGCCGCGATTCCCTGTTCCGGAGGGCCACACGGAAGCGAGCTGGTTCGCGGAAGAAGTGCAACGAGGTTTGGAGCGCCGTTTTCCCCGCGGCGTACCCGAAAAGCACAGGGCACAGGCGGAATACGAGGTCGGGGTCATCAATCAGATGGGATTCCCGGGATACTTTCTGGTTGTCGCCGATTTCATCGGGTGGGCGCGTGACAATGGGATTCGCGTGGGTCCCGGCAGGGGTTCCGCGGCGGGTTCAGTTGTCGCATGGGCCATGAATATTACCGGCCTTGACCCATTGGCTTACGGGCTCATCTTTGAGCGCTTCCTGAATCCTGACCGCATTTCGATGCCCGACATCGACATCGACTTCGACGACCGCCGCCGGGGTGAGGTGATTCGGTACGTGACGGAGAAATATGGGGATGATCGCGTCGCCCAAATCGTCACCTACGGCACGATCAAGGCGAAGCAGGCTCTCAAGGACTCGGCGAGGGTTCTCGGCATGCCCTACGCGGTTGGCGAGAAGCTCACGAAGGCCATGCCGCCTCCGGTCATGGGCAAGGACATGGGCCTCGGCGACGTGATGGACAAGACATCACAACGCTACAAAGAAGCGGGCGATCTGAGGGCGATTGTCGACTCAGACCCCGAGGCCGCACGCGTATTTGAAACGGCACTGGGCATTGAGAACCTCAAGCGGCAATGGGGGGTGCACGCGGCTGGCGTCATCATGTCCGCGGAGCCTTTGATCGATGTTCTGCCCATTATGAAGCGCGAGGATGATGGCGCGATCATAACCCAGTTCGATCAGCCGCCGTGCGAGAAGCTCGGTTTGCTGAAAATGGACTTCCTCGGCCTGCGAAACCTCACCGTGTTGCAGGATGCCCTCGCCTCCATCAGAACCAATCGCGGAGAGGAGGTGGTTCTCGAAGATCTGGACCTTGGGGGAGACGCCGCCACTTACGAACTCCTGGCGCGGGGAGACACTTTGGGTGTCTTCCAGCTCGATGGCGGCCCGCTTCGCTCTCTGCTCAAGCAGCTCAAGCCGGACAGCTTCAACGACATCATCGCCGTCATCGCGTTGTATCGTCCTGGCCCGATGGGAATGAACTCTCACACGAAGTACGCCATGCGCAAGAATGGCCTTGAGAAAGTGGATGCCATTCACCCCGAGTTGGCCGAGCCGCTTTCGGACATCCTGGGCGAAACCTACGGACTCGTCGTCTACCAGGAGCAAGTGATGGCCGTCGCGCAAAAGGTTGCGGGTTTCACGCTCAGTCAGGCTGACACGCTGCGTAAGGCGATGGGTAAGAAGGATCGCAAGGTACTCGACAAGGAGTTCGAGAACTTTGCCGGCGGCATGCAAAAAAACGGTTTCAGCAAGGACGCGGCGAGCGCCTTATGGGGCATCATGGTTCCGTTCTCCGACTACGGATTCAACAAGTCGCACGGAGCCGCATACGCGGTGCTCAGTTACTGGACCGCCTATCTCAAAGCGAACTACTCGGCCGAATATATGGCAGCGCTTCTTACGAGCGTCGGGGATTCCAAGGACAAACTCGGCATCTATCTCGCAGAGTGCCGACGCATGGGTATTCAGGTGCTGGCCCCGGATGTGAATGAGTCTTCCGTTGACTTCACCGCAGCAGGAGACGACATCCGCTTCGGCCTCGGCGCTATCCGAAATGTTGGCGTGAACGTTGTGGATGGCATTTGTCAGGCGCGCGCCAGCAAAGGCCGCTTTGAAAGCTTCCACGATTTTCTCCACAAGGTTCCGGCATCCGTGACGAACAAGCGCACGGTGGAGTCCCTCGTGAAAGCGGGTGCGTTCGACTCTCTCGGCGCCACTCGCCGCGCGCTGATTGAGATTCATGAAGACGCGGTGGATGCGGTCGTCACACAAAAACGGGCGGAAGCGAACGGCCAGGTGGGCTTTGACTTCGACAGCCTGTGGGACGAGCCGGAATCCAACAGCAAGGTGCCGGATCGTCCCGAGTGGTCGAAGCGGGACAAGCTCGCCTTCGAGCGCGAAATGCTTGGACTCTATGTTTCGGACCATCCGCTCGCCGGCCTGGAGTTGCAGCTGGCAAAGCACGCGACCATCAGCATTCCGGATCTTTTGTCGGGGGATGTAGCCTCGGATGGCGAAACGGTGTCGATTGCGGGGCTCATTACGAGCGTTCAGCATCGAACGGCACGCAACAGCGGCAACCCGTACGGAGTCATTCAGGTCGAGGATTTTGGCGGCGAAATCACCGTGACCTTCCTCGGAAAGATTTATCACGAGTTTTCACCCGCACTCGTGAACGATTCCATCGTGGTGATCAAGGGTCGCGTGAATGTGCGTGACGACGGCATTGCACTGCATGCCGTGAGTCTTTACGCGCCGGATGTGGGACAGAGCCTGGGAGCGGGCCCCCTCGTGATCTCCGTGCCGGAGCACCGTGCAACGACGGATGTCGTCACGGCGCTCAACGATGTTCTCATCCGCCATTCCGGTGACAATGAGGTCCGACTGAAACTCGTCAAGGGTTCGATGGCACGAATGTTCGAAGTTCCGTATCCGGTCAGCGTGAGCGCGGATCTGTACGGCGAACTCAAGTCACTGCTCGGTCCGAATTGCCTCAACTGAGCGTGCGTGTCACCGGCGTCATTCGGTGGCACTGCCGAACTAGGCTAGGGACGACATGATCTCCACCATTGATCTTCGTAGCAGCCCGTTATCAACGCGCAATCTCTTCGAAACTGTCCCGCGCGCACGCGTCAATATCGACAGTGCTCTCGAAACTGCCAGAACCCTCATCGACGATGTTCGCGCGCGTGGTGTCGATGCCCTTATGGACCAGTCGGAACGCTTCGATGGGGTCCGTCCTGCGTTCATACGGGTGAATCAGGCCGCTATCGACAGGGCCGTGCACGATGCGAAACCGCGTTTTCGGGAGGCGCTCGAGGAGTCCATCCGACGGGTTCGAGCGGTCTCGCGTGCAACCGTGCCGGTGATGGTGTCCACGGAGCTCGCTGAGGGTGCTATGGTATCCACGCGATGGCGACCGGTACCGCGCGTCGGTCTCTACGTTCCTGGTGGGAAGGCCGTATACCCATCGAGCGTTGTCATGAATGTTGTTCCCGCGCAGGTGGCCGGCGTGAGATCTATCGCTCTGGCATCACCGGCGCAGGTGGAGCACAACGGCGGCGTGCATCCGTCGATCCTCGCGGCCGCCGGCATCCTGGGCATTGATGAGGTGTACGCCATGGGTGGTGCGGGCGCCATTGGCGCCTTCGCGTACGGCGTCGAATCGATGGATCTGCTGCCGGTTCATCTCGTGACCGGCCCGGGGAATGTGTGGGTAGCGGCAGCCAAGAGACTGGTGCGCGGGGTCGTCGGCATCGACGCGGAAGCCGGTCCGACGGAAATCCTGATCATCGCGGACGATTCGGCCGATCCCGTGCTGGTCGCGGCCGATCTTGTCAGTCAGGCGGAACACGATGAGCTCGCGGCAGCGGTTTTGGTCACCGATTCGCTCTCGTTGGCTGACCGGGTTCGTTCAGAACTCGGCCTGCTTTCCGAGAGCACGCCAAAGGGGGCAAGGGTGCGTTCGGCTCTCGGTGCGCAGCAATCGGCGATTGTGCTGGTGAGTTCTCTCCCCGAGGCAGCGGAGTTCTCCAACGCCTACGGCCCAGAGCATCTTGAGTTGCTCGTGCGGGACCCCGAATCTCTGCTCGAAGATATTGACAACGCGGGTGCGATATTTCTTGGACCAGATGCTCCCGTGAGCCTCGGGGATTATCTTGCGGGATCGAACCATGTACTTCCCACCGGTGGCCAGGCTCGGTTTGCGTCAGGCCTCGGAGTCCACACGTTTCTTCGCCCGCAACAGATAATCCGGTATGACCGGGCCGCTTTGGCAGAGGTGGGAAAGAAGATCGTCGACTTCGCGCGTGCCGAGGACCTCCCCGCGCACGCCGATGCGATTGTCGCGCGGTTCCGCGACGATCCCGACACTCTGGCGTAGGCTGAAAGCACAATGTTCTGCCCGTTTTGCCGCCATCCGGACTCGCGCGTCGTTGACTCGCGTACGAGTGATGACGGTCTGTCCATTCGCCGCCGACGTCAATGCCCCGAGTGCGGAAGGCGATTCAGCACGACGGAGACCGCGAGTCTCAACGTCGTCAAGCGCAGCGGTGTCGTACAACCTTTCAGTCGCGAAAAGATTGTTGCGGGAGTGCGAAAGGCGTGCCAGGGCAGGCCCGTTACGGACACCGATCTCGCGATGCTCGCTCAGCGAGTGGAGGAATCCATCCGTGCCACCGGCGCATCGCAGATTGAAGCAAATGACATCGGTCTTGCCATCCTCGCACCGCTGCGCGAGCTGGACGAGGTCGCGTATTTGCGGTTCGCGAGTGTATATCAAGGCTTTGATTCGCTCGACGATTTCGAATCGGCAATTACCCTCCTTCGCGTCGAACACGATGCCGAGAGAGTCGTGGAAGATTCTTAGCACGCCGAGTGCGGCGGAATGCCGCTAGGCTGTCGCTCGAATGTATCGACTTTTCTTTCACCTTGTTCTGGCGCGATTCGACCCCGAACGAGCACACTCACTGGCGTTGATCGTCATTCGCATGTGCGGGCTGCCCATCATCGGTGCCGTGATCAGAACGTTCACGAAACCGTCGCCGCGGCTCTCCGTGACAACGCTCGGCGTGAAATTTTCGTCGCCCTTTGGACTTGCCGCGGGTTTTGACAAGGATGCAGCGGCTATTCGTGGTCTCGGTAACCTTGGGTTCGGACACGTCGAAGTGGGGACACTTACGGCGCAGCCCCAGCCCGGCAACCCTGGACCGCGGTTGTTTCGACTCGTCCCTGACCGCGCGCTCATCAATCGCATGGGCTTCAACAACGGGGGAGCGGCAAACGCGGTGACACGGCTGCGTACTGTGCGCGAGCTCAACACGAGGCCCGTTGTGGGAGTGAATATTGGAAAGTCGCGTGTCGTCAACGTGGAGGCCGCTGCCGACGATTACCTGGAAAGCGCCCGGCTTCTTGCTCCCGTTGCCGACTATCTCGTTGTCAACGTCAGCTCGCCGAATACCCCCGGGCTGCGGGGACTGCAAGAGGCCGACAGACTGCGCCCCCTTCTGCGTTCGGTGAAGGAGGCGGCCGGCGTCACTCCGGTTCTGGTCAAAATCGCACCCGACCTCGGGGATCCCGCAATTGTTGAGTTGTGCGGGATCGTGACCGAACTCGCGCTTGGCGGAATAATTGCAACCAATACGACGCTGAGCCGCGAGGGGCTCGCCACCGACGCGGACGTAGTGGAGTCCGCTGGGGCGGGAGGTCTCTCCGGAAGGCCACTTGCGTCACGGTCACTTGACGTTTTGAAACTGGTCCGGTCGAGTGTTCCTGCCGAATTGTGCATTGTTTCTGTTGGCGGAGTCGAGTCGGCACGAGACGTCGCCGAGCGGATTCGCGCCGGTGCAACGCTCGTGCAGGGGTACACGGGATTCATCTATCGCGGGCCCCTGTGGGCCGCGCAGATCAATCGGAGTCTTGCCCGAATACTTAAACGGGAAACTGCCCGCGCTTGACCTGTGGTTTGGGTAGCCGCATCATCCGCAACTGCATCGCACGCATCGCCGCATACCACCGTGTTCCACGCTGAACTTTGTCTGAACCGAACTTTTGCGACAGCCTCCGAGTGACGATGTACCCGAGAATGATGCCGTCAATGACTGCGGCGAGGAAAAACAACCACAGAATGCCGATGCCGATGAGTTGGAGAGCTTCACTGCTCACGAACGTGAGGATGATGACGACAAACATTACGGGGATGAGCACCTCTCCCACGCTGAATCGAGCGTCCACATAATCCCGCACCCATCGGCGCTGCGGTCCTTTGTCTCTGACGGGAAGATACTTCTCATCGCCGGCCGCCATACCCACGCGTGCCTTCTCGCGCGCTTCAGCCATTTTTGCCCGGGACTCCTTCGATGCAGCCCGTCGATCATTGCTGACCAGTGGTCTCAGATTGGCCGCTTCGCGCTCTTTTCTGGTCGGCGTCGGACGCCCTTTACCCTGCACTGTGCTATCAGTGTTGAGGTGGTCGTCGACTTCATGGTCGGGCTTTGCTCGTTTGGGCACGTTGGATCCTTGCTCTCGGTCTGCCGTTAAGATTACCCGTATGACTTCTGCACCCCACGACTCCGCCGTTTTTCATGATTCTCTCGCTGAGGCGGTGACCGCGGGGTTTCCCCTGGTGATGGGCGAGCTGGGCGACCTTGTCCGCATACCTTCGGTGTCATGGTCCGCGTTCGACCCGGACCATGTGCGGCGCAGCGCCGACGCCATCGTGGCGCTCGTGAACGGTCTCGACGTTTTCGATAGCGTGCATGTCTCTCAGGCAACCATTGGCGATACGGATCAACTCGGCCAACCGGCAGTCCTGGCCACGCGCGCGGCAAAAAATGGCAAACCCACGGTGCTGCTGTATGCCCATCATGACGTCCAGCCTCCCGGCAAGGATGAAGACTGGGACACTCCTCCGTTTGAGCCCACGGTGCGCGGCGACAGGCTCTATGGGCGGGGCGCGGCGGACGACAAGGCGGGGGTGATGGCGCACATCGCTGCGATTCGCGCGCTGGTAGAAACCGCCGGCGATGATTTTGACCTCGGTCTCGTGCTCTTCATTGAGGGGGAGGAAGAATTCGGCTCGCGCTCGTTCAAGAATTTCCTGCTCAAACACCGCTCGGAACTCAGCTCGGACGTCATTGTGGTTGCGGACTCAGACAACTGGGACGCCGAGACTCCTGCGCTCACTGTTGCGCTTCGGGGAAATGTCACGTTTCGTCTCACTGTGCGCACGCTGGACCACGCGTCGCATTCGGGCATGTTCGGGGGAGCCGCGCCCGATGCCATGCTCGCCATGATCAAACTGCTGGCCACGTTGCACGACGAAGCAGGAACCGTGGCGGTGCGCGGCCTCAGGAGTTTCGACGGTGACACCCCGGATTATCCGGAGTCGCAGTTGATTCATGAGGCTGCTTTGCTGGAAGGTGTCGCCCCAATCGGCACGGGCTCCATTCCTAGCAGGCTGTGGTACCAGCCATCCATCACGGTGACCGGAATTGATGCGCCCAGCGTCGCAAACGCATCCAACACGCTGCTTCCATCGGTGTCGGTGCGGGTGAGCGCCCGCATAGCTCCCGGTCAGTCTGCCGCCGAGGCATTCGAAGAGATTGAGCGCCACATCCGAGAGAACACTCCCTTTGGCGCCCACGTGGAAATTGACGACGTCGATCGCGGCGAGCCGTTCTTAGTAGACACGAGCGGTTGGGCGGTGGCGGAGGCAAAAAATGCGATGGCGCGTGCCTGGGGCACTGAGCCCGTCGAGATGGGAGTTGGCGGATCGATTCCGTTCATTTCCGACCTGGTGGATGTCTTCCCCGAGGCCCAGATTCTGGTCACCGGAGTGGAGGATCCGGATTCTCGCGCGCACAGCCCGAACGAATCGCTGCACCTCGGCGTTTTTCATCGAGCGATCCTCACGGAAGCGATACTTCTGTCAACCCTGAATTCTCGCGAGTGAAGACATTAGACTCGGTAGTGAACGTAAGGAGCAGGATATGTCTGACACCAGCACAGTTGAGACGTCGACACCGACTCACGGTGTGACGCTGACGAGCACGGCGGCCCACAAGGTGCGCACCCTCTGCGAGCAGGAGGGAAGAGACGACCTGCGCCTTCGTATTGCTGTTCAGCCGGGTGGCTGTTCGGGGTTGATTTACCAACTCTACTTTGATGAGCGCCTGCTGGATGGCGACTCCACCGTCGAGTTTGACGGAGTTGAGGTTGTCGTCGACAAGATGAGCGTTCCTTACTTGGATGGCGCCACGATCGATTTCGAAGACACCATCCAGAAGCAGGGATTTACCATTGACAACCCCAACGCCGGCGGCAGTTGCGCATGCGGCGACTCATTTCATTAGGTTTTAAGCCCGCTTTTAGCCGGTTTGGGCATGTCGGGGCGCGTCCTTCAGAGTAGGCTGGAGGCGTTCAATAGACTGCCAATAACAGTTTCCGCGTCATCCGAGAGGTTTCCAGTGCGTTCTCCTCGTCGTCTTCGATGGATTACCATCCCGGTCGCCCTAGGGCTTGCCATTACTCTCGCGGGTTGCACCCAGCAGCAGCTTCGCGGATTTATGCCTGGCGAACCCGGCATCACCAATCACACGGATGATATCGACGGTCTTTGGGTGACGAGTTGGATCATCCTTTTGGCGATCGGACTGCTCGTGTGGGGGCTGATCATTTGGGCGCTTGTGGTGTACCGCCGTCGCAAGGGACAAACGGGACTCCCGGTTCAACTTCGCTACAACATGCCGATTGAAATCTTTTACACCGTCGTGCCCTTGATTTTTATTCTGGGATTCTTCGCGTTCACGGCGCGCGATCAGGCAAAGATCGAGGCACCGATCGCGAATCCGGATGTCCAGATCGAAGTCTTCGGCAAGCGATGGTCGTGGGACTTCAACTATTTGAACGTCGGACCGAACGACAAGGGTGTTTATTCGCAGGGCGTTCAGGCGAAGGAAATCTCGACTCCGCCATTCATCGACGAAGACGCGCTTCCGGTTCTTTACCTCCCGGTGGGTAAGTCAGTTCAACTTGATATCGAGAGTCGCGATGTAGTGCACTCGTTCTGGGTTCCCGAATTCCTTTACAAGAAGGACATGATCCCGGGGAAGTCGAATTACATCTACTTCACGCCGCTGAAGGAAGGCGTGTACATGGGTAAGTGCGCCGAACTCTGCGGCGAATATCACTCGCTCATGCTCTTCAAAGTAAAGGTCGTCTCCCAGAGCGAGTATGACGCGTATATCAATGACCTCGCCGCAAAGGGGCAGGTCGGAGCGCTGGGACCCGAGTACAACACAAACACCAACAAGCCCGGCAACGACGCTCCGACCGGCAACGAGTAGGCGATTTCAGATATGACTACTACAACAGCACCCTCCGCCTCGACGCCGAAGGCACCGCAACAGCCGCAGCGCGGGTCGGGGGCCGGCAACAATTTCGGAGCATCCAAAGTGGGCTCCAAGGGTGACATCATCGTCGACTGGATCACGACGACCGACCACAAGAAGATCGGCTATCTGTACCTGATCACCTCGTTCATTTACTTCTGCATCGGCGGCGTCATGGCGCTGATCATTCGCGCTCAACTTTTCGAGCCGGGATTGCAGTTGCTGCAAACGAAAGATCAGTACAACCAGCTGTTCACCATGCACGGCACCATCATGCTGTTGATGTTCGCGACGCCGCTTTTTGCCGGCTTTACGAACGTCATTATGCCGCTGCAGATCGGCGCTCCGGATGTCGCCTTCCCGCGGCTGAACGCGTTCGCGTACTGGCTCTACAACTTCGGTAGTCTCATCGCGGTCGCGGGATTCCTGACTCCGCAAGGAGCTGCGTCGTTCGGTTGGTTCGCATATACGCCGCTCTCTGATCCGACGTTCTCACCGGGCGCCGGAGGTAACCTGTGGACGTTTGGGCTTGCTCTCAGCGGATTCGGCACGATTCTGGGTGCCGTGAACTTCATCACGACCATCATCACGCTCCGGGCACCCGGAATGACCATGTTCCGCATGCCGATATTCACCTGGAACGCCATGGTCACGTCAATCCTCGTGATCATGGTCTTCCCGCCGTTTGCTGCAGCCCTGTTCGGACTTGGATTGGATCGCGTCTTCGGCGGTCACATATACAACGTTGAGTCGGGCGGAGCTCTGCTCTGGCAACACCTCTTCTGGTTCTTCGGCCATCCGGAGGTGTACATTATTGCGCTCCCGTTCTTCGGAATAGTTTCCGAAGTGTTCCCCGTCTTCAGCCGAAAACCGATCTTCGGATACAAGACTTTGGTGGGTGCGACGGTCGCAATTGCTGCACTCTCAACTACCGTGTGGGCCCACCACATGTACGTGACCGGGTCGGTACTGTTGCCGTTCTTCTCGCTCATGACGATGTTGATCGCCGTGCCGACGGGCGTCAAGATTTTCAACTGGCTGGGCACGATGTGGCGAGGGTCCATAACGTTTGAAGCAGCAATGCTCTGGGCAATTGGCTTCCTTGTGACCTTCACTTTCGGCGGTCTCACGGGTGTGATCCTCGCTTCGCCGCCGTTGGACTTCCACGTTTCCGACACGTATTTCGTCGTCGCACACTTCCACTACGTGGTGTTCGGTACCGTCGTCTTCGCAATGTTCAGCGGGTTCTATTTCTGGTGGCCGAAGTGGACGGGCAAAATGCTCAACGAGCGGCTGGGCAAGGTGCACTTCTGGCTGCTGTTCCTCGGTTTCCACACGACGTTCCTGATCCAGCATTGGCTTGGTGTGATGGGAATGCCGAGGCGCTATGCCACGTATCAGCCAGAGGACGGCTTTGTCTGGATGAATCAGCTTTCCACGATCGGCGCAATGCTGCTCGGTATTTCGATGATTCCGTTCTTATACAACGTCTACATCACGGCCCGCAGGGCCCCGCGCGTGACGGTCAATGACCCGTGGGGTTATGGGCGTTCACTTGAGTGGGCGACGTCGTGCCCGCCACCGCGCCACAACTTCACGTCCATTCCTCGCATCCGGTCGGAGTCGCCGGCGTTCGACTTGAACCACCCGGAGGCGGCACCGGTCCAGTACGGAATCGGGCCGGGTAAAGACGCGCCGGACGCGCCGATCAAGGACCTCAGCGACGAGAAGGTGAAGTAACAAGCAGATGAAGACCAACATTCATGTTTTCTGGATACTGGCCGCGTTCTTCTGGTTGTCGTCAATCCTCTACACGGTATGGAGTCTCGTTGACCCCATGCACGGTGAGATTGAATGGGTCGGCACGCCAGCATTGGCCCTGTGCGGCGTGCTCTTCGCCCTCATTGCGTTCTTTCTGGGGCGCGCTCATCACGCCCAGGGCGGTGAACTTCCCGAAGATGTGCAAACAGCGGATATCGATGACGGGGACAGCGAGGTAGGTTTTTACAGTCCGTGGAGTTGGTGGCCCATGGCACTCGGTGCAGGCGCGGCTCTCGTGTTCCTCGGTCTCGCGATCGGTATCTGGATTTGCTTTATCGGTGCCGCGTTGTCCTTCGTGAGTATCGTCGGTTGGGTCTTCGAGTACTACCG
The DNA here is from genome assembly GCA_044464485.1 of Agreia sp. GTDB lineage: Bacteria > Actinomycetota > Actinomycetes > Actinomycetales > Microbacteriaceae > Terrimesophilobacter. The sequence goes on from JBIQLG010000004.1 coordinate 86,009, forward strand.
CGGAAACTTCGGTCGCTAGCGAGTCTCTGAGCATCTCGGATGATGTCAACGGATGCGGCTTCCACACCCCGCGTAAGGAGGGCGACCCAAGACGATGCTTCCGCGGTGAGGTCGCTGCTCGCGCAAGTGGGGGCAGAATTCGTGCCGGAAGGCGAAGTTTTTGAGGATACCTTCGACGCCGTGATGTCACAGGCCGACGATCATCTCCTGTTCGTTGTCGAACTGGATGACTGCGTCGCAGGCTACGCGCTTGCGACCATTGCGCGGCAGTTTTATGCCCACGGTGACACGGCACAGATTCATGAGCTGGTCGTAGACGAGAACTCACGGGGGAGGGGACTGGGAAGCCACCTCGTCTCCGCGATTGAAGGCGAGTGCCTGGCGCGAGGCGTCAAGCAGTTGACCGTTGCGACGCTACGGAATTCTGCCTTTTACGAGAGATTGGACTACCGTTCTACGGCAGACTTTCTCAAGAAACGATTCGACGAATAGTATTCGTTGATTCGCACTTACTTATTTCGCCTCGCCGATTCGCACGGATCGCGTAGCTCGGTCGGCGACGCAGCTGAGCGCGCTCTCAGCGGTGATCTTCGCCAGCCTCGAGCTCTGCACGCGTCGCGGGCGAGATTCTGTCTTCAAAGAACCACCGCGAGATCACGGCACGCACACGCTGCATCGGGCGAATCTTGCCGTCAGCATCGGGGCGAACCATGAGAGGTTTGTAGTCAAGGTAATCGACAAGTCGCCACCGTTCGAATTCACTCACCGGCTCATGCACTTCGTGGTACTGACCGCCGGGCAAACGCACCATGCGGCCTGATTCGTAGCCGTGCAATGCGATCTCACGATCCTTCTTCTGCAAGGCGAGGCACACGCGCTTGGTGATGAGGAACGCGATAATCGGGCCGAGAATGAGCGCACCTTGAAGCGTGTGTGTCACTGCTTCGATGGTGAGGTGGAAATGTGTTGCCAGGATGTCGGACGCAGCCGCTGCCCAAAGAACCGCGTAGAAAGTGACGCCGGCGGCGCCGATCGATGTACGGACAGGCGCGTTGCGCGGCCGCTCTGCAAGGTGATGTTCACGCTTGTCGCCTGTCACCCACGCCTCGAGGAACGGGTAAAGCATGACGGCCACAATGAATACACCGATGACGAGCAGCGGCAGGATGATGTTGAACGACCACGTGTGGCCCCAGAGCACGAATTCCAGACCGGGTGGCACGAGACGCAAGCCACCGTCGGCAAACCCGATGTACCAGTCGGGCTGGGTACCTGCCGAAATCGGTGACGGATCGTATGGACCGTAATTCCAGATCGGGTTGATCGTGAAGAACGACGAGATCAGTACGATGACGCCGAACACGACGAAGAAGAATCCGCCGGCCTTCGCAGCGAAGTTAGGCATGATCGGAACGCCGACGACGTTGTCATTCGTGCGGCCCGCGCCTGCGTATTGCGTGTGCTTATTGATGACCATCAGGAGCAAGTGCAGTCCGAGCGCCGCGACAAGAATTGCCGGCAGAAGCAGAATATGGAGTGAATACAATCTCGGCACGATCACCGTGCCTGGGAACTCGCCACCGAAGAGCAGGTAGGAGATCCAGGTTCCGGCGACCGGAATGCCCTTGACCATGCCGTCAATGATGCGCAGACCGTTGCCGGAAAGAAGGTCGTCGGGGAGCGAGTACCCGGTGAACCCTTCGCCCATTGCGAGGATGAACAGGACGAAACCAATCACCCAGTTGAGTTCGCGTGGCTTGCGGAACGAACCGTTGAAGAACACGCGCAGCATGTGCAGCCCGATGGCGGCGACAAACAACAGCGCCGCCCAGTGATGCACCTGACGCATGAGAAGTCCGCCGCGGATGTCAAACGAGATGTCGAGCGTCGACGCGTATGCGGCCGACATTTCGATCCCCTTGAGGCCCACGTACGAACCCTGGTAGTGGACGGGCGTCATGCTCGGCTCGAAGAAAAACGTCAGGAATGTTCCGGACAGGAGAATTGCGATAAAGCTGTAGAGCGCAACCTCACCGAGCATGAAGGTCCAGTGGTCTGGAAATATCTTGCGACCGAGCTCCTTGGTGATACCGGAGATGCTCGTACGCTCGTCAAGGTAGTTGGCGGCGGCACTGGTGAACCGAGAGCCTCGCGTCGTTGACGGGGTTGACGCCTTCGTGGTCGCCGAATCCTTCACGGTGGTCATGAACGCTCCCAGAAGCTCGGGCCGACGGGTTCGTGGAAATCGCTCCTGGCTACGAGGTAACCGTCGGCGTTCACGGTGATGGGCAATTGCGGAAGGGGTCTCTTTGCCGGGCCGAAAATAACCTTGGCCTCATGGCTGATGTCGAATTGCGACTGGTGGCACGGGCACAACAGGTGGTGTGTGTGCTGTTCTGCGAGGGCCACCGGGCATCCGACGTGCGTGCAAATTTTGGAATAGGCGACAATGCCCTGATAGTTCCAGTCTTTCCGCTCGGGGGAGACGTGTAGATCCTTTGGATCCAGCCGCATGAGCAAAACCGCGGCCTTTGCCTTCTCTTCCAGAAAGTCCTTCGAGTCTGCGAGTGTTTCGGGGATCACATGGAACACCGAACCCAGCGTGACATCCGACGCCTTGATGGGAGTGTTCGAGGGATCACGCATGAGTCGCACGTCTTTGTCCCAGAGCGTTTCGTGCAGCAGCGCAACGGGATCGGCGGCCGGCGCCAGATCACGGAACATCACGACGGCAGGCAGGGGAGCGACCGCGAGAGCCCCGATGAGGCTTCGACGAATGAGCGTGCGCCGACCGAATCCGGATTCCTCGTTGCCGAGCGTGAAGACCTCGACCGCGGCAGCGCGCGTTTCTTCACTGCCGCGCGTGGGATGACGCTGTTCCACCCACTCGCCGTCCTTCATCAAGTTCTTGGCCCAGTAAATGGCGCCGAGACCTATCGCGAGGAGTGCCACCGCGATGCCCGTTCCGAGCAGCATGTTGTTGATGCGCACGGAGGAGAGGTTGCCCGGCGTGATCGGGAAAATGATGTAGGCGACAATGGCAAAGATGCTCGCGGCCACGGAGAGCAGGAAGAGCCCGCCGACTCGACGCTCCGCCGTCTTGTCCTTGGCCGGGTCAAGATCGGTTGCGCGGGGAAAGTGCGGCGGCATTCCCGGGTTCTCGAAAGCACCGGTGGGGACGACAGCGGTGCCTGCCGATGCCTGATAGGGCACGGCCTTGTCGAGTCCTGAGCCGGCAGCGGCGTGCTCGTCACCGTCGTGCTGAGCCATTACGTTCCCTTCGAATCTCTCGTGTAGTCACAACAACGTCAATTGGGGCGGGCAGTGATCCAGATCGTCACACCGACGATCGCACCGAGTCCAAAAATCCAAATGAATAGACCTTCTGAGACTGGACCGAGGCTACCCAAATCGAATCCGCCTACCGAGTCGTTCTCTTCCTGGAACTTCAAGAAGCTGATGATGTCTGCTTTATCCTGCGGTGTCAGGTTCATGTCGTTGAATACGGGCATGTTCTGCGGGCCGCTGACCATGGCCTCGTAGATGTGCCGAGCCTCGACACCCTTCAATTGCGGTGCGTATTTGCCTTCCGTGAGCGCGCCACCGGCGCCAGCCACGTTGTGGCACATCGCGCAATTGATGCGGAACAGTTCGCCACCGCGGGCGATGTCGACGTTGGAGCTGCCGTCGAGCCATTTTTCATCCGGAATCGCCGGACCTGGCGCAAGGCTTGCGACGTAATCGGCGACGGCGTCAATCTGTTGTTGGGTGAACTGAATTGGCTTCTGCGCGCCCTGTGGACCCTGGTATGCGAGCGGCATCCTTCCGGTGCCCATCTGGAAATCCACCGATGCTGCGCCGACGCCGTAGAGGCTCGGTGCCTCGTCCGTTCCCTGGGCTTCCATTCCGTGGCAGGTTGCGCAGTTCGCGGCAAACAACTTTTGGCCCTCGGTCACGGACTCTTCGCTCGCGCTTGCAGACTGGGCGGTAGCGGTCGTGGTGAAGAGCGCGTATGCACCACCCGAGGCGAGGAGACCAATGGTGATGAGGGCTACTGACGCGAGTGGATGACGGCGTCCTGCCTGCCGACGCTTGGCGTCAGTTGTACCGTGGTTGCGCATTCTCTTCCAGTTTTCTATTTGAGTACGTAGATGACCAGGAACAGCCCGATCCAGACCACATCGACGAAGTGCCAATAGTAGGAGACCACGATGGCGCTCATTGCCTCTTTGTGAGTGAAATTTTTGACGCTGAACGCGCGGCCGATGACGAGGATGAAGGCGATGAGTCCGCCGATCACGTGCAATCCGTGGAATCCGGTGGTGATGTAGAACGCGCTGCCGTACGAGTTGGAGCTGATGCTGATGTGCTCGGCAACCAGATTCGCGTACTCAAAAATTTGTCCGATGACGAAGACGGCACCCATGGCGTAGGTGAGGAAGAACCATTCCACCATTCCCCATTGCGTGGGCTTCCAACCCGTCGCACGAGGCTGCAATCTCTCCGCGGCGAACACCCCGAACTGACAGGTAAACGAGGAAAGCACCAGGATCGTGGTGTTTCCGAGCGCGTACCAAACATCTAGTTTGGCCGTCTCGAATGCCCAAAGTCCCCCCGAAGTGGCGCGCAGCGTGAAGTAAATCGCAAACAAACCAGCGAAGAACATAACCTCGCTGCCGAGCCACACGATCGTTCCCACGGCAACGACGCTCGGGCGGTTGACGACTGGGGCGCCGACATGCTGCGAGAGAGAGGTGCTGGTCACGCTTTCCATTATGGCCGATTTCGTGGAGCTTTTTGCCATTCGGGCGGGCCAGTCCCGGCAAAAGCTAGGATCTTTGCTGTGTCTACCACTCCAACCTGGCCCGAATTGCTCACAAACCTGCTCGACGGCAGAAATTTGACGATCAGCGAGGCATCGTGGTCGATGCGTCAAATCATGGAGGGGTTGGCCACGCCCGCGCAGTTGGGCGCATTTCTCGTCGCGCTCAAAGCAAAGGGCGAGACCGTCGCAGAAATCGTGGGTTTTCGTGATGCAGTGCTTGCCCACGCGCGACCGCTCGCTCTTGATCCCATGGCGATTGACATCGTGGGCACCGGAGGGGACAGATTCGGCACGGTCAACGTGTCAACCATGGCGTCGATTGTCGCCGCTGCGGCGGGCGCACCGGTCATCAAGCACGGAAACCGGGCCGCGTCGTCGCTCGCCGGATCGTCCGATGTTCTCGAAGCACTCGGCATCCGGCTCGACCTCAACGAAACCAGAGTCGAGGAAGTTTTCGCAGAAGTGGACATTACCTTCGTGTATGCCGCTCATTTTCATCCCGGCTTTCGTCACGCCGGGCCGGTTCGCGGAGAAATTGGTATTCCCACCGTGTTCAATTTTCTTGGGCCGCTGTGCAATCCGGCACGATGCGAGGCGAACGCGGTGGGAGTTGCGGATGCGTCCAAGATTCCGCTTTTCGTCGGTGTTTTTCAGACGAGAGGGGCTACCGCGCTCGTGTTCCGCGGTGACGACGGGCTGGACGAGCTGACCACGACCGGCCACAGCCATATTTGGGAGGTTTCGCGCGGTGCAGTGACAGAGCATGACCTCGATCCGCTTGAGCTCGGGATTCCGCGCGCAAACCTTGATGACTTGCGGGGAGCGGATCCGCAGCACAATGCTGCAGTGGCTCGTGCGATGCTCGCGGGGGAGGAGGGGCCGGTAAGGGATATCGTGCTGCTGAACGCGGCCGCCGGACTCGTGTCCTTCGATTTGGCTCAGGATCCTTCCCGCGTGCAGACGCCGATAGTTAACCGGTTCAAGGAAAAGCTCCGCGTGGCAACTGAAGCTGTCGATTCTGGTGCTGCGTCCAAGAAATTGGACGAGTGGGCGAACGCGACGAATCGCTAGTCCAGCCTCCGTTGGTTGATGGTCAGGCGTGCGCCGCGTCGCGTGCTACTACGCTGTCGATGGAGAGTTCCGCAACGCTCGAGTGGCCGCTGAGGCCGAGCGCAATGTCGAACTCGGCAACGAGATTGCGCAGCACCTCGCGGACTCCGTCGGATCCGGCGATCGCGAGCCCGTAGACCCAGGGACGCCCGACAAGTACTGCCGCGGCTCCGAGCGCAATGGCTTTGAGGATGTCGCTTCCGCCGCGAATCCCGCTGTCGAACACCACGGGCATCGCGCCGTTCACCGCGTCGACGACCGCCGGGAGCGCATCGAGCGAGCCGATCGCCCCGTCGATCTGGCGCCCGCCGTGATTGGAGACGACGATGCCGTCGACGCCGGCTTTGAGCGCGCGCTTCGCGTCATCCGGATGCTGGATGCCTTTGAGCACGATCGGCAGTTTCGTATTTTTGCGGGCGAAGGCGAGCTCATCCCACGTGAGTGATGGGCGGGAGAAGACGTCAAGGAAAGTCTCGACCGCGGCCTTCGGTTCGCCGGAGCGCAACTTTTCCGCGAACCGGCCCGGGTAGCGGCGGGTCATATCCATGAGTGTTCTGATCGCCGCGCCCGTGACGCGCGGCCTCGGACCGGAAGCGGGCGCGGCGGCGCGTTCGCGCACCATCGCGCGAAACACCGGGTCGCTCGTGTACTGGGCTATGCCCATGCCGTGGATGAACGGCAGGTAGGCGAGGTCCAGGTCTCGCGGCCGCCAGCCGAGAGTGTGGGTGTCAAGGGTGATGACGATGGCCTGGGCTCCCGCGCCTTCTGCCCTGCGCAGGAGGCTCGCGACGAGATCGTCCGAGCTGCTCCAGTACAACTGGAACCAGCGGGGCGCCTCGCCCATGACTGCTGAGGTTTCCTCCATGCTTCGCGAGGCCTGATTGGAGAAGATGTAAGGAATCCCCAAGTCTGCCGTCGCGCGCGCGACGGCGACATCCGCATCCCGGTGCACGAGCTCGAGGGCTCCGATCGGTGCGGCGATCACGGGGGAGGGGTAGCGGTGGCCGAATAATTCCACGCTGAGGTCGCGCGTCGCGACATTGCGCAGAACCCGGGGGAGTATGCGCCACCGGTCGAGGGCTTCGCGGTTTGCCGACGCTGTGGACTCGCTGCCGCTCGAACCGGCGACGTAAGCCCAGGCTTCGGGTGACATGGCCGCGTGTGCGGCCTCGTAAAGCTGCCGGGGGCCCGTGGGCACGAGCGGGCGACGACCGCTCGCCCCATCCCGATAGATCGTCGACTGGGTGTCGCGGCCGAGGCCTGCGGCGGACTGTTCCTGCGTCATTGCGTAACCTCCCAAAACGCCATGGTACCGGTCGAGGATCGAGCGCGGCCCACGAGGGCTGCAGCGATGCGATGAATCGAAACGTGAAATTCGACAAACTGACATAATGTACATTATCGGCGAATTGTGCTGAGGTCGCCGAACCTTTCAATTGTCCACAACAGGCAGATACTTGTGCCACCAGTCGAGAATCGCTTCGAATCGCTGCAATCGATGGCGTGGCCGCCCGCTGCGGCTAAGTTCGTGATCTTCGCCGGGAAAAATCAGCAACTCGGCATCGACGCCGTTGCGCTTGAGCGCCAGGTAGTAACGCTGGCCCTGCGACAACGGACACCGAAGATCGTTTTCGGAGTGCACGATAAGTGTGGGCGTTGTGACCTGATCTGCGAACGCCTGGGGGCTCTGCGCCTTCACGCGATCGTGATCGGTTCCGGTGTACTCGTCGCCAAAGAAATCGCCGATATCGGAGGTTCCGATGAATGTTTCCGGGTCGATGAACCCGCGTTCGACTATGGCCGCAGTGAACCGGTGATCCTGACCGATTGTCCACGCCGTGAGGTATCCGCCGTAGGAGCCGCCCATGATTCCCAACCGATCCGCATCAAGATTCGGATGGGCGGTGATTGCTCCGTCAAGAAAATCGAGCACATCCGTGAAATCCAGCGTGCCCATGTGGTGCTGGATCGCCCGACCGAATTTCTCCCCGTAGCCAGATGCCCCTCGAGGATTGCACATGACCACCGCGTAACCGGCATCGACGTACACTTGCGCCTCATCAAAAAAGCTACCGGTATATTGCGTATAGGGTCCCCCGTGAATGTTGAGAAGCACGGGATGCGGACCATCGCTATCAGGGGTCAGTACCCAACCCTGAATCGCCTGACCGTCGCGAGCATTCACAACGAGTTCTTCGATGCGAGCAATCCCCGACTTAACCAGCGGCGCGGAGAAGTCCGTGAGCGTTTCCGTGCCGGACTCACGCACGACGGCGACGTCGCCCTTCGTGAGAGGCCCCGTGTAACTGATGACCGTCGAGTGCGACCCGACATCGAACCCGGTGACGACGAGCGTTCCCGACACCAGATCGGAGACCTCGCCCTGAGGCGATACCTCCACCAACCGCACGTTTCCGTGCCACGTGTTGAGCGCATAGATGCTTCCGCTCGGGAGCACCATCATGTCCTTCGCGCCCTCGGCAAGGTCACATCGTTCGGGATCGGTCAGCCCTGTCGCAGCACCGGTGCTCGGTTCCCGATGAAACAGAACGCCGTTGCGACCCACAAAATCCCGACCAGACTCCCCCAGCTCGGCGCCGATGAAATACTCGACCGCGTCGTTTCCGTAGGCGAAACCGTCGATCCCGTATTTCGTGATCCCTGACACCAGGGCGACAGGATCCGCGTCGGTCGTGTTCAGAGAGACTTCATAAATATTGTTGGCGAGGTCGATGTCGCGTGCGTCATGTCGTGCTGCGAGAAATGCCAGCCGGTCACCCTGAGGCGAAAATCTTGGTGCGACGTGGTCGAAGTCACCGCTGGTCAGCTGTCGCGGCTCGGGGACGGAGGGCGGTGTCGCCGGTTCTGGTTCTGTGGCCGAAGGTGCCACAGCATATGTCGGTTCGCTCGCGGCATCCGGAACGGGTATGAGAAAAATTTGGGTTCGCCGGTCATTGGTGTAGCCCACGCCGTTTGACTGATATTTGCGCACCGAGATGTGTCGAGGTGGTTCGGCGTCCGCTCCAAGGTTCTTGACGGTGCCGTATCGACCGTGTTCCGCCACTCGTGCCGTGTACGCGAGGAATTTGCTGTCCGGCGACCACTCGAAGCTGCCCACGCCAAGCTTCGCATCCGTCGCGACTATCGCTTCGCCGTGGTCGACCGGCATCACACAGAGCTGAGCGGGTTGATCCTGCGGGGAACGTAAAAAGGCAATGTGTTTTCCGTCGGGACTGAACCGTGGCGCGCGATCACTGATACCGCGCGTGATGCGTCGTGGCCGCTCTTTACCATCCAGGGGAATTCGCCACAACTGACCCACGTATGCGTCCGCTTCGAGATCGGGCCTGGATGTGGAAACCACCGCCCAGGTGCCGTCGGGATGAACCGTCGGACGCGAGACGCTGGTAAGGAGTGCGAGGTCAATGCATTTCACCCCATTCACTCTAGAACCGGGTCACTCCCCCGTGAAGTCTGAAATGTCGCCAATGTAGCGCGTGTGATCCGAGGGAACCGGTTCCACGGCGGCTGCGGCTACCTCTGCCGCGAACTCGGCGACGTTGTAGAGCTTTCCAGCGGCCTCCTTGCGCGCGTTGATGGCTCCCGGATTTGCGCGCTCCAGCAAGGTTGCCGTGATGGTGCCCTCGATCATGTCACCGGACACGACAACAAACTCGATGCCGAGCTCGTCAAGTTGGGGAATCATCGCGCGCAGCGCATCCTCCCCCGCACGTTTGCTGAGAGCGACCGGCTCGTATTCGGGCATTGTTGGCACGGTATGGATGAAGTGTGCCTGATGGCTCGTCACGAAAACGACGCGCGAACCGTGGCCGAGGAGCGGCAGCGCGGCAGTAAGCACATTCAACTGAGCATCTCGATTGAGTCTGAGGGCGTAGTCCTCCCCCATGCCGGCCTCCATGCCACCCGAAGCGTTCAAGACGAGGATGTCGAGACCGCCCCACCGCGCGCGAATATCCCCAAACATGCGCGCGACCGACTCCGGATCGGTGAGATCTGCGCCGATCGCGATTGCCGTTCCTCCCCCAGCCTCAATTTTTTCGACGAGCTGCAACGCGCGCTTCTCCTTGTTTCTGAAATTGACGACGACCTGTGCGCCAGCCTCCGCGAGGTATCCGACGGTCTCTGCGCCGATTCCTCGTGAGGAACCCGTGACGAGTGCTCGTTTTCCATCGAGCGAATGGGATTTCAACAGTGTGCTCACCCACCGAACCCTAGCAACAACTGCATGCTAGTTTCAGTAGTAACACGACACAGAAGAGGTGCCGAATGGCGGTGGATTTCCTCAGCAGCTACGCATGGATTGTGTGGCTGGGCCTCATTCTTGTCTTCCTGGTCATCGAGATGAATTCTCTTGAATTCACGTTCCTCATGCTGGCACTCGGTGGTCTCGGCGGTTTGGTGTCTGGACTGCTCGGCTTGCCATGGTGGGCGCAAATCATCATCGCGGGTGTTGTTGCTTTGCTGCTGCTCTTCGCGGTGAAACCACCACTCTTGCGCAGACTCAAGCGCGGCGGCGATCCGACGAAGACGCTCGTGGATGCCCTAATCGGGATGGAAGGCACGGTTGTCAAGGATTTCGTCAATGATCAGGGTCAGGTGAAACTTACGGTCGGAGAGACCTGGACAGCTCGCGCCGCGACCTCGCTGACTCCGCAATTGCAGGTTGGTGACCGGGTCACGGTTACTTCGATTGACGGTGCGACCGCAACGGTTGCTCCGATGAAAGGCGCCACCCCATGAACGACTTCGGAAATATCCTTCTCATTGCGTTGATCGTGGTCATTGCGATTTTCGTGATCTCAACCCTGCTTCGCGCCATCAGAATCATTCCCCAGGCTCGCGCGGGAGTCGTGGAACGCCTGGGCAAGTACCACAAAACTCTCCTGCCAGGGCTCAATCTCGTGATTCCGATCATCGACCGGGTCCGCCCCCTTATTGATATGCGCGAGCAGGTTGTATCGTTCCCGCCCCAGCCCGTCATCACGGAAGACAACCTCGTCGTGTCCATCGACACTGTCGTGTATTTCCAGGTTACGGATGCGCGTGCGGCGACCTACGAGATCGCCAATTATCTCGGCGCCGTTGAGCAACTCACCACAACTACCCTCCGAAATGTGGTGGGTGGACTGAATCTTGAAGAAGCACTGACGAGCCGCGACAACATCAATGGTCAGTTGCGTGTCGTGCTGGACGAGGCAACGGGCAAATGGGGAATCCGGGTCGGCCGCGTCGAATTGAAAGCCATTGACCCACCCCTTTCCATTCAGGACTCGATGGAAAAGCAAATGCGTGCCGAACGCGACAGGCGGGCCGTCATTCTCACGGCAGAAGGCACCAAGCAGTCGCAAATTCTTGAGGCGGAGGGTGCACGCCAGGCCGCGATTCTTAAGGCGGAGGGAGATGCGAAGGCCGCCGTCCTGCGAGCAGAGGGTGAAGGTAAAGCGATCACCACCGTGTTCAAGGCCATCCATGACGGAAAGCCGGATCCGGAACTTCTCGCGTACCAATATTTGTTGACGCTGCCCAAGATTGCGGAAGGCGAATCGAGCAAACTCTGGATCATCCCCTCGGAGTTCACCGAAGCGCTCAAGGACATCACCGGCGGATTCCTGGGTAACAAGGGTGCACCGCGTTCCTAGTCGGACGGGCAGGAGCGGTTTTTTCGCGACCCCTCCCCCACGGATCCTCGCCCATCGGGGACTGGCACTCGATGCGCCGGAAAACACCCTGCTTGCGTTCGCGAAAGCATTGGCGATCGGCGTGAACTTCATCGAAACCGATGTGCATGAGAGTTCGGACGGTGTCGCGATGATCAGTCATGATGCCTCGCTCGAGCGAACCGCTGGTCGCCTCGTGGACGTGAATCAACTGACCGCTGCGGAACTGCGACGGGTCGACTTGGGAGAGGGCCAGAATTTCGCGTCCCTGGCAGAGGCTCTTGACGCCTTTCCCGACGCACGGTTCAACATCGATGTGAAGTCGCCCGGGGCGGTGCAGCCCACCATCAGTGCGATCCAGTCCACGAATGCGGTGCAGCGTGTTCTCGTTGCGTCTTTCAGCGACGCTCGCAGACGGGATACCGTTGCCGGTTTGCCCGGTGTTGCTACGTCGGCGCCGCTTGGCGCAATGGCGCGAATTGTGACGGCGATGTCGATGAGAATGTCGCACCGAGCTATGGCGGTCCTCGATGGTTTTGATGCGGTTCAGGTACCCGAGCGGTGGAAAGGAGTTCGGGTGGTAACCCCGCGCCTGGTCCGTGTCGCGCACGCGGTGGGTGCTGAGGTCCACGTCTGGACGATCAATGACGCGGACAGCATGAACAGACTGCTTGATCTCGGCGTCGACGGGATTGTGACTGACCGAGCTGATATTGCGCGTGACGTCGTTCGACAACGCCCCTAGCGCATGCGCCGGGTGAGCCTGATTTCCTGCGTTGTCTTAAGGATTCCCGGTCGCGAGGAGCCTGAGAACCCGCTGTGAAAGGCGCGGGGCGGAAAGGATACGTCCAGCTTCGTGGTTTATAAATTGTGAAAGATCAGGGATTGCGGACACAAGGGGACGAAAAGATGGCGGATCGTAGTTTGCGTGGCATGCGTTTGGGCGCGCAGAGCCTCCAGAGCGAAGAGGGCGTTACATTTTCACCCAGACGACGCAGTACGTATTTGCTGGATGACGGTTCGACGTTTGAAGTGACTTTTTCTGCCGACGCCGAGGTTCCGACGCTGTGGGAATCGCCCAAAAGCGGACAGGAAGGTCACCTGCTGGGAGAGAACGGCAAGCCGGTGCCGCTCGATCAGGCTGAGAGCCGAATTCCGCGAAGCCACTGGGACATGCTTCTCGAGCGTCGCACGCGCGCTGAACTTCAGGAGTTGCTGGACGAGCGGCTCGAGTATCTGCGCGCTCGTCGCGGCAAGCACAAGGTCGGCGCGTAGAAGCCCGTCGGACCAGGTCGCACGCCCGCTCTCGCAGATACTTACCTGCGGAAGAGTCCCCACCAGGTGACTCGCACGAGAGCTTCGACAACGATTCCCAGATGCATTTTTGAACGCCCGACGGTTCGTTCGACGAAGGTAATGGGGTGCTCCGCCACGGTCATGCCGCCGCGTTCGGTTCGCCAGGCGAATTCGATTTGAAAACAATAGCCCTGAGACGCCACCGCGGTGAGATTCAGTGCCGAGAGCGCACTCGCCCGGTACACCCTGAATCCCGATGTCAGGTCACGGATGTGAGATCCCAGAACCCGTCTGGCATAAGAATTTCCCGAACGTGAAATCGCGCGCCTCAGCCACGGCCAGTTGATAACGGTCCCGCCGGGTACCCAGCGCGAACCGAGAACCAGATCGGCTCCGTCGCGTGCGGCGGAAATCATGGCGGGGAGCTCCGCTGGATCATGGGACCCGTCCGCATCAATCTCGACGATGAACCGATAGTTCCTCTCGATGCCGAAGCGAAACCCCGCCATGTACGCGTGGCCGAGACCTTCCTTCGCTGGTCGGTGCATGACCGTCACCGAGGAATCACGGGTCGCTATTGCGTCGGCGAGTTCGCCGGTGCCGTCAGGACTGTTGTCATCGACAACGAGCACGTGAGCTGCAGGAACGGCCTCACGCACGCGTACAACCAGCGACTCAAGACTCCCAAGTTCGTTGTAGGTGGGGATGATGATGAGGGTTTCAGTCACGTGTCGGTCTCGCTTCACCGCGGCCCCGAATCATGATCCCCAGTAGCAGGCACGACAGGGCGAAACCTCCTACCGCGTAATCCACGTTCGCGCCGAGCACGGTGGCCGGCGTGACCGTGTGGCTGAGGGGAACGCTTTCCACCATGGACCCGGGAACAAACGTCGGCAATTGCGCGATCGTCTTTCCGTGCGGATCGATCATGGCGCTGACACCCACGGTGGAGACCTGCACAACACTTCGTGCGGTTTCTATTGCGCGCAATCGAGCGATGGCAAGCTGTTGCACGTTTTCATCAGTGTGACCGAAGTCTGCGTTGTTTGTGGGTGCGAGGATGATGCTTGCACCCGACGAGATCATTTGCCTGATGAGCGAATCGTCCACAATGTCAAAACAAATCGCGAGACCGGCGCGCACTCCCCCAATATCAAAAATGTTGTCTCGCGTTCCGATACTGAAGTCCCGTGGGATGAGGTCGAAGAGCGAGGGTGCGAACGGGTACCAGAATGACTTGTCGGGGAGGTACTCCGCAAAGGGTACCGGGTGAATCTTGTCATACTGATCCACCGCGCCTTTATCCGGCTCCCAGAGGAGCAGCGAATTGAACATTCGATTCTTGTTGTCGTAAGTGATCGTTCCCACGACGAGGGGCGCTCCCATCCTGTCCGTGATGTAGTCAAGGGCTCGTGCGGCATCCGGATGCGTGAGCGGGTTCAGATCTGCCGCATTTTCGGGCCAGACTACGGCGTCGACCTTCTCGCCAAACAGCGGAACAGTCCCATTGATGTGATCGTTGAGCGTCTGGCCGGGCGCGTGCTGCGCGAAAAGGCCCGCATCGGAGTTTCCCTGCACGGCGGCTACTCGAAATGTGCCGACAGCGGCGACGGGCCATGCTGGTATCGCGAGCGCCACGACGAATGCCGCTGAGGCGACAATTCCTCTGGTAGTCACGCGGATGTCAATCTCGCAGAGCACTTGCACGAGGATCGCACTGAGCCAGGCGAGCAGAAAACTAACACCGGAAATCCCTAACCACGCCACGAGCGGAGCAAACGGAGACTCGGACTGGGAAAACGCGAGACGTCCCCACGAGAACCCACCGTACGGCCACGTGCTCGTAATTGACTCGCGCAGGGCCCACACGGCGCCCAATGCCGCCGGAACGAGAAGCAGTCGGCCGAACGTGCCCGGCCAGATTTTGGGTACGACCCGCCACGCGAGGCTGAGCAGCATGGCGCCTCCCGCAAAGAAGAGGGTCTGCAGGCCGGCCAGAGCCAACCACGGGACCGGTCCCAGGTAGATCGTCAGCCAAAAAATCAGCGTTCCCCAATAGGAGAAGCCTCCGAGCAGTCCGAGAGCGAATGACGCACCAAGTCGACGGTTTCGCACCGACCACATCATCATTCCGGTGCCCACGAACACGAGCGGCCACCAATTGAGAGCAGGAAACGACGCGGCAAGCAGTGGACCGGAGGCAGCGGCTGCTCCCGCCGAGAGCCATCCCGATGCCGGGCGCGGGGACGCTAACATCGTGGTGCCCGCGAAGGTCACGTTCTTCATGCGCCTAACTCACACTCGCGTAGGCGACAATTCCGCGCCGGACGGCGTCCAATGCCGTGCGGGCGGTGGCACCGATCGGCGACTCGGCGACAATGGAAATCTGGTCGAGCAGATCGATGGTCTGTTTCGTCACGCGAACAAAGTCGCCCGCGGCAAGATGTGCCTCTTCGAGAACTCGTTCCAATGACCTGCCCTTCGCCCAGTCGTACATTGCGAGACTAAGGGAGGCGGATATCGGTTCGCTTCCCGGCAAGTGATTCTGCTGCTCCCGATCATCCAGCTCGCTCCACAGGGCGGTTGTTGTGCCGAGGGCGTCGCGGAATCCGCCGCGCGGGAGCATCCGTTCGTAATATTGGCCGTCGTCCCGGCGCGGCTCGTAGACGAGTGCGACAGCAATTGCCGCCAGACCCGCTGGGTCGAGCGAGTTCCACGCGCCGGTGCGGAGGCACTCGGCGACAAGCAAGTCCCGCTCTCCGTATATCCGTCGCAGCGTGCGGCCGGCCTCGGTGAGGGTAAACTCGCCGCCCCCGTCGTCCGCAAGGTAGCCCAGCGAGAGCAACACGTCCGTGACACGATCGAAGACGCGTGAAATCGCTCCGGTTCGATTGGCAATCTGCTTTCGTACTTCCTCGGTGCTTCTGTGTAACTTCCACCACCGCTCCGCCCAGCGTGCGTGCGCCTCCCTGTCTGCACAGTTGTGGCACGGATGTTGGCGCATGGCTTTGCGCAATTGGGTGAGCTTGTGCTGCCGACGCTCCCGCTCACCGCGACTGTGCGCGTCCGCGCGGCCGACACCCTTCCGCTCGAGATCGGTGAGCTCGCGTCTGATTCCCGAATATTCGCGAAAGTCACCGAGATGGCACGTCATCGATTTCGCGTAGCCATCGAGTGATTCCTCCTGGCTTCGAACCTTTCGAGCCAGGTCGACAACACCCCGATCGGCTTGAAACTGTGCAAAGGATGACTGCAGAAGCTCTCGCGTTCTCTGTCGACCGAATTGTGCAATGAGGTTGACTGCCATGTTGTAGCTCGGGCTGAAGCTCGAATTGAGCGGATAGGTGCGTCGCGACGCAAGCGACGCAACCGCGTGCGGATCCAATCCATCCTGCCACTGGATAACGGAGTGACCCTCGACGTCGATGCCTCGACGACCTGCCCGTCCCGTGAGCTGCGTGTACTCCCCCGGCGTGATGGGCACCCGCGCTTCGCCATTGAATTTTTCCAGGCTCTCCAGCACGACCGTTCGTGCCGGCATGTTGATGCCGAGGGCAAGGGTTTCTGTCGCGAAAACGACCTTGACGAGCTTTCGTCGAAAAAGCTCCTCCACTACCTCCTTGAACGCGGGGAGCATGCCGGCATGGTGTGCAGCCACGCCTCGCTCAAGTCCTCCCAGCCACTCCCAGTATCCGAGAATCGCCAGGTCAGCATCGACGATGGAGCGGCAACGTTCCTGAGCGATCGCACGAATCTGTTTGCGCTCGCTCTGCGTCGTGAGTCTGATTCCCGAGCGCAGCACCTGCGTTACAGCCGAATCGCACCCGGCTCTGCTGAAAATGAAGAAAATGGCCGGGATCAGATCGCGTTCCTCCAGCAGGCGGATGACGGCCGCCCTGTCCATTTTGCGCTGGTGCGGTCTCCCACCACGGGCATGGTGGCGTGCGGCATCCGACCTTTGGCGCGCCCCCGGAGCGCGGCCACCGTACCTCGCCATCTGAACCAGTTCCGGGTTCACTGTGGGCTGCCCTGCGGACCGATGTGAATCGAAAAGGTCGACGAGCGTGGACCGCAGGAGAATGTGCTGCTCGAGGGGAACGGGCCTTTCTTCCGAAACAATGACGCTCGTGTCGCCTCGAACCGTCTGCAGCCAGTCCCCGAACTCTTCGGCGTTGGAAACTGTGGCGCTCAACGAAACCAATCGAACATCCTGCGGAAGGTGGATGATGACCTCTTCCCACACCGCGCCACGGAACCGATCAGCCAAATAGTGCACTTCATCCATGATCACGAACCCGAGATCGGGCAGCAGATCAGACCCCGCGTACAACATGTTGCGCAGCACCTCGGTGGTCATCACCACAATTCGCGCGCGCGAATTGATGTTGGTGTCCCCCGTGAGCAACCCCACATCGTCGGGTCCGTACACGTCAACAAATTCTTGAAACTTTTGGTTGCTGAGAGCCTTCATCGGCGCCGTGTAGAAAACTTTCGTCGCGGTCGAATTCATCGCGAGGAACACCGCAAATTCCGCAATGACTGTTTTACCCGCACCGGTGGGTGCCGCGACCAGAACGCTGCGCCCGTCGTCCAGTGCGCGGCACGCGCTCAACTGGAAGTCGTCGAGATCGAAAGCTAGTCCGCGTCGAAAACTCTCGATCACGTGACGCTCGGGGTTCCGAGATCAAGGCCCAGGCGTTTTGCCTTTCGTGCGGCAATCGCATCATGCCAGAACGCGACACCGACGGCGACGAAGTAGAGGAACACCATCGGAATGGCGAGGAGGAACATCGAAAACGGGTCGGCCGCTGGGGTGGCTATCGCGGTGAAGAGCGTGATCAGCAAGACCGCGATCCGCCAACCCTTGAGAATCGATCTTCCCGACATCACTCCGATGAAGTTCAGGAGCACTAAGAACACCGGAAGCACAAACGCGACACCCACGGCGAGGATGAGTTTCAACACAAATCCGAGATAGTCCTTCGCGTCGATGTACGCGACGTCCTCTGCGGGAACGAACGAATTCAAGAGAATGACGATGTGCGGCACGACGTACCAGCCGGCCACGCATCCGGCTAGAAACAAAGGTATCGCCGTAAACACGAATCCAAACGTGTATCGCTTTTCCCTGCCGGTGAGACCGGGAACGAGAAAGGCGAAGATCTGGTAGAGCCATACCGGACTGGAGATGAGGATGCCCGCGTAAATAGCGATTTGCATGTGCACATCGAATGCCGTCGTAATGCCCTGATAGTTCAGGGCGGCGTTCTTGGACACTGCGATAAGTTCGACAGGTGCACGCAAGCCCTCCCAGACCCACGGGTAGACGAACCAACCGACGATTGCGCCTGCAACGACGCCGAGTGCGGCACGAAACAGGCGTTTGCGAAGTTCGACGAGGTGCTGCCCTAGCGACATTCTGCGATCGCTGTTCGCGCCTCGCTTGTCACGGGCGGCCATGCGAGTTAAGACTTGGGTGTTGACTGCGAGTCGTCTGTCTTGTCTTTTGTCGTGTCGTCGTCGGCGTCAGAGTTCTTCATTTCGCTCTTGAATATCTTCATTGACTGCCCAACGCTTTTCGCGAGCCCCGGAAGTTTGGTTGCACCGAAGAGCAATACGACAATGACAAGAATTATCAGCGCATGCCAGCCTGTGAAGCCTTGGAACATTTGGGTACATCCTCTTCATTGTCATTGCAGATGTGGACAGTTTAGCCCGATCCACGCGCGATAGCCGTCCGAGAGGAACTCAGACGTTTCCCGAATATTGATTCGCCCCGGCCTTCGCCCATTCCGCAGTCATTCGACGAGCTTCGTTCGGAGAGATGACGGTGAGCAGTCCAGGCGAGGCGCACACGAGCCGCTTCACCACGTGGAGATTGGTTACCCGTATCGTCGCCGTCACCGCACCGTTTTCGGTTCGAATCGTGGCGTCGGGCGTCAGGTAGTCGGCTACGAGAGGCAATGCGGCCGGCGCGATGGCGAGGGTTACCTCAATATCGTCCGCGGAACCTTCAAAGAGGGCTTCCGGCAACGAAACGTCCTCGGGACGAAAAGTGATCAGCTCGTGCGTGATGAGGGGTGCGCTCATGCGGTCAAGCCGGAAGGTGCGAAGCGCTCCGCGCAGGTGGCACCATCCGCGCATGTACCAGTCGGCATCCACCGACTCCACTCGAAGCGGATCCACACGTCTGCGCTCGTGCTCGCCGCGGGAATTCAGGTAGTCGAACTCGATTTGGTGATGTGTCGCCGCTGCATCGCGGATGAGCGCCAGCAGCGCGTCGGTTTCTGACGGTTCAACAGCCATGGGACTCGGTGCCGTGGAAGCACCGAGAGAAAGCTTCGCCATGAGCACCGCGATGGCTTTGCGATCAGCATTTTCGGGAAGTGCGGATAAATACTGAAGTCCTGCGATGAGCGCCGCCGCCTCACGACCCGAAAGCCGCGGTGAATCATCGATCGCGACCATGTTGGTGAGCACGATCTGGTCGTTGTCTTCGAAGTCGTCCCACGCGATATCAAAGAGATCGTCATGCTGGTACGAGGAGGTGTCGCCGGGTATTCCCGATACGGCAATGAGCCGCACTGCATCGCGAATGTGATCTTCCGTCACGCCGAAGTGTTGGGCGGCTTCCGAGACGCTGACGCGGTCGTGATCCATCAGGTAGGGAACAAGCGACAGCAGGAACGTGAGCTTGTCGCGCGCGTGCAACGGCGGAGTGGCGTCAGGCACGGGAACCACCCTCCTGGACATTCGTGTGCGCTCGAGCCACATTCTGGAGTCGATCGCGGACGGCCTCCGCCAGCTCGGGTGGTGATATCACGCAGACTTCGGGGCCAAAACTTGCGAGCTCATCGGCGAAGATGTTGAGGTCCACGTAGTGGAGTCGGATGCATCCGTTCGCAGTCGTTCTGGCGCCTCTCCGCTTCGACAACCGCGTTTCAGCATCCGAGGCGGGCGTAACACTGAGTTCGGCCGTGTGTGATTCCCACACCGCCTGAAGCTCTCGAAGCCCTCGCTCCGCCTCGTCGGGCGCGACGTCGTCGTCGGACCGGCCCGCCTGTGTTATGCCGCCGACGATGCGTCTGAGCAGGAAGGTCTTGCGCTCACCGCTGCTGACTTCACGAGCAGTGCAGTGCCATCGACCCTGAAATTGAATGAGTGCCAGCGGTGTGACGGTTCTCACCCCTGCCTGAGTTTCACCCGGTTTCAGGTACTCGAAACGGACTATCGCTCGTTTATCGATTGCGTTCGACAGCGGCTCGAATGCGGCATCCCGAACCCGCACGCGGGGTGCATAGGAGAGCACCGGCTCAATTGTCTCGATACCGAGCGACTTGAGTTTCATAATGGCACGTCGCGACTCGCCGGACATCGTGCCTTCACGCCACACCATGGCGGCCAGAGTAAGCAGCGCGCTTTCTTCCGCAGAAAAAGTGACTTCCCGCGGCAGGTCATACTCTCCACGCGGGATTCGGTATCTCAGGTTTTGGTTGTTTCCCGCCTGTCCGGGAGATTCCATGGTTTCCAGTGGCACGCCAAGGTCGCGGATGTCGTCTTTATCTCGTTCGAATTGGCGCTCGAGGTTCGCGTTATCGCCGCTGGGCCTGTAACGCTGTCGATAACCCTGCACGGTCGACAAAATCTGAGTTTTCGTTAATCCGTGTTCTGTGGCCAGTAACGCGAGCACAAGGCTGAACAGCCGTTCTTCGACTGGAATGCGCTGCGGTGACCCGTGTTCGGACACGTTAGCCAGCTACTCCCAAAATGTCTACGACGTAGATGAGCGTGGAATCTGAGGGCACTCCCGCGGAGCCCGCGGAACCATATCCGTCCTTTGGCGGCACCACGATGAGCACTTGCGAGCCGACATGCTGGCCCACGAGTCCGTCCACAAACCCCTTGGTCACGTTGTCCGAGGCAGTGAGCGTGACAATGCTCGCCTGACCTTTCGTCCAGGTCGAATCGAAAACGCTGCTATCCGACCACAGCAGCGCCGTGTACTTGACAACCACATGGTCTCCGGCTTTGAGCTTCTTGCCGTCTGCGGCTCGCAGAACGTTAACCGTGAGTTTGGACGGAGGTGCTTCTTTCAAGACCGTGACTCCCGGGGCGCCATTGGGTGCTGTGACCACGGACGGCATCCCGGCCTGCGGGATCTGCGGCACACCGTAGGCTTTGCCGGGGAACGCTTTCATGATGTCGATGACGAACACATAGGAGTCGGAAGTCTTGGTGGGATCCTGACCTGCACCCTTCGCGGTCGTCGCGATCGCGACGCGAGATCCCACGGTCGCACACTCGAGTCCCTTCGTCACGGAAGGTGTCGGCGAATCTCCCAGAGTCACAATCACGCCCGGGCTCGAATAGTCTCCCTGCGCGACGACGTCCCCGCTCGAGCCGTCCAGCAGCGTGTACTTGATCACGGCGACATCTCCGTCAGCGAGCGTGGGGCCACTCCCTGCGATCAATTCCGTCCGTTCCGTTTTCTTGGTGACGACCGGCGTCGGGAAGTCTACGGCGGGTTTAGTGCCGAGTGCCCCTTCTGCAGTCACTACAGACGAAGCATCACCGGAAACAGCTTGCGGAGTGCAGGTCTCGGAAAACGGTGTCGTCGCGCACGAGCTCAAGCTCGCCACGATTCCGGCAGCCAAAAGCAGCACGGGTAGAGTGCGCACGGATCCTCGATTCATGGTTCTGGGAACGGAGACAATTCTAGGCCGAAGGCGTGGGAGCTTCATTCTCAACCCGTGAGCGCCTCGCTGCGGATTCGGCTTGGCGGGCTGCTTTACGGGCCCGCTTGTCGCTCGCCTGACGCTGTCCGAGCGCTCCGGGTGTCCAAATTTCCACATCATCGTCTGAGTACGCTGGCTTCACTTTTCGCTTGAGCTGCGGCAAAACTGCCCCCGGTGCAAGTCGTCGCGCCGCAACGAGAAACCCGGTGTGCGCAACCATGCGGTGATCGGGTCGAACTGCGAGACCTTCGACATGCCAGCCCCGAATCATGGTTTCGGACGACTCCGGTTCGGTGAAGCATCCAGTGGCGCGGATGTCTTCCGCGACGCGAGAAAGCTGGGTGGCGGTCGCGACGTAGCACACCAGTACGCCGCCCGGTGCCATTGCGCCGGTCACGGCATCGAGGCACTCCCAGGGAGCGAGCATGTCCAGCACGACCCGATCGACGCTTGCGGGCGCGACTGCGCCATCAAGCTCATCACTCAGGTCGCCGAGCTGCACTTTCCAGTTGCCAGGCAGCATGCCCAGAAACGCCGACACATTCGCGATCGCCACGCGTGCGAATTCTTCGCGGCGCTCAAACGACAGGAGCGTGCCGGTCGGCCCAATCGCTCGCAGGAGGCTCAGCGAAAGCGCTCCGGAGCCTACACCGGCTTCGACGACTACCGCTCCCGGGAAAATGTCTCCCATGAGCAGGATTTGCGCGGCATCCTTTGGATAGACGATCGCCGCTCCGCGGGGCATCGACATGACGAAGTCGCTGAGGAGCGGGCGCAGTGCAAGGTATTCGTCACCCACCGAGTTGAGTACCACGCAGCCGTCCGGAGAACCGATGAGCGTATCGTGGCGCAGAATTCCTCTGTGCGTGTGGAACTCTCCCCCAATCTCCAGCGTGATCGTGTTGAGCCGGCCGCGCGGGCCCGTGAGCTGCACGCGTTCCCCCGCCCTAAACGGTCCGCGCGGGACACGACCTGTTGCAGTGGTCACGACACGTTCTCGCAGTCCTTGGCGTGGACCTTCGCCGCTGCGAGCTCGCGCACATCGCTCACGGTCTTGCCGAGGAGTGAGGTCCACAGCGTGTAGTCCGGTGATGAGGGCAACGCGATGTGTGCAGGGACACCGATTACTGCTGCACCTGACGCTACGGCGGAGGCGAGCCCGGGGAGGGAATCCTCGATGGCAACACACTCCGTGATGTCGACGCCGAGAAGTCGCGCTGCGCGAAGGTACGGTTCGGGATGCGGTTTGGGATTCGCGACATCGCCACCCGACACGATGAGATCGACGAGCGCACTGCCGTTGCCCGTCGCAACGTGTTCGGCTAGCGGGTACATGGACATCGTGACCAACGCCAGCGGGATGCCGTCGTTTCGAAGTGCATCGATCAGTTCGAGCGCGCCCGGCTGCCAGGGGATTCGAGCACGGGACTGGGCAAGAACCCGTTCGGTCAGGTGATCGATGATCTCGGAAGTGGACATGGTCACTCCCCTGGCCTGAAGTACTTTCGCAGAGTTCTCGAGGCCCTGTCCGACGAGCGTGAGGCCGTCCTCCGGGGTCCAGTCCCCGCCGAAGTTACGCACGAGATCCGCTTCGGCCGACATCCAATACGGTTCGGTATCGACGAGCGTGCCATCCATGTCGAAGAGCACGGCGGCGGGAAGTTTGCCTATCACGACATCCGAGTCTACGGTGGCTTGCGCGCGCGAGTCCGCGATGCGGGACATATCCTTGAGCGAGGAGGTGAACAGTGTCGGAAGAATCAACCGGTTTGACGGGTCGAGTGCTCATTGTCGCCTTCGAAGGTTGGAATGACGCCGGCGAAGCAGCATCCGGTGCAGTGAAAGCACTCCGCGAAGCATTCGGTGCGCAACCGATTGCGGAAGTAGATGCTGAAGGCTACTTCGACTACCAGTTCAATCGGCCTGTCACCACCATGGGTGAGGACGGTAAACGGAAACTGGTGTGGCCGACAGTGGCAATGTATGGTCCGAACAACTCGGCCGCCTCGCCGCCTGCGACAGCGGACGGTGTTCAGGCGCTGTACCTGCTACTCGGAACAGAACCGGCTCGCAGTTGGAAGAGCTTCACCGCGGAAATTATGGACATCATCCGCGAATGCCAGATCGATGTGATCGTAATGCTCGGCGCCATGCTCGCGGATGTTCCGCACACGCGGCCCATCTCCGTATTCGTCAGCAGCGAGAATGAGGGCCTGCGCGCGAAGTTCGATGTCGAGCGGAGCACCTATGAAGGGCCGGTAGGAATTCTGTCCGTCATTTCTTCAGCCGCGGAGGAAATCGGAATCCCCACAATGTCGATCTGGGCATCCGTTCCCCATTACGTTCACAATGCCCCCTCCCCCAAGGCGACCCTGGCCATGATCGAAAAGATCGAAGAACTCGTGGGGGTCGTTGTCCCTCGCGGCGATCTCGAGGATGAGTCGACGGCGTGGGAAGACGGCATCAACGCTCTCGCCGAAGACGACGAAGACATGGCCACATACATCGCGCAGCTGGAACGAGCGCGCGACACTGTCGACTCGCCGGAAGCCAGCGGCGACGCGATCGCGGAAGAGTTTGAGCGCTACCTGCGAAAGCGGGACGGCAAAGCCGACGGCCGGGATCGCCCGCAGGGTCAATAACGCTCGTCCGGGAACGGAAGGCGCATCGCTCTCGCGGGCTAAAGTGTGCCGCGGAGATCGATCCCGAGCAACGCCTGGATCGCGTCGAGATCATCTAAAGTTGGTGCGCGGCCGGCATCGATGGCAGCATCGACCGCGTTCACAGCCTTGGGAGTGTCGAGGTCGCGGGCGAGGCTTGCGCGAATTTCGTCGAGCAGCGTCGATTGTTCCGAGTCCGCAATTTCCGCCCACGCGCGCCACCGAGCCAATCGGTGTTGCGCGGCAGCAAGTTCCGCATCATTCCACTCCCAATCGCTGCGGTAATGATGTGTGAGCAGAGCGAGTCGAACTGCTCGCGGATCGGCGCCGTCGGCAACCAGTCGTGACACGAACGCCAGATTTCCTTTCGACTTGCTCATCTTCTCCCCATCGAGCGCGACCATCCCGGTGTGGGTGTAGACGCGAGACCACGTCGTGCCGTGCAGGGCCGCCGAGTGTGCGGCGCTCATCTCATGGTGCGGAAATATGAGGTCAGAGCCTCCGCCGTTGACGGCGATGGGCGACGAAAGATACTGTGCGCCGATGACGGAGCACTCGATGTGCCATCCCGGTCGACCCCGACCGATGGGTGATTCCCACGCGGGTTCGCCGTCACGCTCCGAGCGCCACAGCAACGGGTCGAGCGGATCCCGTTTTCCTTCGCGGTCGGGGTCTCCGCCTCGTTCGGCAGACAGCTGCATCATTGTTGCGCGATCCAGCCGACTCTCCTGACCAAGATGCCACGGGCCGCGCTGCTCAGCGACGCCGATATCGAAATACAGGTCAGGGGCGGCATCCGGGTTGGGAACCCAGTAGGCGTAACCGTCGTCCAGAAGTTTGCTGCAGGCTTCGCCGATTTCCCGCACCGATTCAACGACTCCGATGTAGTGGTCGGGTGGGATGACCGCGAGAGCCGTCATGTCGTCACGAAACAAGTCGATTTGCGTCTCCGCAAGCTCGCGCCAGTCCACTCCGGTGGCTTTCGCGCGTTCAAGGAGTGGATCGTCGACGTCGGTGACGTTCTGCACGTACTTCACGGTGAGACCGGCGTCCCGAAGAACCCGGTTGAGCGTGTCGTATGCGAGGTATGTTGCGGCATGACCGAGATGTGTTGCGTCGTACGGGGTAATCCCGCACACGTACATTTGAGCGACTGACTGGATGTCCAGTTCAACGAGGCCGCCGTGCGGGGTGCTGTAAATGTGCGGGATCGAGCCGCATCCGGGCAGCGTCGGAACAGTGGGCGAGGTCCAGGATCTCACGGAAGCAGCACACCGGTAGACAGTAAGACAATGAGCGCGCCGCCCAGCAACATACGATAAATCACAAACGGCATAAACGATCGTTTGGAAATGTAGCTCATGAAGAACGCGATGACGACGAGGCCGACGACGAACGCGACGAGCGTTGCCGCAGCGGTCTCCCATCCGTTGAAAATCTCGGGTGTGCATCCGGCGGAGGCGCGAAGGCACGGTTCCTTGATGGTTTTGTACAACTGGTAGAAACCGCTCCCGAAGACCGCGGGAATCGCGAGCAGAAACGAATAGCGTGCGGCGGCGCGACGTTCGTACCCCATGAAGAGCCCGGCGGTGATCGTTCCGCCGGAGCGCGACACGCCGGGGATGAGGGCGGCAGCCTGTGCGAGGCCGTAGATGAGCGCGTGCGGCCACGTCAGTTGCTTGAGCCTCAGTTCCTTTCGGCCAACCCTGTCGGCCACCCCCAGCAGTATTCCGAAGGTGATGAGCGTGAACGCGACGATCCACAGCGACCGCAGGCTCGTCTCGATCTGGTTCTGAAATACGAGGCCAAGAAGCACGATGGGAATGCTGCCGAGGATGATGAACCAGCCCATTCGCGCATGGGGATCGCTTCGTGGGACCTTACCGAAAAGCGACCGGAACCACGCGCCGATAATGCGCGTGATGTCGGGCCAGAAGTAAACGAGCACGGCCGTTTCGGTACCCAACTGCGTAATTGCGGTAAAGGCCGCGCCCGGGTCCGCGCCGCTACCGAGGAACTCCCCCGCGATGCGCAAGTGCGCGCTCGAGGAGATGGGGAGAAATTCGGTGAGCCCTTGAACGAGCCCGAGGATGAGCGCCTCGATCAGTCCCACGTGCGTGCTTCTTCCTAGTAGTTCAGGAGCAGGTCGGTGAGTACCCGCCTGCCAAAGACTAATGCGTCAAGCGGCACCCGTTCGTCAACGCCGTGAAACATGGCCGGGAAATTGAGGTCGGCGGGGAGCTTGAGCGGCGCGAAGCCGTATCCGGTGATACCAAGTTGGCTGAGCGATTTGTTGTCGGTTCCACCCGAGAGCAGGTACGGCAATACTTCTGCCTCCGGGTCGTGGACGAGGAGCGTGCGCCGCATGGCGTCGATGAGGGGGCCGTCGAAGGTTGTCTCCAGTCCGATGTCGCGGTGGATGGTGACGACCTCGATGTCGGGGCCGACGAGGTCCGCGATCTGTGCGAGTACGGCATCCTCTTCGCCCGGCAGTGTGCGGACGTCGATGCGCGCTTCCGCGATGTCGGGGATGACGTTGTGTTTGTATCCCGCTGCGAGCTGGGTGGGGTTGCTCGTGGTGCGCAGTGTTGCGCGGATGAAGCCCGCCGCGGTACCGGTGGCGATGGCCATTTCATCCGGCCCGACCTTGTGCGGGTTCTTGCCGAGGATGCGCGCAATCTCGCCGAGGAGTTCGGTCGTGGTGTCGGTGAGCGTGATGGGCCACTCGTGGGTTCCAACCTTGGCGACGGCCGCGGCAAGTTTGGTGACGGCGTTGTCGTCGATGTAGCGGGAGCCGTGGGCGGCGACGCCGTGTGCAATGAGTTTGATCCAGACGAGCGATTTTTCCCCGGTCTGGATGAGGTAGGCGCGTTGACCGGCGAGGTCGACGGAATAGCCGCCGACCTCGCTGATCGCTTCGGTGGCGCCGGCGAACAGTTCCGGATGGTTTTCGACCATGTGTTGCGCGCCGTACACTCCCCCGGCTTCTTCGTCGGCGAAAAAGGCGATGATGAGGTCGCGTGCGGGTTGTTTGCCGGCTCCCAGGATGTCTTGGAGCGCGGTGACGATCATGGCGTCCATGTTTTTCATATCGACGGCGCCGCGGCCCCACAACATACCGTCTTTGATGACGCCCGCGAAGGGGTCGACGCTCCAGTTTTCGGGGGGTGCGGGGACGACATCCGTGTGGCCGTGCACGACGAGTGCGGGTTTGGTGGTGTCTGCGCCTTCGACGCGCGCGACGACGCTCACGCGGCCCTTCGCGCTCTCGAACATTTGGGAGTCGAGGCCGAGGGCGGTGAGTTTTGCGGAAAGGTATTCGGCTGCCGAGGCTTCGCCTTTCGACTTGCCGTCACCGAAGTTGGTGGTGTCCATGCGGATGAGATCGCGCGCGATGATGGCGGTCTCGTCGAGGTCTGGTTCCGGGTTCGCGTCGGTGGTGTCGTCGGGGGCGCCCTTGCCCTGATCGTCGGTCATGTCTCAACGGTACCCGTTGCCGCTGGCAGGGGCTTCACGGGAGGCTGTGGCATGCTATTCTCGTGTGTCGGTGCAGGCTTGCATCGCATCCTGTCCGGATGGCGGAAATGGTAGACGCGCTAGCTTGAGGTGCTAGTGCCCGTATAGGGCGTGGGGGTTCAAGTCCCCCTTCGGACACAAAATTTAACCGTTGCCTGAGGCTCTCGAAGGGAACTCGCAAATGACTCTGCACACTCTCTGAAGGTGACGCAGTCACTTCGATCTCGAAGCGATGCTCCATCGCTTCCTGGCCGTCCCAAACGCGCACCCAACGGGCCGAGCTGCGGACCAAATTTGCGACGACCCACTATTTTGGCCCATATCGAGCGGCTTGCCACAATGGCGAAAACATCGTCGACACCATGCGCACCCGCACCGACAGCTCCCTCGTGGTGACCCGACATCCTCACGAAGGTACTCGTGGGAAAGAGCCAGTCAATGAGCCTCTGCTCGCCCGAACCGAAAGGCGTATCGGAAAACTGCCCATCTGCGGTCGCACTCCCTTCCAACGACACGGCAAGATTGTGCCCCTGAGCTTCGTCACGGGTACAGGTTTTCAAGGGCACGCATCGACTTGTCGCCCATCCTCAACGTACGTGAAGGGATTTGCCTCTGGATTCAATCGGAACGGCGAACCTGACCCGAAACCCTTCTTTGAATGGTCCGGTCTGCAGCGTGGCACCCAATAGCTCAGCGCGCTCCGCCATCCCCGTCAACCCGTAACCTGGCTCCGCAGCAGGTGACGAATTCGCGGCCCCGTCATCCGAAATAGTGAGAACGACAGCATCCTCGGACCACTCGAGTGTCACGTCGACGGCCGCCCCCGCAGCATGCTTGCGCACATTGGACAGCGCCTCCTGCGCGGTCCGGTACAGCGCAAGATTCGCATCGGCGTCGACGGGAAGCGCCATCCCGCTCGTGCTAAATCTCGCGGCGCTGCCGGTAGCTAAACGATGCTCTTCGACAAGTGCCGGGATCATCTCAACGCCAGGCAGTTCGTCGCCCCGCAACGCAGAGACGGCGCGCCGCGCTTCCTGCAGGCCCATGCGCGAGAGGCGATGCGCATTCTCCACGGCATCCCGCAAAGCGGGGGGCACCGACTCCTGCGACGCGAGGATGCGCGCGCCCTCCAACTGGATGGCCAAACCCGAAAGCGTGTGCGCCAAGACGTCGTGAAGGTCACGAGCCATCCGTCCCCGCTCGGCCATCACATAAGAAGCCCTTTCGGCCTCCCTGCTCTGCTCCACGTCAAGAAGAAGCTGGGCGACCTTCTCCCGTTGAACCCTTTCGGACACCAGGAGCCGTCCGATCAGATAGATGAACCCAACCCCGCCGACGGTAGCAAGTGCAGTAAGCACGGTGTCCTGGCCCAGCGAAAGTTGCACTGCCAGGTGCGCAACCGTCGCCACCGCGAGCACCAGTGCGAGGAGCCGCCGCGGCTCCCGCCAGGTCGCCAAAGCCGCCAGCAGAAACAATGCGAGCGGTGTCGCGGAAATCAACCAGTACACGACAACGACGGACGCCGCCGTGAGCCCGAAGAGGAGTATTGCAACCATCGCTGGCATGCGCCGCGGCACGACGAAGACGGTGCTGGCCGCGGCAAAAACTGCCAACACCGCATAAGTAATGAGCACCGCGTTGAGCGCGGTGTAGACGACGATCAGCGCAACCATGCCGAGCACCAGGACCAGAAAGACGCTTCGCGTGCGTTTCATACAGCACACTGTGGCATGGCGGAGCATCCTGCCTCAAGTGAAAAGATCAACCCACGGGTGGAGGTCTTCCCTGCCACAATCGCCGTCGGGGATGACGCAGTAATTCAACCGACATGACACGCTTGAATGGACTCGACAATGGGAGGAGTGCGCAGTGGCCACGGTGCGCGTTGTCATCGCCGACGACCAGAAGATTGTGCGCGACGGTCTTGCGACACTGCTGAATCTCCTGGACGGCATCGAGGTAGTCGGCACGGCGGTCGACGGCGACGACGCGGTACGGCAAGCGATGGCATTGGACCCTGACGTCGTGCTCATGGACCTGCACATGCCCAACTGCTCAGGAGTTGAGGCGACCGAACAATTGGTGGCCGGCGGCGCCCGATCTCGCGTCGTCGTTTTGACGACGTACACCGACGACACATGGGTCTTCGCGGCGCTCAGGGCCGGTGCTCGCGGATTCTTGACCAAGGATGCTGCCGCGGAAGAGATTCACAACGCCATAGTCACGGTCGCGGAGGGCGACGCACAACTTGATCCGAGCGTGCAGCGCAGACTCCTCGAAACCCTCGCACGAAGCAGCACCATTCAGACGCCCCCGAAATCGAATCCGGATAACCTGACCGCACGCGAACTGGATGTTCTCGGTCTGATTGCCGCCGGAAAATCGAATTCAGAGATCGCCAATGAACTTTTCGTTTCGGACGCTACGGTGAAAACGCACATCAACCACCTGCTCGCAAAGACCTCAATGCGCGACCGGGCCCAACTCGTCGCATACGCCTTCCGCCTGGGCATCGCGACCCCCTAGCTCCACCCGAAGGTGGAGATCGATTTTCCACCCTCGCGCCGATGGGCGGCGACTCGTCGCACGGCAACATCGTAGGCATGACAACGTACAGCCGCTACCAGCGCATGATTGCCGGCGGTGCTGAAACTGATCGGCTCGTGTTCTTCAGCGATGCAGTGTTCGCGATCGCCATGACCCTTCTTGTGGTTGAGTTGCACGTACCGGAAGTTGCGAATCTGGAACTCGGTGCAGCGCTATCCGCTCTCACTCCCCAATATTTGACGTTCATGCTCAGCTTCGTCGTCATTGGGGCGGTGTGGATGTCCCACCATCGCAAGTTCCGCGCGATCAACCGTTTCGACCAGACACTCGTGCGGCTCAACCTGTTCATGTTGTTGGCCGTTGCCTCTCTGCCGTTCTCCACGGCAGTTCTCGGGAAGTATGGCGATGAACAAGTTAGCGTGTACATCTACGCCACGACCATCTGCGTCATCGGCTTCACCATGAGTTCGATGTGGCTCTACTCGTGGCACAAAGGATTCGTGGATGCCGCCGTCACTATCGACGTGTTCCGGTATGTGCTCGTTCAGTCCTTCTCTATCCCGGGAATCTTTCTTCTTTCGATTCCCGTCGCTGCGCTCTTCGGTGCCACAGCGGCAGAAATCTCCTGGATCGCGGCGATACCTTTCGCCGCTCTTATCACCCGCATGTATCGTGCGCTCCCTTCGAGCGCACGCGAACCTGAAAGGCAAGAACAATGAAACGACACCCCCTCGCAGTCTTCTTCACTCTCGCTTTTCTGCTCCCCTGGTTCGTTTGGGGAACCACACTTGCGCAGCAGTCCGGGCTGATCGGATGGCACATCCCCGAGTCGCTCGCCTTCTGGCTTGGCCTGCCGATAGCCACGTACGGCGCGGCCGCGCTCACCGGCGGCTGGCCGGCAGTGAAAGACCTTCTCGTGCGTCTGATCCGCGTGAAAGTTCACCCGATCTGGTACGTTGCGGCTCTACTGCTGCCTGCTCTTTTCGTGGGCATCGTTGTCGTGACGGCACCGCTGGTCGAGAGCCGCGCCGAGGTTGGCGTCGCGGTTCCGACAAGTTCACTGCTCGGTCTTTTGGCGCTCAACATCTGGATGTGGCTGATCACCGAGGAGACCGCGTGGCGAGGGTTTGCACTCCCCCGGCTTCAGGAACGTTTCAACCCTCTCATCGCGTCGATTGTTCTCGGGGTCGCGTGGGCGCTGTGGCACCTACCGCTCTTTTTCATTGAGGACAGTTTCCAGTCTCAGATCCCTTTCGTGGGATTCCTGATTTCCACCGTGGCAACATCAGTGCTCATTGGCTGGTTGTTCAACCGGGCGCGTGGCAGCGTGCTCATTGCCGCGCTCTTTCACGCCTCATCGGATGTTGCGATCGCCTACAGCGGCGTCATGACGTCAGGATCGATCCTGTTCTGGGCAACCATTACCGTTCAGGTCATTGCAGCCGCGGTGGTTTCACCGAACCTCGCGCGCAATCCCGGCAGTGAGGTATTGGCGCCGGCGCGCGATGCGACTATGACGCCGGAGACGGAGCCGAAGACTGCCGTCTAGAGCTCGATAAGTACTTTGCCTACGGCACCGTTTTCAACTGCAGCATGGGCGTCGGCCGTGTGGGCGAGGTCGAAACGGTGCAGCGGCAGGCCCGCATCCTCTCCGACTTCCATTCCACCGGCGAGCACCGCCGCAGTCACGTCGGCGATCGCGGCCGACAATGCGTCGTCGCCGACGGTGTAGAGAAGCATGAACTGGTAACGGATGTTGAGGCTGAAGTGCTTGCGTACGTCGAGGCTCATGGTGTCGCCGCCATTGTTCGCATACACGGAGACCGTTGCATGGTGAGCAGCGACGGCAAGGTTCAGCGAAGCATTCTGCGCGGGAGCCACCTCGACGATGATGTTGACACCCCCCGGCGCGGCCGCAAGTATTTGCGTTGCGGCATCTGATTCTTTGTAGTTGACGACGTGATGTGCTCCGGCCGCTTTCGCAAGAGCCGCTTTCTCCGCGGAGCTGACCGTGGTGATCACGGTCGCCCCCGCCCATCTCGCGAGCTGGATCGCCGCGTGCCCGACCGCCCCCGCGCCTCCTGCAACCAGTACGACGTGGCCGTCAAGCACGCCTGCACTGAGTCGGGAGGGTCCGCGTTCGGCCACGGTGAGCGCGCGGTGCGCGGTAATCGCGGGAACGCCAAGGCTTGCACCCAGCTCAAAGCTCGCAGAATCTGGGAGCGGATGCACCCGCTCGGCTGGCAAGACTGTGAACTCCTGGGCTGTGCCGCCGCTCGCGCGCCGATATGCAGCTAGTGAGAGCCATACCCGGTCCCCCACACGGAAACCGGACACGTGGGAGCCAATCGCATCAATCACCCCCGCGCCGTCCTGGTTCGGCACAATACCCGTTGGCGGTATGACCTCCCCCGCATAGGTGCCGCGCCGAGCCTTCCAATCCGTGGGATTGACACCGGAGATTGCAACACGCACACGCACTTCGTCGCTGCCCGGCTCAGGAATATCGCGGTTCACAAGACGCAGGACGGAATGGTCACCGGTTTCGCTGTAAATGATTGACTTCATGAAGTATCTAACCCGTGGGGACGCGAGACCCTTCCAAAACCGGCAGTGATGGCGTTGGCAGTCCCACCAAGGGGAATGGACGGTGCCGAGGCAACCCGAGCATTCGGTGCTGCCCCGGCCTGCCGGCGCAAAGAACGACTGGCCGACTACGCGCTGCGCAGCGGGTGCCGCCAACGGTCGATCATGAGCCACACAAATCCGGCGGTGATGATCGTGCCGCTCACGGCGTGCAGGAAGCCGAACCACATGCTGACCTCAAACCCGAGTCCGACAAGCATTCCCTGAACCGCAAACAGCAGGACGGCCGCGACGAGCGGAATCACCCAGCCTTTCCATCCCGACCAGGCAAGCAGCCCGAGGATGAGCAGGAGTACGGCGAGGTATTGCAGCACGGTGCCGTTGATCGTGTGAGGTTGGAACGCTTCGCGTGTAGCGGTTTCGCCGCCGCCGCTGAGAACGCCACCCCAGAATCCGAGAGCCGCGAATCCGATCTGCAGCGAGCACAAAATGACTCCGACGAGCGCAAGCCATTTTTGCGTCGCGTCGCAGACGACGCGGTAGCCGGCCATGGGCTTTGTCGCCGCTAACGGCATGCGCTCGTGCGTTGTGGTACTCATGATTTCTCCTTTTCTGCTGGTATCGAAAGGTGAGTCGTTGAAGTGTGAGCAGTCCAAGGCGTGCCGTCGGATCGGGTCACTGTGCCACGCGATCCATCGACGAGCAGTACGTCTCCGTCGCTGAACACGGATGTCGCGTGAGGAACAGCGAGCACGGCAGGGATACCGTGTTCGCGTGCGACAATGGCCGCATGCGAAAGCACTCCCCCGGTTTGGGTGACGAGCGCACCGGCGATCGCGAAAAGCACCGACCACGCCGGGTCGGTTGTTGTGGCCACGAGCACATCGCCTTCTCTCAGGGATCCGAAATCCGCTTCGGAGAGGATGATTCTTGCGTTTCCCGTGTAGCTGCCTCCGGAACCCGGTAGTCCGTCAAAAACTGTGCCCAGGTCGTCTGCATTCCGTGCGGCGGATGTGGCGCCGGAGGCGCCTCGTACCCACTGCATCGCCTCATTCACGGTGCGCGCGGGCTCGGGAAGACCGCGCAGATCGGGCATGGCCGGAGGTTCACCGCCGAGCACGGCGGGACCCGGGTGGTGCCTCACCCAGGCACGCTCAGCGATGGCCGTGGACACCTCATCCCGCAGCGGAATTTCGGTGGCGATGGCCTTAGTGAGGATGTCGATGTCGAGGTTTACGACGTCGATTGCGCGGGCAATGCAACCGCGCGCTGCGAGCCTACGTCCTGCCTCGAGAGCCGCTATGCGCAGCAACCCGCCACATTGCGAGCCGGTCCAGAAGGCGACATCTTCGCGCAAGCCATAAGCGTCTTCCGCAGCAGACAGCGCGGTTTCGAACTCGCGGGACGCGCGAATTCCGCGGTTCTTCAGGAGAGCTCTCGCCGCGGCGATGAGTTTCGCTCGCTCCGAAGGAACAACATCGATTCGAGCGCGAGCGACCTCGGGGTCCGCCAGCAGAAGCTCGCGAATTACGTCCTCGCGTTCTGCGAGTGTCGTCGAACCCGGATCATCGCTCATGCACACTGAGGCGTAACGCCGCTTCCAGTCATCGAACGCGTGGCCCAGCTCTGCGGCAACCGAGTGCAACACGGCCGATATATTCCGGCCCGTGCGGATCACCGAAATGGCGTCAGGATGCTCGTGAAGTTGCCGGGCAATCGGCGCCAACGCCCTCACGGGTTCTGAAGTGGCGGCCGAAGTGCCCGCGAGCATGCCCAAAGCGCGCGAATCATCCCAACCGAGAAGACGTCGACACGTACGCACGAACACATAGAGCGGTACAACGCCGGGCACGGTCAGGTCGAAGTGGGTTGCCATCGCCGACTCGAGAAGTTTCCGAACCTTCGTGAGGTGCGCGGTGAGCGCGGCGGCGTCGAGCGACGCGAGTTCAACCTGCTGCAGGGACTCAATCTCCCGCTGGAGTTCGGTGCGCTGATTGTTCCGCCAGCGGGCGGCGGCTTCGGCAAGTGCCGCGGGGGATGCATTCTGCCGCGCAGCGTTCATGCGGCGACGCAACGCCGGCACGACTCGCGCCAACGCTCCGAAAAGCCATGAGGGTGGCGGCGAGCCGGACTCGCGCCCTCCAACGGGCACCATGCGCTGGTAGATTTCGCCGCCGATCGAACGGCATTCCACTCGGTCGATGAGGCCCCCATACGTTTCAAACATTCCGCTGAGCCCGCGCGCGACGACGGCAGTGGCCACGGATGCGCCGAGCGCCGTCATGGGCTCGGCGTAGCGGTCTTGCTCCTTGAGCCAGACACCCTCGACGTCATCGCCGCGCGGCCTTTGCGGCAACGCGGTTATGGGGCGGGCCTGCAGAACGACGAGGCGCTCGGAATCCATCGCCCATTCAATGTCCTGCGGTGATCCGATGGTCGCTTCGATGCGCTGCGCGAGCTTCGCAACCGTCACGGCCTGTTCTGCCGTGAGTGCCTGAAGCGCCGCCCGTTCGGGGGTTGCGGCAGAGCCTGTCACACGCCACTGATCAGGGGTCACCGAGCCACCGACGAGACGATCTCCCAAACCGGGAACCGCAGAAACGATGGTGGCGGAGCGGTCACCGTTCACGGGGTCCGCCGTAAAGGCGACGCCCGCAACATCCGGGGCGAGCTGTCGTTGAACGAGCACGGCAATCGGACGGCTCTCACCCTCGGACGCGGTGTAGCTTCGCACCCGCTCTGCGGATGCCGAGGCCCAACAGCTCGCAATTGCCTCCCGCAGCTGGGCCTCCCCCCGCACTCCGAGCGAGGTCTCGTAAAGCCCCGCATACGACGCAGTGGACGTGTCCTCGTCCACTGCGGACGAGCGCACCGCGAGAGTCGCGTCGCCGAAGTGCGTCGCAATCGCGGCGATTGCCGCATCAAGCTCGTGGGGAATGGTAAGCGGGGATCCTTCGGCCTGATGGTGTTGCGCGAGAGTGTACGCATCGGTCGTGAGAACGAGTCCCTCCGGAACGGCGAAGCCTTCGGATGCGAGCCGGGCGAGATTAGCCGCTTTCGCTCCCATGATGGACACCAGGGAGCCAGACGAACGCTGGGTCGCAAACGGTAGTCGCTCGTCCGTGAGCGAGACAATGTACCCAAAAGCGGGTTCCGTCGACTGAGTGTTGCCGGTCACACTTTCATTGTCGTTTTCGTGCGCACGGCGCGGTATCCGCACGACTACGTAATTAAGTGCGGGGCCCGCTCGGCGGATTCCTCGCTGAGCAGGCCGGTGTCTGCCAGATAGCGCGTGAGGGCGGTACGGGAGTTGAGCCCGAGGCGCGAATAGATGTGGTCAAGGTGTGTCGTGACCGTGCGGGGGCTGATGAACAACTCGGTTGCGATCTGCGCGTTGCTTGACCCGGATGCCACGAGCCGTGCCACTTCGAGTTCCCGTTTGCTGAACGGCGCGCCCGTCTCGTGCGCCCCGCGGCCCCGGGAGGGCACGATACCGTGGGACCGCAGCAGGTGCCGTGCCCGCTGGGCGTGCCGTGTGGCGCCGAGCCGGTCGAAAACGGTGAGCGCATCAGCGGCAAGTTGAGTCGCCTCCTGCCGGGAACAGCGGTCGGCC
Source organism: Agreia sp. (assembly GCA_044464485.1). Lineage (GTDB taxonomy): Bacteria > Actinomycetota > Actinomycetes > Actinomycetales > Microbacteriaceae > Terrimesophilobacter. The sequence goes on from JBIQLG010000004.1 coordinate 122,575, forward strand.
AACTCGAAGCGGGATTGCGCGGCGAGGAATGGAAACCCCAGCGAGTCGAAGCCGTCGATTGATGAGCGAAATGCTTCGATCGAGGATTCCCTCGTACTGCTCAGGCCGTCAATGTAGCTTGCCACGGCCACCGGGAACGGCGTTCCGCAGTCCTTCCAGCCGCGGATCCGCGTGGCGAGTTCCTGCGCCCGATCGGGCGAGGTGTGCGCGAGAGCCTCACCCAGCAGCATTGCGGCTGGGAACGGGTACCAGTTGCCGGTGAAGTCCGCCAGGGGAGCACCGAGCCGCGCCGCTTCATCGAATTGTTCATGCGCAATGGCAAGCGCCGTGGCGGCGGTGACCAGGGCGGCTGGCGTTGTGGACTCACCGAGGATTTTGCGAAAGGGAAGCAGGGCATCATCCGCTTCGCTCAGACGACCGCGCAGGACCAGAAGCCATGCGTAGGTGCCCAGTGCGCTTAATTGCCCTCGTTGTTCGCCGAACCGGTCGACGATCGCCAGAACATCCGCACTCGTACGCAGAGCCCGGTCCCAGTCCCCGGAGAGCATGTCTGCCATGGCCAGCCGGATGCGCGGCCACGGCTGCAGGATGACCGCGCCGAGCTCGCTCACGGCGTCGAGGCTGGCCTCGCTGTGGCGACGCAGCGACTCGAGGTCTCCGCGGATGCTTGCGGAAACGGAAAGTTGGTCGTGTGCGCGCATGGCGAGAGTCAGGTCATCCGCATCGTCCGCAAGTTCGAGCGCTCGGGTGTTCTTCTCATCAGCCCCGCGCAGATCCTTGTGAACGAGTTCCTGCGCCGCTTCGACAAGCAGTAGCCGCACGCTCATATCCGGAACGCGGAGCCGACGAGCTATCGGCCGAAGCCGGTCGGCAAGCTCGACCACGGTATTCGTGTCGCCATCACGTGTGGCGACGATCATGCGCGCGTAGAGCAATTCGGCAAGTTCGCCCGTCGGCTCGAGGCCCTCCTGGGCGCGCTCAGCAGCATCGAAGTATTCCCGTGCTTTTCCCAGGTTCCCGTCGCCCCAGGCAAGCTGGGCCAGTTCTCGGTTGACGCGGGTGGTCCCGTGCGGGTCTCCGAGTTTCCGATAGTGCTGCAGGGCCAATTTCCAATTTTCGATGGCATCATCTCGGCGTCCGGTCGCTACGCAAGTGTTCCCAAGCTCAAGGAGCAGCTCCGCGCGCGTCGACCTGGATGCTGTGGGAAGAACATCGATCGCGGCCCGCAAGTAGCGCAATGCGTCGTCGTTTGCACCGACGGAGGTCGCCCGCTGCGCCGCAGCGCGAAGTGTCCTGGCCGCGGACAGTGGGTCGATGAGCGAGCCGGCACGAAGCAGGTGTTCGACGATTCGCGGATCGTTCTCGTCGTGTCGACGCAACGATTCCGCAATTTCCGCGTGCCGACGGCGTTTCACCGAGGGCGACATCTCGTCTATGACCGCTTCCTGCAGGATGCCGTGCGCGAGGGTGATGCCGCCATCGACCGCCGTGGTCACAAACATCAGCCGTTCAAGATGTTCAAGCGCCTCGCTCGTTGCGCGATCATCCTCTTCTGCGGAAAGCACGGCATATTCGCTGTGTGCTCCGCTGAGCGCGACGAGTTCGACGATGCGCCGTTGATCGGCGGACAATTCCGCAAGGCGAAGTGCGATACGGTGCCGGATGTCCGCCGGCAGCGGTACAAGGGGCTCCTCCAGCGCGCGCAGTCCATCCGGGGAATTGAGGTGTCCACTTTCGCGCACATCGACCGCAATTGATTCGAGGAATCGGGGCACCCCTCCGCAACGCCGAAGTATGCGGCGCACCACCTCCTCGTTCACGTCTTCGCCGAGCACGCCAGTGATCAGGAGTGTCGAATCGCTCTCCTCGAGTGGTGCGAGTTCGATGCTTTCCCGCCACCAACCCGCGGACGACATTCCGGTCAGGACTCGCTCAAGCTGCAGACCATCCGGCTCACTCGATCGGGTGGTGAGCACCAGAAGCAGCGGTTTGTCGTCGACCGTCAGCGCGAGATGGCTGAGCAGTGCAGCACTCTCTTGATCGAGAACATGGGCATCCTCGAAGAGAAGTGCAATCGGTTTCTGGCGAGCGAACCGTTCGATGAGTCGCCCAAACCCGTCGGCAATACGCATCCTCTCCAGCGCGGGATCACCAAGCGGCCGCGGCTCGTCGACGTCGAGCCCACTGATGACGAGCCCGAGCTGGCTGAGGCCGTGCAGCAGGTTCGCACGAACATCGGCGCTCATGTTTCTTAACCGTGGCCCGAACGCTTCGACGAATGGTGCATAGGCGATGCTCGTACCCAATTCCCCCGCGTGCCCGATGAAGGTATCGAAACCAGCGTTCTTCGCGAGCAGGAGGGTTTCGGCAGCGAGCCTGCTTTTGCCTATCCCGGGCAGCGAACTGACGACGATGACGCCCGGATCACCTCCGGCAGCTCGCGACAGTCCAGCGTTGATACGAGACAGTTCTCCGGCCCTGCCGACCAGTGGGATCACACCTTCTGGCCGCCCTGAAGTACGGGTGCCCGTGTTACGCATATTCCCGTATGGTACGCCTCACCCCTTTGTTCGCGTGTTCTTCCACGGGCAGTGGCATACGGCTAACGCTCTCACCTGAACTTGCGGCGGTACGTGATGATCGCGAAAACGTACGCGACGACGAGGATGCCGACGAGCCAGGTCAGAGCGATCCCAATGTCGCCTCCCACGGGCTGCCCGGCGAACAGCGCCCGAATGGTGTTCACAATGGAGGTTACCGGCTGGTTTTCGGCGAACCAGGCGACGGGACCGGGCATGGAATCGGTGGGAACGAACGCCGAACTGATGAAAGGCAGAAAAATCAGCGGATAACTGAAGGCACTGGCCCCGTCGACGCTCTTGGCGGAAAGCCCCGCAATCACGGCGATCCAGGTAAGCGAAAGAGTGAAGAGAATCAGGATGCCGGCGACCGCGAGCCACGCTACAACAGAAGCACCGGTGCGGAACCCCATGAGCAAAGCGACTCCCGTGACAATCGCCATCGACACCAGATTCGCGGCAAGGGACGTGAGCACGTGCGCCCACAGAACGCTCGAGCGCGCGATGGGCATCGACTGGAAACGTTCGAAAATCCCGGCTTGCACGTCGAGGAACAGCCGATATGACGTGTAGGCGATACCCGAGGCGATGGTGATGAGCAGGATGCCGGGAAGCATGTAGTTGATGTACGACTCGTCAGATCCGGTGTTGATCGCGCCACCCAGGACGTACACGAACAGGAGCATGAGCGCGATCGGGGTAACTACGGTGGTGATTATCGTGTCGGGGCTGCGAAGTATGTGCTTGAGCGATCGGCCGGTGAGGATGCCGGTATCGCCGAGAACATGGGTGGTCATGAGGCGTCCTTTCTCGTTTGAAGGTCTTGGTGGTGATCTTTACCGCCAACGAGGGCGAGAAACACATCCTCGAGCGAAGGCTGCTTCTCCACATACTCAACGGTGGCTGGGGGCAGGAGTTTTCTGAGTTCGGGAAGAGTTCCGCTCTGTATGATCGTGCCGTTGTGCAGGATCGCAATGCGGTCCGCGAGCTGTTCGACCTCGTCAAGATACTGAGTGGTGAGCAGGATTGTCGTGCCTTCCCCGGCGAGTTTCTTGATCGTATGCCACACCTCGAGGCGGGCCTGTGGATCGAGTCCCGTTGTCGGCTCGTCCAGAAAAATGATGGGAGGGTTCCCGATGAGGCTCATCGCGATATCCAGCCGCCGTCGCATTCCTCCCGAATACGTTGCCGCCTTTCGGTTCCCGGCCTCGGTGAGATCGAAACGCGTGAGAAGATCGTCCGCGATCGCGCCCGGATCCTTCAGGTGGCGCAGGCGCGCGACGAGCATGAGATTCTCCCTTCCCGTGAGCACATCGTCGATGGCAGCGAACTGCCCGGTCAGGCTCATGGACTCGCGAACGTCGCCAGGCGACGCTGCGACATCGAAACCGTGTACCGTCGCTGTTCCGGCATCCGCTTTCAACAGTGTCGACAGGATGCGCACGAGCGTCGTCTTGCCGGCGCCGTTGGAGCCGAGCAGCGCGAAAATGGTGCCGGCGGCGACGTCCAAGTCCACTCCGCGCAGAACGTGCAGAGCCTTGAATGACTTCTCGATCCCTTTCACCTGGATAGCGATTGGCGCGCTCATTGGGCGTCTCCTCGCTCTGCATCCTCGATCGCCTTGGTGAGGCGCGCGCGTTCCTTGTCGATCCACTGTTTCCCGACGTATGCCTTCGCAAAAGTCTCGGCGAAATCGACGGGATCGTCACCGACGATCTCGCGCAAGGGCGTACCGTCTACGGATGCCCTCTCCCACAGGTCGGCGAGGTCGCCGAACATCGTGGTGAGGGTGTCACCGTCAGTGATTCCCCCGTAATAGAGGAAATAGCGGTGCATGGCTTTCGCTGCCGCACCATAGGGGTCGGGTAGCGCGTCGATGCGCGCCTTGTCCTGCTTGTACTGCTTTTTCTGCTCGAGAGACCCGACGACGGTCTCGATCCATTTGGCGGTCATGATGGGATTCCTTCGTGATGTGTTTGTGGGCGGTGGTGACGGAGCTGGTCGATGCGTTCCGCGAGGAAAGTCCAGGTGCTCCAGAACTCCTCGAGGTACTCCGCACCGGCGGCATTCAGCGAGTAGACCTTGCGCGGCGGTCCCTTCTCTGAGGGAACCTTTTTCACGTCGACGAATCCGCGCTGTTCCACGCGAACGAGCAACGCGTAAACGGTGCCCTCGACGATGTCGGAGAAACCCTCCTCGCGCAGTCGCGCCGTGATCTCGTAGCCATACGCGGGCTGCGCTGCGAGCGTTGCAAGCACGATGCCCTCGAGCGTGCCCTTGAGCATTTCAGTCATTTGCCTGCTCATCGTGCCTCCCTTCGTCTACCTAGTGATGCAGACTACCAGTAGATAGTAGCACCAAGTAGTGAATTCGCAAGCCGTTCGCGATTCCCCTCTGATCTTCGATCTAGCGATGTATCGTTGAAGTATCGGTCGGCGCAACCCGACTGCCCTCTGAACGAAGGATCGTCATGAGCAATTCATTAGGCAGTGCACACCAACCAGGCTTCGGCCTCTGGGAGACCATGGAAAATCTGCGCTCGGAGTTCGAACGGCGAATCGGCACGCGTTTCGGGCCACGGATGGGCCGCGGCGACGTTCGCGCTGCCATCCTGAGCCTTTTGAACGAGGGCCCCATGCACGGTTACCAAATCATCCAGGAGATCGAAAAGCGCAGCAATGGTGCGTGGAAGCCCAGCCCGGGATCGGTGTACCCAACCCTCCAGTTGCTGGCCGACGAAGGCCTCGTACTCGCCAAGGAATCCGACGGCAGAAAAACCTACTCGCTCACCGAGAGCGGCACGGCGGAGGCTGCTGCGAGCGGTTCGGCCCCATGGGAGGGCGCCACACGGTGGGGCGGAACGAGATCGACGGTACTTCCCAAGGCTGGTATCAAGCTCGCCGAGGTCGTCGGTCAAATCGCCCGCGGTGGCACGCAAAAGCAGGTCGACGATGCCGTGGCCGTCATCGATGACGCTCGACGTAAGCTGTACCTGATACTCGCCGAAGACTGAGCGGATGCCGTTTCCTCGCCGGCGTCAGGAAGAGTTATGACGAAGGCCAGACACCTGCGCGCTCGCTACCGAAAGATCCTTCGGTTCGCGTCCCGGTACATCGTGCAGGAATGGTGGTTCGAGGTCGCGCTCCCCCGCGTGGGGTTCGCCTGGATCGGACGCCGCGGGCGCACGTCAAGAACACGCAAAATCGCTCGGCATTTTCACACCCTCGCGATCGACCTCGGCGGACTCCTGATCAAGGTCGGCCAGTTCATGTCGTCCCGGCTCGATGTGCTGCCACCGGAGATAACAAGCGAACTCGAGGGTCTCCAGGATGAGGTCCCGTCCGCAGATTTCGATCGTGTGCGAGAACTTGCGGAAGCCGATCTTGGGGTACCGCTCGAAACGGCGTTCACGTCTTTCGACCCGACGCCGGTAGCGGCCGCATCCCTCGGTCAAGTACACAGGGCACGGCTTTCGCGAAGCGACGCGGGCATCGTGGGTTTCGACAACGTCGTCGTGAAAATTCAGCGACCCGGTATCGACGAGATAGTCAAAGTGGATCTCGCCGCTTTGCGCAAGGTCGCGGGGTGGCTGGATCGCGTGAGGTTTATTTCACGTCGCGTTGATCTGCCGGCTCTCCTGCAGGAGTTTGCCAGGATCAGCCTGCAGGAAATCGACTACCTGCACGAGGGCACCAGCGCCGAGCGTTTCGCCGAGAACTTTGCCGGAAACCCGCGAGTCCATGCCCCGACCGTGGTGTGGGAGCGAACCACGAGGAGAGTGCTCACGCTCTCGGATGTCACGGCAATCAAAATCAGCGACCGGGATGCACTCGTGGCCGCTGGGATCAATCCGGCGGAGGTTGCACAGGAGTTGGCGAGCGCGATGTTCGACCAGCTTTTCACGCACAGTTTCTTTCACGCCGACCCCCACCCGGGAAACATCTTCGTGACTCCTGCATCATCACGCAGCGTCAACCCGCAGAAGCCCCCGTGGTCGCTGACCTTCGTCGACTTCGGAATGATGGGCGAGGTTCCCGACTCGCTGAGAGGCGGCATGCAGCGACTCGTCGTCGCTGTAGCGGCACGCGACGCGAAAGGACTCGTGGCGAGCATCCGGGAAATGGGGATGCTGCTGCCATCCGCGGAGGGCGCCCCGCTTGAGCACGCGATGAGCGAGCTCTTCGATCGATTCGGCGGTATGGGGTTCGCGCAATTGCAAAAAGTGGACCCGCGAGAATTCAAGGACTTCGCCGACAGGTTCGGCCACGTCATGCGAACCATGCCGTTTCAGCTTCCCGAGAACCTGCTCCTCATCATCCGGGCGGTGTCGGTAACCTCCGGAGTCAGCACAGCCCTCAACCCCGCGTTCAACATCTGGACTGCCATCGAGCCGTACGCGCAGAAACTCACTCGCAGCGAGGGACTCAATTCTGTGCGTGATGTCGTTCAGCAGGCCGCTGCCACTGCCGCGGTTCTCGCGCGACTCCCCCAGCAGCTGGATGACCTCGCCACTCTCATCAAGCACGAACAACTCGCCATCAGGACACCCGGTCTGGATAATCGCGTGCGAGCGTTCGAACGTCTCGCCCAAAGGGTGCTTTCAGCGATCGTGTTTGCGGGGCTCCTCATCGGCGGGATTTTCCTCAAGCAAACGGATGAGGTTTTCGGTTGGGTGCTCATGGGCGCGTCAGGTCTTCCGCTGCTCCACGCGATGTTCGCTGGATTCTTCAACCGAGAGGGCTTGCACTAACTCCCGTCGCGCGCCGTCAGACATTGTCGGCGCCGGTGTCGTCGCTCAGTGATGCACCGGGTGCGGCACCCTCCCACGACCACTGCGCCACCTCGGGAGTGTCTTCGCCATGTTCGCGCGTGTACTGCCGTGCGCGCAAGCGTGCATCCTGCATGTCCTGACGCACGGCCGCCTGTTTCGCGCCCAGGCCGGGGACACGGTCGATGACATCCATCACGAGGTGGTACCGGTCGAGGTTGTTCATCATGGCCATGTCGAACGGCGTCGTCGTGGTCCCCTCCTCGATGTACCCGCGCACGTGCAGGTTGTCGTGCCCTGTACGGCGGTAGGTGAGGCGATGGATGAGCCATGGGTAACCGTGGTAGGCGAAGATCACCGGTTTGTTCGTCGTGAAGATCGCGTCGTATTCGCGGTCATTCAAGCCGTGCGGATGCTCACCCTCGCTTTGCAGTCGCATCGGGTCGACGACGTTGACCACGCGCACTGTGAGGGAAGGGATCCTCTCGCGCAGGATGGAGGCGGCGGCCAGCACCTCGAGGGTCGGGACGTCGCCCGCGGCGGCGAGCACGACATCAGGTTCCTCCCCGGGCCGCTCGGTCCCCGCCCACTCGAAAATGCCCAGACCCCTCGTGCAGTGCGCTATCGCCTGCTCCATCGTCAACCAGTTGGGTTGAGGCTGCTTCCCGGCGACGACGACGTTCACGTAGTCGACGGAGCGCAGGCAGTGATCGTACGTCGACAGGAGTGTATTCGCATCGAACGGAAGGTAGACACGCACGACGTCGGCTTTCTTGTTCATGACGTGGTCGATGAAACCAGGGTCCTGGTGCGAAAGGCCGTTGTGGTCCTGACGCCACACGTGCGAGCTGAGCAGGTAATTCAGCGAGGAAATGGGCCTGCGCCACGGAATCTTGTGCGTGGTCGTGAGCCATTTCGCGTGCTGGTTGAACATCGAGCCCACAATGTGGATGAAGGCTTCATAGGAGTTGAACACGCCGTGACGGCCCGTGAGCAGGTACCCTTCGAGCCAGCCCTGGCACTGGTGTTCGCTCAACATTTCGATGACACGACCGACTCGCGAAAGGTGGTTGTCGCTGTCGATCGGCCAGAGTTCCGCAATCCACTTCTTGTCCGTCACTTCGTAGACCGCGTCCAACCGGTTGGACGCCGTCTCGTCGGGTCCGAAAATCAGGAAGTTGTCGGGGTTGGCCGCGATGACATCCCGGAACCAGGTCCCGAGAACTCGCGTCGCCTCGCTGATCGACCCGCCCGGGCTCGGCACATCCACCGCGTAGTCGCGGAAATCGGGCAGTTTCAGCTCCTTACGAAGCACCCCGCCATTGGCGACGGGATTCGCGCTCATCCGCATGTCCCCGTCCGGTGCGAGAGCGGTCGCGAGGGGCAACGCGGCACCGGTGTCATCGAAGAGTTCCTCTGGCCGGTATGACTTCATCCACGACTCGAGCAGTTTCGTGTGCTCCTTCGTATCGCGCGCATTGGAAAGCGGAACCTGGTGTGAACGCCAGTTATCTTCAGCAGGATGTCCGTCGATTTCGGCGGGGCACGTCCAGCCTTTCGGTGTGCGCAGGATGATCATGGGCCATGCCGGCCGGTCGCTCAGTGTGCCGGTCGCCGCATCCGACTTGATGCGCGCTATGTGATCGAGCACCTCATCGAGCGTGACCGCGAAACGCTTGTGCACCTCGATTGGGTCTTCGCCGTCAAACCCGCCCGACACGAGGTAGGGAGTGTGCCCATAACCGCGCATGAGGTCCATCAGTTCGCTCTCCGGGATGCGCGCGAGCACCGTGGGGTTGGCAATCTTGTAGCCGTTCAAGTGCAGAATCGGCAGTACGACACCGTCCTGTGCCGGGTCGATGAACTTGTTGCCGTGCCAGCTCGTGGCGAGCGGTCCGGTCTCCGCTTCACCGTCGCCGACCACCGCGGCCACGAGCAGGTCAGGCTTGTCGAACGCCGCGCCGTAGGCGTGCGACAGCGCGTATCCGAGTTCCCCGCCTTCGTGGATGGAGCCGGGCGTTTGTGGAGCGACGTGGCTCGGGACACCGCCCGGGAAGGAGAATTGCCGAAAAAGTTTGCGCAATCCGTCCGTCGTGTTGTCGATGGTGTTGTAGATCTCACTGTACGTGCCGTCGAGGTAGGCGTTGGCGACCATGGCCGGCCCGCCGTGCCCGGGCCCGGCAATGTAGATGGTGCTGAGGCTGCGTTCGCGGATGACGCGGTTCAGGTGCGCGTAGATGAAGTTCAGGCCGGGCGTGGTTCCCCAGTGTCCGAGCAGGCGCGGCTTGATGTGATCCGGTGTGAGCGGTTCTTTCAGCAGCGGATTGTCGAGAAGGTAGATCTGCCCGACCGAAAGATAGTTCGCCGCCCGCCACCATGCGTCCAACTCGCTGAGGGTCTGATTGTCCATGAGTCAAGTTGAACAGAGTCCGACGGCAAGCTCCAGCTATTCGCCCAAGTCACGTGAAGGTCGCGGTCACGACCAGATGGGGCGAGCGTGAGCGGGCATCCGATTAGCATTGATGTTTGTGACCCGTCTCAGCATCCCCAGTCCCGATCCCGCCTGGGCGCAGTTCCAACTCGGCCCGTTCACGATTCACACGTACGCGCTGTGTCTGCTCGCGGGCATGATCGCTGCGGTCTTCATCACCCAGCGCCGGCTGAGTCGTCGTGGGGCGCAGGGCGGCGTCGTGCTCGACATCGTGATCTGGGCGATCCCCCTCGGTATCGTCGGCGCGCGCTTCTACCACGTCTTCACCCACGGCGGAGACTACTTCTACCCCGGCGCAAACCTCTGGAATGTCTTCGCGATTTGGGACGGCGGCAACGCTTTGTACGGGTCCCTGCTGGGCGGGGCCGTCGGCGCGTGGATCGGATGTCGGCGCACGGGCATCAGGTTTTGGTCGTTCGCGGATGCTCTCGCCCCTGCCATGCTCGTCGCTCAGGCGATAGGCCGCCTGGGCAACTACTTCAACCATGAGCTGTTCGGGTTACCGACCACGCTCCCGTGGGGGCTTGAAATCCTGCCGACGGATGCCATGTTCCCGAAGGGATTACCCGCGGGCACCCTGTTCCACCCGCTGTTCCTCTACGAAATGATCTGGAACCTTATTGGAGTGGGCATCATCCTGTTGATTGAGCGGAAGCTTCGTCAGCGCGGAGACTGGCTTCGCTGGGGCCGCGCATTCGGCGTCTACCTCATCTGGTACGGACTCGGGCGCAGTTGGCTCGAGGCGATCCGCATCGATCCGACGAGCGATGCGCTGTTCGGGATTCCGGCGAACATCTGGGCGTCATTTGCCGCCATCGCCCTCGGAATCGTCCTGATCATCGTGCAGAGCCGCCGTCATCCTGAGCCCGAACTGAGCGTCTACCGCCCGGGTCGCGAGCCGGCCGACAAGGAGCTTGACCTGGACTATACACGCGTATAGTCTGCTATCCATGCGTATAGCATCGGAGGTGCGCGAGGCCGATCTGACGACGCGCGCGCGGATTCGCAACGCTGCAATCGAAGAGTTCGCGATTCAAGGCTTCGGTGCATCCGTGCGCGAGATTGCCTCTCGCGCGGGCGTGACAGCTGGGCTCATCACGCACCACTTCGGTTCCAAGGACAACCTCCGCGGCGAGTGCGACGCCGAAGTGATCCGCCAGTACCGCACCCTCAAAGGCGGTGGCGCAGCGATGTCGCCGGCGCAATCCATGGCGATGCTTGCGGAAATCGACGAATACGCTCCCATGTTCGTCTACATTCTCCGCAGCGTGCGCGATGGCGGCGCGGCAGGAATTCACTTCCTCGAACAGATGATTCAGGAGGCGATTGCTTTTTCCGCGGAAGGCGAAAAATCCGGAATTGTTCGACCGAGCCGAAACCCGGAAGCCCGCGCACGTTACCTCGTCACCTCGAGCCTGGGCGGCATTCTCCTCCAGCTCTCCCTTCACCCGAAACTGGACCTTGCGGAAGTTCGCGTCACGGTACGCAGAATCATCGACGAAATCACGCTACCCACTCTCGAGCTCTACACCGAAGGAGTTCTGACCGACCGCCGTTACCTCGACGAATACCTCCTCTACATCGGCGACCCGCCCGGCACGGCCGAAACGAAGACCCCAAAGCCATCACAACCCATGGAGAAAACCACATGAGCACCACATTTGCCGTCGAGACGGAAGCTCTCATCAAGAACTTCGGCTCGACGCGAGCCCTTGACGGACTCGATCTGCGCATCGAAACCGGAACTGTCGCCGGATTCCTCGGCCCCAACGGCTCGGGCAAGACGACGACCATTCGGATCCTCCTCGGCCTGCTTCGGGCCGACGGCGGACGCGCAACCCTTCTCGGCGGAGACCCGTGGAAGGATGCCGTCGAGCTTCACCGCCGCATCGCCTACGTCGCGGGCGACGTGACCCTGTGGCCGAGCCTCACCGGGGGCCAGGCCATTGACATCCTCGGCGCGCTCCGCGGCGACCTCGACCGCATCCGGGTCGAGACCTACCTCCAACGGTTCGACCTCGACCCGACCAAGAAGGCACGCAGCTACTCGAAAGGCAACCGTCAGAAGGTGGGGCTCGTTGCCGCGTTCGCGAGCCGCGCGGAGCTGCTGATCCTCGACGAGCCCACGAACGGGCTTGACCCGCTCATGGAGGGCGTGTTTACCGAGTGCGTCGCCGAAGCGAAGGCCGAAGGGCGCTCCGTGCTGCTGTCGAGCCATATTTTCGCAGAGGTGGAAAAGCTGTGTGACACGGTCACGATCATCAGGGATGGCCGCACGGTTGAAGCCGGCACACTCGCCGAACTTCGCCACCTGAAGCGGTCGACCATCACCGTAACCATGGATGGCGATCCGAGTTCTCTCGCGGCCGTCGAAGGAGTCAACGACTTTGTCGCGGATGGCGGGCACGCCACGTTCACCGTCGACGGCGCAGCCTTGCCCAAGGTTCTCGCCGCCATAGCGCCGCTGAAGCCCCGTGAGCTCATCTCCACTCCCCCATCGCTCGAGGAGCTGTTCCTGCGCCACTACGGTGTTCACCCGGTCGACGCGGAGACCCGGGTTGCTCAGGCGGCACAGCGATGAGCACCGCAACCTCTCTTGAGACTCGGGGCACCACGTCACCGAAGGTATCCTCCAACCCGTTCCTCAACGCGGCAACCGGTTTCGGCATCATGGTGCGCTTCATCCTGCGCCGAAACTGGCTCCGGATGCTCATTTGGCTCGTCGTGCTTGCGGGAATGGTCGTGCTCGTGATCGACTCGCAGCGCGAGTTGTTCCCCACCCAGGCCGATCGGGACGCCTACGCGCTCGTCGCCAACACTCCCGCGATCGCCGCGCTCACCGGCCTGCCATACGCCGCGGGAACGCTCGGCGGCATCCTCAACATCAAACTGTGGATGACGATGGCAATCGCGCTGTCCTTCGCGGTCATTTTCATGGTGACGCGCAACGGTCGCGCGGAGGAAGAAGCCGGGCGTACGGAACTCTTGCGCGCGGGAGTGCTCGGAAACCACGCTTATTCACTGGCGAACTGGGCGGTCTTCTCCGCGTTCGCGGTGCTCGTCGGCCTCGCGAGCGCGGGAGCGGCAATGAGCCAGAACCTCCCGCCCTATGGTGCTCTCGTCATGGGGGCATCCTTCACCGCTAGCGCGCTCGTGTTTCTGGGGGTCTCCGCTGTCACGGGCCAGTTGACGAGAACGAGCGGCGGGGCGAATGGGCTCGCATCCACCGTCCTGGGTATCAGCTATCTCGTGCGCGCTGTCGCCGACGTTCAGGGCGAGGGTGAAAACGCGAGCTGGATCACCTGGCTCTCCCCCATCGGTTGGGCCCAGCAGTCGCGATCCTACGGCGACAACAACTGGTGGCCGCTCCTGCTGTGCCTCGGCGCCGCCGTCATCCTTGTGGTCGTGGCGCTCGCGCTCGAGCGCGGACGTGACCTCGGCGCCGGCCTCATCCCCGAGCGCATAGGGCCGCGCAGTGCTTCGAGAGCGCTTCGCACCCAGACCGGGTTGACTGTCCGGCTCCAGCGCGGATCGATAATCGGATGGACGCTCGGCATCGTCGTGTTCGCAACGTTCTTCGGAGGCGTTGCGACAGCCATGGCCGATCTGCTGTCCGGCGACAACCCGATCGCGCAAGGCTTTCTCGGCGGTTCGAAGGACGTGCTCGACGGTTTACTCGGTTTCTTCCTCATGGCAAATGCCTTGCTTGTCTCTGCGTTCGTGTTGCAAAGCACAGGCGCGATCCGTGCCGAAGAATCCGCTGGCCGCACCGAAATGCAGTGGTCATCGGCGATTTCGCGAATTCGGTGGGCGGCAGCTCGCATGGTCGTTCCTGCGGTCTGGTCGCTCGTATTGCTCGCTGTGAGCGGAGCGGCAATCGGAGTGACGTTCGGTGCGGCGGTCGGGCAACCTGATCAGGCGTGGCGATTCCTGGGCGCTTCAGTGACCTATTGGCCTTCCGCGCTTCTCGTGATCGGTGTGGTCGTCCTGTGCGCTGCAGCAATCCCCCGCGCTGCCGTGGCTATCACGTGGGCGTTGTACGGTATCGCCGTTGTTTTGTCGATGTTCGGTGACCTCTTCCGTTTGCCGGATTGGATCGTCGACAACACGCCCTTCACCGCGATTCCTCGCCTCGGAATGGACTTCAGCCTTGTGCCGCTCCTCGTGATCACGGCGCTTGCCGTGATCTCCGGAGGCATCGGTTTGTGGGTGCTGAAAAGCCGGGACATGACCAGCGCGTAGCAAACTGGGGCAGGATGGCGGTATGACTGCGCTTACCGCTCGTGACATCATCTCCGCTGTTCAATCCGGAAAGCAAAGCCCGGTTGACGTGGTGAAGGATGCCCTGCAGCGTATCCGGGAGAACGATGACCTGGGTGCGCTGCAGGAAGTCTTCACCGAGGAAGCCCTTGCCGAGGCAAAGGCGCTCGCGACGCGAAAAGACCTCGCCTCCTTGCCGCTTGCGGGTTTGCCGATTCTCATCAAGGACACGATTCCGGTTGCCGGGCACCCCATGCGAATTGGTTCTTTAGCTACGAGCGCTGAGCCCGCCACGCATGATCACGAAATTGTCCGGCGGTTGCGCGGCGCTGGAGCCATCATTCTCGGCCTCACGACGGTGCCCGAACTGTGCGTGTTCGCGTCCACGGACTCGCCCGCGGGGACCACGCGCAACCCGTGGAATACCCAGCGCACGCCCGGTGGATCCTCTGGTGGCACGGGTGCCGCGGTCGCTGCGGGGATCGTGCCGGTCGCGCACGGGACGGATGGCATGGGCTCCATCCGCATTCCGGCCGCCAACAACGGAGTTTTCGGCATCAAGCCCGGCCGGGGCGCAGTGCCCGCCGAACTTGGCGGAGACTCGTGGGGTGGCATGGCCGAGAACGGACCTCTGGCTACCACGGTTGCAGATGCAGCGCTTGTTCTGTCCGTCATGGCCGGAAAGCCCGAGCTTGCGACAGTCGCGGAACCGTCAGCGCCGTTGCGCATCGGAGTCGTTCCCGCGACGACATCCTTCCTGGTGCGCCTGGACCCGCGGTGGAAGAAGTCCCTCATGGACACCGCGGACGCCCTGCGCGACGCCGGTCACACGGTTGAGGTCACGACGTTCCCCTACCCGGCCAACCCGATCCCCTTGTTCGCGAGATGGTTTGCCGGGGTTGCCCGGGATGCCGAGGGCCTCGACGAATCAAGACTCCAACGTCGCACGCTTCGTCATGTGAAGCTCGGCCGGCGTGCCATCAGGAAAGGCTGGGTCAAGCAGCGCGACACAGACCGCCTCGAAGCGGATGCGCGCGCGTTTTTCGCCGACCACGACATCCTGCTCACTCCCATGCTCGCTCGTGCAGCACCATTCGCTGCGCCGTGGCACCGTCGATCATGGCTGCGCAACATTTGGTCGAATCTGCAGTACGCGCCGTTCGCTGCGCCGTGGAACATGGTCGGCTGGCCTGCGGCATCCGTGCCCGCGGGATTCGACTCGAGTACGGGCATGCCGACCGCCGTGCAAGTCGTCGCCCCTCCCGGTGGTGAACCGCTCATCCTCAGCGTGGCGTCGCAGATAGAACGCGTGCGGCCGTGGCCTCGAATCGCACCGGCGCGGGAAACGCTCAGCTGAGCGAACGAAGCGTAAGTATCTGTTCTGCGCGACCGAATGGCCCCGCCAGGTCGCACAGCACGGTGGACGTGAGCCCGATGCCGTCGCTTCCGAATGTGACCGAGTTTTGCAGACCAAGCCACTCGCCGTGCGGCTCGCGGTACAGGTGCAGCTGCAGGTCGACATTCGGGAATGCATAACCGCCCGGCCCCGGCTCCACCCGCGTCGCAATCCCGTTGCTCGTGTCGGCGACCCCGATGAGCCTGGCGAGATCCGAGAACGGGCCGGGCGAGACGAGCGGATGCAGCGGTCTGATCCACGCGCGGCCGTGACCAGGCGCGTGGTCCGGAAGCGTTCGAATCTCGATCGAATGGATGTAGCCGCCCGGCCATTCGCCGAGCGTGGTCGGCTTCGCTGATTCTGGCGGCCCGGACATCGGCTCGTCCTCGATGCCTTCCACCGCGCTCGTGTCCGAGAGTTGCAGCCGCCACGCGGTAGCCCGGACTGCCGTGCGACCGCCGGCAACAAGTTCAGCCTGGACGAGTTCGATGGTGCGGCCAGGGCGCAGCATGGTCGTGACCACCTCAAAGTCGCCATCCGGAATCAGGCCGAGAATGTCATAGCTGATGCGCGCCATCCGCAGGTCCTCGCGCGGTTGAAACTTTTCGAGGCTGTGCGCAAGGATCCCGGACACCGGTCCCATGTGCTGTTCGTGCGGGTTCCATGCGCCCTCAGTGTGCGCAGTGGCGGTGAAGCGCCCGTTTCCTTGGTCGACGTAATAGGGCTCGGATGCCGTGCTCACTTGTGTTCCTCCGGTCTTGGTCGGCGCCAGCGTCCGATTCCGGGGATGAATCGACCCACGCGCTGCGCATACGCGGCGAATTCAGGGTGTCGTTTTGCGAGCATCCGTTCTTCCCACCGTGCCTTGAAGGCGAAAAGTATGACGAGGGCGATCCAGGTCGCCAGATGCCACCAGGAGGCCCCGAACACGACGAGCCCGGCACCGGCAATCATGAGGCCTGTGTAGATCGGGTGGCGCATGATCCCGAAGGGACCGCGGATGACGAGGGCGGCGTGATCTTTCGGTATCGGGCTCGCGGTGAGCGACGATCCGAGGCTGAGCAACCCTCCCGAGGCGAGCATGAGTCCGACGAGAACGAGAACGCCGGTCACGGTGAGAACCGCGGGGTTCCGCGGCCACCATCGGCCGTACGGTTCGAGAATCAATGCTGCAAGCAGCAGAAGTTGCAGGATCACGAGACCCGCGGCACCTGCTCGTGTGGCGCCGCTCGTGCTCATGACAGTCCCGCTTCGGTTCTGACTACTTCGCGCGGATCAGTGCGACCGTCGCCATCACCCCGAGAGCAGTGACAATCAAACTGGTGACAACCATGCCGGTGAGGATTAGAGATGCCATGCCGCCAGTATCGCCCGGAAGTGCCAATAGGGCTAATCCGCGAGACGCGGGCACCGGGCGGTCGGTTCACGTGGACTGAGATGTCAGTGAGACTTGACGAGCGCCACCAGTGCGAACACGCCGAGAATGGCGACGATGGTGCCGATGGTGAGGAGAACGTATTCAATCGGATGCATGGTTCCAGTATTCTCCTGATCCTCAGTGGCCGCCAACATCACCGCACCCTCGGTTTTTCGAACGCCGCTGGTCACGCGTCGATGACAGTCGCTGCGAAGTTGTTCATCGGGTGCTGGGACCGATGACCGAATGTCGGTGGCATGGTGTTGGCTTTGAGTGTGGAAAGCATTCGAAGCGTACCGGTCGAGTCAGGGGTTCGGGATGAGCTCGCGGCTGGTTTCTTCGATGGGGTTCCGGAGGATTTTGGTCCGCCGCCGGAGGGTTTTGGTTCTGACGTCGATCGTGAGTTTGACGCGATGGTGGACGCTTGGGTGGCGGAGCATGGCGAGTTTGACGAGGTGCGGGATTGCCTCGATTTGCTTGTTGCGACTCGTACGGTCATTGCGGCGATGCAGGCGCGTGAGCAGCGACTTCTTGCGCGGCTGGAGGAGCTAGCGCTCGCGTCGGCGGAGCCGGGTCGAAACAGTGATTCGCGTGAGATGGCGTGGCGTTCGATGGCGGCCGAGATTGCTATCGCCACGCGGCAGGCCGATCGCACGGTCCAGTCCATGATGGGGCGGGCCACCGAGCTTGTGTCGAAATTTCCCGTCACTCTTGACGCGTTGGAACGGGGCCGCATTTCCATTGGTCATGCGCGCGTCATCGTCGAGAACGCTGCCGCTCTCGATGACACGCAGAGGGCGGAGTATGAGCGCGTCGCGGTCGAGTTGGCGGAGGAAACCACTCCCGGGAAGCTTGCCGCGGCTGCGAGAGTTCTGGGTGTTCGGATGGCGCCCCAGACTTTCGATGAGCGGCACGCGCAGGCGCGGGAGGCGCGTTCGGTAACCATTCGCGACCTTGACGACGGCATGTCCGAGTTGCTTCATCTGCTGCCCACGCCACTTGCCGCCGCAATTTTCGATCGACTGACCCGTCAGGCCAAAGCAGTCGAGGCGACAGGGGATCCGCGCACTCGCGACCAATTGCGATCGGACCTTGCCACCGATGTGCTGCTGACCGGCGAGCCCGCCTCGGGTGAGAGTGCACCGCACACTGCGGCTGAGGGCATCCGTGCGGAAGTATCCATCACCATTCCCGCCCTGACCCTTTTGGGAGTCGGCAGCGAACCTGCGACGATGACGGGTCGCGGCCCGATAGATTTCGGCACCGCTGCACGCCTCGCCTCGATGGCACCGGAAATCATCCGCATTCTCACGCATCCCGTGACCGAGATGGTGGTTGCCGCAGACACGTATCGGCCATCTTCGAGTCTTCGTCGGTTTCTGGCCGCACGCGATAAACACTGTCAGTTCCCGATGTGCAATCGTGACGCGCGATGGTGCGATATCGACCATACGGTCGCGTGGGAAGACGGCGGGGAAACCATTCCGGGCAACCTCGCGTGCCTGTGCCGAGGCCACCACAGTCTCAAACATCGAACCGGCTGGTCGGTGAAACACATTTCACCCGGAGTGCTCGAATGGACCACACCCCACGGCGAGATTGTCAAAAGCAAAGCGCCGCCAGGTCCGCGGTTCGAGTATCGGGAATCATCGCCGCCGTTCTGAACAATTAAGCATGCCGCCGGAGGCTTTGGCTCTGGATAGTGTTGACCCATGAGCACGAAACCTGCCGGAGTCAACCACGTCATCGTCATTGGGGCAGGAATGATTGGACTGACGACCGCGTGGTACCTGCAGGAACGCGGCGTCACAGTCACCGTCGTCGACCGCAAGGGCATTGCCGCAGGATCGAGTTGGGGAAACGCCGGCTGGCTCACCCCCGCGCTTACTCTCCCCCTCGGCGAACCCGCCGTG
This sequence comes from Agreia sp., assembly GCA_044464485.1. Lineage (GTDB taxonomy): Bacteria > Actinomycetota > Actinomycetes > Actinomycetales > Microbacteriaceae > Terrimesophilobacter. The sequence continues at coordinate 141,399 of JBIQLG010000004.1, forward strand.
CTCATGTCCGGCCCGAAAGCGATGCTCAGCTCAAAATCTCCCCTCTACATCCCGCTGGCGCTCGACCCGAAGCTCATCCGGTTCCTGCTCGGATTCGCCTGGCACGCACTGCCGCGCCAGTGGAAGAAATCCATAGAAATCTTCTCGAAAGTCAATCCGCTCGCCATGGAACCGTTTCGGGAACTCGCGGCAGGCGGCGTGAGCGAACCGGTCAAGGAAGCCAAGCCGTTCCTTGCGGGATTCCTGAGCGAAAAAGACCGCAACGGCCTGCTTCACGAATTTGCGGTAGTAAAGGCCAGCGGTGGAACCGTCGACTTCGACCTCGCCACCGGCGATGAGCTTCGCGCGATCGAACCCACGCTCTCGGATGCCGTGAACTGCGGCGTGTTTCTGCGCGGCCAGTACTTCATCAACCCGCCGAAATACGCGGAGTCTCTGGGTGCCGCGGTAGTCAAACGCGGCGCCGAATTGAAAACCGGATTCGACGTCACCGACATTCGCGACTCGCACGACGGCGTCGACGTGATTTCGGCGGCGGGAGAAACCGCCCATGCCGATGCTGTCGTCATCGCGACGGGCGCGTGGCTCAACAAGCTCACTCGCCGATTCGGGGTGAAGTCGATAGTCCAGGCCGGTCGCGGCTACAGCTTCAGCGTAAAGCCCGAAGTGATCCCCTCACATCCGATCTACTTCCCCGCTCAGCGGCTCGCCTGCACACCGCTCGGCGACCGGTTGCGCATCGGAGGGATGATGGAGTTTCGCAGCGCGGATGCTGCGCCGGATGTCAGGCGCATCCAGACGCTCGTGAACGCTGGTCGCCCCGTCTTCCAGGGCGTCGACTGGGATGCTCGCGAAGAAGAGTGGGTTGGCGGCCGCCCAGTCACGGCGGACGGTCACGCGTTGATCGGCGCGACGAAGAACCCTCGCGTGTTTGTCGGCGGCGGCCACGGCATGTGGGGCATCGCGCTCGGACCCCTCACGGGCAAGCTGCTGGCGGGAGCCGTAGTCGGCGAACCTGACCCTCTGCTGCAACACTTCAACCCGCTGCGCTAAGGAGCAAGCGAGTTTGCCTCGCAGTTGTTTGTGTCGTACCTATGTTCGATACTTAAGGAATGTCGAACACTGCGCTGGCGAGCGTCCCCGAACTGCGGGAACGCATCCGTCAGCTGCAGACGACGAAGCTCGACACACGCAGCATTCCCACACATCCGGCGATAGGCCGGCTACTCCCCGGCGGCGCGCTCCAGGAGGGCGCAACCTATTCGGTCGACCGCTCCCTCACTCTGATCATGCTGCTGCTCGCTGCACCATCGGCCGCAGGAGCATGGTGCGGCGTCGTGGGGGTCCCGGAGTTCGGGGTGGAGGCCGCGGCAGGATTCGGGATCGACCTCGAACGGCTCGTGCTCGTACCGGAGCCCGGCGACCAGTGGCTCGCCACGACGGCGGCGATCGCCGATGCACTGAGTGTTATCGTCGTCCGACCGCCACGGCGAGCAAGTGATGCGAGCATTGCGCGGCTCTCCGCGCGGCTGCGCAAACGGGGAGCAACGCTGCTCGTGCTGAGGAACGAGTCGCTCGGTGCGTGGCCACAGAGCGAAGCAATGCTGAGCATCACCGAAAGCACCTGGACGGGAATCGGCGATGGCCACGGCCACTTGCAGTCGCGCGAAGCCACCCTGACCGTCACGAGCAAGGCGATGGGCAGACCCCGCAGCACGCGCATCCGGTTGCCGGGAAGTCACGGTGACACGAGGGGGAGATCGCTGCAAGCAACTCATTGGTAATTATCGTATGTATGTTCGATACTTAACAAATGTCGGCATCGATTTTTGCTCCCGAGCGCGTACTGCTCGTGTGGTGCCCGGACTGGCCCGTCGAGGCGGCCATTCGCACTCAGGGCCTGAAACCGGATGCTGCGATCGCCATCATCGAGACCGGCCGCGTATTCGCGTGTTCGGCATCCGCCCGGGCGGAAGGCGTCATCCGCGGACTGAAACTGCGTGAAGCTCAGGCGCGTTGCCCCGAACTCACTGTCGTCCCCTGGCGGCCAGCGGATGACGCTCGCGCGTTCGAACCCGTGCTCACCGCGATCGAGGAGCTCATGCCGGGCGTGCAGCCGCTGCGTCCTGGGGTGTGCGCTCTTCGCGCCAAAGGCCCCGCCAGCTACTATGGCGGCGAGGAAGAAGCTGCGCTCTGGCTTCTCGACCAGCTCGATGAACTGGGCGTTCCCGGCACCCGCATCGGGATCGCCGACGGCGTGTTCACGGCGGAGCAGGCGGCCAGGCAACGCGTTCCGCAGCGCATCCGCGTCGTTCCGGCTGGCACTGCAGCAGAGTACCTCGCTCCCCTGCCGGTCGGCGTGCTCGATGATTCCAGCGCGAGCGAGGCCTCGGTCGTGACGCTCCTGCGCAGGCTCGGCGTGTACACGCTCGGCGACTTCGCGGCCCTCGACGCCGGCGATGTGCGCGACCGGCTCGGCGAGCAGGGCGCCCGGCTGCACGCGCTTTCCGGCGGACTGGACTCGCGGCCGGTTGTCGCGCGCATCCCCCCGGAGACCAACGAGTGCAACATCGCGTTCGAACCCGCCGTCGACCGCATCGACCAGGTGGCGTTCGGGGTGCGCGCCCTTGCCGACCGGTTCATCGCGGGGCTCACGGCCGCGAAACTCGTGTGCACGGCCGTGCGCGTCGAACTGGGCTCCGAGAGCGGAGAGCTCTCCGAACGCACGTGGCTGCACCCGCGTTCGTTCACCGCGGCGGAAGTCGTCGACCGCGTGCGCTGGCAACTGCAAGGCGGCGCCAGCGCAACTGACCGGAACGGAGTGGGGTTGAGCTCCGGCATCGTCGCGGTGCGGCTCATCCCGGCGAGCGTCGACTCGATCGGCAACCACGAGGAAGGGCTGTTCGGCGGCGGACCGGATGAGCGCATCCACCACGCCCTCTCGCGCGTGCAGGGCATGCTCGGCCGCACGGCAGTGCTCACGGGCGCCGTTGGCGGCGGGAGGGGTCCAGCGGACCGTATGACGCTCGTCCCGTGGGGCGACCGGGTTGTGCACGACCGCGAACCTGCGCCGCCGTGGCCAGGGCACCTGCCCGCCCCGGCGCCGTCGACCGTGTTCGAGCCGCCGCGGCCCGTGACGGTGTTCTCGGCATCCGGCGACACGCTCGCGGTGGACGACCGCGGTGTGCTGGGCGGGGCGCCCGCAAGCATGTCGAGCGGCCGCTCCACGCTGCACATCGCCGCGTGGGCCGGCCCGTGGACGGTCGACGAGCAGTGGTGGGATGCCGCGCGCGCGAGCCGCACGAGCCGCTTCCAGGTGGTCGACACGACGGGCACTGCGTGGTTGCTCGCCCTCGAGCACGGCCGCTGGTGGGCGGAAGGGCGGTACGACTGATGGGCTTTAAAAATCCCCCCATCTCCTGGTCGGAGTTCGAGAAGACGCTTTCGGGGAGAGGTGCTCCCGAAAGCACCCTCTCACGCAAACGTGCGCCATATCAGCCGGTAAAGATCGCCCCTCCGACCGGCGCGGTTGTGCCTTACGCCGAGTTGCATTCTCATTCCAACTTCAGCTTCCTCGACGGCGCGAGCCCGCCGGAAGAACTGATCGAGGAGGCCGCCCGGCTCGGGCTGCACGGCCTCGCGATCACCGACCATGACGGCTTCTACGGGGTCGTGCGGATGGCGGAAGCCGCCGAGGAGTTCCCGCAGGTGAAGACGATCTTCGGCGCTGAACTCTCTCTCGGGCTCGATACTCCGCAAAACGGCGTCGCCGACCCGCGCGGCAGCCACTTGCTCGTGCTCGCGCGCCGGCAGGAGGGTTATCACCGGCTCTCCGGCGCCATCACCGCCGCCCAGCTCGCCGGCGCGGAGAAGGGCCGCCCGATCTACGACCTCGACGACCTCGCCGAGCGCGCTGGCGGGCACTGGCTCGTGCTCACTGGATGCCGCAAAGGGAGTGTACGGCAGGCGCTGGCCCACGAAAACGCGAAGGCTGCCGCACGCGAGTTGGGTGACCTCGTTGAGCGATTCGGCCAGGACAACCTCGCCGTCGAGCTCCACCAGCACGGAAACCCCCTCGACGACGCCCACAATGACGCCCTGGCCGCTCTCGCAGCCCGGCAGGGGCTTCCGGTGGTGGCGACGGGCAACGTCCACTACGCGACGCCGGAGAGACATCGGCTCGCCACGGCTCTCGCTGCCGTGCGCGCCCGCAGAAGCCTCGACGATATGGATGGTTGGCTCCCGGCATCCGGCGCCGCTCATCTGCGCAGCGGCGCGGAGATGGCCGTGAAGTTCGCGCGGTATCCGGGGGCGATCGAGCACACGGTCGAATTTGCCGACGACCTCGCGTTTCGGTTGCGGAGCGTGAAGCCGGGCTTGCCGAAGCAGGATGTTCCGGCCGGGCACACCCCGATGAGCTGGCTGCGGCAACTGGTGTGGGATGCCGTGCCGGTGAAGTACCCGAAAGCCACCGACGCGGACCGCGACCGGATCGAACGCGAACTCGCCGTCATCGAGCAAAAAGACTTCCCCGGCTACTTCCTCATCGTGCACGACATCGTGCGGGAGGCGCGCAGCCGCGGCATCCTGTGCCAGGGTCGGGGCAGCGCCGCGAACTCGGCCGTGTGCTACTTACTCAACATCACCGCGGTCGACTCGATCTACTACAAGCTGCCGTTCGAGCGGTTCCTCTCCAGTCTGCGCGACGAGGAACCGGACATCGACGTCGACTTCGACTCCGACCGGCGCGAAGAGATCATCCAGTACGTGTACCGCAAGTACGGCAGGTACAACGCCGCCCAGGTGGCGAACGTCATCAGCTACCGCCCCAAGGTCGCCGTGCGGGACATGGCCAAGGCGCTCGGGCACTCCCCCGGCCAGCAGGATGCCTACTCGAAGCAGATTGAGCGGCACTCGCTAACTGCCGGGGACAACGATATTCCCGGGCCCGTCATCGAACTCGCTCAGCAAGTGCTCACGTTCCCCCGGCACCTCGGCATCCACTCCGGCGGAATGGTGCTCACCGATCGGCCGGTGGGCGAAGTCGTGCCGATCGAGCACGGGCGCATGGACGGCCGCACGGTCGTGCAGTGGGACAAAGACGATTGCGCGTGGATGGGCCTCGTGAAGTTCGACCTGCTCGGGCTCGGGATGCTCGCCGCCATCCAGTACTGCTTCGACCTCGTGCGCGAGCACCTCGGGGAAAGTTGGGAGCTGTCCACCATCCCGCGGGAGGAGGCCGGCGTGTATGACATGCTGTGCCGCGCCGACTCGATCGGAGTGTTCCAGGTGGAATCGCGCGCCCAAATGGGGCTGCTCCCGAGGCTCCAGCCGCGCAAGTTTTACGACCTCGTCGTGGAGATCGCGATGATTCGGCCCGGGCCCATCCAGGGCGGAGCCGTGCATCCGTACGTGCGCCGCAAGCTCGGCAAAGAGAAGGTCACCTACGCGCATCCGAAGCTCATCGAGCCGCTCGAACGCACTCTCGGCATCCCCGTGTTCCAGGAGCAGCTCATGCAAATGGCGATGGCGGTCGGCAACTGCACGGGCGAGGATGCCGACCTGCTGCGCCGCGCGATGGGCTCCAAGCGCGGCATCGAACGCATCGAGAGGCTGCGCGAGAAGCTGTATGCCGGGATGGCGGAGAACGGCCTCACGCAGGAAGCGTCCGACGACATCTACCGCAAGATCCAGGCGTTCGCGAACTTCGGGTTCGCCGAAAGCCACTCCCTGAGTTTCGCCCTGCTCGTGTACGCGAGCTCGTGGCTCAAACTTCACTACCCAGCGGCGTTTTTGGCATCGCTCCTGCGCGCACAACCCATGGGCTTCTACTCCCCCGCGTCGCTCGTCGCGGATGCTCGCAGGCATGGCGTTGAGGTGCGTCGGCCGGATGTGCTCGTGAGCGGTGTTGAGGCGGGACTGGAGGCTCTCGGGCTGGAGGAACTCGGGCGGGAAACACCGGTACCGCCTCCTGGCTGCCTCGCGTTCGAACAGCCTCCCGTGCCCGACTTTGACCGAACAGCACCGTTTGACACTCAGGATCACCGCAGGGATGCGCGCGTGGCGGTGCGCCTTGGGCTTGCCGAAGTGAAAGGCATTGGCAGCACTCTTGCCGAAAAGATCGTTGCCGAAAGGGATACCAGCGGGCACTACCGCGATCAGGCCGACCTCGTGCACCGCGTCGGCCTCACGACGCCGCAACTTGAGGCGCTTGCCGCGGCCGGCGCGTTCGAGTGCTTCGGGCTCACGGTGCGCGAAGCGCTCTGGCTGGCCGGCTCGGCCGCCCAGAACAAGGCGGAATATTTGGAGGGCACGCTCGTCACGGTGCAGCCGCCGCTGTTCCGGATGCCCACGGAGACTGAGACCCTCGTCGCCGACCTGTGGGCGACCGGGATCTCCACGACCGACCACCCCATCCGGCACGTGAGGCCGTTGCTGGAGGAACGAGGCGTGCTGCAGGCGGCCCAGCTCGCGACGGCGGAATCCGGTCGACGCATCGAAGTGGGCGGGATCGTCACGCACCGTCAGCGGCCGTCCACCGCAAGCGGCATCACGTTCATGAACCTCGAGGACGAGTCCGGGCTCGTGAACGTCATCTGCAGCGTCGGAGTGTGGAAACGCTACCGCAGGGTCGCGCGCGAATCATCGGCGCTCATCGTGCGCGGCATCCTCGAACGATCCCCGGAGGGAGTCACGAACGTTCTCGCCGACCGCCTGGAGCCGTTGCTGCTGGCGACCCGCGTTCCCTCACGGGACTTCCGGTAAGAATGGCGAACGCCAGGATGGCCGTCAGGTGAAAGGGCTGAAGTTCGCGAGATAGCACTGCGCTACCGGCAGCAGTACCGTAGAACCATGTGCGGACGCTTCGCTCTGGATGAGCACATCAACACTCTCATCGCCGACTTTGTGGCCACCGGCGGAGACTACAACGAGTGGGTGCCCTCGTATTCGATCGCGCCCACCAATCAGGTCCCCATTGTGCGCGAGCGAACCGGGGAGAACAGCACCGTGATTCGAACCATCGATCTCGCCAGCTGGGGACTCAAGCCCGGTTGGTCACAACAAAACGGCCCCGCGCCGATCAACGCGCGGATGGAGACGATCGACACAAACGGAATGTTTCGCGGAGCTTTTTCCGGGCAGAGGTGCCTCGTGCCGATGTCCGGCTACTTCGAATGGACAGAGGAGCCCACGGGCAAGCAACCCCACTACATCCACGGCGGCGGTCTTTTGGCCGCAGCGGGGCTCTACGCGGCGCGCAAGGACGGAGACGAATGGAAGCTTTCCTTCACCATCGCCACGCGCGAGGCAACCGACGCGAGCGGGCACGTTCACGACCGGATGCCTGTATTCCTGCAAAAAGAAGTATGGGACGAGTGGTTGAACCCCGCGAAAGCCGGCACGCAAGGAGTACCAGACACCGCCACCCTGAAGTCGATCATGGATTCGAGTTCGTTGGCCATCGCTGCGACATTGCAAACCCACGCAGTGGATAAGAAACTCAATAACACGCGAACCGTGGATCGAAACGATCCTTCGCTGCTCGAACCAGTGCCGCAATGATTCCTCCACTCGGACTGCTTCTCGACGTTGACGGGCCGATCTCGAGCCCCGTGGAGAGGCGCATCGCCATCCCGAGCATCGTTGAGGATCTCGTGACGCTCGCCGGACTGGGCGTACCCATCGCCTTCATTACCGGTCGCAGCGACACTTTCATGCGCGAGCAAGTGGTGACCCCTCTCATCCGGGCCGGACTGAAACCCGGTGCACGCATGTTCGGAGTGAGCGAGAAGGGCGGAGTGTGGTTCCCCATCACGTCTGAGGGCATGGGCGAAATCGTGATCGACCATGAACTGGCGCTTCCCGAGGACTTTGTTGAGGAGTTCCGGGAACTCGCGCTCACTCGCTTCAGCGAGTCCATGTTTTTCGATGAGACGAAGCACGCAATGATTTCTCTCGAACAGAATACGGACACTCCCGCCGATGACTATCTGGTGGCCCAGGCACTCGCCAATCAGGAGGCGTTCGACCTGCTCGTCGAATACGGGCTCGGCGCTCGCTACGGTGAACTGGAAATTCCGGACGCGAACGGTCTCATCAACTACCGGGTCGATCCCACGATCATTTCCACGGATGTCGAATCGGTACTTCTCGACAAGGATCGCGGCGCCGCACGCGCGCTCGACTTCTTCCGAGAAAGCGGCGACCTGCCTACCCTGTGGCGCACGGTTGGGGATTCGCGCAGCGACTACCTGATGGCGGACTATCTGCACGGCGAAGGTTTTGATGTGGCACACGTTGATGTGCGTCCGTCCGACGGAGTTTTGACGAAACCCTACCGAGTCATCGTCGAAGGCGACCTCATCCACGACGATGCGGGAGCTGCATTCCTGCGGCACTGGGTTCGTGCCCTCTCCACGTAGCGGCAGTACGGGCGGCGACTTTCACGTGAGCGCTACAGTTTGCGCAAAATATCTATTCTGGCCTGCAGTTGGGCCACGCTCGCCCTCGAAACGGGTGGTCCGCCGGTTTTCCTCCGCAGGTCGGCGTGAATGTGCGCATGCGGAGTGCCTGAACGCCTCGCGTGCATAGCCACCATGCTGTTCAGGAGCGATCTTTGTTCCCGCAGAGTTCGATAAAGAGGCTGAGGGGCTTCTTCGCGACGACCCGCGGTACGACGGGACTGCCTGGCCTGGCGCTGAGCGAGGAGTTCCCGGACCTGCTCCGGTTCCAGCAATCCGGGGATACCGATGAAGTCCAGCTCTTCAGGGGTGCCAACTTCGGCGGCAAAACCAAATTCATCTCCGCCGTACATCACGCGGTCGAAATGCGCATGGGATTCCAGTGCGGAGAACTCGAAGAGCGATGCCTCCGCCGTCCCACGTTCCGCTCGATTGGCGGTGTCCAGCACATCGTCATCCAGCAGTTCGTTCGAACCCGAACCGTGGCGATCGAGCGCGTGGTCGCGCTCTCGTTCCAACTGGCTTCCGAGGGTCAGGAGCGAGGGAACGCTGGGAATGAAAATCGACGCGGTTTCACCTCGCCGACGGGTTCTGACAAACCTTCCGACCGCTTGCGCGAAGTAGAGCGGCGTCGCGGCGGATGTCGCATAGACGCCGACACTGAGCCGAGGGATGTCGACACCTTCGGACACCATTCGCACGGCCACCATCCAGCGGTCGTCCGACGACGCGAAATCGGTGATGCGCGTCGAAGCGGCCTTCTCATCGCTGAGAACGACGGTCGGAGCGGTCCCCGTGATGCGACTCAGGATGCTGGCGTACGCTCGCGCGGCGCTGTGGTCGGTGGCGATGACAAGGCCTCCCGCATCCGGTATCGATTCGCGAACCTCCGTGAGCCGCACATTGGCGGCATTGAGGACGGCGGGAACCCACTCCCCCGTGGGATCGAGCGCAGTGCGCCATGCCTGAGCGGTCACATCTTTGGTATCTCCCTCGCCCAGTCGCGCTTCCATCTCGTCGCCCGCGCTGGTTCGCCACCTCATCTTTCCCGCATACGCCATAAAGATCACGGGACGCACCACGCCATCCGCCAACGCGCGACCATAGGCGTAGCTGTAGTCGGCCTGCGACGTCCGGATGCCGTCATCGTCAGGAAGGTACCGCACGAACGGTATTGGTGATGTGTCTGACCGGAACGGCGTTCCGGTCAGCGAAAGACGCAGATCTGCCGACTCGAATGCTTCGCGAATGCCGTCACCCCAGCTGAGCGTGTCACCCCCGTGATGCACCTCATCGAGAATGACGAGGCTGCGCCCGCTTTCAGTGAGAGATCGGTGAAGTGTGGGCCGCAACGCCACTTGCGCGTACGTCAGTGCAATTCCGTGAAAGTGTCTGGCCTGGATGCTGTGGCCGTTCCGGAACGTCGGGTCCAGTCTGACGCCGACGCGCGCTGCTGCATCAGCCCATTGCCTCTTGACGTGGTCTGTCGGCGCAACCACGGTGACGCGATCAATACGGCGCCGTGAAAGGAGTTCCGTCACCAGTCGCAGTGCGAACGTCGTCTTTCCTGAACCTGGCGTGGCCGCCACGAGAAAATCCCTGCGCTCAGTTTCGAAGTAGCGTTGAAGCGCCTCTTCCTGCCACGCTCGGAGTTTGTTTGCAGTGCCTCGAGCTGCCCGCTCGGGATAGGCCGGAGGCAGGTGTTCGGCTGCCGATGTTCCCGGGGGGACGCGAAACAACGGTGCGGAACTCACTTAACAAGACACTACCGCCTTGCACCGTGTTCGCGAGATCAGGCTCGCTTCGATCGGCTTCGCGTTATGAAACCCCACACGAGAAGAACGACTATGGCGCCGGCAATTGCCCACAACCAGGCACCGATCGACCAGAAGCTCGTGTATGCGTCGGTGACGCCAAAGAGTCCGGCAAGCCAGCCTCCGATGAGCGCACCTACGAGCCCGAGGATGAGGGTCGCAATCCAGCCGCCGCCCTGCTTGCCTGGCAGGATCAATTTCGCGATAGCTCCCGCAATAAGCCCGAGAATGATGAACGAAAACCAGCCCACGAGAACCTCCGTTGTGTTCGCACACTGCCTCCGAAGGTCGGAGACTCACCCAAGCTTCGCATTACCCCTGATCGGGGGGCAAGCTCTTGGCGAGAATTGGTCCGGCACGCGACACGATTTTGCGTGTCGCGAAGACTGATGCACCCTTAAATGGTGAGCCAGCAACATCCGTGGTCGCGTTACGTCGCCGTGGGCGATTCCTTCACGGAAGGAATAGGAGACCCTGAACCTCGCAGCGCGGGCGGTCATCGCGGTTGGGCGGATCGTGTCGCGGAAGTGCTGAGCGCCAAGACGGATGACTTCGCCTACGCCAACCTCGCCATCCGTGGCCGATTGCTGCAGCAAATCATCGACGAACAGGTGGCTCCGGCACTGGCGCTTCGTCCCGATCTCGTCACGATTTCGGCAGGAGGCAACGACATCATCCGACCGGGAACTGACCCGGACGAGGTGGCAAACCGGCTGGAGGGTGCCGTTGAGATGTTGCGTTCGGACGGCGCTACCGTTGTTCTGTTCAATGGTCCGGATATCGGAATGACCCCCGTGCTGCGAAGAGTTCGCGGCAAGGTGGCCATTTACAACGAAAATTTGCGGGCGATCGCTCAGCGCCATGATGCGATAGTCGCGGACATGTGGGCGCTTCGCGAGTTGCGCGACCCTCGCATGTGGGCACCCGACCGGCTGCATTTTTCCCCCATCGGCCACAATACGATCGCGAGAATGGTTCTCGATTCCCTCGGCGTGGCCAATGAGCTTGAACCTTACGACCCCGAACCGCTACCGACTGTTTCGTGGCGCAAGGCGCGTGTCGACGACATCGGATGGGCCCGCGAGTACCTGGTTCCGTGGGTCGTGCGTCGAATACGCCACCAGTCGTCCGGGGATGGCATCAATCCGAAACGGCCGGAGCCGACGAAACTCTAGCTAGCGGCCGAACTGCATCGCCGCGGGGCAGTCAAACGGATCGCCGCCCGCAGACAAGCCAACCCGGTTCAGGTAACGGATGACGATTCCGTAGGACTCGAGAATAGTCGCCTGGGTATAGCCGATGCGGTGAGTTTCACAGTACTCGCGCGCAATCTCCGCGGCCCGCGCAAGGTGCGGTCGCGGCATGTTCGGAAATAGGTGATGCTCGATTTGGTAGTTGAGACCGCCCATGAATGAATCAACAAGCCAGCCGCCGCGAATGTTGCGCGACGTGAGCACCTGTCTTCTCAAGAAATCGACTTTGCTGTCGTGCGGCAGAATCGGCATGCCCTTGTGGTTGGGTGCGAACGACGCCCCCATGTAGAGCCCAAAGACGGCCAGTTGCACGCCAAGGAAGGCGAAGGCCATTCCCACGGGCAGAACGAGGAAAATTATCGCGAGGTAGGCGCCGACGCGTGACAGCAGCATGGTGAGCTCCACCCAGCGCTTATCCACTTTGTTCCGTCCGAAAACCGTGCGGAAACCATGAATATGCAGGTTGATTCCCTCGAGGAGAAGTGCGGGGAAAAAGAGGTAACCCTGACGGCGCGTCGCCCAGCCGTACAGCCCCTTCGCTCGAGACGCGTCCTCTTCCGTGAAGGAAACAAAGTCGCGCACGATGTCAGGATCCTTGCCCATGATGTTGGGATTCGCGTGATGGCGACTGTGTTTGGTCATCCACCAGGAATAGCTGATGCCCACGAAAAGATTCGCGAGGGTGCGTCCGGCGCGGTCATTCAGCGGCCCCGACGTGAAAACCTGACGGTGGGACGCCTCGTGCGCGAGAAACGCGTATTGCGTGAGAATGATGCCCAGTGCGCCCGCCATGAGCAGCTGGAACCAGCTCTCCCCCAGTAGGACAAACCCCGCAATTGTGCCGCCAAGTGCGAGAGTAATGATTCCGAACATCATCCAGTAGAACCAGGTCGCACGTCGAAGCAGGCCAGCGTCACGCACGGTGCGAAGCAGTGCCGAGTATTCGGTGGTCGGGTGAGCGCCGGATCCTCCAGGTCGTGTCTTCGTGAACGTCACGACCGGTTGTGCAGCTAAAGATGACATTGTGCCTCATTTCGGGGAGACGTCCCCGTCGCTGACGCTAATGAGAGGCCTTATTGGTGATTCGACTCTACGGCACGAGCCTGTGAATTGGGGCAAGGCCGGCACTATTGACGGAATGGATGCGTAAGCCGCCACCACGGGTCGGGTCCCTCGAGGGGGTCCTTCAGCGTGACGGGTATGTGTTGCTCCTTCCCGTCAACGGTGACGGTGACTGTGCCCACCCTCTGACCGCGCGTTCCCGTGGATATCGGGTCGACGTGAAGCGAAGCAGTTACTGTTTCGCCGCCCCAAACGATTGCCGAAGCGCTGGAGGCGGCGACTGCCGTGGCACTGTCATGCCACTCTGAGGAGTAGGTGGCCAAAGGTTGGCCCGCGGTCACGACAGAAATTTTGCGGAAACCCTGAACCGCGCTCGCGAGGAGTTCCTGCGCCGCGGCATTGACTTCGTCGTGGCTTGGGCTGCCAAGAATCACGCCGATGACGTCAATCGGTTGCGCATCCACGGTGATGGTCGTGGCGAAGAGAAGACACACGTCGTCGAGCTCCACCGTGCCCGTCTTGATGCCATCGACCCCATTCCAGCCCAAGAGCTTATTGGTGTTCTCGATGGTCCCGACGTAGGGCAGGTCAACCGTTTTCGTCGCGACGATGTCGGCGATTACCGGATTCGCGAGGGCAAGTTTGCCCAGCTCGATGAGGTCGGCCGCGCTGGCGGTATTGCGCGGGTCAAGGCCCGTGGCGTCGTGGAGGATGATGCCCGGAAGATGGTGTGTGTCGAGCCATGTTCGAGCGGCAGCGAGGAACGCGTTTTCGCTACCGAATGCCCAGCGCGCCATCGACTCCGCGTAGTTGTTCGCCGACGCGATGAGGACCACCTGCATGAGTTGCTTCTGGGTGAATTCGACTCCCGCCGCGACCGGCTCTGCGGAACCGTTGTGGGCAATCTGGCGGCGATACTCGTCGACATCCGTTTGCGTCATCGTGATTGTCGGGCCGCTCTCGCCCGGTGCGAGCGGTTTCTTCTCCAGCACCACAAGGCTTGTCACGATTTTCGTGATGCTGGCGATCGGCCTCACCGAGGTGTCTGAGCTCTGAGCAAGCACCCCGGGGAATCCGACGGCACCGATCGCCGCTGTTCCATTTCCTGGCCACGCGAGCTCGACCGGAGGATTCTCGGGTGCCGCTATCGACTGCACGGCGGGAGCGATGTCCTCCAGCGGAGCCAGAAGGGTCAAGGGGAGATAGAACGCCGCCGCGAGCGTGAGTCCAAGTCCGCCAAAGACGGTGATTCGCCGACGGAGGTACGTTCGGCGACTCACAACCATCAGTACATACTATGAGACGGCACGGTCTCTCCTGAGCGCCCAGAGAGCCACGGAACAGGCGGCAGCGACATTGAGCGAGTCGATTCCACCCAGCATGGGAATCTTCACCGCAACGTCTGCTTCACGGCGAGCTCGACGAGTCAGCCCGTCACCTTCCGTTCCGAGTAGCAGCGCAATTTTGCGAGGCGGTATCGCGGAAAACTCCGCGAGGTCGACGGCGTTGTCGTCGAGCGCGAGCGCTGCGACGACAAAACCAGCATCCCTTAGGAGGCCAATGTCTGCTGGCCAGTGCGAAAACCTCGTCCACGGAACCTGAAGTACCGCCCCCATGCTCACGCGCACGCTGCGGCGGTAAAGAGGATCGGCACACCGCGGCGTGACGAGGACCGCGTCAGCGCCCAGCCCGGCGGCGGCGCGAAAAATTGCGCCGACGTTCGTGTGATCCACGACGTCTTCCACGATGACCACCCGACGCGCTCCATCGAGAAGGTCACCGACAGCGCGAAGGGCGGGTCGGTGCAGTGATGCCAGCGCGCCCCGGTGCATGACGAAGCCGGTGATGGATTCCAGAATGTCGGTATCCCCAACATAGATTGGCACGTCAAAGGACGATAGCAATGGCTCTATGTCAGGAAGCCACTTCTCGAGCAGGATTACGGAGCGAGGTTGGTGGCCGGCCTCGAGTGCTCGATGGATGACCTTGGACGACTCCGCCAAATACAGGCCCTCCTGCGGTTCGAGGAGCCGCCTGCGTGCCACATCGGTGAGGTCGCGATAATCACGCAAACGCGGATCCTGGGGATCCGAGATCCGAACAATGTGGGGCACAAAGGAAACATATCGGACGCCGCGAACGTTGTCTTCTTCGTGAACACGATAGATGACGCCGTGCGCGTCCTGCAGAATCGAAAAATCGCCGTGCTCACCGGCGCCGGTATCAGCACGGATTCCGGCATCCCCGACTATCGGGGTCCGGGCGCGGCGCAGCGGACGCCAATGTCATTCGAGCAGTTTCTCGAAAGTACCGAAAGTCGAAAGCGGTACTGGGCGGGTAGCCACCTCGGTTGGCAACGGTTCAGCGCTGCGGAGCCCAATCCGGGTCATCTCGCGCTCGCACATTTGGAATCAAAGGGCAACGTCACGGGAATAATCACCCAAAACGTGGACGGACTGCATCGTCGCGCCGGCTCGCTGCGCGTCGTAGAGCTTCACGGCTCGATGGATACCGTGTGGTGCCTGGACTGCGGGCAGCGATTCTCGCGTTCCGCGATTGCTCACGCCATTGAGAAAGCGAACCCCATGCTTGATTCCGGCGCGCCGATCAATGCGCATCCGGATGGCGACGCGGAACCTCCCGACTGGGGTGACTTCGTCATCCCGTCGTGCTCGAACTGCGGCGGCACGCTGAAGCCCGACGTCGTGTTCTTCGGGGAACTGGTTCCTCGCTCTCGTTTTACGTTCGCATTCGACCTGCTACATGCCGCAGGCGCGCTCCTCATCGCGGGATCCTCGCTCGCCGTGAACTCGGGAATCAGGCTTCTGGAACGTGCGACGCGACGGGACATTCCCGTTGTAATCCTTAACCGAGGAGAGACGAAGGGGGACAACAGGGCCACCGTTAGGCTGGAAGGTGGAACGTCCGAGATGCTCGCGGCGCTTGCCGCGAGGTTGTGAGTTCGTGGCTGAGTGCGAAAGGATGCCGTTGTGACCCTGTTGTATCTCGTGCGGCACGGTGAAACCGAATGGAATCGCACGCATCGAATCCAGGGAAGCACCGATGTTCCGCTCAATGACACTGGTCGAGCTCAGGCGCAGCGCACGGGCGGCCTCCTTTCCAGAAGATCATGGGACGGGATCTACTCGAGTCCGCTGTCGAGAGCATTCGAAACCGCCACGATCATCAGCGCTGCCGTCAAGGGCGACTATCCGCTGGCGCTGCCCGCGCTCGTGGAACGAAATTACGGCGAGGCTGAAGGTCTCACTGACAAAGAAGTGAGCCGCCGCTATCCGGGCAGCACGCCCGTTCCGGGTCGTGAATCGCGCGGCGAGGTGACCAGGCGAGTCATGCCTGCGCTCCTGGAGCTTTCTGCAGGCAGCGACCACCGGCGGCTCATCATTGCCACGCATGGTGGTGTGATTCGAACCGTGTTGCTCGCAGTCAACGCTCCCGTCGAGCGGGGAATCCCGATCACCAATGGTTCAGTGCACAGTTTCCGACGCGTAGGCGACGCTCTGGAACTCATCGAGTTCGACGATCCGATTGAGCAGGAGTCGGTGGTCGCGGGCGACGAGGACTTCACCGAGCAAAACCGGCTCGACGGCAGAGATGACCGCGAGGCCCCATCACAACAGGAGGTGCATTGATGTCCGACGCTGTCGAGCGTTTTATTGCTGCCGCTGCGGAACTCGGATTCACTCCCGACACCCGCACAATGTCGCAGAGTACGCACACCGCGCAGGAAGCCGCTGATGCGGTCGGTTGTGCCGTCGGCGCGATTGTGAAGAGCCTGGTCTTTCTCGCGGATGGTGAACCATTGCTCCTGCTCGTGTCGGGGCCAAACCGAGTGAGTACATCACGGCTGGGCGACGAACTGGGCGTGACGATCACGAAGGCAGATGCCAAAAGCGTCAAGGAACACACCGGATACTCGATTGGGGGCGTGCCGCCGTTCGGACATTCGACGTCCCTGCGCACGGTCATCGACCCTGACCTTCTGGGATTTGAGGAACTCTGGGCGGCGGCGGGCTCGGCTACCGCGGTTTTTCCCATCGGCCCTGACGCGCTGATGGAACTCAGCCAGGCCGAAGTGGTCTTTCTCAGCGAGGACTGAGCGACTGGGCGAGATCCAGCAGTCGCGCGGCGGATTCGTCCCACGTGTACTTGGCCGCGTGACCCGGGGCAGCTGCGGAAAGCCCCTTCCACGTCTCGTCGTCCTCCAGCGCACGGATGCAGCGCGCGATGTCGGAGGGGTCACGAGGATCGAAAAACACGGCGCCCGGCCCTGCGACTTCCCGGAAGACGGGAATGTCGCTGCAGGCCACGGGCGTCCCCATGGCAAGCGCTTCAATGACCGGTATGCCAAATCCTTCTTCGAGCGAAGCAGTCACCAGCGCGGTAGCGCGTGAAAGCGCTTCGTGATATTGCTCGTCGGTCACTCCATCGAGAAACTCGATAGCGCCCTCCGGCGCGAGTTCACTGTAGCGGGCCCGATCTTTGTCACTGATCCTGCTCATCAATTGGAGACGGTATCCGGGCAGTTCGTGCAGTGCGACGGCGAGGGATTCGACGTTCTTGTACGGCATGAAGGAGCCCATGTACACGAGGGTCTTCTCACGCTCGCTCGAGCGCTGGTAGGGCGCAGCATCCACTGCGCTGCTGATGACCGTGATCGGACGCTTTGTGAGTCTGTGTTCGAGGATCTGGGCTTTCGACGCTTCGGTACCGGTCGCGACCGCATCCGCGCGATTGAGAACAAGTCTCTGCGGCCAATACGCGAGGTGGTAGAGGCGCCATCCGAGCCGAACCGTCCACGGCAAATTTCGGGGCGGAGTCGGATTGTTGTAGTAGATGAGATCGTGCAGCGTGACAATGAGTTTGAATCGTCGGCCGATCGTGCCGATGGTCTGCATCGGACTGAACACGACATCCGGGTGCGCTCGATTGATGATGCGCGAAACCCACGGCTCACGGAAGCTCGTCGGATCGGTTCCCATGATCCACGGCAAATCGGGAAGCATCTCCAGCTGACGCTCGTCGCTGATGAGCATCGTCACGGGGTGCAGCCGACTGAACGCCTCAACAATCCCCGCTGTATAGCGGCTGATCCCGTCGTGCCGGCCGATGCGGGTGTACCGGCAATCGAAAACAAATTTCATGAGGCCGGCAACGCGTCGAGGAAATCGCTGATGGCGTCAGCGGCCCGGTCGGGCGCTTCGTAGTGGATCAGGTGACCCACCGAGCTGAGCACGCGCAATCTTGCGTCCGGCATGGCTTTCTGCAGGTCATATTGCGCGGAAACGGGCGTAATGTCATCGCGTTCGGCGGCCACGAGCAATGCGGGCACGGAAATGTCTTTCGCGAATTGCCCCACATCGGAACTGACAGAGGCTTCGAACGCTTCCACAACCGTGTCGCGATCATGAAACCGATTGAAGAATGTGTGGTGCTCGTTGTGCACCCACTTCCGCAACGACTTGTCCTTGGTCTTCACGAGCGCGACGCTCATGAATTGCACCACGAACCAATTGTGCAGGAGGGCGTATCCGATTCGCTGAGGAAGCTTTGCCGCCGTTCGGTAGTAGAAAACTGTGAGAGCGGTCGCCAGAGGTCGCGGTCCCTTGAGCCCGGAAATTGCGATGGGATTGATGAGAATGAGGCCAGGGGTCTTGAGTCCCGCCGACAGTGCGGCCGACGCGACAATCGTTCCAAACGAGTGTCCCAGTATGATGGCCGTTCCCCGCACTCCGAGCTCCGTGACGAAGGCGTCAAGCCAGGCTGAATATCCTTCGATCGAATGCGCAACTTCGGTAAGCGGCGTTGATTCTCCGAAGCCAGGAAGGTCAGGGCTGATAAAGCGGTATTGCGGCAACTGGGCAATGACCGGCTCAAGACCGTGATGTTCGCCACGATAGCCGTGAGTCACCACGACCGTTCGCTCCGCTTCGGGGTCGCCGTAAACCCAGTAGCGGGTAGTGCTCCCCAAAATGGTGGTTTCCCGTTGCTCAACTGGAATTCGGGCCAGAGCGGCAGCGTAAGGAGATTCGACAGTCATCGGTTCCAGTCTAGGCAATACGACGCGGCCAAAACTCAATGACGCCGGCGGGCAATAGTCTCGTATCGTGACGCAAAATCGAGAAGGTCAGTTTTGGTACAGCACTCTTGGTGTCTTCGATCTCGAGACCACGGGAGTTGATGTCGCAACCAGCCGCATTGTTTCCGCGAACGTGAGTGTCATTGACGAGCGGGGTGAGCCCGTCGAACGCAGGGACTGGCTCGCTGATCCGGGGATCGACATCCCGCCCCAGGCCAGCAGCGTGCATGGGATCACGACGGAGATGGCCCGTCAAAACGGAAGGCTCGCTTCCGAGGTGGTTGCGGAGGTAGTCGCCGCGGTGAGAGACGTACTTTCTCGAGGTATCCCGATGGTTGTGTTCAATGCACCGTACGACATCACGCTGTTGCGCCACGAAGCGATTCGTCACAGCGTCGAGCCGCTTCGCAACCCTGCTCCCATCATTGACCCGCTCGTCATCGATCGAGCGGTAGATCGCTATCGGCGCGGTAAACGAACTCTTGAAATTGCGGCAGCCGTGTACGGGGTTGGTCTTCTCGATGCCCACGATGCCGGCGCAGATGCTATTGCCGCTGGTCGTATTGCGCAGGCGATGGCACGAAAATATGTCGGGCAGCTTCCCGACACGGCAATAAAGCTGCATGAGCTTCAGGTTGCGTGGAGCGCGGAGCAGTCGGCGAACTTCGCCGACTACATGCGCAGAACGCACAACCCGAACTTCTCAGAGTCGAGCGGCTGGCCGGAACGCTGATCCAGTTCCGCGCGGCGCTTCCGCGCGGTTTTAGCTGCCGAAACCCTTGTACCGGGTGTTGAATTTCTCGACGCGGCCTGCGCTGTCGAGGATCCGCTGCTTGCCCGTGTAGAACGGGTGCGACTCCGAAGAAATTTCAACATCGATCACGGGGTAGGTTGTGCCGTCTTCCCACTCGATGGTCTTGTCGCTGGTCACTGTCGAGCGGGTGAGGAAGGTTGCTCCCGATGCCAAATCGCGGAAAACTACCGGCGCGTACTCGGGGTGGATGTCTGACTTCATGGGTAATCCTTGGGCTTCCTGAATCGGAAAGTAGAGAAAGTTACTGAAGGGTGTGGAGGCTCGCTCGTGACCGACTGTCTACTTTACCAGAGATCGCGCGGTGTATCGGCCGTTCCTCAACTCGATCTCGAACGGGATTCCGAAGGTGCTCTCAAGGTTTTGAGAGGTCAACACCTCATTGATTGGTCCCGCAGCTACCATTTTTCCCTGCCGGAGGAGCAGGACGTGTCCGAATCCTTCCGGAATTTCCTCAACATGATGCGTCACCATGACGATGCCAGGGGCGCCCGGCGCTGCCGCATATCCCTTCAGAAGTCCCAGCAATTCTTCGCGCGAACCCAGGTCGAGACTCGCCGCGGGTTCGTCAAGAAGCATGAGCTCGGGATCGGTCATGACCGCGCGAGCAATTTGCACGCGCTTTTGCTCGCCGTCGCTGAGGTTCCCGAATCTGCGGTCGGCGACATGGTCCAGCTTCCACTCGGCGAGCACGCGCTTCGCCCGACGGACGTCGACATCGTCGTAGGTTTCGTTCCACCGCCCCGTGACGGAATAGGACGCGGTGAGCACCACATTGAGAACTGTCTCCTGCGGCGGAACCTTGCGCGCCAGAACCGAGGAGGCAAAACCGATTCGAGTTCGCAGCTCGAAGACGTCAACATCGCCGAGCGTTTCATCCAGAACCGTCGCCATTCCGCTGGACGGATGAATGAGCGCCGCCGCAATTTGCAGCAGCGTGGTCTTGCCCGCACCGTTGGGTCCGAGCACTATCCAGCGCTCGGAGCCGTCGACACTCCAGGTCATCGAGTCCAGAATGGTATTTCTATCGCGGACAACCGAAACGTTGTCTAACTGGAGGACGTTGGCCATATCTTCAAGCCTAAGGCACTTCGTGACGCGAGCGAATGGTTGTCAGGAAAGCAACGAATCGTACACGTTCATGGTCTGCTGAGCGATCCTCTCCCAGTCGAATACCGCCTGGACTCGCGCCCGGCCCGCAGTTCCCATCGCTTGCGCGGTGGCCGGGTCGTCCAGGATTTCCCTGAGCGCCGCGGCGAAGTCAGCCACGAATTCATCAGGGCTTTCCGGGTTGCCCGTGCCATCGGCACGCGGCACGATGGGCACGAGTCGTCCTGTCACGCCATCCTCGACAACTTCGGGGATGCCCCCCGTGCGCGTTGCCACGACGGGCAGGCCGCACGCCATCGCTTCAAGGTTGACGATCCCGAGCGGCTCGTAGACGGAGGGACACGCGAAGACGGTGGCACTCGAAAGCACGGTGAGTATTTCCTCGTGACTCACGAGCCGGTCGAGCCACACGACTCCGGATCGAACTTCACTCAATTCCGCGACAAGCCTTTGCACTTCCTCGAGTATCTCCGCAGAATCCGGGGCTCCCGCGCAGAGGACGAGTTGAACATCGGCGGGAAGTAGCTTTGCCGCGTGAAGAAGATACGCGAGGCCCTTTTGGCGCGTGATTCTTCCCACGAACGCAATGGTCGGGCGATCCGGGTCGATGCCGAGTGCACGCGCATGCTCGTCGTCCACGCGCCGGTTCCAGCGCTCCAGATCGATCCCGTTGTGGATCACGGCAATTCTGGACTCGTCGATCGTCGGATAACACCGCAAGATATCCCGACGCATCCCATCACTCACGGCAATGACACAGTCGGCCGTATTCATTGCGGACTCCTCGATCGCACGGGAAACGCGATAGCCTCCGCCGAGTTGTTCGAATTTCCAGGGGCGCAGTGGTTCAAGGCTGTGCGCCGTCAGTACGTGGGGAATCCCGTGAAGCAATTGCGCGAGCCGACCGGCTCCGTTCGTGTACCACGTGTGCGAGTGGACGATTGCTGCGCCCGCGCAGTCCTGAGCCATTTGCAGGTCGACGGCCAGCGCCGCGACCGCTGGGTTCGAGCTCACAAGTTCCGCGGGCACAAGGTAGGGGAACACGTTCGGTTCCGCTCGGAGGTCACCGAAACAGCGCACGATCACTTCCGCCTTGTCACGAAGAGCGCGAACCAATTCTCCGACGTGAACTCCCGCACCTCCGTAAACCTCCGGCGGATATTCGCGGGTAAGCAAATCGACTCTCATGACTGTGACGCTAGTACAGTCCACCACCCTCCTCTACTGTTGGATAATGACGCCAAAGAAGGTCTTCGGTATCGTCCTTGCCGGTGGTGAAGGAAAGCGGCTTATGCCGCTGACGGCTGACCGAGCCAAACCCGCGGTGCCGTTTGGCGGAAATTACCGACTTGTCGACTTCGCGCTCTCCAACCTCATCAACTCGGGCCTCCTGCAGATCGTAGTGCTCACGCAATACAAGTCCCACAGTTTGGACCGGCATGTTTCCCAGACCTGGCGACTTTCCAGTCTCACGAACTCCTACGTGGCGTCTGTTCCTGCGCAACAGCGGCTGGGAAAGAGATGGTTCGCCGGCTCCGCGGACGCCATTTTGCAAAGTCTCAACCTGATCCGGGACGAAAAGCCCGACGTCATCGTTGTGGTCGGCGCGGACCACGTCTACCGCATGGACTTTCGCCAGATGATCGATGCCCACCTGGAGTCGGGAGCGGGTGCAACGGTCGCTGCAATCAGGCAACCCATCGAGCTCGCAGATCAATTCGGAGTCATTGAGGTTTCCTCTGGCGATCCGACGCGGATACACGCGTTCCGTGAGAAGCCGCGCGATCCCGTCGGCCTGGCGGACTCTCCCGCGGAAGTCCTTGCTTCCATGGGCAATTACGTGTTCGACGCCGAGCGTCTCGTGGATGCGGTACTTCGGGATGGCGAGCGGGCTGATTCGAACCATGACATGGGAGGCGATATTATCCCCGATTTCGTCTCGCGGAATGATGCGGCAGTCTATGACCTGATCCGCAACGACGTCCCAGGTGCCACGGACCGTGATCGGTATTACTGGCGGGATGTCGGAACAATCGAGTCGTTTTACGACGCCCACCTTGACCTGGTTTCCGCGCTTCCCGTCTTCAACCTTTACAACAATGAGTGGCCCATCTACAGCGAGCAGTTGAACTCGCCACCGGCAAAACTCGTGCGAGATGCCACGGGAAATGTGGGCACCATGGTCGATTCGATCGTCTCACTGGGCAGTCTGCTGTCGGGTGCGCACGTGGAACGCAGCGTTCTTGGTCCCTGGGCCACCATTGAGTCCGGAGCCCGCGTCGTGGATTCCATCCTTTTCGACCGCGTTCGCGTCGGCCCGAACGCTACCGTGCATAGGGCTATCCTCGATAAAGAGGTTGTCGTCGAACCGGACGCAACCGTCGGACTGGACCCAGCGGCAGACCAGGCCAGGGGTTTCACTGTCACGGAGTCGGGAATCACCGTCGTGGGCAAAGGCGTTCACGTCGTGTGACTTCCCGCTGTCAACGCCACTGGTAGAGGAAGACAATGCCCCGATTTCTCGTTGTACTCGACGTCGATTCGACGCTCATCGAAAACGAAGTAATCGATCTTCTGGCTGCTGCGGCCGGCTCGGAGGAGAAAGTATCCGCGATCACGGCATCGGCGATGAGGGGGGATCTGGACTTTGCAGAGAGCCTGCGCGCACGGGTCGCGACCCTCGCGGGCCTCCCGGAGACCGAACTCCGCTCAGTTCAGCAACGCGTCGAGATTACGCAGGGCGCACAGGAACTCATCGAAGGAGTTCAGACGGCGGGCGGGCGAGTTGCCGCCGTTTCCGGGGGTTTTCACGACATCATCGACCCCGTCGCCGCCGGACTCCGGCTGGACCGTTGGAGGGCGAACTGTCTCGAA
Source organism: Agreia sp. (assembly GCA_044464485.1). Taxonomy (GTDB): domain Bacteria; phylum Actinomycetota; class Actinomycetes; order Actinomycetales; family Microbacteriaceae; genus Terrimesophilobacter. The sequence goes on from JBIQLG010000004.1 coordinate 164,882, forward strand.
ATCGAAGACGGGAGACTGACTGGCAGGATTCGCGGTCGCGTCATTGACGCTGCGGCAAAAGCAGCCGCACTCAGTGAATGGGCAGAGCTTTACTCGGTTCCGTCGGATCGCACCATTGCCATCGGAGATGGCGCCAACGATATTTCGATGCTGAATGCTGCCGCCTTGTCGATCGGCTTCGACGCGAAACCTTCCGTGCGCGATGCCGCACGGATCGTCATGGACACACGCGACTTGTCGCAGGTACTCCCCCTGCTCGGATTGCGCGGTTAGTGCCCCATTCCGAGACCGCCGTCGACCGGGATGACGGCACCGGAAATGTAGGCCGCATCGTCGCTTGCCAGCCACGCGATTACTTTCGCCACCTCCTCCGGTGACGCAAACCGGCCCGCGGGGATCGATTTGAGGTACTCGGCTTGCTGTTTGGCGGGAAGAATCGCCGTCATTTCCGTGTTGATGAACCCCGGCGCAACGACGTTGGCGGTGATGTTTCGCGAGCCAAGCTCACGCGTGAGCGATCGCGCCAGCCCGATGAGCCCGCTCTTGGACGCAGAGTAGTTGATTTGCCCCGCCGACCCCAACAGTCCGACCACGCTCGATACGAGGATTACCCTGCCGAACCGCGCCTTGAGCATGTTCTTCGAGGCGCGCCTGACCACCCGGAACGCGCCGGACAGATTGGTGTCCAGGACAGAGGTGAAATCCTCTTCGCTCATTCGCAAGAGCAAGGTGTCTTTGGTGATTCCCGCATTCGCCACGACGACCTCGACCGGCCCCAATTCAGATTCGATGCGTGTGAAGGCGGCATCCACAGACTCGGCGTCGGTCACATCGGCGCGGACAGTGAGGCTCCCCGCCGGTCCTTCCCCGGAACGCGCGGTAACCGCGACCCTGTCGCCACGGGCGACGAATTCCTCGGCAATCGCGAAACCAATTCCGCGATTTCCGCCGGTGATCAATACGGTCCTCGGTGTGGTGGTAGTGTCCATGCGCCCCATACTAGAGGTGCCAGCGAAAGGTACAAGAACCTCTTAGGCTGGAATCACACTCATGGCCAGACATCCGAGCACGATCACTACTCTCCCCCGGTCGCCCGAGGATGATCGGCGAGCCCGCATGATCAAATACCTCGTCACGATGGTCATTCGGCTGATTTGCATCGGCCTTTGCCTGTTCGTGCATGGATGGTGGCTCCTGGCGTGTGCCGCCGGCGCGATCTTCCTGCCGTACGTCGCCGTCGTTTTAGCCAATGCTGTCGACGCCAAATCGACGTCGCTGGAAAAGCCGGAAAAGGTAATGCCGGCGATCGAGGCGCCCGCGGACAAAGGCAACGTAAATCAGTGAACGAAACCGAAACGACGCCGCAGTGTTCCCGTGCAGGCTGCCGAAGCAATGCGATGTGGAGAGTCGAATGGCGGAATCCGCGCATTCATCAGGAAGATCGCGTCAAGATATGGCTCGCCTGCCAGGAACACCGCGAGTTTCTCGTCGACTACCTGAGCTCTCGAAGCTTTCCCGTGCGAGCGGTGCCACTCGACAATGCCACCATCCCGTCTGAGCAAGGTTCCATCACGTGACGCGATGGAGTTTCATCCGATCCTGGCGATGGACGGGTTATGTGGCGTTCGTGGTGCTGTTCGCCGTCGCGTGCGTGCTCCTCTCACAGTGGCAACTCGCCAGACGCGCTGAGGTTGTCAATGCGAACCACAAAGTGGAGGCGAACTACGACGCCCCCGCGGTTCCAATCGGTACGCTCCTGCCGACGCTGGATTCCTTTCACCAGTCCGATGAGTGGCGTCCGGTGCAGATGAAGGGTACGTACGTGCGCGAGGAGCAACTATTGGTTCGTACGCGACCGCTCGGAGGGAGCCCTGGTTTCGAAGTACTGGTCCCGTTGAAGCTCAGCGATGGAGCAGTCTTCATCGTCGACCGCGGGTGGGTTCCCGTGGGAACGCGTCAGGATGCTCCGGACAGCGTGCCTGCGGCACCCGCCGGTCCCGTAACTGTCACCGTCCGGCTCAGGCCGGGCGAACCTCGCATTCCGGGCAGGTCCGCTCCGGAAGGGCAGATTGCCACGATCGAACTCGACGACATCCAAAAGATCCTCGAACGTCCCACCTATACGGGAGCGTACGGGCTCATGGTCGTCGAGGATCCGCCAGCTTCCGAACGGCCCCAAGCTCTACCAAAGCCCTCCGTCGACGAAGGTCCGCATCTTTCGTACGCATTTCAGTGGATAGTCTTCGGGCTCCTGGCTTTCGTCGCGCTGGCGTGGGCGATACGTCAGGAGTACCGCGCGCTCAATGCGAACGATCCGGCAGAGCGACAGCGTGCTCTGGCGCGCGAACGGCGGAGAATGGCGCGCGAACCGAGCGATGCGGATGTTGAGGATGCCATCATCGACGGTGACGCAGCGCTTCGGAACAGCGAAAACTAAGCAAGTGCGATGAGGTCTGCGTAGTCGGGGTTCCAGAAATCCTCAACGCCGTCCGGCAGGATGAGAACGCGCTCCGGGTTCAATGCCGTCACGGCGCCCTCATCGTGGCTCACCAAAACAACCGCACCGGTGTAGTTCGCTAGTGCATCGAGAATTTCCGCGCGGCTTGCGGGATCGAGGTTGTTGGTTGGTTCGTCGAGAAGCAACACGTTGGCACCCGACACCACAATCATGGCCAGTGCGAGCCGGGTCTTTTCACCGCCGGAGAGCACGCCGGCGATCTTGTGCGAGTCGTCGCCAGTGAAGAGGAAGGAACCGAGCACGCGCCTGGCCTCGGTTTCCGTGAGGTTCGGGGAGGCCGACACCATGTTTTGCAATACGGTGCGTTTGACATCGATGGTTTCGTGCTCCTGAGCGTAATAGCCGATCCAAAGCCCGTGTCCTGCTTCAATGGCACCCGTATCGGGCGCGTCGATTCCGGCGAGGATACGCAGCAATGTAGTTTTTCCTGCGCCGTTCAGCCCGAGAACTACGACCTTCGTGCCGCGATCGATAGCCAGATCCACGGCCGTGAAGATCTCCAGAGATCCGTAGCTCTTGCTGAGGTTATTGGCCGCGAGGGGAGTTCGACCGCTCGGCGCAGGGTCCGGGAATCGCAGCTTTGCCACTCGATCCGCTGTGCGCACTTCTTCGAGCCCTGAGAGCATCTTTTCTGCTCGGCGAACCATTTGATGTGCTGCAGCGGCCTTTGTTGCCTTTGCGCCGAACTTGGCAGCCTGCAGCTGCAACACCTGTGCTTTCTTTTCGACGTTGGTGCGTTCTTTTCGCCGGCGTTCCTCGTCTGCTTCCCGCTGACGAAGATAGTTCTTCCAGTTCATGTTGTAGACATCAATGACCTGACGGTTGGCGTCGAGATAAAAGACTCGGTTGACTGTCTTTTCGACCAGCGCAACATCGTGGCTGATGACGATGAGGCCGCCCTGGTAGGAACCAAGGTATTCACGCAGCCACACAACCGAGTCCGCGTCGAGATGGTTAGTCGGCTCGTCGAGCAGCATGGTTTCCGCGGCGGAGAACAGGATGCGGGCCAGTTCTATGCGTCTGCGCTGCCCGCCAGAAAGTGTGCCGAGTTCCTGATCCAAAATCCGGTCAGGAAGGTTGAGGTTGCTCGCGATGCTCGCTGCCTGCGCTTCGGCGGCGTAGCCGCCGAGCGAGAGAAATCGGTCCTCGAGTTTCGCATACCGGGACATTGCGGCGCCACTTACTGCTTCGTCGACGCTGGCCATGTCCACGGTCGCCTTCGACATCCCCGCCAGAATGCTTCCGATTCCTCGCGCGTCAAGAATGCGAGTGCGCGCGAGTTCCTTCGGATTGCCGGACCTCGGGTCCTGCGGAAGGTAACCGACTTCCCCAACTCGGTCGATTGTTCCGGCAGCCGGCTGCCCCTCCCCGGCGAGGATCTTTGTGAGAGTGGTTTTTCCCGCGCCATTGCGCCCCACAAGCCCGATTTTGTCTCCGCGGTCCACTCGGAATGACACGTGCTCCATGAGCGTGCGCGCGGCAACGCGAACCTCAAGATCATGCACGTTGAGCACAGACGTCGTCCATTTCATTTCGTTGCCTGTCGGCAACGCGTGTGGGGTGGGGAAACGTCTATTCTAAGGTAATGACCAACTTAAGCCTTGCCATGGGACGCCCTACGCTTGCAGATCGCCTCTTCGCCAGGGGAATCGTCACGGACCTGATTTTGGTGTGTGCCGGAGCGGCTCTCGTGTCGATAGCCGCGCAGATCGAGGTGCCCCTGTGGCCGGTTCCGATCACCGGTCAGACGCTCGCGGTGCTTCTGGTCGGCAGCGCGTACGGTGCCCTGCGCGGCACGCTTTCCATGGTGCTGTACGCAGCGCTCGGGGTGCTCGGGCTTCCCGTTTTCAGCGGTGCGGCCTCGGGAACCTCAGTGTTACTCGGACCGACCGGCGGCTACATCATCGGCTTCATTTTCGCGGCCGCCTTTACCGGTTGGATCGCCCAGCGCTCGTGGGACCGCAAGATTTTGCGGTCAATCGCCGGGTTTCTCGGAGGGAGCGCGGTCACGTTCGCAATCGGTTTGCCATGGCTGGCGTTCTCTCTCGGGCTCAACCTTCAGCAGACGCTCGAAGGCGGACTGTACCCGTTCATCATCGGCGGGATCATCAAGGCGCTCCTCGCCGCAGGGATCATCACGCTCAGCTGGAATTACTTTGAGCGCGAAGACCGGCGTCGGACCGAAAACGAGTTCTCCGCCTAAATGGCGAACCCGATGGCGCGCATCATGTCACGGCCGTCATCGGTGATTTTCTCCGGCCCCCACGGCGGCATCCACACCCAGTTGATCCTGAACTGTTCGACGACGCCGTCCAAGGCTTGCGACATGTCGTCTTCAATGACGTCCGTAAGCGGGCACCCCGCAGATGTCAGCGTCATGCTGACAATGAGTGCGTTGTTTTCATCGTCCCAACTCAGGTCGTAAATGAGTCCGAGGTCGACGATGTTCACGCCCAACTCAGGGTCGATGACGTCTTTGAGAGCTTCTTCTACCTGATCGAACAACTGGGGCTCAAGTGCAACAGCCATGATCTCAGCTTACGTTCGTTGCCGTGAGAAATCGATCGTAGCCTTCATTTTCGAGGCGATCTGCGAGCTCGGGTCCGCCCTCTTCGGCAATACGGCCGTCAACGAAGACGTGCACGAAATCCGGCTTGATGTATCGCAGGATTCGCGTGTAATGCGTTATCAGCAGTACTCCGAGATTCGTCGCCTCCTTCGCGCGATTGACGCCATCCGCGACGACCCGCAGCGCATCGACGTCGAGTCCGGAATCCGTTTCATCGAGAATTGCGAAGCGTGGTTTCAATAATTCCAGCTGCAGGATTTCATGACGCTTCTTTTCTCCGCCGGAAAAACCTTCATTCACGTTTCTCTCGGCGAACGAGCTGTCCATGCGCAGGTTCGCCATGGCCGACTTGACGTCCTTGATCCAGTGCCGGATCGCCGGCGCTTCTCCGTCGATGGCCGTTTTGGCGGTGCGCAGGAAGTTTGTCACGGTGACACCGGGGATTTCCACCGGATACTGCATGGCCAAAAACAATCCCGCCCTGGCACGCTCGTCGACCGTCATGGATAGCACGTCGGTGCCGTCGAGTTCTATGCTGCCACTCTCTACGTGGTACTTGGGGTGACCCGCGATCGTGTATGCGAGCGTCGATTTTCCGGATCCGTTCGGTCCCATGATCGCGTGTGTCTCGCCATCCCTGGCAGTGAGGTTCACGCCGTTGAGAATGGATTTCGTGCCCTGATCTGTCTCGACACTGACGTGGAGGTCCTTGATTTCAAGTACTGGCATGGTTCTAGGCTTCTTTTCTTTCGTAGTCGAATCGGGGCGTTGGATCTATGTAGACGTCGCCATCGGTGATCGTCACGTGGAACACGGGCACAGGCTCATACGCCGGCAAGGTGAGCGCTTCGCCGGTGCGCAAGGAAAATCTGCTCCCGTGCGCCCAGCACTCGATGGTGTCGTCCTCGACGAAGCCCTCCGAAAGCGAAATATCCCCGTGAGTGCAGGTGTCACCAATCGCAAAAATGTTTCCGGCGGAGTCCTTGACGAGGGCTATGGGCTGATCGTCGATGACCACTCGGACTGCTGATGTCAACTCCACATCATCGACAGAACATATCCGTACCGTGGTCATTTCGCAGCCCCTGCCACACTCTCGCGCAGCTCAGATTCAATGGCGTCCTGCAACCGTTCTTCAATCTCCGGAACCCCTATTCGCTGGATGATCGCGGAGAGGAACGCACGTACGACGAGCCGGCGTGCTTCTTCTTCCGGAAGTCCACGAGACTGCAGATAAAAGAGCTGCTCGTCATCGAAGCGTCCGCTTGCGCTGGCGTGGCCTGCGCCCGCGATGTCGCCGGTCTCGATTTCCAGGTTGGGTACCGAGTCGGCACGGGTGCCCTCGGTGAGGAGAAGATTGCGATTCTCTTCATAGCTGTCGGTCGCCGGTGCGGTGGGGCGAATCAACACGTCGCCAATCCACACGGCCCGCGCGTCCTTCCCCTGGAGCGCTCCGCGATAGCTCACGCGCGACTTCGTGTGGGGTGCATCGTGATTTACGTAGACCTGCTGTTCCAAATGCTGTCCTGCGTCGGCAAAGTACACGCCCAGCAACTCGATGTCGCCTCCGTCAGACGAGAGGTGGCCATTGGTATTCACGCGTACGATCGAGCCGCTCAGCGAAACGACAACGTGTTTGAGGTATGCATCACGACCAACCTTTGCGAAGTGAGTGGCGAGGTGGATGCCGTCGTCCGCCCAGTCCTGGACGCTCACGACCGTGAGTCGGGCGCCATCCCCCACCAGAATTTCAAGGTTCTCACTCAGGAGCGCATCGCCAGAATTGTCGAACACCACAATGGCCTCGCTGTGCGGCTTCGCTTCGATGAGCGTGTGAGCTGCTCGGGGCAACGACCCGAACCCCGACCTCGTGATTCTTGCCTCGACGGAGGTGTTGCCTGAAACGGTGACGGCAAGAGCAGACTGAAAGTGCGTCCACGCGTTCGCCGAGCCGCGTTCTTCAGGTTTTCCCGCGCGGCCGATTCGGTCGTCGGTGCGCTCGATCCACTCGACGGCTGCTCCAGACGGGTCACCGCCCGCGGTCTCAAGCGCGTACTCGTAGCGTGAACCGTCGAGCTCGTCATCGAGCACGGTCGTGATCTTCTGGACCGGAGTGAACTTCCATTCGGTCTCGAAACCGGTCACCGGCTCGAAGTCAGCGACATCGAAAGATGCGAATCTCCCGGCACGGCTTTGGATCGGGACAAGGCCCCAACCGCCGTCGCTGTGCTGTTTCGAGAGCAGTTTCGAATGATCCTGCATGACGCGACGGGAAGACGTCGTCACAGGTGAAACTTCGGGGGTTGCCGAGGGAACTGACATCGCTAGCCGACTGATCCTTCCATGCTCATTTCGATGAGCTTGTTGAGCTCCATGGCGTATTCCATGGGTAGTTCCCTGGCAATGGGCTCGATAAAGCCACGAACGATCATCGCCATCGCTTCGACGTCCGTCATTCCGCGGGACATGAGGTAAAACAGCTGCTCCGCACTCACGCGCGACACTGTCGCCTCGTGCGCCATCTGCACTTCATCCTCACGAATGTCGACCGTGGGATAGGTGTCGGATCGCGAAATCGTGTCAACGAGGAGCGCATCGCACATCACCGAGTTCGAGGAGTGATGCGCGCCTTCGCTCACGCGCACTTCCCCGCGGTATCCCGAACGGCCACCTCCGCGCGCAATGGATTTCGACACGATGGAGGACTGCGTGTGCGGTGCGAGGTGAATCATTTTCGCACCCGCATCCTGATGCTGGCCGGGGCCGGCAAACGCAACGGACAGGGTCTCCCCCTTGGCGTGTTCACCCGCCAGATAAATGGAGGGGTACTTCATCGTGACTTTGGAGCCGATGTTGCCGTCGACCCACTCCATCGTCGCGCCCTCGTGGGCAATCGCTCGTTTCGTGACGAGATTGTAGACATTATTAGACCAGTTCTGGATCGTGGTGTAACGCACTCGCGCGTTTTTCTTGACGACGATCTCCACGACGGCAGAGTGCAGAGAATCTGTCGTGTAAATGGGCGCGGTGCAACCCTCGATGTAGTGAACGTAACTGCCCTCGTCCGCGATGATAAGGGTGCGTTCGAACTGACCCATATTCTCTGTGTTGATGCGGAAATAGGCCTGAAGTGGAATTTCAACATGCACGCCTGGGGGCACGTACACGAACGAACCGCCCGACCATGCCGCAGTGTTCAGCGCGGCGAATTTGTTGTCTCCAGCGGGAATGATCGTGCCGAAATACTCTTCAAAAAATTCGGGATGTTCGCGCAGAGCCGTATCGGTATCGGTGAAAATGACTCCCTGCTTCGTGAGGTCTTCGCGAATCTGGTGGTACACGACTTCCGACTCGTACTGTGCGGTCACTCCGGCAACCAGGCGCGACCGTTCTGCTTCCGGGATTCCGATTCGCTCGTAGGTCTCCTTGATTTCATCGGGGAGATCCTCCCAGGTCTGCGCCTGCTTTTCGGTGGAGCGTACGAAGTACTTGATGTTGTCGAAATCGATGCCCGAAAGATCTGCCCCCCACGCAGGCATGGGCTTCTTGAGGAACATGCTGAGGCCTTTGAGCCGATTTTTGAGCATCCACTCTGGCTCATTCTTGAGTCGGGAGATGTCAGTGACAACGTCAGCATCGATTCCCCTTCTGGCACTTGCTCCCGCGACGTCCGAATCGGCCCAGCCGAATTCATAGACACCGAGGTTCTCAAGTTCAGGTCGATTGATCAGTACGTCTGACATTTTCCACCTCTCTGCAACTGCAGCGTTTTCTTCCTACTTCAACTCGTTCACATGGGGCAACATTCCACACAGGCGCTGAATACTTCCTCGTGGTGTTTTCTTCAGGTTGCCGTTCACGCCATCGAAGCCGCGTGCTTAGACTGGGCGAAGACTCCGGCATCCTTGCCGGGCACACATGCGCGGGAATCAAATTCCGGCCGCTCGCCCGTGATCTTCTGATTCTACAGGGCACGGGTGGGAATGCTAGGGCAGCCGCTGCGTGTGAGATAAATTCACGAGCAGGAGTGCGCAAGAGTGAACGACGACAAGCGGAATCCACACTGGCTGAGGCGCATCGGGAGGTGGTTTACTCCGCGAACGTTGACACCGCGGGCCAAAGCATTCGCGTGGGCTTCTCTTGTGACGGAAGTCATCATCGTCGGCACGGGCGGCTCGGTTCGACTGACTGCTTCGGGCCTTGGCTGCCCCACGTGGCCGCAGTGCACACCGGGTTCGCTTGTACCGACACCGGAACTCGGATACCACGCGCTAGTCGAGTTTTCGAACCGGATGATGAGCGGCGTTGTCGCCGTGGTCGCTCTCGTCACGTTTCTCCTTCTCGTGCGATTGCGAAAGTCGCGGCCAGAGTTGTTTTGGTTGAGCCTTTCGCTCGGCATTCTGGTGCTTGTTCAGGCGGGAATTGGCGGAATCACTGTCCTGTCCAGCCTGGAGTCCTACATCGTCGGCCTCCATTTTGTGCTCTCCGCGATCATGGTGATCCTGGCGACTGCACTCGTGTGGCACGTCACCGGCTCGGCAATGCGGGCATCCGCGGACTCGAACTGTATACGCGTGCTGGCGTGGATAATCGCGGGGCTCGCCGGCGTCACCGTTATCGTGGGAATTCTCACGACCGGTTCGGGGCCGCATGCCGGCGACATCGACACTCCCCGAAATGGCCTGCCCACTGTTCTCATGGAGCATCTGCACGCGTGGCCCGCGTATGCGCTGTTCGCGGCCACCATTCTCATGGTTGTCGCATCCTGGCGGTATTCCTTTGCGGCAACGCGCACACTGAGCTTGTGGCTTCTGGTCGCAGAGTTCCTGCAAATCGGGGTGGGCCTCTACCAGTCTCGCAATGGCTTGCCGTCGCTTGCCGTCGGAATCCACATGGTGTTCGCGTGCGTTCTTCTTGCCGTGGCGACGAGTGTTTTTCTTTCGACGAGATCGGAGCGTCGAGAAGTCGCAGCCTAAAACGGCAGAAGCGGATCGATTCCCACAGCGACGAACACGAGCGTCAGGTACGTAATGGACGCATGAAAGACCTTCATCGGTGTGCCTTCCATGTTGCGGATAACCTTCGAGTACAGCGCGTGGGATTCGAAAATGAACCATCCGCCTGACAGCACCGCGACAACCGTGTACAGCAAACCCATGTTTGCGACGGGGATGAGAAGCAGGGAGCACACGACGGTTGCCCATGCATACAGGATGACCTGGAGTCCCACCTGGGTGCGGCCCCGCACGACGGCAAGCATGGGCACCTTTGCCGCCTGATAATCATCCCGGTAGCGCATGGAGAGCGGCCAGTAATGAGGTGGTGTCCACAGAAAGACCACGCCAAACAAAATGACCGGCGCCCAGTCGAGCCCGCCGGTGACGGCCGACCAGCCGACAAGAACCGGCATGCACCCGGCAGCACCGCCCCAAATGATGTTTTGCGATGTGCGCCGTTTGAGCCACAGCGAATACACGACGACGTAGAACACGTGACCGATGACGGCGAGGCCCGCCGCGACCCAGTTGACGAGGAGGCCGAGCCAGAGCGTAGAGGACACTCCGAGAACCCACGCGAAAACGAGCGCTTCTCTGTCTGTCAACTCACCCGTGACGAGCGGCCGACCGCGCGTACGCCGCATGACACGATCGATGTCACGGTCGATATAACAGTTGAATGCCCCCGCGGAGCCCGCGCTCAGGGCGCCGCCGATGAGAGTTGCGAGAACGAGAAGCAGGTTGGGGATTCCGCGTTCCGCGAGGAACATGACCGGAATTGTGGTGATCAACAGGAGTTCGATAATGCGCGGTTTCGTGAGCTGAAGGTACGCGCGCGCCTTGCGGAGGATGCCGCTGCCACCCTTGCGCTGTTGATGGCCCGCGCCGGGTGTCACAAGACTCGTGTGTGCAGACGTGACAATCACTCCTCGATACCGCCCAAAATTGCTTTCCCCTCGAGTTTAGGCTGAGCGGGGCGCTTCGCGTCGCCGCGGGCACACAAACGCACCACAGGTGCGTTGCCTATACTGAGAATGCTTGCCAGCCGGGTGTTTACTCGGCCATGCCGATGACGTCAGGTGAGCGATTCACAAACGTTCAGCGTCCCAGCGTGGGCACAGCAAAGTGAGAAAGGTCATCGAACAATCATGGCAAAACTTGACTGGACCTCGATTGACGACCGAGCAGTCGATACGGCGCGAATACTTGCTGCGGACGCGGTGGAAAAGGTGGGCAGCGGTCATCCCGGCACCGCAATGAGCCTCGCTCCTGCTGCATATTTGTTGTTTCAGCGTGTCATGCGGCGCGATCCGAAGGACAGCTCATGGATCGGGCGCGATCGTTTCATACTTTCCTGCGGCCACTCGTCGCTGACGCAGTACATTCAGATGTACCTGGGCGGGTACGGCTTGGAACTGGACGATCTGAAGGCTTTGCGCACGTGGGGTTCTCTGACACCAGGGCATCCGGAGTACGGCCACACTGACGGAATCGAGATGACAACCGGTCCTCTCGGCCAGGGAATTTCCTCTGCAGTCGGTTTTGCCTACGCCGCCCGATACGAGCGGGGGCTCTTTGATCCGGACGCACCGGCGGGCACGAGCCCATTCGATCACTTCGTGTATGTCATCGCGAGTGATGGAGACCTCCAGGAAGGCATCTCCAGCGAAGCCTCATCACTGGCAGGACATCAACAGCTGGGCAACCTTGTCGTGATTTACGACGACAATCAGATTTCCATCGAAGACGACACCAACATTGCGTTCACCGAAGACGTGCCTGCGCGCTATGAGGCATATCACTGGCACGTTCAGATCGTCGACTGGAAGAAGACGGGCGTCTACACGGAAGATCTGCAGGCTCTCGCCGATGCCATTGACGCTGCGAAAGGGGTGACGGACAAGCCATCTCTCATTGTGCTGCGCACGATCATCGGATGGCCGTCGCCGACCAAGCAAAACACCGGGAAGATTCATGGCTCTGCTCTCGGCGCCGAGGAACTCGCCGCCGTAAAGAAGGTGCTCAACTTCGATCCCGACGAGCACTTCGTCGTCGAGGGCGATGTGCTGAAGCACACGCGCAAGGCGGTGGAACGTGGTGCTGAACAGCGGCAGGAGTGGCAGAAGGGCTTCGATGCGTGGGCGAAAGCAAACCCTGAGCGCAAGGCCTTGCTGGATCGACTTCTTGCCGGGAAGACGCCGGATTCGCTGGCGTCGGCGCTTCCGTCGTTCCCCGCGGGCAAAGACATTTCCACGCGAGCGGCATCCGGGAAGGTCATCAATGCTCTCGCGGCCGTCATGCCCGAATTGTGGGGCGGCTCTGCGGACCTCGCCGAGTCGAACAATACGACGATCGACGCCGCCGAGTCCTTCATCCCCTCGGAACACTCCACCCACGAGTGGGAGGGCGACCGGTTTGGGCGGGTGTTGCATTTTGGCATTCGCGAACACGCGATGGGCGCCATCGTCAACGGCATAGTCCTGCACGGGCCCACGCGCGCGTTCGGCGGAACCTTCCTCATCTTCAGCGACTACATGCGACCAGCAGTGCGTCTGGCAGCCCTCATGCACATCCCGTCGATCTACGTGTGGACTCATGACTCTGTCGCTCTGGGCGGCGACGGGCCCACCCATCAGCCCGTCGAGCAACTGACCGCATTGCGAGCGATCCCCGGGCTCGACATCGTGCGCCCTGCGGATGCCAATGAAACGGCGTACGCGTGGTTGGCCATTCTGGAACGTCGCGGCGGCCCCGCCGGAATCGCGCTCAGCAGGCAGAACCTGCCGGTTTTCGACCGCGGGAGCGGAGAAGCCTCGGGCGACACGCTGGCCTCCGCAGCGCTCACCTCCAAGGGCGCATACATCCTCGCGGAGGCACCGGGCGGCGCACCGGACGTCATACTCATCGCAACCGGATCTGAGGTGCAGTTTGCGCTTCAGGCTCGCGAGATGCTCGGGAGCGAGGGAATCAACGCTCGCGTGGTTTCCGCGCCGTGCCTCGAATGGTTCGCGGAGCAGGATTCCGAGTACCGGGAGAAGGTGCTTCCAGCATCCGTCACCGCGCGCGCGTCGATGGAGGCCGGAATTGCACTCGGCTGGCGGGGAATCGTGGGTGATCGAGGCCGCAGCGTTTCCCTTGAGCACTACGGCGCGTCCGCTGACTACGAGACCCTCTACCAGGAATTCGGGCTCACTTCGGAACATCTCGTCGCGGCAGCGAAAGAGTCGCTGGCAGCAAATTCCAGCCATTGAAATGGGAGAATCATGTCATCTAGTGCAAATCCTCTAGCCGAACTTTCCGCCGCCGGCGTGAGCGTGTGGCTCGACGATCTATCCCGTGAGCGAATTGTTTCCGGCAGTCTTGAGGAGCTCATCACGGATCGGCATGTCGTGGGAGTTACGACCAATCCGACGATCTTCGCGAATGCGCTTGCGAAGGGAGACGCCTACGACGCGCAGGTTGCCGAACTTGCTGCCGCCAATACTGACGTCAGCGCTGCCGTAGTCGATATCACGACGCACGATGTCGCACGCGGCTGTGACCTGTTCCGCGCCCTGTTCGACTCCACGGACGGAATGGATGGCCGAGTCTCTATCGAAGTGGAACCGGCACTGGCTCACGACACGGCGGGAACCGTTGCGCAAGGGCGAATGCTGTGGGAAGCCGTCGATCGTCCGAACGTCATGATCAAGGTACCTGCGACAGTCGAAGGACTGGGTGCGATCACCGAATTGACATCGCTCGGAATCAGCGTCAACGTGACGCTCATTTTTAGCCTCGAACGACACCGCGAGGTTGTCAACGCGTATTTGACGGGAATCGAGCGCGCGAGATCCGCGGGACTGGATATTTCAAAAATTCGCTCCGTGGCATCCTTCTTCGTCTCGCGCGTCGACACCGAAATCGACAAACGTCTCGAGGCCATCGGCACGCCCGAAGCGCTTGCCCTCAAGGGAAAGGCGGGAATAGCCAACGCGAGGCTCGCATACCAGGTGTTCGAACAGTCGTTCGCAAGCGAGCGCGCCAAGGTCCTCCTTTCCGCGGGAGCACACGTGCAGCGGCCGCTGTGGGCGTCGACGGGAGTAAAAGATCCCGCGTTCAAAGACACGCTGTACGTCGAAGAACTCATTGCCGACAACACGGTCAACACCATGCCGGAGAAAACCATGGAGGCGACCTTCGATCACGGAGACATTCGCGGCGACACCATCACGGGCAATTACGATGACGCAAATTCCGTGCTCGACGCGATTTCGGAGCTTGGCATCTCTTACGACGAAGTGACGGCGCTCCTGGAAAGAGAGGGCATCGAGAAATTCACGGCATCCTGGAATGATTTGCTCGATACGGTGTCCGCCGCGCTGGAATCCGCGCGAGGAAAGGCGAACGCGTGAGCTTTGACATCACCGTAAGCGGGGATGCGCTGGCCGCGGTGGAGCGCATTGTTCCGCAACTCGTCAGTGATCTGGTCGCTTCCCGCATTGCAGGTCAGGACTCGACGCTGTGGGGTGCGGATGCGGAAGAGGAGGCCGCGAAAAGACTCGGCTGGACGGAAGCCGTCGTCATTTCGGAGCCCTTGATTCCGGACATCACCGCGCTGCGCGAAAAGTTGCTCGCGGACGGGGTCAACCACTTCGTGCTGGGGGGAATGGGCGGGTCATCGCTTGCGCCAGAGGTCATCACGCGCACGGCGGGGATCGAGCTGACGATCCTTGACACCACATCTCCAGGGCAAATTCGTTCCGCCCTGGCTGATCGGCTGTCAACGACCGCGGTCATCATCTCGTCGAAGTCGGGGTCCACCGTGGAAACCGACAGTCAGAAGCGGGTGTACGAGAAAGCATTTGCCGACGCGGGTATCGACCCCACGGAGCGCATCATCGTCGTCACCGACCCTGGTTCACCGCTTGACGAATCGGCGCGCGCGAACGGATACCGTGTGTTCAACGCCGATCCGAATGTGGGCGGGCGATATTCGGCGCTCACCGCTTTCGGACTCGTTCCTTCCGGTCTTGCCGGCGTCGACATCGCTTCACTTCTGGACGAGGCGTCATCTGTCGCAGGTCGGATTTCGATTGATCGCGACGACAATCCCGCACTCATTCTGGGGGCAGCTCTCGCGGGAACGAGACCGCTGAGAGACAAAGTGGGGATTGTGGCCGACGGCACATACATCGTCGGATTCGCCGAGTGGGCAGAGCAGCTTATTGCCGAGTCCACCGGCAAAAAGGGCACGGGACTGCTGCCGGTGGTCCTCGATGTCGACTCCCCCGAGCTCGAGAGAGAACTTTCGGATCTTCAGATTGTTCGGCTCGTGGAGAGCGAACTGGCGACAGAACAAGTCAACGAAGGCGACATTGAAATTAGCGGGACGCTCGGAGCCCAATTGCTGGTATGGGAAACGGCCATCGCGATTGCCGGCCGCATTCTGGGCATCGACCCGTTCAACCAACCGGACGTCGAGTCGGCGAAGGAGGCGACGAGAGGCCTTCTGGACAGCCGGCCCCAGCCCGCGACTCCGGATTTTACCGAAAACGGCATTGAGGTGCGGTCGACTGATGCCGCGCTGACATCGTCAGAGAATCTCGCGGGAACCCTCTCCGCACTCCTGGGCGCGCTCCCGGAAAACGGCTACCTCAGCGTTCAGGCTTATCTTGACCGTCATCACCTGGCACGAGCTTCGGCACTTCGCGACCTTTTTGCGGCGCGCATAGAACGCCCCGTCACTTTTGGTTGGGGCCCGCGTTTTCTTCACTCGACGGGACAGTTTCACAAGGGCGGACCCGCAGTCGGCGTGTTTGTGCAGATCACGTGCGACGAGCCGCAGGACCTCGCCATTCCCGATCGCCCGTTCACTTTTGGTCAGCTCATCCATGCGCAGGCACAGGGCGATGCCTCGGTTCTCGCACAGCATGGCCGACCCGTCGTCACGCTCAATCTCGTCGAGCCCGCGAAGGGCCTCGATGCCCTCCTCGCCGAGCTCAGCTGAGCGTGATGTCTCCCGCGGCAATCTCGCGAGGCAACAATCCACTTCGGCTGGCCTCAGATCGACGTCTGAATCGCATTGCCGGCCCCAGTGCGCTCGTCATTTTTGGCGTCACAGGAGATCTGGCGCGAAAGAAGCTCATGCCTGCGGTCTACGATCTCGCCAATCGTGGCCTGCTCCCGCCGGGGTTCGCGCTCGTCGGGTTCGCACGCCGCGAGTGGGATACTCAGGATTTCGCTCGGGAAGTACATGACGCAGTCAAACTGCACGCTCGCACCGCCTTCGATGAAGATGTCTGGACTCAACTCTCTCAGGGTATTCGCTTCGTGCAGGGAGAATTCGATGATGCGGCCGCGTTTGATCGACTCAAAGAGACGCTTCGCGAACTCGACGAGCGTCGGGGAACCATGGGCAACCACGCCTTCTACCTTTCCATTCCTCCCAAGTCGTTTCCCCAGGTAACTGAGCAACTGCGCCGCTCCGGGCTTGCAGAACAACACAACGGCCAGTGGCGGCGCGTCGTGATCGAGAAGCCATTTGGCAGTGATCTCACGTCGGCGCGGGCGCTCAATGATGTCGTCGAGTCTGTGTTTCCACCCGACTCGGTGTTTCGGATCGACCACTACCTGGGCAAAGAGACGGTACAGAATATCCTGGCGCTGCGATTCGCGAATCAACTGTGGGAACCGATTTGGAACGCGCGCTATGTGGACCATGTGCAAATCACCATGGCCGAAGACATCGGCGTCGGCGGTCGCGCCGGGTATTACGACGGTATCGGTGCGGCGAGAGACGTCATTCAGAATCATTTGCTGCAACTTCTCGCACTGACCGCGATGGAAGAACCGGTTTCTTTCGATGCGAAGGATTTGCGTGCAGAAAAAGAGAAGATCCTTTCCGCCGTGCGGATCGGCTCGAATCTTTCACTCACGACGGCGCGCGGACAGTACTCCAGCGGTTGGCAGGGCGGTGAGCGCGTCATCGGATTTCTCGAAGAAGACGGCATGGATCCGAATTCTGAGACAGAAACCTATGCGGCTCTTCGCCTCGGAATCAATACCCGTCGCTGGTCGGGAGTGCCGTTCTACCTTCGCGCCGGCAAACGACTCGGGCGACGAGTGACGGAAATTGCCGTCGTCTTCACTCGGGCACCTCAGTACCTTTTCGCGGAAAGCCAGACAAGCGCGCTCGGACACAATGCGCTGGTGATTCGCGTGCAGCCTGACGAGGGCGTCACCATGCGTTTCGGGTCGAAGGTGCCAGGAGCGGGGATGCAGGTGCGCGACGTCACCATGGATTTCGGATACGGCCACGCGTTCACCGAAGCGAGTCCAGAGGCCTACGAGAGGTTGATCCTCGATGTACTTCTGGGAGACCCGCCGCTCTTCCCTCGGCATGAGGAAGTGGAACTCAGCTGGAAAATTCTCGACCCAATCGAGGAATTCTGGGCATCAGACGGTCGGCCCGAACAGTACCGGCCAGGTACGTGGGGCCCGACGAGCGCAGATGAATTGCTTGCGCGCGACGGTCGAGTATGGAGGCGCCCATGATCGTCGAATTACCGGACACCACGACGAGCGGCATTTCGCGCGCTCTTGTGAAGATCCGAGAGGAAGGCGGCGCAGTCGCTTTGGGCCGCGTCCTCACGCTCGTGATCGCTACTCGTCACGGTGCGGAAGAAGAGGCAATCGCTGCAGCGAACGCCGCTTCCCGAGAACATCCTATGCGCGTCATCGTGCTGTCCACGCCTCATCCGGATCAGCCGGAGGACGATGCCAGACTCGATGGTCAGATTCGAGTGGGCGGGGATGCGGGCGCGAGTGAAGTGATAGTGCTTCGCGCGCACGGCGACACGGCGATGAACGAGGAGGGGCTCGTTACCGGATTGCTGCTCGCCGACGCGCCGGTCGTGGCATGGTGGCCTGCGCAAGCGCCCCCGGTCGTGGCGGATTCCCCCATCGGAAGGCTGGCCCAGTGCCGAATTACGGATGCCGCCGCGCAAGCAGACCCCCGCGCCTTCCTCACGAGACTTGCACAGACCTATCATCCCGGCGACACCGATTTTGCGTGGACGCGGCTCACCCTGTGGCGGGCGCAGTTAGCCGCCGTGCTTGATCAGCCGCCCTACGAAACGATCACGGGCATCCAAGTGCATGGCGCCTCCGATTCGCCGTCCACGGGACTGCTCGCCGCCTGGTTGCAAACGGAACTCGACGTTCCGGCCGTGCGCTACCTGTACTCGGCCACGGGTTCAAGTGCGGGAATCCACGAAGTGAGGCTGGAGCGGGAATCGGGCGTGATCACGCTGGTGCGTACACAGCCCTCCATTGTCACGCTGACGCAGCCCGGTCAGCCCGTTCACGATATCTCGCTTCCCCGGCGCAATCTGCAGGATTGCCTGGCCGAAGAGTTGCGCCGACTGGATCCCGACAACTTGTTTGGTACGGTGCTTCAAGACGGCCTACCTAAGTTGAGCGAACCCGAACTCATCTCGACGCCGTTCAGCGCAACGGAGAGTGATTGATATGACGAGCAGCAGAAGTGTTCACGTTTTTGAGGATCGCACGGCGCTCATCGACGAGATTGCCGACAGATTCATCCGACAGCTGACCCACACGCTGACATCAACGTCATTTGCCCACGTCGTACTCACGGGTGGCACCGTCGGGATCGACGTTCTTGCCGCCATCGGCGAACCACGGCGCGCCCGTGAAGTCGACTGGCACAAGGTCCATTTCTGGTGGGGGGACGAACGATGGCTGCCCGCCGGCGATGCGGACCGAAACGACACTCAGGCTTTCGAGGCCCTGTTGTCCAGGATCGATTGCCCTTCCGCGCAGGTTCATAGTTTTCCTGCCGCTGACGGCGAATTCGACGTGGACGCTGCGGCGCGGGAATATTCACGCGAGCTTGAGTCGCACGGTCGGTCCGGAACGCCGTATCCGCACTTCGACATCCTCTTTCTCGGGGTGGGCCCCGACGCGCACATTGCCTCGCTTTTTCCCGGTCTGGAGGGGATCCTGGAGCGCTCGAAGACCGTCGTCGCCGTACGAAACTCCCCGAAGCCGCCGCCAGAGCGCTTGAGCCTCACCCTGCCGGTAATAAACTCCGCCGACCGCGTATGGCTGTGTCTTTCCGGAGCGGACAAAGCGGGAGCGCTTGGGCTGGCACTGGCTGGCGCCAACGTCGCGGAGGTCCCCGCCTCGGGCGCCACCGGCCGAAGCGAAACGCGGTTTTTCGTTGACCGCGCCGCCGCGGGGGAGGTGCCTCAGGAACTTCTCTCGGAAGCCTGAAACTGCAAGCTTCGCTGTTCAGCCGGTCGCGCGGCCACGACGGGCGCGAAGTTGATTCAGGGCGTCATCGAGAAGTGACGCTGCTTCCGTTTCGGTGCGGCGTTCCTTCACGTAGGCGAGGTGTGTTTTGTAGGGTTCCAGCTTCGCCACGCTCGGTGGATTCGTCTTGTCCTGGCCTGCAGGCAGACCACAATTCGGGCAGTCGAGCTGCTCGGGGATTTCTTCTGGCTCAATGGTGGCGAGAAAGTACGGTTTCAATTCGTGACCGTTTGCGCACCAATACGACACCTGAACCCGATCGGCATGAAACCCACGATCCTGCTCCCCCATGGGACCAGCTCCGACGCGCGAGCCGCGAATTGCACTTCCACCCGATGCCATAACTGACTCCTTTATCCGCCGGCCTGAAACTTGGTGATGAGCCCCAAAACAATGATGCAGGTAACCCAGACCAGCCCCAGAATCACGGTGAACCTGTTGAGGTTGCGTTCGGCGACTCCGGAGGCGCCGAGATTAGAGGTCGTGCCACCGCCGAACATGTCGGAAAGACCACCACCGCGTCCTTTGTGCAACAAAATAAGGAGGGTCAGAAGGAGGCTCGTGAGTCCGAGCACAACCTGAAGTATGACCTGAAGTATTTCCACGGGATTGGTGCCTTTCTGAGGGCGCTGGCCGTTGACCAGTATAACTTGCCTTGGGGAGTGCGCAGACTCGAGTATCAGACGCCGACGTGGCTCTGAAATCTCACGATCTTCGCAAACTCGTCGATTACGAGGCTTGCGCCACCCACCAGGGCACCGTCGATATTCGGCTCGCGCATGAAGCTCGCAATGTTTCCGGATTTCACCGAGCCGCCGTAAAGGATTCTGGTACTCGATGCGAAGTCTGCCCCCCACGTCGATCCGACGACCTCTCGCAGCTGAGCGGCGACGCTTTCGGCTTGTTCGGGAGTTGCGGCCTGTCCCGATCCGATGGCCCAGACAGGTTCGTACGCCACGACAATTTCTGCCGGTTTCGGAATTTGCTCGAGTGCGGCGTGGAGCTGTTCAACGGGCACGGCGCTTGCTCCGCGCTCTTCGAGATCTTGCGCGGTTTCCCCCACGCACACGACGGGGATCAGACTGTGCCGCACTGCTGCAGCGGCCTTCGCACCGACAAGTTCGCTGGACTCGCCGTGATACGAGCGACGCTCCGAATGGCCGACTATCGCGTATCGGCATTCAAGAGCCTTGAGAAACGCGCCCGAAATCTCTCCCGTGTACGCGCCGGAGTCATGCTGTGAGATATCCTGCGCACCGAACGTCAGGGGAAGGTCATCCGCCGAAATAAGCGACTGGACCGAACGCACATCCGTAAATGGCGGAAAGACCGCGACTTCCACCGCGCGAAAATCCACGCGAGCATCACTGAGCACCCAGGCCAGCTTCTGCACGAACGCGATCGACTGCAAATGATCGAGGTTCATCTTCCAGTTGCCCGCTATGAGCGGAATGCGACCGTCGCTGGTGCTCATTCCCATCCCAATACCTCCAGTCCGGGGAGACGCTTGCCTTCAAGGAACTCGAGGCTCGCGCCCCCGCCCGTCGAAATGTGCCCGAAACTGCTCTCGTCAAATCCCAGGCCTCGAACGGCCGCTGCCGAGTCTCCCCCGCCAACGACGGAAAGACCATCGACGCGGGTGAGCGCAGCCGCTACGGCGCGGGTACCTTCGGCAAACGCGGGGAACTCGAAAACACCCATGGGGCCGTTCCAGAAGACCGTTCGCGCGCCTTCAATCACCGACACGAAGCGAGCGGCAGTGTCCGGACCGATATCAAGTCCAAGTCCGGTTTCCGCCCACGGGGTATCTTCCATGCGATCCACCGAGCGGACTTCGTGGTCTGCGTCGGCCGAAAACGCCGACGCCACAACGACATCCGTGGGCAGGATGATTTTCACACCTCGTCGCTCGGCCTCGGCAAGGTAATCTCGCACGGTTTCCAGCTGGTCTTCTTCAAGGAGGCTCGAGCCGACCTTGTGGCCCTGCGCCGCGATGAACGTGAACATCATGCCGCCGCCAATGAGCAGTGAATCCACGCGAGGCAACAGGTGTTCGATAACCCCCAGTTTGTCCGAAACTTTTGACCCCCCGAGTACCACGCAATAGGGGGTATCCGGATTCGTCGTAAGCTTCTCGAGTACGCCCACTTCCGTCTCGATGAGTCGCCCCGCCGCGTGGGGAAGAATTTCCGCCAGTTCCACCACGCTGGCCTGTTCCCGATGCACGACGCCGAATCCGTCGGAGACGAACGCATCCCCGAATTGAGCAAGTTCGTTGGCAAACTTTTGACGCTCACTCTTCGATATGGCTGTTTCGCCCGGATTGAAGCGAAGGTTTTCCAGAAGGGCAAGTTCGCCGTCGCGCAGAGCCAAGACCGCAGCCGACGCCTCTTCGCCAACGGTATCGCCCGCAAAGGACACCGGCATGTTCAGCAGTTCGCTCATCCTGGAAGCAACGGGAGCGAGGCTGTACCGGGCATCCGGTGCGCCCTTCGGCCTGCCCAAATGCGAAATCACCACCACTCGCGCGCCGGCGCCCAGAAGCTCGCTGATGGTCTGCAGCGACGCACGGATGCGACCGTCGTCGCCTATTACGCCATCCTCGAGCGGTACATTCAGGTCGCACCGCACAAGCACGCGTTTTCCGGAAAGCGGGCCGAGTGTTTCGATGGTGCTGAGCAAGAAGAATCCGATCAGTTCAGACGGGCGGCGACGTATTCGGCGAGATCCACGAGTCGGTGCGAATAGCCCCATTCATTGTCGTACCAGCCGGCGACTTTCACTTGCGTTCCCATGACCTTCGTGAGGCCGGAATCGAAAATACACGAGTGCGGATCACCCACGATGTCGCTGGAGACCAAAGGCTCCTCTGAATAGTTCAGGAGCCCGGAGAGCGATCCCTCCGCCGCCGCACGATACGCCGCGTTGACGTCCTCAACCGTCAGCCCCGCTCGGGTCTCCACCGTGAGGTCCGTGATCGAACCGGTGGGAACAGGGACTCGGAGCGCGAATCCGTCAAGCTTGCCCTCGAGTTCGGGGATGACGCGACCAATCGACTTCGCCGCGCCAGTGCTCGTCGGCACGATGTTGATCGCTGCCGCGCGCGCCCGACGGAGATCCCTGTGCGGCCCGTCCTGGAGATTCTGATCAGCCGTATACGCGTGCACGGTAGTCATGAGTCCGCGTTCAATGCCGAAGCTCTCCATAAAGACCTTCGCAAGAGGCGCGAGGCAGTTCGTCGTGCAGGACGCGTTGGAGATTACGTGGTCGTTTTCCGGATCGTATTTGTGCTCATTCACACCCATGACGAACATCGGGGCACCCTTGCCCGGCGCGGAAATAACGACCTTTTTCGCCCCGGACTCTAGGTGCTTCTGAGCGTCAGCGGCCTTGGTAAAATGACCCGTTGACTCGATGACGATGTCAACGCCAAGATCTCCCCATGCCAGGTCGCTCGGATCGCTCTGCTCCAGCACGGTGATGGCTTTGCCGTTGAGGATGATGTTGTCGCCATCGTGTTCCACGGTCGCATTGATGCGACCATATACCGAGTCCAGCGTCAACAAGTTTGCGAGCGTCTCGTTGTCGGTCAGGTCGTTGACCGCCACAATCTCCAGTTCGCTGTTCTGGGCAAGCGCGGCGCGCACAAAGTTGCGCCCGATCCTGCCGAATCCATTGATGCCGACTTTTACGGCCAAAAGGCACTCTCCTAAGGTTTCGGAAATATGGATCTCGTCGCCATGGCTCTGGCAACCTCGTTATGAATGGTCGAGCAACCCTTTGGTCTTCTCGCGCGCTGCCTCAAAGCGCTGCGCGACATTGCTCCAGTCGGCGATGTTCCAAAACGCTTTGATGTAATCCGCCTTCACATTGACATAGTCGAGGTAGAACGCGTGCTCCCACATATCGAGCAAGAGCAACGGAACAGTGCCGGTAGCGAAGTTTCCCTGGTGATCGTAGTACTGCTGGACCAGCAGTTTCTGACCGAGCGAGTCCCAGACGAGAGCGCCCCATCCGGATCCCTGAATCCCCGCCGCTGCAGCAGTGAAGTGCGCGGTGAACTTGTCGAATGAGCCAAAGTGGTCATCGAGTGCGGATGCGAGCTCACCCTCCGGTGTGCCGCCGCCGTTGGGAGAAAGGTTCGTCCAGAACACGGTGTGGTTCACGTGGCCGGCTAGATTGAACGCAAGATCCTTTTCCAACTTGTTGATGTTGGCGAAATCACCCGAGTCACGGGCATCAGCGAGCTTCGCCAGCGCGGTGTTGGCTCCGTCGACATAAGCCTTGTGGTGCTTGTCGTGATGAAGTTCCATGATCCGGGCGCTGATGTGCGGCTCCAAAGCTGCGTAGTCGTAGCCGAGTTCCGGGAGGGTGTATTCAGTCATCTTTAGTTTTCTCCTCACAATCGTGTGCACCCGACCTGGTTTAGCCAGCGTGCGTGGCGCAGTTTCAGTGTATCGCCGTTGTCTGTCCTGCTTCTGAGAGAGTACTTACGGTGCCGCTATGCGTCATCGTAGTCAGGAGGAAGATTCGCATCGGTTCCGGGAATCCCCTGTTCGACAGCTACCTTGTCGGCCATAGCCAACAGTCTGCGTATCCGGCCGGCGACCGCGTCTTTCGTCATTGCGGGTTCGGCGTGGTGGCCCAGCTCATCCAGGCTCGCGTCTCGGTGCCGGAGTCTGAGTTCGCCCGCGTAGCGCAAATGAGCGGGTACTGTGTCGCCCAGAATTTCCATCGCACGTTCGACTCTCGCACAGGCGGCCACAGCGGCTTGCGCGCTTCTTCGCAAATTGGCGTCGTCAAAATTCACGAGTCGGTTCGCGGTCGCGCGGACTTCCCTTCGCTGGCGAAGCTGCTCCCACACGACGACGGTCTCCGCGGCGCCCATGAGCGAGAGCATCGAACTTATGGCTTCACCATCTCGCACCACGACCCGATGAATCCCGCGCACTTCCCGTGCCTTGGACGGCACGGCGAGCCGTGAGGCCGCGCCGACAAGCGCCATGGCCGCCTCATTTCCCGGACAGGTGATTTCCAGTGCGGCGGATCGTCCGGGATCAGTGAGCGAGCCCCTCGCGAGGAAAGCACCACGCCAGACCGCGGCAAGTTCCTCATGAGAGCCCGTCGTCAGACGATTGGGCAAACCGCGCACGGGTCTGCGGCGAGCGTCGAGCAACCCGGTTTGTCTCGCGAGAGTTTCACCGTCAAGAACTCTGACGAGAAATTGACTCGTGCGGCGATTGCCGGACGCCGAAATCGTCGCGACATCACTGCGGACTCCGTAGAGTTCCGAGAGGTCTTTGCGGACCCGTTTTGCAATTTCCGCCGTGTCGAGTTCGGACTCGACGGCTATCCGGCCCGAGATCAGATGCAGGCCGCCGGAGAATCTCAGAATGGTCGCCAACTCGGCTGCTCGCACGGTCGTTTTGTTCACCACGACTTGCGCAAGTTCTGCTTTGACGTCAGCGGTCAATGCCACGAAATTCCCACTTTCTCTCGATTCTGTCGTGACGCAATCTTCTTATTCCCGTTCCAGATCGCGGTGCTTAACATTGACGGCTACCCCCGGCAACCCTCGAAGAATCGTGGCCAATTGTTCGACCGTTGCGACAGAGCGATGGCGTCCGCCCGTACAGCCGATGGCGATGGTCACGTGCCGCTTATTCTCGCGCTGATAGCCGGCAAGCACCGGTTCGAGCGCGGAGGCATAGGTGTCAATGAAGGCGCGCGCGCCTTCCTGAGAGAGAACGAAATCGCTCACCTCCGGATCGAGCCCGGTGCCTGCGCGCAACTCCGGAATCCAGAACGGGTTGGGGAGAAATCTCATGTCCGCGACGATGTCCGCATCGGTGGGCATTCCGTATTTGAAGCCAAAACTCAGGACGGTGACCTGCACGCCAGGTGCTCCGTCTTCGGAAAAAATTTCAGAAACCTTATTGGCGAGCTGATGGATATTCAACTCCGACGTGTCGATGATGATGTCGCTCGACTCGCGCATTTCCAGCATTTGCGCCCGCTCCACGGCAATACCGTCAAGAATCGTGCCGTTGCCTTGAAGCGGATGAGGTCGCCGCACCTGTTCGAACCGTCGGACCAACACATTGTCGGTGGCTTCGAGAAACAACACCCGCACTTCTGTCGACGCTCTCAGTGCCTCCACAATCTTTTGAAGATCGGAAAAGAGTCGACCGCCTCGAACATCAGTGATCGTGGCGATCTTGGGAATTGTGTCCGCGGCTTTTGTGGCCAACTCAACGAGCGGCGTGATCATCTGGGGTGGAAGGTTGTCCACCACGTACCACCCGAGGTCCTCCAGAGCGTTGCCGACCGTCGATCGGCCCGCACCGGACATGCCCGTCACCACCAGAATTTCCTGGCGCGCGCTTTCCGTTGACATGTGTCAAAGCCTACCTACATCACGAGTCATCGGAAGTCGGAGCGGCCAACCGGTCGCGAATGAGCCGCGCGATGGACTCGCCAATTCCTTTGACCTCGATGATGTCGTCCACCGTCGCGCTTCGAAGTCGCGCAACCGAGCCGAAGTGCCGCAAGAGCTCTCGAACCCTGGCGGGGCCGAGTCCGGGGATTTCGGAGAGAACGGACGTGATATCCGACTTTCGCTTCTGCCGCTGGAAGGTGATGGCGAATCGATGAGCTTCATCTCTGATGCGCTGGAACAAGAACAGCGCGTCACTGTTCCGTGGCAGGATTACGGGATATTCGGAATCCGGAACCCACACTTCCTCGAGTCGCTTGGCAATCCCGCACAGCGCGATACCGTGCGGTGAACTCGCATCAACGCCGGCCTCCCTCAGCGCTCGCGCGGCCGCGTTTACTTGTGGGAGCCCGCCGTCGACGATGAGCAGGTTCGGGCGATAGGCGAACTTCGGGCGTGAACCGGATTCGACGACCGCATCGAGCGAGTCGGCAGTTGACGGCTCATGGTCGTCACCGAGCCGCGCCAGGCGACGCGAAAGTGTCAGGTAGATCGACTCTGTGTCGTCCGTCGACTCCGGGATGCTGAATCGCCGGTACTGGTCTTTTCTGGGCAGGCCATCCTCGAAGACGACCATGGACGCGACGATATTGGTGCCACTCAAGTGAGACACATCAAAGCACTCCATGCGCAAGGGCGCCTCACGCATGCCCAACGCATCCTGAATGTCGCTCAGCGCCTGGGAACGAGCTACGAAGTCGCTGCTGCGGCGGGTTTTGTAGCTCGCCAGCGCGCTCTTGGCATTTTTCTCCACGGTGCCTGCGAGCTGTGCGAGGTCGCCGCGACGCGCTACCTTGAGCACCACCCGCCCGCGCTCACCCTGGTCTGCGCGAGTCTCCGTCAGGAGCATCTCAAGCTCGCGCGCATCCCCCGGCAGCGCCGGCACGACGACCAGCCGAGGCGGAGTCATGGTGACTTCGGAGTTGCGTTGGCGAGAAGAGTCCTGTGAATAGGCGTTGTTCACTACCGTTTCGACGAGATCCTGTTCTGCCACGTCGAGCTCTTTGTCGACGACCCAGCTTCGAACACCGCGAATTCTGCCGCCCCTCACGGCAAAGAGCTGAACGGCAGCTGCGAGCTCGTCGTGAGCTATTCCGAACACGTCCGCGTCGACGGTATCGGGCAGTACCACACCATTTTTGGAGAGCACAGTCTCGATAGCGTTCAGTTGATCGCGAAACTTCGCGGCCGACTCGTAGTCAAGCCGATCTGATGCTTCCTTCATTCGCCGGGAGAGATCGGCGACAAACTGCGAATCGTTTCCCGACATGAAGGAGGCAAAGTCCAGAGCAAGAGCCTTGTGATCTTCTTTGCTGATGCGCCCGACACAGGGTGCGGCGCATTTGCCAATCTCGCCCAACAGACAGGGTCTCCCCGAAAGTTCCGCTCGACGATACGTCGCATCGGAGCAGCTGCGCAGAGGAAACACCTTGAGCAGGAGATCGAGGGTTTCGCGAATTGCCCACACCTTAGTGTACGGGCCGAAATAGCGCGCTCCGGGAATCGAACGATTTCGCGTGATGAGAACTCGCGGGACATCGTCGGTAAGAGTGATCGCCAGATACGGGTAGGACTTGTCATCGCGGAATTGAACATTGAACGGCGGATTGAACTCCTTGATCCAGCTGAACTCGAGCTGCAGCGCCTCGAGTTCGCTTCCCACAACCGTCCACTCGACTGAACTCGCCGTCGTCACCATTCGACGTGTTCTCTCATGAAGACTCGACAACGGTGCGAAATAGTTACTCAGTCGCGCACGGAGATTTTTGGCCTTGCCGACGTACAGAATTCGCGAGGAGGAATCGCGAAATCGGTAAACACCTGGCGAGGTGGGAATCTCTCCCGCCTTCGGCCGGTAGCCCACCGTGTCAGTCATGCGCGCTCAGATTCCAGCACTTCCTTGAGGAATCGTCCGGTGTGGCTTTTCTTCGACCGCGCGATCTGTTCCGGTGTGCCTTCGGCGATCACCTCCCCGCCGCCAGCTCCGCCCTCTGGTCCTAGATCAATCACCCAGTCCGCGCACTTGATCACATCAAGATTGTGCTCGATGACGATGACGGTATTGCCTTTGTCAACAAGGCCGTTGAGCACGAGGAGAAGCTTGCGGACATCTTCAAAGTGCAGTCCTGTCGTCGGTTCATCCAGAACGTAAATGCTGCGTCCCAAGGAGCGGCGTTGAAGCTCCGTTGCGAGCTTGACTCTCTGTGCTTCGCCGCCGGAG
This sequence comes from Agreia sp., assembly GCA_044464485.1. Taxonomy (GTDB): domain Bacteria; phylum Actinomycetota; class Actinomycetes; order Actinomycetales; family Microbacteriaceae; genus Terrimesophilobacter. The sequence continues at coordinate 193,001 of JBIQLG010000004.1, forward strand.
AGAGTCGTTGCACTCTGGCCAAGTCGCACATATCCGAGCCCGACGTCTTCCAACGTTTTCAAGTACCGATGAATTGCGCCGATTGCTTCGAAAAACTCTGCGGCTTCACTGATCGGCATATCGAGGACTTCCGCGATGTTCTTGCCCTTGTAGTGAACCGACAGTGTGTCCCGGTTGTAGCGCGCTCCTCCGCACACCTCGCAGGTCACGTATACGTCGGGCAGGAAGTTCATTTCGATGGTGATGGTTCCGTCCCCCGCGCAATTCTCGCAGCGGCCGCCCTTCACGTTGAAGCTGAATCTACCCGGCAGATACCCTCGCGCTTTGGCTTCTGCCGTCTCGGAGAAGAGTGTGCGAATCCGATCAAAGACGCCCGTGTAGGTCGCCGGATTCGATCGAGGAGTTCGTCCGATCGGCGCCTGATCCACGTGCACGACTTTGTCGAGGTTATCGAGCCCGGTAATTCTTGTATGCCTGCCGGGGATCTGCCGTGCTCCGTTCAATTCGTTCGCAAGGGAACGATACAGAATGTCGTTGACAAGGGAAGACTTGCCGGACCCGCTTACTCCCGTGACACCGATGAAAGTACCGAGCGGGAAACCCACCGTGACGTCTTTCAGGTTGTTGGCTCGCGCACCCTCCACGGTCAGAATCCGAGCGGTATCGCGCGGACGCCGCTTCTTCGGCGTGTCGATCGATATCCGGCCGGATAGATAGTCGCCGGTAATCGACCGAGGGTTGTCCAGGAGTTCCCGATAGCTGCCGGAGTGAACCACCTCTCCCCCGTGCTCACCCGCACCGGGACCGATGTCGACGAGCCAGTCCGCCGTACGGATCGTGTCCTCATCATGTTCGACGACGATGAGGGTGTTTCCCAGATCCCGTAATTTCACCAGGGTGTCGATGAGCCTGCGATTATCCCTCTGATGCAGGCCGATGCTCGGCTCATCGAGGACATACAGCACTCCGGTGAGACCCGATCCAATCTGCGTTGCGAGCCGGATCCGCTGTGCTTCGCCGCCGGACAGCGAGCCAGCCGTGCGGGACATATTCAGGTAGCTGAGTCCCACCTCGAGTAGAAACTCTAGGCGCGCACGTATCTCGCGCAACACCGCAGCGGCAATTTTCGCTTCGCGAGCCGTCAAGTCAATCCCATTGAAGAAGTCGAACGAATCGGACAGGCTCAGCTCCGCGACGTCAGCGATGCTTCGAGCGGCGACAGTGACCGCGAGCACTTCGGGCTTCAGCCGTGTTCCGTGGCACAGCGCACACGGGATTTCGCGAAGGTAGTTGGCCCACCGTTGCCGCGCCGATTCGGATTCCGTCTCCTTGTACTTGCGTTCGATATACGGCATGACGCCTTCGAAACCCGTGGAGTAGGTGAGCTCACGGCCAAAGCGGTTTTTCCACTTCACCGTGACCTTGAAGTTGTTTCCGTTCAAGACCGCCTCACGGACATTCTCGGGGAGCTCGCTCCACGGCGTCTCGAGCGAAAAGTTCAGATCGGCGGCGAGCCCCTCCAACATTCTTTGGAAGTAGTTGAAAAGCCCTTTGCCAGATTGCGTCCACGGAAGGATGACGCCCTCGGCGAGACTCAGCATCGGGTCGCCGAGAACGAGCTCCGGGTCGACAGACATTCGAGTTCCGAGCCCAGAGCACTCGGGGCAGGCGCCGAAAGGTGCATTGAACGAAAAGGTCCGCGGTTCAATTTCCGTTAGCTGCACGGGATGGCCGTTCGGGCAGGACAGTTTTTCTGAAAAGCTTCTCCATGCGGACCCGGGAGGGTTATCGATGAAGTTGATGGCGACCACGCCATCGGTCAGTCGAAGCGCGGTCTCCAGCGAGTCAGTCAGCCTGCCCAGAATGTCGTCCGCGGCGACCAGACGGTCGACTATCACCGCGATGTCGTGTTTGTTCTGCTTCTTGAGCGCGGGTGGAGAGGTGAGTTGTATTGATTCGCCGTCAACGAGGGCGCGCGAATATCCACTCGCCGCAAGTTCCTTGAAGAGTTCGACGAACTCCCCTTTCTTTTGCGAAATGACGGGGCTGACCACCTGGTATCGGGTCCCCGCTTCGAGACCCATCAATTGATCCGCGATCTGCTGCACGGACTGACGCTCGATTCGCTCGCCGCAGACGGCACAGTGCGGAATACCGATGCGCGCCCACAATAGCCGCATGTAGTCGTATATTTCGGTGATCGTCCCCACGGTGGAGCGGGGGTTGCGGTTCGTCGATTTCTGATCGATGGAGACCGCGGGGCTGAGTCCTTCGATGAAGTCGACATCTGGCCGATCGACCTGCCCGAGGAATTGACGCGCGTATGCAGAGAGCGACTCGACGTAACGACGTTGCCCTTCGGCGAAGATCGTGTCGAAGGCAAGACTTGACTTTCCCGATCCCGACAGGCCGGTGAATACGACGAAGGAATTTCGCGGAATTTCCAGATCGAGATTCTTGAGGTTGTGAACTCGAGCGCCCCGAACACTCAGCGTGTCATGGGAGGTGGGCCGCTTGCTGAGCGCGGCAATCATGGCGCGCTCATCGAGTTCTTCCGGCACGGCCAAAGGAGATATAGTCACTTCTTCCATTCTACGAAACGCACGAGTGCGTGTGCTCGACCGTCAAATGTGGCCAGCGGCTTCCATCTGGCGGAGTTCCTTCTTGAGATCAGCTACTTCGTCACGCAAGCGTGCGGCAAGCTCGAACTTGAGCTCTCCCGCCGCCTGAAGCATTTGATCATTGAGATCTCGAATGATCGATTCGAGATCGTTTGCGCCCGATGCGGCGATTCCTTCGCGCACGCGAGGTTCGCGGCCGAGGCCGGGAGTGGGCGCGCGTTTTCGGCCATCCCTGCCCGCCAGGAATGCCGCGGTGTCTGCATCCTCGCGCGCGAGAACGTCAGTGATGTCCGCGATTCGCTTGCGCAACGGCGTCGGATCGATACCGTTCTCGACGTTGTAGGCCACCTGCTTTTCCCGGCGTCGATTTGTCTCGTCGATCGCCAGCTTCATCGAGTCGGTGAGCACATCCGCATACATGTGCACTTCGCCGGAAACGTTTCGTGCGGCGCGACCTATCGTCTGGATGAGCGAGGTTGAGGATCGGAGGAAGCCTTCCTTGTCGGCATCGAGGATCGACACGAGAGAAACCTCGGGGAGATCCAGACCCTCGCGCAGGAGATTGATACCGACGAGCACGTCGAAGACGCCTTGTCGCAGTTCAGTGAGGAGTTCGACCCGCCGAAGCGTGTCGACGTCGGAGTGAAGGTACCTCACGCGAACCCCGGCCTCCGTGAAGTAATCCGTGAGCTCCTCCGCCATCTTCTTGGTGAGGGTCGTGACGAGGACCCGTTCATTGCGCTCTGCCCGAACTCGGATCTCTTCGAGAAGATCGTCGATTTGGCCCTTGCTGGGCTTCACGACGATCTTCGGGTCCACGAGCCCGGTTGGCCTGATGACCTGTTCGACAATGCTGTCCGTGATCCCGAGTTCATATCGCCCTGGGGTTGCCGACAGATACACCTTCTGCCCCACGCGCTCAAGAAACTCGTTGAAGGTGAGCGGACGGTTATCCAGGGCGCTCGGCAATCGAAAGCCGTGCTCGACGAGCGTGCGCTTTCTGCTCGCGTCGCCCTCGTACATCGCTCCGATTTGCGGAACGGTGACATGCGATTCGTCGATGACGACAAGAAAGTCTTCAGGAAAATAGTCCAGCAGGCAGTTCGGGGGCTCACCGGCCCTGCGGCCATCGATGTGTCGCGAATAGTTCTCGATCCCGCTGCAAAACCCGATTTGCTCCATCATCTCAAGATCAAAAGTCGTGCGCATGCGAAGCCGCTGCGCCTCCAGCAGTTTGCCCTGCCGTTCGAGTTCTGCAAGCCGTTCCGCCAGTTCCTCGCGAATGGTCCCGATTGCGCGCTTCATGGTCTCGGGGCTTGCCGCATAGTGGGTTGCCGGAAAGAGCGAGACGGAATCCATCGTGGAAATCACGTCCCCGGTGAGAGGGTGAAGTGAATACAGCGCCTCGATCTCATTTCCGAACATCTCGATGCGGATCGCATGCTCCTCGTACACGGGAATGATTTCGACAGTGTCGCCGCGAACACGGAACTTTCCGCGTGAAAAGTCGATGTCGTTGCGCTGATATTGCATGGCGACAAGCCTGCGCACGAGTTGATCCCGGGGAATATGCTGCCCGACCTGAAGCGCGACCATTGCGTCAAGGTACTCTTCGGCCGCGCCGAGGCCGTAAATGCATGACACCGTCGACACGACGACGACATCTCGCCTGCTCAGCAGGGAATTCGTGGTCGAGTGGCGCAGCCGCTCAACTTCCGCGTTGATCGAACTGTCTTTCTCGATAAATGTATCCGTTTGCGGAACGTACGCTTCTGGCTGGTAGTAGTCGTAATACGAAACGAAGTACTCCACCGCATTATTGGGCATGAGATCACGAAACTCATTGGCCAGCTGGGCGGCGAGAGTTTTATTGTGCGACAGAACGAGAGTCGGCCTTTGCACCTGTTCGATGAGCCATGCCGTCGTGGCCGATTTGCCCGTTCCGGTTGCACCCAGCAGCACGACATCCGTCTCGCCGGCGTTGATGCGCGCCGCCAGCTCTGCGATGGCGGCAGGCTGGTCCCCGCTGGGAACAAATTCACTCACCACCTCGAAGGGGTGGATCGCACGGGTAGGCTGCATCATTACAGCCTAAACAGTGCCACTGACACTGGCCGGGGTGTTTGCCTCAAGCGGAACGCATAATTTTCTGCCAGAGAGCGTCAGTCTGCTCCAGCGTGTGTTCCAGCGTGCCATTGCTGTCGATGACGATATCCGCGATCGCCAGTCGCTCCGTATCGCTCACCTGAGAATTGAGCCGGTGCATGGCCTCTTCGCGGGTCAGTCCCCGCAATTCCATGAGCCGATTGATGCGGGTTTCGGTGTGCGCGTTGACGACGACAATGAGGTCGAAAGGATGCTCCGAATCAACCCCGGCCTCCACCAACAGTGGGACGTCGTAAATTACCACCGCGTGAGGATCCGCCTGGTGAGCTTGCTCGATAAGTGTGCGAGCGCGTTCCTTGACCGCGGGGTGGGTGATGGCGTTCAGTTTCTGCCGTGCATCGGGGTCGACGAAAATGATTCGTGCCATCGCCGCGCGATCGAGCGTGCCATCGGTTCCGAGGACATCCGGCCCGAAAGTGCGCGCTATCGCCTCCAGCGCCGGCTGTCCTGGCTCGACAACGCTCCGCGCAAGTTCGTCTGCGTCAATGTGCACGGCGCCATGATCCGCAAGTCTGCGCGCGACCGTGCTCTTGCCAGAGGCTATCCCGCCAGTCAGTCCGACCAAGTACACGTCGCAATGCTAGCGCGGCCGATCCTCGTCGGGTGAAAGGTAATGGCCGACCCTCTGGGCCGGCCATTACCTTGATGGAGCGTCAGCTCACATCTTACGAATTGCTGGAAAGCTTCTCACGAAGCGCCGCGAGTGCCTCGTCGTCCGCGAGAGTGCCAGAGGATGACTCCTCGCGCACGAAGGAAGGCGCGCCTTCTGTCGCGCTGTCGACGCTCTCCTCCGCCGCGGCGGCAACCTGCTTCTTGTGAAGCTCCCAACGCGCCTGCGCGGCGGCGTAGTCCAATTCCCACTTCTCGCGCTGGGATTCGAATCCTTCTTTCCATTCATTGGTCTCGGGATCGAAGCCTTCGGGGTATTTGTAGTTGCCCTGCTCGTCGTACTCGGTGAGCATGCCGTACAGCGCGGGATCGAACTCGGTGCTCTCCGGATCGACGTTTTCGTTGGCCTGCTTGAGGCTCAACGAAATGCGCCGACGCTCGAGATCGATGTCGATGACCTTGACGAACACGTCGTCACCGACCGACACGACCTGTTCAGCCAGTTCGATGTGCTTTCCGGAAAGTTCGGAAATGTGCACGAGCCCTTCGATGCCATCCGCAACGCGAACGAACGCGCCGAAGGGAACGAGCTTCGTGACCTTGCCGGGGGCAACCTGGCCAATGGCATGGGTGCGAGCGAAAAGCTGCCACGGGTCTTCCTGCGTTGCCTTGAGCGAGAGCGACACACGCTCGCGATCGAGGTCCACTTCGAGAATCTCGACGGTGACCTCCTGACCGACCTCAACGACCTCACTCGCGTGTTCAATGTGCTTCCAGCTGAGTTCGGATACGTGTACGAGCCCGTCAACGCCTCCGAGATCAACGAACGCACCAAAGTTCACAATCGAGGAGACGACGCCCTTGCGCACCTGCCCCTTGGCCAGGTTGCCAAGGAACGAACTGCGACTCTCGCTCTGCGTCTGTTCGAGGAGCGCGCGACGGGAAAGCACGACATTGTTACGGTTCTTGTCCAACTCCAGAATCTTCGCCTCGATCTCCTGGCCGAGGTACGGAGTCAGGTCTCGCACGCGGCGAAGCTCGATGAGCGATGCCGGCAGGAATCCGCGAAGGCCGATGTCGACGATCAGACCACCCTTGACGACCTCGATGACCGAACCGGTCACGACACCATCGTCATCCTTGATCTTCTCCACGTCGCCCCACGCACGCTCGTACTGCGCACGTTTCTTGGACAGAATGAGGCGGCCTTCTTTGTCCTCTTTCTGGAGAACGAGCGCCTCCACGGTGTCTCCCACCTGCACAACCTCTTCCGGGTTGATGTCGTGCTTGATGGAAAGCTCGCGGGAAGGGATGACACCCTCCGTCTTGTAACCGACATCGAGGAGCACCTCGTCACGGTCGATTTTGACGACGGTTCCTTCGATCAGGTCGCCGTCATTGAAAAACTTGAGGGTCTTTTCGACCGCGGCAAGAAAATCTTCAGCAGATCCAATGTCATTGATAGCGACCTGCTTGGGGCCTGCAGTCGTTGCGGTTGTCATGTAGTTGTTGCTCCAGTAGGGACATAATTCAGGCCACGGAGAAAAGAATTCATGATTTTTCGCCGCGGCAGGCGGATAGGACGTCACAAACGTGACATTCCAGCTTATCGTGAATAGCGGACAGGCGCCAACGCGCCCGAATGTGGTTGATGCGCTACTTGAGCAAAGCCGCCTTGAGTGTGTCGAGCCCGACGCCTCCGATGTCCAGCGCGCGTCGGTGGAACTCCTTGATGTTGAAGGAGTCGCCTTCGCGCGCCTTCACCTCATCGCGCAACTGCTCCCAGATGCGCTGTCCCACCTTGTACGCCGGAGCCTGTCCTGGCCACCCGAAGTAGCGGTTGACTTCGAACTTCACGAATGGCTCGTTCATGTTCACGTTGCCCTTCATGAAGTTGAACGCGTAGTCGTAGTCCCACACGCCGTTACCGTCCAGCCGCTGCTTGCCGAGGTGAACGCCAAGGTCCAGAACTACGCGCGCGGCGCGCATCCGCTGACCATCGAGCATGCCAAGGCGGTCACCCGGGTCGTCGAGGTAGCCAAGTTGCTCCATGAGTCGCTCCGCGTAGAGCGCCCAGCCCTCAGCGTGACCGCTCGTGCCCGCGAGCTGGCGACGCCACGTGTTGAGCTTGGCGCGGTTGAACACGGCCTGCGCGATCTGCAGGTGGTGGCCCGGAACGCCCTCGTGGTACACGGTCGTCGTCTCACGCCACGTGTCGAACTCGGTGATGCCCTCTGGAACGGACCACCACATCCGACCGGCACGTGAGAAATCGTCGCTCGGACTCGTGTAGTAAATCCCGCCCTCCTGAGTCGGAGCTATCATGCACTCGAGAGTCCTGACCGGCTCGGGGATGTCGAAATGAGACTTCGACAGTTCGGCGATCGCCGTGTCGCTAAGGTTTTGCATCCACTTTTGCAATGCGTCGGTTCCGTGCAGTTTGCGGCTCGAGTCAGAATCAAGAACGGCGATTGCTTCCTCGACGCTCGCACCGGGCTTGATCTCGCCCGCAATGCGCGTTTGCTCGTCGACCATGCGCGCGAGTTCCTCGATCCCCCACTCGTAGGTCTCATCGAGATCAATCTTCGCCCCGAGAAATCTGCGGGACTGCAGTGCGTAAAGTTCGCGGCCGATGCCATCAGTCTCCCCCGCCGCGGGGCCGAGTTCTTCGACGAAGAAGTCGGCGAGTTTTTGATAGGCGGCAGCCGAAGCCTCCGCGCCCTTCCGCAGATCTGCTCTGAGGGACTCGGGGAGATCCGAACCGTCTCCCGTCTGAGCGCCATTCGTGAACGAAAAGAAGAATCCCTCCGCAGACGCGTGCTTCTTTGCCTGCGCGAGGACCTCAGTGACCTGGCGTCGAGCAGGGACGATCCCGTCGGAAATTCCCAGGCGAAGCGTCTCGATGTACCCGTCCATGGCGCCGGGCAGGTTGGAGAGCTTGCCGGCGATGGTCATCCAGTCTTCCACGGTGTCGTGCGCCATGAGGTCGAGGATGTCCCGCAGGCTCTGCGCCGGCGAGGCGATGACGTTGAGGTCCCGCTTCCACAATCCGGCATCATGCGCCTCAAGGTCCAGAGTCAGCTCATTGGTCATGTCTGTCTTTGTCACCCAGTCAACATCGTCCGCCGGTTCGACGGCGGCAAGCTTCGCGAGCACCTTCTTGCCTTCAGCGACCAACTGCTCCTGGCCGGCAGGCGACTGATCGCCGTATTCCTCGTAGCGCCCCGGAATACCTATCCAGACGGCGACATTGGGCTCGAGGTCAGCGAGAGTGGTGACCCACTCTTCCGCGATGGCGTCGATGGCGGTGGGGGTGCGGGATGCCTCGTGGGCGTGCGAATCAGCAGTCATGTTCTGAGTTTATTCCGCTGGCGCGGGGGGGGGGGGGGGGGGGAAAATCGCTAAAGGGGGGGGACGGTCCAAAATGGGCCCGGTCTCGTCTGGACGGAGGGAGG
>JBIQLG010000004.1:201861-217493 GCA_044464485.1 Agreia sp.
GGTGGGGGTGGGGGGGGGGGGGGGGGGGGGGGGGGCTGAAACATCGCTAGTGTGCGGCAGCGTCCCAATTTGGCCCGGTTCCGATCTGCACGTCGAGAGGAACGTCCAGCTTCGCGGCACTGCCCATTCGGGAACGTACCAAGTCGGTGAGGGCATCCACCTCGCCAGGAGCTACCTCGAACACGAGTTCGTCATGCACCTGCAGGAGCATTCGTGACTTCATGTCCTTGTCGCGCAAATCCGCAGCCACGCCCAGCATCGCGATTTTCATGATGTCCGCGGCGGAACCTTGAATCGGAGCATTGAGCGCCTGTCGTTCCGCGTTCTCGCGCAAGACCCGGTTGTTGGAGTTCAAATCGCCGAACGGACGTCGGCGCCCGAAAATCGTTTCCGTATAACCGTCGATCTTCGCCTGCGCCACAACGTTGCGCAGATAGTCGCGAACCGCGCCGAAGCGCGCGAAATAGTCGACCATGAGTTGTTTGGCCTCAGATACTTCGATGCGCAATTGCTTGGAGAGCCCGAAGGCGCTGAGGCCATAGGCAAGCCCATACGACATCGCCTTCACTTTCGTGCGCATGAGCGGCGTCACAGCCGCTGGCTCAACCCCGAATATTCGTGCGCCGACATACCGGTGAAGATCTTCGCCCTCGTTGAATGCCTCAATGAGGCCGGCATCCCCGGAAAGATGGGCCATGATGCGCATCTCGATTTGCGAATAATCGGCGGTCAGGAGAGTCTCGAACCCCTCGCCGCAGTGGAACGCGGCACGAATCTCGCGGCCCTCCTCCGCTTTCACCGGTATGTTCTGCAGGTTCGGATCGTTGGAGGAGATACGTCCCGTACTCGTCCCCGTCTGATCGTAAGTCGTATGTATGCGCCCGTCACCCGCAATTTCCCGCTCAAGGGTCTCGATCATCTGCTTGAGCTTCGTCGCATCCCGATGCTGCAAAAGGAGCTCGAGGAACGGATGCGGCTCCGGCAACTGCGCCTGAAGGTCGGCGAGGGCAGCAGCGTCGGTCGAGTATCCGGTCTTCGTCGCGCGCGTTTTGGGCATTCCCAGCTCGTCGAACATCAATTGCTGAAGCTGCTTCGGCGATCCGAGGTTCACTTCCCTGCCGATGATCGCGAATGCGGCGCTGGCGATTTCCGAAGCGCGTTCAGACAGTCGAGTATTCAGCTTTGCGAGGGCACCGGCGTCCACGCTGATGCCATCCAGCTCCATCTGCGCCAGAACCGTGACGAGCGGAAGTTCAATATTCCGAAGAACATTTTGGGAGCCCTCGCTCAGTCGGCCCTCAAGCTCGGTGGCGAGGCGAAGGATGTACCACGCTTCGGTCGCGGAGCTGAGGCCATCGTTCTCCGGCACAAGTTGGTCCGCGTTTTTTTCCGCGACGGTTTCGCCGAGGTGCGTGTAGATCTGTCCCGCCAGCGACTCGAACTTTCCACCGGGCTTCAGCAGCCAGGCAGCAAGCGTTGTATCGAAATCGATGCCGCGAAGTACAATCCCTTCACGGGCAAGCGTCTTTACCGATCGCTTGGAGTCGAACAGTCGTTTGGGGGAACTATCGGCCAGCCACTCTTCAACAGCGGCATAGTCGGGGCGATGCGCACCCCATGGCACGTACGCGGAATCCGTCTCAGTCGCGATCCCGAGACCGGCTAACGCGCCGTCAATCGATTCGACCATGAGACCCAACGGCGTTCCGTCGGCGGTCGCCTCAGAAAGCCAGCGCGCAAGCTCTTCATCCACCAACTTGCGTACGGGCGGTTCCGCGGCGGCTCTCGACGATGCGGCATCGAGGTGCGCTGAGTCCGAAGCAGCGGTGCCAGACTCCGCCCCGGCAATCTTCAACACGCGGTCCAGCAGCGTCCGGAACTGCAACTTGTCAAACACCTCGCGCACCGCAACGACGTCGATGGGCTTTCTCGCCAAATCCTGAGGCCCAACGGGGAGCGCCACATCCGTCACGAGGCGATTCAATTTGCGATTCCGAATCGCATTGTCCTTTTGTTCGCGGAGTTTCTCGCCCACGACGCCCTTTATCTCGTCTGCATGCTGCAGAATCTGATCGAGACCCCCGAATTCGAGCACCCACTTGACCGCGGTTTTCTCGCCCACTTTGTCGATACCGATGAGATTGTCGCTCGTCTCTCCCACGAGAGCGGCGACGTCGGGGTACTGCTCTGGACGAATGCCGTAACGCTCGACCACGGCGTCCGGGTCGTAGCGCTTAAGTTCCGACACACCGCGAGCATTCGGATAAAGCAAAGTCACGTCGTCGCTCACGAGTTGGATGCTGTCCCGATCTCCCGACACCACGTACACGTGGAAACCCTGCTGCGCGCCCTGGGTGGCGAGCGTCGCGAGAATGTCATCGGCTTCGAAATCCTCTTTGCTGATGGTCGCGATGCCCATCGCTTTCAATGCCTCTTCAAGCAACGGGACCTGCCCCTTGAATTCAGGAGGCGTCTCCGCGCGCGTACCCTTGTATTCGGGATATTCCCGAGTGCGGAACGAGTACCGGGAAATGTCGAACGCCACGGCCAGATGCGTCGGCTTCTCGTTCTGAAGCAGGTTGATAAGCATCGCGATGAAACCATGAATGGCGTTCGTGTGCTGGCCCTCGCGATTGACGAAACTGTCGACAGGCAGGGCGTAAAACGCCCGGAAAGCCAGCGAATGACCGTCGATGACCATGAGGGTAGGCTTTTCTTTGTCAGGCACGGAAGCCAGCCTAGCCGTCGCCGCAGACATGGAGGCTGAAACGATGTCGAAGGATTCCGTGCACATGAGCATTCCCTCAACGCAGATTGATCCCGCCGCTCCCGCAGGCGCTCTCGGCGAGAAAATGGGCATCGAAATCATTGAGCTCAGTCCGCAGAGGTCGATCGCGCGCATGCCGGTGCAGGGCAACACGCAACCCTATGGCATCCTTCACGGGGGTGCGCACCTCGTGCTTGCCGAGTCGCTCGGCTCGATGTCGGCGCACGTCCACGCGGGTGAAGGCCGATACGCCGTGGGCATCGAAATCAGCGCAAGCCACTCGCGCTCCGTCACGGAGGGCTGGGTCACCGGCACCTGCACGGCCATCAGTCTCGGGCGCACGCTGACCGTCCACGAAATTGTGCTTACCGACGACGAAGGAAACAGGCTCTCTACCGTCCGCATGACGAATCTGCTGCGAGACGCCTAATCCTTCGCGGTTCCCGAACCCTTTTTGGGTGAAAGCTGGTCGATGATGGCTACGGCCACCTCGTGCATGGTGAGCCGGCGATCCATGGACGCCTTTTGAATCCAGCGGAATGCCTCAGGCTCGGTGAGACCCATTTTCTCGTTCAGGAGACCCTTGGCTCGGTCAACAATTTTGCGAGTTTCAAATCGCTCGACGAGATCCGACACTTCCTCTTCGAGTGTCACGATTTGCGCATAACGTGCGAGCGCTATCTCGATCGCCGGCAGCAGATCACTCGGGGTAAACGGTTTGACGACGTAGGCCAGCGCTCCCGCCTCGGTCGCGCGCTCGACGAGTTCCTTCTGGCTGAAAGCGGTGAGCAAAACAACGGGCGCAATATGATTCTTGCTGAGTTGTTCTGCCGCCGAGATCCCATCAAGCTTCGGCATCTTCACGTCCATCACGACAATGTCGGGCCGCAGCGCGGTGGCGAGCTCTACAGCCTTCTCGCCGTCTCCCGCTTCACCGACAACATCGAATCCGTTGTCGCGCAGGGTTTCGACAATGTCGAGTCGGATGAGCGACTCGTCTTCGGCGACAACAACGCGACGGGCGGTGGAAGGGGCGGATTCGGTGTCGGACACGAAACCAGCTTAGGGGAACCCCGACCGAAGCTGTAGCGAGAGCACCGACCTCAGGTGCGATACTCTTTTGACGGAAACTGTGAGCCGGTGTGGCGGAATGGCAGACGCGGAGCACTCAAAATGCTTTGCTCGAAAGGGCGTGTGGGTTCAAGTCCCACCACCGGCACAGAACGCCGTCGCCGCTGGCGCGCTATTTCTTCCAGGCGGGGGCTGCCGCGTTGATCGCATCGCCGATTTGGTGAATCCGCATGTCATTGGTCGACCCAGTAATCCCTGGAGGTGATCCCGAGATCACCACGACACGGTCACCGACTTCAGCGAGGCCGCGCTTCAGCAGAATTTCGTCCACCTGACGGAACATGGCATCCGTGTGGGTCACCATATCCACGAAAAACGACTGGATGCCCCAGGTGAGCGCCATCCGTCGTCGAATCGCTTCCAGCGGGGTAAACGCGAGCATGGGGATACGAGAGCGGATGCGGGCCATTCGCCGCGCAGAATCACCGGATTGGGTGAACACGCACAGGTACTTGGCGTCGACGAACTCGGCAACTTCGGCGGCGGCCAGCGTCACTGCGCCTCCCTGCGTGCGCGGTTTTGTGCCGAGTGGCGGAATTCGCTCGAGGCCGTGTTCCTCTGTGGAGGCGATGATCCGCGCCATAGTCTGCACCGTGATCACCGGGAACTCACCCACGCTTGTCTCACCGCTCAGCATCACCGCATCCGTCCCGTCGAGAACCGCGTTGGCGACATCGGAGGTTTCCGCCCGAGTGGGACGGGGACTGGAGATCATGGATTCGAGCATTTGGGTCGCGACGATTACCGGCTTTGCCATTCGCCGACACAGCTCCACTGCGTGCTTCTGAACGATCGGTACAGCCTCAAGCGGCAATTCGACGCCGAGATCTCCTCGCGCAACCATAATCCCGTCGAAGGCGTCGATGATTCCCTCGAGATTGTCGACGGCTTGAGGCTTCTCAATCTTCGCAATCACGGGAATCTTGCGGCCTTCCTCGGCCATAATCTCGTGAACGCGCACGATGTCGTCCGCACTGCGCACGAAGGAGAGTGCGATGAGGTCCGCACCGAGCCCAAGACCCCAGCGAAGATCCGCCTCGTCCTTCTCTGACAACGCAGGGACATTGACGGCGACACCGGGCAAATTGATGCCCTTGTTGTTCGACACGGCACCAGGCACCTCCACCGTCGTCGCGACGCGGGTGCCGTCGGTGGAGACAACCCTTAGGGTTACCTTTCCGTCGTCGATGAGGAGCGGGTCGCCTTCCTTGACATCGTCAGGAAGGCCCTTATACGTCGTGGAGCAGATGTCACGATTGCCGAGGATGTCTTCCGTCGTAATCGTGAAGGTGTCCCCGACCTCAAGTTCGTAAGGCCCTGCCTCAAATTTTCCCAGTCGAATCTTGGGTCCCTGAAGATCCACGAGAACTGCAACCGCGCGACCGGCCGCGTCCGCCGCCTTGCGAACGTAGGAATACACCTCTTCATGGACGTCATACGACCCATGGCTGAGGTTCATTCTTGCCACGTCCACGCCCGCATCGACGATGGCTCTGATGTTCTCGTAACTTGAGGTTGCCGGGCCAAGGGTGGCCACGATCTTTGCACGCCTCACGTAAATCCTGCTTTCCTGTTCGTTGTACGTAGTTCGGGTGGGTAAAACTCGTTAGTGACCGGGTGTGAGACTCATCGCGCGATCCGTCGGTCGAATCGGTGACGGCAATTCCGTGGAACCTTCGAGGTACTCATCCACGGCCGCGGCGGCCGCGCGACCCTCCGCTATCGCCCAGACGATGAGGGACTGACCGCGACCTGCATCTCCCGCCACAAACACTCCCGGTGCAGTCGACTGGAACTGCGCATCTCGAACAATCGTCCCACTCTCGACCTCAAGGCTCAATTCGGCCTCGAGCTCGTGAGTGTGCGTTCCGGGGTATCCGAGCGCAAGAAGCACCAGGTCTGCCGGGATCGTTCGCTCACTGCCGGGCTTGGGAATGCGGGTCCCCCCGGAGATCTCCGTTTCGGCGACCACGAGGCCGGTCACGGCACCATCGACACCGCCAACAAATGACGTCGTCGAAGCAAGGAATTCCCGTACGCCGCCTTCTTCGTGCGCCGAGGTGACCTCGAACAGGATCGGATGCGTCGGCCACGGCTGATCCGCAGCGCGCTCCTCGGCCGGTCGCCGGCCAATTGCGAGCGTCGTGACGGACAGTGCACCCTGACGGTGCGCGGTACCCAAACAGTCCGCCCCGGTGTCGCCACCCCCAAGGATGACGACGTGTCGGCCCTCTGCGGAAATCGACGTCTCTGGCGCTTCCCCGGATGCGCTGCGGTTTTGCGCCACGAGATAGTCCATGGCGAAGTGGATTCCACCGTACTGCCGGCCTGGTATGTCGAGATCCCGCGGCACGAGCGCGCCGGTCGCAACTATCACTGCGTCGTACTTGCGTCGAAGATCCTGCCAACTCAGGTCCTGGCCGATGTGCACACCGGGGCGAAACCTCGTTCCTTCGGCACGCATTTGATTCAACCGCCTGTCGATGTGGTGTTTCTCGAGCTTGAACTCGGGAATCCCGTACCTCAGCAATCCGCCAATGTGATCGTCCTTCTCAAATACGGCCACCGTGTGACCGGCCCTCGTGAGCTGCTGGGCCGCTGCCAAACCCGCCGGCCCGGACCCTACGATGGCAACCGTCTTGCCGGTGAGTCGTTCCGGCGGATGCGGCTGGATCCAGTCGCTCGCCCATGCCTTGTCGATGATGGACTGCTCGACAAGCTTGATGGTCACCGGTTCCTGACTGATGCCCAGAACGCAGGAACTCTCACACGGTGCGGGGCAAAGTCTGCCCGTGAATTCGGGAAAGTTGTTCGTCGCATGCAATCGTTCGCTCGCTTCGCGGTCTTCGCCTCGACGAACCAGATCATTCCATTCTGGGATGAGGTTGCCCAGGGGGCACCCCTCGTGGCAAAACGGGATGCCGCAATCCATGCAACGGCCTGCCTGCCTGCGCAGCACTGGCTCATCGCCCGCCTCGTAGACTTCCTTCCAGTCGAGAAGTCGAATTGGCACGGGTCTGCGAGCGGGAAGTTCACGATGTCGTGTTTTCAGAAATCCCTTCGGGTCAGCCACCGGTCACCTCCATGATCTTTTCCCAGACAACCGGACTGTCGGGGTCGAGTCCCTCCCGCGTGGCCTCCTGACGCGCCATGGTGACCGCCGCAAAGTCCCGAGGAACAATTCGAACAAACTCAGAGGCCACTTTCTCGAGATTGTCGAGCATGGATGCGGCGAGCGTCGATCCGGTCAACTCCCTGTGTTCCTCGAGAAGACCGCGGAGCAACTCAACATCGGCGCGGTCGAGGGTTCCCAAAACGAGCTCACCGGCACTCAGCGCCTGGCGGTTCACGCGGTCGGGCTTGAGCCGATACACCATCGCCGTGCCACCCGACATCCCCGCACCGAGATTGCGTCCGACCGAACCGAGAATGACCGCCGTGCCACCGGTCATGTACTCGAGAGCGTGGTCGCCCGCGCCCTCGACAACGGCGGTCGCACCAGAGTTTCGCACGAGGAACCGCTCACCGACCGTACCCCTGATGAAAAGTCGTCCGCTGGTCGCGCCGTACCCGATTACGTTTCCCGCAATGACATTGCGTTCTGCGCGAAACACGCTTTGGCGGTGTGGACGAAGCGAAATGATGCCTCCGCTCAGTCCCTTCCCAACGTAATCGTTGGCATCACCTTCCAGATGAAGTGAGATGCCGCGCGGTAGGAACGCACCCAGCGACTGACCTGCTGTGCCCGAAAGGGCCACGCTGATCGTGTCGTCGGGCAGGCCGTCTTCGCCGAAGGCCTTCGTCACGTGGTGTCCAAGAAGCGTACCCACGGCACGATCAGTGTTCTTCACCGAGAACGCAATACTGACCGGCTCTGCGCGCTCTAGGGCATCGCCGCACAGCGCGATGAGCTCGCGGTCGCAGTGCCGATCCAACTCGTGATCCTGATTTATGCGATGCGCTCTCGCCGTCGTGGAATCGCCAATCCCTCCCCTCAGAATGGGTGTGAGGTCGAGCCCGTTGGCTTTCCAATGCCGGATGGCGGCATTGACGCCGAGGAGCTCACGCTGCCCGATGGCCTCGGACAGACTCCGGAAGCCCAGCATGGCCAAATACTCTCTGACCTCTTCCGCAAGGTATTCGAAGAACGTTGTGACGAACTCCGGCGAGCCGGTGAATCGCGCACGCAGCTCCGGATTCTGAGTTGCTACTCCCACCGGGCACGTGTCGAGGTGGCAGACGCGCATCATGACACACCCGGAAACCACGAGCGGTGCCGTCGCGAATCCGAATTCTTCCGCACCGAGCAAAGCCGCGACAATCACGTCCCTGCCTGTCTTCAGCTGGCCATCGACCTGAACGACGACGCGATCCCGCAACCCGTTCATCATGAGCGTCTGCTGCGTCTCCGCCAGTCCGAGTTCCCAGGGGGTTCCCGCATGTTTGAGCGACGAGAGCGGGCTAGCCCCGGTTCCTCCGTCGTGTCCGGAGATCAGAACAACATCGGCTAGCGCCTTGGCCACTCCCGAGGCCACCGCACCGATTCCCGACTCGCTCACGAGCTTCACATGGATTCGGGCATCGGGATTGGCGCGTTTCAGATCGAAGATCAACTGCTTCAAATCCTCGATCGAATACACGTCATGGTGCGGCGGGGGGCTGATGAGACCAACCCCTGGCGTGGCGTGCCTGGTCGCGGCGATCCACGGATACACCTTTGCGGGGGGAAGTTGTCCACCCTCCCCCGGCTTGGCTCCCTGTGCCATCTTGATCTGAATATCTGTCGCATGAGTCAGGTACAGGCTCGTGACGCCGAATCGTGCAGAGGCAACCTGTTTGATTGCACTGCACCTCGCCGGATCCAGCAGTCTTTCGACGCTCTCTCCCCCCTCGCCCGTATTGCTTCGGGCACCCAATCGGTTCATGGCGATGGCTAGCGTTTCGTGCGCCTCTTCGCTAATAGACCCGTAGCTCATGGCTCCCGTGGAAAATCGGCTGATGATCGCGGAAATCGGTTCGACTTCGTCGAGGGGGATCGGCGTTCGATCGCGCGCATCCAGCGTGAAGAGTCCGCGCAGTGTCATGAGGTTCTCGGCCTGCGAGTCCACCAATTTCGTGTATTGCCGGAAGATGTCGTAACGACGTGAGCGCGTCGAATGCTGGAGCTTGAACACGGTTTCCGGGTTGAACAGGTGAGGCGGGCCATTGCGCCGCCACTGGTATTCGCCTCCCGTGGACAGGTGCTCGTGAACAGTGCTGGCTGCCTCATCCGGGTATGCGCGGCGATGCCGCGCGAGATTCTCCGCCGCGATCTCCTCGAGTCCAATTCCGCCCAGCCGCGACGTTGTGCCGGTGAAGTATTCGTCGACAAATTTCTGATCAAGACCAAGCGCCTCGAAAGTCTGAGCCCCCGCATACGATGAGACAACCGAAATGCCCATTTTGGACATGGTTTTCAAAACGCCTTTTCCCAGTGCCGTGATGATGTTCGCGACAGCAGTTTCCGCACTCACTCCTGTGATCACGCCGCTGTGTACGAGTTGCTCGGCGGTTTCCATTGCAAGATACGGGTTGATGGCGGAGGCCCCATACCCCACGAGCATGGCGACGTGATGAACTTCTCGCACGTCACCGGCCTCAACGATCAGACCGACTCGAAGCCGGTTTTCACGCCGAATGAGGTGGTGGTGCACGGCGGAAAGCATGAGAAGCGAAGGGATAGGCGCGAGATCCTTTGTGGACTCGCGATCCGAAAGCACGAGATATTTCGCGCCGCGCTCGATCGCATCGTCAGCCTCCGCGCACAGTTCCTTCAACCGGTCGGCAAGCGCACTCGCCCCGTCGGAAACTGGGTAAAGACCTCGAAGAGTCGTGGTGGTTCTGCTGCCAGGAGACGCGTCAATGTGCTGGATCTTCGCGAGTTCGTCGTTGTCGATTACCGGGAAATCCACGATGATCTGATACGCGTGCTCTGCGGTCGCCGTCAAGAGGTTCAACTCGGGGCCGAGCCCCACCTGCATGGACGTGACGACTGCCTCGCGAATGCTGTCGAGCGGCGGATTCGTCACTTGCGCGAACTGCTGGGAAAAGTAGTCGAACAGCAGTCGGGGCCGCTGTGCGAGCACCGCGATGGGCGTGTCGGTCCCCATCGCTCCGAGCGGCTCGGTACCGCTGTGCGCCATCGGCGCGATGAGTACCCGCAGTTCCTCCTCCGTGTAGCCGAAGGTGCGCTGCCTACGACCCACCGATGCGCGCGTGTGCATGATGTGTTCGCGGTCAGGCAAATCCCTGAGATTGATTCTGCCGTCGGCAACCCACTGCGCCCAGGGTTCAAGCGCGGCAACCGACTGCTTGATTTCGTCGTCTTCCACAAGTCGACCGGCTTCGGTGTCGACGAGAAACATTCGGCCGGGGCGCAGTCTCCCCTTGCGCACAACCCGGCGCGGTTCGAATTCGAGGACACCGATTTCGCTTGCCAGAACAACAAAACCGTCATCCGTCACGACGAAGCGGCCAGGACGCAGCCCGTTTCTGTCCAGCGTCGCGCCCACCAGTGTCCCGTCCGTGAAGATCATGGCGGCAGGGCCGTCCCATGGCTCCATGACGCCGGAATGGTAGTCATAAAAGCCGCGGAGGTCGGAGGGCATATCCGGTTGATTTTCGTACGCCTCTGGGATCATCATCATCATGGCGTGCGGCAGCGAGCGGCCCGCTAGCGTGAGCAATTCGAGCACTTCGTCGAAGGATGCCGAATCGCTCGCGCCCGGGGTGACAATCGGCAGGAGCGGTCGCAGGTCGCCCAGAATGTCCGAGTGCAGTTGAGATTGCCGTGCCCGCATCCAATTTCGATTTCCCTGAATCGTGTTGATCTCACCGTTGTGCGCGAGCAGCCGGAACGGCTGAGCGAGCGCCCACGCGGGGAACGTGTTGGTGGAAAATCGTGAATGCACGATTGCGAGGCGAGAGGCAAATGCGTCGTCGGTGAGATCCGGGTAAAACGATTCAAGCTGAACCGTGGTGACCATCCCCTTGTAGACCAGAGTTCGGCACGAGAGTGAGGCGAAATATACTTCCAGCTCACGCTCTGCGCGCTTTCTCAACCGGAAAGCACGTCGTTCCAGATCGATTCCAGACTCCCCTCGACCCACCATGAAAACCTGTTCGATCTCGGGCATCGCGTCGCGGGCGAGAGCGCCAAGCACACGGGGATCAGTCGGAACCGAACGCCAGCCAAGGACGGTCAGCCCCTCCTCGGCACCGAGTGAACTCACCCGTTCGCGCACTTCGGCTCGGCGCACAGTGTCACGTGGCAGAAATGCCATGCCGGCCAGGTAGTGTCCGGCGGGAGGCAGATCAAAATCAACGACGGATCGGAAGAACGCGTCGGGAACTTGCGTTGTTATTCCGGCGCCATCTCCGGTACCGGAGTCCGCCCCGACCGCACCCCGGTGCTCCATGTTGCGCAGGGCCTCCAACGCAAGAGCAATGATGTCGTGTCCCGGCGTGCCGCGCAGCGTCGCAACCATCGCAAGACCGCACGCGTCCTTGTCGAATGCAGGATCGTAGAGTCCCGTCGCCTTCGGGGTGGCGCTGAATCGCGTGTGCGGTGTTTCGAGAACCATGGGTCATCCTCACAGCTGAATTGGAGGGACGACCCTGGCCCTTGGGGTCCGCGCCAGCCAAAGGAGCTGAGGGTGAATTGCGCAGGACTGTTACGTGGCCCGGCCGCTTATGGCGGCCTTGGTGCCTTTCGCTTCAGCGGACGACGATGGGTCTGATGAAATCGAGCCGTCGTTGCCTTCGAAATCTGCGTCCGAATAAACGTCTTCAGAGTGTACAACATCATCGGCCGCTGGCTCGCGACCTGGCAAATATGGGCTCGGAACTACCCCGGGATGCCGCCGAGTCTGTACCGCGATAATGACGATACCCACGACGATCGCACCGAACGACGCCCACACGTTGGTGCGGATGCCCAGAAAAATTTCACTCGGATCAATTCGGATCGACTCGAAGAAACTGCGACCGATCCCGTACCAGATGAGGTACGCGCCGAGCACCTTCCCCCATTGCAACCGGTACGCCCCCGCCTTCGGCGCCGTGATGTCAACGCCCACGAAAGGAATCATCCGCTTGGCGAGATGCCAGCGTCGCTCCACGTACAGCAAGACTCCGACGCCGATCAGGTTCCAGATGATTTCGTACAGGAAAGTCGGGTGAAAAAGAGTGTCTGCGGGAAGTCCCGCAGGGAATGCCGGGTTGGTGGACTCGATTTGAAGTCCCCATGGCAAATTCGTGGGAAGGCCGAAGAGTTCATGGTTGAAGTAGTTGCCGAGCCTGCCGAATGCCTGGGCGAGGAGCAGCGCGGGGGCCAGCGCATCCGCGAAACTCCAAAAGCGAACTCCCGCGAGACGGCAGCCAATGAGCGTCCCCACCGCTCCCAGAATGAGCGCACCGAAGATGGCAAGACCGCCCTCCCAGATGTACAGAGTTTTCAAGAGGTCCTTGCCAGCCCCGAAGTAGTCGTCCGGATGCGTCACGACGTGAAAAATTCTGCCGCCGACTATCCCGAACGGAACGGCCCACAGGGCGATATCCAGAACGAGCCCGGCCTCAGCGCCACGCTGCTTCAACCGGTATCCCGTGAATATGGTTGCTGCGACGATGCCGACCAGGATGCACAGCGCGTACGCGCGAATCGGGATGGGGACGGTAATCCACGTGAGACCGAGATCATGAAGCCACGTTCCGAGGTTGAAGACCTGCCATGAGTAGTCTGGGCTCGGAATACTGGAGGGAAGTGCCGTCAGGATTGCAAACACGATGGGATAGTGCCTTTCACGGGTGGGCAGTCGCTAGTTCAGCCTAGTACCGACGGCCAATGCGGAAACTGTGCGCGCGAGCTCCAGTACACCGCCGGATTCAAGGGCAGCCACGAGTGCCGACCCCACAATGGCGCCGTCGGCGTACCGGTTGATGTCACGGACCTGATCGGGGGTCGACACGCCAAGCCCCACGCACACGCGCTGTGCGCCGGCGGTGCGCAGCCTGGCCACGAGGTCCCGTGCCGCAGCATCAACGCTTGACCGAGCGCCCGTGATGCCCATTGTCGAGGCGGCATAGACAAAGCCGCGCGACTTTTGTGCGATCATCCTCAGTCTTTCATCGGAAGACGACGGCGCTGCCAAAAAGACGCGGTCAATGCCGGTGCGATCTGATGCCTCGAACCACTCTGCCGCGTCATCCGGGATGAGATCCGGTGTAATAACACCGGCTCCGCCTGCTGCCACGAGGTCATCGCAGAACTTGTCGACACCGTATTGCAGAACCGGGTTCCAGTACGTCATGAGGACCACGGGAACCTGGGTCCTGGCAGTGATAACGGAAAGCGCGTCGAAAGCATGGGACAGCCGGAAGCCCCCGGATAACGCAACCTGCGTGGCCCTTTGAATGACGGGGCCGTCCATGACCGGGTCCGAATAGGGAAGACCCAGTTCAATGACATGAGCGCCGTTTTCCGCGAGTGCCACAGCCGCATCGATACTGGTCGCCAAATCCGGATAGCCCACCGGCAGATAGCCGATGAGGGATCCGTCGCCCTGCGCCTTCTGCGTGTCCAGGGCAGCCTGCACGGCGCTCATGATCGCGGCACCAGCTGAAACCACTCGTTGGCGGTCTCCATGTCTTTGTCGCCGCGTCCGCTAAGACTCACGAGGATGACGGCGTTGCTGCCGAGCTTCCGGCCCAGTTCGATCGTGCCGGCCAGTGCGTGAGCCGACTCGATTGCCGGAATAATTCCTTCCGTTCGCGAAAGCAGCCTCATGGCGTCCATGGCGGCAGCATCGGTGATGGGCACGTACTGCGCGCGGTCGATCGCGGCGAGCCAGGCGTGCTCCGGACCGACGCCCGGGTAGTCCAGTCCGGCAGAAATCGAGTGCGACTCGTTTGTTTGGCCGTCGTCGTCTTGCAACAGGAAGCTTCGGGCACCGTGCAGGACCCCAGGTCTGCCTTTCGTGAGTGTCGCGGCATGACGACCGGTCTCGACGCCGTCGCCGCCCGCTTCAAACCCATAGAGCGCCACCGAACTGTCGTCGAGAAACGCGTCGAAAATTCCGATCGCGTTGGAACCGCCGCCGACGCACGCGGCGACTGCATCGGGAAGCCGGCTGCACAGGTCCAGTACCTGCTGTCGCGCCTCGTCGCCGATCACCTTTTGAAAGTCTCTGACCATGGAAGGGAAGGGATGAGGGCCGGCGACAGTGCCGAAAATGTAGTTTGTCGTGTCAACATTGGTGACCCAGTCGCGCATCGCCTCGTTGATGGCATCTTTGAGTGTTCGGGAACCCGTTGTAACGGGGATCACTTCTGCGCCAAGCAGCCGCATGCGCGCGACGTTGAGCGCCTGACGCTGCGTGTCCACCTCTCCCATGTAGACGACACACTCCATACCGAGCAACGCGGCCGCGGTTGCCGTCGCAACACCGTGCTGGCCGGCTCCGGTCTCCGCAATAACCCGGGTTTTGCCGATGCGTTGCGTGAGCAGTGCCTGCCCGAGCACATTGTTGATCTTGTGAGAGCCGGTGTGGTTGAGGTCTTCGCGCTTGAGGATGATGCGCGCATTGCCCGCGTGCTCCGCGAATCGCGGAACTTCGGTGATGATCGACGGCCGGCCGGTATAGGTAGCGCCGAGGCGGGCGAGCCCCTCCGTGAACTCCGGCGACTTCCTCGCCACGTCATATGCCGCGGTCAGCTCATCGAGGGCCTCAACGAGCGACTCGGGTACGAATCTGCCGCCGAAGTCTCCGAAGTACGGCCCGGATGCCTCACGAAGACCCATCAGACAGCCAGAAATTCGGCGAGAGTGGCCTCGGGGTCCGACGTGACGAGCGCTTCTCCCACGAGCACCGCATCGGCCCCGGCGGCTCGATATCGCGCGACGTCGGTTGCCGAACTCACCGCGGACTCTGCAACGCGGATGGTCCCTTCGGGGATGCGGTCGGCGAGCCGTCCGAAGAGTTCACGATCCAGCTCAAACGTGGAGAGATTGCGCGCATTTATTCCGATCACCGTGGCGCCGACATCAATCGATCGGGAAAGCTCATCGGCATCGTGGGCCTCGACCAGGGCGGTCATCCCGAGGTCCCCAACCAGTGAGTGTAGGGACTGAAGTTGCTTCTGGTCGAGCGCGGAGGCCATGAGCAGCACCAGATCGGCGCCGGCGGCTCGGGCCTCGAAAACCTGGTACGGAAGCACGATGAAATCCTTACGGAGCACGGGGACGTCGATTGCCTCCCGCACAGCTTCGAGATCGTTCAGCGATCCGCCGAATCGTCGCGCCTCGGTGAGGACGCTGACGGCACTCGCGCCCGCACGGACATACTGGGCGGCGAGTTGTGCCGGATCCGCGATTTCGGCGAGTACACCACGCGAAGGACTGGCCCTTTTTACTTCGGCAATGATCTTCACTCGATCGGCCGGGGCAAGCGCGGCAACCGCGTCGCGCGCCGGAGCGGCATCCGCAGCAGCGCGCTCAACTTCCGTCAAGCTGCGGGAATCCTGCCGTGACTGAGCATCGGCGACGGCGCCCGCGACGAGTTCGCTCAGCACCTGTCAGTGCGAGTTCTTCGGTGTGTAGCGCGGTCCGGCAACGCCGTAAACAAGCTTCGCAAGAACCCAGCCCAACAACGGCCCGATGACCACGAGAACAACAGCAGCCCATATGAGCCACATGGAG